>OZ255841.1:442500-1692500 GCA_965277835.1 Candidatus Arcticimaribacter sp. | reverse complement strand
CCCTAGGCAGCTCCTTGCGGTCACCGACTTCAGGTACTCCCAGCTTCCATGGCTTGACGGGCGGTGTGTACAAGGCCCGGGAACGTATTCACCGGATCATGGCTGATATCCGATTACTAGCGATTCCAGCTTCACGCAGTCGAGTTGCAGACTGCGATCCGAACTGAGATCGGCTTTGAAGATTCGCGCCTACTCGCGTAGTGGCTGCTCTCTGTACCGACCATTGTAGCACGTGTGTAGCCCAGGACGTAAGGGCCGTGATGATTTGACGTCATCCCCTCCTTCCTCACGGTTTGCACCGGCAGTCTTGCTAGAGTTCCCGGCTTGA
The DNA here is from genome assembly GCA_965277835.1 of Candidatus Arcticimaribacter sp. GTDB lineage: Bacteria > Bacteroidota > Bacteroidia > Flavobacteriales > Flavobacteriaceae > Arcticimaribacter. The sequence goes on along the minus strand of OZ255841.1, from coordinate 1,692,172 downwards.
ACCGATGGCAACTAACAATAGGGGTTGCGCTCGTTATAGGACTTAACCTGACACCTCACGGCACGAGCTGACGACAACCATGCAGCACCTTGTAAGTAGTCCGAAGAAATAAACATCTCTGTCTAATGCAACTTACATTTAAGCCCTGGTAAGGTTCCTCGCGTATCATCGAATTAAACCACATGCTCCACCGCTTGTGCGGGCCCCCGTCAATTCCTTTGAGTTTCACTCTTGCGAGCGTACTCCCCAGGTGGGTCACTTATCACTTTCGCTTAACCACTCAACTAACCAATGTTAGTCAAACAGCTAGTGACCATCGTTTACGGCGTGGACTACCAGGGTATCTAATCCTGTTCGCTACCCACGCTTTCGTCCCTCAGTGTCAGTATATTGTTAGTAATCTGCCTTCGCAATCGGTATTCTGTGTAATATCTATGCATTTCACCGCTACACTACACATTCTAACTACTTCACAATAACTCAAGTTTATCAGTATCAAAGGCGGTTCTATCGTTGAGCGATAGGATTTCACCTCTGACTTAATAAACCACCTACGGACCCTTTAAACCCAATAATTCCGAATAACGCTTGGATCCTCCGTATTACCGCGGCTGCTGGCACGGAGTTAGCCGATCCTTATTCTTACAGTACCGTCAAAACTCTACACGTAGAGTCGTTTCTTCCTGTATAAAAGCAGTTTACAACCCATAGGGCAGTCTTCCTGCACGCGGCATGGCTGGATCAGAGTTCCCTCCATTGTCCAATATTCCTCACTGCTGCCTCCCGTAGGAGTCTGGTCCGTGTCTCAGTACCAGTGTGGGGGATCCCCCTCTCAGGGCCCCTACCTATCGACGTCTTGGGGAGCCGTTACCTCTCCAACTAACTAATAGGACGCATGCCCATCTTCTACCACCGTAGTTTTCTTCTCCAATTAATGCTAATTGAAAATCGTATGGGGGATTATTCAACATTTCTATTGACTATACCCCTGTAGAAGGTAGGTTGCATACGCGTTACGCACCCGTGCGCCGGTCGTCAGCAAAGTGCAAGCACTTCCTGTTACCCCTCGACTTGCATGTGTTAAGCCTGCCGCTAGCGTTCATCCTGAGCCAGGATCAAACTCTTCGTTGTTGTTCGTTTATATATCTATACGATGTTATAAATATCCTTAAGGCCGCAAAATGGTTTTTGTTCTATTCTTTGTATCAAATTGATACACGCTGTCATTTTTATATTCTGTCAATGAACGTTTGCCTACTCGAAAAAAATATAATCATCTCCCTTTTAGCGGATGCAAATATAATACCCTTTTTTTATTTATCACCTATTCTTCTCAAATAAAATAATATCTTTTTTTATAACCCCAATACCACACACATAAACACCCCCTAGACTACTTGAAAAAATTCCATACCAAGCCAAATCGAATTACAAAATCACGGTAGGGGTAACTCGGTGAACTATAGTAATTATAGCCTGTTATAAAAGAATTCAAATGCTCTGCTTTGAAGTAAATTCGAGTGCGTTGAACTTTCCCATTGAGAAACACATCAATTCTAGGGAAGTCGCCAACAAGAATATCGCCTTGTCTAGTAAAGTCTGCTAACAATGGATTATAACGGTCTGCATAATATTTAGAAAAGTAGTGTGCCGTAATTCCTGTTTGCAAATACATTGCTTTCTTAAATATATTTCGACTAAAACTAAAGGTCGTTCTCAAATTCCATTCAGGAACATTAAGTGCCTGAGACATTATACCCTCTGAGTTTTCTATTGAAGTGCCTGTTACTTTTTGATACTGAGCCGTATTTGTTATTCCAAAATAACCTAAATCATAATGCCCTGTATATCGAATTTTAAAATAATTTAAAGGTTTCTCCTCTTGCTTAGGGGCTGCCAAATAAATATCTAGCGGAGGTACTGTCGTGTCAGTATTAGAGTTTCCGGCAGCAGGGGCAAAGTTTGTGGTGTCGTAGTATGTATAATTTGTAATTTGCTCCCAGTGTGCATATAGTCCTCCTAGCTTCGGATGTTCAAACCCGAAGGAAAAATGCTTTGTTTGTTGATTTTTAAAACTTGAGTTATACCAATTATATTCTGCATAGTCGCTTTTAAATAATTGGTAGTTAAAATCTGGAGGCTGGTCACGAAAACTTATTTTTGTAGTAAACCTAGTTTTATTTGAAAACTCATATTGCGCTTTCACAGCTATATCATCGCTCAATAAATTTCCTCCTATTGCTTTTTGAAGGCTAGCTTTTATAAAAAACCCTTTCCAATGAAATTTCCAATTGCCTTTAAATAAAAATTGATTGGTTTTAAGTCCATTAGGGTTTGCCCCATCTAAGATTTCTTCCTCTTCTTCTAAATGTAAAAAATAACGTGTTTGTATAGAAGAGACTCCTGCCCGAAGCCTCCCTGTAAAAAGAGTGCTAAATTCTGTATACACATAATTTTCTATTCGTTCTAATTCTGCCAAGTCTGCAATTGCGGTTTGCCCACTAACTAAATTACCAAAATGAGCTGATGCCGTCGCATCTGTATATCCATAATGCCGTATTTCATCTAAAAAACGATGCCCTATCAAAAATTTTGTGTTTACAGAATCTTTAGGTGAGACTAAATTAAAATGATGATCGAAAAAATAACGCTTCCCACCAATTGTGTTTTCAGCATTTCTAAAGCGTACATTAAAAACCGAGCGGTCTTCATAATCTTCATTTCCCGATTCAAAAAGAAGCTTACTTGCATCGTCTATTCCTCCATTTTCTTGGTTTTCAAAAAATTGATGGGAATAATGTCCCCAAAAAGCATAGCGATTATTTGATGTCTTATAATTAAAGGAAAAAACGAAACGCGTATTTCCCGACCTTAGATTAACATATTTACCTAAAGAACGAAACCCTTTGTAAGATAGTGCAAAATTAAAATTAGGGCTTAGGTTAAGCGTAAGAACAGACTCGACCATACGCCCTTGTTCAAAAGTAGTTCTAAAAAGAAGTTCTGTCAACGGGGTAGGTACCTTATAGTATAATATGTCTTCTGCCTCCTTATAAGCCAAATACTTAGACTTTGCTCCTATCCCAGCGAGTAGCGGTAATTCTGAAAAATTATGCCCTAAACGATTAAACGCATGTCCTGAATTTGAAAAGGGTAGTAGTTCAAAATAATCTCTCCTTAGAAAGTTCATTTTATATTCTTTTTGAATTGTTAAAGTAGTATCTACATAAGTAGAGTCTCTATCAATAGTATATATTTTATACCAATCCACAGGAATAGTATCGTTCGAATTAAAGCTTTTGGTTATATCATTGTTAGAGGCATAATCGCTACTTGACCCTTGGCTATTATACCTTTGCTGATAGCTAGTAGGAGAAAACCCTTGGCTAAAAGCTAAAGTAGCACTCAATAAAAAAACAAGTAGTAACGATTTATGAATCATTAATTTTAGAGTGTAATTTTGATTGCGAAGTTAAATAAATGTAAGTAATTTGAGCTGAGAATACTAAAATATAGTATGTGTTACAATTACAGCTAATTAAAGGATTAGAAACCGGCACTGATGAAGCTGGTCGTGGTTGTCTTGCTGGGCCTGTCACAGCGGCGGCAGTTATACTACCTCCTGATTTTGACGAACCGCTTTTAAATGACTCTAAAAAGTTAAGCGAAAAACAACGCTGTTTTTTAAGACCAATTATCGAAGCTAAAGCAATTGCTTTTGCAGTAGCTCATTGTACTCCCAAAGAAATTGACAAAATCAACATACTCAATGCTTCTATCCGAGCTATGCACAAGGCTATTAAAAAACTATCGGTAACACCTACACATATTCTAGTTGACGGAAACCGTTTTCATGCTTATAAAAACATTCCGCATAAGTGTATAATTAAAGGAGATGGAAAATACCAAAATATAGCCGCCGCGTCAATCTTAGCAAAAACATATCGCGATGAATTTATGCAAAAACTAAGCCGAAAATACCCTCAATATAATTGGGAAAGCAATAAAGGATACCCCACAAAAAAACATAGGCAAGCTATTAAAGAATATGGTGCTACCTTGCATCATAGAAAATCTTTTAGATTACTCTCCGAACAATTTCAAATTGATTTTTGATTTTGTTGTTTTTGAGTTTTAATTTAAAGTAATTTGCACATACAATATGACATTACTTTTTTTCAATTTTCGTAAGCTGTTTTTTGCTTTACTGTTGGTTTTCTTATTGAATATCGGCTGTGAAAAAAATGCTTCTAATCAAAATAACCTTATTGACTGGATACCTCAAAACAGTAGCTGGGTATTTCAAATTAATGATATAAACACGGTTAACAATGCACTTATTAATAACGAAGTGTTTAAAGAATTTAAATCTTTTAATACCTCTTTAACTGAAGATATAGAAAGGCTAATTTCAGGAACTCCAAACACAACTAGTCTCCTTACTATTAGCTTGGTTGGGAAAAATCCTATGGAGCTTACCCATATATATAAAGCACCCTTAGATTCTACAATAATGGAGTTCCCTAAAATAATGTATAGTGGTATTCATCTATTTATCGAAACGCATGAGGAAAAATCGTTATACTCAACTAATATCGAGGGCTTTACTATTCGCTCTACGTCACAATTATTAGTTGAAAATTGTATTCGTAGTTTTCAACAAAATAGAGGTTCAACGATGTCTCAATTATTCGTAACGCTCTATAATACACTTGACTCAGATTCGCCTTTAAATGTTTTGGTACAACCCCATAAAGAAGAGTTGATAAAAACTGTTTTTGAAGACACCTTCTTATTTCCAAAAACAGGATACGATTGGAATGTATATGATCTTAATTTTGAAGACAATGGATTTAACCTTGATGGGCTAATTCGTATTCAAGATTCTCTGAGCGATCCTATGGGAATTTTAAAAGAAAACGAACCCAAAAAAATAGTTTTAGATGAACTCGCCCCAGATAATAGTATCGCTTTTCTTTCATTGCCTTTGAATGATGCTCTTAAAACTGAAGATGCTTTTAAAAAATGGGTTCGCCTAAAAAATATTCCGCTTGCACAAATTAATCTTAAACTTCTTAGTACAATAGACGAAATAGGTTGGGTTAAACTAACTACCGAAACCGCACTCCTTTTTCATGCGCACAACGAAACCCAAGCTCAAGAATATCTTGCTCCAGTACTCGATAACGTAAAAAGCTATAGAGACGTTTCTTATTATAATATAAAACTAAGTGATGATATTCTTGAATTTTCAAAAGCGATTGCAACTGAAGTTAACCCAAAATGGATTGCTATTATTGACGGTTTTATTATACTAACTCATACCGAAGAAGTTCTTAAAACAATTATTAATAGCTATAAAGATGGAAATACTTTAAAGGAAAGATTAGTTTATACGTCTTTTAAAGAAAATTTAACCACGCAAAATTCTTTCTTCTGGGTTGCCCAAACAAAAGAGCTAATGCAATTTTTAAAAGACGAAAAAAATCCTTGGTCAAAAATTAACACCATCAAATATCCATTTATAGGTTTTCAAGGCACAATTGAAAATAATTTTGTGCATTTACATTTTAGGGTTCATAACAATCAATTAAAGTTAAAACAGAATACTGTTTCAAATCAATTTTTATTCCAACTAGAAGCTCCTTTGAGTTCTAATCCTCAATGGGTTAAAAACCATAGAACTAAAGGAATGGATATAGTAGTACAAGACATTAACAACACCCTATATTTATTTTCTGATAAAGGAATTCTTCATTGGAAAAAGAAGTTGTCTGGCAAAGTTCAAGGAGAGATTAAACAAGTTGATTTATATAAAAACAAAAAACTCCAAATGGCATTTCGAACCGAAAATGAATTTCTAATTTTAGATCGAAACGGAGATGTTGTTAGACCTTTTTCCATTAAACTCTCTTCGACAGAACCCATTCAACCTCTTTCTGTTTTTGACTATGACCAAAGAAGAAACTATCGTTTTTTAATAGCACAAGGCACAAGCCTTCAAATGTATGACAGTAGAGGGAAAAAAGTAAATGGTTTTACATTCAAAAAAACACGGTCTCCTCTAATAAACCCGCCTAGCCATATTAGAATTGGACAAAAAGATTATATTATTGTGCAAGAGCAAAATGGAACACTCAACATTCTCAACCGCCTTGGCAAACAACGTGTTACTTTAAAAGAAAATGTTTCTTTTTCGGGAAATCCAATCAGTTCTTATTTAAATACATTCACAACTTCAGACAAAAACGGAAATCTAATTCAAATTGATATTCGTGGAAATGTAGTGAAAACCCCCTTGGAGTTGAGAAATGGGCATCGGATTGAAACAACAACAAAATCGTTGGTAACGCTCTCAGAAAATATTCTCAATATAAAAGGAATACCTGTTACACTGCCTTATGGGCAATACACTCCCCCAAGAATTTATTATATAAATAATGTTATTTATGTTACTACAACCGATTTAGATACCGAAAAAGTATATCTGTTTTTTAGTAATGGTACTCCCGTAAGTGGCTTCCCTGTTTATGGCTCTTCTGCTGCTTCCCTAAGTAATGCTGACAAAGATAAAGCAGTAGAGTTAGTTGTTCAATCGGAACAAGATGGTATGATTGTATATGAAATTAATTAAATTTAATGAAAAAATTACTTGAGCGTAAAGCCGATAAAAGGTTTTTTTCAGTGAAATAATGAGCTCTTGCTAAAACAAAATTATTTTAAAAAGTAATGTGGTTTTAAATTTTTGAACAGCTGCATTCTATTTTATTTGTTATTTTTATAAGAAAGGTATGATTATTATAATGGGAGTTAGCGGAAGTGGAAAAACAAGCATAGGTAAAGCTCTTTCGCTACAAACAGGATGGCCTTTTTATGATGCGGATGATTTTCATTCCAAATCAAATAAAGATAAAATGAAGGCAGGGAAAAGTTTATCTGACTCCGACCGCCTTCCTTGGCTTAACGATTTAGCACTACATATTGAAACATGGTCCAATGACGGAAACGCTATTTTAGCCTGTTCTGCGCTAAAAGAATCGTATAGAAAAATACTTGCCACAAAAAATGATTCTATTAAATGGGTTTATCTCAACGGTTCTTTTGAGCAAATAAAGGGGCGACTAAACAAACGTGGAAATCATTTTTTTAATCCACAACTCTTACAATCACAATTTGACACTTTAGAAGTTCCGCCTTATGCACTTTCTATAAAAATCAATCAACCAGTAGAAACAATATGTAACCATATTTTAGATAACATAAAATAAATTATATGAATGAAGCAATGATTGGAGTCATTGGTATGGGTGTTATGGGGCAAGGAATAGCTCTAAACCTAGCAGAGAACAAATTTAATGTTGCAGTTTATAACAGAATAGCAAAAGGAGAAGAACATATAATACCCGATTTTTTATCTAACAATTCTTCCTTTCGAAATATAATTGGTTTTACGGAACTTACCGACTTTATATTGGCACTCAAAAGACCACGAAAAGTATGGCTCATGGTTAAAAGCGGTAAGGTAATCGACATTTTAATTCAACAGTTACTTCCTTTTTTGCAAGAAGGCGATATAATAATTGACGGGGGTAATTCACATTACCTTGACACAGATAAAAGAGCAAAAACACTTAAAGAAAAAAACATTCACTTTGCAGGATGTGGCGTGTCTGGAGGTCAACAGGGGGCTAGGCATGGAGCATCGCTTATGTTTGGAGGAAGTTTTTATGCTTATGAGCAAATGTCGCCTATGCTTAAGAGTATCGCTGCTAAGAACATAAATGCAGAGCCATGTGAAGCATATATGGGAACAGGAGGGGCTGGACATTTTATAAAAATGGTGCACAACGGCATTGAATATGCCGAAATGCAGCTTTTAGCCGAAACCTTTGCGGTGTTATCAAAGCAACTTTCGTATGAAGAGATAGCGAACCTATTTAACCGTTGGGGTAAAGGTAGGCAAGCAAGCTACTTACTAGAGATAACAGCAGATATACTTCGAAAAAAAGAAGAAAACCAATATTTAGTTGACTTAATTTTAGACGAAGCAAGTAGCAAAGGAACGGGAATGTGGTCAAGTAAGGCAGCGCTTACTTTAGGAGAGGTTAATACAATAATGTCTTCAGCGGTTTTTGCGCGCTACTTATCTTCTATTAAAAATCAACGTCTTGCAATTTCTAAGTATAAGCCTCAAAAGAAAAACACAGAACCACTAGACATAGATACGCTAGAAAAAGCACTTTATTTTGCGCGATTAGTTAACCATATTCAAGGGTTTAATTTAATTCAAAACGCGTCTATTGAATATAATTGGGACTATAATCCTTCTCAAATTAGCAACGTATGGATGCAAGGGTGTATCATCAAATCTCAATTAATGCAGCAGCTCGGTGATTATTTTAAAGAAAAAAAAGCGCTCCTCGAACATTCTACTGTTTTAAACACGCTTAGTACTTTAGAAACAAATGTAGCTACACTAATTCACTATGCGGTAGATAATAAAGTTGCTTTAGACACTTTTTCTAACAGCTATAATTATTGGTTGGCTTTATGTACAGAAACGCTTCCTGCAAACCTTATTCAGGCTCAGCGCGACTTTTTTGGGTCACATACCTATCAAAGAGTCGATAAACCCAAAGACCAATTTTTCCACACTAATTGGACACAAGATGATTGATTATTCCTTGCTTTTTTCTACTCTAATAGGAGTTTGTATTTTATTTATCTTAATTATAAGATTAAAATTACAACCTTTTATTGCACTCCTTATATCGAGTATTTTGGTTGGCATATTTTCTGGAGTTGCTCCCCTCGAAATAATGAATACAGTTAAAGAAGGTATGGGCTCAACTCTTGGTTTTGTAGCGGTAGTAGTGGGTTTGGGAGCGATGTTTGGAGCAATTTTAGAACACTCAGGAGGTGTCGAAACGTTAACGCGGTATATGCTTAATAAATTTGGTGAGCGCAACGCGTCTTGGGCATTAATGATTACAGGTTTTTTTATAGCCATTCCTGTGTTTTTTGATGTCGCCTTTATTATTTTAATTCCTTTGATATATTCCCTTCAACGAAAAACTAAAAAATCAATACTCTTATATGCTATCCCTTTATTAGCAGGATTGGCAATTACCCATGCGTTTATTCCTCCTACGCCAGGACCAGTTGCAGTCGCCGATATTTTGAAAGCAGATTTAGGGTGGGTTATTTTAGTTGGCTTTATTGTAGGTATTCCTACTGCCATTGTTAGCGGTCCTCTTTTTGGAAAATATATAGCTTCAAAAATATTTGTAGAAGCCCCAACTATTATTGAAGAACAAAACCATAAAACCTTTCCACCAATAGGTTTAATTATGTCTATTATTGGCATACCTATTATACTTATAATTTTCAACACTATACTTACAAGCCCTATTGGTGATGGGCTTTCTTTATCTAATACAACAAGGACGTGGATTCAAATGATAGGGCATCCATTTACAGCATTAATTTTAGCAAACCTTGTGGCATGGTATTTTTTAGGAGTTAAGCGCGGGGTTTCTAAAAAAGTATTATCTAAAATTTCAACGGCTTCTTTGGCGCCAGCAGGAGCAATTATTTTACTTACTGGAGCGGGTGGTGTTTTTAAACAAATGCTAATTAATACAGGAACAGGCGAAATGTTAGCAAATTATTTTCTAAGCATTGGGCTAAGTCCCCTTGTTTTTGCTTTTTTGGCAGCTGCAAGCGTTCGCATTTTACAAGGCTCTGCTACGGTTGCAATGGTTACTTCTGCAGGTATTACCTCTGCTTTGATAACAAATCCGCTTGGCGATTTTCATACGGCACTTGTTGTAATTGCTATTGCTTCGGGAGCTTCTATTTTATCGCATGTAAACGACAGTGGGTTTTGGCTGGTTAGTAAATATCTTGGATTATCCGAAAAAGAAACTTTTAGAAGTTGGTCAACAATGACCGTTATTTTGGCAATAACTGGGTTATCATCCGTATTATTACTTTCTTTATTTGTTTAAATTTATCCTATGAAAAAATTAATTTTTCTCTGTATCATTATTTTATTTTCGTGTAAACCACCCGAAGAAAAATACGCCATTGGGCATATAGAAACACCTTTAGGGGAGATGTATTTTTGGTTATACAAAGACACTAAACTCCATAAAGAAAGTTTTATAAAACTCGCAAAAAAGCATTATTGGGATACGTATAGTTTTAACAGAGTAATTAAAGATTTTGTTATTCAAGGAGGTTGCCCCGACACACCCGAAGGTTTTGCAGATTCACCGTATTTAATTAAACCTGAGTTTTTCCCACATATTCAGCATATCTATGGAGCAGTAGGAATTGGACGCGACAACAATCCTGAAAAACTATCTGCAGGCTGTCAAATTTATATTGTTCACGATGCTGCCGGAATTCCTAGGCTCGATAACAACTATACTATTTTTGGACAGATTTTTAAAGGATTTGAAACCCTAAATGCTATAGCAACAGTACCTACCGATTCTTTAGACGCTCCCTTAAAACGTATTCCTTTAAAAGTACGTGTGCTTAAGGTCTCTAAAAAAGAATTAGATAGTTTAGGGGCAGCCTCTTTTTTAGAAAATGAACAATCATTATATTAAACATATAATACGCACTAAAAAAAACAGATGAAAAAACTACGCCTTATCATTATACTTTCTGCAATACCATTGTTTGTAGGAGCTCAGAATAGTTCAGCTTTAGATCAACTTGCCGATACGTATAGCCAAAAAACATTCCCTTTATTTAAATCATTTTTGCAAATCCCTAACGATGCAAATTATAGCGATGCTTATGAGGAAAATATGCAATGGTGTGAACTCGCTTTTAAAGAAAGAGGGTTTACTTCAAAACGTATTAACACCTCTGCAGCACCTTTGCTTCTTGCAGAAAAAATAATTAACCCAGCACTAAAAACAGTTTTAATTTATCTTCAAGTTGACGGGCAGCCTGTTGACCCTAGTCGTTGGGAACAAGAAAACCCTTATGACGCTGTACTTAAAACCAAAAATGATGAAGGCAAATGGGAAAAAATTCCATGGGAACGCATTGAAAAATATAATGATGAGTGGAGAATTTTCGCCCGTTCTACTAGCGATGCCAAAGGACCCGTAGTCATGTTTTTAGCAGCATTAGATGCTTTGAAAGAACTTAAAAAAACGCCTAATTTTAATCTCAAAATAATTTTAGATTTCGAAGAAGAGCTTGGTTCTCCAAACCTTCCTATGGCTGTTATTGCAAATAAAGAAGACCTTAAGGCAGACTTATTAGTTATTTTCGACGGCCCACGGCATCGTTCAAACCAGCCTACTTTATCTTTTGGTGCTAGAGGAATTGCAACCATACAACTGACAACCTATGGGCCTATTGTACCCCAACATTCTGGTCATTTTGGAAATTATGTGCCAAACCCTGCCTTGCGTATGTCTCAATTACTAGCCTCTATGAAAGATGAAAAGGGCAAGGTAACCATCCCTTCTTTTTATGACGGAATTGAAATTGATTCGGATGCAAAAAAAATATTAGAAGCTACGCCATTTGATGCAGAGCACTTTATGGCTCAAGTGCAAATAGCAGCACCTGATGAAGTGGGCACATACTACCAAGAAGCACTACAATATCCTTCTCTTAATATTAGGGGAATGCAATCTGGCTGGATTAATGAAAACGCAAGAACAATTATACCCGCATGGGCTCGAGCAGAAATTGATGTGCGTTTAGTCTTAGAATCGAGCCCTGAACATCTTTTGGGTGTCATCAAAACACATATTCAAAACCAAGGGTATTATGTAATAGACAGAGAGCCAACAAAAGAAGAACGATTAACATACCCTAAAATAGCCACATATACTACTAAAATTTCGTATCAGTCATTTAGAACACCTATGAACTCTGATGTTGGACTTTGGCTAACAAAAGCCATGAAACGAGCTTTTAATAAAGACCCTATTCGAATTCGAATGAGCGGTGGGTCTATTCCTATTTCTCCTTTTGTAAATACTTTGGGGATACCTGCAGTAGCAGTTCCAACAGTAAACCCAGATAATAATCAACACAGCCCCAATGAAAATATTCGCTTGGGAAATTATCGAGATGGTGTCAAAACAATGATATCTATTTTAACAGAAAAATTATAATATTTTTCATTTACTCCGAACATGGAATTTATTAGGACAAATCAAAAAAATCTTGATTTTCAAGCCTTAGTAGGTTTATTAAATAAAGAATTATCCATTCGCGACGGAGATGCACATACATTTTATAGTCAATTTAATGGTATAGAAAACCTCAATTATGTAATTGTCGCCTATCAGGTTAATAAGCCCATTGGTTGTGGAGCATTCAAATATTTCGATAAAGGTATTGTCGAAATTAAACGTATGTACACGCACCCCAATGAAAGAGGAAAAGGAACTGCTGGCGCAATATTAAATGAATTAGAAATTTGGGCAAAAGAATTAGGTAATTATAGGTGTGTTTTAGAAACAGGGAAAAACCTCTCTGAAGCGGTAACCTTATATAAAAATAGAGGGTATACTGCTATGTCAAAATACGAACCTTATACAGATGTAGATAATAGCCTTTGTTTTCGCAAAGATTTAGAATAGATTATCGTTTCATTTCACCATTAACCATACGCCAAATATGTAATTTATTTTCATTTTGGAGTGCTTTGGGTAATAAGGCTTCAGGGTAGTTTTGAAAACAAACGGGACGTACAAAGCGTTTTATTGCATTGGCTCCTACCGAAGTCGATTGCGAAGCTGTTGTCGCAGGATACGGCCCTCCGTGAACCATTGCGTGGCATACTTCGACACCTGTGGGGAATCCATTAAACAATACGCGTCCTGCCTTTTGTTCTAACGTTTCAAATAATTCTTTATATAAGTTCAAGTCTTCATCTATAGCATGGGCAGTTGCGGTTAATTGTCCTTTTAGGTTATCTGCTGCTGCTAACATTTCTGCTTTCGAAGAGACTTCAATAATAATACTAGAAGGTCCAAAATTTTCTTCTGATAGAAACGGCGTTTTTATATAATGTTCAAAAGACGTCTTTAGAACTATTACAGGAACCTTATTTCCTTCGCCTACTTGTCCTTTTGCAAGTACTTCTATAGTATCTGCTGCCAAAGTGTGTTTAACGCCATTAGAGAAGCCTTTTTCTATTTTAGGCGTTAGCATTGTCCCAGCAGGAATACTACTAATTTCTTTTCGAAGCTGTTCATATAACGTATTTAACCCCGCTCCTTTTTCAACAAAAAATAACCCTGGGTTAGTGCAAAACTGACCTACCCCTAAACTAATGGATTGCGCCATCCCTTTTGCAATAGTAGTTGCATTGCTTTTTAGTGCATTTGGCAACACAAACACCGGATTTGTACTTCCCATTTCTGCAAACACAGGAATAGGTTCTTCTCTTAACTTAGCATACGCGCTTATCGCTTTGCCTCCAGCAAAAGAGCCTGTAAACCCAACTGCTTTGATGCTAGGATGTTTTACCAAATATTCCCCAACAGTTTTGGTATTACCTTGGATTAACGAAAATGTACCCTCGGGCATACCACACTTTTCAATAGCAATTTCAATAGCATTTGCTATCATTTCCGAAGTGTTCGGATGCGCCTCATGTCCTTTTACTATTACTGGGCAACCGGCAGCTAATGCCGATGCTGTATCGCCGCCAGCTACAGAAAAAGCCAAAGGAAAGTTACTCGCCCCAAAAACAGCTACTGCCCCCAAAGGCAAAAGCATTTGCCGAATATCTGGTCGAGGTATAGGAGCTCTATCGGGGATAGCAGTATCAATTCGAGCGTCAACCCATGACCCGTCACGAACTATAGACGCAAATAACCTTAGTTGGTTTATAGTTCTCCCTCGCTCTCCTTCTAGTCGAGCAATAGGCAAGGCTGTTTCCAAATGACATTGATCGATAAGAGCTGTGCCTAGGTTAAAAATCTCTGTAGCAATTTGTTCCAAAAAATTTGCAATATCCTCATTGCTCTTCTTTCTATATACACCAAAAGCCGTACTCCCTTTTGCTACTGCAATATCAATTTCTTTGGTAGATGCATTTTTAAATTCGTGAGGTAAATGCTCTTTGGTAAATGCATTTATTGCAAAAAAAGATTTTGAAATCGCCATATCGTTTTATCTTTTATATAATGTGCAAAAAATTAAGCTCCAATAATTTCTTTAATGACATCTCTGGCGGTCATTAGCTTAATTTTATGGACAGAGTCTTTTACGTTATTAGAGTCTATTTGATGGTTCAATTGCTCTAGCAATTCTGCTGCTGTGAGTGTTCTATTCATATATTAATTTATAGTGTTAAGTAATCTCAGTGTGTTTATGCAATAAATATACTTTTTTTACATTCTTTACTAAACTAATCTTTCGAAATATATCTAAGTCCCTTTTCTCAAGAAACGTCTTATTACAAATTATCAGAAATTAAAACTTGGGGGTTCAAAACTAGCTAAGGTTTTTTCTTAGCCTCAATATCTTTCTTAATTTTTAGATTCGCTATATCAACCACTTTTTTTAGCTTTTTGGCATACGCTTCATTTTTTTTGTGTTGTGCAATTTTTCGGTTTGCCTCAGCAGTCATTTTTCTATAGTCTTTGTACGATTTCACAATTAAACCAACTATTAGGGCAACCGCCACAATAATTACTAACCATTCATCTTCCTTGTCTAAATACATAGAACCCTAAATTTATTATATAAAAAAACCCTCAAGCTATCTTGAGGGTTTTTTATTATTAATAAGATTAAAAACCTTTTTTGAGTTTTAAAAATTATTCTGGTTTTACTAAAGCAACGAATTGTTTAGTAGTCGTAACTCTAGCACCAGAAGATCCTAATACTCCACCAGTAGTGTTCTTAGCTGAATCCATAGAAAGAGCATTAGTTAAGTCTCTAGTAGTAGAACCTGCCACTACATCCGAAAGGTTAATGTTTAGAGTATGTGTAGCTGCAGCGGTAGCATTAGAGCTTGTAAAGAAAGGCGTTAAAGTATTCAAATCATTCGATTGAATTTGCGCTTCAACATAAGGTGTTGATGTCGTTAGTGCAACTGCATTAACATAAACCCCAGTTAATTTATTAGTATGAATAGCAACCACATAACCTGTAGGAGGAGAAGTTAACGGAGAGTTTTTCAAAGATGCAAGGTTTAAAGAAGCTAATTTAGCATTGCTTGTAATATCTATAGCACCAACATAGTTAAGCTTAGTAGTAGTCAACGATGTTAAAAGAGGATTATTAGCAACTATTAACTCAGCTACTCTACCTCCAGCAAGATGTCCATGTGCAAAATTACCAGTAACTAATTTAGTTCCTCTTAATTCAAATCTTGCAATTTCTCCAGCAGTAGTTACAGAGTTAACTTTAACACCACCAATTGTTACGCTTCCAATACGGCTAGCGGCTCCAGTAATATTAACAGTAGTAAGGCTTGTTCCAGAAGCAACCATAGTGTTAGCGACAGTATTTGCTTTAGCCACTGTTGTTGTTGCTCCAGTTACATTAAGTGTTACTAAGGCTGTAAAAGCAGTAGAGTCAAAGCTAGTTGCAACAGCTTGTTTAGACAATGTTAATGCAGTAGCTTTTGTTTTAGTAAGAAGAAGAGCATCAGTTGTTGAACCAATAATAATTGATGTAGCAGCAGTTAAAGTTATAGGCTTAGCTGCCACAAAGCTAGGTGAATTAAAGGCTGCAGCTCTAGCAAGAGTTATTGTTCCAGACACATTTGAAGTTAATGCAGGAAGTGTAACTGTTCCAGCTGCTATTGTTGTTGTTGCAACTTTACTTAATTTAGGGAAATTAGCAGTGTTAATACTACCAATACTAGTTGCGCTAGCTAATGTAGTTAAATTTGGAGCCTCTAATGTTGAACCAGTATGTGCAACAACAGTAAAATCACCAGTAATTGTTGTACCATTATAAGTAATTTTAGAGTTAGCAACTGGTGCTAATATATTAACAGAAGCCTCAGTTTTAGAACCGAAAGTAACAGTAGTTGCTTTTGCAACTCTTAAATCTTTAATATTACCAGTGCCTGCAACAAAGCTAGTTGCAAATGGCGCATATACTACGTTAGAACCAGAACCAGTTGTTGATATAGCACCTATCTGAGCAGTACCAAAGTTTACTGAAGTTACTTTTGGATGTAATGTAGCAGACCCAATATTAGTTAACGTAGCATAGTTAACAGCACCTGCATAACCAATAGTTAAAAGACCTGAAAGACTAGATAATTTTGGGTGACCAACTTCTCTTCCTTGTACATTTAACACACCATTAATAGAAGTAAGCGCGTTAAAATCAACTGTTGAAGATGCACTAGATGTAACCGTTAACCCTTGACCAGCTATTGAAGTTATTACAGAAGCTATTTTGTTTGTAACAGTATTAATTCTAGCAGTAAGCGCAGCATTGTCATTTGCAAAAGCAGAATTAATAACTACATTACCGTTTACTATTACTGCAGGATCATCTGTTTTAGTTCCAACTAGAGATTCTGCAAGTTGAAGTGTACCCATATTATTAATAGTAATAGGTTGATTAACTACAGCATTCTTTTTCAACAAATTTGTTACATCTGTTTGAAGATTAGAAATAGCAGCTGTTACTGAAGCTAACTGAGAGCTAGTAACTACAGTGTTTAACTGAGTTGTTAAAGCATCAATAGTAGTTTGCGCTTTAGTTAAACCATCTGATAATTTTGTGAAATCAGCTGAGTTATCAGGAATTTTTATATTCCCTACACTCGTCTGAATGCCTTTAATAGCAGTATCTAAACCAGTTACTGTTGATTGTAAGGCAGTAACTTGCGTTTTTAATGCATTCATGTCAGTTACTTGACTTTTTAGAAGAACATTAAGTTCATCGAACTTACTGTCATAATTTTTTGCGCAGCTAACTATCGTTAAAGCAACTACGAAAAGACTTAATAAACCTTTTTTCATTTTGATAAAAATTAAATTAAAATTAATAATGCGTTTGTTTTTAGATTAACATTTGTTTGCAAATATACATATATAATTGAACTTTCAAATATATTTTACAAAAAAATGAAAATAATTTTGATGTAAGGCTCAAATGAATACATTAAGTGTAATCGCGTTTAAGCTTTTCGTCATTAATATATGTTTTAAATACGTTATTAAAAAAACCCTTTGTTATTAATAACAAAGGGTTTAAAAGATTTTTCAAGACTTTCCTAAAATGTTGAATAGTAAGGAAAAATAAATTAACGATAATACCGCAAATGTAAGTTAAAATACCTTATGTTTTTAATATGCCCATTTTAGATTTATTAACATTAATTGTTCATTGTAATTATTCTCGCCGATTAATTAAGCTTATCGAGAATATAATTTAGTTATAAATTCTCAATGGTTATTTGATATACGCAACTTATAAACCCTATTATAACTGTCTCTTATAAAGTTCGAAAATCTCTTATAAAAAGATTAGAATAATTTTATTAATTGATTAAAAATAATTTATGGGATTATTCATCTAATTTAACAACGTAGATTATATGTCTTTGTTCGGGGTTCTTGGTTTTTTCATGTATTATGGATGCTATAAGTCCAACAAGTTTAGCGTACACCACATTTTTGATTAAGATTTTATAGCTTTTTTTGTTTTATAATGAGTTTCTGTTAAATTTGCACTATTAATGGTCTATGGTGTAACTGGCAACACGTCTGGTTTTGGTCCAGAAGAGTCTAGGTTCGAGCCCTAGTAGACCAACAAACCCTTCAGAAATTCTGAAGGGTTTTTTTATATTTATACATTAGCTTTATAAACGGTACAGAAACATAACTGCTTTTAAAATGTTATTTTTAACTTAAAAAGTAGAGTGTATGGGTTTAATTTATTTATTTAGGAACTAACAATTAAAATAACGCAATGAAGGTAATTGGATTAATAGGAGGAATGAGTTGGGAGTCTTCAATGATATATTATAAGACATTAAACGAACGCATAAAAAAGATAAAAGGAGAAGGGGTATCGTGTAAGTGTATTATGTACTCTGTTGATTTTTCTGAAATAGAAACATTGCAACACAAAGGCGATTGGCATTCGCTAAACACATTAATGGCAGATGCAGCCCAAAAACTATATAAAGGAGGGGCAGAAATAATTGTCTTGTGCACCAATACAATGCATTTGTGTGACAAAGCAATTTCAGATGCTGTGCCTATCCCTTTTTTGCATATTGCTGAAGCAACAGGTGTAAAAATAAAAGAACAAAACTTAAACACAGTAGGGCTCCTTGGAACAAAATTTACAATGGAGAAAGAATTTTACAGAAAAATCCTTAAAGATAAATATGGTATAGACACAATAATACCAGAGAAAGACGACAGAGCTGAAATTCATAGAATAATTTACGAGGAGTTAGTAAACGGAAAAATTAAAGAGGAATCGAGAAACACATATAAAAAAATAATCGAAAAATTGCATCATAGTGGAGCAGAAGGAATTATTTTAGGGTGTACAGAAATACCATTACTAATTAAAGAAAACGATGTGAATATTCCCATATTCGACACCGCGGCTATTCATGTTGAAGAAGCTTTAAACTGGGCGTTAAACTAAAAATCAAACCTCTTAGATTATTTATTAAAAATGAAAACAATTATCTTATATATCTCTTTTTCTTTTGTAAACCTTTGTTTTCCACAAGTTGAAATGTTTGAGAAAGGCTTGATTTCGGATAATCAAGTGTTTGGAATTACAATGTCTCCTGATGGAGAAAGCGTACTTTTTGTAAAAGCATTTGGAGGGAGAGATACGCTACAGCTTTATCAAGCTAAAAAAATAAATGAGAAATGGCAACAACCACAGTTAGCTTTTTTTTCTAATACAAGTGTAAAACAAATTGACCCTTCGTTTTCACCAGACGGTAATACAATTTTGTTCAATCAACTAAACTCAGAAGAAAACAACTATAATGTATATAGGATTGACAAAACACCTAATGGTTGGGGAAAGCCAAAAAGATTATCAAATGCAATTAACACAAACGCACATGAATTTTATGCAACTATGTCAGTCAATAAAAACATTTACTTTACAAGAAGAAATAACAGTAATGATATTTATGTGAGTTATTGGATTGATAATAAATATAAGGAAGCCATCCCGCTTGAAGGAAATATAAATACTGAAGAAAGTGAATCAAACCCTTATATATCTCCAAATGAGGATTTTATTATTTTTATTTCAACTCGAAAAAATGGGTATGGTAATGCCGATTTATATATAAGTTTTAGAAAAGGAACTAAATGGAGTTCCCCGATAAACTTAGGAAATAAAATAAATACAAGCGTCAGTGAGTTTTGTCCAACTATTGGATTAAAAGAAAAACAATTCTTTTTTTCAAGAACAATAATAGAAAACGAAAGACGAATTGAAAATATATATAGTGTTCCATTAGAAAGCCTTAGAATAAATGAATTAAAGAAGCAAGCAGAATGGAATTAAAAATGATGTTTATATAACATGCAAAGAAAGATTGTCGTATTATTTAGTTTTCTTCTACTATCAATAAAACTAGCTCCTGCTCAAGAAATGAAAGGGTTAAGTTTTGTGGGGACAAGGCACCATGTTAATCAAGATCAAATATTTGAAGTACAAAAAACCGCTGCTAATTGGGTTGCTTTAATGCCCTTTGGATATATGAGATCTATCGATAATCCCAGTGTGTTTTTTAATATGGACTGGCAATGGCGAGGAGAAACAAAAGCAGGGGTTGAAGACACAGCAAAACTGTTTTTAAACGAGGGGATTTCTGTAATGTTAAAGCCACAAATTTGGATTAAGAATGGTGAATTTACAGGAACAATTACATTTCAAACTAAAACCGATTGGAATTTATTTTTAGCGTCATATAAAAAATTTATATTACATTTTGCGCAATTAGCCGAGACCCTCAACTTACCTTTACTTTGTATTGGGACTGAACTGCAAACTATTGTCGAATATAGTCCTAATTATTGGCACGAATTAATCAAAGAAATTAGGCTAATATATAAAGGTAAACTAACCTATGCCGAAAACTGGGACCAGTATCACAACGTGCCTTTTTGGAATGACTTAGATTATATTGGCATTGATGCTTATTTCCCTTTAAAAACTACAGAACCTTCGGTTAACACATTAATTGATTTATGGCAACCTTATGTGAATACATTAGAGCTTTACTCTAAAACGCAAAAACGCCCCATTATTTTTACCGAAATGGGTTATCGAAGTGTGAACCAACCTACTATAAGACCCTGGGACTATAGCAATAGGGATTTACCATATAATGGGCAAAGTCAAGCGGATGCACTAGAAGCATTATTTTTAAGTTTTGCAGATAAACCATGGTGGAAAGGCGGTTTTATTTGGAAATGGTTTCCTAATCATCAAAACACAGGAGGGGTTTCCAACTCAGGCTTTACGCCACAAAATAAACCTGCTCAAAAAGTAATTCAACGTTATTTCACAAAACGGGAATAATATTTATATAATGCCTTAGGTGGTCTTCCGAGTTTTCGCATAATATGAATTACCGTAAAATGAAACTGTAATCTCAATACCCCATTTTTTTCAAATCGCCTCGATGACGTAATAACGTTTTGAGGTAAAACTCTAAACATAGTTTTGGCATAAATACGGTCAATTAATTCGCCGTCCTCGCAAACTAAGTAGTCTTCATTAAACCCCTGAAGTTCTTCGAATAATGTTTTACCTATAAAAAGCGATTGATCTCCTCCTCTACAAAAAGGATAATTAAATTTAGTAGCAAATGCTACAATTTTAAGACTCAAATGAGTGCTAGAAAACCTTAACTGAAATGACCCTGCCCGAGACCCTTGTTTAAAAGCGTGCGTTATAATTTTATCGAAACCATAAGGTAAGACTGTGTCAACATGTAAAAAATAAAGCAGTGATGAAGATGCAATTTTTGCACCTTCGTTTTGCTGATGCGCACGCCCTCTTGCTGTTCGAATAACCTTACAAGATTTATTCTTGCTGAGATATTCATAACTACCATCCATACTCCCACCATCGACAAATATAATTTCGTTATCAAAAATTGACTGTGAAAGAAGCCTTTCTAAAAATGGTTTTATCTCATCTATCTCATTAAGGATTGGTATAACGATAGATAAAATGGTGCTCATTCATTAAGGCTCCACCCATACTCTAAATAATCAATTTTAACATTATCATCAATAGGTGTTTTAGAGTATTTTTGGAAAAACGCAATATGTTCGTTTTTATCGCCAAAGTCTTTTGAAAACCAAAGGAAAATTTTAGAAACAGCTGCTTTTTTTCCTTCAAATTTATTTTTTGCTTTATCGTTTATAAAGTATGTTGTAGCCTCGTTCAATTGAGTTTCCATTGTCTCAGCAAGAAAAGCTCCATTCAATAATTTTGGACAAGAAAACGACGCACAGTTTACTGCAAAATGAATTCTTGGTTCTCCCATTTTTCTAAGAACTTCGTGCTCAATTTGATTTAAAGTTAAGCTTTTACTAGGGAGCTTAAGACTAATACCATCCCACGGGTCTTTTATATCTTTAATGCTTTTTATAGGATAATTATCTAGAATTAATTTAACCGTAATTGCATTATATGCGTTTATAAAATAGGCTAAAGAATCATTTTTAGACCAATTACTATTAGGTATGTTTTTCTCTAAGAGTGCAATATAACTTTCGAGGGGAGCTACATCTTTTTTCCAATCAGCGTAGTTTACGTTGCCTTTATCGCTAACATATTTTTTTAATAACATATCCCAACTCGAGTGTATGTCTTTAGGTTGGGTTTCAGTAATTTCTACATTACTTTCTTTAGGCATAATAACACTTAAGAGCGTTAATAGAATAAGCATGTTTTTCATAATAATTTGGTTTTAACAACAACCTCCTCCATCATAATGAAACGTTGATTCGCTGATGAAGATATTGTCTTGGTTAATACTTTCAAGGGCTTTTGCTGTTTTATCGCAAACAGAGAGCGGTTGATTCTGAAGGAGAACATGTCCGTTATTGTCATCAAAAAAGTCATCTTCTCCAAAATAAATAGCTGTCTTTCCTGTAAAAACACAAGGCCCATCTACTGGCATTGGGTCTTTTATGGCACAGACTTCTACACTTTCAATATATATTATTTCTTTTGTTGCATAGTGTTTTGGGTCTAAAATCCTATATGGTCTTTTAGCACGTATTTCAATTGTTCCAAAACCAATGTCAGTAAGCATTTTTACATAATCTCCTAAAGGAATAGAACCCGACAAACATAAAGCACGTAAGCGTTCGTCTTCTCTAAGAGCATCATTCATAGGTTGTTCACAAATAGGATCACTCATAACAAGTCTCCCCCGTGGTTTTAAAACCCGATACATTTCGCTGAGTGCTTTTCTTAACTCTTCCATTTTAAAAATATTGAATAAACAGTTTTGTGCTGCAACATCAATACTACTATCTTTAACAGGAAGGTTTAGAGCATCTCCTTTTTTTAAATCTAAAAAATCAGACTGAAACCATGGGTTTTCTTTTTCGGCTATTTTAGAATTATTTTTAGAAGCTTCTAACATTTCATCAACTGCATCGATACCTAATACGCCTCCTTTTTGCCTAGAGAAATACGCAAACTGAAGTAATTCCATACCCCCTCCCACGCCAACATAAAGAATTTTTGGGTTGTTTACTAAATCTCTTGGGTGAACAGTTGATCCGCATCCATAATTCATTTCTTGCATTATGGAAGGAATTTTTAGTCCAGGTAATTGCCAAATAGGCGTAGTTGTACAACATAGCCCAACATCAACATTTAGTGCAGCTTCTTTGTAAACATCTTTAGTTACTTCTAAATAACTCATAAATACGTTTTATTATAGGTGTGAAGTTAGCTTTTGTATTAGAATTATCAAAAATTGTTCTGCTTTTTTTGCCATAGCCATAATATCTGGGATGTCAATTGGTTTTAAATCCTCGGGGTTGCAGACATCGGTTATCACAGAAAAAGCAATACACTCCATTTTTAATTGATTTGCTACAATAATTTCAGGAACGGTTGACATGCCAACGGCATCTGCTCCAATTATTTTTAAATACCGATACTCCGCTTTAGTTTCTAGTTGAGGTCCAACTACAGCGGCATATACCCCGCTATGTAGTTTAATTTTTTCTTGCTTTGCAATTACCTTAACCTGCTCAATCATTTTTTTATCATACGGTTCGCTCATATCAACAAACCGCTCGCCTAAGGTTTCAATACCTTGCTCTGCTAAAGGCGAACCTCCTTGAAGATTAATATGATCTTCGATTAACATAATTTCGCCTTTGTTAAAGTTTAGGTTTATAGCCCCTGCTGCATTACTTATAATTAATTTTTTTATACCAAGTGCATTAAGGATTCGAACAGGGTATGTGATTTCAAAAAAATTATAGCCTTCATATAAATGAAATCGCCCTTGAAAAACAAGCACTTTTTTTGAGTTTAGTGTTCCTAGTATCAATTTCCCAGAATGATATTCAACCGTAGCCACTGGGAAATGAGGGATGTTTTCAAAGGGAATTTCTTTTTCTATGTTAAGATGCTTTACTAAATCTCCGAGTCCTGTCCCTAAAAT
Source organism: Candidatus Arcticimaribacter sp. (assembly GCA_965277835.1). Lineage (GTDB taxonomy): Bacteria > Bacteroidota > Bacteroidia > Flavobacteriales > Flavobacteriaceae > Arcticimaribacter. The sequence goes on along the minus strand of OZ255841.1, from coordinate 1,668,507 downwards.
AATTCCAAGTGCTCCCCCTTCAATACCTTGGCTTTTTATATAGTCCGCACTTTCTTCTATTTTTTGAATCATAGATTTCATTCTTCAATCAGTTTTAAAAGTTCTGGAAATGTACGTAAATCCTGTTCATAGTCAATATCATTTTTAGCCTCTAAAAGAATACTGTTTCTACCTTCGAAATCTTGTAGCGTATCTTTAAGTACACTAGATGTCCCCCATGCTTTATTCTGAAAAACTTCGGGTACCCACTTAGAAAGTCCAAGTAAATAATACCCTCCGTCTAAGGCAGGGCCAATTACACCGTCCGAACTATCTAAGGCCTCAAAAGCAGTGTCAATATCATTTGTGTCAATATCCCATAAATCCGTTCCAATAATAACAATTTTGTTAAACCCTAGCGAAAAATTTTCTTCAAACGCATGCGCCATTCGTTCCCCGAGAGAACTCCCCAACTGCACTTTTTTATCCGAAACACAAGCATCCCATATATCGTTTTTATCAATATAATCTGAATAATAAACAGATTTATGAACTGCTATTTTTTTAATTGTAGTCGCTGTTTTTTCTATCAGTTTAGAGAATACAAGTAAAGCTTTTTTGTCACCAATAGATTTTGCAAGTCGTGTTTTAACTTTTCCAAGTACAGGATTCTTAGTAAAAATTAGAAGCAGTTTTCTGTCCATAAAGTTTAAGCAATACTCCCTTGACAGCTACTGCCAGCTCCAGCAGTACATCCGTAGCAATGTTGTGATAATTGAATAGACCGCTTATTGAGTTCTTCAGGGTTAAACGCACTTATATGCTTAGTGTTAGCCGTATCAACTTTTAGGTTCAACATTTGATTAAAATCACAGTCAAACAAATACCCTTCCCAACTTACCGAAAGCGTATTGGTACACATTACATTGTCAACAGCCATAGGATTAAAAGCCTCTACTAAAGAATACATATAGTCTTCATAATTTTCCGAAGCAATTAAATAGTCTAAGAACCTACTAATAGGAAGGTTTGTAATGGCAAATAATTGATTAAAACTAATATCAAAATCAGCTTTAAGTGCTTTTTTAAAATCACGTTCTAAAGATTTTTCGTCCCCTGGTAAAAAAGCACCCGAAGGATTATATACTAAATCTAATTGCAATGGACTGTTGTCAACTCCATAACCTACATTATTCAACAGTTGTAGCGCTTTTATTGACGTATTAAAAACGCCATCTCCTCTTTGTCTGTCTGTTTTATCTTTTTTATAAAACGGTAATGAAGATATTACGTGTATATTGTGTTTAGCAAAAAAGTTGGGGAGGCTATGATATTTTTTATTTGCTAAAATGATAGTTAAATTTGAGCGCACAATTATTTCTTCGACCTTAGTTTCTCTAATTTGCTCTACAAACCACCTAAATTCAGGGTGCATTTCTGGTGCTCCTCCCGTAAGGTCAACTGTTTTAATAGAATTATTCCTTAATACAGTAAGTATTTGCTCCATAGTTTCTAGAGTCATAATCTCTTTTCTGTCTGGACCAGCATCAACATGACAATGTGCACAAACCTGATTGCACATATAACCCACATTAATTTGTAAAATATCCAAGCTCTTAGGGCGAATAGGCGGGAGTTTACTGCTTTCTATTTTTTCTTTAAACGTAGGCAAGCTCCCGTCTGCAAAAATACCATTTGAAAGTATTTCGAGTTGTTTCTCCGTTTGCGCAAGAACATCTTGCCGTGCTTTCAAAGATTTTGTTTTCATACTACATACTTAGTTGATCATGGCGGTTCATCATTTGAACACCATGAACTAGTGTAGCTCCAGATTGTATTGCCGCTCCTACATGAACAGCTTCCATCATTTCTTCTTTTTCTATGCCTCGCTCAAGACCATCTTTAGTATAAGCATCAATACAATAGGGACAATGTACTACATGAGAAACCGCTAAAGCAATTAAAGATTTTTCGCGAGCAGATAATTTACCTTCTTCAAAAACAGCATTGTAATATTCAAAAAACTTTGCTCCAAGAAGTTCGTCCCACTCGGATATCTTTCCAAACTTTTTTAAATCTTCGGGTTGATAATAGCTTTTTTTCATTGTGTCATTATATTTTAGAGTATAAAGATATATAAAATAACGCGCTTTGAGGGTGTCGAATAATTTCTGACGCTAAGAGGCAAAGTTATTTTTTCTGCCTTTTACTTTTTAAAAAAAATAACGCCAAAACGCCTAATAACCCGAAGAAAAAACCTACTAAAAATCCTTTATAAAGGGTTCTCCCTTTTTGGTCAACTATATAGGCACCAATTGCACCAAAAAGCATACTAATTGCTACGTAAACATATGGGGAACCCGCCAAAATTTCTTCTTCCATAAATAGTATTTATAACAGCTTTGTTTTTTATAGCCTATTATCAAGAGTTTTCTTGTACTTTTATTTAAATAATAACAAAAATATGAATAAAGATAAGGTTTCTTTTAGTTGGGCATTTAAAGAATTTATTTGGCCACGCCGAAAGATAATTTCGCTAGGGCTTTTTTTAATTATTATCCGAAGTTTATCGGGCTTGGTTTTACCTTATGCAAGCAAGAATTTAATTGATGAGGTAATTCCGGCAAAAGACACCCATGCACTTACAATACTTTTAGTTATTGTTTGCGGCGCGCTATTATTTCAATCCATAAGCTCGTTTTCGTTAACCCGTATTTTGAGTGTAGAAGCACAATATTTAATTTCTCTTCTTCGTGCTGAGGTTCAGAAAAAACTTTTGAAATTACCGATTAGGTTTTTTGACAATAATAAATCAGGGGCGTTGGTTTCAAGGGTTATGACCGATGTTGAAGGCGTTCGGAATTTAGTTGGAACAGGCTTGGTTCAACTCATAGGAGGGAGTATTACGGCTATTATTTCTTTAATTATCCTAATTAAAATCAATGCTTTAATGACACTCTTTGTGTTACTCCCTGTTGCTGTTTTCGCTTTAATTGCGTTAAAAGCATTTGGTTACATTCGTCCTATTTTTAGGGTTCGGGGAAAAATTAATGCAGAAGTTACAGGACGGCTTACCGAGACCTTAAATGGAATACGCGTAATTAAAGGGTTTAATGCGGAAAAACAAGAACAACAGGTTTTCGAAAAAGGGGTTCATAAGCTATTTCAGAATGTCAAAAAAAGTTTAACCGCCACAGCATTTATGACTAGCTCATCTACTTTTTTGTTAGGCTTAGCATCTGCGGGCATTATGGGCATAGGGGGTTATTTTATAATGAATAATACCATGACCTATGGAGAATTTGTGTCGTTTACACTTTTCTTAGGTTTTATGATTGCGCCAATTGTACAGATGAGCAACATTGGTAGCCAACTTACAGAAGCTTTTGCAGGTTTAGACCGTACCCAAGAATTAATGCGTTTACCAGAAGAAAATAATATTGAAACCAGAACAGTAACTATGGCACAAATTAAAGGAGATGTCTCTTTTAAAGACGTGTCTTTTGGGTATGATGATAACACAGAAGTATTACATAATATTTCGTTTGAAGCACCTAAAGGAAGTGTTACTGCTTTGGTGGGATCTTCGGGTTCTGGGAAAACAACCATTGCGAGTTTAGTAACTGCTTTTCTTGACCCAACTTCTGGGCACGTATTAGTAGATGGGGTAGATTTATCTAAGGTAGATTTAAAAAGTTTTAGAAGTCAAATAGGGGTAGTCCTTCAAGATGATTTCTTGTACGAAGGAACTATTCGCGAAAATATTCTTTTCCCAAGACCCAGTGCCACAGAAGAAGAACTTATGGAAGCCGTTGAAGGGGCTTATATAAATGAATTTACAGACCGCTTTGAAGAGGGTTTAAATACTGTTATTGGTGAGCGTGGAATAAAATTATCGGGTGGACAAAGACAGCGTATTTCTATTGCCCGAGCTTTGTTGGCTCAGCCCAAAATTGTTGTTTTAGATGAAGCCACATCGAACTTAGATACCCAGAGCGAAGCTTTTATTCAAAAAAGTTTAGGTGTATTAATGAAGCACAGAACAACTTTTGTAATAGCACACAGGCTGAGTACTATTCAAAAAGCAGATCAAATTTTAGTTGTAGAAAATGGTAATATTGTTGAACGTGGTAAACACGACGATTTAATTGCACTCAAAGGGAGGTATTATGAATTATATACGTATCAATCTCGAATTTAAGGTTTATTAAATAAAAAGTTGAAATGTTTTTAGACCTGATAAAACTATATAAGAATAATCCGAATAAAACACCTCTAGAAGATTTTAATACAGAGTGTTTTGCTAATATATTGAGGCTATACAAGGATATCAAATTAGGTTTTATCAGTAATTTTTTAAAGTTACCCGAAGATGATTATAGGATACGGACACAACTTAGAAAAGATTTATCTAATAATGATGATGATTCTAACTGTATTATTGACATGGTTATAGAAGGGAGTAATACAATTTGTTTTATAGAAAATAAGATAGAATCTCGTGAAGGTTTTCAGCAATTAGAACGATATAGTAAAGCTTTAGACCATCACTTTAAAGAACATGAAAAACATTTGTGTTACTGTACTAAGTATTCAGAAGTGAAAAATCAAGATGGTAAATATAACTTTAAGCAATTCAAATGGTATGAAGTAGCAAAGTTTTTAAAAAAATATGAAAAGGATAATCCTTTAGTAGCAGAATACCTTAAATTTTTAACTCAATATAAAATGGCACAAGACAATACTTTTAGAGCTGAACATTTTCTGTCAATGGAAAACATGAAAAAAACACTCGAAATAATAGACTTTCATCTTGAGGGGTGTAAAGAGGATTTTATACGTTTATTCGGCAAAAACGCTGTTAAGGACGAGGATCAGTCAAGAACTAATAATAGAATATGTTGTTATAAAGAAGGTGTTTTAGAAACAGAAAAGACAGCGTGGTCAGAAATTCTTTATGCCATTGAATTAGATACTTTAAAGCTGTCAACACAAATGTATGTTGACAAAAAACATACACAATATGAGAAGTTTTTAGAAGCTTTTAAAAATTATGGAAACTCATTTGAACCAGAATATTTTGATAATTTAGGAACTCGTTTTTATTTGGAGGAAGACTTAGGAAAATATCTGAATGATAAAGGTTCAGATGAGAAAATAAAAAAATGGTTTGTTTCTAGTTTTGAAAAATTTGATAAATTTAAAAAGAAGAGCCAATTAGCTTGGATAAATTTTGAATAATCTTCTATAAAAAACGTTATCTACAAGAGGGTTTAATTATGTTTTATACTACGATCCAAAATTATACTTAGCAGTTAAAATAAAATTCCGCCCTAAGTCATGGGCGTAATAGCGTAACCTATTTAGGTAATTTCGGTATGATGTGTTTAACAAATTAGTAACCTCAAAACGCAAGGTTAAACTACAGTTTTTCTTTGTTTTAAAATCAATGCTTGAAGTAAAATTAAGCAACTGGTACGCATCGGGTGGAGTGCTAATGTCAACAGTTTCTGTGGTTTGTGATAATGGTATAAAAACCTCAAAATTATTGTCAGGATATTTGTTTTGACGAAACACATATTGATTTTTTAATGCTAATTTTAGGTTGTTGCGTTTTCGGCTTTGATACACAATTTCATTATTTATATTAATAGGAGGAATACTTATCAAAGGTTCGTTTTTTGTAATATCATTACCTCTTACAAATGAAAATTGAGTGTCTAAATAAAAGTTTTTGTGAAACGCAAAAGAAGCATCAAAATCTAAACCATATAATTGGGCGTTAGTTTGTCTATATTCCCAAACTTGAAAATTACCTCTTATGGTTTGTTGAACTTGAGTAGGTTCAATTAATATAAAATTATTAATTGTGTTAATATAGGGGTTAATGGATAAACTAAGGTTTTTCTTTTGGAGCTGAAAGGTTAAGCCAACCTTATGCCCTATCTCAGAATTAAATCTTAAATCACCTAATTCTATACGTGCAGAAGAATGGTGCAATCCCTCGCTAAATAATTCCGAAGGGTTGGGCAACCTAGATGCAATTGAATAATTAAAAAATAGTGTGTAGGCTTCGTCAATGCTATATCTGGTTCCAAGAGTTGCAGAAAAATTATGAAAATCTAGTTTTGGGTTAGTTGCTATTTGATTGTCTAATTCTTCTACTATAATTTCGGGGAAGAGGTTTTGATAATTGCGAGATTCCCAAAACGATGTCCTATAAAATTTAAACACATCCATATACGAATAATCAAATCGCCCGCCAGCTTCCAAAAGCCATTTATCGCTTGCTTGAAAATCTGCTATTGCGTATATTCCTACATCATATTTATCATAATCCGGTATTATTCTTCGAACACCAGTACTTGGGTCCGGAAAATTATTTTGATAGCGCCCTACTATACCCGTTTTAAATTTTAATATATTGGAAATTTGAGCGTCCAAGTCAACCATTATACTATGCGTATCAAGTTCTAAATCTGTTGATGGTTTATCCCTGTCATCTCCACGTCTAATGTCATACTCTAAACGTATATTCCTTTGAAAATCATATTGCATATTTAACTTCCCGAGACCTTCAAATATTTTGAACCCCTTCACCCTAACTATATGATGTGTAACCTCTTGCTTAGGAGGATTAATTTTATAGCTAAAGTCATTTATTATTAAAGGTCTTTCGCTGTTTATTGATCTAATTTGGTCTTGAGAGCTACTAGAATGGGATGCTCTTAAAATTCCTATTTCGTTCTTAAATATAGAGTAGTATAACTCTACACCGTATTTAAAGTGGTTAAGCCCTATCCGAAAAGACCCATTACTTTCAATAATTCCAGTATTGCTTAATATATAATTCGGTGCTTCAAAATCGCCAAAACGTTTTAAGGTTAGTTGAGCAGATGAATATAATCCGTTTGTTTGGGTCTTGGTAAATTGTGTGGTAAACGTACCTCCTCGTCCATTAGTAGCAGCCTTAAATAACGCTTTACCATAAAGGCTATCTTTAAATTTAACTTCTGGAGCTTCGGCAATTATAACACCGCCCAATGCACTTCCGCTATACTGTAATGCCCCTGCACCTTTTATTAGAGTAATATTACCAAGTGAATTTATATCAACATTTGGCGAATGCTCGGCGCCCCATTCTTGGTCTTCCATTCTAACACCATTATTCATAATTATAACGCGGCTACTGTGTAAACCATTAATCACTGGTTTTACAACCGAATTTCCAGTATTAAGAGAGGACACCCCAGATAAACTATTTAGGGCATCGCCTAAAGTTGTGCCACTATAATTTTCTAAAGTTTCATTTGAAATTTTATTTTCTATTAACGTTTTTGACTTTTCACGAAAAGAACTACCATAGACAGTAACCTCATTAAGTTCTTTGATATGATGTTCTAGCTTTATAGTTTTATTAGTATCGCCAAAAACTTTGACAGTTACTTCTTTAGTATTACAAGATGGGTGCGAAATTTTTAGAGTATACGATTGGTTGCATAAGTTTGTAATACTAAAAAAACCTTCGAAGTCAGCTTGAATTTGTTCGTTAGTATCATTAAACGTTAAAATTGCTCCTGCAAGTGGAGTACCGTCATGAAAATCAATAATTCTACCTGAAAAAGTAGTATTACAATTCTGCGAATACGCCATTATACAATTAAATAAGAGTATAATATAAAAACGGTTATACATTGGTTCTTTACAAAAAAATTATAAAAGAAATTGAGCATAATTTATTCTATTATACTCAATTTCTTTTCAAACTCGTAATATTCCTAAATATTTAGGAATTAATATATTAGTATTTTAATTTACTCAATAGTAATATTAAAAGTTGCTTCTATATCGGTTTCACCACCAGCATCTGCAAGACCAGTATTTGGTTTTTTAGGCTCGTGTCTTAACGTAAAGGTTAACGTTCCCTTACTAGCAGAAACTGGATTAAGTTTAAACGTTACTCCTAAATTATTTTTATCTGCATCAAAGCTTGTATATTCTGTTGTGGCATTGAGTCCGCCAGCAATAGTATAAAAAAACTGATGTTCTTTGTCCTCTTCTTTTACTTCCGTAGTAATATCTTCGGCAGGTGAAACAGATTCGTTAAGCAGTACAATAGTACCACTATATGTAACACCAGTTTTTAGATTCCCTGAAACTGTTACAACTGGTGGATTAGGGCCATCGCCGTCTAAATCCTTTGTTTGCAATGTTATTGTAGGGTTTGCAGAATCGCTAGGCACTAAGGTTACTGTCATTGTAGTAATAAGTTCTTCTTCATTTACTACTGCTGGAGTGGTATCGGTACTTTTTGAGCATGATACAAATGATACTATTAAAATAAGTATAAGGGGTAAAAATTTATATGTTTTCATTTTTTTATTTTTAAAGGGTAAATACTAAGTAATTGTGTTAATCTTTATCGGACTACACAAAATGTTTAATTCTAGAATATTAAATTAATTAGCTATTGTTAGGAGGGCCCCTTGAAAAATAATTTTCGCTATAAGAAGACGAAACATTATCAATGTAATTTGATAATTTTTTTTCTGAATAAAAATGATATACCGTGTAAGGTTCTGAATCTAAGTTTAATTGAAATGGTGAAAAATTGAAATGACATACAAGACAAGAATCGGGTTCTTGATGAAAATGAAATGACGTTTCGGTACAAGCATTGTGTTTATGCTCTCCTATAGACTTTAACAATTCAATACCTATAGGAATAGCAAAAACAGCAACTAGTACTAAAGATACAAGTACTCTAATAAAAGGGTTTTTCTTTTTCAGTATCATAACTGCCTCAAAGGTAAGTAAATATATTGCACAATATTATGTTTACTAATTTGCTCTTATTCACTTACATTGTGTATTCCGTAAAAAAAGTAACTTTTTAGAATGTCTATGTTCCTTCTAGTATATGGGATTAAGACGTTTTAATTTACTGCTGCCAGGGTGCTTAAAATTTTCTGTTCTAATTCTTCCATTAGCTCTGGATTATCCATTAGCAATGTTTTTACGGCATCGCGTCCTTGTCCTAATTTGGTTTCGCCATAACTAAACCAAGAGCCTGATTTTTTAATGATTTCATAATTTACACCTATATCAATAATTTCTCCTAATTTAGAAATACCTTCTCCATAAATTATATCAAACTCGGTTGTTTTAAAAGGTGGTGCTACTTTATTTTTTACCACTTTAACGCGTGTTTTATTCCCTAAAACTTCGGCATCTGCATTTTTTATTGAAGTAGAACGGCGAATGTCTAAACGCACTGAGGCATAAAATTTAAGTGCATTCCCGCCAGTTGTTGTTTCGGGGTTTCCAAACATAACGCCAATTTTTTCGCGGAGCTGGTTAATAAAGAACACCGTGCAGTTTGTTCGGCTAATAGACCCTGTTAATTTTCTAAGAGCTTGCGACATTAAACGTGCATGAAGTCCCATTTTAGAGTCTCCCATTTCGCCTTCAATTTCGCTTTTGGGAGTTAATGCCGCAACCGAATCAATTACTACAATATCAACAGCGCCAGATCGAATTAGATTGTCTGCAATTTCAAGAGCTTGTTCTCCGTGGTCTGGTTGAGAAATAATAAGTTCGTTAATATCTATTCCCAGTTTTTCTGCATAAAAACGGTCGAATGCATGCTCAGCGTCTATAAATGCTGCTACTCCTCCTTTTTTCTGACATTCGGCAATAGCGTGTAGTGTCAATGTTGTTTTTCCAGAAGATTCGGGGCCATAAATTTCAATGACTCTTCCTTTAGGATATCCACCAACTCCTAATGCAATATCAAGCCCTATTGAACCAGAAGAAATAGATTCTACTTCTTCTACAGCGGTATCGCCTAATTTCATTACAGCACCTTTTCCGTAGACTTTATCTAGTTTATCTAATGTAAGTTGAAGTGCTTTCCGTTTTGCTGCGTTATCGTCTGCCATAGTTGTTTTTTCTTTTTACGAATTTACTACTTTCTTTAATTCAATAATTGAATTTTAGCGATATATTTCCCAATAACATCAAACTCAATATTTACTTTAGTGTTTATTTCTATAGTATGAAAATTAGTATGCTCGTATGTATATGGAATTATAGCAACCGAAAAACTTGAGACACCAGAATTAACAACAGTTAAGCTAACACCATTAATTGTTATAGAGCCTTTTTCAATAGTAATATTTTTTTGCGAAGGGTCATATTCAAATGTATAATACCAACTTCCTCCTGTTTCTTTTATTTGAGTACAAACACCTACTTGATCTATATGTCCTTGAACAAGATGTCCATCTAATCGAGCACCTAATTTCATAGCACGCTCCAAATTTACTTTTGACTCTAACTGCAAATCATTTAAGTTGGTCTTGTCTAAAGTTTCTTTAATTGCCGTAATTGTATATTGGTTTTCTTTAATTGCTACAACCGTTAAACACACACCATTATGAGCAATACTTTGGTCTATTTTCAGCTCTGGAGTTAAATTACTTTCTACCGTAATATGAAGATTTTCATCCTCTTTAACCAAGCGTTTAACTACTCCGAAATCTTCTATAATTCCTGTAAACATTTCCTAGATTATATTAATTAACTTTGCAGTTAAATTTAGTAATAAATCTAATGGCATTGATGGAAGAAGCTCGAAAAATAAAAGTAGGGATTTCAATAGGAGACCCTAACGGAATTGGAATAGAAATTATCTTAAAAGTATTTGAAGATAAACGCATTTTCGATTTTTTTACCCCGATCGTTTATGCAAACATGAAACTAATTAGTTTTCAAAAAAGACACTTAGAATTGAGAACACCCTTAAATCCATATAAAAGTCAAGGGAAATTGAGCCCCAACCAACTTAATATAATGGATGTTTGGAGTGCTCCTTTTACAACTGCTTTTGGGGAATCTACTCAACAAGGAGGAGAATATGCTATTAAATCGTTATCAGCTTCTATAAAAGATCTTAAGGAAAACAAAGTAGATGTTTTAGTAACAGCACCCATTGACAAGCATAACATTCAATCAGAGACATTTAAATTCCCAGGGCATACCGAGTATTTAAGCCAAGAATTAGGAGGGAAAAGTCTTATGTTTATGGTTGCTGAAAAAATTAAAGTAGGTCTGCTCACAGATCATGTACCTATTAGTGATGTTATTCCATTAATTACACCAGAACGTGTTGAAGGGAAAATAAATTTAATGATAGACTCTTTAAAAAAAGATTTTGGGATTTCTAAACCCAAGATTGGGGTTCTAGGGATTAATCCACATACAGGAGATAAAGGCGTTATAGGAAAAGAAGACGATGAAATACTTCGTCCTATTCTAAAGAAAATTTATGACCAAGGTAATATTGTGTTGGGACCTTATGCTGCCGATAGTTTTTTTGCTGCTCAAACACATCTTCAATTCGATGCCGTTTTGGCAATCTACCACGACCAAGGGCTAATTCCATTTAAAACATTATCATTTGGACAAGGCGTAAATTATACGGCAGGGCTATCACATATAAGAACTTCGCCAGACCATGGAACGGCATTTGAAATTGCAGGGAAAGGAACTGCAAATTCAGAATCTTTTAAAGAAGCCCTATTTATGGCACGAAACATATTATTTAATCGTAGAGAGAAAACAAAAAATATAATTGCTAACAATTGACAATTTAATTTAACGTGTTTTTAGGTTAATTTTTTTTATTAAATTTGTCGGCTCAATGGTAATTAAATGGAACGTGCCTCCAAATTTATAGTACCCTTTGCTGGACTTAGAGAAGGGATGCATCAGTTTCAATTTGACATTGAGAACACGTTCTTTGAAGAATATGATTTTAATGATTTTTTTAGTGCTAAAATAAAAATAGAATTAGCCCTTAATAAAAAATCAACATTTTTAAATTTAGGTTTTAAAGCTATTGGGCATGTTGAGGTCGCTTGTGATGTTACCAATGAACGTTTCGATTTCCCTATTAATACAAATTTCGATTGGGTTGTTAAATTTGGTAATGAATATAATAATGATAACGATGAAATTTTAATTCTACCTTACGGTAGTCATCAAATAGATGTAGCTCAACCTATATATGAAATGATTGTATTAGCAATTCCGCCAAAAGTTATTCACCCAGGAGTTGAAAATGGAACATTAAAATCAGAAATACTAAATAAACTAGAAGAAATGCAACCAAAAGAGCGGTTCGTTTAAAAACCGATAAAACGACCCCATTATAAAATATAAACTAACTTAACTAAGTAAAATGGCACATCCTAAAAGAAAAATATCAAAAACCAGAAGAGATAAAAGAAGAACGCATTATAAAGCGACACCTTCTCAAATAGCTGTTGACGCAACAACAGGCGAATCTCATTTATATCATCGTGCACATTGGCACGAGGGAAAGTTATATTATAAAGGCAAGGTCCTTATTGATAACACTGAAACAGCAGAAGCTTAAAAATTATTGATATTGATATATAAAAACTCTCATTTTGAGGGTTTTTTTATATAAAAATCTAAATTAGATTAAAAACCTAGTATATTCACTCCCTGAAATTACCAGTAGATTAAGCAAGCGTTTCTATGAAAAGCACTAATTCAAAAGGTATAAAAGCATCAATCACGGCTGTTGGTGGGTATGTCCCAACAGAGGTACTGTCAAACAATGATTTAGAAGAAATGGTAGATACCAATGACGAATGGATTATTGCTCGAACAGGGATTAAAGAAAGACGAATTGCAAAGAATCCATTAGAGTCCACATCTTCTCTAGCAATTCAAGCAGTAAATCAACTTCTTCAAAAAAAGAATATTGACCCAATTACAATAGACCTCGTAATATTAGCAACTGTTACACCCGATATGCCAGTAGCAGCTACAGCCGCGTATGTGGCTACTCAAATAGGCGCTTATAATGCTTTTGGGTATGATATTCAAGCTGCATGTTCAGGGTTTTTATTTGGTATGTCATCGGCTGCAAGCTATATTGAATCAGGGCATTATAAAAAAGTGCTTCTAATTGGAGCGGATAAAATGTCATCTATTGTAGATTATACAGACCGTGCTACTTGTGTTATTTTTGGAGATGGAGCAGGCGCCATTCTTTTCGAGCCTTCTAATAATGGATTTGGTTGGGAAGACGCTTACCTAAGAAGCGATGGGACTGGAAGAGATTCTCTTAATATAAAAGCAGGAGGGTCTTTATATCCTTATACAGAGCATACTTTTGCAGAAGGTGATCATAATATTAGACAAGATGGGCGAACTGTGTTTAAAAACGCTGTGAAGAATATGGGAGATGCAGTCGAAAAAGTATTGGCTAGAAATGAGCTCTCAAAAGATGATATATCATATTTACTTTCTCACCAAGCTAATAAAAGAATTATAGATGCTATTGCTGAAAAAATACAATTTAATAGCAATAATGTATTAATAAACATAGAAAAATACGGAAATACTACCGCAGCAACCTTACCTTTATTACTTTCGGATTATGAAGATAAATTCTCTGAAGGGGATAAATTAATTTTCACCGCATTTGGAGGAGGTTTTACATGGGGAGCTGCATATTTAACATGGAGTTATAACTAACAAAAACAAATAGTTTAAAATGGATATTAAAGAAATTCAAAATCTCATCAAATTTGTTGCAAAATCTGGAGCATCCGAGGTTAAACTTGAAACAGGCGATGTCAAAATAACAATTAAAACAGGCTCGTCAGCCCAAGCTGCAGAACCAGCAACAATTATTCAGCAGCTTCCAGGAGCCGCTGCGCATATAGCACCAGCACCTGTGAGTGCACCTGCTACCGAAGCCCCAAAAGACGTTTCGGCACAAGATGATAGTGATAAATATATTACCGTAAAATCTCCTATAATTGGAACGTTTTATCGAAAACCTGCTCCCGATAAACCTACTTTTGTCGAAATAGGACAAAACATTAATAAAGGTGATGTTCTTTGTGTAATTGAAGCAATGAAGTTATTTAATGAAATTGAATCTGAAGTAAGCGGGAAGATTGTAAAAATCTTAATTGATGATTCTACGCCAGTAGAATTTGACCAACCTTTATTTTTGGTTGACCCTTCCTAAAAAGTTATATAAAGACATTATTATGTTTAAAAAAATATTAATAGCCAACCGCGGGGAAATAGCTCTTAGGGTTATACGAACTTGTAAAGAGATGGGAATTAAATCGGTAGCTGTTTACTCAACGGCAGATAAAGAAAGTCTGCACGTTAAATTTGCGGACGAAGCAGTTTGCATAGGCCCTTCGGCAAGCTCCGAGTCGTACCTAAAAATGTCTAATATTATTGCCGCTGCCGAAATTACTAATGCAGATGCAATTCATCCAGGATACGGCTTTTTGTCAGAGAACGCTAAATTTTCTAAAATGTGTGAAGAACACGACATTAAATTTATCGGTGCATCGTGCAAAATGATTAACCAAATGGGAGATAAGGCATCCGCTAAAGCAACTATGAAAGCGGCAGGGGTTCCTACCATTCCAGGATCCGAAGGCTTATTAAAAGATTTTGAAGAAACCCAAAAATTAGCTACTGAAATGGGGTATCCTGTAATGCTAAAAGCTACTGCTGGTGGCGGAGGTAAAGGAATGCGTGCTGTTTGGGCTGAAGACGATTTATTAAAATCATGGGAAAGTGCGCGTCAAGAAGCTGCTGCTTCTTTTGGAAATAATGGTATGTATATGGAAAAACTCATTGAGGAACCTAGACATATCGAAATTCAGATAGTAGGCGATAGTTTTGGAAAAGCATGCCATTTATCAGAACGTGATTGTTCTGTGCAAAGGCGACATCAAAAATTAACGGAAGAGACGCCATCTCCATTTATGACAGACGAACTCCGTGAAAAAATGGGAGCAGCGGCTGTTGCTGCCGCTGAATATATAAAGTATGAAGGCGCAGGGACAGTAGAATTTTTGGTCGATAAACACCGAAATTTCTATTTTATGGAAATGAATACTCGAATTCAAGTAGAACACCCTATCACTGAACAAGTAATAGACTTTGATTTAATTCGTGAGCAAATTTTGGTTGCTGCAAAAATTCCAATTTCTGGAAATCATTATACCCCAAATTTACATTCTATAGAGTGCCGTATTAATGCTGAAGATCCCTATAACGATTTTCGCCCTTCTCCAGGTAAAATAACCAATTTGAATATCCCTGGGGGGCATGGTATTCGTTTAGACACCCATGTATATTCGGGTTATACAATACCTCCATTCTACGATTCTATGATTGCTAAACTCATCACAACCGCTCAAACAAGAGAAGAAGCAATTAATAAAATGAGAAGAGCATTAGAAGAATTTGTAATTGAAGGAATAAAAACTACCATCCCTTTTCATTTACAATTAATGAATCATCCAGACTATATCGCAGGGAATTATACTACCAAGTTTATGGAAGATTTTGAAATGAAATAGAATTATTTTACGTTTTGTAAATGCTCAATTGCTATATCAATATATTTTGAATTTGAAAATATACTCCGTTTTCTATTACTCCATTCTTTAAGGTTACTTTGAATAACCTGTTTATCAAATGTTTTTTTGCTAGAAGCTATAAAGTCAATAGATGATAATAATTCAAGTGTGAAATCTGAATAAAACCCATCTAAGAAGCTAATTGTATTTTTTACAATGGTAGCTAATTCTGGCTTCTTCTTAATGTAACTCTCCACTTCATAGAAACCATCAGCAATTATAATTAATGGGTCAAAAGGTTTTTTGTTCATATCACTATATCCCATTATATAACTACCATTAAGAGTATTTAATATGTATTTTACTTTTCCAGAGTATGGCCCATAAAAATTAGGTGTAAAATCTAGTTTGAAATATTTTTTTGCACCAAGCTTTTGTAAAAAATAACAGACTTTTTCGCTTGAGAATTCAGAAACAAATTCTCCGTTTTTTACTAAATCATATAGAATATACAACAATAAAGCCCTAGCATCGGTTAGTTTAACTCTTTCTTTTTTAAGTTTTTCCACAATCTGTGGCGTTGGTTCATATATGAATATTTTAACATCAAGGGAACTTAATTTTTTTTCAATCAGGTCTTTAACTTTATCCCATCTCAACCCTCCATTCCCTGCTCCAAGGGGCGGAATAGCTATGCTTTTGACTTGGTTTAAATTGATTACATTTATTAAATCATCTAATCCTTCTTCTATGTAAATATATTCAGAAGGCTTTCTCCAATCTTCTTTAGTAGGAAAATTAATTATAATCTTTTCTCCAGAACTAATATTACTATCAGTAGTTACGAACATTTTACCAATTAATACTTTTTTGTTTTTGCAAGCAGTAGAATATGATTTATAATTATTTGGATAGGCTTTTTTAAATTGTAATGCAATTCCTTTACCCATAACACCTATAGTATTAACTGTATTTACTATAGCTGTAGCTTTACTGTCTAATATGTTTCCTGTGACGTAGTTAATCATAATTTTTTAATTTAATAATAAGCACTAGGTGTAACCTTGATTGTGTTTTTCACTCCCATATTGATCAATATATTTTTAGTGTTTTCATTGTAACAGCAAAAACCAACAATACATTCAAAAGGGATATCATTTGAAACCAATAGCTCAGCTTGTTTTTTACGTTTTATATCAAGGTTTCCTCTTTGTTCATCCCAGTATGGAGCTCTTATAGATTTCCAATCTATAATATTTGGTAATTCATCTATTTTTGCTTTATTATAAAAACAAGTTAACTTATTTGTTGCGTGTCCATCACTAAAATAATAATCTTCTTTTAACTGAATAATATTGTTAATAGGACAGACTAAATATATAATACTTTCATTTGGTGTTGCTTTAATATTATGATATCCATTTTTGATTATATATAACATTGGCATTTTAATCCCAAAATAAAAAGGGATAAAATCTCCTAAAACAATAGATTTATAACTAAAACTGAGTAGCTCACCATTATTGATTTTCACCTTCTTAGAGTCCCTCTTGTTTATTAAACTATTATCACCAATAGAAACAAAGTTTGGGTTAGATTTTGGAGAATTTTTGTGTGTAATTCCGTTTTCAATAATATGTGGAATATTATCAATATGAGTTATTCGATATATATGTATATCATTTAATTTCATTAATACTTTTCTAGGTGTTTTTTATTTAATACTAAATATATTAAAAATAAACTTATCACAACCGCTCAAGCCATTAATAAAATGAGAAGAGCATTAGAAGAATTTGTAATTGAAGGAATAAAAACTACCATCCCTTTTCATTTACAATTAATGAATCATCCAGACTATATCGCAGGGAATTATACTACCAAGTTTATGGAAGATTTTGAAATGAAATAAGCCAACATTTAAAAATTAGGCTTACAAAAAACTACACCCAATTTTTGGTTGTCAAAAACTCGGCAATCTGAATCGTATTTGTTGCAGCTCCTTTTCTTAGGTTATCCGCAACAATCCACATATTAATAGTGTTTTTTTGAGAAAAATCTTTACGGATACGCCCTACAAAAACATCATCTTTGCCTTCGGCATAAATGGGCATAGGATACGTGTTAGTACTTATGTTATCTTGAACAATCACTCCAGAGCTTTCATTTAGTAGTTTTCGGATTTCAGAAACAGAAACGTCTTTTTCTAATTCAATGTTTACCGATTCACTATGTCCGCCTACTACTGGAATACGAATAGCAGTTGCTGTAATTCCAATAGTGTTGTCATCTAATATTTTGTGTGTTTCTTTAACCAGTTTCATTTCTTCTTTGGAATAGCCGTTTTCTTGAAAAACATCGCAGTGTGGAAGCGCATTTCTATGAATAGGATATGGATATGCCATTTCTCCTTTTTCTCCTAAATATTCGTTTTCTAGTTGCTGTACTGCTTTCACTCCTGTTCCTGTTATAGATTGATAGGTCGAAATAACCAAGCGTTTAATCCCATATTTTTGGTGTAGTGGCGCTATAGCCATAAGCATTTGTATGGTAGAGCAATTGGGATTTGCAATAATTTTATCTTCAGAGGTAAGTTTATCTGCATTTATTTCGGGGATGATTAACTTTTTGGTCGCATCCATTCTCCAAGCAGACGAGTTATCTATAACTATTGTGCCTGCTTCAGCAAATTTTGGTGCCCATTCTAAGGACGTTTCCCCTCCGGCAGAAAACAAAGCAATGTCTGGTTTCATCTCAACTGCAGTAGCTAACCCTACTACAGAATATGGTTCTTCTTTATAGTTTATGGTTTTTCCAACAGAACGCTCTGATGCCACAAGAATTAATTCTGTTAAAGGGAATTTACGCTCTTCGAGTATGTTTAGCATAACCCTGCCTACCATTCCGGTTGCTCCTACTACAGCTATTTTCATATATTTTTATTTAAAATAATTCGAACGCAAAAGTAACTATAATAAATATTTTTTCGGTTGATGTTTTTTGGTTATATCAAAAATAGAACAATTTGTTATTTTTATAACTTTTTTAAACATAAACCCTTTCAATACGAAGGCTAAGTGCTGTTAATATTTCGTAGGAGATTGTATTTCCTAAGTTAGCAAAAGCAGCAGCTGTCGTATCTTGGTCAAAAAAGGTAACAACTGTACCTGTCTTACAGTTTATAGAACCTAAATCTATCATTAGCATATCCATACAAACATTCCCAATAATAGGTGCTTCTTGGTTATTTATTTTGACTTTTCCCACACCATTGCCATATTGCCTTCCTATACCATCTGCATGACCAAGAGCTATAACTCCAATACGGCAATCTTTTGGAGCAACCCAACCCTGATTATAACCCACGCTTTCTCCTTTTTTAACAAAATGAATTTGACAGATAGGTGCATTCAAAGAAGCAATAGGTTTGAGTTGTGCATCCCACTCAGGTCGATTTGCAAACCCATAAAGAGCAATCCCCGAACGCACTGCATCTAAATGATATTCGGGGTAATTGAATATTCCTGAACTATTTAAAAGATGAAATTTAGGCAGCGGATTTGACAATAACTTTACTTCGGATTGAATCTTATCGAACGCATCTATTTGCTTTTGAGTAAAATTGCAAGGTCTAGGGTTTTCGGAAGCCCCTAAATGAGAATAAACACTTAGAATTTTAAGTTTAGAAATATTGGCGCTTTTAAGTGTCGATATAAGTTCACTAAACGAAAGACCAATTCTATTTAAACCGCTATTATATTTGATGTGAACAGGATATTCCGCAATGTTTTTTTGCTTTAAAACGTTAACAAAAGCATCAATAATTTCTAAGCTGTACAAAACAGGTTCGAGCTGATATTCTATAATCTTTTCTAATTCGCTCACTTGAGGGTAAAAAACCATTATCGCTTCTTTTACTGCTGCTTTTCTAAGTACAATGCCTTCGTAAGAATACGCAATTGCAAACCTAGAAACCCCTAACCTAGAAAGTTCTTGGGCTATTCTAATGCTTCCCATTCCATATGCATTTGCTTTTACTACAGCAATAAACTCGGTGTTTTTATTAAGCTTAGACTGTAAGCAATTCAAATTATGAGCTAAAGCACCAAGGTTAATAGTGAGGCGTGGTTGTTCAATCATAGGAGTACCAAATATCTTAAAAAATAAGATTTAAATGAAGATAAATGTTTTTTGAATTATGATAACTTTTAAAAGGGTTTTCCTAAGTTCTGAAAGACTAATTCTACTTAAATTATTATATCTAAACTCTGTTTCTTTCAAATGTAAGAAAAATGTTTTGTTCAATTAATTGAATATCTTAACATATAAAGCTGTTAAAATTTAGTAATCGACTAATTTAAAGTAGTCTTTGAAATCAACATAAAATAATACTTAAGTCATTATAATCTTCAATAAATACACACAGAATTGACCAAATTTGAACAGGTTATTTCAGAATAAATTGTATATTTGCACGCATATCGCGGGATAGAGCAGTCGGTAGCTCGTCGGGCTCATAACCCGAAGGTCGTAGGTTCGAGTCCTACTCCCGCTACTATAAATAACAAGGCTTTCAAGAAATTGAGAGCCTTTTTTTATTATTCTAATAAATTAAAGTCAATTTATCAATTGTCTTTATCCTTATAAGAATATTTCTTTATAATCTAGTCATTCCCCTTATTTTAAGTAAAATTCTGCCATCCTCCAACTTATATATGATAATAATAATGTGTCAATACCTTAAAAAGATATTGAGGACAATTGACCGTTGCACAACTGCCTACATAACTTGATTTTTGTAAAATGAATTTGCAAAGAAAATTTGGACTTGTTATTAAAAAACTTCGACTTAAAAAAGGGTTTTCCCAAGAATATTTTGCCAACAAATCTAACATAGACAGAACCTACATAAGCGACATTGAAAAAGGAGAACGAAATATCTCACTTAAAATAATTGAAAAGCTTTCTGTAACACTTCAAATTTCTCTTTCAGATCTTTTTAAAAAAATAGAGGAATATGGAAAGTATAAGTGAGTATATCAAAAGAAGATTTGGAGTAGATGATCATAAGTTTATCGAAGTAATGAAAATGAGTCCTGGAGCCGAAGGATACGTTCACGGCTCTTTAAGTGAATTATTGTTTAAAGATTATATAGAATCCAAAGGATTTGATGCTTACCGCATTAAAGAAAAACCAGAGGGAGGATATAATGCCAAAAATGATGATGCAAGAGGCGATTTTTATATTAAAAAAAAAGACTACCCCAAAGACGAATGGTACGTGATTGAAAATAAAGGGATTAAAACAAATACAGAAAAACACCTTTATACATTAGACACAAAAGACAAACTTTACAATCATTTAAAAAGTCTTGCTTTCCCTAAAGAAAATTATCTTGAAAAAACATTTGAAAAAGGTCTTAATAAATATAAAAAAGCCAAAGAAAAATGGGAAGCAGAAAATGTTGGTAAAAATTTCCTAGACTTTAAATGGGATAAAAAAACTCCAGGATCAAGATCTTTTAATTTAATTGGATATTGGAAAGACAAAAAAGATTTACGAGAATGGGTTGATAAACTTGATGATAAAACTTTAACAACAGAAGCATATCTAAATCTGAGAGGTCCTATTAAAATGCTTACAACTCACGCACCAAGTAATAGGGTAGCACCATACACAGGAATAAAACAAGCTGCGCCTTTAGTAACTGAATTCAACATAATGTGTGTAGATTTATTTCAAAGAATTGGAAAGCATAAATTTGTATTTATGAATCCAAAAAACATCTCTCATTCTCCAACAAGTCCAGAACATTTATATCAAAATTACCATATTGACTATATTATTCCAGGAATAAAAAATGAATTACGGCTACAGCATCCGTGGTATGATGACATAGAAGAATGTATTAAACAAACAAAACCTATTCCACGTAAAATAGATATGTCACAATTAGATTTAAGATAATTTATTTTACAAGTTTGTGATTATATTTGTCATAAATGTGTGAATTATGGAGTTAAACTTAGATTTTAAACTAACAAAAACCGATAAACTATTAAGAAAGTTTGAAGAAATTCATAATTTCATTTATGCAAATGATGGGCTTTCTACTCAACAAACTTTAGAAGAATTTATAAAAATTCTCTTCATAAAAGTAATTGACGAAAAGAAAAGAGAAAATCAGTTCTTTATTGAAGATGTAGAGTTTGAGGAGATAAAGAGTTCGAAAAAGGCAGAAAAATTTATTCACAGAATAAAAAGTCTTTTTTCAAGTACAATTCAAGAATACTCAGATATATTTGATAAAGACGATACAATTAAATTAAGCCCATTATCATTAGCAAACACAATTAATAAGTTACAAGATCTTTCATTAATCAATTCTTCTAATGATGCCAAAGGGTTGGCATTTCAAAAATTCCTATCACATCAAGAAAAAGATGGTAGAGGTCAATTTTTTACTCCAGAACCAATAATTGATTTTTGTGTCAGTATAGTTCAACCAAAACCAAACGAAACAATAATTGATCCAGCTTGTGGAAGCGGGAGTTTTCTCAATTCTTCATTTAATTATATTTTAAATAACAATGAAAATGTTAATATCAAAAAAGTTGTTTCAGATAACCTTTACGGTTTAGATATTAATAAAAATATTGCGCGAATTGCAAAAATGAAATTACTCCTTGAAGCAAACGTAGAAACAAATATAAAGTGCATTAATTCATTAACCGATTATGATGAAATTTTGTTGAAAATAAAAGTAAATAAAACATCAAAAGGTTTTGATGTTGTTTTAACAAATCCTCCTTTTGGTACAGCAGGAAAAATATTTGACAAAAAAATACTTTCTTCTTTCGATTTAGGCTACAAATGGAAAAAAGTAAATGACAATGAATTTGCTAAAACAAATAAACTTCATACAGGACAGGCAGCAGAAATATTATTTATTGAAAGGTGTATTGATTTATTAAAAGAAGGTGGTAGAATGGGAATTGTTTTACCAAATAGTCATTTTGAAAATCTTTCTTTAGAATATTTAAGATATTACATTAAACAAAGAACAAAAATATTAGGAATTGTTAATTTGCCTCAAGAAACATTTATTCCTTACGGGACAGGTGTTAAAACTTCTCTCCTCTTCGTTCAAAAAGACACTCCAAATATAGATAGAGAATATCCTTTATTTTTCAGTCAAATAAGAAAAATTGGTTACCAAGGAAACAAAAACGGAAGCCCAATATATCAAAAAGATAATTATGGGAAAATATTACGCGATAAAGATAAAAACCCAATTCTTGACGAAGACTTATCTATAGTAGTTGAAGATTATAAAAAATTCTACAATTATAAAAACATAGAAACTAAAAATTCATATTCAATTAACTACAATGAATTAAATGGTCGTTTTGATTATGATTATTATTCGCCACATAATAAAAAATTAATTGAACTAATTGAAAAAAATAATGCTATCCGTTTATGTGATATTGTCCAAATTGTGAAAACAAAAAGTAAAAAATTAGCAAACAAGAATCTGACTATAGAATATGTTGAGCTATCAGATGTTAACACGCCATCTTTAGAAATTATTAATTCAACTGAAATGTCGGTTTATGAACTCCCTAGTAGAGCTTCATATGAAATAAATAAAGGAGATATTATAACTGCTATTGCTGGAAATTCTATTGGCTCAAGAAAACACGCAACGGCATTGGTAAATTCAGATTTTGATGGCGCAATCTGTACTAATGGCTTTAGAGTTTTACGGAATTTTAAAATTGACCCTTATTATTTACTTTACTATCTAAAATCTAAATATTTCCTTAATCAAATTTCGATGTTAAGAACAGGAGCTGCAATTCCAAATATTTCAGATGATGACTTCAAAAATTTATTAATTAGTATTCCAAGTGAAGAAGTAATTAGTGAAATAAGTGAAAAAGTGAAAAGGTCATTTGAGTTAAGGGAAAAGTCTAAAAGCGAACTAAATAGTATTATATATGAATTAGCATAAAGTCTATTTCTTTGATTATTAAAAATGTTGCAGATTGGGATTTAGAATTATTCCCCTATAAATTTAGTTATGAATCGATTTAATCATATCACCTTGGGTAAGAGTCTCTATAAAACCGCTACTATAAATAACAAGGCTTTCAAGAAATTGAGAGCCTTTTTTTATTATTCTACTAAAATAAATTTCTCTAAAAATTGAAATAAAAAAAACCCCACTTATAAAGTGAGGTTAATCTGGTGGGCGCTAAGGGATTCGAACCCCTGACCCCTTGGGTGTAAACCAAGTGCTCTGAACCAACTGAGCTAAGCGCCCTTGCGGGTGCAAATATAACATAGATAACACGGTTTGCAAAAACTTTTCTTAAAGAATTTCTGAAACCACAAAAGTACTCCCCCCTATATAAATCAAATCTTCTTTTTGTGCATTATCAATTGCAAATTGATATGCTGTTTTAACGGAGTCATAGGCTTTTGCGTCAAAACCATATTGCTTCGAGAGATCTATTAAATCTAAAGCCTTTCGAGCGCGTATAGAGTCTGGGCTGCAAAAATAATACTTCGCACTTTGGGGCAACAGTCTAAAAATATTCTCTAAATCCTTCCCCTCAACAAAACCCAAAACCATATGCAACGTTTTATATTCCATTTTTAAGAGTGCTTCAGTTACATAAGCAAAACCTTCGGCATTGTGTGTTATATCGGCTATGGTTAAGGGGTGTCGCGCTAAAGTTTGCCATCTTCCTTTTAAACCTGTGTTCGCTTCTACCTTTAATAATCCTTCCCTTATATGTTCTTCATTTACATAATTCATCCCTAGTGTTCGTAACGCAATTACGGCTGTTTGTATATTATTTTTTTGATACGGTCCTTTTAAATCAGAATTATAAAATACTTGCTTTTCTTGGTCAGCCCAAATAATAGGCGCGTTTAATTGGTTAGAGACTTCCTTAAACTCTTGAATAATTTCTTTTTGTGTTTCGCCAATAACGACAGGTATTCCTTTTTTTATAATCCCTGCTTTTTCTCTTGCAATTTCTTTTAGTGTATTACCCAAAAACTGCGTGTGATCCATTCCTATATTGGTAATAACCGACAGTTTTGGGTCAATAACATTAGTCCCATCTAATCTACCGCCCAAACCTACCTCAATAACGGCTATGTCAACTTGCATATCCTTACAATACATAAACGCTAAGCCTACAGTAAGTTCAAAAAAAGAAAGTTTGGCTTCAATAAAATACTTATAGTTTCTCTTTACAAAGTCAACTATATAAGATTGCTCTATTTCAACTCCATTAAACCGAACGCGTTCCGTAAAATCTTTTAAATGGGGCGATGTATATAAGCCCACTTTATATCCTGCTTCGATTAAAACAGAAGCAATCATGTGAGACGTAGAACCTTTTCCGTTTGTGCCTGCTATATGAACTACAGGAAATGTTTTTTGAGGATTCCCTAGATAATCCATAAAAGCAACCATCCTATCTAAATTAGGCTTATAAGCACTTGCTCCTTGTCTCTGATATACGGGTAATTGACTATAAAGCCAAGTGCGTACTTCTTCGTAATTCTTCAAGGTTTATTCTCCTAATTTAAAATTGATTACCACAAAACCTACTTGTGTTTTTGGTGCATTAGCATCTGGTGTCCATCTATGTAAAAAAGCGGTTTCTTTTGCGGGAGTTAACAAACAAGGGTGCGAGTTTGTCGTTCCTTTAACTCCTGCTTCTGCTAAAATAACCGTCCCATTTTGGTCTACTGTTATGCGTACAACTACTCTCCCCTCCTGATTACATTTCTGAGTTACCGAACCATTGCTCTGCAAATTACGCCCATTAAGCCCATAGCTGGTGTTACCTCCTAAACCCGATGACGTATAATAAC
The DNA here is from genome assembly GCA_965277835.1 of Candidatus Arcticimaribacter sp. GTDB lineage: Bacteria > Bacteroidota > Bacteroidia > Flavobacteriales > Flavobacteriaceae > Arcticimaribacter. The sequence goes on along the minus strand of OZ255841.1, from coordinate 1,643,190 downwards.
TATTTGCATAAGGATTTCCTTCGGGTTTCCCTTTATCTTCTGCAACCTCATCATCGCCTTTACTTTCTTGGCTTTCGTTTGCTGTCTTCTTAGGTGCATTCAATATGTTTGACAATACTTGCTTGGTTGATTTAGATAGTGTTGGTTTTGGAATTTTCTCTACTTGCTCTTCAACTGGAGGCTCTTGTTCTTTTATCTCAGATTTTGTTGTCTTCTTTTCTTCTTTATCAACAGATATTGGTGCTTCTTCTTCTGTTAATGTCTCGGGCGATTTATCTTCTATCGTTTCAGGAGGTGGGGTTGCTTTCTGTTCCTCGGGCTCAGGTATATCTTCTTTTTGTTCTACTTGCCTCTGAGGAACTTCTGCCGGAGCTCTTCCTTTACCTTGAGAAGAAGTGCCAAAGCTAACCTCCATACCATAGGATATTGGAGGATCTAAATATGACAATCCCAACCATGAAAACAATAACAAAAGTAAAAGTGCTATTGTACTTGTCAGCAAGGCTGACTTTCGTTTATGTGGCGTATCAAACAAGCTCATATTTAAAGTCTATTGGGCGTCCACAGCTAAGACTACTTTTATTCCATTCTGGTTGGCAATATTCATTACAAATACGACTTCATCAATAGGGACATTTTTCTCTGCTCTTAAAATAATTACTCGAGAATCCGAAGGCTTTAAAAGTGTTATTAGTTGTGATTTTAATTGGCTTTTACTCACACTTTCTCCATCAATATAAAAACGGTTGTTTTTATTTATGGTTACTGCAACTGAATTTCTGTTTTCTGTTTTCCCTTTTGCTTGGGGTAGTTTTACTTCAATTGTATCGAGCTGTTTTGCAAGAGTCGATGCTATCATAAAAAAGATAAGTAACAAAAAAACAATGTCTGTCATAGACGACATATTGAATTCAGGGGTTATCTTATTTCTTCCTCTTAAATTCATTAGGCTGCGGGTTCATTTAATAAATCTAAAAAGTCAAACGAAAGTGCTTCCATTTGATACACAACCTTAGATGTTTTTGCTACCAAGTGATTAAACGTAATATAACCCACTATACCTACAATTAGACCCGCAACTGTTGTAGTCATTGCAGTGTATAGTCCATCGGATAATAATTTCATGTCAATATTTCCGCCTGCATTGGATATTTCAAAAATCGAAAGAATCATACCTATCACTGTCCCCAAAAAGCCAAGCATGGGTGCAGCTCCTGCAATAGTAGCCAAAATGCTTACATTTTTTTCTAGCTTATAAACTTCTAATCGCCCTGCATTTTCAATAGTTGTGTTAATGTCTTCTAGCGGTTTCCCTATCCTGCTAATGCCTTTGGCAATTAATCGAGCAACGGGGACATCTTCTTTAACACATAGAGCTTGTGCAGATTCCATTTTCCCTTGAGAAACAAACGCTTTAATTTGATCCATAAAACTAGCATCGATCTTCGATGCAGAACGAATAGCAAACCAACGTTCAAAATAGATGTATAGCGCAATAATAAGTAATAAGAACAGAACCCCAATAATAAGCTGTCCTCCTAGTCCTCCGTTCTCAATAAGTTCAATTAAAGATAGTGTTTTCTCTGTGCGGAGTTCCTCTGCTGTTTGTATAAAAAGTGATAATACCATTCCGTTCGTATATAGGTTTTCTTTTAGAACGAAAAATGTAGCTAATAATTATATTCTAAGCAACAAAATCGCGTAATAACATAAAGGTTACTGAACCTGCAATAAAGCCAACGAGTGCCAACCACGATATTTTTTTGAGATACCAAAAAAAGTTGATTTTCTCCATTCCCATAGCAACTACACCTGCAGCCGAACCAATAATTAGCATACTACCTCCTGTACCTGCCGAAAAAGCAATGAAGTGCCATAATGGATCATCCATGACCTCAGAAAACATTCCAATACTCGCTGCAACAAGCGGAACATTGTCAATTACTGCAGAGCCTACTCCTAATAATAAAATTACAATATCTGTATTTGGTATGGTAGTATTCAATGATTGTGCAAATTCAAATAACATGCCTAAGGACTCTAAAGCAGCAACAGCCAATAATATTCCTAAGAAGAATAAAATACTTGGTAATTCAATTTTAGATAATGCCGTATGAACTGGACTATGCATAGAAGCATTATCGCTTTCTTCGTCGATAGATGTGATATTAATTTTAGTAGAAGAGAAAATTTCTGCAAATGTTGCTACAATAGCAAGTGAAAGCATCATCCCAACATAAGGGGGAAGGTGAGTTAAAGTCTTAAATACTGGAACAAAAACAATAGCCGTCAAACCTAGATATAACATTGTTGCTCCATGTTTACTTGTCGGTTCGTCGTCTTCAGCGTCTCCAGTATCTATTTCTCCTTTAAATGCTGGAAGTAAAGATGCTAAAAACACAGGAACCACAACACAGACCAAAGAAGGTATAAGCAAATACGAAATTAATTTAACTGTTGTTACTTTGTTTGCTATCCACAACATAGTTGTAGTAACATCGCCTATTGGAGACCAAGCTCCACCAGCATTTGCAGCTATAATTATTAATCCTGCAAACCACATTCTTGTATTGGTGTTCGGTATAATTTTTTGAAGAATTGTAATTAAAACAATCGTAGCCGTAAGGTTGTCAATTATTGCAGATAAAATAAACGCTAAAATGGCAAAAATCCAAAGGAGGGATTTTTTAGACTTAGTTTTGACAAAGGTTTTTATTGTTGCAAACCCATTGAAATAATCTATAATTTCTACAATAGTCATTGCACCTAATAAGAAAATAAGAATCTCAGATGTTTTTCCTAAATGATGTAATAAAATTTCTTCGACATGTGTTGGGACTAATTGTTTTAAAGTTGTGTCAACTTCGAAAACAGGCAAATGCCATAACGCAATTATTGCCCAAAGAATGGCCATCATAGCCAATGCCGGAATAAGTTTATCTATTTTAAGCGTATGCTCAAGCGTTATTGCTAAATAACCTAAAACAAAAATGAGTACTAAAATTGTTTCCATTATATTCTATTTATTTACTAATCAATATTGTGTTTTAATTAACAGTGTCTAAAGTATAAATTAATTACTAAACTTAACTTAAATTATGTATATAATATATCTCCTGAGCTATGGTTGTGACTAGCACCCGTAACAGAAGCAAGGCAATTATTTATTTTTAGATTCTTTAAAAGCCCTAAAAAACCAAAAATCATAGCCTCCTTATAATCAATTAATTCGGGGGCTGGCACACATATTTCGGCAGTACTTTTAGATTTAATCAAATGTATTAAAAACGTGTTATGGGTGCCTCCTCCGGTAAACAAAATTTTTCCTGTTTTTGGCAAAGCCTTCAAAATTTGATTTGTTAAATGTATTAAATACGTATAAAGAAGGTCTGGAATAGGCTCATTTTTAAAATTATTTAAAATAGGGTTTAAGGTCTCTGATAACCATTCTACTCCCAAAGATTTAGGCGGCTCTTTTTTATAATATGATATCTTTTCTAGTTGTTGCAAAAGAGCGTTTATCAATTTCCCTGTAGATGCTATTTTACCTCCTTCATCATAAGGGAGGTTTAGTTGTTCTGCATACGTATTAAGAACAATATTCGCTGCGGCAATATCATAGGCCTCTAGTGTTGGTTTTTTAAGTAATGTAATATTTGCAAAGCCTCCTATATTTATACATGCACTATATTCTGAGAACAAATAATACTCTCCTACTGGAACAAGCGGAGCTCCTTGTCCCCCAAACGCTACATCTTGTTTTCTAAAATTGCATACTACTGTTTTTCCTAATTGACTTGACAATTCTTTTTGGTTTCCAATTTGAAGCGTAATTCCTTTCTCGGGCTGATGAAAAACCGTATGTCCGTGTGAACAAACCAAATCCACATGATATTTTGAGTTTCGGCTAATAAAACTATTTATTTGTTCTGCCAAATAGGTAGTATAAAAAGTATCTAAAGCAATTAAGTCGGTTTTTGAAAGATGTCGGGCTTCTGATAATTTTTCTTTCAAAGAAAAATTATATGCTTTAGTTTCTGTATCAAGAAATTTATATTCCCATTTCTCTTTTTTTTGACTAAACTCTATCAATGCCAAATCTAGCCCGTCTAAAGAAGTTCCTGACATAACACCAACTACATAAAAAGAAGTTTGCATTGTATTCTATAAATTATGTTGTAAACTACAAAATCTATTAAGACAACGCTAAATTATTCTTAATACTTAAATAATATTGAAAAAAAGCGTTCTTAATTTATGGGTAATTTAAAAAAAGTGCTAATAAATTATATATCTTGTAAAGTCTCTGTTTTTTAATCTCCTTGAAGAATAGTAAACCGTTAAATCATTTATTTTTACCTACATTTTTTAAAAATAGACATCATGTTGCCAAAAAAACAAGGGCTTTACTCTCCCGACTACGAACACGATAACTGTGGTGCTGGATTTATTTGCAGTCTTGAAGGAAAGAAAACAAACGATATTATAGGAAAAGCCCTTGATATTTTAACAAAACTTGAGCACAGAGGTGCTGTAAGTTCCGATGGAAAAACAGGAGATGGAGCTGGTATTCTGATTGAAATTCCACACGATTTCATGGTGAAAAACTGTGCTTTTGAATTACCAAAAGCACATGAATATGCTGTAGGAATGGTTTTTCTACCTCAGAAAAAAAATCAAAGAACATTTTGTACTGATCTTTTCGAAACTGAAATTAAAAAACAAGGGCTATCTATTTTAGGGTGGAGAAAAGTCCCTATAAATAAAGATGTTGTTGGCAGAATTGCACAACAGACAGAACCCTACATTGCGCAAGTTTTTGTTGGTAAAGGAAATAAAGAATTATCGGAACATGAGTTTAATATAAAGTTATTTATCGCAAGAAAAACAGCGGAACATAAAATTATTGAATCTAAACTTTCGCAAAGCAATTATTTTTATCTACCTAGTCTTTCTACTCATACGTTAATTTATAAAGGACTTTTAATTCCTGAAGATATTGAGGGGTATTATCTCGATTTATCCGATTCCTTAGTAGTTACTCGTTTGGCATTAGTGCATCAACGTTTTTCTACAAACACATTCCCTACTTGGGATTTGGCACAACCTTTTCGATATATGTGCCACAATGGAGAAATAAATACTTTTAGGGGGAACTTTAGCCGTATGCAAATACGCGAAGAGCTTTTTAAAAGTGATTTAATTGATGACGATATTATTAATGATATTCTTCCTGTTATTCTAAAAGGAAAGTCAGACTCTGCTTCTATGGATATGGTGGTCGAGTTACTTTTAGCTACAGGGCGGTCACTCCCCGAAACAATGATGATGCTTGTCCCTGAAGCTTGGGAAAAACACAAGTCAATGCCCCCATCGAAAAAAGCATTTTATCAGTATAACTCATGTATTATGGAACCTTGGGATGGGCCTGTTTCAATTCCTTTTACAGATGGGAAATATATTGGAGCCTTACTAGACCGTAATGGGCTTCGTCCGTCTCGCTATACGGTAACAAAAGACGGTTATGTCGTTATGTCTTCCGAGACAGGAGTTTTAGATATTGACCCCTCTAATGTTGCGCGGCATGGTCGCTTAGAACCAGGGCGTATGTTTTTAGTAAATATGGATGAAGGACGTATTATTGAAGATGAAGAAATTAAAACAAAAATAGTTTCCGAAAGACCTTACCAAGAATGGCTAGACAAGCACTTGTTGAAACTCTCGGAAGTACCTTATACAGGAAATCATGGAACTGTTGAATTAGAAGATTACCATACGCGCCTCCGTATTTTTGGATATACCGAAGAAGATTTTAAAACTCTAATTCTACCTATGAGTATTCAAGGGAAAGAAGCCATTGGCTCAATGGGTACAGATACCCCATTAGCTATACTGTCTGACCGCCCTCAATTATTATATAATTATTTCAAGCAACTTTTTGCTCAAGTAACCAACCCTCCTCTTGATGGTATTAGAGAAGAAATTGTTACAGATACTTCGCTCTCAATTGGTGGGGAATTCAACATTTTTGACATAAATGAAAATCATGCAAAAAAACTAAGTATTCAAAATCCTGTAATATCAAATGAGGACTTAGATAAGATTAAATATATTAATCATCCTGACTATAAGGCCATTATGATTTCAACCCTATACGCAATTGACAAAGGTGTAAATGGGTTAGAGAGTGCCTTAGAAAACATGATTAAAGAAATTGAGCAAGCTGCTGATAAAGGGGTTAACATTGTAATTTTATCTGACCGTGGAGTGTCTTCCGAATTTGCTCCAATACCAATTTTATTAGCGTGTGCACATACTCATAATTGCTTTAAACGAATTAGAAAACGATCTAAGTTTGGAATTGTAATTGAATCTGCTGAGCCGCGAGAGCCTCATCATTTTTCTTGTCTATTTGGCTATGGTGCAAGTGCCATTAATCCTTATATGGTTAATGAAATTATTGCTGAACAAGTTGAAACGGGTAATATTAAAGGAATTACTACAGATGCTGCTATTCAAAACTTTAATAAAGCTATTGCAAAAGGTATTGTTAAGGTAATGAACAAAATTGGAATTTCTACACTTCATTCTTATCGAGGCTCTCAAATTTTTGAAGCCCTTGGACTAAATGAACAGTTTATTGAAACTTTCTTTTGCAATACCGCTACAAGGATTGAAGGAATTGGGTTATATGAAATTGAAAAAGAAATTTCTGAAAGGCACTCAAAAGCATTTAATCCAGAAACCCTTTCTGGATTAAACTTAGAAATTGGTGGAGAATATCGTTGGAGAAGAGATGGAGAAGCTCATATGCTTAACCCTACTACTGTTGCAAAGTTGAGACAAGCCGTAAATCAAAATAATTTTGAGAGCTACGATGTATATTCTAAAATGGTTAACGAACAAAGTAAGAAATTAATGACTCTTCGTGGGTTATTTGAATTTTCTAGCCTTGACCCTATTCCCTTAGAAGAGGTAGAACCATGGACAGAAATTGTAAAACGTTTTAAAACTGGAGCAATGTCTCTAGGATCAATTAGTGCAGAAGCACATGAGAACCTTGCAATTGCTATGAACCGTATTGGCGGAAAAAGTAACTCGGGAGAAGGGGGAGAAGATCCAAAACGCTTTCAGCCTGATAATAACGGGAATTGGAGAAATAGCGCAATAAAGCAGGTGGCTTCTGGTCGTTTTGGTGTTACAAGTCATTACCTAAGTTCTGCTAAAGAAATACAAATTAAAATGGCACAAGGTGCCAAACCAGGAGAAGGAGGGCAGTTGCCTGGACCTAAAGTAAATCCTTATATCGCGTCCGTCCGAAACTCTACGCCTTATGTGGGTTTAATTTCGCCTCCTCCTCACCATGACATCTATTCTATTGAAGATTTAGCACAACTTATTTTTGACCTTAAAAACGCAAATCGCGAAGCCCGAATAAATGTTAAATTGGTCTCCGAAGTAGGTATAGGCACTATTGCTGCTGGTGTTGCAAAAGCAAAAGCAGATGTAATTTTAGTCTCAGGCTTCGATGGAGGCACAGGAGCTTCTCCTCTTACCTCACTTAAACACGCAGGGCTCCCTTGGGAACTTGGCGTTGCCGAGGCACAACAAACACTTGTGTTAAATGACCTGCGAAATCGTATTGTTTTAGAGTGCGACGGGCAAATGAAAACAGGAAGAGATGTAGCTATTGCTTGCCTACTGGGAGCTGAAGAATTTGGGTTTTCTACTGCGCCTCTAATTGCTTCAGGATGTATTATGATGCGGGCTTGTCACCTAAATACATGCCCTGTAGGAATTGCTACACAAGACCCTGAACTAAGAAAGAATTTTAAAGGGAAACCAGAGCATGTTATCAATTTCATGTATTTTGTTGCCGAAGAGTTGAGAGGAATTATGGCTCAACTAGGGTTTAGAACAGTTGATGAAATGGTTGGGCAATCGCAAAAAATTAGTATGAAAAAAGCCCTTAGCCACTATAAATCAAAAGGGATTGACGTTTCTAATATTTTGTATAAACCCAAAACCGATGATGGTGTAAAACTTCATAATACCGAAAAACAAGACCATAATCTCGAAAATGTAATTGACTTTAAAATTATTGAAGCAGCACATCCTGCTATTTATAGAAAAGAAAAACAACATTTGGAGTTCCCTATACGAAACACTAACCGAACTGTTGGTGCAATTTTGAGTAACGAAATTTCTAAAATGCATGGTCAACATGGGTTGCCCGAAGACACCTTGTCTTTAAAGTTTATAGGTACCGCAGGACAAAGTTTTGGAGCGTTTGCAACCAAAGGTCTTTTTATGAAAGTTTATGGAACCTGTAACGATTATTTTGGGAAAGGGCTTTCGGGAGGTAAACTAATTGCCCAAGTCCCTAAAGAGGCTACTTTTAGGGCAGACGAAAATATCATCATTGGGAATGTTGCCCTTTATGGAGCCGTAACTGGAGAAGCTTACATTAATGGTATTGCTGGAGAACGGTTCTGTGTTCGAAACTCTGGTGCTACTGCAGTAGTCGAAGGTATTGGAGATCACGGATGCGAATATATGACTGGAGGAATTGCAATTATTCTTGGAGAAACTGGACGGAATTTTGCCGCCGGAATGAGTGGAGGGATTGCATATTTATATAGCCCCGATGGAAAATTCAATGAGAAAAAATTTAATTTAGAAATGGTAGAATTAGAAGACTTAACCACTCAAGACAAAGAAACTGTGTATGGGTTAATTGAAAACCATTCTAATTATACTGATAGTTCCAAAGCAAAAGAAATACTAGGTGATTGGAATAATAGTTCAAAGAATTTTATCAAAGTAATGCCAACAGATTATAAGAATGCTCTGGCAATGCTTGCTGCAGAAAAAAATAAAATAAACGCATAAGTCATGGGAAAGTTAAGAGGGTTTATAGAATACGACCGTATTAAAGAAGGTGCAATAAGCCCTGAAAAACGAGTTAAAAATTATAACGAATTTACAATTGCTCCTACATCAGAAGAATTGCAAGAACAAGGAGGTCGTTGCATGGATTGTGGAATTCCATTTTGCCATAGCGGATGCCCGCTAGGAAATCTGATTCCCGATTTTAATGATGCCGTATATAAAAACCAATGGGAAAAAGCGTTGCATATTCTTCATGCAACAAACAATTTTCCAGAATTTACAGGGCGTTTATGTCCTGCCCCTTGTGAGGAAGCCTGTGTATTAGGCATTGTAAACCCACCTGTTTCTATTGAGTTAATCGAAAAATATATTGTAGAGCGAGGTTTTGCCGAAGGATGGATTAAACCTCAACCTCCTATTACCCGTAGCGGAAAAGCTATTGCCATAGTAGGGTCAGGTCCTGCTGGGTTAGCCGCTGCACAACAATTAAACAGAGCAGGGCATTCGGTTACTGTTTTCGAAAGAGATACTAAAGCAGGCGGATTATTGCGTTATGGTATCCCCGACTTTAAAATGGAAAAGAACGTTATTGATAGACGGTTAAAAATTTTAGAAGCCGAAGGAATTACCTTTAAATGTAATATCGAAATTGGAAAAGATATTTCTGCGAAACAATTAAACGCTGACTTCGATGCTGTCCTTCTCGCCACAGGAGCTACCATAAAAAGAAATCTCCCCATTCCTGGGAGCGATTTAAAAGGTGTTGTTCAGGCTATGGATTTTTTAGCTCATAATAATAAGGTTGTAGATAAACAACTTGAAAAAAATGCTGCCTTAGATGCCGCTAACCGCCACGTTATTGTAATTGGGGGAGGTGATACAGGGTCTGACTGTGTAGGGACTTCAAACCGACAAAACGCTAAGAGTGTTACTAATTTCGAAATAATGCCCAAACCTTCTGACGGGAGAAATGATGAAAATCCTTGGCCCTATTGGCCTTTCAAACTAAAAACAAGCTCTTCGCACGAAGAAGGAGTACACCGCGAATGGAGTATTTTGACTAAAGAATTTGTAGGAGATAAAAATGGCAATGTCGTAGGACTAAAAACAGTTGAAGTAAAATGGAAGAAAATCCCTGGGCAGAGACCTCAACTCATAGAAAAAGAAAACTCCGAAAAAGAATGGCCTTGTGATTTAGCCTTACTGGCACTTGGGTTTACAGGAACCGAAAAATCATTACCTGAGCAATTAGGGGTTACAATTGATGAAAAAGGCAATATTAAAAACTGTGGAAAATATCAAACAAACAAACCTACTATTTTTGCTGCAGGCGACTCTCGTAGAGGACAGTCGCTTATTGTCTGGGCAATTTCCGAAGGTAGAGAAGCCGCACACCAAATAGACACATATCTAATGGGTACCTCCACCCTTCCACAAAAAGAAACTTCGGGAGATTTGATTTCTGTTTGATTTCCCTGTTTCTTGCAAAGTGGGTTAAGCAAAATCAAATAGGCTTGTATCTTGAATGGGTATAAGAAATTTTCCTTATATTTAATAGTTGAAATTAAAAATTAACGAGTAAAAACTATATGAGTATAATATCGAAATCCAAATTAGCAACTTATAGAAATACAACAAGAATTTTTAGTGAGTCTGTTGATGCAAGTTTAAAAGAGTTTAAGGCAGAAAGTAAGTACGGTAAAGTAACTATATTCCTTTCTCACAAACACGATGAAACTGAGGAATTGGATGGTGCCATTAGTTTTCTAAAAAATTTTGGTGTCGAAATCTATGTTGATTGGTTAGATGATAATATGCCTAGAATCACTAATGGAACAACTGCAAGTAGAATAAAGCAAAAAATTAAAGAGAACAAAAAATTTATTTTTCTTGCTACCGAAGGAGCTATTGATTCAAAATGGTGCAGTTGGGAATTAGGACACGGAGATGCAGAAAAGTATATATCTCATAATATAGCTATACTTCCTGTTAAGGATAACTCTTCAAATTATACTGGTTCCGAATACTTAGAAATATACCCATACATTTATGAAAGCGATTCAACATCTAATTTATACTTCGTGGTGTTTCCAGATGGTTCTATTGAATATCTTGATAGTTGGCTTAAAGCATAATAATCTATGGAAGAACACAAAATAAAACATTTAGAGTTTATTCAAAATATCATTACTAGACACAATACAAATTCTTTTCAAATAAAAGGATTAATGATAACTATTGTATCAGCTATTCTTGCTATATATACTTCCAGCAATAATGTAGAATTCATCTGGATTGGAATTATACCAACAATTATTTTATGGTTTCTAGACGCATATTACTTACAACAGGAAAGAAAATTTAGAGCCCTTTATAATGATGTTGCCAAAGTTTCAAAAGAGCCAAAAGAAATTAAAGACATGGAAATGAGACTAGATTTATATATTGAACATAAATATAAATTCCTAAATGTTTTATTTTCAAATACAATTTATCCATTATACATAATTGTTTTATTAGGGTTAACAGGTGTTTATTTTTACTTAAAATGTAGTTTATAAGTTGACATAATTTGTGTTTCTCCCAAAAGAAACTTCGGGAGATTTGATTTCTGTTTGACTTCCCTAGATTTTCGTGAAAATAGAGAAATGGTCAATTGGCCTAAATAATTAAGGCTTTTCATTTTCCCGTTAAAAACATTACTTTTGAGTTTATTAGACTAAATGTAAAGGAGATTTCTTATCTGATAGTTAGATAATTGAAAACTGAATGAAACAAAACTTAACAGACAAAGGGTTCTTTAAAATTATAAAAAAAGGGTGCGGAAAGTATGGGAGCAATATTGCTGATTCTTTCCCTCTTTGGGCTTTAGAAATAACTTATCCCTTCTTGACTGAAGATGATATAGAAAAAGCTGTTTATGGTTTGTCAAGTAATGATGAATCTATCGATGCATTTTTCGTTGATGAAAACACTAAAGATATTTATTTTATCCAATGTAAATCAGCAATTAACGAACGTAATCTCAAAGCATGTAAAAAAGAATGGTTATCCTATTTATATGACGTAGTCAATAAACTAGAAAATGAAGACTATATAGAAAAACATAAAAACACAAGAATTCAAGAAATTGCTTCTGATTATGCTGTTTTTAAAAAGAAAGGTTATCGATTAAACTTTATTTTTTTTCATTTGGGTCATTTAGCCGATTATAAAATACTAAATAGCTATAACGATAAAAATAAAACCTTTAAATACTATGGTTTTGAAGACATTAAAGATTTATACTTTGAGTATGAGAGTCGTCTTTCGTTAACTGAACCTGAGTCTTTCATATTAAACATTACTTACTCTAAAGAGGCTATGTTAATTGAACAGAAAATAGGTGGTCATTATACCCTCATTTCAATTCTTACAGGAGATGAGATTATAAGACTACGAGAGAAGTACAAATACCAGCTATTCGACAAAAATGTTAGATATAACTTAGGGTTAAACAAGATAAATAAAACAATTGTAGAAAGCGCTGCATCAAACAAAAATGACTTCTACTTCTACAATAACGGCTTGACTATTACTTCTTTAAGTTTCAAAAAAAAGAATGCAAATACAATTAATGTAGAAAGACCACAAATTATAAATGGTGCCCAGACAGTAGATTCAATTTATACTGCCTATTTAAATCAGCTCAACAAACTTAAACGCATCCACCAAGATGTTACCCTAGCTAAAGAAAAAGCACTTGAAGAGTTTAAGGATTTAAAAGTTATGTTTCGAATTATACAAACTCAGATTGATGAAAGTGATTTCGAAATGAACGTAATTAAATGTAACAACACTCAAAATGCTGTTCAGGTTAGAGACTTTTATTCAAATAACCCCGAACAAATTGAGCTTCAAAATAAATTTGCTTCAATTGGTATTTTTTATGAAATAAAGCGTGGTGAACGTAATTTCATCAAAAAAAATCTACATAATAGATTGCTGAAGAAACTATCAGATTTTCAATACAATAAAGAAAACATTGATATTGAAAAATTAGCTAGTTTATTACGTGCATATAATTTGGAACCTAGTGCAAAAAAAGTAGGTGCAAAAAACATTCTAAATGATGATGATGCCTACCAAAATATATTTGGAAACAATGCAGTAGATATTACAATTGAAAAAGTCAAGGAGATGACTTTAGCCTACAATATTTTTGATCTTCTTGAAGAAGAATCTAAGCGGCTTAACAAACTACTAAAACTACTACTACATATAGATGAAAGGTCAAAAAATTTTACCAAAATTAAAAAACTAGTTGACGAATCTCTTGCGCTAAATGAGATAATTAAATCTAAATATTCAGACTATGATACTTACAAACAAAAAGCCGAACGGAATAAAAAAGCCATAAGAAAATTTAGTTGTTTTACTCAAGGGAAATACTTTACTCTAGCAATATTTAGACTTATATTACAAGAATGTAGTTATGATAAATCAATTTTAAAAACTGATTTATTTAAAGACAAGAATTTTATTCGTAAAAAAATTGTGGGGGCATGGTTACCAGATGTACTTTCTAAATTACTAGTCAAAGAATATCTAAGAGCTGTAGAATTTGATGGTATATCAATGTCTACTTTTTATTTAAGACCTAAATCATTTAATAATATTTATGATAAGTTTGAGGAATTAGATACTGATGAAAACAAAAAATTCACAGATATTTTCCCTTTAAAATTATAAGTGTGAAGCTATAAATTTAAAAGATTTACCCTTTAATCTTCGAGAAGTGAAATGGGTTGATAATAAAACCGTTTCTAAAACACCCTCACCAAAATAATAGGTTCAAGAAAAACAGAATCTACAGATTATTTGTTTTCTCTAAGAAAATGCTATTTTTATATTTCTTGATATAAGTACGTTTATCTTATTTCTTTTAATAATTTCAAATAATTAGAAACATGAAAAATAGTTTACTATTTCTATTCGCAGGATTGGTTCTTATATCGTGTACATCTAATAGGTTTCAGCAGGACAATTCTAAAGTATTTACAAAAGAGCTTTTAGATTTAAAAGAATTTTATTCAATCCCAGGGTTAAGTGCTATTATAACAAGAGATAATAAAATTGTTTATGAGCGTTACTTTGGATATGCTGACTTAGACACTAATATTCGTGTTGACTCATCTACGGCTTTCCCAATAGCTTCAATCACCAAATTATTTTCAGCTACATTACTAATGAAATTGGTGGAAACAGGTAAAATATCGCTTAATGATCCCGTAGTCCAATTTTTGCCAGCTTCTAAACTCAATGATTCCATACGTGTAAAACATATTTTATCGCATACCTCTCAAGGAAACATAGGGAAACAGTTTTTTTATAGTTCCCGTTTTGGGCTTCTAACCGAGATAATTAAGAAAGCCACAGACAAACCTTTTAAAGAGCTTATGGAAAATAAAATTTTTAAGCAATTGGACTTACAAAACACTTTTCTTTTAGAAGACTCTCTTCAATTAGCATATAAAAATAAAAAAATTGCAGCACCATATTTTTTAGAAAAAGGTATTCAAAAAGGTTTTATTGATTATGGATATTCGGCTTCAGCAGGAGTAGTTTCAACACCAAGAGATTTAATTCAATTTAGCCATGCTCTTGATTTGAATACTTTAATTACTAAAGAATCTAAGAATACCATGTTCCATGGTATAGCAAATGAATTGCCTTATGCATATGGTGTTTTCAAACAAAAAATACAGAAGCTAGATGTTTTATGGGTATATGGACAATATGATTGCTACTCCAGTTTGTTGTTAAAAGTACCTTCTAAAAATTTAACCCTTGTTTTGTTAGCCAATAACAACTTAATGAGTGATCCTGCAAGACTAATAATGGGAGATGTTTTCTCTTCTCTTTTTGCAATTAGTTTTTTGAAAAATTACGTTTTTGATTTATCAGAAATGCCTTTAATTGAAAAACCTAACTCGGTTTATATGTCTGAATTTTCGGGTAATCTTTATACACGAAAGGTTCTTGCACAGGCATTGGCAGAATCGTTTATGGCACGATTTAAACCTGAAAAAATGAATGAAAGTGCTGAGTTACTCGAACGAACTTTCGAAATGTACCCTAACTATCTTTCATATAGCAATATTAACTTGCTACATAATTTGATTTTTTTGAAAGATGTTGCTTTTCACATGGATTTGGGAGAATTCAAAAAATTTGATGTGCAGATTGAGAAAATTGGACAAAAACTATTAGCCGAAACTCCCAATAATCCATATGTACATTCTTATATGGGAAATTTTTTCGATAAATTAGGGAATAAAGAAAAAGCAAGGTTCCATTATAAAACTATTATTGATTTAAATAATTTTTCTCCTAATTGGTATACAAATGAAGCAAGAATTTGGCTTAAAGAAAACCCTTAAAACTAAAGTAACAAGGTATAAACAAATTGATTGAAAAAATGAATAAGAAAAAAGGAAAGCAAATATTTAGACTAATATTGTTTGCTGGAACCATAACCTCTATGTTCTTTGTTCCATGGATATTGGTAAAGGCTTGGATATTGCCACTGCCAAATACTATTGATGAACAAGCTACCGAAGCCATTAGCCATGGTTTTGAAGGAATAATAGTCTATGTAGATGAAGCAGGTAAACCACCTAAGGGTTATGCTGCAGGTTGGCATAACCGAGAACAGAAAATTGCAGCTAATCCTAATGCTTTATTTAAAATTGCTAGTATATACAAATTATATGCCGCTGTTGCTATCACTAAATTGGTAAATAACGGACGTTTGTCATTGGACGAAACGCTTGCTAATTATTTTCCAGAGTTAATAGGAAAAATTGAAAATGCTGAAAGAATTACCTTAAGAATGATGGTTCAGCATCGTAGCGGTATTCCAAATTATACCGACACTCATAATTATTGGATGACTCCAAAAGAAAGTAATGACGAAAACCTTGAATTAATTCTTGGATTACCTGCTAGTTTTGAACCTGGTAAAGATTATGAATATAGTAACACAAACTATTTGTTGCTTGGAAAACTAATGGATAGAACATTAGGCTATCCTCATTTTCAATTCATTCGAAAAGAAATTTTAAATCGCCTTCATTTAAAAAACACATATAATTCGCTTAGCGAAGTAAATATAGACGATGTTATGAGTGGGTATCATGTTGGATACGCCTTAGATTTAAAGACGGAAAAACAAGGGATGTTGGCATCAGCAAAGGATGTGGCTATATTTTTACGAGCATTAAACGATGGAACATTGTTTGATGAAGGAGAGCAAGAAATTTATTCTTCAATTTACGAGTATAACCACACTGGGTTGGTTCCAGGCTATCAAAGTATCGCTAAGTATCACAGGGATATAGACACGGTTGTTATTCAATTTACAAACACAACCGATTCCAAAGGATACAACTGGAATTTATCGGAAATTATATATAGTCGTATTATAAAAATAATTAGAGCCCAAAATGACCCTAAATAATAGGTTTATTCTCTCCGCTCAAAAATAGCTTGAGTCTCTTGTATAATACTTTTTGTTTCAAGAATTTCTTTAGCTGTATATATTAGCATACACGCTCCAGTAAGGTTAATCTCTGTTTCTTTTAACGCAACTCTAAGCTGTCTTTTTATACGATTGCGGTCTACCGCTCGGTTAAAATTTCGTTTAGAAACAGATACTCCTGCATAGAGAATATTATCGTTTTCTGAAACCTCAATATACCTAAAGATTAAGTTTTTAGAACGATACGTAACTCCTTTTTCAAATAATTTATCTATTAAGATTTTACCTTTTAATCTCTTAATTTCAATAGTTCTACTCACGTATAAAAACATTGTTTTCGCGGTCAATATCTGCCATATAATAGGACGGGTCTATTGCAATTATTTCAATTTCGTCTGCACTTCTATCAATCGAAAAATGATATTTTGGGCTTACCCATGACCAATCTTTTTCTACAGTCCACGATAATTCTTCGTATGGGTTTTCTTTTTCTCCACGCATTAACGTAATCGGAATATAATGCATTTCTTGTGTTCCGTCTTTGTACTGCACCAACACGTCTAAAGGCATAGGCATTAACCCTTTTCGTTCGAGGTTTATTTGAGCCCCTTTTTCGGAGTCTTCGACCGATGTAACTGCATAGTCAATAGTATTTGTTGTTTCGGTCCAATCGGTTATATACCACCTTAGTTGAATCCCCGAAACACGTTCTGCTATTCTTCGGATATCGTTAGGAACAGGGTGTTTAAATTTATACTCTTCATAAAACGCCTGTAATGTTTTATTTAAATTATCTACTCCAATAATATATCCTAACTGCCCTAAAAACACAGACCCTTTACTATAAGCTGTCCTTTCGTAAGCATAATTATAGTGATATCGGTTTGCGTTTACTGTTTGTGGTTGTTCTACTCCTGCGTTTACTAAACTAAAATATCCATTATAAGAACCCTCTAACGGGAAATCTTTTTCTTCTTTCAACACTTTTGTTTTAGCAAGTGTCGATATATAGGACGTAAAACCCTCATCCATCCACTCATGCTTTGTTTCATTAGTAGCAAGAATATGTTGAAACCACGAATGTGCTAATTCGTGAGCAGTTACGCCTACTAAAGAGCCAAATTTACGTTCCCCCGTAATTAAAGTACACATTGCATATTCCATTCCTCCATCGCCTCCTTGAATAACAGAATATTGTTTATATGGATAAGGTCCTATTTTAGTGTTAAAGTATTCCATCAACTCAGCTGTAATTGGCTGTAGCTTCTTCCAGTTCTCTATAATTTCAGGATTGTTTTTATAAAAAAAGTGAAGCGTTACATTATTTGGTCCAAAATAAATATCATGAATATATTCTTTATCCGCAGCAAATGTAAAATCATGAACATTAGGTGCTATGAAGTGCCACGTAATTTTTCCGTTTTTAGATTTTGTTCTTACTCTATCAACATATCCTTTTCCAATTTTATCTCCATTTTGTAAATAGCCAGTCCCGCCAATAGTATAGGCCTTATCCATGGTTATTTTTACATCAAAATCTCCCCAAACACCATGGAATTCCCTTCCAATATAAGGGTCAGTATTCCATCCATCAACATCATATTCCGCCATTTTAGGATACCATTGTGCCATTGAAAAAGCGACCCCTTCTTTAGAATTCTTACCCGCACGACGAACCAAATCGGGAACATGTCCATTAAATTCTAAGTCTAACTCCGTACTTTCTCCTGGAGCAAGAGATTGATTAAGTGTAACCTCTAAAATCGTCTCCGATTCTTTTACCTTAACCGCTACTCCGTTTTGTTTTAAATTCGTAACCTTTAAATACCCTCTTTGCTCAGGTGATAATGAATCAATATTTATTTTAACCCGCGTATTTTTATCTACTTCGTTTCTCCCTCGGACTGCCATGTCGCTCCCTGGTTGAAAAGCATTGAAATATAAATGGTAAAAAACCTTTGATAAGGTCTCCGGAGAGTTATTCGTATATATCAATTTTTGAGTGCCTTTATAATCAGCCGTTTCAGTATCGAGCTCCACAGACATTTTATAATCTACTTTTTGTTGCCAATATTGTGCAACCGAAGTAGTAAGTGTAAAAAAAGATATAATCGCAAAGGTTATATGTCTCATAATCAAAATTATAAATGGATTTGGTATAAAAGTAAAAAAACTTATGTTAGAAAATAGTCATCAAACAAAAACCTTTGTTTGCAACGTATTCCTTTTTCTGTTTGTTCGACAGAAATAAGTTCATTATCCGCATCGTGTTCAAGAAACAAAAGAATGTCTTCTTTTGCAGCACGGTTTAAAAAAGACGCTTTTTCTTCGAGAGTTAATAGAGGGCGTGTATCATAACCCATTACATAAGGAATTGGTAAATGCCCAACTGTCGGGATCAAATCCGCAGCAAAAACAAGGGTTTTTCCTTGGTAACGAATCATTGGTAGCATTTGCTTTTCAGTGTGTCCATCCATTAACAAAATATCGAACCCCAAATCTGTATTAGTCAATTGTTTTTCTTCCCCTGTTAAAAATTGTAATTGTCCGCTTTCGTAAATAGGTAAAATGTTTTCTGGAAGAAAAGATGCTTTCTCCCTTGCGTTGGGATTTGTTGCCCAGTCCCAATGTTTTTGATGAGACCAAAACCGAGCATTCTTAAAAACAGGTTCTAAAACTCCTTTTCCATTATACTCTATTGCGCCTCCACAATGGTCAAAATGTAAATGAGTAAAAAATACATCTGTAATATCGTCTTTATGAAACCCTGCCTTTCGAAGAGAATTTTCCAAAGAATAATCACCCCAAAGGCTATAATACCCAAAAAATTTATCGGACTGCTTGTTTCCCATTCCAGTATCTATCAAAATAAGGCGGTTGCCGTCTTCAATAAGTAAAGAACGTGCTGCCATTCTTATTTGGTTTTTATCGTCTGCCGGATTAGTTCGTTGCCACAATGATTTGGGTACTACACCAAACATTGCCCCCCCATCGAGCATAAAATTTCCAGTTTCTATTCGGTGAAGTTTCATTTTCTAAGCCTAATCCGTGTAAAATAATTGTGAGACGTCATATATAGCACACTTTCATCTGCATTGAAAGCACAATTGGCAGTAGCTACTTCAGTTTTTATCGTTCCTATATGTTTCCCTTTAGGTGTAAATATTAGAACGCCTCCAGGGCCTGTAGCAAAAACATAACCTTTGCTATGTACTTTAAGTCCATCTGCAAATCCTCTCTCTTTTTTCCCTGTCGCATCAAAAAAAACGTTGTCTTTAGTTACTACGCCGTTCTCTATCGAAAGTGCCATCCAAAGATTTTTCTCTGGATGCGAATTTGCTACATATAAAATTGATTCGTCTAAAGAAAAAGCAAGCCCATTAGGGCGGTTTAAATCTGAATAAATTTGACTGATTTCTCCCGATTTACTCAGTCGATAAACCCCATTAGTTGAAATTTCTTTCAAAGGGTCGTCATCACCATTCAACCCATAAGGGGGGTCTGTAAAATATAAATCTCCATTTTTCGCTAAAATCAAATCGTTTGGGCTATTAAACCTTTTCCCTTTGAAACGGTCTACAATGGTTATAAAATCTCCTGGTTTCGAAAGTGGCTTATTAATTTTAGCTATCCTTCGGTCTCCGTGTTGTGCCATTATCAAATTCCCCTCAGGGTCGAGAATTAATCCATTTGCTCCAGATTTTTTTTCATTAGGTGCATGTCCTGTATATCCACTAGGATCTAAATAAACCGAAAGCCCTTCGGCTTCATTCCACTTATACATTTTATTTTTGGGTACATCCGTAAACAAGACTGCGTCTATTTCAGGAACCCATACGGGGCCCTCAGACCAAGTAAAACCATCTGCTAAAATTTCGATGACCGCATTTTCATCTATTAAAGTGTTGATTTCGTCATCTAATCGTTCTACTGAGCCTATCGTCTTCTGAGCAAACGTATTTAGCCCAACAATTAGTGTTAAAAATAGAATAGTTGTTTTCTTCATAATAAATTTATTTTTTGTTTAAAAGCTGTTTTAATTCCATTCCAAAGGCAAGCATTTTTTTAATTTCCTCAATACTCGAAAGTCTATTTTTACCTTTAATCAATATCTTGTCTTGTTTCGACTCTACATAAAAATAAGAATGGCTTTCGAAAAAGAAAATTAATTCAGCCGTAAACCATTCTTTTATTTCTTTTCTGTTATTTCCTGATAAAAAAAAGCGTTTAGAAAAATCTGGATACTTTTTAAAATTAATATGCTTATAGCCTAATGCTTCGTGTAAATTGGTTAGTAAATATTCTTTGTCTAAAACAAATTGAGGGATTATATCATTTAAAGAAATTATTAAAAAAGAAGATTTCAATTCTTCTCTAGTAATAAAAGCGCCTTCGCTATAAGAAAGGTCAAATAACCTAAAATGCTCTTCTGTATTGATCAATATATTATATTGATAATTAATCTGCTTTGTTTTAAAATACTCGAACTGCTCTAAATACCTAGGTTCAGAAATAGGTTCGGCCTGATAAGACCAATTTAAGTTTTCGGCAAGCTCTTTAAGTGTGCCTTGTCTTTTAGTAAGATTACTCCCAAGGTTTAAAAACCCTTTTGTTGGCAATACTTTTCTTATTGCAAAAGGGTGTTGCGTCCCCGAAAAATGAACGTCTAACCCTATTATTTCAAAAACTCCTTTTTTGTTTTCAAAGCTTCTCCTATAATCGTTAATCCCCTCCATTACTGTATGATCTACAAACTCACATAGCGAAAAATCAATAATAACATGTTCGTTCTTAGGGACTTCTTCTAACTTAGCTTTAAGCTTATAAAAATTAAGGAAGCTACAGAAGTTCTTTACACTCACAAAATAATTTCCGCTGTCTTCTTCTCGATACATTAATACGTTTGGTTTCAACCAATTACGCGTAAAAAGAAATAAGCTTTTATTAATTAATATATGCGCCAAAAAAGTAACTAAAACACCTAAGGCAATCCCAGGTATCAATCCATAAACAAGTGTACCAAAAAGAGTAATTAAAAATACGATGGCTTGCTCTTTCCCTATTTTAAAAAGCATTATTAAGTTTTGAGGATTTGCTAAACGATATCCCGTATAAACCAATATTGCTGCTAACGCAGGTAATGCAATGCGTTCAATTTGGTCTTGAAAAAGCAAAATAAACAGAACTAAAAATAGAGCGTGAAAAAAGTTTGCAGAACGATTTGTTCCCTTATTATTTACATTTACCGAACTTCGAGCAATTACTGTAACCACATTGAGCCCTCCGACAAAACCGCTCAAAATTGTTGCTATTCCAAGAGCTCTAAGGTCCTTATTTACATTTGATCTTCTTTTTTGTGGATCAAGTTTATCAACCGCTTTTATACTTAGCAACGATTCTATACATGATATTAAAGTTAAAGAAACAACGATACCCATAAATTGTGAACTCCCAACTTTACCAAAATCTGGAAAAGGAAGATTTTGTATTAAATTTTCGGGAAGCGTAATAAGTAAACTTTTATCTACTGGGTAAGGTGTTGCCAATATATATTGATAATAGTAGGTAAGTCCTATTGCTAGGATAATTATCCACATCGGAGCAGGAACTAACTGAAAAATAGGGTTCTGAATACGCGAATAAAGTATAAGAATTAAAAAACTGCCTATTCCTATAATCGCTGCTAAAATAATGTTTGAAGATAAATTTTGAGAAATATATTCAATTGTATTAGGGATTTGAGATAACAACTCAAAAGGTGTTCCTGTGGTTGTGGTTACGCCTAGCATTACATGCACTTGCTTAGCAAGAATACCTATCCCAATTGCTGCTAGCATCCCTTGAAGAGCAGTTGCAGGGAAAACCTCGCCAAGTGCTCCGAAACGAAAAAGACCAAATAAAAAGACGAAAAAACCCGAAAAAATTATAGCTCCCAAAGTATATAAATACCCCTGATATAAATCTCCGTCACCTAATAATGTTATAGAAGAAAGAAGTACAATTACTAGTCCATTACCAGGGCCCGCAATTGTAAGCTGAGAGCCTCCTAAAAGAGCAACTACAACGCCTCCTACAATGGCAGATAATATACCTGCTATCGGCGGGGCTTCCGAAGCAATTGCCAAACCAAGTCCTAGGGGTAGAGCGACCAAAGAAACGACAAAGCCCGAAAAAATATTTGCAGGAATATCAGCAATAAAAGTCTTATATGTTTTTATTCTACTCATTATTCTTACTCTGAACAATTAAAACATCTGTGGGTAACTCCGAAAGAATATGTTCTATATCTTTTGGGAATAGTCTTTTAAAAAATGTCCGCCGCGTTTCGGTCGTATTCATTACAAGTAAATCCGCACGGACTACCTTAGCATAATGTCCTATTGAATATCCCCGAGTTCCAAAAATATGTTGCGACCGTACTTGAATTTTTTCTTTTAATTGTTCTGGAATTTTACTTAATATTTCTTTAAAACGGAAACGTTCGCGCCGTTTCAATTTTTCTTTTCTTAAAACTATTTTTCTCAAACTATAGTCATCGTCTGCTTTTATAGCCAACTCCGAACTGTTTATTTCTTCAACCAAAGTAAGTTTAGGAATACTCAATGCCTGTGCAAAATGAAACGCGGCTTTAATTGTACTCTCTGTTTGTTGGTTTTCAAAAGCATTTACAACAACATGTTGAGAAGGGTCTCTTATTACCGAAGGTTTAATTAACAACAACACCGAACAAGGTGCTTTTCTTGTAAGCTTTCTTGCAATTGAACCCATATAAAATTTTAGCATATTCTCGCGCTGTAATGCCCCAAGTAATAGCAAATCAATAGTATTCTTTTTGCACTGTTCAAAAATTACTTTTGCAGGGTTCCCTTCTTCCCAAAGAATAGAAAGTCCTTTTACCTCTATCTCTGCCTCTTGTATAATGTCATTGAATATTTGTTCCTTCGACGCTGTTTTATTTCCTACATGTAAAAAATATAAATGCGCACCCAAAAAGTTTGCTAAACGCATTGCCTCAAATACATTTGCCTTTAGGTTTGGAGAAAAAGCAAAACCAATTAAAATTTTTTGAAATAGAGTTTGTTGCACAAATATTTCTTTTTTATTTGGAATATACTGAAATTATTTGAAACCCTTAACACTAAAAAAGCGTACTTAATTTAGAGATACTCTTTTTATATTGTATTTCTCTAAATTTAAGTACGCTTGTCCGCTTATATTAATTCTACATTAAATTTTATTTTTTAACATAGCTAAGTGAGTTTGAATCTTAAAGATGTAAATAGTCTTTTAAATTTTTAACATGATTTTCAAAAGCATTAATCCCTGTTTTAGTGATTTTTACTTCTGTTAAAGGGTAACTCCCTTCAAACCGTTTTTCAATGATAATATAATCTGCATCTTTCAGTTTATTTAGCTGTACACTTAAATTCCCTTGAGTAACGTTAAGTTGATCTTTTAAATACACAAAAGAAACTGCTTTAAACTTAATTACCATAGACATTACTCCCAACCTAAGAGGAGTTGTTAATAAAGGATCTAAAGGGTTCATTTTTTTTGACCTTTAAGGATATACCCTGGAATTAAAAGCGTAATCATTATAACTACTGCGTATAATAACAAAATGTTAGCTTCATTAAACAATTTACTATAAAACGGGAACGCTATTAGAACAATTCCTCCAAAAATCAGTGGGTTGAATTTAAGTATAACGCCACTAACAATAATCCCTATCGCTGCTATAATTGGAAAGAAAAACCAAGGGTCTATTAAAATAAAAGGAGTAATAAAAGAGGTTAAAACTAAAACAGCTCCTATAACCATCCACATACGAGATAAAAAATATTCGAGATGCGTATGATATGCTGCGGTTTTACCCTTTTTGCGATAATAATTTATTATAAAAAAAGTGCCTAAAAAAGTAATAATAGGCCAAACTATATAGCTCTGTTGAGCTAATGAAGTGAAAGATAAAAGAATATAATTTAGTATAGCGGTAAAACTAACCAACCATCCCCAAAAAAGAAAAGAAAAACTATGCGCGCATAGATTTTCTTTTGCTTGATTAATCGTTTGTTCAATAAGCTCTAGTTGTTCTTTTGGTGTAACTTCTGTAGATTTCATAATATTAAGTTTTAAAATTATTTTTCAAATATAAACTAGTTTATTTTATAAACCAAATATAATTGAAAATAAATAACGCCTAAATTATGGTTCTTACTTATCTATAAAAACAGAAAAGCTACAACTTTACAAGATGATCTACCCACTCTTCAGGGATTTGATCCAAATCATAAATTTTTAATTCTCCTTTTGAGGCTGTTGTAGATAGAGCGTCCAATGATACACCTACGTTTGAGGTCTCTAAAGCAAACATAGCGCCTGTTGCTGGGTCAATAATTAACATTCCTAAAAAACCTCCTATTAAAAGATTTCCAAAATACCATCCATCTAGTTTAGACTGTATAGAGATTGTTTTAGTAGCATGCCCTTCTTTTTCGAATTTTATACTATAAGTAGCTTTCTTAAAAAAGCCTTCGCTCGAATTAAGTCTTACTGTTGCAGGAGTAACGCCTTCGTACACCCTTAATTTACTACTGTTTTCAATTGTAATTTTAGCCTCCGAAGGAGTGCTGTTAATTGAAACAGGGTAAATAGATTTACTAAAAATACTTGCACATCCTGTAGTTAGTACTACTGTAGCGATAAGTAATCCTAAAGTTATTTTACGGTTCATAATTTTGATTTTTTTATGTCACCGAATATAATGCTTTATTAATTATAATAACACATTAAAAATTATCTTCTTTTATATGTTTTTATATGTACTTTTGATATATAATCTAATTAAAAAATGTTATGTCTAATAGTTTTATAAAGTCTCCTTTTCCAATAAATGAGCCTGTTAAGTCATATGCTCCTAACACTCCCGAAAGAGCAAAAATAGAAGCTACTTACGATGCTCTTTTTTCAAAAAAAATTCATATTCCACTGAAAATT
This sequence comes from Candidatus Arcticimaribacter sp., assembly GCA_965277835.1. Lineage (GTDB taxonomy): Bacteria > Bacteroidota > Bacteroidia > Flavobacteriales > Flavobacteriaceae > Arcticimaribacter. The sequence goes on along the minus strand of OZ255841.1, from coordinate 1,617,779 downwards.
GGAGGAAAAGAAATTACTAGTTCTGAAACCAGAACTATGCATCCTCCGCACGATCATAAACACAACTTGGGCACTTATAATTTAGCTACCGAAGCACACGTAAATCAAGCTATTTCTGCTGCTTTAAACGCAAGAGAAACATGGGCAAAAATGCCTTTTGCTGCTCGAGCTGCTGTGTTTTTAAAAGCAGCTGATTTAATCGCAGGGCCATATCGATATTTGATAAACGCCGCAACAATGATTGGGCAATCCAAAACAGTACATCAAGCAGAAATTGATGCAGCTTGTGAGTTTATCGATTTTCTAAGGTTCAATGTCCACTTTGCAGAAGACATTTACGATGACCAACCTGAATCTTCAGAAGGTGTATGGAACCATGTGCACTATCGCCCCCTCGAAGGTTTTATATACGCCATAAGCCCTTTTAACTTTACTGCAATCGCTGGGAATCTTTGTGCTTCACCTGCACTAATGGGAAATACTGTGGTATGGAAGCCTAGTGACTCTCAAATGTTTTCTGCCAAAATTATAATGGATATTTTCGAAGAAGCTGGGCTACCTAAAGGAGTTATTAATATGATTAACGGAGACCCTGAAATGGTTACCAATACAATTTTAAAAAGCTCAGATTTTGCAGGAATACACTTTACAGGGTCAACTCATGTTTTTAAAAATATTTGGAATAAAATCGGGACTAATATTCATACCTATAAAACCTACCCAAGAATTGTTGGAGAAACTGGAGGTAAAGATTATATCTTAGCCCATAAATCTGCTAATGTAGAAGAAGTAGCGACTGCAATTATAAGAGGTGCTTTTGAATTCCAAGGGCAAAAATGTTCGGCTGCGTCAAGGGTATATCTACCTAAGTCCACGTCTCAAGATATTTTAGATAAATTAGTAAAAGACATAAATACAATTACTTTAGGGTCTCCGAGGGAATTGAAAAACTTTATGACTGCCGTTATCCATAAAGGTTCTTTTGACCGACTTACTGAGGCGATTGAACACGCAAAAAAGGATAGTGCTGTTGAAATTCTTGTTGGAGGAACTTATGATGATTCCAAAGGTTATTTTATAGACCCTACTGTTTTGGTTACCACTGACCCTCATTATGACACTATGGAACGTGAACTATTTGGCCCTGTTGTTACTATTTATATTTATGAAGACGACCTCTGGGAAGATACTTTAAAGTTGGTCGATTCAACATCCGAATATGCACTCACGGGAGCGATTATGATTAAAGACAGAGCAATCATTGAACACGCCCGCTTATCTTTAGAAAACAGTGCTGGTAATTTTTATATTAATGACAAACCTAGTGGTGCTGTTGTAGGGCAACAACCTTTTGGCGGTGCCCGTGCCTCGGGAACTAATGATAAAGCTGGGTCAAAATTAAATTTATTACGTTGGGTATCTCCCCAATTGGTTAAAGAAACTTTAGTTCCCCCTAAAAATTATCGCTATCCTTTTATGAGCTAATAAAGACATGAATACGCTTTTTGATAATACGCAAATTGCTTTCGCATCTAAAACCGATGCTGACCTTAAAAAAACGTATATTCTTTTTAAGTTAATGTCTTCTTCTTTTTTAACTAAAATAGGCACACGCTTTATTTTATTTTGCCTCAAAATAGGGGCTCCTATTAAAGGGTTAATTCACAAAACTATGTTTAACTACTTTTGTGTAGGAACTACGCTAGAAGAAGCCAAAACCGCAGTTCTAAAACTTCGCAAAAGCAATATAAGTTCTGTTTTAAATTATTCGGTTGAAGGCGTAAACTCTGAGCTTGGTTTTAACCAGTGTTTAACAGAAATTCTTCGAACAATGGATGCCTCTAGCTCCGAGGAAGGAATACCTTTTGCTGTTTTTAAACCTACAGGTTATGGAGATATTACATTATTTGAAAAAGTAAGTGCTAAAAAAAAACTAACCCATGAAGAAAAACAAGCTTGGAATAATGTTAAAGAACGCTTCCATAAAAGTTGCCAAAAAGCAGCTGAACAAAATCTTAAAATTTTAATTGATGCCGAAGAAAGCTGGATTCAACCAGCACTCGATTCCCTTTTAGAAGAAATGATGGTAACTTATAACAAAACTGAAATAGTTGTGTTTGCTACCATTCAAATGTATTTATCGGAACGTTTCCCTTATTTAATTTCTTTAATTGAAAAATCGAAAAAAGAGAAGTTTCAAATAGGGGTTAAACTTGTTCGAGGGGCATATATCAAAAAAGAAACACTGCGTGCTAATCAACTAAAGTTACCTAACCCTGTCTGTCCTTCAAAAGAAATTACAGATAATAATTTTGATAAAGGAGTTGAACTCTTGTTCAAAAACCTAAATCATGCTGCTGTTTTTATAGGAAGTCATAACGAAGCAAGCACCCTAAAAGCTATTAGCTTAATGAAACAAATGAATATCCCCAAAAATCACCCCCATGTGTTTTTCAGTCATTTATTTGGTATGAGCGATAATATGTCTTATAATCTTTCGAATAGCGGATATAATGTTATAAAATATTTACCTTTTGGGCCTCTCAAAAAAGTAATTCCCTATTTGATTAGAAGGGCTGACGAAAATAGTTCTGTGGCAAACCAAACTTCAAGGGAGTTAGAACTAATTCGAACAGAAATAAAACGAAGAAAAATTAAAAAACAGAAATGAATCCTATTAAAATTATAAAAAACAGGTCCGATATCGGAGCAGGTACAAGAGGCTCTGATCTTGGTATTGATGCGATTGAAATTGCAGCAATAAATCAAAAAAATGGATTTTTTAATATGCACCCCTTCGAAGATGTTGCAACACATAACGAAACCATATACGACAAAAAGTCTTTTAAAATTGAACACCGTATTCGTTTTGTACAAGAACAATGCGAGCGTGTTTGCAACTCGGTAAGCTCTACCTTAATTCAAGGTCATTTCCCTTTAATTTTTTCGGGTGATCATTCTTCTTCTTTAGGATCTATGGCAGGAATTAAAAAAGCGTATCCTAACAAAACATTAGGTGCAATTTGGATAGATGCCCATGCAGATTTACATACTCCTTTTAGCACGCCTTCGGGGAACATACACGGAATGCCCTTAGCCGCTGCTCTAGGAAATGATAACGAAGACTTTGCTATTAATGAAGTTACCGAAAAAACAAAAAAATACTGGGATGATATTAAGCAAATTGGAAATAACTCACATAAAGTAATCCCTTCGCACTTAGTTTTCTTTGGTCTTCGCGATACCGAAGAAGTCGAAGATAAAGTCATAGAGCAACAAAAGATTAAAAATTATGCCGTACATGAAATCCGTCATAGGGGGTTAGAGGTTTGCGTATCTGAAGCTTTAGAAAAATTAAAAGATGTTGATATTATTTATATTTCTTTTGATGTTGATAGTCTCGATTGCGATTTAATTTCGAAAGGAACAGGGACTCCTGTTTCTAAAGGGTTTGATGTAAACGAAGTTGTTGCAATAATCGAAAACATTATGGCTTCTAAAAAAGTAATTAGCCTTGAAGTAACAGAAGTAAACCCTTTGTTAGACAACAAAGGAAACCGTATGGCAGAAGCAGCTTTCGAAGTAGTTCAAAGGCTTTTTCAATAAAAGGGTTACCTTTACTTATCAAATGGAATATCAAATAGGAGACCGTGTAGTATTAACTATAAAAAGAGCAACTGACTTAGGTTTTGTTGTGCTTATTGACGAAGAGTTCGAAGGGCTTTTATTTCGTAATGAAGTTTTTGGTCCATTGGACAAAAACAAACCTATTAAAGGGTATATTAAAAATATTCGTGAAGACGGGAAAATAGACGTATCTCTACGTCCACAAGGGTTTTTAAATGTTATTGATATAGATTGTGATTCCATAATGGTGGTTTTGAAACAAAACGGATTTATATCACTAACCGACAAAAGCAGTCCCGAAGCCATTAAAAGCACTCTAAATATGAGTAAGAAAGCGTTTAAAAAAGCCATTGGGTTTTTATATAAACGCAAATTAATACGATTATTAGACGATCGTATTGAACTTGTTAAACCATAAGACTGCAAAAATTTATTCTTATTATCTATGGGAATGAAAATAAAATTAACCGAAACAGAAAATGAACTCTTAGAAATTCTTGATTTACAAAAAGAAAATCATTTTGAAAACATCCCTAATAAAAATAATGGCTTTGTAACAGTCTGTCATGATTTGAATTTGCTTAAAAAAATGAACAAAGGAGCAAAACAAATTATTGCAGTAGATAATAAAAAAGTCGTTGGATATGCACTGGTAATGCTAAAGGAATTTAAAACATTTATTCCTGTTCTAATGCCAATGTTTAGCACCTTCCATAAGGTTCAATATAAAAATAAAATGTTGAGCGATTATAATTATTATGTCATGGGTCAAATATGTATCGCTAATTCTCATAGGAGAAAAGGCATTTTAAAAAAACTATACGCAAAACATAAAGAAGTCTATTCTAGCCTTTTTGATATTTGTTTAACAGAAGTTTCTTCTAGCAATATTCTTTCAATGAAAGCGCATATAAGCGTTGGTTTCAAAACAGTTTTTACCTTTAAAGACAGTACCGATGAATGGAATATTTTGTTATGGGATTGGAGATAATCTAGGGCTAAAACATAAAATGCCTTTAACTACTCTATTGCGTTATATTCAATACTTTTTGCAGGTAAATATTATAAAAGAGTATCGCATTTTTAAATCATCCCTCTAACAGTTACGCAAACTCATTGTATATCCAATCATAATTTTATACCTTTAGTTCTTAACAAACAGCTAATTACAGTTTATGTAAATATCTGTTCTGATAAAGCCAACATAAAAATGAATTATAAAATTATTGTTTTAGGGCCTATCCCTAGAGATCGGATTATAACTTATGAAAGGAAAGTTGTAGAAAAATATGGCTGTGTACTATACCCTGTTGTTGCTTTATCACAATTATCTGGTAGTGATTCCGAGATTATTCCGGTGACACATATTCAAAAAAAAGACAGTGCCCCTATTAAAAAACTCCTTGCTCCTTTTTCCAATGTTAATCTAAATTATATTAATTCCGATTTAGACCGAGGAGATGTTATTTCGCTAAATTATATTGACCAAAATAAGCGAAAAGAATATCAAACTGGATTTATGTCTCCTATCTTACCTTGTCATGTTGAAGATTTAATGTCTGCAGATGCCTTTGTTTTTGTTCCTGTTACTGATTTTGAAATAGCCCTTGATACTCTAAAATATATTAAAAAGAACAGCAGTGGTGTAATTGTTTTTGATGCCCATGGCCCTACCAATTCGTGTACAAGAAAAGGAGAAAGAATACACCGTTTTTGGATAGACAGAGATCAATGGTTACCTTATATTGATATTCTTAAAATGAATTTAGAAGAAGCTGCTTGTTCTTGGTATAAATATGAATATACAGAAGAAGAGTTATCCGAAGACTATGAACTACCTTTAAGCGAGTTACCCAAGTTTGCAAAACATTGCTTAGACAGAGGCGTAAAAGCAGTCTATATTACACTAGACGAGCAAGGCTGTGTTGTTTACTTTAAAAACGAAAAAGAAGAAATAGAAGAACATTTTGTTAAACGGATTAATGTAGAAAATGTAGTAGACACAACAGGGTGTGGAGATTCTTTTGCTGGCGGTTTAGCGTTTGGCTTTTTAAAGACCAATAATTACATAGAAGCGTGTTATTATGCCAATGCTGTAGGAGCACAGCGGTGTCATGGTACAGAATTAAATATTTATAAATCCTTAGCAGAAACTGAGCAACAAATAAAAGACAACTATGGCGAAACCTAAAATTAGCCCCTTAGAAAACACATTAAATAGTCAAGGATGGCTAGTTGAAGAAAATAACTTTTCTCCCAAAAACATTAATCATTACGAAACTATTTTTACTGTAGGTAATGGTTACCAAGGCACTCGAGGGTCGTTAGAAGAAGGGTTTAGAGGCGGATTACCTGCTACATATTTATCTGGTATTTACGATCATCACGACTCTACCGTAGTAGATTTGGTTAGTTGTCCAGATTGGCTGCCTATAAAAATTTATATAGAAGGCGTATTACTTAATATGAATTCTTGTAAAGTCATAGAATATCACAGAAAACTAGACCTAAGACAAGGCGTTCTATATCGGTCAACCGTTTTTGAAGATGATGAAGGACGAATAACGCGCTATAAGAGTATTCGTTTTACAGATTTTTCACAACAAAATTTAGCCGCAATACGCATACAAATTACACCAGAAAATTATAGTGGTCAAATTAAAGTCGAAAGCTCACTCAACGGTAATCGTAGAAACCTAGACCTATTACCGCGATATGTTGGGGAAACTAATTTCCCGACAGAAACCAAATGGGAAAAATGGGCAACTAGCAAACACTTGCAACACGTAAATACTATTGACAATAAAGAAGGTGTTTATTTAGAAATGAAAACCTTGGATAGAACGCATTATTTAGGTTATGCTGCAAACACAGAACTAACAGGTGCCGATGCAACAAAAAGCATTGAAAAAGAATATGAAAAAGTTTCTGAAATATTAACGTTTAAAGCAGAAAAAGGAACTGTTTATCAAATAGACAAAATAGTAGCGCTTGGTACTTCGAGAGAAATCGCCGTTGAAAAATTACAAACACAGTGTTTTGATTGGCTGCACAAGGCAAAATCTCAAGGGATTGACAGTCTATTGGCTAATAATGAAGCTGTATGGAAAGAAAAGTGGAATGATTGCGATTGTATTATTGAAGGAGATGATGATGCAAATTTAGCCGTTCGTTTTAATATCTATCATTTACTTATTACAGCAAATGAAAATGATCCGAAAGTAAATATTGGTGCAAAAAGCCTTTCGGGGGAAGGATATAAAGGGCATGTTTTTTGGGATACCGAAATTTTTATGCTCCCTTTTTATATTTATACCCAACCCCAAACTGCCAAAGCATTATTGCTATACCGCTATAATTGTTTAAACGGAGCAAAGAAGAATGCAAAAACAAACGGGTTTAAAGGTGCTCAATTCCCTTGGGAGTCTGCAGATACTGGTGAAGAAACAACCCCTAAATGGACACACGACAAAGCACATCGCATTTGGACAGGCGAAGAACAAATTCATATTACAGCTGATGTCGCCTATGGTGTTTTGACTTATTTAACTGCTACCGATGATGTTACGTTTTTTCTCGATTATGGAGCGGAAATCTTATTTGAAACGGCGCGCTTTTGGAATAGCCGTTTGGAATATATCAAAGAAAAAAAGCGCTATGAATTAAATCGAGTAATCGGTCCCGATGAATTTCATGAACATGTGGACAACAATGTTTTTACCAACAGAATGGCGCAATGGAACCTCAAAAAATCAGCTAATTGGTATTATACTCTTAAAAAAGACCACCCCGAAACGCTAAATCATTTATCTGAACAGTTGAAACTGACAGAAAACGAAATATCGGAATGGAAAGATAAAGCTAATAAAATATATATCCCTTTTGATAAAGAGAAAAAACTAATTGAACAGTTTCAAGGTTATTTCAACTATAAAGAAGCGCCTATTACAGAGTGGGATGATAACGAAATGCCCGTATATCCTGAAGGGTATGATCACTTTAATGCCGGCGAAACTACCCTGCTTAAACAACCTGATGTAATAATGTTGCTTTATGTTTTACCAGACGAATTTAGCGATGAGATTAAACGCATAAACTATGAGTTTTACGAAAAATATACAATGCACAAATCTTCACTTAGCCCAAGCATCCATTCTATTATGGGAATTGAGGTTGGAGATACTCGAAAGGCAGTAAATTATTTTTCGCGAACGGCTTTTGCTGACCTAGTAGATAATCAGGGCAATACAGATATGGGAATGCATATCGCTTCTTGCGGAGGTACTTGGCAAACCGTTGTTTTTGGTTTTGGAGGCGTTCGTATAAAATCGGGGAAACTTACCTTTAAGCCATGGCTTCCTCCGCATTGGAACGCTCTTTCCTTTAAATTAAAATGGAAAGACGAAACAATTAAAGTTAGTTTAAATCACAAAACCTTTAGTCTTTTTTGGGAAAGTTCTTCTAATCAACAAAAAACTATAGAAGTCAGTGTGAATGGTAATAATGAAACATTAACCTCCAACAAAGAACTTATCGTATAATTAAATTAGTATAGTTCCTTTTTTTAACCTAAAAATGAACTCTGTTTTTATTGTTAAACTGCTCTATTTCTGTACATTTATTCAAAATAAATCTTTAGATAATGCAAATAGAGAAACACACAGATGGGTTTTTTGAAATCAATGCCAAAAATGGTTTTTTGCCCAAAGCACCTCCTTTAGCTTCATTGCCTAATCGATATGCAGCATTGCAAGAAATAATTAACGATTTACCTCGTGTTAAAGACGATAATAGTCCTGGCATTTTATCAATTGAAGGGCGTATTGAAACGCGAACTCAAAACCTTCCTAACTTTAAAGAGCACGTACAACAAGAAAACGATCCTTTTATCTTACAAGCATTATTTCGGAGTTATGCTTTTTTAGCTTCTGCCTACGCTTTAGCTCCTGCACATTTTTCTTTTCTAAAAAATGGGGCATACGGCAAAGCTCATAAATCTATTCCTCCGCAAATAGCACAACCTTTTGTTATTGTTTCTGAAAAATTAGATGTATATCCATGGCTAGACTACCATTATGCATATTCTTTGGGCAACTATGTTAAAATAGATCCCAATGGAGGTTTCGAGTGGGAAAATTTAGGGATGGCTGCTAAATTCTCGGGAATGTCAGACGAACGTGGATTTATTATGTTGCATGTTGACATTAACCAACATTCGCCTAAGTTAGTACAAGCCGTGTTAGACACTCAACAAGCAACGTCTTCCGAAGCCTTAAATATAGCTTTGGATTTGGCTGTAGATAGCATGAAAAAAATTAACGAGCGGCGACAACTTATGTGGACTGCCTCCCGATGGAAACACTATAATGATTTTCGTGTGTTTATTATGGGTATTAAAGGCAATACGGATATTTTCGAAAACGGATTAATCTACGAAGGCGTGTCCGAGGAACCTCAGCAATATAGAGGACAAACCGGAGCTCAAGACAATATCATTCCGCTAATGGACATTTTCTCAGGAATTATCAGTCATTATCCCGAAAATGAACTTACTCACTATTTGCAAGATTTACGGAGTTATCGCCCCAAATGTGTACAACATTTTTTAGAAGATACGCGCTTATTCTTTAAACAAAAAGAGAATGCATTATTAGAGCGTATGGTGGTAGCTAAAAATTATGACGGTATTAAAAAACTAATTGAGCTTCAAGAAGAAGTGTATTATTTTAGAAACGGACATTGGCAATTTGTTCAAAAATATATTATGCAAAATACGGTCTATCCAAAAGCAACAGGAGGGACACCTATAGTCTCTTGGATACCAAACCAAATAACAGCTGTGCTCAATGCTTTGAAAAGTTGTTTTGAAAAACTACCCAATGATTATATCTCAAAACATATGCCCGAATGGAAAGAAGGTTTTGACCGCAAACAAGATTTACTTGATAAACAGCTAGAACTCCTTAGAGATAAGGCTTATGATGCTAAAAAAGTTTATAGTCTTAATAAAAAGATGAAACTCAATGATGAAAAATAAACGTAGAACAATTTAAACGCTTTGTTTTTCTCTTGCAGGTAGTCATTTCTTCTTTTTAAAAAATGAAAGAAAGGTAGATTTTTCCTTAATAGGACTTATTGGATAAACATACTCATCAATACACTCATTGAATAACTGGGTAATGAAATGAAATGAAATTTGACAATTTATTCCACACATATTAATATGTTCTTGCCAAGTTGCTCTTATTAAGTTTGTTTTCGGGTGTGATTCATTATAAATTAAATACCCCGTTTGATAATGAATAGCTCCTTTAGCAGATAACCCTTTGTTAACTTGCCCATTCAAATACTTTTCATAGCTTGCTCTTTGGTCATTATACCGAGCTTGTTTCATAGCTTCTTCGAACTCTTCTAGGCTATCATCAACAAAAGGATGTTTATGTAACTTCATCGCAGTTTGATTATCCCAATTTTTTATAGTTTTAATAGAGTCCAAAGCATTCACGTCAAACTTATTATCAGACCATATTATAAAATCATAGGTTTTAGGTAAAAAAAGATTTGGATATACTTTTAATCGCTTAGATGCCAATGCGTAAAATTGTTTTCGCTTCATCTTATTAAACCCTTTTATCTCTTTTAAACTCATTTTTAAAAAATGGCTTTGCGGAGAAAACAAAGCAATAATATCTATAATGTTTTCAATAAATATTGGTGTCCAATCTGTTTTTTGTAGCTTTTTATATAATCGAGGGTGATTTGTAATATAATACGAATCATAGCCTTTTGGCTTTTTTGGAATATTAGGCATTAATTTTCGACCTACATAACCTGTAACAAAAGCTATATTAACATCCATAAAAATAAATATTAGTTGTTGTCTACAAAAATACTCTTTAAACCAAAAACTCTTAGTTAAACTTCATTTTTCTATACTAACGTTAACTCATAATGTCTTAATTAATTATAACAATTCTTTAGAAAAACAAGTCGCACAAAATTATTCTGTCAAATTATATTCCAAAAAATTATTATCTTCACATACAACCTAATTATAAAAAAGAATTTATGGAATACCGTATAGAAAAAGACACGCTAGGAAAAGTAAAAGTCCCAGCAAATGTATATTGGGGAGCACAAACAGAACGTTCACGATTAAATTTCAAAATAGGCTCTTCTGCTTCTATGCCTATTGAAGTTATCTATGGTTTTGCGTATCTCAAAAAAGCTGCAGCATACACCAACCATGAACTTGGTGTTTTAGACATCGCCAAAAGAGACTTAATTGCCCAAGTATGCGATGAAATTTTAGAAGGTAAATTAGACGACCAGTTTCCTCTTGTAATTTGGCAAACTGGATCGGGGACTCAAAGCAACATGAATGTAAACGAAGTTATTGCAAACCGCGCCCATGTTTTATCTGGAGAAAAACTTGGAGAAGGAGAAAAAACTTTAGCCCCAAATGACGATGTTAATAAATCGCAGTCTTCTAACGATACTTTCCCAACAGGCATGCATATTGCAGCCTATAAAAAAATTGTAGAAACGACCATACCAGGGGTAACCCAGCTTAGAGATACTTTACAAAAAAAATCTGATGAATTTAAAAATGTAGTAAAAATTGGGCGCACACATTTAATGGACGCTACGCCTCTTACTTTAGGGCAAGAGTTCTCTGGGTATGTGTCTCAATTAGATCATAGTTTATCTGCATTAAATTCTACTTTAAAACACCTTTCGGAAGTTGCGCTAGGAGGAACAGCCGTTGGTACAGGAATTAATACGCCCAAAGGATACTCTAAGCGTGTTGCCGAATATATCGCCGAGTTTACTGGCTTACCTTTTATTACAGCACAAAATAAATTTGAAGCCCTTGCCGCTCACGATGCAATTGTAGAGTCTCACGGAGCATTAAAACAACTTGCTGTTGCTCTAAACAAAATTGCAAACGATATTCGATTACTCTCTTCTGGTCCCCGCTCAGGAATTGGAGAAATAATTATTCCTTCGAACGAACCTGGAAGTTCAATAATGCCTGGAAAAGTAAATCCAACTCAATGCGAAGCCGTTACTATGGTTTGTGCACAAGTAATAGGTAATGATGTAACGCTCTCTGTAGCTGGCGCTCAAGGACATTATGAACTTAATGTGTTTAAGCCTGTTATGGCGGCTAATATTATTCAGTCTGCTCAACTAATTGGAGACGCTTGTGTTAGCTTTACTGTAAATTGTGTAGCAGGGATTAAGCCTAATCAAAAAAGAATTGATGAATTGGTAAACAATTCTTTAATGCTTGTTACTGCTTTGAATACAAAAATAGGCTATTACAAAGCCGCAGAAATAGCTAATAAAGCACACAATGAAGGAACCACATTAAAGCAAGCTGCTTTAGCACTCGAATATGTAACCTCAGAAGAATTTGATGCTTGGGTTAAACCCGAAGATATGACAGGAGAAAAATAAAATCTATTTATGGAGATTATTCCTTATGATTCTCGGTATAAAGAAGATTTTCGCAGACTCAATGAAGAATGGCTTCAAAAATATTTTGTAGTCGAACCTTATGACTCTGAGCTTTTACTTAATTGTGAAGAGGTTATCTTAAAACCTGGGGGCTTTATTTTTTTTGTTAAAAAAGACACGCAAATTATAGGAACCGCCGCTTTTATCTACAAATCCAAGGGTGTTTACGAACTCGGTAAAATGGCAGTCTCTCCAGCTTTTCAAGGGCAAAAAATAGGGCAAAGTTTAATGCGTTTCTTAATCAATTTTGCCGAACAACATCATTGGTCTAAGCTAATTATCTATTCTAGCACGCGACTAAAAAATGCGCTATACGTCTATCAAAAATTTGGTTTTATCGAAGTGCCTTTAGAGCCCGAAACCTACTATGCCCGTTCTGATATAAAAATGGAGTTAGAGTTATAATAGCTACGTTTAGCAAATAGGTTTTTTTATAGTACTAAACGCTATTTATATACAGAAGGATAAAAATATTTTATTCCTATTGAGTGACTATATAAATTATTGTTATTCCCGTTTTAGTCCAACATATAAGTGTTTATCGCCATCATCTGTTTCATACAATTTTATTGACATTTCATACAGTCCTCTTTCAACCCTTTTCAGTGAAGTTCCACACACGGATCCTCTGCCCCTATTATCTCCTATAATTTCTTTGCCTAACCTTGCTTTAGAAAATAGCATTGGATGCCCAGAATCAATAGTAAGAGACTCATAAGTAATATAACCAGAATTTTCATTTATATTCAAATCTCCAACTACTCTCTCATTAATTTCTATATCTTCTAATTTATATCCCGATTCATTATAAAACTTTATAACTACAGTATCTATACCTTCTTTATCACAGGATATAATAATTAAACAAACCAATAATGTTTTAAAAATCAATTTTGCTTTTCTCATCTTTATCTGTGTTTTTAATTAAAATTAAAATCCTTAAAACATCAAAATTAATGCTTTTTATTCTTCCTTCTCAATACTATATGTTATTCTTTGTGTTTAACGGCTTCTAAACCCTTCCGACCGAAAAGTAAGTAATCCCTGTGGTTTTCATCTCTTTAGAGTTATAATGTTTACTGTTCTGAAGGCGTAAAGAAAGGGTGCAAAATCAAAAAAGACTCTTCTTTACTGCATTATAAATATTATTTAAAAAGTTCGTTTAAAGGAAAACCTGTAGTTCCATTTGGTAATTGAAGATTTAATATCATTGCCAAACTAGGGGCAATATCCGTGATAGATACTTTTCTAATTGATTCTCCTTTTCGAATTCCATAGCCTTTCCATATTAGAGGAACATGTGTGTCAAAGGAATATCCTGACCCATGAGTAGTTCCTTTCACATTCATAATTTCTAGCTCTGGATCAGTGCTTTGAATTAACCCTGGATCAAAAGCTAATAGAACATCTCCTGATCTTTTAGGATGATATCCGTTTTGAAGCTGTGATTTTATACCTGTTCTATATTCCTTCGTTTGAAGTTCTGATGCTGTTAAAGCCGTACTAACCCCTTCAAGAGTCATCAAAAAATCTGATACTTCTTGTTGAACAGACTTTAAGTCTAATCCATGTTTAGATATTAAAGCTCTATTCAAATAGATACGCTCATAATCAAACCTCAATAACAGTGAGTCTTTTGCGTATTTCGTCTTTAAATGCTGAGTAAGTGTTTTTTCGTAGTCATTAATTCTGGCAATACCTGTTGGTAATTTATGTTTTTCTAAATATGAAGCGTTTTGAATTGCTCCATGGTCGGAAGTTAAAAACAATAAATAGCCTTCTTCTCCTAATGTTTTGTCTAAATAATTAAGAAGACGTTCTATTTCTTTATCTAGCCTAAGGTATATATCTTGAAGTTCAATAGACTGAAGCCCAAAAGTATGCCCAATAACATCGGGAACTGAGTAAGAAATATTTATCAAATCAGTAGTATCATCTGCTCCAAGGTTTTCATTTTCTATGGCTTTAATAGCAAAATCAGTAAGTATGGTATTCCCTTTTGGGGAAACCCATAACATCTGATATTCAACTTCTAATTCTCTATACGTTTTTCTTAATTCGTTAAAATCATACGGAAAAACTGGGGCTGATTTTCCTCTTAAAGTGCGTTCGTAAGTATTGTCATCAACATCGCTCTCAGAATACGTTTCTATTGGGTATAGCGTATCCCAAACATAAGCTAAATAATTACTTGCTATACCAGATTCATTAAAAGACGTTACCCATTCTGGTAAACTATCCATATAGTACGAACTTGACACAAAATATCCTGGGCTTGTTCTAAAGTCATGCCAATAAGCTGCATTTGCGGTATGCCCTCCAGGGAGAATAGCTCCTCTATCTTTTAAAGACACGCTTATTACTTTTGACTTAAAATTTGAACCTAATCGAAGCTGATCAGAAATAGTGGTTGATAAAAGATTTCTTGGTGACACTCCATTTTTATTCACTTTTTTTGACCCAATGATTACTTCTTTTGTGTCAACACTGTTCCCAACTTCACTTTCTTCAAATTGATTAAACCAGCTATTCCCTATAATTCCGTGTATTGATGGCGTCGTTCCTGTATAAATTGAGGCATGGCCTGCTGCTGTTACTGTTGGGGTATAATTAAAATGTGCATTCTTAAAATTAAAGCCTTCCTTAATTATCCTTTTAAACCCACCTTCCCCATATTTTTCTTCATATTTATACAAAAAATCAAATCGCATCTGATCGACAACAATGCCTACAACTAATTTTGGTTTGGTTAAATCAGTCGTTTGACCAATTAAAAAATTTGCTTTACCAAGTATTAATGCTAATAATATTAATCTATACATTTTAAGTGAATTAAGAGTTTTCTTTTATCAAAACCTCTGGTTATATAATATAATACTACTCGTAAGTGTTTAACAAACAAAGCGGATATATCTGTTTTGTGTTTTTTAGTTTAGTTTCATTTTCTTTAGTTTACTTTACTTTGTGTACTTCCCTCCAGAGTTAATAGTTTTTTTGAATAGTTCTCGAAGTTAACACGCTCTCGTTTGCTAGAAGTTCTTTATCAAAAAGACCCACATAGCAAAAATAGTTTATAACAACGGTTATATTATGTATTCAATACAATTTCAAAATTTTAATTAAATATACGGCTTCTAAACCCTTCCGACCGAAAAATAAGTAATCCCTGCGGTTTTCATCTCTTTAGAGTTAAACACATTGCGCCCATCAAAAATGACATTCTGTTTCATTTGCTTTTTAAATAACATAACATCTAAACTTCTAAACAAATTCCATTCTGTACAAATAAGTAGGGCATCGGCTTGTTGCAAGGCTTCATTCGCCGAATTTGCATACGCTATTTTATTACCAAAATGTTTTTTCGCATTTGGAATCGCAACAGGGTCGTACACAATAAATTTAGCACCATATGAGAGTAACGTTTCTATAATATAAAATGCAGGTGCTTCGCGTACATCATCCGTGCCTGGTTTATAAGAAAGCCCCCACAAAGCAAATGTTTTCCCTGTTAAATCTTTTTTGAAAAACGTATTTATTTTTGAAACAAAGCGTTTTTTCTGATTATTATTTACGTGTTCTACTGCCGTTAAAATTTCGAAAGGGGCGTTTTCTTCTTCTCCCGATTTTTTTAGAGCCTTAATATCTTTAGGAAAACAAGAACCGCCATAACCTAAACCAGGAAACAAAAATCGGTTTCCTATACGGGCATCGCTACCCATGCCTTGGCGAACCATGTCCACATCTGCTCCTACTTTTTCGCAATAATTAGCAATCTCATTCATAAAACTAATTTTAGTTGCCAAAAAAGCATTACACGCATATTTAGTCAACTCTGCCGAAACAGTATCCATAATCTGAATTCTGTTTCCTGTACGCATAAAAGGAGTATATAATTTTTGAAGCTGCTCAATTGCTCGTTCCGATTTTGTCCCAATAATAACACGCTGAGGTTTCATAAAATCTTGAACTGCAAAACCTTCCTTTAAAAACTCTGGATTAGAAACCACATCTACCGATACTGCACAAGAGGTATTAAAAATTTCTTGCATTTGTGCTGTTGTCCCTACGGGGACAGTACTTTTATTTACAATAACTTTATACGCGGTGGTCAACGCTGCTATTTTTTTTGCCGTTTCTATTACAAAACTCAAATCAGCTGCCCCATCTTCTTTTTCTGGGGTAGGAAGCGCTAAAAAAATAAGTTCTGCAAAAGCAATGGCTTCTGACAAATCAGAAGAGAACTGCAATCGTTTTGCTATAAAATTTCGCTGAAAAAGGGTTTCCAATTCAGGCTCATAAATAGGTATATTTCCTGCCTGTAAGGTTTTTATTTTTTCTTGGTCAATGTCAATACACAACACATTATTTCCTGTTTCTGCAAAACACGTTCCAGTAACTAGTCCTACATATCCTGTCCCTATAACTGCTATTTTCATCTATAATATATATTAAATTTGACACTCCTTTTGGTAACACCCCTCGTATTAATTATAACTAGTGTTGTGCCTTGTTTTTCATTCAATTAATTTCAAATCCTCTTTAGAATAAATGTTGTTTCCTCTTATTGATCTTTTTATTTTCCACAATCTAATTCCTAAGTCGCGGTCACAATTTGGGTTGTCCGCTAAAAAGTCTCTCAAATAGGTGTTATATTCAAATTGAGGTGCTATTTCCTTTTTATTTGAATTCTGTTTTTTCTCAATTAAAATTTGTTCATACTGGTTAATAGCATTCTCTAAACTCTTTCCTGTATTTGATTTCATCCAATTCATAAACTGTACGTTGAACTTGAATTTTTCGCCTATATTTTTCTCAAAAAAAAGCCTAACATTTTCCGAGTTCTTATAATTGTCTGTAATAATTGTGGCACGTGTCAATTTTTCTGAATTCCAATTAAACGTTGACTTAGGGTTTGCTTTTTTATTTACTTTAAGTTTTTCTCCAGTTTGAAGATAGTGTCTTATTCTTTCGGTAATTTCAATTTTTCCACCACCTGTATTTAAGTTCTCTAAACGGCAAAAATTAACTAACTCTTCCTTTAACCAATAAAATTCATTAAAATCTTTTGTTGAAATATTTTTATTTAAATCAGGTCGTTTATTCATCGTTTTTTAATGAGGTACAACAGTCAAAGATTAAAACGCGTTTTTATTTTATAAAACGAAACTTCTACCTTTCTATTATAACACTCATTTATTTCTTCTAAAAATCTTATTCCATCGATACGTTCTAATAAACCTGCCTTGGTTTTTACTTACCAAAAAAGGTGCTTTCTTTCGCCGTGCTTCAAAATATCCTTGAAGTAAGCTAAAAAAAGTTGTTACTTTTCTTTTAAGAATTGCATTTTTAAAACTAGCCAAAAAAGTTAAACCTAACCCATATCGTAACCCATAAAAAGCTGCTCCTTGAAGTTTTCCTAATTTAGACCCATATCGCCCCCCTAATGGACGCAAATGTTTCACGTGTAAGTTATCTGTTGTTTTTACCGAAAACCCGTAATATCGTGCCAAAAGCTCATCTGCGCTATCCCAGCCCATTGCGGGTATTAAACCTCCAATCTTTGCAAAACACTCTTTAGAATATGCCTTAAAAGCACCTCGTACATGCTCTTGCTCCATCGGATGATTCTTTTTCCATTTTCCCAAACTATCCAATTCATAGCAAAACCCTCCTGCAATACCCACTTTTGGGTCTTCAAAAATATCTTTCAAAACATAAAAATAATTTTCAGGAAGAATTAAATCTGCATCTAACTTCACTAAAACATCAAATGGTTGTTCAAGTTTTTTAACCCCAAATGTAAACGCGTTAACCACTTTTGCTCCAGGCAAATGCATAGACGAAGACGAGTGGTTTACATATTTAATGTTGTTATGCAACCTTGTGTAGTGTTGCATAATCTCTTCTGTTTCATCTGTAGAGTTATCGTTAACTAAAATAATTTCTGTTGCTACCAACTGTTGATTACAGAGCGACTCTAATAATCCTCCTAAAAATTTTGCCTCATTGTGCGCCGGAATAATAATACTATATCTCACAATTTTTTATTCGAAAATAACGGACTATATCTTGGGCGTACTGCGCCTCCTTTTGGTGTTGGTATAGGGGTGATTTTTGTGCTTAGTTGATGTTCGTCAAGAATTGTTTGAGCAAAGTCATACCAAGACATTATTTTTTTATCCGAAAAGTGATATAATCCTTTCTCAGGGTTTTTAGATAATAATTCAATAATAAACGCGGCTAAATTACTAACGTTTGTTGGTGTCCCTATTTGGTCATTTACAACTTGCAGTTCTTCGGTCTCCCTTGCCTTATTTAAAATTGCATTATAAAAATTTGCCTTTTCAATCTTACTATATAACCACGATGTTCTTATTATATAATATGCTTTTGCATCTTGTTCTATAAACTGTTCCCCCAATAACTTACTTTTCCCATATTGATTGAGTGGTGCTGTAGCATCTGTTTCTACATAGGGTGTGCTTTTAGAACCATCGAAAACATAGTCCGTAGAAATATGCACAAGCGTTATGTGGTGTTTATTACAGCTAGCAACAATTTTTTTTACGGCTTCTACATTAAGCGTATGTGCTTCTTCTGGGTGCTTTTCTGCCCCTTCTACATTAGTATATGCTGCACAATTAATACAATAGTCAAAATCTTGTGACCCAAAAACTGAGTTTAATTCGTCTTCTTTGGTAATATCTAATTCTTCTCGGCTACAAAAAGTCCATTGATATAAACTTTGTTGGCTCTGGCGTTCTAGGGTTTTTCCTAATTGCCCATTTGATCCCGTAACCAAAATCTTTTTCACAAAGCGCGTGTTTTAAAGTTAGGCCAACTAGTATCCTTTTTATTTATAATTTGATCCTCTTTTGGTATTTTCCAATCAATTCCCAAACCTAAGTCATTAAATAAAATTCCGCCTTCTTCATTTGGGTTATAATAAGCATCTGTTTTATAAAAAACGATGGCTTCTGAACTCAACACAGCATAACCGTGTGCGCATCCTTTAGGAGCAAAAAGCTGCATTTTATTCTCTTCACTCAATTCTACACTAAAAACTGTACCATATGTTGAGCTTTCCTTTCTAATATCTACGACTACATCAAGAATTTTCCCTTTTATAGCCCTAATAAGTTTTGCTTGTGCATAAGGCGGTTTTTGGAAATGTAAGCCCCGAATAACACCATAGAAAGAAAAAGCTTCATTATCTTGAATAGGAGTAAACGCAACTTGTGTAAGCATTTCAAACCTTTCTTTTTGAAAACTCTCATAAAAATATCCGCGCTCGTCTTCAAAAACCTTAGGCTTTATAAGCCAACAATCATTAATTGTTGTTTTAATAGCTTCCATGTTATTCAATTAATGATTTTAAATACCCTCCATAGGCTGTCTCTTTAAGTTCGTCAACAAGAATACTTAAGCGATGACTATCAATTGCTCCCGAGTTATACGCCGCTACTTCTATTGAGCCTATTAAAATACCTTGCCGAGACTGTATTACTTGTACAAATTGGCTGGCTTCCATCAAAGATTCAATAGTCCCTGTATCGAGCCATGCTGTTCCATGGTCTAATACTTCAACATTTAACTTTCCTTCATCCATATATAACCTGTTAAGATCTGTTATTTCAAGTTCGCCTCTTTTACTTGGTTTTAGGTTTTTTGCTTTTTCAACAACTGTATTATCATAAAAATAAATCCCTGGAACTGCATACGAGGATTTAGGATGAGTTGGTTTTTCTTCAATATCAATTGCTTTCCCATTAGAATCGAACTGAACAATCCCGTAACGATGTGGGTCACGAACTTTATTTGCAAAAATTAACCCGCCTTTATGAAAAGAATACTTTTTTATCTTATCAATAAATTGCGTGCCATAAAACAAGTTATCTCCTAATATTAGGGCAACAGAGTCATTTTGAATAAACTCTTCCCCCAAAATAAAAGCCTCTGCTAAACCATTCGCTTGGTGTTGTATTTTATAACTAAAATTGCACCCTATTCTTTTACCATCTCCCAAAAGGTTCTGAAATAATGGTAAATCTTGAGGTGTTGTTATAATTAATATCTCGTGTATCCCTGCTTCTATCAACGTTGCTAAAGGATAATAAATCATTGGTTTATCATAAATGGGTATAAGCTGTTTGCTAACAGCCCTTGTTAAAGGGTAAAGGCGCGTGCCTTTTCCTCCTGCTAATACGATTCCTTTCATCGGCTTATAGTTAATTTTCTATATAATATTTTACCGTTATCCGTAGTGCTTCCTCAAAAGAGGTTTTTGGTAACCACCCCAACGTTTTTCTAATTTTTGAAGAATCTATTGAATATCGATAATCATGCCCTAACCTATCTTCCACAAAAGTTATTAAACTTGAATACGATTCTCCATTTTTTCTTGGTTTCAAATCGTCTAATATTTCTATCACCGCTGCACACACTTCTAAATTAGTTTTCTCAGAATCTCCCCCAACGGCATATATTTCGCCTAACGCCCCTTGTTCAAAAACTTTTTGAATAGCCTCGCAATGGTCTCTCACAAAAAGCCAATCTCGAACATTTTTACCTGTCCCATAAATAGGAATAGGCTCTTCGTTTATTGCTTTTCTAATGATAGTCGGAATAAGTTTCTCTTGATGTTGATAAATCCCAAAATTATTAGAACAATTAGTGGTTATAACGGGGAGCCCATAAGTATGGAAATAACTTCGCACAAGGTGGTCCGAAGACGCTTTAGACGCGCTATATGGACTATTGGGCGCATAGGGCGTTTCTTCAGTAAAAAACCCTGTCGCTCCTAATGCTCCATATACTTCATCTGTTGAAATATGATGAAAACGAGCCTTTTTATATTCTTGTTTTAATTGTTGTTTTTCTCCTAACCAATATCTTTTTGCAACTTCCAAAAGCTGAAACGTTCCCATAACATTGCTTTCAATAAATGCTTGAGGACTGCTAATTGAATTATCGACATGTGTTTCTGCCGCAAAATGAATAACGCCTTGGATATTGTTTTCTCGAAAAATCGTATTCAAAAGATTGGCATTACAAATGTCTCCCGAGATAAAACGTATCTGTGGATTATCTTCCCATCGTTTTAACGCACTAGTATTAGCCGCATACGTTTCTTTGTCTAAAATCAAAAATGCTTGATTAGGGTTACGTTCTATTCTATAGTCAATAAAATTTGAGCCTATAAACCCTAAACCTCCTGTAATAAGTAGTGTTGATTTATTCATTTTTTAAACTATTCAGCGCGTCTGCTATTTTTCTGTCATTAGATAATCGAGGGACTTTATTTTGTCCGCCGAGTTTTCCAATGGATTTCATATATTTTTCAAAACCTTTTTTTTCAACCGATTTGATTACTAAAGTACGCAATACTTTTCCTTGAATAAGGTCTTGATAATATAGATTCTGTTTTTCCATTTCTAAATTCAACTTTTCTTCAAAAGCCTTTAAATCTTCTGGGGGGAAATCAAACTCTATGCACCATTCGTGATAAGGGAGCCCTTCCTTTGGTTTTATTTGTGGTGCAACAGTAAACTCTCTAACACGAATAGGTGTTCCTGTGGTTGCTTCTTTCAATGCCGTTTCTACTTCTTTCCCTATTACATGTTCGCCAAAAGCTGAAATAAAATGTTTTATTCTTCCTGTTACCAAAAGCCTATATGGAGCCTTGGACACAAACCGAACGGTGTCTCCAATATTATATGCCCATAGCCCCGCATTAGTCGAAATAATCATCGCATAATTAACTCCTATCTCTACCTCTTCAAGCGTGTGCCGTTTAGCATTAGGGGTTCCTATTTCATTTAGTTCAACAAATTCATAAAAAATTCCATTATTCAAAAGTAGCAAAAGCCCTTCTTGTCCAGGGAGGTCTTGATATGCAAAAAAACCTTCGGAAGCTGGGAAAAGCTCAATGGTATCTACCGATTTTCCTATTAATTCTTTAAACACATTTTTATACGGTTCGAAATTAACCCCTCCATGTACAAAAAGAGAGAAGTTCTTAAAAACATCGCCTACATTTTTATTTGTTTTTCCTTTTATTTTTTGAAAATACATTTGAACCCAAGAGGGGATTCCTGCTATTAAAGTCATGTTCTCAGCTAATGTCTCATCTACTATAGTATTTACTTTTTCTTCCCAATCATCAATACAATTGGTTTTAAAGCTTGGCATTCTAGATTTTTGTAAATAACGCGGCACATAATGTGCCACTATCCCTGAAAGGCGCCCAACAGCAACCCCATTTTTATAAGACAACTCTGGGCTTCCTTGAAGAAATATTTGTTTCCCTTTTAAAAAATTTGTTTTACCCGTATAATAAATATATGTGAGTAAAGCATCGCGTGCAGCAACAATATGAGTGGGCATAGACTCTTTTGTAATAGGAATATATTTTACCCCTGATGTCGTTCCACTTGTTTTTGATAAATACAACGGTTTCCCTTTCCATAAAATGTCTTTTTCGCCTGCAACCATTCTGTCAATATAAGAACGTAACGCTTCGTAATCTCGAATAGGAACTTGTTTTGCAAACTCTTTATAATTCGATATTGTGTTAAAACTATGGTCTTTGCCAAAAACTGTTTTTCGAGAATTAGAAATCAGCTTCTTAAATGTTCTTCTTTGCGCTTCAATTGGATTATTAACCCATGATGAGTTCTTCTTGTGTATATATTTAGCAAATATTTTTGAAGCGAATTGTTTCATCTTATTCTTCAGAAAAGTCAATAAAATTTTCTGGGTTCATAGGGTATCCGTCGCTCCAAAGCTCAAAATGTAAATGCCATCCTGTTGACAATTCGCCAGTGTTTCCAACTGTTGCGATTACCTCTCCTGCTTTTACAAAGTCGCCTTGAACTTTACTTAAAGAAGCATTGTGTTTATATGAGGATATCATCCCATTGGGATGTTTAATTATAATAACATATCCTGTACTTGCTGTCCATTCCGAAAAAATAACGGTTCCTGGTGCCACGGCTTTAATCGGCGTGTTTTCTACCAAGACTACATCTATTGCAAAATGTTTGTTTATAGGGTCATAGCCTTGAGATATACTCCCTTTTGCAGGCGGGAATAACACAAAGTCTATTTTACTTTTTACCTCCGTTAGTAAATTATATTTACTTTCCTGATCAACAATTGATCTCAAAATAGAATCATCAATACTATTAGGAACTATTGATTTATCTCTCCTAAAAGAAGTGTCCAAAGCCTGTTGATCTTCTAAGTCTTCATATTCGATTTCTCCCAAAATCGCTTTTTGAATAGAGTTTAAATATCGTATTGATTGTGTATAAGACTCTGTTATTGAGTCTAATTTAAACGCATTTTTGACAGCTTGTGCCCTCATTTCAGTTGAAGAATACCCTGGCAAATATTCTTTTAAAGATGTAAACGCAATTAAAGATACTGTCCCTATCACAAAAAAGGAAATTAAAAAAATAGAAACAATCATAACATTTAACCGCGTTAAACGAAAATCAAATTGTTCTTCAAATGTGTCTTCTTTGAGGATAACTAAACGATACTTGTTTAGTAGTTTCTGTTTTAATTTCCCTCTTTTTTTCTTCTTTTCCATATTTAAAAACAAATATATATATCCATTGATTAAAAATTACCTCTTTCCTTATGCAAAATATATAATAGCTTGAATATTTATTTTTACATTTGTTTAAAATTGATGTTATGGTAAATCCTGTAGTTTTTTTAGGAGCAATTGGTGCCCCTCAAATTATTCTTATTGTTGTTGTAGTTTTATTACTCTTTGGCGGAAGAAAAATACCTGAATTAATGCGTGGCTTAGGGAGCGGAATAAAAGAATTTAAAAACGCATCGAAAGAAGAAGAAAACCTTTCTGAAAATAAAGATAAGAAAGATTAATTTTTTTCTTCTTGCTTCTCGCTAAACGTTGATAAAATTGTATTAAGCTCAAACATATAATCTCTTTTAGCGACAGAAGGCGCAAAAGTAAATCCTTCTATTACCATCCACCTCTTATTTACGGTATCTTTTATTGTATAGTTTACAAATGGTCCTGCCATATAATCTCTTTTGTTGACAGCCCACATACCCTTAGTTAAAAAAGCCTCTTTTTCATTTAGCGTTGTTTTAAAAAGATAAGGTAAATATTCTTTTTCTGTAACCATGTGTGTGTTTCGTAATCTACCAGGGATATATAGTTCTCCTATAGAATCTCTCATTCTTACTATTGTTTCTAGAGGCTCCTCCTTAAAAGAAGTTGTCATAGGCAAACTATATGCTACTATATTTAATGTCCCTTTTTGAACTGGTTTTTCAATCCAAACAAAATTTGTTGTGTCTTTTACTGTTTTATAAGCAGACGGGTATGTTAAACTTATATTGAATCGGTTTTCAAGAGAATTTTCATTAGCCACTGATTTTTCAATTCTTCTTAGTTTTTCTTTTCTTTCGTTTTCTTGAAATAATCCTTGTATCAATTTAGTGTTTTCCAAAACATATTCTTTCATAATATCTTGGTCTTCTCCCGAAAAATAAACTAATATTTGAGGTTTAGCAAACTGGTCTTGTCTCAATTCAAACCTAGGCAGGCTGTCTTTACGAAACCAAAGTATATTTCTACTGTTTCGTGCAAATCCTTCAAAAACTTTTGGGGGAATTTGTTTCAAAGAAAACTGCGGTTCATCTATTGGTAAACCTTCGTATATCGATGCTATTTCGTTTCGCACTACTTCTCCTAACTCTCCTTCCCACAGGCTATTAGACATAACAACAGTAACTGAATTCAAGTTCCCATTAGAATCGGGGACATAACGTTTTTGTGTTTTAGAAGAACACCCTACCAAAATAAACGTAAAAAGGATAATGATTTTTTTCATAGATTTCGCCTTAATATATTAGCATATATACAAAAATCATTCCACCCTACGCATTGGTTTACCCAACAAATAACATTAATTTTAATTTAGCAATGCCGTAATCCCAGGTAAATCTTTGCCTTCTAGGCTTTCTAACATCGCCCCGCCTCCTGTAGAAACATAACTAACTTTGTTTTCAAAGCCAAATTGTTTTACTGCCGCAACAGAGTCGCCTCCTCCAACAAGAGAAAATGCTCCTTTTGCAGTACTTTCGGCAACAGCTTCGCCTAAAGCAATGGTTCCTGCTGCAAAGTTTTCAAACTCAAAAACACCTATTGGGCCATTCCATAAAATAGTCTTCGATTGTAAAACGACTTCTCTAAACTTTTTAATGCTCTGGGGACCAGAATCTAAGCCCATCCAATTATTAGGAATTGCATCAATAGATATAACCTTAGATTCTGCATCATTTGCAAAATCATTTGCACAAACGACATCTATTGGTAGGTGAACTTTTACATTCTTAGCTTCTGCTTTCTCCAAAAGAGAAATTGTATATTCTAAATAATCGTCTTCACACAAAGAATCTCCTATACTCCCCCCTTGGGCTTTTATAAAAGTATATGCCATTCCTCCTCCAATTACTAAGTGATCTATTTTATCTAAAATATTTTCTATAATAGTAATTTTAGAAGACACTTTAGCCCCACCAAGGATAGCCAAAACAGGTTTTTCTCCTGACTTCATTACTTTGTTAATAGATAAAACTTCTTGCTCTAAGAGTTTTCCAAAAACTTTTTTCTTTTGAAAGAAAGAAGCAACTATAGAAGTAGAGGCATGTGCGCGGTGTGCCGAACCAAAAGCGTCGTTTACATAAACAGAGCCTAAGTTTGAAAGCTGTTTTGCAAACGAAACGTCTCCTTCCGTTTCTTCTTTATAAAAACGAAGATTTTCTAAAAGTAATATTTGTCCCTTTTGAAGTTTGTTTGCCATTTCCTGAGTCTTTTCGCCAATACAATCCTCAGCAAAAAGAACAGGCACTTCTAAAATTTCCGAAACTGTCTGCAAAATTTGTTTTAACGAAAACTTTAAGTCTTTGCCTTTCGGTCTTCCAAAATGTGACATCAATACACAGCTCCCTCCTTTAGAAAGAATATAATCTATTGTTGGTTTAGCTGCTTTTATACGAGTTGCATCTGTAACCTTACCCTCGTCATTTAGGGGGACATTGAAATCTACTCGTATCAATGCTTTTTCATTTTGAAAAGAAACGTCTTTTAAAGTCTTCATTAAGATAAAATTTTGGGCAAAAATAAAAAATTTATGTAAATAAAAACTCTAATGATTTCAAAAACAATAAAAGATAGAAATTAGATTATATTTGAATATGTTTATTGATAAGGTTATTGGGCAAGAAGTGTTAAAAAATAGGCTTGCTTCTTCCATAAAATTAAATTATGTGCCTCATTCTCAGTGTTTTATAGGAAATTTGGGACGTGGAGGGCTTCCTTTAGCAATTGCTTTTGCTTTAGACCTTTTATGGAGCGAAGACACCTTAAAAAAATATAATACTAAAGATAAAGACCCTTCTTTTTTCTTAGAACATCCCGATTTGCATTTTGTGTATCCAATTACAGGCTATAGCACCGTCAAAAAAGTTAAGTCCACAGACTATATCGATTCGTGGAGAAAGTTTGTTACAGAAACACCTTATGCTAATATAAACGACTGGATATTATCAATTGGGTCTGAAAATAAACAAGGCAATATAAGTGTTTATGAAATCAATGAATTATATAAAACGCTGCATTTAAAATCGCTTTCGGGCGGTGCAAAAGTTTGCGTGCTATGGGGAGTAGATAAACTAAATAACTCAGGAGCCAAGCCTGCAAATAAACTTTTAAAACTTATTGAAGAGCCTCCTCCGAACACTTATTTTATTCTTGTCGCAGAAAACGAACTTGACTTATTACCGACAATAAAGTCGCGATGCCAGCTTTCGTGGCTAGCCCCATTAGAGCCTTCTATTATAAAAGACGAATTAATTAAACAAGGCTGTGAAAAAGAACTTGCCTCGTTCTATACTTCAAATGCAGAGGGAAGCCTAGGACTAGCTCTAAAAGCATACCAAAACATAGATGAGCAAAAGAAACACGAAGAATTATTGGTTGAATGTTTACGCTATGCTCATAAAGCAAAAGGAAATAAGAGTGTCGTAATTGACTTAATGAAGTGGAGTAATTCTATGGGTATGTTAGATAGAACTGTTCAAAAGGAGTTCTTACTATACGCGCTAAACTTTATACGACAAGCCCTTCTTGTTTCTTATAAAGCAGAGAACTTAGTCCATTTTCATTCGCTTACTGGTTTTAAAATAGAAAAGCTTGCTCCTTTTATACACAGCAAAAATGCACAAGAGTTATTTAAGTTATTAGAAGACACCTGCTATGCTGTTGATCGAAATGCAAATGGGAAAATTTTATTCTCGGATTTTGCTCTACGAATGACACGGATTATTAATAGACCCGAAAAATAATCATTCTGCTTTTTTAAAAACATAAACCAAAGAGGAGTATTCTCCTGATTTTCTGGCTTTTATGTTTGAATTAAGTCCTTTTATAAGACCTTTTATCAAAGGAAATTTAGAGCCTTGGTGTTTTTCAGAAATATAAGAAACATAGAGCGCGTCGAAAATAAGGGGATGTTTATCAACTAATGTAAACCCATAAGGCGTCACTAAATTGCATAATCCTTTCTGAGAAAAATGCCATAAATGACGCGGAACATCATACGCTGCCCAATATTCCTTATAATATTCTGCGTCAAAAGAATTTAAGTTCGGCACCGCTACTAATAGATGTCCTTTACTATTTAGCCTCTGCTTTATATTACGCATACAAGAATCAATGTCAAAAACATGCTCTAAAACATGCCAAAACGTTATTAAATCGAACTTCTCTACAGGGAGGTCGTCCCATGACGGAAAAACTAAAAGGTTTTTATTTATAGATTGTTTTCGCGCTTTCGAGTTTATCTCAATTCCCTTTACATTATATTTCTTATTCTTCAAAAAAGAAATAAAATTCCCTGTCCCACAACCATAATCTAATATGTTTGCTGCTGCTGGAATTACATTCTTTATCATTTTAAGCTTAACCGAAAGCATATAATTACGGACGATAGAATATAAAACATCTGAGACATTTTTTTTCTTTTCGCTATGCGAACTATATTCGTCCGAATTATAATATGTCCCTAATTCTTCTTCTTTAGGGATGGGATGAGTAACTCCATATTGCTTTTCTTCGTTCCACACAATAGAAAACGACTCCCCTGAAACTAAGTAATCTTTAGTAGTATAAAGAATTTGTTCTCCCTTTTTCAATTTTGAAAGTCTTTATGTTTCACGTGGAACATTATCGCCCTAATTGAACTAACAATACACTAATATCACTAGGCTTTATTCCGCTTATCCTTGAAGCCTGAGATATTGTTATTGGTTTTATCCGATTTAGCTTCTCTTTTGCTTCATTAGAAAGTGAGGCTAATTTATCGTAATTGAACCCTGGAGGAATAGCAACCGCCTCTAAACGGGTTAGTTTATCTGCGTTTGTTTTCTCCTTCTCAATATAGTTGGAATATTTAATTTGTATTTCGGCTTGTTCTTGTGCTTCTTCGGAAATATTGTGTTGCCCAATAAAATCTTTAACCTTAGGCAAGGTGTGCATATCTTTAAAATCAATACCTGGGCGAGAGTAAATTTTTATCATCTTATCTGACTGCTTCATAAGTGATGATTCTTTTTCCTTAAGAAAAGGATTTGCCTCTTCGGGCAGTACACTTGTACGCTCATAAAAATCTTTGAGCAAAGCTGTTTGTTCTATTTTATTATTTACTTTTTCCAATCGCTCAGAACCGACAATCCCTAACTTATGCCCCATAGGTGTTAATCTAAGGTCTGCGTTGTCTTGCCGCAAAAGTGTGCGATACTCCGCACGAGACGTAAACATACGATATGGCTCTTCTGTTCCTTTTGTTATGAGGTCGTCAATAAGAACGCCTATATAAGCCTCGTTACGTTTTAAAATAAACTCAGGCTCTCCTATATGATAAAGATGTGCATTAACTCCAGCCATTAACCCTTGTGCTGCAGCTTCTTCATATCCTGTAGTCCCGTTAATCTGCCCAGCAAAGAAAAGTCCATTCACAAGCTTTGTCTGCAGGCTATACGATAATTGTGTCGGAGGGAAGTAATCATATTCTATAGCGTATCCTGGTCGAAAAAACTTAACAGACTCAAATCCTTTAACCTTACGAAGTGCCTTAAACTGAACATCTTCGGGCAATGAAGTAGAAAACCCGTTTATATAATATTCTACTGTATTCCATCCTTCGGGTTCAACAAATATTTGATGTCTATCCTTATCTACAAACCGATTTATTTTATCTTCAATAGAAGGACAGTACCGTGGACCGATACTTTGAATACTCCCGTTGAACATTGGGGAGCGGTCAAATCCTTGTTTCAATGTATTATGTACCTCTTCACTTGTATATGTAATATGGCAACTTCGTTGCTTAGACAAAGGCTTAGTCTTAGACGAAAAGCTAAATTTTGCGGGTTGTTCGTCTCCCTTTTGCTCTTCCATTACATCAAAGTTCAAAGAGCGTCCATCTACTCGTGGCGGGGTTCCTGTCTTCATCCTTCCAGAGTCAAAGCCCTTATTAAGTAACGTCTCTGTTATGCCTGTTGACGCTCCTTCTCCTGCTCTTCCTCCTCCAAAGTTTTTCTCTCCAATATGAATAAGCCCATTAAGGAATGTCCCGTTAGTAAGAATTACTGTTTTCGAATATATTTTAATTCCCAAACTAGTAACTACGCCCGTAACATGATTTCCATCAAAAATCAAATCTTTTACCATCTCTTGATAAAAATCTAATTTTTCTATTTTCTCTAATTGCTCTCTCCACTCTTGTGCAAATATCATACGGTCCGATTGAACTCTTGGACTCCACATAGCAGGGCCTTTCGATCGGTTAAGCATTCTAAACTGAATAGCGCTAACATCCGAAACAATACCACTATAGCCTCCTAACGCATCAATCTCTCGGATAATCTGTCCTTTGGCTATTCCTCCCATTGCAGGGTTACAAGACATTTGCCCAATAGTCTGAAAATTCATTGTTATAAGCAATGTTTTCGAACCCATATTTGCTGCTGCTGCTGCTGCTTCAATACCAGCGTGCCCAGCACCAACTACAATTACATCATAT
Source organism: Candidatus Arcticimaribacter sp. (assembly GCA_965277835.1). Lineage (GTDB taxonomy): Bacteria > Bacteroidota > Bacteroidia > Flavobacteriales > Flavobacteriaceae > Arcticimaribacter. The sequence continues at coordinate 1,587,501 of OZ255841.1, read as the reverse complement.
TCTTTTTCAAACATAATTATTGTTTCACGTGAAACATATTAACGCAAAAATTTTCTTGCTCAGTCATTAATGCCTTTTCCTTTGGATTTCCGTCATTATACCCTAAACTATGCAAAAATCCGTGCGAAATTAATCTAAGGCACTCATTTTCAATAGTTTGATTATACTTTTTGGCGTTCATTCTACACATTTGTTCCGAAATAAAAATTTCAGAGCAAATTAAATCAGAGTCGCCATAACTAAACGTCAAAATATCTGTATGAGTATCATGATTAAGGTACTTTTCATTCATATATAGTATTCTTTCTTCATCACTAAAATTAACTACAAATCTATCTACTTCTACTTTATACGTTTTTGAAAGCTTTAAAACCCATGTAATTAACTCATTTTCAGAGAATTTAGTCGTTGGAATATTGTTAATCTTTATCATATAAATTTTGTCAAAGATACAGAATCCCATGCTACCAAAAAATAACGAATTACTAGTATCTTTGCTGAAAAACTATACAATGATAGAACGCGTACGTTTTGCCCCTAGCCCAACAGGGCCTTTACATATTGGAGGTGTTAGAACCGCTTTGTTTAACTATTTGTTTGCTAAAAAAAATAACGGTGTTTTTATCGTACGAATTGAAGACACCGATCAAAAAAGAAAAGTACACTCAAGTGAATCTTATATTTTTGAAAGTTTAAAATGGGCAAACATAGAACCTGACGAAAGTTCTGAAAACCCTGGGAAGTACGGACCATATAGACAAAGTGAACGAAACGAAATTTATAAAACATATATTCAAAAATTAATAGAAAAAGAAGGCGCATACTATGCCTTTGATACTCCCGAAGACTTAGAAGTAAAACGCGCAGAAGAAGAAAAAAAAACAGGAGGGTTTAAATATAATTTCACCAATAGAGATTCTTTTGATAATTCATTAAACCTTTCAGAAGAAAAAACTAAGCAACGAATTAACTCTGGCGAACGCTTTGTAATACGATTAAAGTTATCTCCCGATCAAGAAATCATATGTAAAGATGAAGTCCGTGGAAACATACGCGTAAACAGCAATGAGCTTGAAGATAAAATTCTTGTAAAAGCAGACGGAACACCAACTTATCATCTTGCTAATGTTATTGATGATTATTGCATGAAAATCACAACTGTTATAAGAGGAGAGGAGTGGCTACCCTCGTTACCTATACATGTTGTGCTTTATGATATATACGGTTGGGAAAAACCAAAGTTTGTACACCTCCCCCTTATCCTTAACCCTTCTGGTAAAGGAAAACTTAGCAAACGCGATGGCGATAAAAACGGCTACCCTGTGTTTCCTATCGCATGGGGAAATGAATTTAAAGGTTATCGCGAAATGGGTTTCTTGCCCGAAGCACACTTAAATTATATTGCTCAACTTGGGTGGAGCCCCAAAGTGGAAGATGAAGTAATGTCTCTAAAAGAAATTGAACAAGAATTTAGCCTCAAAGAGATTCAAAAAGGGGGCGCTCGTTTTGACTATAGCAAAGCGAAATGGGTAAACCAACAACACATACAAAAACTGCCGTTAAACGTCCTTATTGGGCTTTGTAAGGACTGTGAGCCTTTGCTTTCAAAAACCTTTGACCATAAAACTATAGGAAATATTGTGTCTCTAATTAGAGAACGAATAGTGCTATTAACCGACATTCCTCAACTAATATCAACATTCATAACTTCCCCAATAGTATATGACAAAAAAAGTGTAGAGAAAATTAAAAACCCTGACATAGATAATTCTTCTATTATCGAAAAAATAAGTGATTTAATAAACTCCTCCGAAAACCTTGAAAATCTAAAAAATTCTATTTTCTCCTTTTGTAAAGAAAATAATATTAAAATGGGCTTAGTAATGCAAAGCTTACGCATAGCAATAGTTGGCAATTTGTCTGGCCCTGATATTATTGAAATAATAAAGGTTATTGGAAAAAGTCGTACTTTAGAACGATTAACTAATTTAAAAAACCACCTTAACTAATCCTTATAGCCATGAGCATACTTGCATATATCCTTATTTTCTTTGCCCTAATACTTATCCTATCGGGGCTTTTTGTTGTTAAACAACAAACCGCAGCAATTGTTGAACGTTTCGGAAAATTTACCTCAATTCGACACTCTGGACTACAAATCAAAATTCCTTTAATAGATAAAATAGCGGGGCGCGTAAGCCTTAAAATACTTCAATTAGATGTAATTGTAGAAACCAAAACAAAAGACGATGTATTTGTTAAACTAAAAGTCTCTGTCCAATATAAAGTGGTTCCAGGAAGTGTATACGATGCGTTCTATAAGCTAGACTTCCCTCAGGATCAAATAACCTCTTATGTGTTTGACGTGGTTCGAGCAGAAGTGCCAAAAATGAAACTAGATGATGTTTTTGAAAAGAAAGATGATATTGCAATTGCTGTAAAAAGAGAACTCAACGATGCTATGGCAAATTATGGCTATGATATTATAAAAGCATTGGTAACTGATATTGACCCAGACGCTCAAGTTAAAGAGGCAATGAACAGAATTAATGCTGCTGAACGCGAAAAAGTTGCTGCTCAATATGAAGGAGATGCCGCAAGAATTTTAATTGTAGAGAAAGCCAAAGCCGAAGCTGAAAGCAAACGTTTACAAGGGCAAGGAATTGCTGACCAAAGAAGAGAGATTGCAAGAGGGCTAGAAGAGTCTGTAGATGTCTTAAATGGTGTGGGTATTAACTCACAAGAAGCCTCTGCTCTAATTGTTGTAACACAACATTACGATACCCTACAATCTATTGGAGAAGAAACAAACAGTAATTTAATTTTACTACCCAATTCTCCACAAGCAGGAAGTGATATGTTAAACAACATGGTAGCCTCGTTTACGGCAAGTAACCAAATAGGAGAGGCGATGAAAAAATATAACGACGAAAAAGAAAATAAAAAGGGAAAATAAAAATCAATTCTTTTTAGCCCAAGTATCTCGTAAACCAACTGTTTTATTAAAAATTAGTTGATTAGGTTCCGATTTTATATCAACAACAAAATAACCCATTCGCTGAAATTGAACATTTGTCCCTGGTAATAAATCTATTACAGAAGGTTCAACTTGTGCATTAACTATCGTTAGCGACGTCTCATTAACAAACTCTATAAAATCAGTGTCTTTATGTTGGTCTGGGCTTTCATCTGTAAACAGTCTATCATAAATATTAACTTGAGCTGATACAGCTGTTTCTTGGCTAACCCAATGAATAGTCCCTTTTACTTTCCGTTTACTTGCCTCGGAGCCTGAGCCGCTTTTGGTGTCTTGATCATAAGTACAATGAACCTCTGTTATATTCCCTTCTGAATCTTTTACAACAGACTCGCCTTTAATTATATACGCATTTTTAAGACGTACTTCTTTACCTATCGTAAGGCGGAAGTATTTACGGTTTGCTTCTTCTTTAAAATCCTCGCGCTCAATAAAAAGATGCTTAGAAAACGGTATCTTTCTTGTGCCTTGTGTGTCGTCCTCAGGGTTATTCTCTGCTTCGAGTTCTTCTATGCTATTCTCCGGATAATTAGTAATAACTAATTTAATAGGATCTAAAACAGCCATTATCCTTGGTGCTTTTTTATTCAAGTCCTCGCGAACACAAAACTCAAGTAAAGACACGTCTATCACATTTTCTCGCTTAGAAACGCCCACTGAATTAATAAAATTTCGAATAGCTTCTGGTGTATATCCTCTTCTTCGCAATCCCGATATAGTAGGCATTCTTGGGTCGTCCCACCCAAAAACAATATCTTTTTCTATTAAATGCGCTAACTTTCGTTTACTCGTAACAGTATAAGACAGGTTCAATCTAGCAAACTCTCTCTGTTTGGGGTAGTGATGGCTCAAAGAAGGTGTTAATTCCTTTAAAAACCATTCATAAAGGTCTCTGTGAGGTTTAAACTCTAGTGTACATAAAGAGTGTGAAATACCTTCGATATAATCTGACTCTCCATGTGTCCAATCGTACATTGGATAAACACACCATTTAGCTCCTGTTCTATGATGCTCTTTTTTTAAAATTCTATATATAACAGGGTCTCGCATTAGCATATTAGGAGAGCTCATATCTATTTTTGCTCGAAGAACATATTTCCCTTCATCATACTTACCTTCTGCCATTTCTTCAAATAGTTTAAGGTTCTCTTCGGGGGTAGTGTCTCTAAACGGGCTAGGTACCCCTGCTTGCGTAGGTGTTCCCTTTTGAATTGCAATATCCTCCGATTTTTGCCCATCTACATAGGCTTTCCCGTTCAATATTAATTCTTTTGCCCAAGCAAATAACTGGTCAAAATAATCTGAAGCATAACGTTCCTCAGCCCATTTATACCCTAACCATTCTATATCACTTTTTATTGCGTTGACATACTCTACGCTTTCTTTAACTGGGTTTGTATCATCAAAACGAAGGTTTACTGGAGCGTTATAACGTTCTCCCAAATTAAAATTTAGTGCAATCGCTTTTACATGACCAATATGCAAATATCCATTAGGCTCTGGAGGAAAGCGAAAACGCAAATTTTTAGAAGAAAAGCCTTCTTCTAAATCAGCATTAATAAGTTGTTCTATAAAATGCAATGATTCCGTTTTTTGAGACATATAAAATTTTTGACAAAGATACCTAAAAGCAAAAAGTTAAAATCATTATTAATTCCTCTTTTATATATTTGCCCAAAATAAAAATATGGGAGTCATTAAGATAAAAAACATAAAACTATATTGTAATCATGGTTGCCTAGAAGAAGAAGCAAAAATAGGTAGTGATTATTTAGTAAATGTTAAGCTTAAAGCCAATCTTGTTAAGCCTTCAAAAAGTGATAATCTTAAAGACACTATTGACTACGTGCTTATTCATTCTATTGTAAAGAGAGAAATGAATATACGTGCAAAACTATTAGAGGTTGTTGCTCAAAGAATTGTTGATGCTATAATGATTGAATACCCTAAAGTAGATGCTGTATCAGTAAGCGTAGCAAAAATAAACCCTCCAATAGGAGGCGAAACCGATGAAGTTAGCGTAATGCTAAAAGGAAAAAGAGAAAACTATTAAAAAAACATTTATCTTAGTACTCTCAATATTGGCATCGTGGCCGAGTGGCTAGGCAGGGCTCTGCAAAAGCTCGTACAGCGGTTCGAACCCGCTCGATGCCTCAATAAAAACCCGTAAATCTTGCGGGTTTTTTTAATCCATTTCTTTAATTGTACCCCCTATTCTTTTTCTCTTAATCAATTTTGTTGGGCTTCCGTGTATACGTACAATTCCTCCAACATTGACCGTGGCTTCAAGCAAATCAGACGCGTGTAAATATGCAACCCCTCCTGCTGTTACCTTAGCCGTAGTTTGTTTTGTTTTAAGAGTTTCTGACTCGCATACGCCGCCGCCTAATATTTTAAGTTCATGATTAACTGTTTCTCCTGAAAGAATTAATGATGCCCCTGTATTTACAGAAGATGTTATTTTTTCAGCGTCTATTTCTAAATCTATCTTTGAGCCCTCGTGTGCTTTAAGCTCAATGCTGACAGTAGATATCTTCCCTTCAGATTCTATTATTGAGCCTTGGTAGCTATGAATTAAATCTAAAGGGCCTGAAAAATATAATTCTATATACGTATTCTTAGAATTAAACAATTGATCTAAAGAATGTTTTATTCGTAAAACATCTTTTTTCAAAGTGGTTACTACATTCTCGGTGTTTTCTCCAAATATTACTAATTTGTTTTCCGTAGAAGGAATCAATTTAACCTGAATACCCGAATATAACTTAAGCCCCATAAAAGGACTTATACTTATCGTTTTTCCTTTTGATATTCTCTTCGGAGCACTTGGAATACTATCCTGTACGTTTTGAGCTACCATGAAAGAGCTTAAAAAAAGTGAAAGTAAAATAAAGTTTAATTTCATAAAATATTAATTTAACGTTATAAAAATATTGTTTTTATTCTTCTAATTTAAAGTCTAAATGACGTTTATTCAAATCTGCTTTTGATACACTTATTTTTATTGGACTTCCTAATTGATATTTTCTTTTTGTTCTTTTTCCAATTAAAGCATAGTTCTTCTCATCAAAAACAAAATAGTCTCCTAAAATATTTTTAACAAGAATCATTCCTTCGCATTTATTTTCAATAAGTTCAACATAAATTCCTCTTTCGGTTACACCAGAAATAACACCATCAAAAACTTCGCCAATTTTATTTTCCATAAATTTAATCTGCATAAGTTTTATGCTATCACGCTCTACCTTAGTTGCTAGTTGCTCTCTTTGAGACGTATGAATACATATCTCTGCTAAGTTGTCGTCCGTTTTTTGTTTTGCCAAATAGTGTTCCAATAAACGATGAACCATTATATCTGGATATCTACGAATAGGAGAGGTGAAATGTGAATAAAAATCAAAACTTAACCCATAATGTCCAATATTATCCACTTTGTATTCAGCTTTAGACATACAACGGATTACAAGAGTGTTAATCAAGTTTTGTTCTTCCGTTCCTTTTATACTTAGCAATAATTTATTAAGCGATTTATTTATGTTTGTTTCTTTTAAATTTAGCTTATATCCAAAGTTTGAAACTAGTGTCTGTAAGTTTCTTAGTTTATCATTATCTGGTTTATCGTGTATTCTATAAATAAACGGTAATGGATTTTTTCTTTTACCTATAAAAGTTGCCACTCGTTTATTTGCTAATAACATAAACTCTTCTATTAACTTATTAGCATCTTCTGACCTTTTAAAGTATATACTTTCTGGAGTATTGTCGTCTTTTAAATTAAAACTAACTTCTTCTCTATCAAAAGACAACGCGCCTTGTTCCATTCTTTTGGCTCGCAAAATCTTAGCAATTCTATTAAGCTCTAAAATTGCTGATAAAACTTTATTTGAAACAGAATATGATTTGTTTATTAAAGATGTAGCCTTTGAAACAATAGCTTTCTTTGTTTCTATTAATTCTTGTGCTTCTTCATATGCAAATCGATGATCCGAATGAATTACTGTTTTTCCAAACCATTCATTTTTAATTTCTCCTTTTAAATCTATTTCAAAAACAGCCGAAAATGTATATTTATCTTCATGCGGATTAAGAGAACATACATTATTAGAAAGGGTTTCTGGTAGCATAGGTATTACACCATCTACTAAATAAATTGACGTACCTCGTTTATATGCTTCTTTGTCTAAAACACTATTAGGTTGAACATAATGAGACGCATCAGCAATATGAATCCCTATTTCAAAAAGATTTTCATCTATTATTTTAAAGGAGATAGCATCATCAAAATCTTTTGCTGTTTTAGGGTCTATAGTAAAAGTAAGCGTATCCCTAAAATCTTTCCTTTTTTTAATTTCTTTTAAACTTATAGTCTGATCTATATTTCTCGCTGCTGCTTCAACTTCATCTGGAAAACATAAAGGCAAATTATAATCAGATAAAAGAGCTTGTAATTCTGTGTTTATTTGACCTTTCCTTCCAAACGATTTTATTAAAACTCCTGATGGACATTCTCCTCTTTCTGTCCAATCTTTATATTCTACTAAAACTTTATCTCCATTACTATATCCTGTCAATTGCTTTTTATCTATAAAAAAATCTATAGATATATCCCTTTTCCGTATAAGTACAAAAGCAATATCATTTTCTATTTTTAGAATTCCTACAAATAGCTTCTTTTTATGCTCTAAAACACGTACTATTTCTCCTTCGAAAATGTCTTTTCTTTTTCTTGTAATACGTACTTCAACAAGGTCTTCGTGAAAAGCTTTATTAAAACTAGCTCTGTTAATTACTATATTTTTATCTAATTCTTTATAAAAAACAAAACCCTGTTTAATGGATTGTAATAAAAAAGTTCCTTTATAATGTTCTTTATTAGATTTCTTAAATTTATATTTCCCTTTAGATAGACTATCAATTATACCCTCATTAGCTAATTTATTTAATTCTTTAGTAATTCTTTTTTTATCATCAGTACTACTAATATTAAGGCTAAATGCGATTTGTTTATAGTTATATTCTTTCTTTGGATTATTTTGAAAATGATGTATTAATTCCTTTTTTAAAAAGCTTTTTCTTTTTTGTTTTAACATGTTACAAAATTACTCTATTAAAAATTAGTTCAATACTTTATTATAAACAATATAAAATACTATTATAATTTTTTTAAAATGAAAAATGTCTATTATTATTGTTTGTTAATAGAGGTATATTTTTTATCCATTTCATTTTACTGTTAAATAAAAACTAGTTTATTAATATTTATGAGATGATTTTTTTAAAGTTAAGAGCTTTATTTATAATAAATTATCTATCTTATAAACATTAGTTAATATTTTAAAATGATAATAAATTACCTCTCTTTTTTAAAAAAATAGTGTTGATAAAGCACAGTATTAGTATTAATATTTTTTTATTTTTATTTGGTAATATTTTTTGAATAATAGAATTGTTCTATACCTATAAAATAGATGATAAAAACATAATTTATTTTATGATAAATTATTAACAAAGCATTAAATAACCGTCATTGTTTATAAACAGAAATGTTAGGTTTTTTACATTTATAAAAAAATATAAATATGAATTTTTCTATTGGAAATGATCATGCAGGAGTTGAGTATAAAGATGCAATAATTGTGTATTTAAAAAGCAAAGGATATACTGTAATGAATCATGGAACAGACACAGACGAAAGTGTTGATTACCCTGACTTTGTTCACCCTGTTGCTCAAGATGTTACATCTAAAAAAGCAGATTTAGGAATTATTATTTGTGGTAGTGGGAACGGCGCTTCGATGACGGCAAATAAACATCAAGGCATACGCTCAGCTCTTTGTTGGAACAAAGAAATAGTAGCATTAGCTCGGCAGCATAACAACGCTAATATTTTAGGTTTACCTGCACGATTTATTTCTATTCCGCAAGCGATAGCAATGGTAGATGTTTTTATTAATACAGATTTTGATGGAGGAAGACACCAAAATAGAATAGATAAAATTCCTTGTGTATAAATGCTTTATTTTTTAAGTAAAAATTTTGAAGAACTAAGTCCTCAAGAATTACATGATTTATACGCTTTACGTTCTGAAGTCTTTGTTGTAGAACAAAAATGTATATACCAAGATATAGATGGTAAAGACCCAAAGGCAATACATATTATTGGTTTTCAAGAAAAAGAAATAGTAGCATATGCCCGTGTTTTTGATAAAGGGAATAGTTATTCTGAATATGCTTCTATAGGAAGAATAGTAGTTGCTCCAAACCATAGGAACAAAAAGATTGGGAAATTAATAGTAGAGCATTCAATTCGGTTTATTAAAGAAAACTATAAGGGTGTACCGATTAAAATTTCAGCTCAAGAGCATTTACAAAAATTTTATAACGAAATAGGGTTTACTGCAACAGGAGAGGCTTACTTAGAAGATGGTATACCACATATTGGGATGGTTCTAAGGTAAAATTATTTTTTTTCAAAATGATATATTATATCATTACCATTGGCAATCGTTTTTGTTTTTTTATAGCCTTTGGGAGGTAGTACGGTAATATTCCAGTTTGCTTTTTTAGAACTAACATCAATCGTTAAATCTTCATCATCTTGTTTATAAAAAATAGAAATAGAGTTTGAACCTATTTTTACGTTTTCTAGCGATGCTTTTTCCCAAGAAGTTGGCATTAATGGTTTTATAACAACTTTTTTTTCAGCAGCGTTTGGAGTTATTCCAAAAAACTGTTGTACTACAGGCACAGCATAGCTATAAATATTCCACGCCTGTGCAAACATCCCGTAGTCGGGAGAAACTTCATAAATACTACCAGGGAGTGCAAAACTAAAACTCTTACCCATTCTTTTTAGATAGTCAAGAGCTTGGTCAGGATTTCCATAATTGTTCTCTGCTATTGCAGATACTCCCGTGGGTAATGTCATTACGGCACCTGTATATGAAAATTGCTTACTCCCTTTAAATGATCCGTCTTCTTTTTCTGCAGACTCATCGCGGTCTATTCCAGTTACAAAAACCCCAAAAGGATTAACAAATTGCCGTCCTGTTTTTAATGCTAATTGCGCTTTAGAAGGGTCTGCAATATTCATTTCTAAAGGCGTGTTTACCACCCAATTATGATGAAGTACCCAAGGGCGCGCTTCATTACTAGGATTTTTAATAAGATAATCTTTAGTTGCCTTAAGCTCTTCTACTGCCCATGGTTTGTTTAGCGTATCGGCACGGATAATAGCATCTTCTATAAGTTTAAGAGTTTCTTTATCGGTGCCAATAAAATCAGCATAAGAATTAAATTTTTCAGACCAAAAAACAGTGTTAATCTTATTTTTTAGCTGTTTTGCTATCGAGGCGTATTTAGTAGATAAAGAATCGTGGTTTAATATTTTGGCAATTTTAGAAGTGTCTTCAAAACCTTTTTGAGTATAAGACGCTACGTCTATCATTTCGCTTTCAAGCCCATGGATTTCCATCATTCCAGAACCTTCAGGGAAAAGATTGTTGTCAGTATCTTTTTCATTGAGTAGCCAATGCAATCCTTTATTTATTAAGTCAAAATATTCGGTTAATAGGTCACTATCTCCTGTCCATAAATAGGTATTCCAAACAAGGCTAGCAAACTGTGGTGTTTCATTAATGTTTCCTTTATTGTAAACAACCCCATTTGTAGAAACTTCATGAATTATTCTTCCGTTGTCGTTTGTTTTTTGAGAAAAATCGCTTAAAAGTTTAATTGTTTTTTTTGCAACGTCAAATTGTCCTGTCGCAAGATAACCTAGTAGCGCATATTCGCTATCGCACCCAAACCACCAAGGGTAATCGGGATATCCAGCAGCAATACCTGTACCTATTTCGGGAACCGATCGCACAAACCAATCGGAATTATATTTTATCCATTTATATGTGTTATTAAAATCTTCGTCAGGGGTAGTGAGTTTGCTTTGTTCTTTTAATGCGTTGTATCGACTTTTTTTCGACAACAACATATTATCTTCATTTTGTGTTAACGAGAGATAAGTCTTTTTTAATGCGTCTTTACTTTTATATGAACCTGCGATATAAAATTTTATTTTTTTATGTTCTTTTGGTTTTAAGTTTAAATTATAAATAAGCACAGCTGTTTTACCCAAACCGTTATAAGAAAACGTTCGTTCACCAACAGCACCGGGCTTTTCATTGCTTCCGAGCATACAAAACCAGTTGTTTTTAGAGTCTTTACCAATCCACCCTTGATTAATATTATCAAATTCTAAAATATCTTGCGAGTCAATCATATTAGATTGTTCTCCTAACCATGTAGGTCTTAAATCTATATTTCCTAAAAACTCGAATTTAGTATCAACTGTTAATTCTGTTAGGTTGATAATTTCATAAGTAATAATCATCCCTTCGGTATCGTCAGGAACAAATTGTGTTCTAACAACTTCTAGAGGAAATTCTTTTAATGAAAATTTATGTTTATTGCTAAAAGGATAATTAATAAACTCGGTAGCATTGTTAAGAGGGAAAGATTGGTTTTCAACACCTATTATAGCATCAAACCCATCCATTAATTTAATAGGGTGGTTCCAAATACCTCCCATTTCATTTTTAATATGCCATCCTATTTCTGGGAATCCTCCGTTTTGACTACCTATAGAATAAACTCTATTTCCTGCAGTTATATAAGGTGAATTTAAATACGCAGAAGTTCCTTTAATAGCTTCTGTTTTTAAGCTTGGTTTTTGTGACGAATCTTTTTCGAAATCGCAGGATATGGTAAAAAAAACAATACCGAATAAAAGAGATACTCGTGTTTTCATCAGAAAATTTATTTATGTTGTCTAAATAACCAGTCTATCATCATATCGTCACTATAAGCCGCAATCCACGAAAAATGACCCGCTTCAGGATACTGAGTAAACCCAGGGTTAGCCCCAGCATTAGTTAAAGCGTTAACCATATTTTGTGAAAGAGATGTGTTTACAGTACTATCTAGAGCGCCATGAAAAACCCAAAAAGGAATATGAGAAATTGTAGATGCTTTTGAGGTATCTCCACCACCGCAAACAGGAACAGCAGCAGCAAATAAATTTGGATGTCGCGAAACGGCATCAAATGTACCAAACCCTCCCATAGAAAGCCCTGTTATATATATTCTATTGGTATCTACGGGTAGCTCTTTTATAGCTTTATTAATAAGCTCTATTAAAAGTTCCATAGGTTTACTAGGGGTAGGTTTAAGGGACATATCATTATAAGAAAAATTCCCCCAACTCATATTTTTAGGGCATTGAGGGGCAATGACAATAGGGCGATGTGTTTTCATATTTCTATCTGAAGCAAAGTTCATTACGCCCCATTTTAATTGAGCCTCATTGTCATTACCTCGTTCCCCCGAACCATGTAAAAATATTACTAATGGATATTTACTTGTAGAGTCATAATCAGAAATAAGTTGTCTATAATTTAGAGTATCACCACTAGGACTGGTATATTTTTCAAAACTAAAAAGGGATGTTTGAGAAAAAGAACTAGTAATATTTCCAAAAAAAAGAAACACGATTAAAGAAAGAGAAAAAGAAGAGTTTAACAAACCGTTCATTTTTTAATTTATAAATAAAGCTTAAACACCATCTTTGCCCGAAAAAGGAGGGTAAGTATCGGACATATAAAACAGATAAACAGCCACACGGTATTGCCACCTTATTGTTTCCACCATAAAAGTATGCCACCCTTCGGGATATTTTTTTGTGAATAATACAGTAAACCAAGATAAAAAAGTAAGAAGAACGCCTATAATAGTTCTTATAAGTAATATAATACCATGAGGTATACCTACATATATTGACCCAAAAAAGAACCGTAATATAACCAAACCTCTGTTAATTTTTTCTGGGTAAGGCACCTCAAAAGTACTATACCCTTCATCAGTAGCACTTAGTCCAAAAGCAGGGTAACCGTCAGACAAATTTAGAGTGCGATTATTTACTCGGAGTTTCCAACGCATTAGATTAACCTGATAAGTAAAAATGTTTTTGGGGTATTTCTTTGTGAAAAGAATAGCAAAAAAAGCAACAACCATTAAAATAATACCCCATAGACCTACAAAGAAAAGTAAAAACCCATGTGGGAAGAGAATATAAATATTCCCAAATAAAGAACGAAGTAAGAGTTCTGATCGGGAATAATGTTCTTGATGTGTAATTGATAACGTCATATTTATGAATGATTTAGAATATCTATATAAATTTAATAAAAACAAGAATATAGTGTCTTGTAAAATAAGTATTTTTGCTACTTATCCGTAAAGAGGCTTTATGAAGTACATCAGAAATTTTTGCATTATTGCACATATCGATCATGGCAAAAGTACATTAGCCGATCGTTTATTGGATTGTACAGGGACAGTGACTGAACGTGAAAAACAGGAACAGCTTTTGGATAATATGGATTTGGAACGCGAACGAGGAATTACAATAAAGTCTCATGCGATTCAAATGGAATATACATATCAGGGAGAAACATATATACTAAATTTAATTGATACCCCAGGACACGTAGATTTTTCATACGAAGTCTCTCGGTCTATTGCTGCGTGCGAAGGTGCGTTATTAATTGTAGATGCTGCACAAAGTATTCAGGCACAGACGATTTCGAACCTTTACCTTGCACTTGAGAATGATTTGGAAATTATTCCTGTACTTAATAAAATAGACCTTCCTTCGGCAAACCCAGAAGAGGTTACCGATGACATTGTCGATTTACTAGGATGCAACCCAGAAGATGTTATTCCAGCTTCTGGAAAGACAGGTTTTGGGGTAAAAGATATTTTAACAGCAATTATCGACCGAATACCTGCGCCAAAAGGTAGCCCAGATGCTCCTTTGCAAGCACTTATTTTCGACTCTGTATACAACCCGTTTAGAGGTATCGAAACGTACTTTAGAGTAATGAACGGATCTATTTCTAAAGGGCAGAAAATAAAATTTGTGGCTACTAATTGTTCCTATAATGTGGATGAAATAGGAACGCTTAAACTTAAACAAGAACCAAAAAAAACAATTAAGGCAGGAGATGTAGGCTATCTTATTACAGGGATTAAAGAAGCCAAAGAGGTAAAAGTTGGAGATACAATTACAACACCAGAGAACCCAACACAAATAGCAATTGATGGTTTTGAAGAGGTAAAGCCTATGGTATTTGCAGGAATTTATCCTGTTGACACGGAAGATTATGAAGAACTTCGAGGGTCTATGGAAAAGCTTCAGCTCAACGATGCGTCGTTAGTCTTTCAGCCAGAAAGTTCTGCCGCACTTGGATTTGGTTTTCGCTGTGGGTTCTTGGGGATGCTACATTTAGAGATTATACAAGAACGGTTAGAGAGAGAATTTAATATGACTGTAATTACAACAGTGCCTAACGTATCATACCATGCTTTTGTAAAGAAAAATGTGGACGAAATTTTACCAGTTAACAATCCTTCAGATTTACCAGATCCCTCAGCTCTTGACCGTGTAGAAGAGCCTTATATTAAGGCATCAATTATTACAAAAGCGGACTTTGTTGGAAATGTGATGTCGTTATGTATTGAAAAACGCGGGAGTATTACAAATCAGACATATTTAACCTCAGAACGTGTTGAACTTACTTTTGATATGCCTTTGGCAGAAATTGTTTTCGATTTTTATGACCGTTTAAAAACAGTATCAAAAGGATACGCCTCTTTCGATTATTCGCCTATTGGTATGCGTTCTTCAAAATTAGTTAAAGTAGATATTTTGCTAAATGGTAGTCAAGTAGATGCATTATCGGCTTTAATCCATACGGATAACGCATATAATATTGGAAAAAAAATGTGCGAGAAATTACGGCAACTTATTCCAAGACAACAGTTTGACATACCTATTCAGGCAGCAATTGGGGCGAAAATTATTTCAAGAGAAACAATTAAAGCCTTACGAAAGGATGTAACTGCTAAGTGTTATGGAGGAGATATTTCGCGAAAACGTAAACTTCTTGAAAAACAAAAAAAGGGAAAGAAAAAAATGCGCCAAGTAGGAAATGTAGAAATTCCCCAACAAGCATTTATGGCGGTACTTAAACTTAATGATTAAGAATGCTATGACAATATTTTTTACTCAAAAAAGAACATTTAAGGGTTTAATTATAGAAAATTATGGGTTTTTTTGGTAAAGAAAATAAGGTTTATGAGCCAATAATAAATTGAAAAACACTTCAGAAGTATATAATGTTTTTTAAAATGACAGTAGAAGTAATTGTATTAAGACAGTCAAATTTAATTTAATTATGTTATTTAATTCTTATACATACTTTGTGTTTTTAATAATTGTTTTCACCTTGTATTGGTTATTAGGATCTAAAAAAACAATTTTTCAAAACATATTACTTCTAATAGCTTCATATGTGTTCTATTCTTGGTGGGATCCACGCTTTTTAGTTTTAATCTTTTTGAGCACATTAGTAGATTATTTTATAGGATTAAACCTTTCGAGCACTAAAAAGCAAAATTTAAGGAAATTACTGGTTGGGGCGAGTATTATTTTTAATTTAGGTTTGTTAGCAGTTTTTAAGTATTTTAATTTTTTTATTGAATCTTGGGTTTCTGCAATAGAGTTTTTGGGTTATAGTGTTAAGTCAAGAACAACGTTAAATATAATATTGCCTGTAGGGATATCATTTTATACTTTTCAAACGCTATCTTATACATTAGATATATATCATGGGCGATTACAACCATCAAAAAAGTTCATTAATTTTGCGTCTTTTGTTTCGTTATTCCCTCAACTTGTAGCAGGCCCAATTGAACGGGCAAAAAACTTATTGCCTCAATTAAACTCTGTTCGGGTATTTGATAAGAAAATGATTATACAAGGGCTTTATTTAATTTTATGGGGCTTATTTAAAAAAGTAGTAGTAGCGGATTCGTTAGCTCCTCTTACCGATCATATTTTTGAAAATTATTCTTCTTTTAGTGGAGGCACTTTATTGTTAGGGCTACTCTATTTTTCTTTTCAAATTTATTGTGATTTTAGTGGTTATTCGGATATAGCTATTGGAACTGCAAAACTTTTTGGATTTTCATTTATGACTAATTTTAATTTTCCATATTTCGCAAAAAACATTACTGACTTTTGGCGAAAATGGCATATTTCTCTCTCTTCATGGTTTAGGGATTATGTATATTTAGCATTAGGAGGTTCAAAAGAATCTGAATTTAAAAGAATCAGAAATATTTTCATTGTCTTTTTGCTTAGTGGACTTTGGCATGGAGCGAATTGGACTTTTGTGTTTTGGGGCTTAGCACATTCTATGATTTATTTAATTACTCTATATATAACAAAGAGTTCATTAAACAGTAAATTTAAAAACAATTATATCAGTGGAACTTTTACCTTTATAGCGGTTACATTTGCTTGGGTTTTTTTTAGAAGCCCAACAATTTTTGATTCATTTCAATATTTAGCTACTATGTTTTCTAATTTCACTATCCCTATAGTGCCTATCAAAGGGATATTTTATATTATTATATTATTGTTTTTCGATTTTTGTTTTAGAAAAAAACCTCAAGAATTGTTTTATAATTTTTCATTTTCCCAAAAACAAATGGCAATTTTATTCATGATTATATTTATTTGGGTTCATTTTTCAGCAAGCCCGCGAAACTTTATTTATTTTCAGTTTTAATGAAAAATAAGCTTTTTAAGTTTTTCGTAATTTCATGTTTCATGTTTTTCAGCATTGAATTAGCATTTATGTTAAAGTTTTTTAATGATGTAGAATTTTATCCTGAAAACAAAATACATCCTAAAGAAGTTTTAGAGACTAAACTAGAGGAGCACATTGTTAATTTAAGTTTTAGAGACTCTGTTAACCCAAAATTGATTTTAATAGGAGATTCTTTTCTATATACCGACTATTTAGAAGACTATGGATATATAAGACATTTTGAAAAATGGACTAAAGCAAATAATTATGAGTTAATTAATTTAGCTGGACCAGGTATTTCTATCCAAGATAATTATTCTATATGGCCTAAAATTCCAGACCACCCAAATCACACATATATATTCTCAATCAAGATTCATGATATTGAAACAAAATTAATTGAAAATCAAAATTCTAATCAAAACACAAATACTAAAACAGTTAATCAAAAGATTATTCAATTTATCCGCAAGACTGAGGTTATTTATATTTTGAAAGATATTCTTCATCAAGCTTTTATGTATCTATTTCATACTCCGGCTCCAAAGACTCATATAAGTAAAATGATATTATATCCTGACGATGATAGATTAAGAGAGATGGGTTTATTTTTATCTGATTTAGATAGCAGAAAAGGGAAGGTATTGGTATTAGTTAACTATCCTTTTAATTTTAAATATTCAAAAGATAAAATCCAAAAATGGAAATTGTTTAAATTTTTTGATAGAAAGTATAAGAAATTAAAAATTTATCAAACCCCATTATTTGAGAATAGGAAAGAATCTATAAATTGGAGAGATGCTCATCCTAATTCAGTTGCATGTGAGAATATGTTTAAAACATTAATTAAAGAAATTGAAAGAACAGCAGATGAATAAACAAAAGACAATTAAAATTTGATTCGGATAAAACAAATTTTTCTATACTTCTTTATGAAATCTTGTAGGATCAAATTATTTATAAATAAAAGCACAGTTAAAATTTAATAAATCATTAATTTTTTTATAAGCCAATATGAGTCAAATAGTTATTATCCCTGCAAGGTTAAAATCAACACGTTTCCCTAATAAAATTTTACTTGATATAAAGGGTATTCCTATGGTAGAACATGTCAGAAGACGTGTTTTATTATCTCAAAAAGTAAAAGAAGTATTTGTAGCAACATGTGATGAAGAAATAAGAAAGGTTGTTGAGTCTTTTGGAGGAAGAGTAATTATGACAAGTAATTTGCATCTTAATGGGACTACTCGAGTAGCAGAAGCTGTTCAAAATATAGACTGTACAGAAGTAGTTTTGGTACAAGGAGACGAACCTCTTTTATTACCAAGGCATTTAGATTTGATGATTGATAAAATTGAAAACAGCCAAGGGGTTTCAGCATGGAACGCTACAGGACCAATTGAATCTGAAGAAGAATTGATGAGACATTCTTATGTGAAATGTGCAATGAATAAAGATAGAATTTTATATTTTTTTAGGAAAAGCCCTAGCGTTAGTGAGTTTAAGAACCAAAAAGGATATATTCGAAAGGCTTTAGGAGTTATTGCATATAAAAAAGAGTTTTTAATGCAGCTAACACAGATGAAACCATCAGCTATAGAAACATTTGAGCAGATAGAACAAATGCGAATTATTGAAAATGGTTTTGCTCTTCAATCAATTCCGTTTGAATCAAGCCAACCGTCTATTAATGAACCAAGTGAAGTAAATCAAGTTTTACAATATATTGATGCTCATTTAGAGCAACAACAATTATTAGATGCTGTTTTGAATTTTAGATAATTTATGAAAACTATTACCGAAACAGAATATGATCAATTGTGTAGTGTTTGTGACGCATTGCTTAAAAAAAATTCATCTTCACCTGCTAGAATGTCTAATGGATGGTTAAATGTAATTCGTGAACATCCAATTTTTCTTCAATTATATACTTCACTTTTCAAAAAGCAAAGTTTAACTATTTTTAAGCTAACACTAGTTAAAAAAATGTTTATTTATGTTTTAATAAGTAGCGCAAAACTTTTATTAGCATTTTATCGAAGACATATTCTTAATGAGAAAATGATTATTCCTTCGGATAAAGTCGATTCTATTTTTGTAACACATTTGCTGAATGAAGGGTCTCTCAACAATTCACAAGATTTTTATTTCTTTAATCTTCCTCATAAGTGGAAAGAATTATATAAATCCTCAGCTTTGGTCTATATAAACCATTCGAGTAGAAGTGTAAACTACTACCAAAAAGCTTGGAAGAATGAACCTATAGAGAGAATAGTTTTACCAAAATATAGTTCCATTAATAATGAAATTCGTATTCGATTTCAATTAATTAAAGAAATGATTCGATTATTAAGAGAAAAGGTACATTCTAATTTTGAAAAGAAAATTAAATATCAAGCAGCGATTGAGTCAATATCCTCTGCTTCACATTCTAATCTTCGTTTCGCATATCAAACCCAAGCAATTATTAAGCAAATTAGAGCAAATTATTTATTTACAACTTTCGAAGGACATCCTTGGGAGAAGTTAATGTACTCATTTTCTCGAAAAGCCAATCCATTAATTCAATGTATTGGTTATCAACACGCTCTTATATTTAAGAAACAACATGCAATTAAAGGAAATTATGGAGCGAACTATCTTCCTGATTATGTTTTATGTTCTGGAGAAGATGCACAAAAAAAGTTAATAAAATCTAACTTTCTTTCTCCTGAAAAGTTACGCTTGTTTGGCACCAATAGAGTTGATTTAACCGAAAGAGACCTAACAAAAATAAAATCAGAGCAAGCAAACGTTTTTTTATTTTTACCAGAAGGACATTTAATAGAATGCCTCCCTCTAATTGACTTAGCAATGCAACTCGCAGACTCTTACCCTAAATTAGAGCTTATTTTTCGACTCCATCCGATTCTTTCTTTAGAGAAAGTATTCAAAAAGAGGCCTCAATTAAAGAAAACGAGGAAGAATTTAATTATTTCAAAGGAGTTGCTTGAAGCTGATTTTAGCCGCGCAAAATTTGCAATTTACAGAGGCTCTACAACCATAATAAAAGCTATTCAATACGGTCTAATTCCTATTTATTATGGTCAGAAAAATGAAATTTCGATAGACCCTCTTTATAAGTTCAAAAAAATAAAAGATGATATAAGTAAAGCAGAAGACATTCCAAATATTTTGTCAAAGTCATCAGAAATACAATTTGAAAATCAAAAGGAATTAGTAAAACAAATTAAAACTTTTTTTTCTCCATTAAACTTAGATGAAGCTTTACAATTAAAACAAAAAAAATAGTAATGACCTGCTCTGTTATTGTTCCTACCAAGAATAGACCCGAAGAATTGAGAACTTTTCTTGCGTCTCTATGGGGGCAATCAAGATTACCTGATCAGTTAGTTGTGATTGACCAAAGTCATCCTAATAATGTGATTGAAGCAGAGGTACTTCATATGGCAAATAAACTTAAAGTATCTCTAGCATATATTCACGATGAATCTATTAAAGGTTTAGTTCAAGCAAAAGCAGCGTCGTTAGTTTATAATCAATGTGATATTATTTCTTTTTTTGATGATGATATTGTTTTAGAAGAAAATTATATTGAAGCTATTGAAAACGCATTTATCGAATACCCTTCTATTAAAGGAGCAAATGGAGTTATATTAAATGCACCAGCAGAAAGTCGATTTAAACAATTAATTTTCAGAATTACACATATAGGACTATATAAAGATAATAGGCAGCGGGTTA
This sequence comes from Candidatus Arcticimaribacter sp., assembly GCA_965277835.1. GTDB lineage: Bacteria > Bacteroidota > Bacteroidia > Flavobacteriales > Flavobacteriaceae > Arcticimaribacter. The sequence continues at coordinate 1,567,011 of OZ255841.1, read as the reverse complement.
TATCTTCTTTAAATAAGATGAGTTATAAGCCTCTTGCTTTAAATACTTTGAGTGGTGGATTATCTTCTTGGCGAAAAGAAGTTTTTGAGAAAATTTCTTTTGATACTAAGAATCTTTTTCATGCTTATGAAGATAAGGAGTATTCAGTTCGATTTAACCGAAAATTTCCTAAGGGAATGTTTTTAATTCCATCTGCAAGACTGTATCATAATCATGCATTACAAAATAGAGAATCATTGTTTAGAAGAACAGAGAAAGATGTAGTAGAGGTTTTAATGATATTTAAGAAAAGTGGAAATTATAGTTTTTTAGGAATCGATTTACTAGCTTTATTATTAGGACTTTTTTCTAATGCAATTTTATTGAGTATTAGGTATAGAAATATAGTATTCATGAATGCTTATTTTAAAGGGTTCCTTTTAGGGATGAAAAGAAAAATTTTAAAATGAAGCAGCATAAAATAGGAATCATTGGTTTAGGATATGTTGGTTTACCACTGGCAATAGCGTTTAATGATAAATATTCGGTCATTGGTTACGACATTGACACTGACCGTCTTTCATCAATTTCACAAAACGTTGACTCAGGAGGTCAGCTAAACAAGGAAACACTTGAAGATGCGTTTAATAATACGTTTAAAGTAACAGGTAATATTGAAGAATTAAATGATTGTTCAGTTTATATTATCACTGTTCCTACACCGGTTAATTTTAAAAACAAACCCGATTTTAGCTTTTTAGAAAATGCATCAAGAAAGGTTGCTAGCCAACTTTCAAAAGGAGATATTATTGTTTATGAATCCACAGTATATCCTGGTGCAACAGAAGAAATTTGTATTCCTATATTAGAAGAAACCTCGCAATTTGAGTTAAATAAAGATTTTTATGTTGGTTATAGTCCAGAGCGTATTAATGTTGGTGATAATCATTATACATTTAAAAGTATACCTAAAATTGTTTCAGCGTCTGACCCTGCAATATTGAAAGATATAGAATCTTTATATTCATCAATTATAACTGCTGAAATTTATTGTGCTCCATCTATAAAAGTTGCTGAGGCGGCAAAAGTTATTGAAAACACACAAAGAGATGTAAATATAGCTTTTGTCAATGAATTGGCAATGATGTTTAGCAAAATGGGCATAGATACTGAAGAAGTATTAAAAGCAGCATCAACAAAATGGAATTTTCAAATGTATAAACCAGGACTAGTAGGAGGTCATTGTATAGGAATAGACCCTTATTATCTTGCTCATAAGTCAAAACTGGTAGGGTATACACCAAACTTACTGTTATCTGCCCGAGAAGTAAATGAACGTGTCCCTTGCTTTATTGTTGATCGTATTATTAATCTTTTAAAGGAGCAAAATAAGCAAATAGAAGTTTCAAAAGCACTTATTTTAGGGGCTAGTTTTAAAGAAAATGTATCTGATTTACGTAATTCAAAATCAATAGCATTAGCTCAGTTACTTTTTGAAAAAGGAGCTAAAGTATCAATATTTGATCCATATATTGAAAAAAAATCGTTACCTAAAGAGTTAAATTTGATAGAAGAATTAGATAAAAACAGTTCTTATGATTTTATTATTCTAGCAGTATCACATGATATATTTAAATCATTGAACCCAAAAGATTATTTGACAGAGAAAGGGTTTGTTTATGATATTAAACAGTTTTTCTCGCCCGCTCCTTTTATTCATTATTTTTAATTAAGTAAAATTTCGATAAAATTTTTCCCACGCATCAATAATTTTTGTTTGCTCAAAATTTTCTTTTACATAAATCCGTCCCGCTTTACCCATTTGTTTGATTTTTTGAGGGTCTTCAACTAATACTTTTAATTTTATAAATAGATCATCTATATCGGCTACGTTGTGTTTTAATCCTGTTATATTTTCAACAACAGTGTCGCGTAACCCATAAGTGTTACTACAAATAACAGCTTTTTCCAAAGCAGAGGCTTCAATAACAGACATACCAAAGCCTTCTCTATAACTCGGTAAGCAAAAAATATCTGCTCCTTGAAGTAATTCTTTTGGGTTGGAAATATATCCTTTAAAAAAAACATCTTTTGGAAGGCGATTTTCTTTGATAAATGTTGCTTCTATTTTTTCTTCATCAGGACCAATCAAATAAAGTTTTACATTAGGAAATTGAATTTTAAGTTTTTTAAAAGCCATTAGTAAGTCAGGTACTCCTTTATCTGAATTTAACCTTCCTAAAAACATTAGAACTATCTCGCCTTCAAGAATAGAATGTTCTTTTCTAAAATTTAATTGCTTTTGAATATCAGGAGCATAGATATCAGTATTTATACCACAAATAGATCCTTTTCCCAAAACATTAGCCCGATGGTTTTTGATTATATTTTGCTCTATTAAAAATTCTTTTTGTGATTCCCCATCTACTAAAATATTTGTAGAAAAACGAACAATTAAACGGTCAATAGTTTTAAGTAAAAATCTAAAAACACCCTTTTTGGTATACCAAACTTGCCCTGTAAAAGTATGGATTCGAATAGGAGTCCTTGTAAAATAGCCTGAACACATTGCTAATAAACCCGCCTTAGGAGAAACGCTATGAATAAAATCAAAACGATTGTTTTTAAAAAATAAAATCAACCTCCAAAGAGCTTTCAAATCATGGTATGGACGGATATTTCTTTCAATACGAATAGAATGAACTTTTATTAAAGGAAGCTCTAAGTCTAGTAGAATATTACCCGAAGCATTAGCTACTAAATAAATAGTATAGTTTTTAGCTAATGCCTTAATAGGGTATTTAAGAAAAGCTTTTGCTGTTTCTGGACTTGAAACAATAAAGCATATTTTTTTTTTCACACTATTCACCTAAATATTTTTTTAAAAACTTGGAATAATCATTTTCAGGTTTAATTTTAAGCTTTGTTTTTACTTTTTGTATATCTATTTGAGTACGATTGTTAAAAAAGAGGACACCTTCTTTTGAAATAGGCAATAACCTTATTTTAAAAAGTAAACGTAATCCTAAAAGAAATAAGCTAGAAGGAATTATAATTCTCTTCGTTTTACTATTTAAAAGATTTATAAAAGAAATCAAAGGAATATCATTAGAAAAGTTAAACTCTTGTTTAAAGCAAGCATTATTATTTTTAACTACGATTAATAATTTTAATAAATCTTCGATTAAAATGAAATTAGCAATAATATCTTTTTTAAAAGCAATTTTAAAAGGTAAAGAGTTTAAACGGCTTAATAATTTGATAATAGAACTCTTCATTCCTAAACCAAGAACAATTGAAGGACGAATTATTGTATAATTTAAGTTCTTGATACGCTTAATATTATTTTCAGCATTAAACTTTGAAATCTCGTAATTATTCCGAGGGTTTGGTATGCTCTTTTCAGTAATATTAATGTCATTTTGGAAATCAAAAATCCCAATACTAGAAAGAAAAACTAGATGTATATTATTTTGAGCACACATTTTAGCTAAAAACGAAGTAGCATCTACATTGATACGCTGCATTGTTTGTTCATTTTTAAGCTCGCCTGCTATGTGATAAAGTACATCAATATTATTTATAAAATTTTGTATTGCTATTGCTTTATCAAAGTTTATAAGGTCTCCTTTTATAATATGAAGTTTCGAAGAAGGATTTATTTTGGAAGGGTCTCTAGTTAAAACATAAACGTTATAATCCGATGCAATAAGTTTATTCACTAGGAGTTTACCTATAAAACCTGATGCTCCAGTAACACCTATTTTTAGCTTCTTTTCCATTTAAAATTATTGGCAACAAGATAGTAAAAGCTCAAACTATTTTTATCAGTAAGGTAAATTTTTATATAGTGGTTAATAATTGTCAAAATATTATCTTTACAAAAAAAATACACTTGTATTACAAGACGTTAAAATATTTTTTAGATTTTTCTTTTGCTTTTCTTTTGCTTTTAGTTTTTGCTCCTATTTTAATTATATGCATTATTGTATTAGCAATAGAACTTAAACAGTTTCCGTTATTTGTTCAGAAAAGACCTGGGTTAAGAGAACGACTATTTAATATATATAAACTCAAGACAATGACAGATGATTTAGACAGTCAAGGGAATTTACTTAGCGATAGTAAAAGAATTACATCTGTAGGTCGGTGGATACGTAAATTTTCAATTGACGAACTTCCACAAATATTTAATGTCATAAAAGGAGACATGAGTTTTGTAGGACCTCGTCCTTTATTAATAGAATACTTACCTTTATATAATCAAAACCAAAAGAAACGACATTCTGTAAAACCTGGGATTACAGGCTGGGCACAAGTTAATGGACGTAATGCAATTAGTTGGAAAGAAAAATTTGAATTTGATATTTGGTATGTGGAACACCAAAATTTTAGAACAGACATTAAAATTATTTTTAAAACAATAGGAAAAGTTTTTGGAGCTAAGCAAATAAATTCTACTAATAATATAACTATGGAGAAGTTTAATGGGAACAACTAAATATATTCTTTTTGGAGCAGGTGGTCATGCTCGAGTTATTTCAAGTATCCTTGAAGCCCAAAAGATGCCTATGGATGGAATTTTTGATTCAGATATTTCAAAAAAGAATCTTAACAAAAAACTACCTATACTAGGAGATTATGATTCTTCTAAATTCCCTAATCATAAGTTAATAATTACTATTGGAGACAATAAAATAAGAGAAAACTTAGAGAAATCGGTTACACATGATTTTGGATTAGCAATACATCCAAGCAGTCAAGTAGATAGTTTAACAAATATCGGTAAAGGGACAGTAATTATGCACTTAGCAGTGATTATGAGAGGTACATCAATAGGTAGGCATTGTATAATAAATACGTCAAGCAGTATTGATCACGATTGTTTTATAGATAATTTTGTTCATGTAGCACCAGGAGTTACTTTGTGTGGTGGTGTGGAAGTTGGTAAAGGAACTTTTATAGGAGCAGGAACCACGATTATACCAAAAATTAAGATAGGTTCAAATGTAATAATTGGAGCAGGAAGTGTTATTTTATCAAATATTCCGGATAATACAACTGTAGTTGGAAACCCAGGGAGAATAATTAAACGTCAATGAAAGAATCTAAAATATGGTTATCACCTCCCCATATGGGAACAGAAGAGCTTTTAAATGTTCAAGAGGCATTTGCCTCAAATTGGATTTCTCCTGTAGGACCTTTTGTAAATCAATTTGAAAAAGAACTTTCTCAATATATAGGAATAAATCATACGGCTGTTGTTCAATCGGGAACTGCTGCTATTCATCTGGCATTACGGTTGTTAAAAATAGAGAAAGATGATATAGTGCTTTGCCAGTCATTTACTTTTATTGGTTCTTCAAATCCTATTTTATATCAACAAGCTATACCCGTTTTTATAGATTCAGAGGAAGATACATGGAATATGTGTCCTGAAGCATTGGAAACTGCAATTAAGCATTATATAAAAATTGGAAAAAAACCAAAAGCGATAATAGTTGTACATTTATATGGGATGCCCGCAAAAATGCATGAGATTCATGAAATTTCTAAGCGATATGAAGTACAAATAATTGAGGATGCAGCTGAAGCATTAGGCTCTAATATTGATGGGCAAGCTTGCGGTTCTTTTGGGTCTTTCGGTATTTTAAGTTTCAATGGGAATAAAATTATAACAACCTCAGGAGGCGGAGCTCTTTTGTCAAACGATGAGGCAGCAATAAAAAAAGCAAAATTTTTAGCTACTCAAGCTAAAGATGATACACCACATTATCAACACACAACCATAGGATATAATTATCGTATGTCTAATATTGCCGCTGCTATTGGAGTAGGTCAACTAAAAGTATTAAATGAACATATTATTTTACGGAGAAGCAATCATAATTTTTATATAAATTTATTTAAAAAACATGAAGAAATAACAATGCTAAAAGAACCAGAAGGATTTTACTCTAACCGATGGTTGAGTTGTATTTTAATAGATGAAAATAAAAATGGGAGATATACTTCAGAATCTTTGAGAATTCATTTAGAAAGAGATAATATAGAAAGTCGCCCTTTATGGAAGCCTATGCACTTACAACCTTTATATAAAAAGCAATCCTATTTTGGAGGAAACGTTTCAGAAAAACTTTTTCAGAAAGGACTATGCTTGCCTTCGGGGAGTAATTTATCTGACCCTGAAAAAGAAAGAATTAAATTGAGCATTCAAAATTATTTAGACAATAGAATATAAAAGCATTTATATGTTTGAAAAAATATTTAAAGATCATTATTCTAAAAAATATGCCTATATATTAGATACGATATCTGTATTTATAGCAATAGAGGTTTTACTTTTTTTAAATAGCTCAAATATTGTTATTCGTTCTCTCCAAGATAAAATAGTGTTTATCATAATTACGTTGATATGCCTTACTTTATTTAAAGTGTATAGAATGCTTTTGCGTTTTACAACTTTTATTGATATTGGAAAAATAGCAATAGGTCTTGTTTTCACTATTATTTTATATGCGGTTTATGTTAAAGCCGATACTCGAGCACATTACAACTATCTTTTATTACTTTTTTATTTTAGCCTTTCATTTTTATCTCTTTATCGTCTTATTATAAGATTATTATATGCTCGAGTTTCAAAAGAAGAAAAGTTAAAAACAATTGTTTTATTTGGAGCGGGGGTCAATGGTCTTATGACTAAACGTGCGCTTGATGATAGTAATTCGGTTAATGTAATTGCTTTTGTTGATGATGACAAAGCTAAAGTAGGGAGAAGTATAGAGGGTATTTCTGTATTCCGACTAAACGAAGAATTTAAAAAGACACTTGAAAAACGTAAAGTAGATCAAGTAATCATCACAACAGATAAAATATCCCAAAAAAGGAAGAATGAAGTTTTCGAATATTTTAAAATGCAAGACGTAAAAATTTTTACAGTTCCTGCAATTGATAAACTAACAAATAATCAAGAGGTTATAGGAAATTTAAAACCAATAAAAATTGAAGACCTTTTACGGCGCGACACAATTGAAATAGATATACAAAAGAACGCATTGCAATATGAAAATAAAACAATTTTAGTAACAGGAGCGGCGGGTTCAATAGGGAGCGAAATTGTTAGACAACTATTAAAATTTAAACCGTATAGAATTATTTTATTAGATCAAGCCGAAACGCCTCTATTTGAATTAAAAAATGAACTTATTAAAGGAGAGCATATAACTAAATTTAAGTTTTTATTACGTTCAGTATCAGATTTTACTTCAATAGAGCAATGTTTTAAAAGTAATACTATTGAAATAGTATTTCATGCCGCAGCATATAAGCATGTTTTTATGACAGAAGCTATTCCATCGGCTGCGATTTTAAATAATGTTATGGGGACTAAAAACGTTGTTGATCTTGCTATAAAATATAATGCATCACATTTTGTAATGATTTCTACCGATAAAGCGGTTAATCCTTCTAATGTAATGGGAGCTTCTAAGCGGATTGCAGAAATATATGTTGCACATCAATCTGAAAACACTAAAACACAATTAATAACGACACGTTTTGGTAACGTGTTGGGCTCTAACGGTTCGGTTGTTCCCATCTTTAAAGAGCAGATTTTAAAAGGAGGTCCTGTTACTGTAACTCATCCGGAGATAACAAGATTTTTTATGACCATTACTGAGGCATGTCAATTAGTACTCGAGGCTGGTGCAGCAGGAGTTGGTGGAGAAATTTATGTTTTTGACATGGGTGAACCTGTAAAAATTAAAGACCTTGCAATTAGTATGATTCGTCTTTCGGGTTTAGTAGAAAATCAAGATATTAAAATTGAGTATTCAGGATTAAGACCTGGAGAAAAGTTATACGAAGAGTTACTTACGGATAAAGAGAATTTAAAAGTTTCGCATAATGAATTAATTTATATAGCTAATAGGGAATCTTTTAGCACGGACAAGCTACAGCAGATTGAACAATTAATAGCAGACGCTTTAGAAGAAAACTCTAATGAAGCTTTGGTACAACAAATGAAAAAAATTGTCCCAGAGTATAAGTCAATGAATTCGTCTTATGAATTATTGGATGTATAATTAAAAAATTATACATTTAGATAAACATAAAATTTTAATTATGAGAGGTTTAATATTTTTTGGCATTACTATATGCAGTTTTGTTATAATAAGCTGCTCTAATAAAGATGATAGCCTAACAACACCGACAACCCCTACAACTCCTGCGCCTGTAGCTAAACAGAAATATTCATTTTCAATAACATCTTCTCCGACAACAGGTGGATCTACTTCATTTAAGGTTAATTCAGGGGCATTTGATGGTTCGGGTAATTCTGGAAATGTTGAAGAGGGTTCTTCGCTTACGCTTACTGCTAGCGCTTCTTCTGACTATAGTTTTACAAGTTGGGCAGGCGATTTAACAGGAACAAATAATCCATCGACTATAACGGTTAATAAAAACACTACTATAACGGCTTTATTTGAAAAAAATGAGCCTTCCGAAACAGCAACAATAACAGGAGAAAGATTTACAATTACAAGCACAGTATCTCCTGCTAATGCAGGTAGCATCGCTATATCGCGAGAAACAGGGACACTTATTTTACTAAACGAAGGAGGAGGTGATTTAATATTTACTACAGGGACAGGTATTTTTTTACAACTATCACAATCTATATCAATAATAGAAGGCTCTACAGTTGTTATTGCTGCTCTTCCATCAGGCGATTATACTTTTAAAGGCTGGGAAGGTGATTTTACGGGGACAAATAGCTCTACGGCACAAGTTATAAACGAAGGATTAAAAGGACCTATTAAAATAACCGTTAATAGAAATTTAAATATATCCGCTTTATTTGAAAAGACAAGTAGTGTTTCGACTCCTACAACTCCTACAACCCCTACATCTCCTACAACCCCTACATCTCCTACATCAGGGACATATAAGACCATACTTAAACCTTACCCTAATGATGTTATGGGGTTAGGTGTATTTACTAAAAAAGCACTTGTATTTAATATTCCGCTTTATGCTAGCACTACATTCTCCGATATAAATATAGAACATGTGGCAAGTGTCTTAGCACAATATCTTGATAATGACGAAGATGGAACTCCAGACAACATACCATTAGTTGATAAATTGATTGAAAGAAAAGCTTATATGTTATTATGGGCTAAAGAGACAGATGCTAAAAGCCTTCAAATGCCTCTTTCAATTGGGTTAAATGTGCAAAATTTAGGAAATGCAGAAACTAATCCAGAATGGCATACTAATGGGCGTACAGGAGATTTCGATGCTGCATTGGAAGAAGTACTACATTTAATTACATCACAGGGACATAATTATCTTTACCCCAAAGTTTTTGGAGAAGTGGTGGGTTCTGAAATAGCAAATGCTATGGATATAGCCCGAGGAGGTCAATTTACAACTATTCCTACAACATATCCATCACAAGCCTGGTACACTGATAATGATAAAACGTGCGAATATAAATGCCAAGTTTCAGAATATATGTACTGGTCTTTAACATCTATTTTAGGAGCTCAAGCCAAAAGAGCATCAGAGATTGCAGGTGAATGGAAACTTAATACCCCAGAATTAGTGAAAGGGAAAGACCAAGCAGTTCATCAATTGTTAACTAATCCTATTTATAAACTTCCAACGGTATTGCCAAATGGGAAGTATAAAGGAAAAACAAATTAAAAAATATAAAACGTATATACTCTTTAGCTTCCATAGCATAAATTTTTGCTTCAAGTTTGGTTATCAATAATAAAACAGTAAATTTGCAGTCCAAAAAAAGTATAATAACATGTATGCAATCGTAGAGATAGCAGGGCAGCAATTTAAAGTTGCGAAAGACCAAAAAGTTTATGTACATCGTTTACAAGAAGAAGAAGGAAGTAAAATTTCTTTTGACAAAGTTTATCTTTTAGATGATGGTACTAAAGTAACTATTGGCGCTCCAGCTATTACTGGAGCTTCTGTTGAGGCAAAAGTATTAAAGCACTTTAAAGACGATAAAGTAATTGTTTTTAAGAAAAAAAGAAGAAAAGGCTATAGAGTTAAAAATGGACACCGACAGTCTTTAACCGAAATTTTAGTTCAAAATATTTCAGAAAAGGGAGGCTCTAACAAAGCACAGTCTCAAAAAGCAGAAGATTCTAAAAAAGAGGTAGTTAAAACAAAAACTCAAAAGAAGGAGGCACCTAAAAAGGCTGTAGCCTCTGAAAAAGTTGACTTGACTGGTAAAACAGTAGCTGAATTAAAAGAACTGGCTAAAGCTAAAGGGATTACAGGTATTTCTGCTATGAAAAAAGCAGATTTAATTGCAGCATTAGACACTAAATAAAATTTTAAACATATAAAGTTATGGCTCATAAAAAAGGAGTAGGAAGCTCGAAAAACGGTAGAGAATCGGAATCGAAACGACTTGGAGTAAAAATCTTTGGAGGACAAGCAGCTAAAGCAGGGAATATTATTATTCGCCAAAGAGGGACAGCACATAATCCAGGTGAAAATGTATACTTAGGTAAAGATCATACGTTACACGCTAAGATAGATGGCTTAGTACAGTTTACTAAAAAGAGAAATAATAAATCATATGTTTCTATTGTTCCTTTTGAAGCATAAAAAAGCATTTATAACAAAATAAAAAATCCCGCTATTTAGCGGGATTTTTTATTTTCAATAGAGTTCGTTTAGTATCTATAATACTCAGGTTTATAAGGCCCTTCTACTGTTACTCCAATATATTTAGCTTGATCTTGCGAAAGCGTTTCTAATTCAACCCCTAGGTGTAAAAGGTGTAATGCGGCAACTTTCTCATCTAAATGCTTAGGAAGCATATACACTTTATTTTCGTATTGTGCCGTATTGTTCCAAAGCTCTAATTGAGCAAGAGTTTGATTTGTAAAGGAATTACTCATAACAAAACTAGGGTGACCCGTAGCACATCCTAAATTAACTAGCCTACCTTCTGCTAATACAATAATTTCTTTTCCTCCTTCAAGAGTATATTTATCTACTTGCGGTTTAATTTCTACTTTAGAAGCGCCATAAGTATTATTTAACCATGCCATATCAATTTCATTATCAAAATGACCAATATTACAAACAATGGCTTTGTCTTTCATTTTAAGAAAAGACTCTGACACTATAATATCTTTATTACCCGTTGTAGTAATAACGATATCCGCATTAGCAATTACAGATTGTAGTTTTTTTACTTCAAACCCATCCATTGCAGCTTGGAGTGCACATATTGGATCAATTTCTGTAACTGTTACTATCGATCCTGCTCCTCTAAAAGAAGCTGCTGTACCTTTTCCTACATCGCCATAGCCAGCAACAACAACTCTTTTACCAGCGAGCATAACATCAGTAGCTCTACGGATAGCGTCAACAGCGCTTTCTTTACAGCCATATTTATTGTCGAATTTCGATTTTGTTACAGAGTCATTCACATTGATTGCAGGAAGCGTAAGTGTTCCATTTTTCATACGATCATATAAGCGATGAACTCCTGTAGTTGTTTCTTCAGACAGACCTTTTATACCCTCAACCAACTCTGGGTAATGGTCTAAAACAAGGTTAGTTAAATCTCCACCGTCGTCAAGAATCATATTCAAAGGCTTTTGCTCTTCTCCAAAAAATAAAGTTTGCTCAATACACCAGTCAAATTCTTCTTCACTTAGACCTTTCCATGCATATACAGGAATGCCAGCAGCAGCGATAGCCGCAGCAGCATGATCTTGGGTTGAAAAAATATTACAAGAACTCCAAGTTACATCAGCACCAAGAGCGACTAAAGTTTCAATTAGCACAGCTGTTTGAATAGTCATGTGTAAACAGCCTGCAATACGTGCTCCGGCTAAAGGCTGTTTTCCGGCATATTCTTTTCTTAGAGCCATTAATCCAGGCATTTCAGCTTCTGCAAGTTGAATTTCTTTGCGTCCCCAGTCAGCTAAAGATATATCTTTTACCTTGTAAGGGAGATATGATGTTTTTTGTTCCATAGTTTTTATATTTACTGTTATAAGTAATTCGCACAAAATTAAGGATTTTCTAAATAATATTGAAAATAAAGAATGCCTATAATCAAGGAACTACATTTCGGTTTAGATACACGTTTAGCACTTTGGAAAATTGAAGAAAGAGAAAACGATTTAATACAACGTATCGACCTTCCAATTTTAGAAAAGCAAAAGTTTGAAATGAAAAAAAAGAGAACCCATCGGCTAGGGTTCTTAAGCAGTCGAGCAAGCTTGGTAGCTCTCGGAGTTAATTTAAACGCACTTCAATTTAATCAAAACGGAATGCCATATTTGGGTCTTAAAAAGAACTGTTCTATATCTCATACGTTTAACTATGCGGCGGCAGTGGTCTCTTCTGAAAAAGTTGGGGTTGATGTAGAAATGTACCGTTTTAATATTTCTAAAATCACATCTAAATTTGTGCACGACGACGAAAAATTTATTCAAAACAGTAGCCAAAAAACAGAATTTTTAACCCGCCTTTGGACAGCAAAGGAGGCTATTTATAAAGCGATTAACACTCCTGGCATTTCTTTTTCAAAGCAAATTAAGGTAAGCCCTTTTTCTTTAGACGACACCCAAGGGAGTGCTACAGTTAATCATTTGGGGAATATATATTCTTTTTATTTATATTACACTTCGTTAAATGACGGTCAGCTTTGTTTGGCTAAAAAAAAATAGCAGTATGAATGTTTCTATTGAAATTACGCTTTTACCTCTTCAAAGTGAGTATAAAGAACCCATTAAAAAATTTATAAAAACATTAAGAACTTCTGAGTTTACGTTGTTAGAGAATCCAATGAGCACTCAAATATATGGACCTCTACAACCTCTAATGTCTTTTTTAACAACTGCAATTGAAGATTCTTTTGGCAGGCTTGACGCTGCAGTAGTTAATCTAAAAATTATTAAAGGAGATAGGAGCAAGTATAAACCAGATTTTTGAAAAGAGTATGCTCTTTATGAGGGTAAAATAATTTAAGTAGCATTATATAAAGCATTTTAGTGGAGGCAGGAAAAATATTCCATCAAGAAGATAGCGTATTGAAACGAGTAGTTCTGTTTGGTCCAGAAAGCACAGGAAAAACGACCTTATGTAAAGACCTCGTCGCGCATTATAATACGGTATGGGTTCCTGAGTTTGCACGCGATTTTTTACAGCAAAAGTGGGATAAGCACAAGCAAATATGTACCCTCGAAGATTTAATTATTATTGCTCAAGGGCAAATGAAATTAGAAAACGAACAATTGAAGAACGCTAACCGAATTCTTTTTTGTGATACTAATATTGTAGTAACTAAGATTTGGTCTGAAACTCATTTTGATGGTTATTGTGACAAGCGTATAGAGAAAATGATAAATCATGTTCATTATGACCTTTATTTACTCACTGGGGTAGATGTTCCGTGGCAGGCGGATGATTTGCGTGACCGCCCCAACAAACGACAAGAAATGCTCAATTATTTTAGAGATACACTAGAGACACTTAATTTACCTTATGTGTTTATAGAAGGAGATAGAGACACTCGAAAAAAACAAGCAATTGCAAGTATCAGCAAAAGAATAAAAATTTAGTAGGGGCTTTGAATAAACCTATATTATAAAAGACAAATAAAAAACCCAATCTATATTAATATAGATTGGGTTTAATGTGTCGTTATTTTGATATTTCAAAAAGGTTTAAAACAAGATTTTTTTTGTAAAAACACCATGAGTTGTGAGGATTCTCCAAATTAATAATTCTTTAAAAAAAGTGTTGGCTACTATTGTTCACCAACACTTGTTGTTTTAGGATGTTAAGCTTTTCTTACTAACACCCAATTTGTTCCATGTCCACCACCCCAACTGCAAGGAGGGAAAGTTTCTCCTTTAGAAAGAGGTATTTCGTTTGCAGAATGTTTAGAACATCTGTAAACTCCACTTTGTGGGCATTTTTCGCCTGTATTATTCATATTAAAAATAAATAAATTAAACTTAGAAGACTTATAACTTGGGTATTAACTATAAAAATTGTATTTTCGTTTTGCGTATAAATACTATATTTTTATAGTTAACACACAAGAGTCAAACAGACCTTCTTTATACCTGTTTGGCTTTTGTTTTTTCGATTACTCTTTTTATTAGTTTGAAATAAATTAGGTTTTCAATTTTTTCTTCGCTTATGTCATATATAACTGTTAAGCTCTTGTTTTTATAGTCAATTCCCAATTCTTCAAGCAGTAATCTAGCTTTTATATAATAATAATTTCCAGCTTTGCTTATTTTGTAAGCATGTTCATCTTCTCCTTTAGACACTCCCATATATAATATATCGTTTCCTATGTCTTTATCTAGCCTCCCTATTTTACAATATTTATTATTTTCTAAATCTAGTAATTTAGACGCTCCTTTAGAAAACCCTAGTTTGCCAGTTTTTTGAATTGTAACTTTAATACTTTCGTTTTCTTTCTTCGGTTTAAAAAAAACAATATTCATTTTTATAAAATTTATTTCACAAATATATTAAAAATATTAACACAACCTATTTTTTCTTTATTTTTTAATAACCTATTTTTTCTCCATTTTTTAATAATCCAGTTTTTTAATAATTTTAAATCAATTTAATTAATAAATTTAAATCTATTTATTTCACCATTGTTTTATAATTTGTATTTCATAATTTCCAATACGTCTTCGCTTTAAAACTATCAAATAAAACATAAATAAGCTATATAGTTAGGTATAGTAAATAAGGTAATCATTCGACAAACATTCTTATTGCAATACCATTGCAAGCAAAACCTCCCCTAGTAGCTTGACTTATGTTTTTTTAAGACGTAGGTTGTTATAAGTAATATGATTGGGCAAGTCGTTGGTTTGGCTACTGTCTATTACCATTACTTATACGCATTGATAATTAGCTAAACAATTTGTAGTCAACATGGTTTTATTTTCATAAAACCGATTAATAATTGGTTTGAATAAAAATATGAAGTAATTTTGTGGCTTCTCAAAAAAGGGGTGCTCTAAAAAAACGAGCTGAGATTATACCCTATGAACCTGAACAGATAATGCTGTTAAGGGAAATAGATTTAATAACTAACAAAGAATAATACCCCTTTATTTTTAAAAGTTTAAAAAATGAAGAGATATATTTTTTATGTTTGGTTGGCTGGCTCGGCGATTCTTTTTGCACAGCAAGAACATGTTTCAGACTCCTTAGTGTCTCCTTTAATTAGCCTTGAAGAAGTTCGTTTAACAGCTTTGCGCGTAAATGAAAATCAACCTCTTACGTTTTCCGAAGTGGAGGCAGAAGATTTAAAAGAGCGTAACCTAGGACAAGACTTACCGATATTATTAAATTTTTTGCCAGCTGTAGTTACTACGAGCGACGCAGGTGCTGGGATTGGTTATACAGGTATTCGGGTTCGAGGGAGCGATGCGACTAGAGTAAATGTTACAATTAACGGCATACCCTATAACGATGCAGAATCTCAAGGAACATTTTGGGTAAATTTACCCGATTTTACATCTTCGGTTGAGAGCATACAGTTACAACGCGGAGTAGGTACTTCTACTAATGGTGCTGGGGCTTTTGGAGCAAGTTTAAATTTACAAACCGACGGGGTATCACCAAACCCTTTTGCCGAAATAGCAAGTAGCCTTGGGAGTTTCAATACGTTTAAAAACACGATTAAATTTTCAACAGG
The DNA here is from genome assembly GCA_965277835.1 of Candidatus Arcticimaribacter sp. Lineage (GTDB taxonomy): Bacteria > Bacteroidota > Bacteroidia > Flavobacteriales > Flavobacteriaceae > Arcticimaribacter. Next base: position 1,551,299 of record OZ255841.1, on the reverse strand, counting down.
AATGTTAGACCATTTTGAGTTTTCGGGAAGGGTAGCAGCCATAACCTCTGAAGGGTATATTGATAGAGCGTCATCTAATTTAAAATCTTATTTTTTTCAAGGGATATTTCAAGATGAGAATACACTTATTAAAGCGCTTCTTTTTGGAGGTAAAGAAATCACATATCAATCTTGGTATGGAATAGATGCAGAAAAACTAAAAACAAATAGACGTTATAACCCTGCGGGTATAATATATGATGATAACGGAAAGTTTTTAAGTTTTTATGACAATCAGGTTGATAATTATGAGCAAAATCATTTTCAGTTTCATTGGATACAGCAATATGGCTCAAGATGGTCTTCAAATATAGGGTTTAATTATACTAGAGGGAAAGGGTATTTCGAAGAATACTACGACCTTTGGAATACTCAGAATGTAACTTTTGGGAGCGAAGTAAATTTTAGTTATTTACAAATAGAGCCTCTTACTCTTGCAAGCACTACCATAAACACAACCGAAAACATAAGCAGAAAATGGCTAGACAATAATTTTTATGTAGGGACTTTTTCGGCAAATTATAATAGTGAACAACTCAACGCTGTTTTTGGAGGGTCTTATAGTGTTTATAATGGAGATCATTTTGGAACTTTAATATGGGCACAATACGCAAGCAATGCAATGCCTAACCATCGTTTTTATGAGAGTAATGCAAAAAAAAATGATTTCAATTTATATGCAAAAGCGACACATCGTTTTGGAGATAAATGGATTGTTTATGCCGACCTCCAGTATCGCACTATAGATTATAACACAAACGGTACAGTAAAAGGACCTAACCCAATTAATGTAGAAGATAAACTTTCTTTTTTTAATCCTAAAATAGGGATAACATATAGAGCCTCGGAAGCCTCACGCTATTATATTTCTTATGCAAAAGCACAACGCGAACCTAATCGCAGTGATTATGAAAATGGTAAGCCTAAGCCCGAAATTTTAAATGACTTTGAGATGGGCTGGCGTTATAAAAAAGACAAAGTACAGTTTCAGGCAAATTTATACTATATGAACTATAAAGATCAGTTAGTGCTAACGGGTGCTTTGGATGATGTCGGTGCAGCTATTAGAGCAAATAGCGGAGATAGTTATCGTTTTGGATTAGAAGTTGAGGCTTCAATTCAATTGGCTAGTCAATGGATGTGGCAATCTAATATGGCATTGAGTTCTAACAAAAACAGAGCATTCTATTTTGTGAGAGACGGGACACTTAAAAACCTTGGGGATACTAATATTTCTTACTCGCCTAGTGTTGTCGGAGCAAGTAATTTGGTGTATGCTCCAAATAAGGTTTTTAGAGTAGCACTGCTTTCAAAGTATGTGGGCGAGCAATATATGAGCAATATAGAAGCACCCCTTTCTAAATTAAATTCATATTTTACTAATGATATTAATATAAGCTACAATTGGAATCCAAAACGATGGGTAAAAGAAGCGCAGTTTTCGTTATTAATTAATAATATATTAAATGAAAGGTATAGCTCTAACGGTTATTTTTTCACTTACGACGACAATTCATCGGGGAGTATTAAAACAATAGAAGGCGTAGGGTATTATCCTCAAGCGGGGACTAATTTTTTATTGGGAGCAACATTTCGATTTTAGAGGGTAATTTTTTAATGTGCTTCTAACCAATTATTGCCAACACCAATATCAACAACCAAAGGCACGTCAAGGGTAAAAGCGTGTTCCATTTCTTTTTTTATAAAAGCACTAAATAGATCTACTTCTGTTCGAGGCACGTCAAACACTAATTCATCATGCACTTGTAACAGCATTTTGGCTTGCCAATCTCCTTCTTGCATACGTTTATGAATATTAATCATTGCAATTTTAATGATATCGGCGGCACTTCCTTGGATAGGAGCATTTATTGCATTGCGTTCGGCAGCTCCGCGGACTATGGCATTCTGCGAAAGAATATCCTTTAGATATCTTCTTCTTCCGAGTACTGTGGCTACATAACCGTTGTCACGAGCAAACTCTATTTGCGAACTCATATAAGATTTTAATTGAGGATAACTAGCATAGTAAGTATCAATGAGTTCTTTAGACTCCGAGCGCGTTAAATCTGTTTGCTGACTTAAACCAAATGCCGACACGCCATAAATAATTCCAAAGTTTACGGTTTTGGCATTACTTCGTTGCGTTCGTGTAACCTCTTCTAAGGGGACATTAAAAATTTTTGCTGCGGTAGCACTATGAATATCCTCGTTTTTTTGAAAAGCAGCCATCATCAAAGGGTCTTTGCTTAGTGCGGCAATAATGCGTAGTTCTATTTGAGAGTAGTCTGCGGCGAGTAGTACATGCTGCTCATTTTTAGGGATAAATGCTTTTCTAATTTGCTGACCCCGCTCTGTTCTAATAGGAATATTTTGAAGATTAGGGGCGTTGCTACTCAACCGCCCTGTTGCTGCAACTGCTTGGCTATAGACGGTATGTATCCGCTTTGTTTTAGGGTTAATTTCTTTGGGTAAAACGGTAACATAAGTACTAAGCAATTTTTGTAGCGATCGCCAGGACAATATGTCTGCAACAATTTTATGGTCTTTTGCCAAATAAGACAACACGTCTTCGGCGGTAGAGTATTGCCCTGTTTTGGTTTTTTTTGGTTTGTCAACTAATTTTAATTTGTCATATAAAATATGACCGAGCTGTTTTGGAGAAGCGAGGTTAAATTCTTCTTCTGCAATCTCAAAAATTTGCTTTTGAAGTTGTGTAATATCTTGCTCTAGTTCTACTTCTAATTTTTTCAAAAAAGGGACATCAATATTTATACCTTCTTGCTCCATTGCAGACAACACAGAAACAAGGGGTATTTCGACCGACTTAAAGAGGTCTTGGTTTTCTGCTGCGGTTAATTCTTTTTCGAAATATTGTTTTAGTTGCCATGTTATATCGGCATCTTCTACGGCATATTGGGTTTGTTCTTTTAATGGAACATCGCGCATAGACTTTTGATTTTTTCCTTTTTTGCCGATAAGATCGCTAATGGGTTGCGGTTCATAGTTGAGGTAGCTCGCCGATAGAATATCCATGTTATGCCTGCGGTCGGGGTTAATCAAATAATGTGCAATCATAGTGTCATATAGAGGCCCTTTTACACGGAGGTTGTAGTTCGACAAAACTTTTAAGTCGTACTTAAGGTTATGCGCTATTTTTTCGATAGACTCATTTTCGAAAAAGGGGCGTAGCTGCTCAATTATTTTATGAGCTTCTGTGGTGTCTTTAGGAAAAGGAATATAATACCCTTTATGGTCTTCCCAGCTAAAAGCAATACCTACGAGCTCTGCTTTAAGGGCGTTGAGGCTTGTTGTTTCGGTATCGAAACATACGCTTGTTTGTTTTTCGAGTTTTTCGATAAAAATTTCTAAAGCAATAGTACTATCTATGCACTGATACGCATGTGGGGTATTGCTTAGCGTTTTTCTACTACTGACAATGTCGTTTGTAGGTACTGTTCCTGCCCCAGCAGTAGAAAACAAATCCATTTGATTGCTTTGAGCAGGCGTTTCTTTTTTAGGTGATATGTTTTTGTTCTCTGTTGAGGGCGTTGCCTCGGATGGGTTAAATATTTGTTGAACATTTTCTTGCATTCGCCTAAATTCGAGCTCTTCAAAAATAGGTTGTACTGCACTAAAATTGGGTTGAGTGAGTTTATAGGCTTCGGCTTCAAGCGTTACGGGGACGTCTAATAATATTTTAGCTAATTCTTTTGAGAGCATTCCTAGTTCTTTGTTCGCCTCAACTTTTTCGCGCATTTTGCCTTTAAGTTCATGGGTGTTATTTAATAAATTTTCCATGCTCCCATATTCTTTCAAAAACTTTTTTGCGGTTTTATCTCCTACTCCTGGAAGCCCAGGAATATTATCAACAGCATCTCCCATCATACCTAAGTAGTCAATAACTTGTTCGGGGTGTTCAATTTCAAATTTATTTTGAACTTCGGGAACTCCCCAAATCTCAATACCGTTTCCTAGACGTGCTGGGCGATACATAAAAATATGTTCGGACACCAGTTGCGCAAAATCTTTATCGGGTGTAACCATAAACGTATCAAAGCCTTTTTTTTCGGCTTGTTTGGCTAGGGTTCCAATAATATCATCGGCTTCATATCCTTCTTTTTCTATTACTGGAATTTGCATTGCCTCGAGGATTTGTTGAATGTAAGGCACTGCAATTTTTATGGCTTCAGGGGTTTCATCTCTATTGGCTTTATAATCCTCGAAAAGGGCTGTTCTCGAAACAGAGCCCCCTTTGTCGAAACATACGGCAAGATAATTTGGACGCTCACGCTTAATTACATCTAACAAAGAATTCATAAAACCAAAAACAGCAGAAGTATCCATCCCTTTTGAATTGATACGCGGATTTTTAATAAAAGCATAGTACCCTCTAAAAATTAAGGCAAAAGCATCGAGCAAGAATAAGCGTTTGGTAGCAGACATAAAAAAAGCGTTTATTGTATAAAAGTAAATCGAATTTTAGATAAAATTATCTTTTCGTAAAATTAAAATTCGATATATATAATAAGAATAAATAAAATTTAACGTTATAAAAAATAAAATATACAAACACGAGATGACTTCAGTTTTTATTAACATTTTTGAAAAAAATTTTTGTTATTATGATTTAACTTTTTTTTGTATATTTGCTCTGTATGTTGTGGAAACTAAGGACTTAATGCATAAAAGCTTAGATAATTTTTTATGACAACAAAATTATTTTTATATGTATAAATTAATTTATTTAATAGTGTTTTCTCCATTAGTAGCTATTGCTCAGATAACTACTCAGGCTCAGGCGACACCACAAGTAGGTATCCATGGCGATGTTTATATTGCTTCGGGAGTAGATGTTGTGGTTTATTCTCCGAGTACTACTTTTGTAAAAGGTGTAATTAAATCGAGAGACGATAACCCAGGGTCAATTATATTCAATGCCAATAACATAGGGACAGGTGCTAGCGCAGACGCTCACGTCGAAGCGTTTGTAACGAGCATAGAGACCCCAAACTTTACGTTTCCGGTGGGAGATGAAGGGGTATATCAACCTCTTAGAACTGAAGAAGGCGACAAAAGCACATTGAAAGTTAATTTTCAGTTAAAAAAGCATAGCAACGAAACTTTGCCAACAGGGATTGATAAAATTAGTAGTCGTTTTTATTGGGAAACCAAAGGTACTAGAAAAGCAAAGCTTTCTTTATCTTGGAATATGTTTAGCGATATTGACGTTTTGACAGACAGAGTAGAAAGTTTAGAGATTGTTGGGTTTAATGGCATAGAATGGGAGCGTATTATTTCTGTCCTTGCGCCTTTTTCTTTTAATTCGTCTTCGCAAACACCGAGTTCTCTTACCGAAGGAAGTATTAGTACTACAGAGGCTATTGATTTTAGCAAATACGAAGCCTTTACTTTGGCAACCACAAGACTAAAAACAGATATTTTTGTATCGCAAGCTTTAACACCTAATGGCGATGGTATAAATGATGTGTGGTATATCAAAAACATTGAATTATACCCAAATGCTAGAATTAGAGTATATAACCGTTGGGGAGCAGAAGTGTATTCTGTCTTAAATTATAAAAATGACTGGGGAGGTACATATAAAGATAATACGGATTATTTACCAAGCAGTTCTTATTATTATATTATTGATATAGAAAACGATGGTAAAATTGACCTTCAAGGATGGATATATTTAACAAAATAATTTTTTTTGAATGCGTAGTACTAAAATAAAATTATATACCATTATATTAATAGGGTTATCTTGTTGGTCAACCACGCTATGGTCACAACAAGAGGTAAATTATGCGCTTTATAGATATCACTTTAATTTGATTAACCCTGCGGTGACGGGGTCTCAAGGAGCTCCTTTTGTCAATTTGAGCGTACGTGCGCAATGGGTAGGAATTCAAGAAGCACCCGAAACACAAGCAATTTCGTTTGGCACACCAAGCAGAAAAGAACGCCTTGGCATAGGGTTTAGCATAATAAACGATAAGTTATATGTAGAATCTCAAACTCAGTTTTTTGCAGATTTTTCATATCGTTTACCTATGGGAGACAGTAAAACCCTATACTTAGGGATAAAAGCAGGGGGGACTTCTTTGCGAGTTAATGCAGACAATTTAGTAACCTATCAAGGTACAGTTGCCGATCCTTTTCTTGTAAACACATCTAATTTTGTTCCTAATGTAGGTATAGGTGTGTACTATAAAACACCAGAATTCTTTTTCTCTGCGTCTATTCCTCGTGTACTTAAAACGAAACGCTTTAGAGACCAAGATGGGCAAGTAACTCGTGCTACTGACAATCCACATATTTTTGTTAGCTCGGGCTATAGTATTTCATTTTTAGATCAATGGAAATTTACACCCTCAGTGTTGTTTTCTTATGTTAGTGCAGCACCAATACAACTTTTGGTAGATGGCGTGTTTTCGTTTAATGACGTTTTTGATGTAGGCGCACAATACTCAGTAACAGGAGGCCTTGGGGGAACTGCTTTTTTTAAAGCCACCAAAGGAATATATCTTGGCTATGCGTATCTTGGACAAAGTGGGGGGGCTAACAGCCTTTCTGTAGGGACACATGAGTTTGTCCTTAAAATAAAAATAGGAAAATCTTCGGGAGAGAAAGCAGCCGAAGCTGAAGCCGAAGCCGAAGCCGAGGGAACTGAAAATAATACAAATAATTAAAATAATAAGACAATGAAACGATATAAACACATCAACTTATTTTTGATTGCTTTCCTATTGTTAGGGAGCATATCTGTTTGGGGTCAAATTAAAATTGGAAATAACGCAAGTACTGTTTCGCAGTTTGCAATACTAGAGCTTGAAAGTACAGACAAAGGGTTTATTTTACCCCGAATGACTACGGCTCAGCGCAACGCAGCCTTTGGTGCAGGTACTCCCCCAGGGATGATGATTTATAACACAGATAAAAACGAGGTTCAATTTCTTCGCCCTCAGGCAAATGCAAGAGGCATAATAGTAGATAATATTTGGGAAAGCTTCTCGGGGAATTCGGTTGGGTTAGGAAGTGTTTTTCCACAGGACCCAAAAAGCGGAGACCTACATTATAATAATGATGATGGTACACTTTATGTTTGGAACACGGCGGAAGGAAAATGGCTTACTATAACAAGTAGAGAAAGTAATAATCAATTTTCAACTCCGATTATAACATATAGTGACCCTACAAGTACTAACGGTGCATCAAAAAGCACTGTCGATTTTTCGAGTCTTATAGGCTTGCCTACAAAAGTTGGAACGACCACCCTTGAGTTTGTTAACGGAAGAGGCCAAAAAGTATCTATTGACTATGTAAGTAGCATTGCAGGACCAGCAGGACCAGCGGGACCAGCAGGGCCAGCGGGACCGGCGGGACCAGCAGGTTCAGGCTCAGGATCGGGAATTGCTTCGGGGACTACTACGGGGACTATTTTATATTGGAATGGCAACAATTGGGTTGAAACAGGACAAGTTACTATAGCACCTGCTGGTGTTACAATATCTGGAAACACCACGGTATCGGGGACATTAACTTTGCCGCAAAGCCTTTTAGATGGTAATAGAGCCGCAGGCACAGCTGGGCAAATACTTAGCAGTACTGGTACAGGTACGCGTTGGATTAACACAGCAGGAATTACAAATGGAACAGTCACGGACACAACTTTGCGATGGGACGGTAGTTCTTGGGTAGAGAGTACTAGTCTTTTGAGTAGTGCCACAGGCGTATCGGTTGCAGGCACCTTAGGCGTAACAGGCGCTTTATTAGACTCTAGAGGCAATACAGGGACAACAGGACAGGTACTAAGTAGTATAGGCACAGGTGGTACGGTTTGGACACCTGTCGCCACAGGCACTATAGCCTCAGGTACGTCTACAAACGCTCTATTGCGATGGGACGGTAGTTCTTGGGTTGAGAGTACTAGTCTTTTGAGTAGCCCCACGGGCGTATTGGTCACAGGTACCTTAGGCGTAACAGACGTAACGACCTTAGGAACATTAACGTTATCAGGACAACTTATAGACAGCACTGGAGCTACAGGTATACCTGGGCAAGTACTTACCAATACTGGCACAAGTACACACTGGACAACATTAAGCTCGAATTCTATCAGAGATCTCGATGGTGATACCCGAGTAGAAGTAGGTCTAGGTACAGACCCTGATATCATTAGGTTTTATACACCTTCTGGCGCTGGGTTTGAAGTACTTAGAATAGTTGGTCACACTTTAGAGTTTATAAACCCTTTAAGATCAATTTATATAGGAGAAACAGCAGGTAGAGTGACAACAGGATCTGATAATGTTTTTATTGGACATAATGTAGGAGTAAGGAATACTACTGGATCATTTAATGTCTTTTTAGGTAATGAAGCTGGGACATCTACAAATAACAATGTGAGTAATACGCAATCATTTAATTCTATAATTATTGGAAATAATTCACGTTCAGCGGCAGCATCTACTACTAACGAAATTGTTATTGGGGCTGGAGCACGTGGTTTAGGAGATAACACTATAGTGTTGGGTAATGCAAGTACTACACTTACGGCACTACAAGGCAATGTAGGTATAGGTACTACAAGTCCTACGGTAAACTTACAAGTAAGCGGTACAGCACGGTTCACAACACTACAAGACAGCACTGGAGCTGTAGGTACAGCTGGGCAAATACTAAGTAGTACAGGTGCCAATACACGTTGGATTAACAACAACGGCGGAGGCGGAGGACCACAAATTGCAAATGGAGCAGCCACGAACACAACCTTGCGATGGAGCGGTAGTGCTTGGGTAGAGAGTATTAGTCTTTTGAGTAGTGCCACAGGCGTAACGGTCGCAGGCGCTTTAGGCGTAACAGGGCCAACGACTTTAAGTAATAATGCAACAGTAGGAGGCACTTTAGGCGTAGCAGGCGTAACAACTTTAAATAACAATGCAACAGTAGCAGGCACTTTAGGCGTAACAGGCGCAACGACCTTAGCAACGTTAACTTTATCACGAGGTCTTATAGATGGCAATGCATCTGCAGGTACAGTTGGGCAAGTACTTAGTAGTACGGGTACAAGTACAGACTGGATAACATTAAGCTCGAGTTCTATCGCAGATGCCGATAGCGATACGCGAGTAGAAGTAGAACGAACTGCAGATGACGATATGATTCGATTTACTACTAATGGTACCGACACCCTTTTGGTAGATACTAATATAGCAACACTAACAAGCAACGAATTAAATATAGTAGCTAGACCAGGGGTACATAATACGAGAATAATTATGTCGAATGACAATGAAGGAAGTGTTGTTATTGGGAGCAAAGCTACAGCAAGATTTTTATCCTCTGGGGTTGATAATGTAATAATAGGAAATCAGGCAGGTAGTGATCTGAATACGCTTGGTGGTGGCACCACTCGTTCTCATGGCGGATTTAATGTAGCTATAGGTGCTTACGCAATGAGACGTAATATTGATGGACGGAATAACACCTATATAGGGTATGCTGCAGGAGCGAATGGGACAGGGATTAATAATACGTCTGTTGGTGCATTCGCAGCGTCTGGTAATCTCGCAGGGGATGATAATGTATTTTTAGGGCGTAACGCAGGGAGTTACTTTGGCACGGGCTTTACTCCTAAGACTAATAGTTCCAACGCTGTGTTTTTAGGTGCTTTGACGCGTTCAGGCTCTTCGGCGGCGACTACAAATGAGATAGTAATAGGATTTGAGGCAACAGGATTAGGAAACAACACCGTAGTTTTGGGTGGCGGCAGTATAGTAACTACATCATTAGCAGGTAATGTAGGTATACGCAATAGTGCTCCTAGGGTGGACCTCGATGTAGCTGGTACAGCACGGTTCATAGCACTACAAGATAACACTGGTGCGCTTGGTACAGCTGGGCAAGTACTTAGTAGTACGGGTACAAGCACACGTTGGATTAACAGCAGCGGTGGCGGCGGCGGCGGATCACAAATTGCAAATGGAACAGCCACGAACACAACCTTGCGATGGAGCGGTAGTGCTTGGGTAGAGAGTACTAGTCTTTTGAGTACTGCTACAAGCGTATTGGTTGCAGGCGCTTTAGGCGTAACAGGTTCAGCGACTTTAGCAAGTGTAGGTGTAACGAGCAATGCAACAGTAGCAGGCACTTTAGGCGTAACAGGCGCAACGACCTTAGCAACGTTAACGTTATCACGAGGTCTTATAGACAGCACTGGAGCTGCAGGTACAGTTGGGCAAGTACTTAGCAGTACGGGTACAAGTACAGACTGGATAACATTAAGCTCGAGTTCTATCGCAGATGCCGATAACGATACGCGAATAGAAGTAGAACGAACTGCAGATGACGACATGATTCGATTTACTAATAATGGTACTGACACCCTTTTGGTAGATACTAATATAGCAACACTAACAAGCAACGAATTAAATATAGTAGCTAGACCAGGGGTACGTAATCCGAGAATAAATATGGTGCAAGACGTTGCTGATGGAAGTATTATTATTGGGCATCAAAAAACAGGAAGATATTTAACAACCAGTACCCGTCTTGGCTTTGGGAGGAGATCTAATATATTAATAGGAGCTGAAGTAGGTACTGAGCTGGGAGGACCTACTTATAATGGAAGTGTTTCTGATAGCGGAAATAATGTAGCTATAGGTGCTTACGCAATGAGACTTAATATTAATGGACGGAATAACACCCATATAGGAGTTGCTTCAGGGCGGAATGGGACAGGGATTAATAATACGACTGTTGGTGCACTCGCAGGGTCTAATAATACCGCAGGGGATAATAATATATTTTTAGGGTATGATGCAGGGGTTTTCTTTGGCACGGGCTTTGGACCTAAGACTAATAGTTCCAACGCTCTGTTTTTAGGTGCTAATACGCGTTCAGGCTCTTCGGCGGCGACTACAAATGAGATAGTAATAGGACCTGGGGCAATAGGATTAGGAAGCAACAGCATAGTTTTGGGTGGCGGCGGTATAGCAACTACAGCGCTACGAGGCAATGTAGGTATAGGCACTACAAGTCCTAGAGTGAACCTCGATGTAGCTGGTACAGCACGGTTCATAGCACTACAAGATAACACTGGTGCGCTTGGTACAGCTGGGCAAGTACTTAGTAGTACGGGTACAAGCACACGTTGGATTAATAGCAGCGGTGGCGGCGGCGGCGGCGGATCACAAATTGCAAATGGAACAGCCACGAATACAACCTTGCGATGGGACGGTAGTGCTTGGGTAGGGAGTACTAGTCTTTTGAGTAGTGCCACAGGCGTATCGGTCGTAGGCACCTTAGACGTAACAGGCGATATATTAGACTCTAGAGGCAATGCAGGAACAACAGGACAGGTACTAAGTAGTACGGGAACAGGAGGTACGGTTTGGACACCTGTCGCCTCAGGCACTATAGCCTCAGGGACGTCTACAAACGCTCTATTACGATGGGATGGTAGTGCTTGGGTAGAGAGCACTAGTCTTTTGAGTAGTGCCACAGGCGTATCGGTTACAGGCGCAACGACTTTAGCAACGTTAACGTTATCAAGAGGTCTTCTAGATAGCACTGGAGCTGCAGGTACAACAGGGCAAGTACTTAGCAGTACGGGTACAAGTACACGTTGGATTAATAGCGGCGGCGGTGGCGGCGGATCACAAATTGCAAATGGAGCAGCCACAAACACAACATTGCGATGGGACGGTAGTGCTTGGGTAGAGAGTACTAGTCTTTTGAGTAGTGCCACAGGCGTATCGGTCGCAGGCACTTTAGGCGTAACAGGTGAAACGACTTTAGCAACGTTAACATTATCAGGAGGCCTTATAGACAGCACTGGAGTTGCAGGTACAACAGGGCAAGTACTTAGCAGTACGGGTACAAGTACACGTTGGATTAACAGCAGCGGCGGAGGCGGTAGTAGTATTGCAGATGCCGATGGTAATACCCGAATACAAGTAGAGCAAGGCACCACAAACGACGACATCATTAGGTTTTTTACACCTTTTAGCACTACTACCGAAGTACTTAGAGTAGTGAATAACCGTTTAGAGTTTGAAAACCCTCGAGAATCAGTTTTTATAGGACAATCATCAGGTGCTCGTGAGACTGGGACAGGGATGCGCAACACCTTTGTAGGTTATGCAGCGGGGGCGGCTAATACGGAAGGAAATAACAATACTTTTGTAGGTCATAACTCTGGAAACGGTAATTTAGTAGGTCATGCAAACACTGCATTTGGTTCTGCCGCATTGCGATTAAACACACTTGCTTATAACAGTACAGCATTGGGTGCTTATTCAGGATTTAATGCGACGACAGGTGCAGGGAACACCTATATAGGTGCTGAAGCGGGTTCTAATCTCACTACAGGAAGTAATAATATCTTTCTAGGGTTTAGGTCAGGTCAACTTATATCTGCCGCTGCTGGTATAGCAAATGAGGTCCCAGTCGGTTCTATTTATATAGGGATGAATACCCGTTCGGCAGCATCACAATCAAACAACGAAATTGTTATTGGGACTAACGCTATAGGCTTGGGAAATAATTCTGTGGTTATAGGTTCTGGTATAACTACTACAGCATTAGGAGGCAGAGTAGGTATAGGTACTAGAACCCCCGCTGCGAACCTCCATGTAGTTGGTACAGCACGGTTTACGGGAATACAAGATAGCTTTGGTACGCTTGGCACAGCTGGGCAAGTACTTAGCAGTACGGGGACTAGTACACGTTGGGTTAACAGCACCGGCGGAGGCGGTACCGTTATTAGCGCTAGTACCACGCCTACACTTATAGAAGATGCCGATGGTGATACTCGAATAGAAGTAGAACAAAATGCAGACGAGGACATCATTAGGTTTCGTCTTGCTGGCAACGAAACGGTTAGACTAGTGAGAAACCGTTTAGAGTTTAACGGCATAACCACTAGAGAATCAGTTTATATAGGACAATCAACAGATGATAATGCGACTGGTGCAGCGCACAACAACACCTTTGTGGGTCATGCAGCGGGGGCGTCTAATACGGATGGAAATAATAATACTTTTTTAGGTCGTGCCTCTGGAAGAGCGAATGCAGCTGCGAGTGCAAATACTGGATTTGGTTCTGGCGCATTGACAGCAAATGTAAGTGGTCAGAACAATACAGCAGTGGGTTCTTTTTCAGCACTTAGCGCAACGACAGGTAACTGGAACACGTATGTAGGTACTGAAGCAGGAAGAGGTAACACTACAGGAAATAGAAATACCTTTATAGGGTTTAGGGCAGGTTGGTATGTAGGAGCTGCTGGTACTACAGCAAATGCAGTCCCAAGCGCTTCTCTTTATATAGGGAATGATACCCGTTCGGGAGGAACAGCAACAAGAGCAGACAACGAAATTGTTATTGGGACTGATGCTTTAGGCTTAGGAGATAGTTCTATGGTTTTGGGTAATGCTAATATAAATACTACAGTAATACATGGCAACAATGTAGGTATAGGCACTAGAACTCCTACTGAGCAATTATCAGTTAATGGCACTTTAGGCGTAGTAGGCGTAGCGACTTTAAGAAGCAATGCAACAGTAGCAGGCACTTTAGGTGTAACAGGCGCAACGACTTTATCAGCGTTAACCCTATCACAAGCACTTACAGATAGCGTTGGAGCTGTAGGGACAGCAGGGCAAGTACTTAGTAGTACTGGCACCTCAACACGTTGGGTTGACGGTGGCGGCGGCGGACCACAAATTGCAAACGGAACAGCCACAAACACAACTTTGCGATGGGACGGTAGTGCTTGGGTAGAGAGCAGCAGTCTTTTGAGTAGTGCCACAGGCATATCGGTCGTAGGTACCTTAGGCGTAACAGGCGATATATTAGATTCTAGAGGCAATGCAGGAACAACAGGACAGGTACTAAGTAGTACAGGGACAGGAGGTACGGTTTGGACACCTGTCGCCTCAGGCACTATAGCCTCTGGTACGGTTACAGATGCTCTATTGCGATGGGACGGTAGTGCTTGGGTAGAGAGTACTAGTCTTTTGAGTAGTGCCACAGGCGTATCGGTCACCGGCACAACAACCTTAGCAACTTTATCGGTATCACAAGGCCTTATAGACAGCTCTGGAGTTGCAGGTGCAGCAGGGCAAATACTTAGCAGTACGGGTACAAGTACACGCTGGATTAGTTCATCATTATCTACTGGAACACCTTTTCGTATCGTTCAAGGAAGTAATTCCGTAGAGGCAAAATCATTACCTGATAATGCCATTGATTTTGGTGTTAATGGAGTTTTTACCTTTAGAATGATTGGCAACCGTTTGGAGCCTATAAATGATAATAATTCAATTTATATAGGTAGAAATTCAGGTAGCGTAGCGACGACTAGCTCGGGCAGTAATACATTTATAGGCTTTAGAGCTGGAGAAGCAACGAATAATGCAAGTGAAAACACCTTTATAGGAACTGATGCGGGAAGAAATAATACTGATGGGCGTTCAAATGTATTGATTGGTTATAATGCAGGTCTCGATAATACAACGGGTGGAAATAACTCGTTTTTAGGTGCTGATTCTGGGCAAAATAATACAACAGGGGCTAACAACACTTTTGTCGGACAGAATGCAGGATTTTTTAATACAACAGGAGCAAGCAACGTGTTTTTAGGAGTCGGAGCAGGATTGTCAGTAAATGGTGGCAGTATTACTAATAGAGAATCTTCTTCCTCTGTTTTTGTTGGGGCAAATATAACTTCGCACGCGAATGCCTCTACTAACGAAATACTTATTGGTAACTCAACAGCAGGTATAGGAGATAATAGCGTAGTCTTGGGTAACACTAGTATAGCAACCACAGTGCTACGAGGCAGTGTAGGTATAGGTACTACAAACCCTGCCGCAAACCTTCAAGTAAGTGGTACAGCACGGTTTACGGCAATACAAGATAGCTCTGGAGCTGTAGGTACAGCTGGGCAAGTACTTAGCAGTACGGGTACTAGTACACTTTGGGTTAACAGCACCGGCGGAGGCGGTAGTAGCACGCCTACACTTATCGAAGATGCCGATGGTGATACTCGAATAGAAGTAGAACAAAGTCCAGACGAGGACATCATTAGGTTTCGTCTTGCTGGCAACGAAACGGTTAGACTAGTGAGAAACCGTTTAGAGTTTAACGGCACGACCACTAGAGAATCAGTTTATATAGGACAATCAACAGATGATAGTGTGACTGGTGCAGCGCACAACAATACCTTTGTGGGTCATGCAGCGGGGGCGGCTAATACGTCTGGAAATAATAATACTTTTTTAGGTCGTGCCTCTGGAAGAGCGAATGCAGCTGCGAGTGCAAATACTGGATTTGGTTCTGGCGCATTGGTAGCAAATGTAAGTGGCCAAAACAATACGGCAGTGGGTTCTTTTGCAGCACTTAGCGCAACATCAGGTCAACAGAACACATATGTAGGTACTGAAGCAGGAAGAGGTAACACTACAGGAAGTAGAAATACCTTTATAGGGTATAGGGCAGGTTGGTATGTAGGAGCCGCTGGTACTACAGAAAATGCAGTCCCAAGCACTTCTGTTTATATAGGGAATGATACCCGTTCGGGAGGAACAGCAACAAGAGCAGACAACGAAATTGTTATTGGGACTGATGCTTTAGGCTTGGGAAATAGTTCTATGGTTTTGGGTAATGCTAATATAAATACTGCAGTAATACATGGCAACAATGTAGGTATAGGCACTAGAATTCCTACTGAGCAATTATCAGTTAATGGCACTTTAGGCGTAGTAGGCGTAGCGACTTTAAGAAGCAATGCAACAGTAGCAGGCACTTTAGGCGTAACAGGCGCAACGACCTTATCAGCGTTAACCCTATCACAAGCACTTACAGATAGCTTTGGATCTGCAGGCACAGCAGGGCAAGTGCTTACTAGTACTGGTACCTCAACACGTTGGTCTAGCGCAGCAGGAGGAGGAGGAATTGGAGCTGGAACAATTCTAAACACTATGTTGCGATGGGACGGTAGTGCATGGGCGCAGAATGACGCTCTTTTGAGTACCGCCGATGGTGTATTACATGCAGAATCAATAGTAGCCAGAGGGGTAAATAACAGAAACATTTCTTTTACTAGAGGGCGTAGTAATGTAGCTACTAGTGCGAATAATATTCTTATTGGGCAAGACATAGGTTCAGCCGATGCTAGATTTCCTATTACAGGCTCTAATAATGTTCTTATAGGGAATAATGTAGCATCTCGTATTGCTATAGCACAAACAGCTTATACAGGTAATGTTATAATAGGACTTGAAGCAGGCGCTATTAACATAGCAGGTAATAACACTTATATAGGGAGGCTAGCTGGTGCTTCGCTTTATAATGGGACTAATAATGTTGCTATAGGTAACGTCTCAGCAGGACAGCAGACAACCCCTTTTGCTGCATCTAACCAAATAGCTATAGGTGCTAATGTAATAGGAGCGGGGAGCAACACCGTGGAGATAGGCGATAATAATATAACAGATACTCTTTTGAAAGGCAGTGTTGGTATAGGCTATACTAGAGCACTTGATATTCCTAATTTTAATCTCGCTGTTAGTGGAACCGCATTTAAAACAACCGGAGGAACAGCGTGGTCTATACCCTCTGACCGTAGAATTAAAAAAGACATAAACCCCTATACCAAAGGGCTAGCAGAGATTATAAAAATTAAACCTGTAACCTACGATTATAATGACAAAAGTCCATTTAAAAACAGCACTGGGCGACCTATGGTAGGTATTATTGCACAAGACATACAAAAAGTATTACCTTGGACGATAACAGAGGCTAAATTTGGAGACTTCGACGATTTTTTACAGTATAACCCATCGGAGTTAACCTATACGTTTATCAATGCGATAAAAGAACTCAACACCAAAAACGAGAACTTAGAAGCAGAGAACAAGCAATTGCGTACTGCTCTTAACGACCTATTAAAGCGTGTAGAGGCGTTAGAGAAGAAGTAAGCAAGAAGGACAAAATAAACGACTATATAAACCTCTAGGGTAGCATTAAAAAGATGTTAACCTAGAGGTTTTTTTATACAGAGGCATAGACTAGCATTGCCTCTTCTTCCCATATTATTTTGTAAACACACACAAAATGTAAATAAAACCTTACATTTTAATTTATTTTGCATACATTTGTAAAGTAAACATTACAAAATTAATATTATGAACACAGAATTAAAAAGAAAAACACGAACATTTGGTATTTGGACCTGGCTTTGGGTGGCTTCAGTAGCCTTAGCGACTCTAGGCCCTAAGAAAATTTGGGAGGACAACACAACCCTAACCGTTATAGCAATAATAGTTAGCGTGCTAGTAGGGCTTATAAAGGTATATTATAACCGAAATTTATTTAATGCATACGACGAACTAATGCGGAAAGTCCATTTAGAGGCAGCCGCATTTACCATAGCTTTAGCAGTTATTGTAGGGCTTTCGTTCGAAATAACGTATAACTTAGGATTGATAGAACTAGAGCCTAAAATTCATAGGCTAATTATTTTTATGTCTATTACGTATTTAATTTCGTTTAAAATAAATATTCTAAGGTATAAATGAGAAATAGAGTAAAAGAGCTAAGGAATCAAAAGAAAATAACACAAGAACATTTAGCAGAACTAATAGGCGTGTCTCGGCAAGCAATAAATGCTATCGAAAAAGAAAAATTTGACCCAAGTTTGCCTACAGCATTTAAAATGGCAGCCCTGTTTAACCTCCCAATAGAAGAGTTATTTCTTTATGAAAAAAAGTAAAAATTAAATTTTGCAGGAGATAAAAAATGCACGTTTATAGGGCATCTATCATCTTAGTTATTTTAGCATTTTCTTCTTCTGCCAACTGTGCATCAACAAGAATACGCCCGCTATATTCGTCCGTAATTATTTTTTGTCGCGATGCTATTTCCATTTGCACTTGCGGAGGAATAGTAAAATAAGACCCTCCAGAAGCACCTCGTTCTACAGGAACAATAGCAAGTCCATTTTTTACATTTGCACGAATTCTTTTATAGGCAAGGATTAGGCGTTCGTCAATTTTTTGTTCAAAAATTTCCGATTGAGAGAGCAATAAGGTTTCTTCTTTTTCGGTCTCTTTCATTATTTCTCCTAACTCCTCTTTTTTAGCTTTCAAATAGCTTTTTTTCTCGTCTAGGCGTTCAGTCAAAAGCGCAATAGTTTCGTTTTTTTGTTCTATCTGCACGCTAACTTCTTTTATTTTTTTCTCAGCAAGCTGAATTTCAAGCTGCTGATATTCGTCTTCCTTTACAATAGAGTTATACTCTCTATTGTTTCTAACGTTTTTAAGTTTTTCGGCATATTTTGCAATAAGCTCATTTGCGTTTTCAATAGTATTTTTATGCTCTCTTATTTCAAAATCGAATGCCTCTAAATTTGCGTTAAGGTTTTCGAGCTTGCTGTCCATCCCTGCAATTTCGTTTTCTAGGTCTTCGACCTCTAAGGGAAGTTCACCACGAACATTACGGATTTTATCAATTCGAGAGTCTATAATTTGAAGATCAAAAAGTGCTCTTAGTTTTTCTTCTATTGTAATTTTTGTTTTTTTAGCCATTTTAGAAGTAATTAACAGGATTTGTTTTTTCGTTTGATAAAATGTATGCAAAATTAGGCATTTTTTTTGTAAGATAATCAGCTATTAATTTTTTTGTAAACTGTTCGCTTTCATAGTGTCCAATATCGGCTAGAATAATTTTGTTTTCGGCTTCAAAAAAGTTATGATATTTAAGGTCTGCGGTTATCAATATATCGGCGTTTTGACGTTTTGCTGCCGCAATAGCAAAACTACCAGAACCACCTAATAAAGCTACCTTTAGTATGGGTTTACCAAGCCATTTCGAATGACGGATATGAGGCGTATGCATTTGTTTTTTTATGTAAGAGAAAAACGCGTTTTCTTCCATTGGGGTTTCAAGCTCCCCAATGCTGCCCATACCAATATCATGGGTTAAATTTTCGAGCGTACTTACTTCATAGGCAACCTCCTCATAAGGATGCGCGCTTTTTAATGCTTTAAGAAGCTCATGTTTAAGGTGTTTTTTAAAAACTACGCTAATTTGTTTTTCTTCAACCTTTTGGGCTTTGCCCTGTGTCCCAATAACAGGATTGCTTTCACTGTTTCCAGTAAACGTTCCAGTTCCTGCAACAGAAAAACTACATTCTTTATATGCTCCAATGGCACCAGCACCTTTTTCATATAAGGCGTTTAACACCTTTTGAGAGTGACTTGTTGGCACATAAGTTGTTAATTTTCTTAGTGTCTCTTTTTGCGGAATTAAAACGCGTTGCTTTTTTAATCCCAACTGTACCCCCATTTGATGACTTACACCAAATTTATGATTGTCTAAGGCAGTATGGATTGCATAGAGCGCTATATTATTTTGAATTGCTTTGACAACAACACGCTCAACGTATGTGTTCCCTGTAATTTTTTTAAGCCCAGAAAAAATAATTGGATGAAAACTAATAATTAGTTGACACTTTTGGCGTATTGCTTCGTCCACAACAGCCTCGGTTGTGTCCAATGTAATAAGTGCTTTGGAATAGTCTGCGTTTATATTACCAACCAAAAGCCCCACATTGTCAAAATCTTCTGCATAATTGGTCGGAGCCCATTTTTCGAGAACAGTTATAATTTCATTTATTTTCATAGCCAGCGAAATGTTATCTTTACAAAGATAATATATTCGTTTGCATGACATTCTTGCGATTCTTTCTTTTTCCGCTAGCTATAATTTATAGTATAATAACAAGTGCTAGAAATTTTTTGTTTGATATAGGTGTGTTTTCTTCTACTAAATATAGGCAGCCTACTATTGGTGTTGGCAATTTATCTGTCGGAGGCACTGGTAAATCGGTTTGTGTAGATTATTTAGCGTCATTATTAAAAACGAAAAGCCCTGTTGCTATATTGAGTAGAGGATATGGGCGCGCGACAAAAGGATATATAGAAGCAACGGATAAATCTACCTTTAGAGACATTGGGGACGAACCAAAAATGTTTAAACTTAAGCATCCGACAGTTCGGGTGGCAGTAGCAGAACGCAGACGATTAGGAATGAAAACTCTTTTGGAAACAGCAGAGGAGAATACGGTTTTTGTTTGGGACGACTGCTACCAACATCGGTGGGCTTCACCAAAGATGATGTTTTTATTAACGCCTTTCGATCATCTTTTTGTTGAAGACTACCATCTTCCTATGGGTAATTTACGCGAACGCAGACGTGGTAAAAAACGGGCAGACGTAGTTATTGTTACTAAGTCTCCAAAAGAGCTTACAAACCAAAAGAAAAAAGAAATAGCCCAAAAATTAAAACTCTGTTCAACCCAATATTTGTTTTTTTCTCATATTCGATATTCCAATAAAATTAAAAGTTTAAAACAATCTTTTTCTTTAGACGAACTAAAACAGACACCGTTTATTTTAGTAACAGGAATTTCAAATCCACTACCGTTGCTCAATCATTTGCGTTTAATAAAACCTGAGTTTAAACATCTGCAATATGCAGACCACCATCCGTTTTCTAAAAAAGATATTCGTAAGATTGAAAAACAAGCAAAAGGACAAATAATATTAACTACAGAAAAAGACTTTGTTAGACTTTCGGCATTGTTAAATGCCGAGCAGTTATTCTATTTAAGTATAGAAATGGATTTTGATATTGAAGATAAAAAACAGTTAGATAAAATTATTTTCGAAACTATTTCAAAGCCTTCATAAGGCACTTAGAACGTCTAATGGATATGCTTATGCGCCTTGTACGACGAACGGACTAACGCACCACTTTCGACATGACGAAAACCTAATTCTTTTCCAACAGTTTCATAGTATTTGAATTGTTCTGGAAGGATAAATTCTTTTACGTTTAAATGTTTTTTAGAAGGTTGTAGGTATTGTCCAATAGTAACGACATCTACTTCTGCTTCTTTGAGCGTTTGTAACGTTTCGATGACTTCTTTTTCTGTTTCTCCCAACCCCAACATAATTCCAGATTTAGTTCTCTTAATGCCCTGTTGTTTTAAATATAAAAGGACTTCTAGGCTTTGGTCATATTTAGCCTGAATGCGAACCTCTCGCGTAAGCCTACGTACGGTTTCAACATTATGAGAAACTACTTCGGGATGAACGTCTATAATTCGATTGATATTTCTTTTTTTTCCTTGAAAATCGGGGATTAAGGTTTCTAAAGTTGTGTTAGGATTCATTCTGCGAATTGCTTTAACAGTTTCTCCCCAAATAATAGAACCTCCATCTTTAAGGTCATCTCTATCAACGGAAGTAATTACGGCATGTTTGATACCCATAATTTTTATAGATCGCGCTACTTTTTCAGGTTCGTCCCAATCTACAGTCTCGGGTCTGCCTGTTTTTACGCCACAAAATCCGCAAGAGCGTGTACAGATGTTTCCTAAAATCATAAAAGTGGCTGTCCCTTCTCCCCAGCACTCTCCCATATTTGGGCAACTCCCAGAAGTACAAATAGTATTTAGGTTATATTTATCAACCAAGCCTCTTAGTTCAGAATATTTCTTCCCTATAGGTAGCTTTACCCGTAGCCATTTTGGTTTTGCTTTAACTTCTGTTGACATATTTAATCTATTCTCAAAAGACAAAGATACGAACTAATTGTTAGAGCGTAAAGAGGTAAAATAATGCAAAACCGCTTAAAAAAATAAGCCCCGAAACACTTAATAGATGTAACAACCGTCCTGGCTTGGCTTCTTTTGGCATTTGCGAACTAGTAACAAGCCTATAGTTTAGAAACGCATAAAAAGGAGCGGTTATAAAAGAAAGTACTGTTGCAACTTGAACAAGAATTCCCATCTCGGAAAGGAAAAAAACAAAAATAGTTATAGTACCGCCTGCAAGGATAAGTAGCCATAATTTATAATTTTTTTTCTCCTTTTTAGGGAATAATAAGGTTATGGTTTTAGACATTGCTCGGGGCGAAGCATCTAAAGTTGTTATTGTAGTGCTAAACATTGCAGTAAATGCGGCAATGGCAATTATAAAATAAACTTTATTACTCAAGGTGGTTGTATAAAGATTAATTAATTGTTTTGCAAAAACACCTCCTTGTTCCGAGAATTGAGTACCAGAACCAAACATTACAAACGCGCCTAACCCCATAAAACAAACTCCTAGAACCAGAGTTACCCAATAGCCTATATTAAAGTCAAATAAACTTTCTTTGAGTTTTACTGTACCCTTTTTGTTTTTTTCTAGAGCCCACAAAGAATGCCAAATAGAGATGTCCAATGGGGCAGGCATCCAGCCCATAAAAGCAATTAGAAACAAAAGATTAGCCCCCGATGGGTAAACTTGTGATAGAGGAATCGGCGCCGTATTTTTGAAATAAGCTAATCCGACAGCAATAAGCGTTGTTATTGTAAGCGTTAAAATAACATACTTCATAACCTTGTCAAGTGTAGTATATTTTCCAAGCCATAAAATTAATGTGCAAATAATAGTTATAATTACGCTCCAGTAAACTACATTTTCGGTAAGCCCAAATATTTGCGAGGCAAGCCCTGCGGTAACTGCCGTAACGGCTGTTTGAATAGTAAACATTGTTGCTAAGGAGATAAAAAAATATGCCCATAAATAGCCTTTACCAAGATATAAATATCCATCTAATAGGCTTTTTTTTGTAGCAGCCGAGTAACGAGGGCCAAATTGAAAAAAAGGATATTTGAAAAGATTAACTAAAAGTAACGCCCATAGCAACCCCCAACCATAATCTGCTCCGGCTCGTGTAGATTGAACTAAGTGCGATACGCCAATTGCAGCACCAGCAAAGAGAAGTCCTGGGCCTAATATGCTAAGTTTATTCTTCATCTGCTTTTATTTTTTCGGCAAGTACTTTTTTAGCTCTCAATAATGTAACTTTTATAGTATTTAAAGGAGCGTTTAAACGAACACTGATTTCTTTATAAGAAAGCTCTTCAAAATATCGAAGACGAATAATTGTTTTATAATCTTTTTTGAGTGTTTTTATTTTTTGTAAAAGAGAAGAAAGGTTTTGAGTTATTATTAGTAAATCTTCAGGGGAGGGATTCCCATCTTCGATATCATTATGCGTATTTTTGCTATAAGCTAGTGTATCTAATTGGTTTTTAGTGGTTTCTTTACGATGTTGATCAATGTGTATATTTTTAGAAATAGTGGTAAGCCAAGTACCAAAAGTATATTTAGAATTGAACGTGTCGATTTTATCAAACGCTTTAGCAAATGTCCTAACAGCGATATCTTCAGCTTGGCTTTCGTTTTTCGTTTTTTTTAAGAGATGAAGGTATAAATAATCCCAAAAAGCCTCAAAAAGAAAGCCAAACGCTTTTTGATCGTTGTTTTTTGCGTGATTAATTGCTTCGAGAATTGCTTCTGAATTCATTTATGTACGAATGTACAAATTTATAGGGAGTATGTATTATTGGGTTAAGAAGGTGTTTTACATTCTTGTTCGTCGGGTAATTTTCCGCAGAAACCACAAGGTTCATTATTTTTATTTAAAAAAGGACTTTGACTCGCACAAGTACCAGAAAACTCACCGTTTTTTTTAACTAAAATCTTAATCATAATACCAGCAAAGGCTATTCCCAATAAGACAAAAGTGATTAAAAATAATTTTAACATAACATTCAAAAGTACATTAAATTTTTTTATTCAAAAGACACATGAGATAATTTATATATTTCTCTTAAAAAAGATTAAGAATACTTATTTTGCTTTTAAAAAAAATCCCACCGAAGCGGGATTAAAGGTTTTTCACCTACGGCATAAAGCCTTATTGTGATAAGATTGAAATACAAATAAAAGTTATATATACATAAATGCCAAAAAAGTTAGGTGTTTTTATAGATTCGAATGCAATAGGCTGGGCTCTTGTCGATTTGCCAGGGTATCATATTATTGACATGGGGACTCATGTATTTCCTGTCGGAAATGAAAACTTTGGTATGGGACAGAGGGAGGTGTCTAAAAAATTTAACAAACGTATTTTTAGGCTTCGTCGAGTGCGTTATGCACATATTCGAGTTCGCAAAATTTATTTATTAAAAGTTTTAGTAAAAAATAAAATGTGTCCTCTCAGCTTAAAAGAATTAGAGGCTTGGCAAGTATCTAAACAAGCACCTAGAGACAACTTTGAAACGTGGATGAAATTAGATCCATACGAGCTTAGAAATAAAGCCCTTCGAGAGCAAATTAACCTTTATGAGTTAGGGCGTATTTTATATCATATTGCTTGTCGCCGAGGTTATAATTTTAAAGAACGTAATTCTAAATTATCCGAAAGCATTTTGAAAGAGGGTTCTCCAAAAGAGGGGAAAGTAGGGTTGAATGAAATGCAAGAAATCATTGGAAATAAAACATTGGGAGCGTATTTATATTCCATTTATCCTGAGAAAGGAGTGTCTTATAAAAGAACGAATACGAGAATTAGAAATAGAGTTTGTTCAACACAAATGTATTTTAAGGAGTTAACTGAAATATGGAATGTTCAACAACAGTTTTTTGATATTCTTACAAATGAGCTAAGAGACTATTTAATTGGCACAGCAAATAATTTAGAACCTTCTGGCGTATTGTTCTTTCGCCGTCCATTGAAATCTCAAAAGCATAAAGTTGGGAACTGTATTTATGAGCCTAAAAAAACAAGAACATTTATTTCTAGTTATGAATACCAAGAGGTAGAGGCATATAAATTTATTAATTCAATTAGGCATTCAGAGAGCCGACTTAATTTAACTCAACGCACAGAAGTGTTGCGTTATTATTTTACGCATCCCCATTTTAAATTTATAGAGATTAAACGCCTTTTAAAATTAGAACATTCCGACGGTTTTAATTATGATGATGATTTGGAATTTAAAGGCTCATTTATTCATTCGGAGTTGTCGAAAACAAAATTATTTGGTAAAGAATGGTTTCAGATGGAGGATAAAATACGGCAAGATATTTGGCATGCGCTATATTTTTTTGACAGTGATTATAAACTTCAAGAATATGCAATACATAAATTTAATTTTTCAAAACAGTCCGCCACTTTATTTTCTAGAATTAAGATAAGTAAAGAATATGCCCCTATTAGCAAAAAGGCATGTAATAATATTCTTTTTTTCCTTAGAAAAGGTATCCCTTATTCTTTAGCAGTTATACTCGGGGGTATTAAAAATGCTCTTAAGGAAGAATGGAACAAATTATCTGGTAGTCAAATAACTAAACTTATTAATGCAGTTGAAGAGATATATAGACAAAGTACGGCTTCTGGTTTTGCAAAAAATTTAAAGCAAGGTTTAACTAATATTGGCTTTAGAATAATAGACACTTTAAAACTATATGGGGTTGAGGAAAAAGAGATGTCTCAAAAGACATTATCTTATTTACCTTCTATCACTAAAAAAGATGCTTATATTCTTAGAGATAGAAATAATATATTAATCCAATGTGTTTTTGAACTTAGAAAATTAGTAAATAAATTAATTCGTGTTTATGGTAGTGTAGATCAAATTTCATGCGAGTTATCTGTTGATGTGAAAATAGGGAAGACTCAAAGATTTTTAAGTCAAATTGATCAAAAAAGGAAAGAAAAAAATAAGGAGCGTTATATTAAAATTCTCAGAGAGTATAAAGAAAACATTACTCCGATGAATTTATTAAAATACCAACTGTGGGAAGAATGTAAAGGTACTTGCCCCTATTCGGGGTTAGAGATTTCTTTAAATAATCTTTGGACAGAAGAGATTAGAGTTACTTATATACGACCATGGATGTTTTCATTAAATGACGACGATAATAATAAAGCATTGTGCTATTCTTTCATAGAAGAAGAATTGCAAAATAGAACGCCTTACAAGTATTTTAAAGACACTTTGCCAGATGAATGGGAAATCATAAAAAAGAGAACAGCTAAATTGTTTTCAAACACAAAGTATCACCCATCTAGTTATAATAAATTTAAGTTATTTATAAAGAAAAGTAATCAGCAAAACTTGA
The DNA here is from genome assembly GCA_965277835.1 of Candidatus Arcticimaribacter sp. Lineage (GTDB taxonomy): Bacteria > Bacteroidota > Bacteroidia > Flavobacteriales > Flavobacteriaceae > Arcticimaribacter. Next base: position 1,525,221 of record OZ255841.1, on the reverse strand, counting down.
ATACTCTACAATTTAATGATTCAAATTATGCGAGTAAAAAAGTACAATCATATTTACTTGCCATTTGTGATAAAGTAAATGTATTACCTGAAAACACTACTCCTTATTTGATAGACGAATGGTTATTAACCAGTCTTTTTGATAAGAAAGAAATACATACAGATTTTCGTTTTATAGCAATAAAAGGGTATGTAAATGCGGTTAAAACCTTGACACATATAGTAGAGTTATCTAAAAGAAATAAATATGTAAGGATACAAAGAAGAGATAAGTTCCCTATTCCTTCCGATGAGTATATGACTTACTTGGAGCATCAGATAAATTCAATTTTAGTTTCTCATAAAAAAGAGACACGTATTATTTCTCAAAAAAAGCATATATTCAAGCAAGGTAGAATTAAAGTAATAAATAAAGGTTGGGCACCTAGGGGTATGCTACATAAAGAAACTCTTTTTGGGAAAAGAAAATCACCAGAGTTGGCAGAAGGGCTACATATTAGAAAACCATTGACTTCTTTTAAAACAGAAAGTCAGATAAATAAAATTGTTGATCCGGTTATAAGAGAACTTGTTAGAGCAGAAGCGAAAAAGAATGATAAGAAAAGCGCGCAAAATTTTTCAGCTATTTTTTTTGAAACAGCATCAGACGGGTCTTTAGCACCAAAACTTTTTTTGCCTAATACAAAAGGAGGCGATCCTGTTCCGATTAAAAAAGTAAGAATTAGAGAATCATATAACACAGGGGTTAATCTAAAAAAAGGAAAAAATCAATATGTAATACCAAGGAATAACCATCATGTATTAATTTATAAAGACAGTAACGGTAAGTTTAACGAAGATGTGGTTAGTTTTTGGGAAGTAATTAAAAGGAAGAGAAGAGGAGAACGGGTGGTACAACTAATTAATCCAAAAAATGAACACTTTGTAACTACACTTAGAATAAATGATATGTTTTTGTTGGGGACAGAAAATTTAAACGAAGACCTTTCTTTGGAATCAAAATCATACTTGAAAGACCATTTATATCGTGTGCAAAAGCTATCAAGTAGGTTTTATGAGTTTCGTTTAGCGTATAAACATTCTTCTTCGGAAACAAAAACCCCAGAATATGTACGGATAAATAATTTTGGAAACAGAAAAACAGGCTGGCTGACTTATAACCCGATAAAAGTTGAAGTTAATGTTATAGGTCAAATAGTACGAAGTAAAGAATTGATATAAGAATTAAAGATGAAGTAATCTCTCTTTTTAGTAAAAACAGGACTTCTATAGGTACGCCTTTAGTAGTTTTATCCTAACCTCATTACAGTTTTTAAATAAATATAGTGTTGTGGTTTGATTGAAGGTTTATGAAGAGAGAGCTTCATTTTTTTAAAGGACTTGTTTCCATAAGATTGCAAAGAAAAAATATAAATAGATTAGGGTTACAATTAGTTTTATAAACACCCCACTTAAGAATCCTAAAAAAGTCCCAAAAGCAGCTTTTAATGCTCTTTTTCTATCATTAGAGTTGTGTAACAATTCCCCTGCAAAAGCCCCAAGAAAGGGGCCTATAATAATACCAAAGGGCCCCATAAATAGTATGCCCATAAATAGTCCTATTATACTACCATACATACCGTTTTTGGTTCCTCCAAATTTTTTAGCTCCAATTGCCGGAGCAAAATAATCTAACAGAAACACAAGTAATGCTACTCCTAATGTTATCCAAATAAAATTAGAATTTGAAGTTACACTACTATGCAAGTGTAAAAAAAATAGTCCACCCCAACTGGTTAAAGGACCAGGTAAAATAGGCAGAAAACTACCAACAATACCAAGTAATATAAAAACAGAACCGAGGACTAAAAAAAGAATATCCATGATATATAATATTAAAAATTTTAAACGTTTTAGCTAAACATACTAAAATGTAAGTTAAAAAGTATTAATTTTATTATATTTAAACTAATAAACGTGATGTCTGTGTTTAAAATAAACTTTTTGATTAAAGCGATTACTACTCTATTTCTTTTTTCAATACTTCAGTCTTGCTCTTATTTTAATACGGTAGCTATTACTCCAGAACAAATTGAAAAACAATCTAGTTGGAATGATTTAGATCAGAAGCCTACATTTCCAGAATGTGAAGAAGCAGATCAGGAAAAGAGTTTTATTTGCTTTAAATATTCTTTGCGACAGCGTATTGTAGAGAATTTATCCAATAATGAATTTATTTCTTTAGAGCAATTTGATGAAGAGATTGTTTTGGAAATTCAAATTGATAGAGAAGGAAACTTTTCTTTATCAGGGATTGAGGATGAATATGAGGTTATAAATCAGATAGAAACCCTTTCTTCTGTTTTAAATGAGGTGATTTCAAATCTTCCTCCTGCGCTTCCGGCAGTTAAAACAAACGTAGGAGTTAAGGTGAATACTATTCTTAAACTTCCTATCCGAATTGTTGCTTCTCCAGACAAATAATGCACGAAAGAATAATTTTGGGTATCGACCCAGGAACAACTATCATGGGATTTGGTCTCATAAAAGTAGTCAATGGGGAAATGCAATTTATACAACTCAATGAATTAGTTTTATCAAAATATGATAATCATTATATCAAATTAAAACATATTTTTAACAGGACAGTACATTTAATAGATACATATCATCCAGACGAAATAGCTTTAGAAGCGCCCTTTTTTGGTAAAAACGTTCAATCAATGTTAAAACTTGGACGAGCTCAAGGGGTTGCTATGGCAGCAGGGTTGTCTAGAGAAATACCATTGACAGAGTATTCTCCAAAAAAAATAAAAAAGGCTATTACAGGAAACGGCAACGCATCTAAAGAACAAGTTGCCAAAATGCTACAAAGCATATTGAAATTTAAAACGCTCCCTAAAAATTTAGATTCTACAGATGGTTTGGCGGCGGCGGTTTGTCATTTTTTTAATTCATCAAAAGCAGGACATAGTGAGAAGCAATATACAGGCTGGAAGTCTTTTGTTACTCAAAATCAGGATAAAATAAAAAGTTAATATACTATTCATGTCGGCAGTATATTTTCATATCCCTTTTTGCAAGCAAGCGTGTCATTATTGCAATTTTCATTTTTCAACTTCTTTTCAGAAAAAAGATTTAATGGTTGAGACAATGATAAAAGAATTAGAATTACGAAAAAACGAACTGGATAAAAATCAGCCTATTGAGAGCATCTATTTTGGTGGAGGTACTCCTTCTTTATTATCACCAAAGGAGATTAAAAAATTGATTAGAGCGGTAGAAACGTATTTTGAATTTCATTCAAATATTGAGATTACCTTAGAGATGAACCCAGATGATAATTATTCTAATTTTTTAGAAGAACTTAAAAGTGTTGGTGTAAATCGGCTGAGTATTGGCATACAGTCGTTTTTTGAGGATGAACTTAAAATGATGAATAGAGCACATAGCGTACAACATGCAATAGAGATTCTTGAATATACGTGTAAGGTATTTGAAAATTTTTCTTTAGACCTTATCTATGGAATGCCAGATAGTAATATTGAAAAATGGACCTATAATGTAGAACAGGCACTTCAATTTAATCCTACTCATATTTCGAGTTATGCATTAACAGTTGAACCAAAAACAGTATTACATCGTCAAGTGTCTAAAAAACAAATTGAGGTTTTGGAAGAAGAAAGTGTTTTGGCACAATTTAATTTTCTTTTGGACAAGTTAGAGAAAGAAGGATTTACACACTATGAATCTTCTAATTTTGCAAAACCAGGCTTTCATTCCATAAATAACACAGCATATTGGAATGGAAAATCGTATTTAGGGATTGGTCCTTCGGCACATAGCTACAACGGAGAAACACGTAGATGGAATGTGGCAAATAACATGAAATATATAAAAGGAGTTGAGGAAAAAGCATCTTATTTTGAAAGTGAAACATTAAGCGAAGCAGACCGTTATAATGAATATTTAATGACTGGTTTGCGGACTCAAAAAGGAGTGTCGTTACATTATATAGAAGAAGAATTTGGAGAGCAGTATAAATTATTTACAGAAAAACAAGCTCAAAAATATTTAGAAACCCAAATGATTTTTTGGGAAGAAGATTTTTTGAAAGTAACACGAAAAGCTAAATTTTTAGTAGATGGTATTGCGTCCGACTTTTTTATGATAAATGACTAAGCTTTATTTTTAAATAAATCTGTATAATATTTATAAAATAATGGAATGGTTTCAATTCCTTTAAAAAAGTTGAATACCCCAAAATGCTCGTTAGGAGAGTGAATAGCATCACTGTCTAACCCAAACCCCATAAGCACGCTTTTAGCTTTTAAGACCTCTTCGAATAACGATACAATGGGTATACTCCCTCCCCCTTTTTGTGGTATGGGTTCTATTCCAAAGGTGTCAGAATAAGCTTTGTGAGCAGCTTGATATCCAATATTATCAGTAGGCGTTACATAGGCTTGACCCCCATGATGTTTTATTATTTCAACTTGCACTCCAGCAGGGGCTATTGCTTCGAAGTGCTTTTGAAAGAGGAGGCTTATGTTTTCCCAATCTTGGTTGGGAACTAAACGCATTGAAATTTTTGCGTGTGCTTTACTTGCAATTACAGTTTTTGCGCCTTCTCCAATATATCCTCCCCATATTCCATTAACATCTAGAGTTGGGCGAATAGAACTGCGTTCTAAAGTTGTATACCCTTTTTCGCCATAGACGTCATTTATTTGCAATTCGTTTTTATAGGCTTCTAAGTCAAAGGGGGTTTTAGCAATTTGATTACGCTCTTCTACACTTATTTCTTCAACTTCATCGTAAAACCCAGGGATAGTAATTCTATTGTTTTCATCATGTAATTGGGCAATCATTTTTGCCAAAATATTAATTGGGTTTGCAACAGCGCCCCCATAAAGTCCAGAATGTAAATCTCTATTAGGGCCAGTTACAACGACTTCCATATAGCTAGTCCCTCTAAGCCCTGTGGTAATAGAAGGTTGATTGTTATTAATCATCCCTGTATCGGAGATTAAAATCACATCGCAGTTAAGACGTTCTTTATTTTCTTTAATAAAAACCTCTAAATTATCGCTCCCTACCTCTTCTTCTCCTTCTATCATAAACTTTACGTTGCAGGGGAGTTTTTTGTTGGCAACCATTATTTCTAATGCTTTGATATGCATATAAACCTGTCCTTTATCATCGCATGCTCCACGTGCAAAAATAGCCCCTTCTTTATGGACTGTAGTATTTTTAATTATAGGTTCAAAAGGAGGGCTATCCCATAATTCAATAGGGTCTGGAGGTTGCACATCATAATGCCCATAAACTAAAACAGTAGGTAAGTTATCATCAATAATATATTCGCTATAAACAATAGGATGCCCCTTTGTTTGGTGTATTTCGCTTATAGGGCAGCCTGCTTTTTTAAGCGCATTTTGAACCCAAACAGCTCCTTTTTCCACTTCTTCTTTATATTTGGGGTCTGCACTTATAGTTGGAATTTTAAGAAAATTAAAGAGTTCATCAATAAAACGTTGTCTTTCTTTAGGGCTAATAGCTATCATACACGAGTTTAAAAAATTAGTATTTAACACAAAGATTTAAGTTTTTTTCTTATCAAAAAAAATTTTTTGCCAAAACTTGATTATATTTGTTCTCCTTTGAAAATACTGCGGGTGTGGTGAAATTGGTAGACACGCTAGATTTAGGATCTAGTGCTTTACGGCTTGGGGGTTCGAGTCCCTTCACCCGCACTTTTATAATCCCTCCTCGTTTTAAAGCAAATAAGCTTTTTATTTTTAATATTTTTTTATCTTTATAAAAAGATAACCCTTTATAATTTAGACAGAATGAGAAGTATATTATTGATTTTAATGGCATTGACTTTCTTTTCGTGTAAGAATGTAAATAAAAAGAAAAAAGAAAAAGAGCCTACTCACAAAGAAGAAGCCAAACATTGGTCTTATATGGGAGAGACAGGACCAGAACATTGGGTTGAAATTGAAAAACAATCTGATTGTAACGGAGAAAGACAATCGCCGATTAATATTATTGATACTAATGTGCAAACCGACCAATCATTAAAACCAATAGACATCCACTATTCAAATAATGTTATGATACATGATTTAATGAATAATGGACATACTATTCAATATAACTTTGATATGGGTGATTATATTCTTTTAAATGAAGAAAAATTTGAATTACTACAATTTCACTTTCATGAGGCTGCAGAGCATACTATAAATGGAATTCGTTATCCCTTAGAAATGCACTTAGTACATGCAAATAAAGACAGAGAATATGCAGTTTTGGCAGTTTTTGCACAAGAAGGCGAAAGTAATGAAGCTTTCGAATTTTTAGAACGTTATTTACCTGTTCAAATGGGAGAAGCAAAGCCAGTGGGAAAGTCTTTTGACCTTAATCTTAATTTACCAAAGAACAAAGCATATTATACTTATAAAGGCTCGTTGACCACACCGCCGTGTACCCAAACAGTAAATTGGTTTATTTTTAAAAATCCTATAATTATTTCCGTAGATCAAATAACGCAAATACGCGAGTTAATGCCATTAAATAATTATAGAAACGAGCAGGCAATTAATGGAAGAGTTATCAGTCAGTATAATCCCAATTAACTAGGGCTTTTTTTAAGATTCAGAGAAAATATTATTCAGCAGATTTGCTAAGCGAACTCCTGCGAGATATAATTTTTGTTTAACTAAAGGGAAGTTTTTAAACGTATAAGAAAAGTTAATATTAGTAGCTTTAGCAGGTGGTATATTTGCATATAATTTTTTTGCATCGCTATGGGACTCGTCTGCCCACACTACAGGGTCTAAAGAAGAATATTTAGGGTTTTTCATTTCATTTTTATATTCATATATACTTATTATATCTTTAGTTAACTCACTATAGCTCATATTATATACTTTAATCATTTCGCTATCCCAAATAGAATGTAGGCTTGCTTTTCCGCCGGACCAATTTATTTTAATCTTGTTTCCGCCAAAATCTTCAGCTCTTCCAACATGAAAAGGCTGATGAATATCTCCAACAAAATGGATTAAAAGTTTTAAGTATAAAGCTTTATCTGCTTTACTTGATTTAGGGTTTTTTAAAACATCAATACATTTATTTATTGCTTGCACAACATCGCCTTCTTTTTTTGGTGTAACGTCATTATACTTTTTATCAAGAGGATAATTTGTAAAATGCCAAGGTTTAAATTCATCATATTCAGCAAATGAAATAAGGTTATCGGCATAAACACTAACCGAAACTAATGATTCACCCTCTAATATTTTATTAATAGTTTCTAGAGTGTCTTCATTTAAATATTCTGTTGCAATTTGTGCAACGGTTCTATGACCTGTTCTTCCCCAATCGTTAGAGTATACTTCAATTGTAAGTAATAATAAAAAAGTTATAAAAACATTTCTTTTCATATATGGTTCAATTTTTAATTGAATATATAAATCTCATCATATTTGTTTTAAGAAACAAAAAAAATGGGATAAATAGTGTTTTTTTCAATTTTCTTTACTCTAAATGAATGCAGACGTTGTTTGGTCTTTTATATTTGCGATGTAAAAATTAAATTATGAATATTCTTATTATAGGCGGTGGCGGGCGCGAACATACTATTGCATGGAAACTCTCTCAAAGCGCACAGTGTAAAAAACTATTTGTTGCTCCTGGAAATGCAGGAACACTTGAAATAGCAACTAACTTGACTTTGAAAGAAACAGATTTTGAAAATATAAAGAAAGCTGTTTTAGAGCATCATATCGAAATGGTTATTGTGGGACCAGAAAACCCTTTAGTTAAAGGAATTCATGATTTTTTTAGTGAAGATAAAGATCTTGAAAAAGTGATTCTTATTGGACCAAAGAAATTAGCAGCAACGTTAGAAGGAAGTAAAGAGTTTGCTAAAGAGTTTATGAGTCAACACAATATTCCTACAGCAAAATATAAAAGCTTTACTAGAGAGACAATCGAAGAAGGGTATCACTTTTTGGAGACAATGCACGCACCCTACGTTTTAAAAGCCGATGGGTTAGCGGCTGGGAAAGGGGTTTTAATTATAGAAAACCTTGAAGAAGCAAAAACAGAACTACACAGAATGTTGGTAGGTGAAAAATTCGGAGAGGCATCTCAAAAAGTGGTGATTGAAGAATTTCTCTCGGGGATTGAATTGTCTTGTTTTGTTTTATCGGACGGCAAAAATTATCTTACACTTCCAATGGCAAAAGACTATAAACGTATTGGTGAAAACGATACAGGGTTAAATACCGGTGGAATGGGAGCTATCTCTCCTGTACCTTTTGCTTCGGATGATTTTATTAAAAAAATTGAAGACCGTATTATTAAACCGTCTATGAATGGTTTTCAAAAAAGCAAAATCTCGTTTCAAGGGTTTTTGTTTATTGGGTTAATAAAAGTCGGTGAAGATCCTTTTGTTATTGAATATAACGTTCGTATGGGAGATCCCGAAACAGAAGTTGTGTTTCCAAGAGTTCAAAACGATTGGGTTGAGCTTTTTAAGGCTGTTGGAAGTCAAACATTAGATCAGCACAAACTTAAAATTGATCCAAGAAGTGCCACTACAGTTGTGGCTGTTTCAGGGGGATATCCAGAGGCTTACGAAAAAGGCAAAGAAATAACAGGAATAGACTTTGTTGAAAACAGCATTGTGTTTCATGCAGGCACACAGATGAGTTCAGGAGCTATAAAAACTTCAGGAGGAAGAGTATTGGCTGTTACTTCTTTTGGTAATGATTATAAAGAAGCTTTGAATGAGTCTTACAAATCATTAGAGAGAATATCTTTTGACGGGATGTATTATCGAAAAGATTTAGGCTTCGATTTATAAAAACGAATGCGCAGAAGTATCTTTGTTTTCTTCGCCACTGGCGTCAAAAATCTTAAGTTGTTTTGACCAATATACAAGCGCTATAACGAGTATAAGAAGAAAAATCCAACTAACGATATTTGCAAGCCACCAACTGCTTAACTCCATTTCTCTTAACGCGTTATAGGGTATAAATAAAACACTTTCAAATAGCCATGCAATAGATTCAAAAAACGCTTTCATTGAGGTTGTATATATGTTATCAACACAAATTTAAGAAATCCTTTGGGGAATACAATACCCTAGCTAGATTTATTGAAAATATTTCTTAGAACTTTATTTAAATTCTAGTTTTTGAACCAAACCAATAACTAAACATTTTTTTAAGTATTCCTTTTTTAATTTTAGAAAAGAGAGAAAGTAACCCTAACTCTATAATGGTTGTTATAAAAACAAGACCTAGGGCAATCCCTTTTATAAGTCCTTTAAAATGTTTTCGAATATATTTATGTAAGGAAATAATTACTTCGGCTTTTGTTAAAATTGTAGTGTCAATATTTTTTCTAGAAGCCCCTCCATGATTGTGAATACAAGTCCATTTATTAAGAATAACGCGTTTCATTCCTAGTTTATTTGCACGTTTACAGATATCAATATCTTCATAGTACATCCAAAAATAATCGTCCCATCCGCCTAATTTTTTATAATCTTCTAAGCGGATTAGTATAAACGCCCCAGAAATCCAATCGGGATAAGCAATTTCTTTTTTAGAAATATTGCGTTTAGACTGTGAGCGTTTAAATAGGTTTCGTTCTAAACTTCTAAGGGGGCCTATGACATTTAACATATTAGGAAAAACCCCATAGGGGTGAGAATTTTTTCCTTTGTTATTAATTTGCTTTACAGAAATTAGTTTGTAATCAGGGTGTTTTTCACAGAAAGGGAGTAGGGTTTCAAAAAAAGTTTTTGGTATTTCAGTGTCTGGGTTAAGAAATAAAACCCATTGAGAATCGGCAAGTTGAGCTCCAACATTGCACCCATACGCAAAACCGCCGTTAATTTTTTCTTCAACAACACACACCCAAGCATAATTTTTTTTGAACGCTTGTAGCTTCCCATCATTAGAAAAATTATCTATAACCATTACTTTTTTAATAGGGGTAGAATGTTCTTTTAGGCTGTCAAGACATATTGAGAGTTTATCCCAGCAGCGATAATTTACAATGATTATAGTAAGGTCTAGCATTTATTTTGGCTAAAGCTTCAAGCTTATTATAGATAATAGTTAGTACAAGTCATGGTCAATCAAAGATATCAAAATACCTATATATTAAAAGTACTTATAATATTGATAAACGAAGAAGTAGAGATGTTTCAAATTTCAATATATTTAAAAATAAATATATAACTTTGAGAGTTAGAGACTATTTTTAAACTAGAATATTGCCAATACTTATTTCATAGAGATAAATTTTGCGGATTACATTTTTAAAAATAAGAACTGAGATAATTTCACTTATTTAAGGGTAAAAATTATGATTGGAGTAGAAAAAAAAATATTCTTTATCCTTATAATATGTCTTTTTTCAAAGCAAAAAGTATTAGCACAAGATGGGTATCTTTTAATTCAGCAATATAATAAGGGTGGTATTGACTTAGAGAATATGAACCTTAGAAAGTGGAATTATGATGCACACATTTTAGCCAATTATTTTAATACTGCTGACAGATCAACTAAAGGCGCAATAGGGTTTAGTTTAGGAGGGACAGTACGTTATAATTTTAAAAAAAGTTATGGGCTTCGTTCTGGCATTGATTTACATGTCATAAGATATACGTATAACGCAGCGAATACTCCACAAGATAGATTAGCTTATATTTCGATTCCTCTTACAGGGAGGGCTTATCCATTTAAACGAGTTACAATAGAGTTAGGGGCAGTATATAACATTTTGTTAGATGCTAGAGGAAGCTCACCCACAGTAGCCGATGAAACCTTGATAAAATATCCAAAAGGGACTTTTGCAAATAGCTTTGGTGTTCTAATGTCGATGCATTATACCTTTAAGGAGCGTTATAGTGTGTCGGTTCAATATCAATTTCATAAAAGAAGTATCAACCCATTACAGCGAGAAACTAATAATTTAAGAGGATTTTTGTTGGGGGCTCATTATACCCTTTTGCCTCTAAAAAAACCACAATAAACAATGGATAAAATTATTATAGCATCTTTAGATAATATAAAAGACTTGGTTTCTCTTTTCGATGCCTACCGTGTGTTTTATAGAAAAGAATCAGACAAGGAAAGAGCAGAACGTTTTTTAACAAGCCGAATTGAAAAAAATGAAAGTGTTGTTTTTATGTTTTATAAAAACGATGTTGCTGCTGGATTTGCTCAGTTATATCCTGTGTTTTCATCGGTGAACATGGCTCCAATATGGCTTTTGAATGATTTATATGTTACACCAAAATATCGAGGGAATAAAATTGGGAAGAAGTTGTTAGCCGAAGCTCAGCAGTATTGCAAAGACACTTCTGCAAAAGGAATTAGCCTAGAGACAGAGCAGTCAAATAGGATTGGGAATATCCTATATCCCAAAATGGGTTTTGAGAAAGACAAAGAGCATAATTTCTATTATTGGGAAAACCTTAATTTTTCTTTTTAACTACAATTACACCGTTTTTCCCTTTCTCTCCAAACGTTTCAACTGCTTTAGCTCCTCTATACATATTAATACTTTCTATAGAATCTAAGTCAATAGATTTTATATCCATTTCCATTTCTACACCATTAATTATTATAATAGGTTGAATGCTTTCCTTTTTAATTTTAAGAATGATACGTTTATATAAAGTGTCTTTTAAATGCTCTTTCTTTTTAATTGTTTGAATATGCCCATCATCATCCATAAAAGTAAACGCCTTTATTTTAAGGGCTTGGTCTTCCCCTGGGAAATACACTTCTGTACTATCTCCTTCTACTAAAGGCACAATTATCCCAGAAGGGATTAAAGAGGTTTTAGTAGATACAGGTTTTTGCTCTTTTTTGGGTTCTTTCTCTGTTTTATAAACTTTTACCGTAAGGCAAGAACTCATTATAAAACTTAAAAAAATATAAAAAACTGTTTTTTTCATAGTAAGGATAATTTTTGAAGTCGCTAATAATCAATAATAACTATTCTATTTAAAGGTTCAAAAAATTTAACAATTATTTCTCTTTGGGAGAATCAAAAAAACGGCTTATTGTTATGTTTAAATAATGATGTGCTTTTTGAGCTTGTATTTTATTGTCTGGAGAACGATGATAGTATGTTGTAGAGAATCTCCAAGATTTTTTGCAGAACGCAAAACCAGCTTCAAGAGTGGCTCTAACGGGGTTTATAGGTACTGTAAAAGGAGCAGAATCGTTGAAAAGGCTTCCTGAGAGCATATAATCATGTATAATATGTTGAATGCGAACCCCTAAATAAAAACCTATTCCGTCTCGTTTATCTTGTAGAATGTTGCCTCCTTTTGGCAACACATTTTGATTGTTAAATATAAATCCAATACTCCCTCCCGAAGAAATCTGTTGCGTTCCTATTTTTGAAAATAAGTGAGATTGAAGGGCAACTTTTTTAAATAAATGCCAGCGATAAAAATAATCTGCAAATATGTTTAGATGTAGTGCTTGTGGGACTTCATCTTCCCATGTTAAATCGGGTAAATTTAAAAAAAGCCTATGATAGGTATTTTGCAACCATTGTGCTCCTGAGGCATCGCCTGTAAACCCTAACTGAGCCCCCCATTGCCATTGTTTTTTAATAGATTTTTCTTTTTGAAAAGTTACCTTTCCATAACTCCAGCCTCCGTAGGGGTAATCAAAAACAGCGGTGTTTTTTGTAAACCTAAAGGATGGGGAATAAATTTCTTGCCCTAACTCCCAAAGTATATATTGCTTTTCTGAGAAGTCATCTTCTAGCTCAGTGTCTTGTTTTTTTTGGTAACCATATTGTAGAAAAATACCACTTGAATAGAAATAATCGCGATAAAAATAAAGGTCATTATCGACATTTAAGCTAAAATAACTTTGTGCGGAAACAGTCTCTGAACAAGAATATAAGATAAGAGTCCAAAGAGTTATTTTAGAAAAGAGAGAATTAAATTTCAAAAAAGTATTATAATAGTATAACTGAAAATTAACGATTTTTCAGAACTAAAAGAGGAATATTAGAGTAAAAATCTTTTTTATAGATTACATCGGGTTCCATTAATTTTTCAAAAAACCCTCTTTTCCGAGCGAAGACAGTAAGTAAGTCGGGCTTTACTCGATCAAAATGTTGTAAGACGCCTTGATAAACAGTAGCATTTTCGGTAGAGACAAGATCATTAGATAGTTCAATAATTTGGTTATCAATTCCCGATTCAGAATGATTATTCCCAGGTACTTTAACAAAAAGGATGCTTGTCTTTGTTTCGAACTTTTTTATAAATTCTTTGAGTGGTTCTAAAGAAAGTGCACCTTTAACTTCCCCGTTTTTAAACGCAAATAAAGTATGTTTTGGAACACTAAATTCAATTCCTACAGGGGCTAGTAATACGGGGATGCTTGTTTTTTTTACAATTTTCCCAGAGACTTTCCCCAAAAATAATTTTTCATTTATATCATTACTTGTCGGACCGACAATAATTAAGTCTAGTCCTATCTCTTTATCTAAATCTTCTATTCCAGATAATAAACTACCTTCATATTCGACGAGTTTAATTTTAATCCCCTTTGTTTCTACAGACTGCACCATTTTTTTTACGCGTTTAAAATTTTGCGTATTTATTACTTCTTCAGCTTTACCTAAATGTGTATGCGTAATAACAGCTTTGTGCGAGTCAATAACAAAGATAGAAGCGTCAAAATGCTTAGCTAAGGCAATGGCATATTCTAAGGTGTTTTGCCCGTTTGGCGAAATTCCAATAGGTACTAAAATATTTTTCATGACAGGAATAAATTATAGTACAAAAATACTAGGAAAGCTTTGATTATAAGTACTTTCTCTTTTGTTTTTTTAGAATTTTAGCTAAATTTTGGCAAGAATATAGAGATATAACTTTAATAGATATAGTTTTATTTACTCTATATATAAAGTATATAGGCGTCTCAGTAGAATTACCATTTCTTATCTTATCAAAGATAAACTAATATATCATTATCTTTATTTTTTATATAAAAGTGATTTATGGCACAAAAAATTAGAATTACAAAAGAGTTTCATTTTGAAACAGGGCATGCACTGTATGGATACGATGGCTTGTGCAAAAATGTTCATGGGCATAGTTATAAGCTAGCCGTAACTGTAGTAGGCACCCCAATAGCTGACCCACAAGAGACAAAACATGGGATGGTTATTGATTTTGGAGACCTTAAGAAAATAGTAAAAGAACAGATTGTATTGCCTTTTGACCATGCAACGGTTTTAAATGTAGATTCGCCACACAGAGAGCTTGCAGAAGAAATGGAAAAGAAAGGGCATAAGATACAAAGGGTAAATTATCAGCCTACTAGCGAAATGATGGTTATCGATTTTGCACAAAAAATTAAAAAACGATTACCTCAAGGAATTTTTTTACATTCATTAAAACTAAGAGAAACAGAAACCTCTTTTGCAGAGTGGCATTATTTAGATAACCTTTAAAAACCAAGACCTTTTAGGTCGTCTTTTTTCTCTTCTTTATCAAAATCATTTAATATATTTTCTTGCCCACAATCAATAGGGATAGATAAAATGTCTGGGGCTTCAAAATCTTCGATAGATACTCCAAGTTCTGAGTTTTCATAGACCGAACGCATATAGATTGCCCATATAGGCAATGCCATGGTAGCTCCTTGTCCAAAGGCGATTTCTTTGAAATGAACAGCACGGTCTTCTCCGCCAACCCATACTCCTGTTACCAAGTTGGGTACCATTCCCATAAACCATCCATCGCTTTGGTTTTGGGTAGTTCCTGTTTTTCCAGCAATTGGATTTTCAAATTTATAGGGATACCCTGTCACTACATTTTGATATACATAATTTTGATCATCCGCTCCTTGATGGCGTAAGCGTATTCCTGATCCCGCTTCGGTAACTCCTTTGAGGAGGTTGAGTGTTACATAGGCAGATTCTTCACTCAAAACGTCTCGTGTTTCTGGTATTACTTCAAACAAAATGGTTCCATTTTTATCTTCAATTCGAGTAATCATAATAGGCTTAATGTAAATACCTTTATTTGCAAAAGTACTGTATGCTGCAACCATTTCGAATAAGCTAATATCAGGTGTTCCCAAGGCAATAGAAGGGACTTGAGGGAGGTAAGACGTAACCCCCATTTTTCGCACTAAGTTTATAACAGGCTGGGGACCAACACGGTCCATAAGTCGCGCGCTTACGGTATTAACAGAATTTGCAAGTGCATTTTTTAAGGTTCGCATTTGCCCATATTTATCTCCCGAGTTTTTTGGACACCAAGCATCGATATTTCCATGCTTCATGGGTTCAATACAAAAAAGTCCATCGGGTAATACATCACAGGGCGATAATCTTAATTGATCTATTGCAGTTGCATATAAAAAAGGTTTGAATGTCGAACCAATTTGCCGTCTTCCTTGTTTTACTTGATCATATTGAAAGTGCTTATAATTATACCCTCCAACCCAAGCTTTCACATGACCATTCATAGGATTTATAGACATCATAGATGCTCTTAAAAAATGCTTATAGTATCGCATAGAATCCAAAGGGGTCATTATGGTATCTCGGTCGCCTTTCCAGCTAAAAACTTCCATCTTAGTAGGTCTTTTGAAGGATTCCCATATTGTTTCTTCATCTTTCTCTGCTGCTTTCATTTTGCGCCAACGCTCAGACCTTTTTGCACTGACTCTCAATAAAGTGTCAATCTCTCCTTCACGTAAATCTAAAAAAGGAGCTGTAGGGTTTATTCTTCGGCTATTTTGTAGAAAAAACTCTTCTTGAAGATTAGGCATGTGTGTTTTAATAGCGTCCTCTCCCAATTTTTGGAAACGAGAATCTATAGTTGTATATATCCTTAGTCCATCGCTAAAAAGATTGTGTTTTGTTCCGTCTTCTTTTAGATTATTATTAATCCATTGGTGCATAAACTGTTGTAGGTAAGCCCTAAAGTAGGTTGCCAAACCTTCTCTGTGTGAGTCGGGTGTATAATCAATTTTTAGCGGGATTGTTTTTATAGAATCTAACGTGGTTTTGTTAATAAACTTATTACGGTACATCTGCTGCAACACAATGTTTCTACGAGTTTCAACACGTTCGGGGCGTCTTATAGGGTTATATAAAGAAGAATTTTGTAGCATACCTACAAGAGTTGTCGATTGTTCGAGCGTTAATTTTTTGGGAGTGGTGTTAAAGTATACTTTAGCCGCTGATTGAATTCCGTCGGCGTTATACCCAAAATCATATACATTAAGATACATTGCAATAATTTCATTTTTAGTATAACGTCGCTCTAATTGAACAGCCAAAACCCACTCTTTAAATTTTTGAAGCACAGCTTCAATTTTATTCCTAGAGCGAACACCAACAAATAATTGACGCGCTAATTGCTGGCTAATGGTACTGGCACCTCCTTTTGTTCCTAAATATAAAAGAGCACGGAGCGTTCCTTTGAAATCAATTCCAGAGTGGCTAAAAAAACGTTCATCTTCTGTGGCAATTAGCGCATTCACCAAATTTTTGGGAAGCATATCAAACGTAATAGGTGTACGGTTGTCTCTATAATAGAATTTTCCTAAAATAACACCGTCGCTTGAAATAATTTGAGTAGCAAGATTAGTTTTAGGGTTTTCAAGTTGTTCTATTTCAGGCATTTTACCTAGATAACCTAATGCTGCACTTGAAAATAAAATGACACCTGATAAAACGCTTACAATAAAGAAAACCCAAAACAAACGAATGATGTTTTTAAACTTAATAGGCGTCTTTTTTGATATTTTTTTCTTCTTTTTAACCATAATTATTGAGCTTGAGACAGAGGTTCAATTTCTACACCAACATTCAAAATACCATTTAACAAGGGAACACCTTCTATAGCTCCACTATTGCGGACAGATTGAGAGAGTTCAATAAAATAAGGACCTTTATGTTCTGGTGTCCACTCATATTTCCACCATAGTTTGTTTTCTTTTACTTCTAAAAAACCACTTCCTAACCATTCTCCTTTAGCATTTGCCATAGCATATTCTAGTGTATCTCGAAAGATAACATTAACCGAGTCTTTCATTTGAGCAACTAAAAAAATATTTGCAAAAGGATAGTCATTATTATTTCGGATATGAATGAAAACACTAGAGGGAGCACGTGCGATAGAAGGAACTGTGAACCCTATGGTTTTTGAAGAAGGCCATCCGTTTTCGAGTGACGTATATACTCTAAATTCAGGATTTTTTTTGCAAGAAAAAAGTAAAATAAAAAAGAAGAAGAAAGAAGTTTTATACATTTTTTAAGCCTTATTTCTTTTAGGACGTGCTTTTTTCTTATTCCTATTCCCTTTTTTAGCTCTTTCAAAACGGTTTAAACTATCTTGACCAGCTGCATTTTCGAATATTTTTTCTGTTGATTCACTTTTCTCTTCTTGGGTATAATCTTCTAAGCTCGAAGCTAATTTATCGGAATTATTTAGCTCTATAATTTCATTTGCCTGTTTGGGAGTTAGCAAGTACCAATTTGCCCAATCTCCTTTATAAGCATACCACATTTGACCTTTGAAAATGTCAATTTTTTGACAAACACCTACGCCTTTTTCTGTATTAAGATTAGTTTCTGTTTTAGGGAATTCTTTCAAAGCATTACGATATGCATCTAACTCATAATTTAAACAGCATTTTAATTTTCCGCATTGCCCTGCAAGTTTTTGCGGATTTAAAGAAAGTTGCTGATAGCGAGCAGCAGAAGTAGAAATAGTTCTAAAATCGGTAAGCCATGTGGAACAGCATAGCTCTCTTCCGCAGGATCCTATACCTCCTAAACGAGCAGCTTCTTGTCGCAGACCAACATGTCGCATTTCAATACGAATATTAAAGATTTGCGCCATATTTTTAATTAATTGCCTAAAGTCAACACGTTTTTCGGCAGTATAGTAAAACGTTGCTTTAGTACCATCTCCTTGAAATTCTACATCAGAAATCTTCATTTCTAAATTTAATGAAATAGCCATTTCACGAGCTTGTTTTTGAGTAGTTGCTTCTTGGTCACGAGCAGACTTCCATGTATCAACATCTTTTTGATTGGCTTTTCGATAAATAGAAAGTATTTCTTCGCTGTCTTCGGTAACATTTTTCTTCTTCATTTGAAAACGAACCAACTCCCCCATTAGGGTTACTTGACCAATATCATGTCCACTTGAAGCTTCTGTAGCAACCAAATCACCAATACTTAAACTTTGTTCAGCTTTTTTTCGATAAAACCCTTTTCGACTGTTTTTGAAACGGACTTCGACAAGGTCAAATTCTTTCTGCCCATTGGGCAGTTTCATATTAGAAAGCCAGTCAAAAACAGTAAGTTTATTGCAACTATCTGTTCCACAGGTTCCATTATTTTTGCACCCTCTTGGGGAATTATTAGAAGAAGAACATGAAGAACAACTCATATTAAAAAGTAATCAAGCATAAATAAAGAAATTTTTTAGCAAGTGTAAATTAAAACATTATTATATATAACGCACTGACTATCAAAAAATTAGTGACAAATTGATTGTATACATACAAAATCGATATTAAAATTATCGACTTTTTTGATTCTATGGGCAATTTTAAGAAATAATTTATTCTTTTTTGTTAAAAAATAATTATATAGAGTTACTTATAGACATAATATTTAAGCTACGATTTGACTTATGTAGTCATAATAGTTGATACCTTTGAGTATCTTTGCAATAATAAAAACAAGTTATTTATGGAAACAGAAAAAACAAAGATAATATCTAAACCCAATGGGCAATACATAGTTCAGGGAGACATCTCTTTGGTTGACACAGAAGGTAATGAAATTGAGCATAAATCACGTTTTACGCTTTGTGGTTGTTCCAAGTCTAAGAACAAACCTTTTTGCGATGGGTCTCATAATAAATAGAGAGCCCCCATTTTTTAAAGAGATTTTTCAAATTTTATCCAATGAATTATAGACTACAAGAGCTTTCAGTATTGACTTATCGCTTTTTACTAGGCTATTTATTTTATTTTTTTGCACGGTGTTTATTCTTTATTTTCAATACAGATTTAATAGAAATAAACACTCTTTCAGAATTTTTAAAAGTTTGTTATTATGGATTAACTTTTGATACTTCTGCTCTTTTTTATCTCAATTCACTTTTCCTATTAGGATCTATTCTGCCAGGAACCTTTGTAACGCGTAAAGGTTACCAAAGAACACTTTTTATAATTTATTTTGTGTGTAATGGTTTGGGGTTAATGATGAATTATATTGACGTTGTTTATTATCGATTTAACTTAAGTAGGTTTACTACTAAGGTTTTCGAAGTATTAGAAAATGAATCTAATGGCTTTGCTTTATTTTTCTCATTATTTATTGATTATTGGTGGTTATTCTTGGTTTATTTTTTGAGCGTATTTTTATGGATTAAAGCATATAAAGTGCGTCCTGTAATACGAGTAAAGAAAGTTCATTTACCGTCATATAGTATAGCTTCGGTTTTATTGTTTGTTGGGGTTTTAGGAGGAGCAATTGTTGGAATTCGAGGAGACTGGAGGCATAGCACTCGACCAATAAGTTTAATACACGCTATGGAAAAAGTGGACCATCCGACCAAAGCAGATGTTGTTTTAAATACACCTTTTACGTTTATACGCACCTACGGGAAAAATAAATTTGCATATTCAAATCAGTTTAGCCCAAATCAAATTGAAGAACTGGCACAACCCATAAAGCAATATAATGATTCGCTCCATTTTGAAACTCCACCTAATGTTGTGATTTTTATTTTAGAGAGTTTTGGACGTGAATATTGGGGAGCTATGAATGGTTCAACAGGGATTGAAAATTATGAGAGCTTTACTCCTTTTTTAGATTCTTTGGCTCAAAATAGTCTTGTGTTTTCAAATGGTTTTGCAAATGGCAGAAAGTCTATCCATGGAATGTCTTCAGTTTTGGCTAGTATTCCTTCTTTCGAAGTAGCCTATACGTCATCACAATATTCAACCCAGCAAGTGCAATCAATTGTTTCTATAAGCAAAGAAATGGGGTATAATACTTCTTTTTTTCATGGCGCGCCTAATGGGTCAATGGGGTTTTTAGGATTTTCTCAAGTATTAGGTTTCGATGCTTACTATGGCAAGAATGAATATAATAACGACGATGATTTCGATGGTGTTTGGGGAATTTGGGACGACCCTTTTTTTCAATTTACAAAAAGAGAATTATCTCAAAAAAAGACACCTTTTTTAACTACCATATTTTCGGTAAGTTCACACGCTCCTTTTAAAATACCAGAGCAGTATCAGGGTAAATTTAAAGAAGGTTATATCCAAATGCATCCTTGTGTTCAATATACAGATTATGCGCTTAAACGGTTTTTTGAAGAAAGTAAAAAAGAGGCATGGTTCCAAAACACACTATTTGTTTTTACTGCAGACCATGGAAATCAATCGTATTATGAGTATTACCAAAGTACGGTCAATCGTTTTGCAAACCCGATAATGTTTTATAGCCCCAATAAGAATTGGAATGAAGAACGTTTTGATTTAGCTCAGCATATGGATATTATGCCGACTATTGCTCATATGATTGGATATAGAAAGCCTATTAGAAGCTGGGGAAGAAGTTTGGTGAGTGATGATAATCCTACGTTGATTATAAATTATTTTGGAGCTGGGTCATATTTCTTTATGGATGAAGAATATATTTGCGTTTATAATGGAGAAAAAGCGACAGGTTTTTATAATAGAGATGACTATGGTTTTCAAAGCAATATTATAGACAATCGTACGTCAAGGATGGATACGCTTGTGATTAAAGGAAAGGCGTTTTTGCAAGATTATAATAAAAGAATAGTTGAAGGCAAGTTAGGGACTGAAAAAGAATGAAAAAACAAATACATTTTATTGTAAACTCTAGGAGAGCAAAAGATATAGCCGTACTATCAAGGTTTTTGAAAGAAGATCCTTTTTGGGCAAAAACATATAAGTGTTTATTATGGGAATCGCTTTATAAGGGGCATACGCTTGAACTTACTCAAAAAGCAATTAGAGATAAGACAACTGCAATTATTGCCTGCGGAGGCGATGGCACTATCAATGAAGTTGCCCGTTTTTTAGTAGATAAGAAAATCCCTTTAGGAATTATTCCTTTAGGTTCTGGAAATGGATTGGCAAGACATTTAAAAATACCGTTAAGAATTAAAAACGCAATTGAGGTTATTAAAACCCAAAAGCATATTGATATTGATGTAGGGAGTGTAAATGAGCATTTTTTTATTTGTAATATGGGCGTTAGTTTCGATGCTTCTTTTATAAGAGAATATCAAAAAAATCAGAAGCGCGGTTTTTTTGCTTATTTTAGAGCTTTGCTTAGGGTTTTTAGGCAATATAAATCGGAGAGATATAGCATTAAAACAGCCAATATTGAAAGAGAGGTAAATCCTTTTTTATTAATGGTTTGCAACACAAATCAATTTGGATATAATTTTTCTATAACACCAAAAGCAGAAGTTACAGACGGGAAGTTTGAACTAGTGTTATTTAAAAGTCAATCTGTTTTTGCACTGTTTAAGTTATTGTTAGCCTGTAAGATTCCACTAAAACTATCAAAAAAAACATTAGAAGTAATCCCAATATCTGAAATTCAAATTAAAAAGGAAGCAGCTGGGTTTAACATTCAATATGATGGAGAAACGAATAATATATTAGCGGATAAGTTGTCGGTTAAATTACATTTGTCTGCATTGCGTGTTTTGGCACCATAGAAGTAATAACAAATAAAACAAAATACTATGAAGGAACAATTAAGAATACTTACTCACAACAGAAAAGTTTATTCGTACTATTTAAAAAACCTCACATTGGAACAACTCAATAAAGTTCCTGAAGGGTTTAATAATAACATAATATGGAATATTGGACATGTACTAGTTGTTCAACAGGGATTAATGTATAAGCTCTCGGGAGTGCCTATATGTGTTCCAAAAGAATGGGAAGATGCCTATAAAAAAGGAACTAAACCAGAACGAGATGTTACCCAAGAAGAGGTTGATGCAATTAGAGGTGCATTATTTAGTACGCTTGAACAGTTAGAAAAAGATTTAGAAGCAGACGTGTTTAAGAACTTTCATCCATATACAACCTCTACTAAAATGGAATTGACCTCTATAAAGGAGGCGTTTACTTTTGTGTTGTTTCACGATGGGTTACACCTTGGCTCTGTTTTGGCGTTAAATAAGTTTGTTTAACTTTTAACTATTGAGTTAATTATTAACTCTGCGTGTACTCTCGAATTTTCGATAAACCATTTATTGGTTTTAAGTCCGCCACACACAACGCCAGCTAAATAAACGCCTTCTTGCGAAGACTCCATAGTGATTGGATTATATTTTGGAGTTCTATATTCATCCGATTGAAAAGCGACTCCTAATGATTCTAACAACGAAAAATTGGGTTGATATCCAGTCATAGCTAACACAAAGTCATTGGGTATTTCTACTGTCTTTTTAGAAGTTTCGATAAGCACGCTATTGGGTTTTATTTCTTTTATAAGCGACTCGAAATAAGTAGGGATACTTCCTTCTTCAATTCGATTTACAATATCGGGGCGTGCCCAGTACTTTACATTTGTGCCTATTTCTTTTTCTCTAACAACTAAGGTAACACTCTTAGCCCCTTTTCGGTAGGTTTCAAGCGCAACATCGACAGCCGAATTACCTGCACCAACCACAACAAGGTTCATTCCAAAAAAGGGATGAGGCTCGTTGTAGTAGTGAAACACTTTATCTAAATTTTCGCCAGGGACATTAAGTAAATAAGGAGAATCGTAGAACCCAGTGGCTAAGACAATATTTTTGGTAGGATAACTTTTTTTATCGGTTTGCACAGTATAACCCGTTGATGTTTTTTTGAAATCCATCACTTTTTCATAGAGATTTACATTAAGGTTCCACGAGGTGGTTACTCTCCTATAATACTCTAAGGCTTCTGGGCGGGTAGGTTTAGCACTGTGCGATATAAAAGGAATCCCTCCTATTTCTAACCGCTCTGAAGTAGAAAAGAAAGTCATATTCTGCGGATATCGGTATATTGAGTTTGTCAAAACACCTTTTTCGATAATAGCATAGCGCAACCCTTTTTTCTCGGCTTCTATACCGCAAGCCAAACCAATAGGGCCGGCTCCAATAATTATTAAATCATACATATAGCAAAAATATAATATTGTAAATGAAGCTAAAGAATATAAGGGGTTAAATTATAATATAATTAAAATTTATTAAAAATAATATTTAATAAATTAAAATGATATTTAATATAAATGATTGACCTTCATATATGTTTTTAGCTAAATTACTAAGACTTAAATAATTAAAATTTATACCTATTCAATAACTATAGCTTCGTCTATATCTTTTGAATACCAGTGCTCAAATTGCCGTAAAATGTTAATTTCTGTTTGTTTGTCTTCACGGTCAAAAAGTTGCCCCTTTTCTTTTTCAATATCCTCTGAGAAATTATCAATAATATTTTTATGTATATATTCCTTATCTAAAAGAGTAATCAAATATTTATAAGAATCTTTGCTGAAATCTGATTTATATGGTTGTGGATGATTTGTGCTACGAGCAATAGGAGTTATTGCATCTAATAGTTTTTTCAAGTATTTAGGGTTTTTATCAATAAAACCTTTTAAGTAGTTTGCTAAGTCTTCTGGGTTTTCTGTATGCCAATTTGAAAGAATATTTGAAAAATCTTCAGGGAATTTTTCAAATATTGATTGCACTCCACTTTCTTTAAGGGCTTTTTTTCTTAAAGCTTTATCAAGTTCAGAATATTGTTCAGAATTAAATAGTTTTTCTTCTGGTGTTTTCCCAGAATGCAATCTAGTATTTTGGGCGTATGAGAACTCAAAAGGGATATTATCTTTATTCATCAATACTTTTGAAAACTCAAAAGCTTCTTGTTTATCCTTGTGATTCTTCAGAAAATTATAAATAAGTATTGTAACACTATCGTATTTTTCCCCAAACCCCCAAAAGGAATTGTCTTTAGGGAAAAGGTCAATTTTAATAGCCAATGAAAGTGATAAGTTTTTAACTGCCTCCCAGTTAAGGGTTTCTTCATATAGCATTGCTTTGTATAAGAAAGTATTAGGAGAACTTTTTTTAATTAATTCTTCGACTTTTGATATAATACTTTCTTGACTTAACGAATTGAGTGAATTCATAAAATCGTTAAACTCTATGTCAGAAAGTTCTCCTTTAATTACAGTATATGAAAAATATCTTTTGAAATAATTTGGAGAAGCAATTCGTTTATTTTTAGTCCATTCTTCTTCTCCATTTTGATTAAAAGTATTGTTAAATGCTTTTTTTAACCTTGGGAATAATGATTTTAGCAAATCAAGAACTGTATTTTTATCTTTTTCAGTAAAACCAAATGAAAGTTCATCTAAATATTTAGTTAATTCATTTTTTTTATTTGCTATTTCTTCGTTATTATAGTGTAAATGAGTTGAATATGATGAAGTGAAATAATGAGGATTTATTTTTATAAAATCATAGTGTTTTGGATAGAATATTTTAATGGCTTCTATGAGCATTAAGTCAACTTCATTTACTTCTCCTTTTAAAAGCGGAATGGAAAACGAAAGAGAATTTCCATATCTAATCGCAAGCCTTGGGGTTTTTAATCTCAAAAGTATATTGTATTTAAAAAGAGTTACAAATCTTTGAATTTCTTCTTTTGAGATGTTTAATTTATTAGCATTAATTACCTTCTCAACAAGCTCAAAGCAATAATTTTTTAAAGCCTCTATTTGAGCTTGTGGAATCTGAAGGGGGACTTGTATTATTTTCTCTAAAAAGTTTTGCCCTGATTGTTCATTCCCAGCTTCAAAACGATTTCCAATGGCAGAGGCTACCATTTTTTCGTCAAACGAAAGAATATAAGTTGTCCTTGTGAAATCAGCAGTTAGTTTTACAATCCTAAAAAGCGAATAGATTTCATTCTTATCTAATCTATCAATATCATCTACAAATATTACTAGCTTAGTATCACTTTCTTTTAAAATTTTATCGACCCTGTGTTTAAGTTCTTCTAAACTGGTTTTACTCAGCATTTCTCCAACTCCAGATAGATCTTTGCCAACAAGAGAACCTAAAGCACTACATTCCTTTATAAAGTCTCCTACTATTTCTTTTTTATTTTTTATTTTTTCACCAAATAGGTCTGCAATTTTATTAAAAAAACTTCTAATTAAAGTTTCTTCGTCATTATACCTCCAAGGGTTTAGTGTTGTTGTTAAAACAGCAGGCTCTTTTTTAAGTTCTTCTTCAATAAAATTTAATACTGAAGTTTTTCCTTCTCCCCAAGCACCGTAAATCCCAATTACTATTCCTTCTTCGTTATCTCTTTGAATAATAGTATCGGCAATTCTTTTAGAGAAATTATACCGTTGAAATTTATCTTGGGTTTTATCTTCAACAGGTTTGTCAGGCGACAAACTTTCTGTAATTTCTTCACTCACCCTCAACAGCCTTTAGGAAATCTGTTATAGCCGTCCAATACTCTTCGCCTCCTTTTTGTCCTTCCCAAAGTGCTTTCGACCCGTGATACCCTTCGAGTTTAGGGATAAATTGCACCTGATTTTCTTTCAATTTGCTTTTATCAATTAGCCCGCTTAGTCTTGCAGCCTCTTGTTTTGAGGAAGTAACAAAAAATGGTTTGCCAATTTTTAAGAATGTTGAGGTTAGCGTTTCGGCGTCGTTACCAAAATAATCACCAGGACTAAAAGAAATAGATGCTTTTACGGCATCATTTTTAGCAGATAAAAACAGGGCTAAACTCGAAGAATATGAGCTCCCCCAAACAATAACTTTTCGGTTATATTTTTTTTGCAAAAACTTTATAGCAGCCTCAATATCTTTTTCTGCACTAATAAAGTTAGTATTTAACCCCTTTTTCTTAGCACGTTCAAAGGTTTCGTTTTGTTCGCCTCGTAGGTCTCCTCCAGAGCGTTGGTCTATTGCCAAACAGTTGAACCCTAATTTATTTAGCTTAGGTGCAATATCTGCATACTCCATTCGATTAAACCGCGCCTGATGACACAATAGTATAATGGGTTTATCTTTATCTATTTCATAAAGCGTTCCACTGATTAAAAGCCCGTCTAATGACTCAAACTCTACATCTACAGGGTTTGTTTCGTTTGCTAATAATAGTTTTTCAATAATATAAGGAAGAATAGGCGTTTCAAAATTTTGTTCAAAACCATCTGTAGAGACTTCGGTGGGTTTAGTATAATCTTTTGCAGAAGCCGAGTATGAGCTAATAATTGCTATACCAATAACTATTATTTTTTTATAGAGTAACCACGACACATTTTTTTTGAGCTTAGGAAAAAAAGCTATTGAAAACCCAATGCTAAATAATATAGACTTATAATACCAAGGCTGTCCGTCTGATATAACAATATATGTACCCAGCATTATTATAACACCGACTGCAACTCTAATTACGTTTAATAATTTCATTTTTTCTAGGTTTTATTTAATGAGTAAGATACAAAGAAATATCTTTTTTAGACCCTGCCCGAAAAGTAAGTGGAAATAATAGCTTGCCTAATATATAATAGTGTAAATGATCCTGCAAAAAGTATAATAGCTAAAGGAATCCCCCCAAAATATAATCCGCCGAGAATTAATAATATCCACCAAAAAGAAAATATAAATAACCCGCCAGCATATTTAATTGAAGAATAAAAAACAGGTTCTTTAAAGAGGCGAACGATTTTTCGAATTATAAATAAAGGAAGTAGATTAGGGATACTTAAAAGTATTACAAGAAACTTTAGTAGTGTTCCTCCAAACCTTGCTTTTTTTAGTTTATTAGGTTGCGAGTGAAGTAATTCTTTGAATTTTGAAAACCCAAGCCTAGTATTTCTAAGGTTTATAAGCTCTTTTTTCTCTAAATATGAGTCGTCTTTTTCGGGAAGCCAAAGATAAGATTTCATTCGGGTTTGCAATTCTTCTTTAAGCTGATTGATAACGACATTGGGGTTATCCATATAATTATGAAGATAGTCTTGAACAGCAATAGGTTTACCATATATAATTTGTACTTCTTGCCAAGGCAATATATGGTGGCTATAGTTTAGCCCAACAGGCACTATATAAATAGGATTTTTTGGGTAACTACTTTGGGCTTCGAGTGCCATGCGGCTACTTCCTTTTGATAAGTTCTGCAAAAAATATTCTTTGTGGTGTGTGCCTTCCGAAAACATAGTGATAGCACCTTTCTCAGCTAATACTTTATGGCATTTAGCAAAAATCTTTTCATTTTTTTTAAGGCTATTATACCCATCGCGGATTCTATATACCGGAAGCATATTTAGAGCATCTAAGAACCATTGAAATACTCCTCCAAAAACATCGCTTCGAGTAAGCGAAGTAACTTTCTTGGTACATGTTACCCCAATGAGTAAAGGGTCTAAAAAAGCAGCTTGATGATTAGGAGAAAAGATAACCCCACCATCTTTAGGAATATTATCTAAACCATATAGGCGGAACTTTTTGAAATAAAAATAATTATACTTTTCGAGTAATAGTCTAACTAAATTATAGACAAGTTTTTTCATTTTGGATAAAGGCTAATTGCTTATTGCAAGCAATAAAAATATAAATAATAATTAAGAAAGTTTAAAAGGATATATCTTTTAAATCTAGTTCTCAAAAGTATTTAAAAAATTAAAATGTTTTTTTTATTAAAAACATGGTGTTTGAACCGCCATTTTTTTATGGAAACATTATATTTGCAGTCGAAATATAAAGAGCTAAAAAACAACACAAATTTATCATATGGCAGCGATTATAGGAAAAATTTCTCAAATCATAGGTCCGGTAGTAGATGTTACCTTTTCTGGTAAAGGAATTAGATTACCAAAAATTTATGATTCACTAGAGGTTAAAACCAAAGAAGAAGGCGTTCTTGTGCTTGAGGTTCAGTCACATATAGGAGAAAATACTGTGCGAACTATCTCTATGGACTCAACAGATGGATTGAGCAGGGGAACAGAAGCAATCGCAACGAATAGTCCTATTCAAATGCCAATAGGTGAAGATATTTATGGACGTTTGTTCAATGTAGTTGGCGATGCAATTGATGGAATGGAGAATCTCCCTAAAACAGGAGACCAAGGTTTACCAATTCACCGCGAAGCTCCAAAGTTTGAAGATTTATCTACTTCAACAGAGGTTTTGTTTACTGGAATAAAAGTAATAGATCTTATTGAGCCTTATGCAAAAGGAGGTAAAATTGGTCTTTTTGGTGGAGCAGGAGTGGGTAAAACAGTTTTAATACAAGAGCTGATTAACAATATAGCCAAAGGACACGGAGGGTTATCTGTATTTGCAGGAGTTGGAGAACGTACTCGCGAGGGGAACGATTTACTTCGAGAAATGCTAGAATCTGGAATTATTAAATATGGTGATGATTTTATGCACTCGATGGAAGAAGGAGGATGGGATCTCGAAAAAGTTGACAAAAAAGCGATGCGAGATTCTAAAGCTACGTTTGTCTTTGGGCAAATGAATGAACCTCCAGGGGCTCGTGCTCGTGTAGCACTTTCAGGATTAACAGTTGCCGAGTATTTCCGTGATGGAGCAGGAACTGGGCAAGGGAAAGATGTTTTATTTTTTGTAGATAATATTTTCCGATTTACACAAGCAGGTTCAGAGGTTTCGGCATTGCTTGGGCGTATGCCATCGGCAGTAGGTTACCAACCTACATTAGCAACCGAAATGGGCGCAATGCAAGAACGTATTACATCAACAAAAAAAGGTTCAATTACTTCGGTACAAGCAGTATATGTACCTGCCGATGACCT
Source organism: Candidatus Arcticimaribacter sp. (assembly GCA_965277835.1). Classification (GTDB taxonomy): domain Bacteria; phylum Bacteroidota; class Bacteroidia; order Flavobacteriales; family Flavobacteriaceae; genus Arcticimaribacter. The sequence goes on along the minus strand of OZ255841.1, from coordinate 1,496,302 downwards.
TACTGACCCCGCACCAGCAACAACATTTGCACACTTAGATGCAACTACCGTATTGTCTCGTAAAATTGCTGAACTTGGAATTTATCCTGCGGTTGACCCGTTGGACTCTACCTCTCGTATTTTAACTGCTGAAATTTTGGGAGACGACCATTATAATTGTGCTCAAAGAGTAAAAGAATTATTACAACGATATAAAGAACTTCAAGATATTATTGCAATCTTAGGAATGGAAGAACTTTCCGAGGAAGATAAATTAGCAGTAGCTCGTGCGCGCCGTGTGCAACGCTTTTTGTCTCAACCGTTCCATGTAGCAGAACAGTTTACAGGAATCCCTGGGGTTTTAGTAGATATTAAAGACACTATTAAGGGTTTTAATATGATTATGGATGGAGAGTTAGACCACCTTCCAGAAGCTGCCTTTAATTTAAAAGGGAATATAGAAGAAGTTATTGAAACTGGCGAAAAAATGTTATCCGAAGAATAATGTATTTAGAAATAATTTCTCCTGAAACTACTTTATATACGGGCGAGGTAGAATCTTTAACCGTACCAGGTAGTAATGGGTCTTTTCAAACCTTAGAGAATCATGCAGCTATAGTTTCAACTCTAGTTTCAGGAAAAGTATTAATAAAAGGTTCTTTTAAAGCAAAAAATTACAAGGCTCCTTTCAATAAGATTGACACAAATTTACTTGCCTTAGAGATAGCATCGGGAGTTTTAGAAATGCAAGACAATAAATTAATTTTATTAATTGACTAAAAAATCATCTTTTTTTAAGATTTGATAGATAGTTTTCAGTTTTATTTATAGAGATATGTTATGCTAAAACATTATATAAACTTTTTGGCGTGCTTTTTAGTATATTCCTCTCTTTTTGCACAAAAAGATTCCTTAGAAATTAAAGTAAATAAACTAAAAGAAGTTATTCTCAGTTCAAACAGAATTGATTTACCTCTGTCTGAAAGTTCGAGAACAATTCAAATTATTTCTTCTGAAGAGATTCAAAAAAGTGGCGTTTTAAATGCTGTTGCTTTATTACAACAAATATCAGGAATTGATGTACGCCAAAGGGGAATAGAAGGAATGCAAGCCGATTTGTATATACGAGGAGGTAGTTTTGACCAAACTTTATTGTTGATTGATGGCATAAAGCTAGAAGATGCACAAACAGGACACCACACGCTTAATTTACTTCCGCCTATAGATATAATAGAACGCATTGAAATTTTGAAAGGCCCTGCAGCTCGTATTTATGGGCAAAATGCTTTTACGGGAGCAATAAATATTGTTACTAAGAATACATTTGAAGGAGATGATCAAATTACGGCTCAAGGAGGATCTTATGGACAATATAGTGGGCAAGCACTCCTACAGAAACAGGGAACACGTGGTGGAATAATGGGGCTTTTTTCTTATAATAAGTCCGATGGATACCGATATAATACAGATTTTGTAAATACCAATTATTTTATAAAATCAAAATTTGGAACAAATCAATTCCCAGTACAATTTTTAGGGTATTTTTCTAATCGAAAATTTGGGGCTAATGGGTTTTATGCAACACCGACAGCAAAAGACCAATACGAAGAAACTCAAGGAAGTTTAGTAGCATTTTCATCTACGATTAAAAAGGATAAATCAATTTTAAAAGCAAGAGCCTCTTGGCGAAGAGGTCAAGATATGTATGTGTTTATTCGATCAAACCCAAGTGTTTATCGTAACCTACACCTTAACAATAAACTAGGAATGGCACTAGATTATAGTGTTTTTTCAAATTTGGGCACAACGGGTTTAGGAATAGACTTGTCCTATGTTAATATCTCTAGTAATAATTTGGGGCAACACGACCGTGTAACAACAACTATTTTTGTTGAACATAGACTTTTGCTATTAAATGATAAAATTGATATTACTCCAGGGATAGCATTCAGTAATTTTTCTGATTTTGGGGTATATTTTTTCCCAGGGATAGAACTAGGTGCCGCGTTAACTACAAAGTTAAAAATCTATGGCAATATTGGTACTACATACAGAATACCAACCTATACGGATCTTTATTATAGTGACAGGACTACTTTGGGGAATGCAAATTTGAAACCAGAAAGTGCTATTGCAACAGAATTTGGGATTAGATATAGTGGAGATTTTTTCTCTTTTAGCTCTATTTACTTCAATCGAAGTTCAAAGGATTTAATTGACTATGTGAAAAACACGGAAGATGCTTTATGGGAAGCTAATAACATTCAACGCGTTACTACCACAGGGTATGAGTTTAATACTCAATATAAGTATCGTTTTGGAGAAAAACCACAGAGTATTCAATTGGGTTATACTTACATTGACGATAATGTTAAAGGCGTTGTAAATTATGCGTTTTCGCGATATTCTATAAATTCTTTAAAACATCATTTCACTCTTCGTGCAACCAATCAATGGTCAAAGACAGTGTCGTCTAACATAGCATTAAAACGCGCAGAGCGTACACAAGGTAGCCCATATACGGTTTTAGATTTAAGTGTACAATGGAACACGAGTAAACGGTTTAAAACAACATTCCGATTGAATAATATTTTAGACGAAGAATATTCTGAAACGAATTTAGTACCTATGCCTGGAGCGAACGGCAACTTAGGAGTACAGTTTTATTTTTGATTTAGTTTTTGCGCAATCGCCTCATAAATGAGATGGCCCTCCCAGCCTTTGTACTTTAAATTACTAATAACTTTCTTTTTACAAATTTCTAGACCTTGGGGACTATACCGAATCCAAAGCTTATCAAATAAGGTTTGAAAGCATAGGATATACTCTTCATCATTTATTTCTTCTAATGCCTTTTTGATATTCCAAGGGCTAATTTCACGAAACTTTAGTTGCGAGGTAATGCGTATGTATCCCCACTTTTTAATTCTAAATTTTCCTTGAGCGTAAATTTTAGCAAATCGAGTCTCGTTTAAATAATTATCTTGAATTAACTGACCTACAATTTGGTTAATATCTGCAGGCTTCATTTTTAATTCTCTTAGCTTTTGTATAACTTCTTTATGGCAACGCTCTTGATATGAGCAATAATGCTCTAATTTTTTTTGAGCGTCTTCTATCGTAAACAAATTGTTATTTTGCATTTTGTTTAAATAAAATTATACTATAAAAAAAGGCGATACTTTTAAAAGTATCACCTTTTTTAAATTTTATACACGTATTGCTTTTTTATTTTTATCATAAAAGCGATAGTGCAAATATTGGTAAGCATTTCTAGGTATTATTTTTACCCGTTTTTTATGCTTGAATAACCATTGAATTCGGATGGAAGGGAATCCATGGCTTAAATATGCAGCTATAAAAGGATGAATATGTAATTCAATTTTCTTTTTATTATGCTGTGCGTTGTTAACAATTTTGTTAAGGTCTGCGTTGATTTTGTCAAGTAAAACAATTGGGGCTTCAACCTCACCGTTTAGGTTTGGGTTAGGCTCCTTGGTTTTGATATTCATTTCTGGACGTACTCGTTGCCGAGTGATTTGAATGAGCCCAAACTTACTAGGTGGTAATATTTTGTGTTTGGCTCTATCGGTACTCATCTCAGATTTTAGATGCTCAAAAAGAATTCTTCTGTTTTCGCTAGATTCGAGATCAATAAAATCGACAACAATAATTCCTCCCATATCTCGAAGCCGTAATTGACGAGCAATTTCTGTAGCAGAAGCCATATTGACTTCCATTGCTGTTTCTTCTTGATTTCTCGATTTGTTAGATCTATTACCGCTATTAACATCAATGACATGGAGCGCTTCTGTATGTTCTATAACTAAATAGACGCCTTTTTGCATTGAAACAGTTTTTCCAAAGGAAGTTTTGATTTGCCGTTCAACTCCGAAGTTTTCGAAGATAGGAAGAGATTGATTGTAGTGCTTTACGATGTTTACTTTTTTAGGAGAAATAAGCCCTATATACTCTTTTATCTCATCAAATAATTCTTTGCCGTCTATGTGAATTCCTGTAAAAGAATCATCAAAAATATCTCTAAGTATAGAAGATGAGCGATTTATTTCACTCAATACTTTAGTAGGATGTTTACTAATTCTTTGAAGGCGGACGCACATATTTTTCCAACGATTAATAAGTTGTTGTAAATCGGCATCTAATTCGGCTACTTTTTTATCTTTTGCAACAGTGCGTATAATTACACCAAACCCTTTTGGGCGAATACTTTTGATTAGACGTTTAAGCCTGTTTTTTTCTTCTTGATTTTCAATTTTTTGCGAAATTGATATTTTATCAGAAAAAGGGACTAAGACCATATAGCGACCTGCCAGAGAAAGCTCTGAACTTATTCGAGGGCCTTTAGTTGAAATAGGCTCTTTAACTACTTGAACCAAAATGTGTTGGTTCGAGTTAATAATGTCGCTAATCATTCCATCTTTTGGAATATCTTGCTCAAATGAGACTTTTTTTAATAAGTAATCTTTTGTTTTACCTGTAGTTACCTGTTTAATAAATTTTAATAAAGACAAGAATTTAGGACCCAAATCATGATAATGTAAAAAACCATCTTTTTCATGACCAACATTAACAAATGCTGCATTGAGACCTCCAACAGATTTTCGGACTTTAGCGAGAAAAATATCGCCAACCGAAAATTTATTGTTATCTACTTCTTTATTAAGCTCAATTAACTTTCCATCCTTGAGTAATGCAAAATCAACCGCAGAGGAATTCGATCGTATAATCAATTCTTTATTCACTCTGAGTAATTTTGTGTTTATATAATTATATAAACGGATTAAACAATAATTTTTTAGGATTTATCCTGCGAAGAGTAGTTTTTTAAAAACTACGCCTCATTTCAAAGAACATGAATTTTTTAAAGTGTATCTGCACTATTTTTTCTTATGTCGGTTAGCTCTGCGTCTTTTCTTACGTTTATGTGTAGCTACCTTATGTCGTTTACGTTTTTTACCGCTTGGCATAGCTTATAATTTCTGTTAATTGGTTACTTTACAGGAACTTTGACCTTAATTCTTTCTACAAATATCTTTGCCGCTTTGAAAGACGGAATATTATGAGCGGGAATTTTAACTGCTGTATTTTTAGAAATATTTCTCCCTGTTTTTTCTGCTCTTTTCTTTATTACAAAACTTCCGAAACCTCTTAAATATACGTTCTCGTCATTTTCTAATGAAGTTTTAATCTCTGTCATAAAATTCTCTACTACTGCTTGAACATCTCCTTTGTCGATTCCTAATTGTTCTGTAATATTAGAGACAATATCTGCTTTAGTCATATTTAAATTAAATTACATTTCTTTTTAAAGAACGCAAATATATAAATTTAATCTAAGAAATGGATTAACCGAAACTATTAATATTAAATCTAGTAAACTCGAAAAGAGATATTATTTTTGCTAAACATGACTTGGACAAATCAATTGTTAATCTGGTATGAAGCTAATAAAAGACCTTTCCCATGGCGTGAGACTAGAGACCCTTATCGAATTTGGTTATCTGAGATAATTTTTCAGCAAACCCAAATTATACAAGGAACGCCTTATTATAATAGTTTTTTAAAAGCATTTCCGACTGTTTTCGATTTGGCAGCAGCAACAGAGCAACACGTATTAAAACTATGGCAGGGGTTAGGATATTATTCGAGAGCACGAAATTTACATTATACTGCTAAAGAAATTGTTTCGAAGCACAATGGTATCTTCCCTTCTACTTTTGCAGATTTACTAAAACTGAAAGGAATAGGAGATTATACGGCTAGCGCAATTTCTTCTATATGTTTTAATGCCCCTCAGGCTGTAATTGACGGGAACGTATATCGTGTATTATCACGCTACTATGGAAAAGAAACACCTATAGATGCATCTTATGCTTTTAGGGAATTTAAATCGCTTGCTATGGAATTAATGGACACTAAAATTCCTGGGGAATTTAATCAGGCCTTAATGGAGTTCGGCGCATTACAATGTACTCCTAAAAACCCAAAGTGTAATATTTGCCCGTTCCAAAAAACATGTGTAGCGTTTAATCAAAATTTAGTGTATCAATTACCTGTGAAACAAAGAAAGATTAAAGTCACAGACAGACACTTTAATTATCTAGTTTTTATTACCTCACAAGGGAATACTCTATTATTACAGCGAAAAGCAAAAGATATTTGGCAAAACCTTTATGAATACCCTTTGCATGAAAGCTCTAAAGAAATAACTAAGCAAAGATTAATTGAGGAAGTTGATATTTCAAAATACACAAGTTCTAAAGAAATTATAGTTAATAAAATAAATAGAACCCCGATTAAGCATAAATTATCACATCAAACATTATATATTACTTTTTGGAGCGTAAAAACAGACTCCCTTTTAGGTCAGGTAGTTAAAGAGAATGAGTTAGTCAATTATCCAGTTCCTGTGGTTTTGCAAAAATTTATGTTTAATTTTTATAAATTAGAAAAATGACTTCATTATATTTGGATGTAATAGAAACCTTTAAATAAAATATTTTATGAATGGGACTTTAAATAAAGTGATGTTGATAGGTCATTTAGGAGATGATGTTAAAATGCATTATTTTGAGGGAGGAGGCTCTATAGGAAGGTTTCCTCTAGCAACGAACGAAACCTATCTCAAAAAATCAACTGGAGAAAAGATAACTAATACCGAATGGCACAATATTGTAGTGAGAAATAAAGCTGCGGAAGTGTGTGAAAAATACTTGAGTAAAGGCGATCGCGTTTATATCGAAGGTAAGATAAGAACAAGGAAATGGCAGGCTGAAGACGGGACTAATCGCTATGGCACAGAAATAAATGTAGAAGAGTTTACTTTTTTAACTACAAAGAAAGAGGTTCCAGAAAAGGCTAACCCTTCATCTACCTCAGAAGCAAAGACTGAACAATCTCCTAATGAAGATAATTTACCGTTTTAATCTAAATTATAATTAGTTGGACCCAGAACCCCTAGGCATATTTTTTCTTTTAATTAGTGTTGACTTAATAGTATTATTTAAAATAATATTGCTTGTAATTTTATTCATAGGATCTGCATTAGTTTCTGGTTCTGAGGTTGCTTTTTTTTCTTTAACGCCTTCTGTTATCGAAAATCAAAAGGAGACGCACCCTAAACGAACAGCTCAAATTGAAAAGTTATTAAAAAGACCTAAGCGATTATTAGCTACAATTTTGGTGGTCAATAATTTCATTAATATTGGGATTGTCTTATTATTCGCTTCCTTAGAAAATCTTTTTTTTAGTGGGCTAGAGAATAGAGTTTTAAAGTTATTTATCGAAATAGGGGTTATTACATTTTTGATTCTCCTTTTCGGGGAAATTTTACCTAAAATCTATGCGACTAGAAAAAACATAAGCTTTTCAAGAAAGATGGCTCCTTTTATCTATGCTTTAGATAGTTATATTTTGTTTTTTATTACTGCCCCAATGAGTAGAGCGACTTTATTTTTAGAGCGTAATTTTGGGAAAAAATCTAACTCTTTTTCGGTAGATACATTATCTCAGGCGTTGGAGTTTACCGAACAAAAAGATACAACAAAGCAAGAAGATAAAATTTTACAAGGGATTATCAACTTTGGAGCAACAGACACTAAACAAGTTATGCAGCCAAGGATTGATGTGTTTGCGCTAGATAAAAAAATGTCTTTTGAAGAAATATTGCCACTAATTATTGAAAAAGGATTTTCTCGAATTCCAGTTTATAGCGATAAGCTCGATAAAATCGAAGGAATTTTATATATCAAAGATATAATACCAAATATAAATACGCCTTCATTTAATTGGCAACAACTCTTAAAAGAACCTTATTATGTTCCTGAAATGAAAAAGCTAGATGATTTGCTTAATGAGTTTCAGTTAAAAAAAATACATATGGCAATTGTGGTCGATGAGTATGGAGGAACTTCGGGGATAATAACATTAGAAGATATTATTGAAGAAATTGTAGGAGATATCTCCGATGAGTTTGATGATGATGAAAAAGAGTATTCTAAAATAGATGATAAGAATTTAGTGATTGACGGAAAAATCAGTTTAAAAGATTTTTATAAGATTATACCAATAGAAGATACTGAACCCTTTGAAAAGGCAAAAGGAGAGGCAGAGACCTTAGCAGGATTTATACTTGAGCTTGTAGGCAAATTGCCTTCTTTTGCAGAAGTAATAGTGTTTGAGAATATTCGTTTTACGGTTGAGGTTGTCGATAAGAAAAGGATTAAACGAATTAGAGCAACTCTTTTATAAATTATAGTATCTACTATTTATGAAACAGATTTTTGTCATTGGGATTTTAATAACATTTTTAATTGGTTGTAAGCAAAACACATTACCAAAACCACAGGCTTATTTAAGTTTAAATTACCCTGAACCGGTTTATAAAGCCACTGAATTAGATTGCCCCTATACTTTTGAGATAAATGAATTTGCTAAATTGATACCCGAAAAGCGTTGTTGGAATAAAATAATTTACCCGACAATGAAAGCTACAGTTTATCTTTCATATGTACCGATTAAGAATAACCTAGATTCTCTTTTACACGATGCGTATCAAATGCCCAGTAAACACATTATAAAGGCAGAAGAAATTCCTGAGAAAGTTTTTCAAAACCCAGAGAAGCGCGTATATGGAAATTTATTTAGAGTAGTAGGCGAGGCTGCGTCGCAAGTACAATTTTTCTTAACAGACAGTATTGACCATTTTATTGTAGGATCATTATACTTTTATACCAAACCAAACTATGACTCTATTATGCCAGCAGCTCATTATATCGAAACGGACATTATACAACTAATGGACTCTTTTTCTTGGGAAGACAGATGATTTGAGCTAAATTTTATTCTTCGGAGTGTAATTTAAATTCTTCTACTTCCGTATTTTCAATTACATCGTAAGCATCTCCAACGCTTTTTACTATAGCGTTTAACTCTTTACTTTTAATTTGATTTGGGTCAAAAATAATTTGAGCAATTCCTTCCTCAAAATATACTTTGGCTGATTGTACCCCTACAGTAGTATTAAGTTTTTTTTCGATAGCCCCAGCACAACCAATAGCACAAACCATACCCGTAATTTTAAGTTCGTTTTTCATTAACCCAGAAATATTAAGAACTGTTTTCTCGGTCTTTGTTACTGAAATTGTCTTTGACTTAGGCTCTGCTTGTTTGCAAGCTATAGTAAAAGTTAGACCAACTAAAAGAAGAATGAGCTTTTTCAAATTTTTTTGTCGAAAATAATAATTTAGTACGAATATATTCTATAAAAGCAGCACTTTTGTAAAAATTTATGAATGTCAGTAGTATTTAAAAAATGGTTTTATTTAATAGTACTTTCTATTATTTGGGGGAGTTCGTATATACTTATTAAAAAAGGACTGGTTGGACTTACGCCGCTTCAGTTAGGATCTATTCGTATTTTATTTACAACAGTTATTCTTTTAATTTTTGGGGCAAAAACACTAAAAAATTTAACAAGGGAACAATGGAAATGGATTGCCTATACGGGCTTTTATGGAACCTTTTTCCCTAGTTTTTTGTTTGCTTTTGCCGAGACTAAGGTGGATAGTTCTGTAGCTGCGGCACTCAACGGGCTAACCCCTATTTTCACATTGATATTTGCTTTTTATCTTTTTAAGGTAATGATATCTAAAAAGCAAATTATAGGTGTTTTGTTAGGCTTTTTAGGTACAGTTTTATTAGTTGTACAAGAATTCTCGTTTAACAGCACTGGAGACCCAAGGTACTCTCTGTTGGTAGTTCTCTCTTCAATTTTTTATGGAGTAAATGTCAATATGATTAAAAACAAACTCTCCAATGTTTCTCCTATGGCAATAGCTTTGGGCAATTTTGTAGTAATTGCGCCGCCAGCAATTTTAATTTTGGCGTTTTCAAAATTTAATTGGACTGGTTTTTATGAAGACGATACAATTTTGTTGTCTTTGACCTATGTTTTAATTTTAGCCTTATTTGGGACGGCAATTGCAAAAGTTATGTTTAATAAATTATTAAGTATTTCTTCGGCTGTTTTTGCTATTTCAATTACTTATTTGTTACCTGTAGTAGCCATTATGTGGGGTATCTCCGATGGAGAATCTTTTGGAGGAATGCAATTGATAGCAGCTTTTTTAATTATGAGTGGGGTATATTTGGGACAAAAAAAAGCACCTTAAATAAGATGCTTTTTTAAAAAATTATAGGGATAGCTTTAGTTAAAAACTGTACTATCAATTTCTACATTAAGGTCAATTGATTTTGTTATAAAGCTGATTTGCTGTTCCCCTGCTACTTGCATAATTTTATGTGGAAATAAAATACCATTAACCTCTTTATAGTCTTCATAAAAAACGTCTTGGTTTAACACTTGCCCTCCAGGGCCTTCTTTTATTGCTGTAGATTTAAGTTTTAAAAATGTATTTTGATCGTAGAAGAGGGATTTTTTATCAGAAATCACTAATTGATATGTAGCTACTCCGTTAATATTTGCCGAGCGCACACTTACATTTGTTAAATCAAGCTCTAATTCAAGAAAGATGGCGCTATCTTGTCGTGCGTCTTCTAAACGTTCATTAGTCATTTCGTTTTTTTGACCTTGTACTTCTTCATAACCTTTATCCTTATTAAGGACTTGTTTTTGTAATAAGTTACCCAAATAACTGACAGTTAAAGCATATTGCTCTTGGTCTGTTTTATACGATGTAACATCTAATTCTAGTCCCTGCATTTCTCCTTTAAGGCTTTCTTTTTTCGAGGAAATGGCTTTTAGTTTTTCAATCCCTCCAATTGCATCAAGATAACCATTTATAATACTTTTAGCAGTAACGCCTTCGGGCACTTTGCTAGAATAATCAGGACGCTCAATAGGAGTGCCGTATTTATCATAATAATAGGTTTTCAAAGAAACTCCAAGAGGCTTAATTTTTTCTAACGTCTCTAGCACTTCGCTCCCCTTACCTGTCACAAAAATACGAGCGTTATTAATGGTGAAATATTTTTCACTAACCCTTAGAACATCATCAATAGTTACGGCGTTAATCTTTTGTAAAAAAGTTTTATAAAAATCGGGAGGTAGATTTTCTGTTTGTATGTTTAAAGCATATTGAGCGATTGTTTGAGGGTTTTCTAATGCTAACACAAAATTGCCCACATAAGTTGCTTTTGCTTTATCTAATTCTTCTTTTGTTGCTTTTTCGGTTCTTATTTTTTCAAACTCTTTAACTAATTCAACCACTGAACTATCTGTAACAGCATTTCGAACGCTGGCAGAGGCTCTAACACGTGCACGTCTATATTTGTTAACAGAAAAATTCGAGTAAGAGCCATAAGTGTAGCCTTTGTCTTCTCTTAGATTTAAAAACAAACGTGCTTGGGCGCCTCCTCCTAGTATACTATTTGCTAAAAGCATAGCAAAGTAATCGGGGTCTGTTCTTTTTACAGCATTAGTAAAAGCAATAGAGACTTCTGACTGTACAGCATTGTCCATTTCCGTAAAATGAATTTCTAGTTCGTCACTATTTTTTGCTGCGTCAAACTTATATACAGAGGGTGTGGGTCTATCCCATTTGTTAAACAATGATGTAACTTGTTTTTTTATAGTTTTAAAATCAACGTCTCCTACTATTACGAGGTATGCGTTTTTTGGATTAAAATTTGAATTATAATAGCTTTTGACATCTTCTAGTTTTACATTTTCAATAGTTTCTATTTTTATAAATTCTCCAAATGGATGTTTTCTGCCATATGTTATTAAATTTTCAACCCGATTTGCAGTAGCAGAAACATTTTTTTCTTGTGCTTTTATTCCTTCAATTAATTTGTCTTTTTCTTTTTCAAATTCTTCTTCCAAAAAATTTGGATTAAGCATACCATCTACCATAAGTTCTAATACTCGTGGAAAGTATCTAGACAATGATTGAGCAGAAGCGCTAGAAGAACCAAAATTAACAGAGGCACCCATATAATCGATTTCTTCTTCAAAGTTGTTTTTAGAAATATTAGTCGATCCTTTACCTAGCATACTCCCTAGTAGTTGATTAACCCCTGCTAATTCTCCTTCAAACACAGGGGAATTGTCAATGATTAAACGAGCAGATACTCTTGGGAGTTTTCGGTTTTCGACGACCATAACAGTCATTCCGTTTTTAAGGGTAAATTGTTGAGGGTCTTCTAGTTTAATTTCTGGAGCAGGACCTGGTTTTGGTTGTATACTACGGTCTATTTGAGCGGTCAAACTCGAAAAACCTAACAATGCAATATAGAGGAGTATTATTTTTTTCATTTTTAATATGATTTATTATTTAGAAGGCTCAGGAAGGTAATCGAGGATTAATCGCTGGGTTGAATTTAAATATTTTTGGGCTACTTGCTGTATTTCTTCTCGCGTAATTGATCGATAAACATCAATTTCAGAATTTATTAAATTAGTGTCATTATGAATAGCATAATACTCTGCAAGTGAATTTGCAATCCCTTGAATAGATGCGTTAGAATCCACAAAATTTGCCTCAAATTTGTTTTGAAGTTTTTGATAATCTTTTTCAGAAATAAGTTCGTTTTGAATTTTATTTACTTCTTCATTAATTTCTTCAATTAAACTTTCGAGTGAATTTTCGCCTAGAGGTAATCCATAAATAACATATATCCCATAGTCTTCTTGGCTAATATTAAAGGCACCTACTTGGAGAGCCATTTTCTTTTCATCTACCATTTTTCTATAGAGTTTTGAAGACTTTCCACTACTAAGGTAGCTCGAAATCATATCTAATACTTTTGAATCTCGTGTTTTAACAGCGGGCGTTCTATATGCGGCAACTACAGCAGGTATTTGAATATTGGGGTCGTACGCTTTCTCTTTAATGGCAGCTACAATAGGGTCTTCTTTAATATTAACGCGTTCAATATCATTTCCTCTGGGAATATCACCGAAATAATCTGCAATCATTTTTTTAGTAGCGTCAATTTGAATATCTCCAGCAACTACTAGGGTGGCATTGTTAGGCACATAGTACTTTTTATTAAATGCCAAGAATTCGTCTAATGAAGCGGCATCTAAATGAGCCATTTCTCCGATGGTAGTATGCTTATAAGGATGATTTACAAAGAGATGTTTTTTTACATTTTCAAAAAACTTCCCATAAGGGTTATTATCAACGCGTAGCCTTTTTTCTTCTTTAACTACTTCATTTTGAGTATCAACCCCAATTTTATTAATGACAGGGTGTAACATACGCTCTGACTCTAACCAAAGCCCTAACTCTAAATTATTCGAAGGGAAAACTTCGTAATAGTATGTATAATCATCGTTGGTAAATGCATTGTTTTTACCTCCGTTCGAAGACACAATACTAAACCATTCTCCTCGCTCAATATTTTTAGTGCCTTCAAATAAAAGGTGTTCAAAAAAATGAGCAAAGCCGGTACGATCTTCTAACTCATCTTTAGCTCCTACATGATATAGGACAGAGGTAGTAACTACAGGAGCACGATTGTCTTGATGAAGAATTACATGAAGACCGTTATCTAAGTCATATTCAACAAATGTAACTTCTTGCGCTTCAAGATTAACAAAAAACAAGCTTAAAACAAGATATATTAGGTAATCTTTCATAAATTCAAAATTTAGGTTATATGAGCCAAAATATTAAAAATTTTACATTAAAATTAATACTTTGACATATATTTAAGTATTTAGGGTTTCAATATATTTTTAAGAGTAATTTTATTTTAATATTTAAGTTTGATGTGTTTAATAACAAGGATATTTTTAAAGTCTAAAAAACATTAATTATGGATAAGAATAAAGTTGTAATTGTGTCTGCAAAGAGAACTCCTATTGGAACATTTATGGGAGGCTTATCAACTGTTCCTGCACCTAGGTTGGGAGCAATAGCAATTGAAGGGGCATTAGATGCTATTGGGTTAAATCCCTCTCAGGTAGATGAGGTTTTTATGGGGAATGTATTGTCAGCAGGAGTTGGTCAAGCGCCTGCTCGGCAAGCGGCACTCTTTGCAAAAATTCCTGATACTGTACCTTGTACTACGGTTAATAAAGTGTGTTCTTCTGGAATGAAAACCGTAATGTTGGCAGCTCAATCAATAGCTCTTGGTGACACTGATATTGTCGTTGCAGGAGGCATGGAGAATATGAGTCTTGCACCTCATGTAGTAGAGATGAGGGTTGGAGTAAAATTTGGCGGAGCGAAACTAGAGGATATAATGCAAAAAGATGGTTTAGTTGATGCGTTTGATAAACAAGCTATGGGAGTTTATGCTGATGCAACAGCAACAGAACATAATATTTCGAGAAAAGAACAAGATACTTTTGCGATAGAATCGTATCGAAGAAGCAATACTGCTTGGGAAAGTGGTGTTATGCATAATGAAATTGTTCCTGTAGCCGTTCCACAACGAAGAGGAGAAGATAAAATAATTACTGTTGATGAAGAATATACTAATGTAATGTTAGAAAAAATCCCGAACCTTCGTCCTGCATTTACCAAAGATGGTACTGTTACTGCGGCTAATGCATCTACTATAAACGATGGTGCAGCAGCACTTGTACTTATGTCCGAAAATAAAGCCAAAACACTAGGATTAACTCCACTAGCTTATATTGAGGGGTATGCTGATGCTGCTCATGAGCCCCAATGGTTTACTACTGCTCCGGCAAAGGCTTTACCCAAGGCATTAGCAAAAGCACAAATAAATATAAATGATATAGAATTATTAGAACTCAACGAGGCTTTTTCTGTAGTTGGATTAGTTAATATAAAAACGCTAGGGATTGACGCTAAGAAAGTAAATGTTCATGGGGGTGCAGTTTCTTTAGGGCATCCATTAGGGTGTTCGGGTGCTCGGATTATTGTAACTTTACTTAATGCAATGCAGCACCATAATAAAAAAATAGGTGCAGCCGCAATTTGTAATGGTGGCGGAGGTGCTTCAGCAATAGTTTTTAGAAAGAAATGATAGATAAAGAAACATTATTTTTGGAGAAATATTCTAAAAAGCAAAATATAATAAATTAATGATAAGTGTACCAACTTTATTTTTAGATGAAACTCGATGTAAACGAAATATATCTAAAATGGTGTCTAAAGCAAAACGACATCAACTTGAACTCCGTCCCCATTTCAAAACACATCAATCTCTACAAGTAGGCAACTGGTTTAAAGAAAAGGGGATTTCTAAAATAACGGTTTCTTCTTTAAAAATGGCAGCATATTTTGCTCAAGAATGGAATGATATTACGGTTGCTTTTCCTACAAATATTTTAGAAATTAAAACGATAAATGATTTAGCAAAAAAAATTCAACTGAATCTTTGTATAGAGAATATTGAAGTAATTTCTTTTTTGGAAAAACATCTCGAATCACCTGTTGGGGTGTTTATAAAAATAGATGTTGGAACCCACCGAACGGGTATCAATTCAAATAACAAAACATTAATTAATAATATTCTTGAAAGAGTAGAGGCTAATGCAACAACAAATTTTATAGGTTTTTTAGGACATGCAGGACACACTTATAAAAGCCGATCTATAGAAGAGATTGAAACGGCGCACTTAGAGAGTAAAGACGTTTTATTAGAATTAAAAACACATTATATAGAACAATATCCCAACCTAATTCTTTCTGCTGGAGATACTCCAAGCTGTAGTGTGTCTGAAAATTTTGAAGGGATTGATGAAATACGCCCTGGGAACTTTGTGTTTTACGATCTTACTCAAAGCATTATTGGCTCTAACAATGTTGATGAAATTGCAGTAGCAATGGCATGCCCTATCGTTGCTATACATAAAGACAGAAACGAGATAGTAATTTATGGAGGAGGAATTCATTTCTCCAAAGATTATTTAGAAGATCCTAATGACGGGGTTATTTTTGGGCGCGTTGTAGAAAAAAGCGATGAGAGTTGGGGAGCAATTATCCCCCAAATTTTCCTTAAGAGCCTTTCACAAGAACATGGGATTGTTTCGGTAGCTGAAGAATACATAAATAATTATAAAGTAGGGGATGTTCTTTGGGTTTTACCTGTACACTCCTGTATGACAGCTGATTTAATGAAAGCGTTCTATACTTTTGACGGACGTGTATTTACAATGTTATAATTTACCTATATATAATGTATTTGTTATACTTTTACTGAACTAAAAATTAAACGTTCTTATATCATCATAATTAAACACCAATATATTTATATACTTTGTTAAACAGCAAATGAAATTGTAAAATTCTAGTTAAATTTATTAACTTTAAAAACAAAAATCACATGAAAAAACTTAGCCTAATTCTTGTTTTAATTATTTTAAGTTCTTGTGCAGGCGAAGGAGAGAAAAAGAAGAAAGGATTTGAATACAATCGAACTAAAAAAGAAAAGAAAGAAGTAAGTAAGACAAAAAAAGAAGCAATTCCAGTTGATTTATCTAATAAAGGTATTGGTCCAATAACCTCTATTAGTTTTGATGATAAAATTAATACCGAAATGGTTGCTAAAGGCGCCGCTGCATTTAAAGCAAAATGTACTGCATGCCACAAAGAAAAAGGAAAGCTTATAGGTCCAGGGATGGATGGTATATATGAAAGACGTTCTCCGGAATGGGTAATGAATATTATTTTAAATCCTACCGAAATGCTTAAAAAAGATCCTATAGCGATTGCTCTTCTAAAAGAATATAATAATACAATGATGATAGATCAAAATATAAGCGAAGACGAAGCACGGGCAATTGCAGAATACTTGAGAACTTTATAAATGGGCTATCAACTTTCCTCTTTTATGTTTAAGCTATATACTTTAGAATGCTTCGTATTAGGAGTTTTCACTAAATCACTTGTTTTTTTTGTTGAAATTAAAACGAAGAACTCAAAAAGCAAATCAAAAAGTGAGTAAAAGAGTATTCATCCATATTATTTATAGCCTCTGTTTTTATTTATCTATAACGTCAGTCTATTCTCAGTCTTTTCATTATGGAACTATTAAAGAGTACTACGAAAGAACGACCATCCCTTATGTGAATGTTTTTATTAAAGGAAAACCTATAGGGACTGTTTCCAATGAAGAAGGAGTATTTGAATTAGAATATACAACAGGGAAACCTAGAAAAGATTCTATTGTATTTAGTTTTATTGGCTATAAAACAAAAACAATTAGTCTAAAAGATTTTAAAAACGAGAGTGTAATTTATTTAAAGCATGGAAATTCTTTAAATGAAGTAGTTTTAAGTAAGAGACTTAGCACCTATGAAGAGTATTTATTAGATCAGATTATTTCAAACAAGAAAAAGAATGACCCCCATTCGGTCAAGAAAAAGACTTTTAAAGAAATTTCTTTTCTCTCGGTTTCTTTGTCTAATTTGGATAGCAGCTTCATTAAAAAGAGAGTATTTAGAAAGAATGAAGATGCTTTTATTGCTCAAAGAGATTCAACGTTTACCTTTCCTGTTTTCTTTTCAAAAGAAATTATAAAACATTATGTTGATAGAAATAAAAATATTGAGACGCATCAAGTATTAGAAAAAATAGAAGAAGGTGCTTTAAATCGACTGAAAAACACGGTAAAGAATTTTATCAATTTTAGAATTGCACAAGACATTAATTTCTATGATGAAAATATCGACTTTTTGGGGAGAAGTTTTAAAAGCCCTATAGCATCTGATTATAAGTCTTATTATAAAATTTATTTGTCAGATAGTACACTTATTGATGGAGTAAAACATTACAAATTTGGGTATTATCCTAAAGACGAGAAAAGCATAGCTTTTGATGGAAGTTTTTGGGTAGAATCAGAAACATTTGCCCTTACAGAAATAGAAGCTGCGTTACCAAACCTGGCTAATGTAAATTTTATTAATGGTCTTGAAATAGATATTGCATACCACAAAGCTAGTAAGTATAATTGGTTTGTAAAATCAAGAAAATCGAAAACTAAGTTGTCTTTTTCGGATTCTAAAGAGATAAAATATTTTTCAATTGAAAAAAATCAAAATTATTTAGACTTTCAACTCGATGTAGATAATATATCTACCATTTCCTCCTCTTCATTAGCAGTAACTCCAAAAGGGATTAAAAGAGACAGCTTAGAAATAGGCTTAAACCCCCAAGATGTGAAAATAATTGAGAGTATAGAAAACATTCAAGATAATCTGTTTGTTAAATTTTTAGACAAGTTTGGGGGAATGACTCTAAGTGGTTATTATAATTTGGGCAAAGTGGACATAGGCCCTTATTTCGACCTTTTTTATAGAAACGGGATTGAAGGCAGACGTGTTACATTACCTTTGAGAACAAGTGAAAAAGTAAACGAAAATTTCACCGTAGGTGGTTATATAGGGTATGGCTCTAAAGATAAAGAAGCAAAATTTGGATTTGAAACGAAGTTTAAATTACCATTAGAGAAAAGAACCGTTTTAAGTTTTAAATATTTTAATGATTATAGAGCTATTACTCCAGATAGATATTTAGAGTTTGTGCGCGAAAACCCATTTAGTCAAGGGAGTGGAAATATTCTTAGTGTATTTACGAGAACAAAAGATTTAAATTATAATTTACTAAAACAACGGCATTTTGATATAACATTCACACACGAAGTAACTCAAAACGCAAGATACCTTATTAGACCGTTTTATGACAGGTACACTGGTAATGAATTTAGTGAATTTAACACCTTTAATCATAACTCAATAAATGTAAATACATATCAAAATTATGGGGCTATCTTAAATTTAAGATATTCTAAATCCCGTAGCTTTGATCAACATTTCTTTTCTAGGTTTTATTATAGAAATCCAATTCCTATATACCAACTAACAGTAGAGATTGGAGAAAATAAAATATCAGAGAATAGTATTAATTATACGTCTTTTTACACACGATTTAATGCTGCGGTTAAAAAGAAAGTTTTACTTGGTTCTATGCACGCAAAAACATATTTAGATATTGGGTATATTCATGGCGATGTTCCATACCCATTGCTAAGAAACTCTAGCGGAAACCAAAGTATTGGATTAGCAAGGTTTAATTATAACTTGCTCAATGTAACTTCTTTTTCATCGGACTTCTATACCAATTTACATATTGACTTTAACGGCGGCGGTATTTTGTTTAATAGAATACCTTTTTTATCAGAGTTTAATGTTAGAGAGTCTCTCTCATTTAAAATGTTCTATGGGACTTTAAGAGATGACCATAATAAGTTTCTAAAAATCCCTGGCAACCTAGTTGAATTGAATGGAGAACCTTATGCAGAAATAGGGGTTGGTCTTATAAATATAGCTAAATTCTTACGTATCGAATATGTTAGAAGACTAAATACAGGAACGTTTTTTAAAGGAGTTTCATCTAAGCATGGTATAAAAGCCAGATTTGAAATAACGTTTTAAAAAACTAAAGAAAAGAAGTACAGTAATATCCTGTTATAATGACCAAGCTTTTCCTCCTGTAGTTTCTTGAAGATCAACACAACCTTCTTGTTGACCAGGTACTGGTGCATAAGCCAAAACAGTTTCACCTATTACTTCAGTATTCTTAAATGCAAAAATGGCAAGTTCTCTCATGCTATTTAATGTCGTATGTGCTACACCTTCTTCTGGAGGGGTCATTGTTCCTCCCTCTTGCATAGCTACCATATATTCATTAACAGAGTTACTACGAGCTTCTTGTGTTTCCTCATCTGCTCTTAAGTAGTTATTGAGTAAAACATCAACATCTTCATTTGATATTTTAGAAGCATCTGTTTTTCCAGATGCGTCAAGTATTAATTTTGAAAGTATAGGAAAACCTGCTTTTGCAAATTGTCTCTCTTCTTCACCCAAAACATTAGCAATAAAACCATCCATAAATTGAGTAATATTCAAATCTTTTGCTCCTGGTGTTTCGGTGGTTGGAAGCATAACATCAACAATTTTACTAACCAAACTTGCTTCTTCTTGAGAGAAAAATTCAGGTATCCAACTTGCTTCTTTTGCTGTTTGGCAACTTCCTAATAAACTAACAACAGTAGAACTGAGTGCTAATGTCCCAAACGAAAATCCAATATTTTTTAATGCGGTTCTTCTTTGCATAATATAAACTTTAAAGGTTCATCTTTTTTAATTCTTCTACAGCAAAATTTGCTGCTCTTGCGGTCAATGCCATATAGGTAAGGGATGGGTTTACATTCCCTGCAGATGTCATTGCGGCACCGTCTGTAACAAAAACATTAGGTACTTCGTGTAACTGATTGTTTTTGTTGAGGACAGAAGTTCTAGGATCACGTCCCATACGCGCAGTTCCCATTTCGTGTATTCCGAGACCTATATGATAATCATTGTCAAATTTCTGAACATTTTTAAATCCTGCGCTGTCTAACATTTCTGCCGCTTGATTTTTCATGTCCTCTCGCATATTTAATTCATTTTCTCGAATTGTAGCGTCAAAAGTAACTGTAGGAAGTCCCCACTTGTCTAGCTTATCATAGTCTAATGACATTTTATTGTCATGATATGGTAAAATTTCTCCAAATCCATTCATTCCTATAGTCCAACCACCAGGAGTTAATATTGCTTCTTTAAACTCGGGGCCATAAGCCATTTCTTTAACACTATCTGTCCACGAACCTCTTCCACTACCGCCTTGATATCCGTAACCTCTTAAAAAGTCTTTTTGTTTAGTGCTTTTATCAATATTTCTAAATCTTGGAATGAAAAGTCCATTAGGTCGTCTTCCAGTAAAATATTTATCTTCATAACCATCAACTTCAGCACTTGCTCCTACTTGGAAATGATGGTCCATCATATTATGTCCTAATTCTCCAGAAGCGTTACCCATTCCGTTTGGAAAAGCATCTGATTTTGATTGCATCAAAATAGCTGTTGACGCTACAGCTGATGC
The DNA here is from genome assembly GCA_965277835.1 of Candidatus Arcticimaribacter sp. Lineage (GTDB taxonomy): Bacteria > Bacteroidota > Bacteroidia > Flavobacteriales > Flavobacteriaceae > Arcticimaribacter. Next base: position 1,475,435 of record OZ255841.1, on the reverse strand, counting down.
ACACAAAAAGATAACTTTAGCCTTAAATTCTATGGTTTCTTTTGTAATCGCATCAATGACACGAACTCCGCTTGCCTTTTTTGTTTCAGGGTCATACATTACCTCGTGTACGACAGAATTAGGTCTCAAAGTCATATTACCTGTTGCCTCTGCCATTGGTAGCGTAGAAGAGTTACTACTAAAATAAGCTCCAAAAGGACACCCTCTAGCACAACGGTTTCTAAATTGGCAGTTTATACGCCCTGCACCTGGTTTTGTACCTTCGGTAATATGAGCCACACGACCTACTGTTAATATACGGTCTGTATATTTATTTGCCATAGACCCTTTTAGATGTTCTTCTACACAGGTTAAATTCATTGGTGGGAGAAACTCGCTGTCTGGCATTTGCGGTAATCCTAAACTTTCTCCACTAATCCCTACATGCTTCTCTACATAGCTATACCATGGCGCAATATCTTTATAACGTATAGGCCAATCAACGGCAATTCCTTCTTTTAAGTTTGCCTCAAAATCTAAATCTGCTCGGCGATAACTATGTCGCCCCCACATTAGAGACCTACCACCTACATGATATCCTCTACACCAATCAAATTGTTGTACTTCGTTATAAGGATGCTCATTGTCATCTACAAAAAAATGCTTGGTTGACTCGCGTGTGGTATAACCCGTTCTACTTTGTTTGGGTTGGCGTTTTCTAGTTTCTTGTGTAATAACATCGCCATGAGGAAAATCCCAAGGGTCTTTATTCATTGTAGGGTAGTCATCAATGTGTTTAACATCTCTTCCTCGTTCGAGGACTAGTGTTTTTAAGCCTTTTTCTGTTAACTCTTTTGCTGCCCATCCGCCACTAATTCCAGTACCCACAACAATAGCGTCAAATTCAGTTGTATTATCATTTAAATTCATACAAAATATCTTTTGAGGTTAAACCAAATATAGAAACAAAGATTAGGAATACCCTATTTTTTTAAGTTTATTTAGGGATAATAGCAATTTAAAACGTTTTCGTTTTAAAAAAACTAATCCTTTCAAGGAAAAACACACTTATATATTCTGAATATTGTTAGATTGAAAATGATTTTAAGTACTAAATAATTTTAAAATAAATATTTTAAATTAACTTTTACCATAAATACAGTTAAATCAAAATCATATGAAAAGAAGAAATTTTATTACCAAAGGCATAACCGCAAGTTTAGGGTTGTCCACATTTGGGGCTTATGCTTTCAATAACCTTCATATTGGAAAAAATGTATTTGCTAATTCTCTTGAAGCAGCTCCTTTTTTTAAACTATCATTGGCACAATGGTCTCTTCATAAGGCTATTCATTCGGGCGAAATGGATCCTTATGAGTTTGCAACAAAAGCAAAAGGCTATGGTTTCGAAGGGTTAGAGTATGTGAGTCACTTATATAAAGACGTTGTCGAAAGTAAAAACAAAGCCACAGCCCATGCTAATTTTATAAAAAAGAATAATGAAAAAACAGCTGAACATGGTTTAAAAAACTTAATAATAATGATTGATGGCGAAGGCGATTTTTCTGTAGCTTCTGCTAAAGAACGCAATGAAGCTGTTGAAAAACATAAAGTTTGGGTCGAAACAGCAGCTGCAATGGGTTGTCATTCTATACGGATTAATCTTTTTGGAGTAAATGACCCTAAGACTTGGGCTGAATATTCTAAAGAAAGCCTTTTAGCAATAGGCACTTATGCTGCTAAACATGATGTAAATGTAATTGTAGAAAACCACGGATATCTTTCGTCAGATGCTGGTTTGCTAATGGAAGTAATAAATGAAGTAAATCTTGCAAATTGTGGAACTCTTCCAGATTTTGGAAACTTCTGTTTAATGCGCGAAGGTGGCGCCCGATGGGGTGCCAAATGTATTAAGGAATATGACCGATATAAAGGAGTAGAAGAACTAATGCCAAGAGCTTTTGCTGTGAGTGCAAAGTCACACGACTTTGATGCAAATGGTAATGAAACCCATACGGACTACAAAAGAATGCTTCAAATAGTTAAAGACGCAGGATTTAAAGGTTATATTGGTGTTGAATATGAAGGAAGTGCGTTAAGCGAAGAGAAAGGTATTATTGCGACTAAAGATCTTCTATTAAAAACGGCTCAGGAACTAAGCTAATTAAACAAAACTTTTATGAAAACTAAAATTCAACTATCTCTTATGATGTTTCTCCAGTTTTTTATCTGGGGCGGTTGGTTTGTAACACTAGGAACTTTTTTAGGAAATAATTTAGGCGCTTCGGGGGGAGAAATTGGAGCAGCATTTTCAACACAATCTTGGGGAGCTATTATTGCACCTTTTTTTATTGGGTTAATTGCCGACCGATATTTTAATGCCGAAAAAATACTAGGTGTGCTTCATTTGATTGGGGCAGTACTAATGTACTTTATGGCTCAAGCCACTTCATTTGACACCTTTTATCCTTTAGTATTTGGATATATGCTTGCCTATATGCCTACATTGGCTCTAGTAAACTCTGTGTCTTTCTACCAAATGAAAGACCCTGCAAAAGAGTTTTCGGTTATTCGTGTGTTTGGTACAATAGGTTGGATTGTAGCTGGGTTAGTTATCAGTTATATTTTTCATTGGGATGCTGCTGCTTCAATTGGAGAAGGGGCGTTGAGTAATACGTTTAATATGGTTGCTATTGCATCTTTAATTTTAGGGTTAATGAGTTTTACACTCCCAAAAACACCACCTTCACAATCAGGGAGTAAGGTAAGTCTTTCGGATATTTTGGGCTTAGATGCCTTAAAGCTTTTGAAAGACCGAAATTTCTTTATGTTCTTTTTAACATCAATATTAATTTGTATTCCGTTAGCGTTTTACTATCAAAATGCAAACCCATTTTTAACAGAACTCGGACTGGAAAACCCAACAGGCAAAATGACCTTGGGGCAAGTAAGCGAGGTAGTCTTTATGTTATTGTTGCCGTTCTTCTTTAAAAAATTTGGGTTTAAAAAAACACTGCTTGTGGGAATGCTAGCATGGACACTCCGCTATCTGTTATTTGCTTATGGTAACGCAGGGGAGCTTACATTTATGCTTATTACTGGTATTGCATTACATGGAATATGTTATGACTTTTTCTTTGTGTCTGGGCAAATATATACGGATTTCAAAGCGGGTGAAAAAATTAAAAGTGCTGCTCAAGGACTAATTACCTTAGCTACTTATGGTGTAGGTATGCTTATTGGGTTTTGGGTTGCCGGAAAAATATCAGATTATTATACCCTTGAAAATAATACGCATAACTGGGAACCCATCTGGTTCGTTCCTGCTATTTTCGCTTTTGGGGTTATGATACTATTTATGTTGATATTCAAAAATGAAACTATTGAACTTAAAGAAGAATAAAATTGAGTAACAAAATACGTTTAGGAATTTTAGGTGGAGGCGGAGACTCCCTTATTGGGATTGTGCATAGAATTGCCTCCAGTATGTTTGACCGTTATCAATTGGTAGGAGGATGTTTTAATCCTATTCCAGAAGAAAACAAAGGCTTTGCAGAGCAAATTGGAGTACCTCTAAATAGAGTGTATGACACTTTTGATATTCTTATTGAAGAAGAATTGAAACTACCCGAAAGTGAACGGATGGAAGCGGTTTCGATTTTAACTCCAAATTTTTTACATTTCCCAATGGCAAAAAAACTCGTTGAAAATGGGTTTAATGTTATTTGCGAAAAACCTTTAACGACTACCTATGAAGAGGCTCTCGAACTGAAAGCCATATACGAAAAAAAGCAAACTGTTTTTGCGGTTACCTATACGTATACGGGTTACCCTATGGTACGCCAAATGAAAGATATGATTCGGAGAGGGGTTTTAGGGACTATCCAAAAAGTAGATTTGCAATATTACCAAGGATGGATTAACCCTGTAATTCACAGCTCGGAAGAACGTGCTAAAGTGTGGCGATTAGACCCTAAAAAAGGAGGTTCTAGTTGTTGTATTGGGGACATAGGCACACACGCATTCGATATGCTAGAGTATGTTACAGGCACAGAGGTAAAAAGAATTTTAGCAGACCTTAATACCTTATACGATGAAAACCCACTTGATGTTGATGGAACTGTTTTGGTTCATTTGTCTGATCGTTGCAAAGGCGTAATTCGTACGAGCCAAATTGCTACTGCAGAAGAAAATAACTTTACTGTACAAATTTACGGCAGTAAGGGTTCGTTAAAATGGCAACAAGAAAACCCGAACTATTTAACCTACTTAACCGAAGGTAATCCTATGCAGGTATTAAAATCGGCGCAGGGCTACCTCTCCGAGTTTGCTTTAGATAGTTGTAAAATACCTCCTGGGCATCCCGAAGGAATTTTTGACTCGATGGGTAATATTTATAAGGGTATCGCTAGAGCTATTAGAAGCGAAGCACACGATGAAGGGGCATACCCAAAGCTACACGATGGGGTTAGAGGCATGTTATTTATCGAAAAAGCGTTAGAATCTAATGCTAATGGAAATATTTGGGTAGATTTATAAAAATAAGTTATGAAAACAATCAAAGGACCCGCAATATTTTTGGCACAATTTGTTGACAAACAAGCGCCGTTTAACTCTCTCGATGGGATGTGTAAATGGGCTGCGGACTTAGGTTATAAAGGAATTCAAATCCCTACTTGGGAAACGTTTTTAATTGACTTAGATAAAGCCGCAGAGAGTAAAACATATTGTGACGAACTTAAGGGGAAAGTAAATTCTTATGGTTTAGAGATAACCGAACTTTCGACACACTTGCAAGGACAATTAGTTGCTGTGCACTCGGCTTATGATTTAATGTTCGATAATTTTGCTCCTGATGCTTATAAGAACAATCCTAAAGCACGCACACAGTGGGCTATCGAAACTGTAAAGAAAGCTGCTATTGCAAGCCGTCATCTTGGGCTTAATGTTTCTGCAACTTTTTCTGGAGCTTTGCTTTGGCATACTTGGCACCCTTGGCCTCAACGTCCTAAAGGTCTTGTAGAAATGGGGTTTGAAGAATTAGCCAAACGCTGGTTGCCTATACTTGATGTATATGACGAAAACGGAGTTGATGTATGTTATGAAATTCATCCTGGGGAAGACTTACACGATGGAATAACATTTGAACGTTTTTTAAAAGCAACAAATAATCATAAACGCGTAAATATTTTATATGACCCTAGTCATTTTGTATTGCAACAACTCGACTATATAGACTACATTGACCACTATCACGAATTTATAAAATCGTTTCATGTAAAAGATTCTGAATTTAAACCCAATGGTAAAAAAGGAGCTTTTGGCGGATATAGTGATTGGTTCGATAGAGCAGGACGTTACCGCTCCCCTGGGGATGGGCAAATTGACTTTAAAACAATTTTTACTAAATTAACCGAATATGGGTGCGACGTATGGGCGGTTATGGAGTGGGAATGCTGTGTTAAAAGCCCAGAACAAGGAGCAAGAGAAGGCGCACCTTTTATTAAGAAACATATTATTGAAGCTACCGAAAAAGTTTTTGATGACTTTGCCGGAGGAGATATAGACCCCGAACATTTAAAAAAAATATTAAATCTTTAAAACATAAAACTAATGAAACAGATAACAGCTTTATTATCGTTATTAATAGCCTTTACGGCTTGTGATGGACAATCGAAAAAAAAGAAAAAAGAAAAACACGAAACGCACATGAAACATAAAGAACACAGTGCAAAAGAAAGCAAATGGGTTTCTTTGTTTGACGGAGAAACAATGAACGGATGGCATCAGTATAATGGTGAAGGCGTAAGCGACCAATGGTCTGTTGTGGACGGTGCAATGGTTTTTGCGCCAAGTAAAAACAGAAACTATGGAGATGGCGGGAAAAATATTGTAACGGACAAAGAGTACACTAGTTTTGTGCTTTCTTTAGAATGGAATGTTTCTGAGGCTGGTAATAGTGGTATCTTTTGGGCTGTACAAGAAAGCCCTGAATTTGGAGAGCCTTATTTGACAGGTCCCGAAATTCAAGTACTAGATAATGAGCGTCACCCAGATGCACAGGCAAATCCAAAATATCATCAAGCAGGAGCGTTATATGACATTGTTCAGCCTACCGCCGATGTGTGTAAGCCTGCTGGGGAATGGAACAAAGTAGTACTTACTGTAGACCACAATAATAATAAAGGAAGTGTAAAACTTAATGGCACTGAAATCGTTACTTTCCCTGTACATGGTCCCGAGTGGGAAGCCATGATAAAAGCCTCTAAATTTGGAAATACAGAAGCACCGAATTATACACATGCACCTAAATTTGGAACGTTTAGAACAGGAAAAATTGGATTACAAGACCACGGCGACAAAGTTTCTTTCCGCAATATAAAAATTAAAGAATTATAAGAAACCGAGCGTATGATTCTGTCTATGACTGGGTTTGGAAAGAGCGAAGCTCAAATTTCAAATAAAAAATTTACTGTCGAAATACGAGCTTTAAATAGTAAGAATATTGATTTAAATTTAAAAACGCCTCATATTTTTAGAGCGTTAGAACCTCAGCTAAGAAAAGAGATTAATCTTAATCTTATACGAGGTAAAATTGACGTTTCCGTTTTTATTGATAACGGAGGGGAGTCTAATACTACGGTTTTAAATAAAACCGTTATTGAAAACTATATCGCCCAACTGCAAGACATACATTCGGGTGACACAACAGATTTTCTTAAAATAGCAGTTCGACTTCCCGATGCGTTTAAGGTGCAAAAAGAAAACTTGAAAGAGGAAGAAAAAACTATTTTTATCGAAACGTTCTCTAATGCAATTGAGCACATAAACGAATATCGTAAAAACGAAGGACTAGCCTTAGAAAAAGATTTTGATAAACGCTTAGAGGCTCTAGAGCAGTTATTGAAAAAGGTTATGAAAATTGACCCCGAACGAGAAGAACGCGTTAGGCAAAAACTAAACCTTGAACTAGAACAATTAACTGTTGATATTGACCGAAATAGAATGGAGCAAGAGTTAATTTATTATTTAGAAAAATATGATATAACCGAAGAGAAAGTACGCCTAGAAAACCATTTATCATACTTTAAAGATATAATGAAGCAAGGGTCTTCTAATGGCAAAAAATTAGGATTTATTGCCCAAGAAATAGGGCGCGAAATTAACACCATTGGTTCAAAAGCGAATCATTCGGGTTTGCAAAGAATTGTTGTTCAGATGAAAGATGAACTCGAAAAAATAAAAGAACAACTGCTAAACGTTCTCTAATGTTTCAAGGAAAATTATTTGTCTTTTCTGCACCATCAGGAAGTGGAAAAACCACCTTAGTACAACACCTATTAACTCAAGATATTCCTCTGGGGTTTTCTATTTCTGCGACCTCTCGTAAACCACGCGGCACAGAAAAAAATGGAATTGACTATCATTTTATGTCTATAAAAAGCTTTAAAGAAAAAATTGAAAGCAACGCTTTTATAGAGTACGAAGAAGTTTATAATGGCGTGTTTTACGGTTCTTTAAAGTCAGAAGTTGAACGCCTATGGGCTAAAGGCAAGCATGTACTTTTTGATATTGATGTTAAAGGCGGATTACAAATAAAAAAACAATACCCCGAGCAAACTTTAGCTGTTTTTGTGCAACCACCTTCTAAAGAAGAATTAGAGAAACGCCTATACAACCGCAAAACCGAAAGCAAAGAAGACATAAAAATTCGGTTAGATCGTGCTGAAGAAGAGCTAGGTTTTGCCAATCAATTTGACACTATTATTGTTAATGACAATTTAGATTTTGCTAAAAAAGAAGTTGTCGAACAAGTGCGTACTTTTATAAAGTCTTAAACGCATTATATTTGAGTATGAAAAAAATTGGGCTTTTTTTTGGCACTTTCAACCCTATCCATGTAGGGCATCTTATTTTGGCTAATCATTTTGCCGAAACTACAGATTTAGACGAGGTTTGGGTGGTAGTAACACCTCAGAACCCATTAAAAAAGAAGAAATCAATTTTAGATAATCACCACCGATTGGAGCTTGTATATAGAGCAACTTTTGACTACCCCAAATTACGCCCATCGGATATTGAATTTAAACTACCCACACCCAGCTATACTATTGACACGCTTGTTTATTTAGAAGAGCAATACCCTAAGCATCAATTTGTGCTAATTATTGGGAAAGACAATTTGGTGAATTTTCCTAAATGGAAAAATTATGAAACCATCCTAGATCGTTTTTCAATTTATGTATATCCCCGAAAAACGGAGCAAACAATTCCTAAGGCGTTACTTAATCATTCAAAAATAACCCAAGTTAACGCTCCCGAAATCGAAATTTCTTCTTCTGCTATCCGCAAAGCCATTGCTGACAACCAAAACATACGCCCCTTACTCCCTTTTGAGAGTTGGAAGTATCTTGATGAAATGAATTTTTATAGGTAAATATTCTTTAAATTTGAAGTAAGTGCAATATAAATACTTCATTCTACGATATTAAAGTGTATATAGTAAGCAGGTTAACTTTAGAATAATGGTATTAAAAGATTTTGCTGAATTTAAAACGATGGAGGGTAAAACTTTACCACCATCGGATTGGTTGTCTATAACCCAAGAAATGATTAATCGTTTTGCTGATGGGACAGAAGATTACCAATGGATTCATGTGGATGTAGAGCGTGCAAAAAAAGAATCGCCTTTTAAGTCAACTATAGCACATGGTTTTCTTTCGATTGCTCTAGTCCCAAAATTTCTTGCGGATGTTTTGGTCGTGTCTTCTCTTAAGGTAGGCTATAACTACGGTTTAGAAAAAGTTCGTTTTCCACACCCTGTCGTTGAGGGGGCTAGGTTGCGTGCCATTATTAAAGTTGAAACTATTGAAGAACAAAAGCAAAACGGCTTAAAAATAGTTTGGGGAATAACTATTGAAATTGAAAACATTAAGAAGCCTGCATGTGTAGCTAAAATGATTACATTGGTTTACGAATAAAAAATAAAACTCTAAGTTTAACATAAAATTGTATCTTTGACCAAAAGATACTCTAAAAATTTAGAGAAAAGAAGTTGTGTTGCTTGCACAAAAATGTGCAAGAGGTTTGTAGAAAACCAGTGAGAAGCTTTCCAGTAACTCGGAGGGCTTTTTTTATGTTACAACCTTTCCTAAGCTCGTATATATTTAATAATAAATTGTTTATTTTAGAAAAAAACTAAATATGCTCATTTTTACTACAATACTTTCTATAGGCTCTTTACTTGGAGTTTTATTTTTAATCTTCAGAACGTCTAAAAACCAAGGCGAATCAGATTTGAGGCAATTTATAGAAAAAGAGCTTCGAAATGAATTTCAATTGAATAGAGAAGAGTTTTCTAAGAACTTCAAAGATAATAGACAAGAACTAGCCCAGAGTTTAGAACGTTTGACGGAGAAAATGGAGCAGAAATTAATGTCATTAGATGAGAGATTAAATTCGAATGCAAAAGAAAATAGAGAAGAACTTAAATTGAGTTTAAAAGAGTTTAATGAAATTCAACGACAAAAGTTTGATACAATGAACCTTCAGCAGACAGAGTTAATTAAGACTACTGAACTCAAATTAGATAAAATGAGAGAAACTGTTGACGAAAAGCTACATAAAACCCTAGAAGAACGCCTTGGCAAATCATTTGAAATTGTAACTAAGCAGCTACTTCGAGTTCAAGAAGGTCTTGGAGAAATGCAACATTTGGCTTCGGGAGTCGGAGATTTAAAGAAAGTGTTGAGCAATGTTAAAACAAGGGGTATGTTAGGAGAAATTCAACTTGGTAATATTTTAGAACATATTTTGGCACCAGAGCAATATGATTCGAATGTGAAAACAAAAAAAGGGTCTGATGCACAGGTTGAGTTTGCAATTAAATTACCAGGTAAAGATTATAATAACGCTTCGGTTTATTTACCCATAGATGCTAAGTTTCCGCAAGAAGATTATATTCGTTTACAAACTGCATATGAAATTGGAGATACTCAAGCTATTGAAATAGCAATAAAGGCATTGGTGCAGTCAGTTAAGGGTTTTGCAAAAGATATTTCAACTAAATATATAGACCCTCCGCATACAACCGATTTTGGAATTATGTTTTTACCAACAGAAGGGCTATTTGCAGAGATAGTGCGCCAACCCGATTTGATGACATTTTTGCAAAGAGAATATAAAATAGTGGTTACAGGACCGACGACCTTAGCGGCTGTGCTTAATAGCCTTCAAATGGGCTTTAGGACGTTAGCAATTCAGAAGAGGAGCAGCGAAGTTTGGAATGTGCTTTCTACGGTTAAAAAAGAATTTACAACCTTTGGGGGAGTACTAGAAAAGGCTCAAAGAAAACTGAATGAAGCAAATAATGAAATAGAGACATTGGTAACTACGCGTTCAAGGATGATGCTCTCAAAACTTAGAAATGTAGAACAATTAGAAGAAAAAACTTTGGAAGAGCCAAAGAAAGATCCATTGCTTGATTTTTAAATAGTATCAGTTTATTTAAAGCGTATTCAATCTAGACTAAACAAGTCATCTACTTTACAATTTAAGATTTTAGAAAGTTTTAAACCCAACTCAAGCGAAGGGAAGTATTTGTTATTTTCGATAGAGTTTATAGTTTGACGCGACACATTTAATTTTTGCGACAAATCGTTTTGAGTTAAGTTAAACTTTGCTCTATATAGCTTTAAATTGTTCTTCATATTTTAAGACCTATAATGTTTGAAGAGTTTATACTTAAAGATTAAATTAAAAAACAGAAGAATAGTAAATAAATTAAACACTAATATATTGAAATAAACAAAGTCATACATTAATAAGTTAGAAACTAAAATCACAGTATAATTAATATATAGGGAGAGGGTTAAACTTTCTAACCTTAATTTAGATATCAATTCATCTTCTATGTTCTCTTTACTAAAAGAATTGATAATTCCTGAGATGATAATGATGATAGTTAATATTTCATCTAAAAAACCATTTTCTACCCACACTATATTTTTATTGCCAATAATGTTTTCTGTCCCTGAAACGGTGATGGTACTTTGTGAAGAAAAGAATTGAGGAACTTTAATAATTAATAAGTCATCGAACTTTTCGGTTAAAAATAAATATAACCCAATAAGCAATGATAGGTAAAAGGCTAATCCCGACTTTTTTTTAAACCTGTTTGGAAATAAGTGTTTCATAATAAAAGTATTTATGTAACAAATGTAATATATTTTTTACATAAAGACAAATATTTTTTACATTTTGATTTAATCTACTGTAGGAACTGGAGTTTATTTTAGTTAAACCAGTTATATATAAATTAAATTTTAAAGAAAATTATCGCTCAATATTGAAGCCTTCTAGCTTAATATCATCTAAACCATCATCGTCAAAAGGATACTCTAATTGGTCTTGAATATTATAAAGAGAAATTAAAATAAATTCGGTTATAACAACTACAAAGTAAGTAATCCATTTGGCTTCAGTTACGGCAAGCTCTGAACCGATTTCTTGAGCAGTTGATCCAATTTTATAAATAATAGTTGGCGCATAAATTACAGGGAAAATATAAATAAAAACTTTACAATACGCCTTAAGACTAATTGGAGTTCTATGCGTATGGACAGCTTCTAGGTTTTCGCTTCCTTCAAGGAGATTTCTTATAAAACCAAGAACTTTAAAGTATAGTCGGTTTGGAATGTCTTCTCTATTTTGTTCTAAGAAGTGTGTTATTTTGTTTATAGAAGTATCTACTTCGCTCATTGGAATACGATCTTCTTTGAGATGAATAAATAAATTATCATTAATTTCTTTAAGTATTTCAAAAAGCTTAGCTTTTTTTTCATCATTAAATGCTTTGTTTGTAGCAAACGAATATTCAATAATTTTTAGGGCACTACGAAAGCGACTTAAGTGTTCAAGTGCTTTTTCTCTTCTTCTGAAAGCTCCTCTTATCGCAAAAACTAATGGAAAAATTATAGCAATACTAATTAAAGTGAGATCTATATTAAAGCGAATGTCTAGTTGATAACAAAGGTAAGGTACTAAAAGTGAAACAATTAAAGTAATTATAGTACGTTGGTTAATTATTGCAAAATAACGATTCATTATATTTTTGGATATTAATAATTAAATATAAAATTAATTAATTAATTTTAATAATTCCTAATTTTAAGTAAAAGGAATAATATATATTAAAAATAAGCATATTATGCAAAATATTAAGTGTTTTTTATTGTTTTTATTTTTCCCTCTAATAGTTTTTACTCAGCAGAAACCTACTGAGCTTTTTCAATCTGAGGAAATACTACCTATTCAAATTAGTTTTTCATCAGAAGAGGTTAAAAGAAGCATTAGCGATACATTATATTTTGATACTGTTATGAAATTCCAAACAGGAGATAAGGTTTGGAATGATATTGATGTTGGTGTTAGGGCTAGAGGTAATTTTAGAAGAGGGACGTGTTATTTTCCACCAATAAAAATGAAAATAAAAAAGAAACATGCTAAAGGAACTCTTTTTGAAGGGAACAAGAGATTGAAACTAGTTCTTCCGTGTATTATCGAAAAAGATAAGAATGATAATGTTTTGAAAGAACTTATAGCATATAAGCTCTTTGAGATTATTTCACCGTATCATTTTAAAACAAGACAAGTAGCAATTACATTTAGTAATATTGATGGAGATAAAGTAGAAGAGTTTTTTTTAAAAGGGTTTTTTATTGAGGATGATAAAAATGTAGCAAAACGTTTTGAAGGTAAAGTAACTGATAAATATACTCATCCGATGGCTATGGGATCAGAGAGTACGATAAAAAATTCCTTTTTTCAGTTTATGATAGGAAACACTGACTTTGCTATGGGATACCAACATAATGGTAAACTAATGTCTATTGAAGGAGAAGTAATCCCCATACCTTATGATTTTGATCTGTCAGGGCTTGTAAATCCTAGCTATGTTAAAGAGAATAGTGCAATGGGTGATATTAGAGAAAGGAGCTACTTGGGATATAAAAGAGAAGAATCAGTAATATCTTCTATTCGAAATGAATTTATTGAAAAGAAGCCTAAATTTTTTAAAGTTGCTTCAAGTTTTGCAACAGAGTTTGATGATGCGAGCAAGTGCGAAGATATTGTAAAATATCTTAACTCTTTTTTTGAGATCATTGAAAACGACAGGAAATTTAAAAACGAGATTGTTGACAAAATGAAAACAAAATAGACTAATTAATTTTAAAGTGATTAATAGAAAATGCTTTATTTAGAAATTATGTTAAGCAATTTTTTAAAGATTTCAGTATTATCATAAATCCCAGAAAACTTCTGAGAATGAGGTCCTATAGCAAAAAGAGGTACCATAGTTGCTGTGTGTCCCCCAGTTGAAAAATTAACTTCGGGCTTAAACGTTTTTATATTTCCTTTAACCAAAGCTAACCCTCCTGTTTCGTGGTCAGCAGTAACGATTATTAGCGTATTAGGATGTTCCTCGCTATAATCTAAAACAGCTTGGATAGCTATATCAAAATCATGAAACTCTGAGGTTAAATAGTCTATGTCACTTGCATGCCCTGCCCAATCAATTTGAGACCCTTCAACCATTAAAAAGAAAGGGTCTTGATCTTGTTCAAGCTGACCTAAAACCGCATTTACTGATTTACTAAGCGAGACTCTACCGTTTTTAACACTAGTTGGTTCTTCCTTACCTATGAAAAGACCAATTTTTGAACCTTCCGAATTATTGAATTTTGAATAGGATGGGGCAATATCATATGTGGTCATTTCTTCAATCAAATTTTTACCATCACTTCTGCGATTAAAAAACGATAGACCTCCTCCTATAAAATAATCAACTATGTCAGTCTGACTTAATTGAAGTGCAATAGACTCGTAGTTACTTCTTGAGCTTACATTTGCATAAAATGAAGCAGGGGTAGCATGCACAATGCTTGAGGTAGCAACTAAACCTGTTTTATATCCTTTTTCTTTACTATATTCAAGTATAGATTTTAGTTTCGAACCGTGTTCATCTACTCCAACAGATCCATTAATCGTTTTAACTCCGCATGCCATTGCTGTACCTGAGGCGGCAGAATCTGTTATTAAAGAGTTTGCCGAATGCGTTTTGATTAGCCCTATTGTTGTAAATTTTTCAAGGTTTGTTATATTCCCATAGGTGTACATTGATGCAGAAATTTGACTTAAACCCATCCCATCTCCAATCATTAAAATAATGTTAGGGGGATCACTTTTTTCTTGGGCATCTGAAAAAATAGGGGCTAATAGTATACTTAAGAAGAAAACGATTTTTCTCATAAAATTTTTAATTTAATTACAAATTAGTCATTTTTAATTTAATTTCTGTAATTAGAAATATTTTTTTATTTTTTTCATTATTTTATGAGTTGCACCAGACTGTTCTTCAATATATTTAATATTATGGCGACCCATAGTTTTTCTTAGGTTAGTACTTGCTAAGATAAGGTTAAAGAAATAATTAAACTCTTTTTTAGTTGCTAAGTTTTTAACACCTCCTAGTGCTACTAAATCTAATGCCTCTTGATATCGCTTATAGTTTTTACCAATTAATATTGGTACTCCAAACACTGCGGGCTCTAAAGTGTTGTGTAGCCCTTCTGTTCCCATTCCTCCCCCAACATAGACAACATCGGCATAGTTATATATTTTGGTAAGTATCCCAATGCAGTCAACTATAAGAATATTAGTATCTGTTTTTTTATTTTGGTTAAATTCACTTAGCCGTATGGAAGGTTGTGTAAATTGTTTTTCAAGTTCGCTAAGTGTATTTTCATCAATTTGATGCGGAGCAATTATAACTTTCATAGTTTTGTTTTGCTCTAAAATGTCATGAAATAATGGATAATCTTCGGGCCAACTACTGCCAATAACAAAACAAAAATCATTTTGAACAAAGTTGCGAATATCTTCAATCTCATTGTTTTGGTTTAATATACTCAAAACTCTGTCAATTCTGGTATCCCCAATTATTGTTGTATTTTCTATCTTAATTGATTTTAATAAGTCAAAGGTCTCTTTGTTTTGAACAAATAAGTGTTTTATGCGGCGAATTTGTTTTCGCATAAAAAAACCATAAGGCTTAAAGAATATCTGTTCTTTTCTGAAAATACTAGCTACAGAAAAGATTGGAATATTTTTCCGATAAAGCTGCGTAATAAGATTTGGCCAAAACTCATATTTTATAAGAAAAATGATTTTAGGGTTAACTATATTTATAAACGTATTAATTGAATGTTTACGGTCAAAAGGGAGGTAGGTTACACAATCTGCCAAAGCATATTCTTTTTGGATATTGTAGCCCGAAGGAGAAAAAAATGTAATTAAAACTTTATAGTTAGGATATTCTTTTTTACACGATTCAATTAAAGGGCGGGCTTGTTCAAATTCGCCTAAAGACGCACAATGAAACCATAATGTACTATCCGAAGGGTTAAATTTTTCAGTTATAGTTTCAAATACATTTTTTCGGGTACTTAAAAAAGAGGCTATTTTTTTAGAAAAAAGAGCGTTTATTTTTAAAAGAAATAAAAGAATTTCAACCCCTAAAGAATATAACATAATGGCTTAATCTCATTCAAAAATAGTTTATCCTTTAATTCCATGAAAGAAGAAACCTTTTTTTAAATTTGTATTTTAACATTTACTTGATGAAGAAAATTCAAATGGTAGACCTAAAAGGTCAATATGAACGTATAAAACCCGAGATAGAACATGCTTTACAAGGGGTGTTAGAAACTACATCGTTTATTAATGGAGCGGCTGTACATAATTTTCAAGCTGATTTAGAAACATACCTCAACATTAAACATGTAATACCATGTGCTAATGGAACAGATGCTCTTCAAATTGCATTGATGGCTTTAAAATTAGAACCAGGTGATGAAATAATTACTGCAGACTTTACTTTTGCTGCTACTGCCGAAGTAATAGGGTTATTAAATTTAACCCCTGTATTGGTAGATGTCGATCCGGTAACTTTTAATATTACTCCCGAAGCTATCGAAAAAGCAATTACTCCAAAAACAAAAGCAATTATCCCTATTCATCTTTTTGGTCAAGTAGCTCCGATGGAAGAAATTATGGAAGTAGCAAATAGGTATAACCTTTTTGTGATAGAAGATAATGCACAAGGAATAGGAGCAACTTATACTTATAAAGATGGGTCAAAATATAAAACGGGTACTATAGGACATATAGGTACGACTTCTTTTTTTCCGTCTAAAAACCTTGGAGCTTATGGCGATGGAGGTGCTATTTTTACAAATGATGACGAATTAGCCCATTTTATCAGAGGTATTGTAAATCATGGAATGTATAAGCGTTATTATCATGATGTGATTGGGGTAAATTCACGATTAGATTCTATACAAGCTGCAGTGCTTAAGGTGAAGTTACAATATTTAGATGCTTATAATGAACACAGAAAAAAAGCTGCTGCACATTACACTCGTTTATTGTCTGAATATTCCAATATTATAACACCTATTTGTGTTGCAGATTATGACTCCCACGTGTATCATCAATATACTTTACGGATTATAAATAGTGATAGAGATGCGTTGGTCGAATTCTTAAATAAAAACGGTATTCCTTGCGGGATTTATTATCCAGTACCGCTACATGCCCAAAAAGCGTATACTCATAGTGGTTATAAAGAAACTGATTTTGAAGTAACCAACCAATTGGTAAAAGAAGTGGTTTCCCTTCCTATGCATTCTGAATTAACCACAGACCAAATAGAATATATTACAGCCAAGATAAAAGAGTTTTTAGGGAATTAGAGTATTACAAAATAGTATAATTAAGCAACTTTTTCTTCTGTTAACAATCCGTCATCTTTCATTGCGTTTAACGTATTTAACCTGTCCGAAACAGAAATCCCTTTTTCATTATCCTTAATTTCAGATTTAAAATTTTAGAGGTTATAATGAAAAATAGTATCTTTCACACAAACATTTTATATTATGAAAAAAATCACTTCAATACTATTCTTTTTTATTAGCGTCGGTTTATTTGCACAAACAACTTATATACATTGCGGACAAGTGTTCGATAGTAGTGCAGGAAAAATGAATAAAGTACAAACGATAATTATCGAAAAATCAATTATTAAAGCTGTTCAAAATGGATATCTCGCCCCTGAAAATGAAACGATTAAAGTTATTAATTTAAAAAGCAAAACAGTTTACCCAGGCTTTATTGATATGCATGTACATATCGAATCTGAGTCTAATTCACAAAGCTATTTGAATAGATATCGGCTAAACGAGGCAGACATCGCTTTTAATGCAACGGTATATGCAAAACGCTCTCTTATGGCTGGTTTTACTGCGGTAAGAGATATGGGAGGTTCAGGAGTTAATATTGCATTACGCAAAGCCATTTCGGCGGGTAAAGTAGTGGGCCCAAGAATTTTCACTGCCGGAAAATCATTAGCATCCACAGGAGGGCATGCAGATCCTACTAATGGTAATAAAAAATCAATACAAGGAGATCCAGGCCCTAAAGAAGGTGTGGTAAATTCTGTAGAAGATGCTCGAAAAGCAGTTCGACAACGATATAAAAACGGAGCGGATTGGATAAAAATAACAGCGACAGGTGGAGTGCTTAGTGTAGCTAAAAGTGGTGAAAACCCACAATTTACGGGAACCGAAATCAAAGCTATAACTCAAACTGCGAAAGACTATGGGATGAAGGTAGCCGCGCACGCACACGGAGACGAAGGTATGTATAGAGCTGTTGCATCGGGAGTAAAAACCATTGAACATGGAACTTTGATGAGCGAAAGAACAATGAAACTAATGAAAGAAAAAGAATCTTTTTTGGTGCCAACTATAACAGCAGGGAAGCAGGTTGCAGAAAAAGCTAAAATACCAGGGTATTATCCAGAAATAATTGTTCCAAAGGCATTGAAAGTTGGACCACAAATTCAACGAACGTTTAAGAAGGCTTATGAAATGGGAGTCCCAATTGCATTTGGAACTGATGCAGGTGTTTTTCCACATGGGTTAAATGCAAAGGAATTTGGTTATATGGTCGAGGTTGGTATGCCTGCTAGCGAGGCGCTTCAAACAGCAACAATAGTAAATGCCAAACTATTAGATAACCCCGATAGTTTAGGTCAAATTGCACCAGGGTTTTATGCAGATATTGTGGCTTCGGACGAGAGCGCACTAGATAATATTGCAACTTTAGAGAACATTACTTTTGTAATGAAAAATGGTGTAGTTTATAAGAATAATTAGATTAAGAAAATACGGCAGAAGAAGTTTCGGCAGTTCTATCTATTTTTTTAACTAACCCCTGTAAAATTTTACCAGGGCCTACTTCGATAAAAGAAGAAACGCCGTCTTGTAACATTTGCTGAACACTTTGTGTCCAACGAACAGGTGCGGTAAGTTGTGCTATTAAATTCACTTTTATGTCTTCGGCATCTGTTACTCCTTTTGCGGTTACGTTTTGATATACAGGACAAATAGGAGATTGTATAGGGGTATTTTCTATTGCTGTTTTAAGTTTTGTTCGGGCAGGCTCCATAAGTGGGGAATGAAACGCACCTCCGACAGGAAGAGGTAAAGCCCTTTTTGCGCCAGCTTTTTTCATTTCTTCACAGGCATCAATAATAGCTTTTTCTTCGCCAGATATAACCAGTTGACCAGGGCAGTTATAGTTAGCAGCAACGACAATACCGTTAGTGTCTTTACAAACTTTTTCAATAATACTATCTTCTAAACCTAAGACAGCAGCCATAGTACCTGGTATTTCATTGCAAGCCTCTTGCATTGCTAATGCACGCTGATGTACTAGTTGTAAACCATCCTCAAAAGTTAGTGCTTGTGCTGCAACTAGGGCAGAGAACTCTCCAAGAGAATGACCCGCAACACAATCTGGTTGAAAACGTGTGTCCATCACTGTACTTAAAATTGTAGAATGAAGAAACACAGCACATTGTGTAATTTGAGTTTCTTTTAACGCTTCTGCACTATCTCCAAACATAGTATCGGTTATTGGAAAACCAAGGATTTCGTTGGCTTGATGGAATAATTTTTTAGCTTCTTGTGAGTTTTCAAAGAGGTCTTTTCCCATACCTGGGAATTGTGCTCCTTGTCCAGGGAATATATATGCTTTCATGTACGTTATTTTTTGTTATATGTTATAAAGGTATAGTCATAAGGTTGGTTGTTAGTTTTAGGCACAAATTCTTTTTTAATAATATCCCATTTAGTGTCATCAATTTTAGGGAAAAAGACATCTGCTTCAAAACTATGGTGTATTCGTGTTAATTCAATTCTATCAGCATGTTCCATAAACAAAGAATATACCTGAGCCCCACCAATAATAAAAGGCTGAAGGTCATCTTTCGCCATATTAAGAGCTTGTTCAAGTGTGTTTGCTACCAAAGCTCCAGGGGCTTGATAAGAACGATTTTTAGTTAATACAATATTTGTTCGGTTTGGAAGTGCTTTTGGCATAGATTCAAAAGTTTTTCTCCCCATAATTATAGCATGCCCTGTTGTTAAACGTTTAAACCGTTTTAAGTCCTCGGAGATATGCCATATCAAATCGTTGTCTTTACCAAGAGCATCATTTTGAGCAGCAGCAGCAATTATAGTAATGGTTTTATTTTGAGGGACTAATAAGCCTGAGTCTTGGGCTGAGTCCTTTTGATATAAAACCTCTTCGTTTTTTTCTCTAATCATTATTTTGATGTTGTTTATACGAATATAATTGAATAGCGGACATAAGTATTTATTTTTTTGAAAACCCCAAAGTTATATAATTTGGACGATTGCGGATATTTCATATAAATATGTTTAAAAATAAAGGTTAAAATTAAAATAAGACACGTCTAAAGATTACTATTTTTGTAAGCATAATTTTTATCCCATAGAATACATTTAATGAAAGATAAATTCATAGGTTTAGAAAATTGTACTTATCTAAACACAGCGTATTGTGCGCCAATTTCAAAGACTTTAGTAGAATGGCGAGACAAAGTTAACCTTGAGTATGCATCCACACCCGATTATTTTAAAAGAGTACGATCTGTTCAAATCGAAGAATATTCTAGGGAGCAATTATCGTGGTTATTAGATGCACCTAAAGAAAACATTTTTTTAACTGCTGGACTTTCAGCAGGCTTTCAAACGTTTTTATTTAAAATCCCTAAAACATATAAGTTTTTAGTCTTAGAAGACGATTACCCGTCAATTATTAAAAATATAGACTTGCATCAATTAGAATATACAAAGGTTGACCTTAAAAATGATGTAGAAAAAACGGTTCTCAATGCTTTAAGAAAGTATACATACGATGTGTTTGCATTTAGTATAATTCAATATAATTCGGGACTTTTATTTGACATAGATTTTTTACATACGATTAAAAAAGAGTTTCCTAATTTGATTATTCTGGCAGATGGCACTCAGTTTATAGGTGCTGAGCCTTTTAGTTTTAAAGAAAGTGCTATTGATGCTGTTTTTGGGAGTGGTTATAAATGGCTTTTGGCGGGGCATGGGAATGGATATATGTGTATAAAAGACGAGCTGTTGACCCAACTAAAGATAACCAAAGACGATGTTAGATTGATATTAGATTATGGACACAAAGTGCCTATTACGATAGGCGCTTTGGGAGTTGCGATAAAAGAATTGCGTTTACTTGGGTATGACAACCTCTTTGAAGAAAAAAGAAAATTGAGTGTCTTTTTGTTCGAAGAACTAAAAAAAAGAAACGTACTTGAAGACTTTGTGCATAGGCGAAAGCAACACTCTTCTATTTTTGTTCTTAAAATTTCGGAAGACGCATACCAAGCGTTAATTGATGAGAAAATTCATTGTGTTAAAAGAGGCGTTGGTGTTCGGGTGTCCTTACATTTTTATAATACCCTAGAAGATGTAAATCATCTTTTGACTGTAATTGACAAGCATATTTAGATAGCTACAGCTCCTTTTATTGGCGGATGCGGATTATAATCAATCAGCTCAAAGTCATCAAAAGTAAACTCAAAAATATCCTTGATTTCCGGATTTAGTTTCATTGTAGGGAGTGTTTTGGGTGTTCTCGATAATTGAAGGTTAATCTGTTCTTCGTGATTTGTATAAATATGTGCGTCTCCAAAAGTGTGGATAAAATCCCCTGCTTCCAAATTACATGTTTGCGCCATCATTAGAGTTAATAGGGCATACGATGCAATATTGAAAGGCACGCCCAAAAACACGTCGGCACTTCGCTGATAGAGTTGACAAGATAATTTACCATTAACCGTATAGAATTGAAAAAACGCATGGCAAGGCGGTAGCGCAGCTTTGTTATTTGCAACGTTTTCACTAAAACTAACCGAAGTATCTGGGAGCACACTTGGGTTCCATGCCGAGACCAACATACGCCTACTATCAGGAGACGTTTTTAGCGTGTGTATTATAGTTTTAATTTGGTCAATATCCTCGTTATTCCAATTTCGCCATTGATGTCCATATACGGGTCCAAGGTTTCCGTTTTCGTCTGCCCATTCATTCCAAATACGAACTCCATTTTTTTGTAGATAATTAATATTTGTATCGCCTTTTAAAAACCAGAGCAATTCGTAAATAATTGATTTCAAATGAAGTTTTTTTGTAGTAACCATGGGGAACCCTTCTGCTAAGTCGAAACGCATTTGATACCCAAAAACGCTTTTTGTGCCTACTCCTGTACGGTCTGTTTTATAAACGCCCTCTGCTTTTATATGCCGAATTAAATCTAAATATTGTTGCATTAATAAATTATTATGTTCAAAAATAAAGATTTAAACATTTGATTTATTTCGAAATGTAAATAGTTATCAAAAGTCGTTAAGTTTATAAACTAGCAGTATTGATTTTTTATAGCCTATGCTGTACCCCGATTTGTGTTTTGCTTTTTAATAAAAACCACTATGTGGTTCTCTATAAAATAAAAAAAGATACATTCTATATTTCTGATCCTGCATATGGATTATTAAAATATAAGAGAGTAGAGTTTTTAAAACATTGGATTGGTCATAATGTTGATAAAAACACCAACGAAGGGGTCGCTCTTTTATTAGAACCCACTCCAAAATTTTTTGTCAATGAATTTGATAACAAACAACCAAAAAAATTAGGTTTCCCTTTTTTGTCTCGTTACGCCTTGAGATTTAAGCCTTATATTGTTCAATTAGTTATTGGTCTTATTGCAGGAAGTCTGTTACAACTAGTTTTTCCTTTTTTGACACAAAGTATTGTAGATGTAGGGATTAAAAATCAAAATATTCATTTTGTATATTTAATTCTCTTCGCTCAACTAGCTCTTTTTCTTGGAAAAACAGCAGTGGAAATTATTCGAAGTTGGATACTACTCCACTTGAGTACACGTATCAAAATTTCTTTAATCTCCGATTTTTTCATTAAGTTGATGAGCTTGCCGATAGCTTTTTTTGATACCCGCTTAACAGGAGATATTTTACAACGTATCAATGACCATCAACGTATTGAAAGAATCCTTACTACATCTTCTTTGGGTGTGCTATTTTCTCTATTTAATGTGGTCATCTTTGGAGCGGTCTTGGCTTTTTATAACGGCTTTATCTTCTGGATTTTCTTCTTTGGGAGTGTGTTTTATTTTTTATGGATTGCCATTTTTCTTAAAAAACGCGCAGAATTAGATTATAAACGTTTCTCCGAAATTAGCCAAGAGCAAAGTAAGGTCATTGAACTGATTAATGGAATGCAAGAAATTAAACTCCATAATGCAGAACAACAAAAACGATGGAGTTGGGAATATATTCAAGCACGCTTATATAAAGTAGCCATTGCAGGATTACGCTTAGAACAGTATCAAAGTGTAGGGTCAGGTTTTTTTAATGAACTAAAAAATATTCTCATTACTGTTTTATCTGCTAAATTGGTAATAGACGGCGAAATTACTTTAGGGATGATGCTTGCTATTTCTTACATCGTTGGGCAACTCAACGGTCCAATATCTCAGATAATCGATTTTGTCAGAGAGCTCCAAGATGCTAAAATTTCTTTAGATCGTATTTCAGAAATTCATCTAAAAGAAGATGAAGAGAGTATTGAACAAGAAAAAATAAGAGATATCCCAGCCCGAGAAAAATTTACTTTACAGAATGTCTCGTTTCGTTATATAGGTTCTGACCAAATGGTATTGCAGGATTTAAACCTTGAAATTCCAGCCAATAAAGTAACCGCTATTGTGGGAGTTAGTGGAAGTGGAAAAACTACTTTAATGAAACTATTATTAAAATTTTATGATCCCAATGAAGGGAAAATAAATTTGGGAAAATATGATTTAAAAAATATTTCCCAAAAAGCATGGCGAGAACACTGTGGAGTAGTGATGCAAGAAGGCTATATTTTTAACGATAGTATTGCTCACAATATTGCTATTACCCATGAGGAGGTTGATGAAAGAAAATTGATTCATGCGGTTGAGGTTGCTAATATTAGAGAGTTTATAGAAACCTTACCACTTTCCTATAACACTAAAATTGGGATGGAAGGAATTGGGTTAAGCACAGGACAAAAGCAACGTATTCTAATTGCAAGGGCTGTATATAAAAACCCAGATTTTTTGTTTTTCGATGAAGCAACTTCAGCATTGGATGCCAATAATGAAAAATCTATTATGGAACAACTTAATGTCTTTTTTGAAAATAAAACGGTACTTATTATTGCCCATCGACTAAGTACTGTAAAAAATGCCGATCAGATTGTAGTTTTGGATAAAGGAAAAATCATTGAAAAAGGTAATCATACTGAACTTGTAACACAAAAAGGAGCCTACTATCATCTAGTTAAAAATCAATTAGAACTCGGAAACTAATGGATAAGAAAAAAGGAGATATTAATATTGAAATTCGAAGTGAAGAAGTACAGGAAATATTAGAGCAAATGCCTAAGAATATGCTCCGATGGGGTAATGGCATGTTATTATTATTAGTCATCCTTCTTTTTGTGATATCTTGGTTTGTCAAGTATCCAGATATATTAATTGCTGAAGCCGTTATAACTACTAAGGTGCCTCCTCAAAAAGAATACTCATATACCACCGCTAAAATTGATTCTATCTTCGTTAAAGACCAACAAATTATTCACAACAAACAAATAATTGCTGTTCTTGAAAACCCTGCGGATTATGCTGATGTGTATCATCTTAAAAGAATTTGTGATAGTATTCAAATCAATACTGGTCAATTTAGATTTCCATTAGAAGAATTACCCATTTTATTTTTGGGCGAAATTGAAGCTTCTTTTGCTCTTTTTGAAAGTAATTATGAGCAGTATGAATTAAATAAACAACTACTCCCTTTTGAAAAAGAAAAAACTTATAAACGTTATTCTTTATCGCAATTACAATTTCGTTTAGAAAGCTTTCAATCTCAATTTCGGCTTAATAAAGCAGAATTGAATTTTAAACGAAAAGATAAGGATCGATATAAAAGTCTTTTCGAAAAAGAAATAGTTTCAGCACAAGAATACGAACAAAAGCAATTGGATTATCTCCAAGCCGAAAGAAGCCTTCAATCCCTAGGAATTCAAATTTCACAACTTAAAGAGTCTATTGAACAAACTAAATTTTCTTCAAACACAACGCAAATAGATCAAACTAAAGAAGAAAAAAAACTTCTTAGAAATGTCATTCGCTCTTTTCAGCAGTTAAAAAAAGCCATTAAAGATTGGGAACAAAAATATATTTTTAAATCAGCAATAGATGGAAGGGTAACCTTTTTAGATGTTTGGGCAAAAAATCAATGGGTACAAGCAGGGCAACATGTATTTACTATTGTACCCAAACAAAACACAGAGTTTATCGCCAAACTTAAAATACCAGCTTTTAATAGTGGGAAACTTAAAGTTGGACAAGAAGTGTATTTGAAGCTAATTAACTACCCAGAGAATGAATTTGGAGCTTTAAATGGAGTGCTAAATGGTATTTCCCTCACACCCAATGCAGAGAATCAATACTTGTTGGATGTAGTTATAACATCGCCGTTAATTACTTCTTATAACAAGGAAATTCCATTTACTCAAGAGATGCAAGCTACTGCAGAAATCATTACTGATGACCTGCGTTTAATTCAACGCCTTTTTTATCAGTTTAATGAACTTAGTAAAAGGAGTAATTAAAATAAGTTATTTATTAACACGTATTTTATATAAATATTACCAAGAAAGTTATCAAACATTCATTTTTGTATTTTATTTGTTTAACCTATAAAACTAGTAGATTATAAAGAATTGATTTCAATTTGCTACAAGACTCTCATCAATAAACACTTCAAATTCAGGTCATAATAATACAATTTGATAGTAGTAGAAAACTTTGTATTATAATCTTTTTTAAATGCCTCCTTAAAGAATCATAATTTTGAACATTTATCAAAAAAAATAAATTCTTATTTGCCTAAAGGGGAAAAATCACAGATGAATGAAAATATTAAAACCTGTAAATCACTATTATATCAGTGGAGAAGAGCGGATTCGAACCGCCGACCTCTTGACTGCCAGTCAAGCGCTCTAGCCAACTGAGCTACATCCCCATTTTAATCTTAGCTTAAGATAATGCTAAAATAATAAAATAATATGCCTTTATTTATATAAACTATGAAAGGGATGTTAAATTCTTTTTAGATATTTAAAAATTATTATTGTTTTGTAGTAATAAGAACAAGCAGTTTATTTAAAATATAGATTATGGGAAGTTATTTTTTGTTAATTATTGTAATTGCAGTTGCAAGTGCTTGGGTTGGTAATATGCTTAAAAAGAAATTTAAGCATTATTCAAAAATAACATTACGCAATGGTATGTCGGGGAAAGAAATAGCAGAGCAAATGCTTATAGACCACGGCATAAGAGATGTTAAGGTAGTGTCTGTGTCGGGTATGCTGACTGACCATTATAACCCCAAAACTAAAACAGTAAACCTTAGCGAAGGGGTGTATCTTCAACGCAATGCATCGGCGGCGGCTGTGGCTGCCCATGAGTGTGGGCATGCAGTACAACATGCTGTGGGGTACGAGTGGTTAAAAATGCGTTCTAGCCTAGTGCCAGTCGTCAATGTAGCCGCTAATTTTTCGATGTATATTATTTTTGGAGGGTTAATAGCCTCGCAGGCTATGGCTTTTGGTCAACAAATTGCAATACTAGGCGTAGCCCTATATGGGTTGGGTACATTATTTAGCTTTATAACGTTACCAGTAGAGTACGATGCAAGTAATAGGGCACTCGCTTGGCTTAAGCGAAAAAATATAGTTAGCCAACAAGAATTGGCAGGGGCAACGGATGCGCTTAAGTGGGCTGCAAGAACCTATGTGGTTGCTGCCTTAGCCTCATTGGCAACCTTAATGTATCTTTTGTTTAGAGTTGTAGGAAACAGCCGAGATTAATTGAGATGAATTTGGCGGTTAATTTGTTGATTCAACGAAATAAATGTTTCTGTTCTTGATATCCCTTTTATACTTTGTATTTTAGTGTTGAGCAAGGTCATTAAATGTTCGTTGTCTTTACAAAGTATTTTTATAAAAACACTCCAGTTCCCAGTAGTATAATGACAT
The DNA here is from genome assembly GCA_965277835.1 of Candidatus Arcticimaribacter sp. GTDB lineage: Bacteria > Bacteroidota > Bacteroidia > Flavobacteriales > Flavobacteriaceae > Arcticimaribacter. The sequence continues at coordinate 1,448,847 of OZ255841.1, read as the reverse complement.
TCTATAACCTCAGGAATATTTTTTAATTGTGCAACTGCCTCGGGGTTGTTCATTGCCTTATCTAAGAATATGCCTACAAAAGCTAAGGTTGTATAACCTATTATTTTTGGATTAATATTTATATGCGACCCATTAATTAAACCCGAATCTTCAAGTTTTTTTAAACGCTGATGTACTGCTGCACTAGAAATACCCGTCCTTTTGGATAGTTCTACAATAGAAACTCGAGCATTTGCAATTAACCCATTAATAATAATTTTATCTATTTCGTCAATTTGCACTTTATGACTCGAAAATTTCATGGTAGGTAAGTTTTGTTAAATGTAGAAAAAAACAAGAAATAAAATTAGCAGTTTTAATTTAATTGAGTAAACAAATTATTAGGTGCAAAGGTTATACTATTCTATTGTTTTTAGAATAGTAATTAGAAACACTAATAACGTGTCTTTTTTCAGTAAAATTTATTTTTGGTTTTGAGAAATATACTTCTCAAGAGCCATAGTCATCGACGGTGTCTCTTCTGTTGGTGCTTTGATGTCAATTCTAAGTTTAGCTTTGTCGGCAGCATCAATAGTAGTATTACCATAAACAGCAATACGCGTATTGTTTTGTTTGAAATCAGGGAAATTTTTAAATAATGATTCAATACCAGAAGGGCTAAAAAACACTAAAACATCGTAGTAAACATCACTTAGGTCAGATAAATCACTAGTTACAGTTTTATATAGCTGCACGCGTGTCCATTCGATACCAATACTATCTAAAAAACTTGATGTAGTTGGTTTGAGAATATCTGAAGAAGGCAATAAGAATTTTTCGTCACTAAACTTTTTGAAAACAGAATCTAAATCCGATAAGTTATTTTGACCTACATAGATTTTTCGTTTTCTATAAACGACATATTTTTGAAGGTAATAAGCCACAGCTTCTGACTGACAAAAATATTTTGTGGTATTGGCAACCTTAAAGCGCATTTCTTCTGCTAATCTAAAGAAGTGATCTACAGAATTACGACTAGTTAAAATAATAGAAGTATAATCACCGAAATTAATTTTTTGGCGACGTACATCTTTTGCTTCCAAACCTTCGATATGAATAAAAGGTCTAAAGTCTATTTTAAGGTTGTGCTCGTCTTTTAAACGTGTATAAGGAGAACTCTCGTTAGTAGGTTCGGGCTGCGAAATCAATATAGTTTTTACTTTCATACAGTCAATTAATCAACGCTTTATTTTATAATACCATATAGTATCATCCACGGAGCTAATTTGAATGTGCAAAGATATAAAATTAAATATAATAAGTTATTCTTAAACGTATTCCAATACTCTTTAAGTACTAAAAGTTGAGACACAAAATAAAGTATAAGAGTGACTATTAGGCTGAAATTAAGGAACCTTAAAGAGTAAAATTGATATTGGTATAATAACAATAAAATAAATAAAAGAATTGATATTTGAATTTGATAGGTTAAATTTTTGAATTGAAACAGTTCGCTAAAAGAACTGAACTTTAAAAAACGAAAGCAAAGCCTAAGAAAAATAAAACGAAGCGTAATAATACAAAGTATTTTAGACGATAAATCGATAAAACTTGAAAACGAATAGGCGCCTATTGAGAAAGGATTTAAAATAAAAAACACAAAAAGACTTAGGTTTATGTATAAAAATATAAACCCTAATAGGGTAAAATATTGAAGCCTTAAATTATTTTTACCATAAAGTTTAAAATATACAGAACTATCTATAACACGTATAAAATATTGAAACTGAACACTATGTGTACTTTTAAGTAAAGCAAGCAGGATGAAATTGAATAAAAAAATAAAGCTTATCCAGTCCTGTTGAAGGTTTCCTTTTAATATCCATTGTTCCATGTGCTAAAAATAATTTTTTTCTATGAAAACTCAATTACAAATGGATTCTTAAATTTAATAATCTATCCTTTATAATTTCTTATTTTTAGCCATTCAAATGGGAAAAACACTTATTGTAATACCAACGTATAATGAAGCAGATAATATAGAAGCTATTATCCACAAGCTATATTCTATTTGTGGAGACTATAATGTATTGGTTGTCGATGACTCATCGCCAGATGGAACAGGAGAGTTAGTTAAAACTCTAATGAAAATATATACTAAAAAACTTTTCTTAGAATCTCGAATTAAAAAAGAAGGTTTAGGCAGAGCGTATTTACATGCTTTTAGATGGGCAATAAAGCATGATTATGATTATATCTTTGAAATGGATGCTGATTTTTCACACGACCCTAAAGATATTCCTATGATGATAGGAGAATTGCAAAAAGGGGCAGATGTTGTAATTGGCTCGCGTTACTCGAACGGCATTAATGTTGTAAATTGGCCTTTAGGTAGAATTCTACTTTCTTTAGCAGCATCGTACTATGTAAAGCTTTTCACGGGACTCCCCGTAAAAGATGCTACTTCTGGTTTTGTCGGATATAAAAAAGCAGTTTTAGAAGCAATAAATTTAGATGAGGTTAAATTTGTGGGATATGCTTTTCAGATAGAATTAAAATATAAAGCATGGAAGAAAGGGTTTTCATTAAAAGAATATTCTATTATTTTTTTGAACCGTGCTAAGGGAGAATCAAAAATGAACGGATCAATAATTTGGGAGGCTATTTATGGCGTACTTTATCTTAAATTACAATCCTTATTTAAACGTTAGCGATGAGTAAAATTTTAATACAAAATGTAATAATTATTAACGAAGGGTTTCAACAGCAGGCAGATGTTTTAATTGAAGGAGCGTATATTAATAAAATAGGCGCTAATTTACCTATAGAGGGGGTTAGTGAAATAGTAAATGGGAATGGAAAATATTTATTACCTGGGCTAATTGACGACCAAGTTCATTTTAGAGAACCAGGGCTTACGCATAAAGCTACCATTGCTTCAGAGTCGAGGGCAGCTGTTGCAGGAGGAATTACGTCTTATATAGAAATGCCTAACACCAACCCGCAAACAACAACCATAGAGGCTTTAGAACAAAAATTTGAACGCGCAGCCGAATCTTCACTCTCCAATTATTCTTTTATGTTTGGAGGCACCAATAATAATATTGAAGAAATAAAAAAACTTGATAAAAATAAAGTAGCTGGGCTTAAACTTTTCTTAGGCTCATCAACAGGGAATATGCTAGTAGATGACCCAATGGTTTTGCGCAAAATATTTTCTAGTACCGATCTTTTAATTTCCGTTCATTGCGAGGACGAGTCAACAATTCAAGCAAATTTTGCTAAATATCAAAACCAATTTGGCGATGATATACCTATTGAAATGCATCCCGAGATTAGAAGCCACAAAGCGTGCTATTTGTCTTCTTCGCGCGCCATTGCTCTTGCAGAAGAAACAGGGGCAAGACTACATATATTTCATTTGTCAACAGCTAAGGAGACGGGTCTTTTTAGTAATAAAATGCCGTTAGCTGAAAAAAAGATAACAGCAGAAGTATGTGTGCATCATTTGTGGTTTAGCGCGGAAGATTATAAAACACACGGAACGCGAATTAAATGGAATCCGGCGGTTAAAAACAAAGAAGACCAAGATGCTTTGTGGGAGGCTTTAAATGATGACCGTATTGATGTCTTGGCAACAGACCATGCGCCACATACTGCGGAAGAAAAAAATAATAAGTATGCTTCGGCTCCTTCTGGCGGACCGCTTGTGCAACACGCTCTTTTGGCTTTATTGACAAAAGCAAAAGCAGGAAAAATATCTCTGGAAAAACTCGTTGAAAAAGCATGTCATAACCCTGCTATTCTTTTTAATATCGAGAAAAGGGGATATATTAAAGAAGGTTTTTTTGCAGACTTAGTTTTAGTAGATTTGAACTCAACAACTAAAGTTACTAAACAATCGCTTTTATATAAATGTGGTTGGTCGCCTTTTGAAAATGTTGAGTTTAAAGCTAAAATTGAAAAAACTTGGGTAAATGGAACTTGCCTATATGATGACGGCAAAATTATAGAGAAAAAAGTGGCAAGGAGGTTAACGTTTAAACGATAGTATGAAAAAAATAATATTGAGTTTCATAGTAATTATTTGCTTCGGTTGTGATGGGAATATGTCGATTGAAAAACCTGAGAATATGATAGATGCCGAAACGATGGAAGATATTTTATTTGACCTTACATTAATGAAAGCTATTAGAAACTCTAATTATATTTCGTGGCAACATGAGAAGTATTTTGTGAATCAATATATTCTTGAAAAATACGGTATAGATAGCACTCAAATAGCGCAGAATCAATTATACTATGCTAAAAACCCAAAACTTCTTAAAAAGATTTATCAAAATATGCAAGCTCGTACTGTACGACTTCAAGATAGTATAGACAGTTTGGTAAAAATAAAGGGCTAGTTAATCAATAAATTAAACAATTTCATTTTTTGGGATAAAGAAGCAGAAGATACTCTTCGATACTGGTATAAGTAAAAGAGATTTTTTTGGTTATTTTATGTCCTAATATTTTTTTACTGTTGCATAAACTGTCAATAAAAGCTTTTGACATAAACCTTCTTTTACCAAAGAGAGAAAGAAACCATTCTATACCCCAAAATAATTTTAACCAATATCTTTTTAGTTCAAGTTTAGGTGCTTTTTTCCCTCGGAGTGAAGCAAGCCGTGACATAAATTTTTTATAGCTCCAGTTCTCGGCAACTAAAATAAAACGTTCGTTTTTAATATTAGAGTTCATTAGATAAACCATCGAAGAGATAACATCTTCAACAGTAACAAAACCAGAAGACCCTTTAGGATAAAAAGTCATTCCGCTATCTATCCGTTTACAAAATAACTCTAAAGGCGATTTAGAAATACCAAGCCCTAAAATAATTCCTGGGTTTATAATTATAACTGGAATACCTTCTTGGCTTGCTCTCCATACTTCTAGTTCTGCGTTTAATTTAGAATGCGCATAAGGGTTATAATTTGAATTGGAATCCCAAGGCGTTGATTCATCAATATTATTAGAGTTTGTTTTGTCACCCAAAGCAGCAGTAGAACTTACATATACTATTTTTTTTATGTGATGCTTTATGGCTAAATCAACAATATAAGTTGTGCCTATATGATTAACCTCCATAAGTTCTTTTCGCTTGTAATGGGCAAAAGAAATAAATGCAGCACAATGATATAAATGGGTTATATTTTCAAAAGATTTTTCAAGACTTGGCAGATTACAGAGGTCTGCTTTACGCCAAATGATATTTTCCCACAGGTTCGAAGAACACCGTTTTTTTAAAAATTCAAGTGTCGCATTTTTTTTCAAATCCGTACGGTACAAGGCAACGACAGGTTTCTTTTCTTGAATAAGCGATAATAATAAATATGACCCAACTAAACCTGTAGCCCCTGTAACTAATATCATAGCGTTAAAAATACTGTTTTTAATTTTTACCTTTCTTATTAACCTCTATAAATCTATCTTTGTCTCATATAAATTAGTTCGGTTAAGATTTAAAATTAAATAAGAACACATACATGAAAAATTCTTTTGTTGAAGAACTTAGATGGCGCGGGATGTTACACGATATAATGCCAGAAACTGAAAATAAACTCAACGAGAAAAAGACTTCAGGGTATATTGGTTTCGACCCAACTGCAGATTCTCTTCATATAGGAAGTTTGGTTCAAATTATGATTTTAATGCATTTTCAAAAGGCAGGGCATAGACCTATTGCCTTAGTTGGAGGAGCAACGGGTATGATTGGAGATCCTTCGGGCAAGTCGGTGGAGCGTAATTTATTAGACGAGGCGACTTTAAATAAAAATATTACTGGAATAAAAACGCAATTAGAACGATTTCTCGATTTCGATTCTTCGCACGGGAACGCGGCTCTTTTGGTTAACAATTTTGATTGGACAAAAGATTATTCTTTAATTGATTTTTCGAGAGATATAGGCAAACATATTACGGTTAATTATATGATGTCAAAAGATTCTGTGAAGAAACGTTTAGGTTCTGAATCTCAAGAGGGGATGTCTTTCACAGAGTTTACATACCAACTTCTTCAAGGGTATGACTTTTTGCATTTATATAAAAACTTAGAATGTACCCTTCAGATGGGTGGAAGCGATCAGTGGGGTAATATTACAACAGGCACGGAGTTAATTCGGCGAAAAGTAGGAGGAAAGGCTTATGCAATTACATGCCCTTTAATTACTAAAGCAGATGGGACTAAGTTTGGAAAATCAGAAGGCGAAAATATATGGTTAGATAAAGCTCGTACATCGACCTATAAATTTTATCAATATTGGTTAAATGCGTCTGATACGGATGCAGAAAGTTATATTAAGATTTTTACTTTTCTTAATCAAAAAGAAATTAATGCTTTAATTGTAGAGCATAAAAAAGCACCGCATTTAAGAATTTTGCAAAACAAAATAGCAGAAGAAGTTACGCTCTTGGTTCATTCGAGTCAAGATTTAGAAAAAGCGCAAAAAGCATCTCAAATTTTGTTTGGAAAATCAACTTCCGAAGACCTTAAAAGTTTAGATAATGCAACCTTTTTAGATGTCTTTGCAGGAGTACCTCAAGCGGATTTATTAAAAGACAAACTAGAACAAGGTATAGGCATTATTGATGCTTTGGCTGGGGACACACAATTTTTAAAATCAAATGGAGAAGCTAGGCGAGCACTCAAAGAAAATTCAATATCTGTTAACAAAGTTAAAGTAACAGAAGATTATAAAATCACAAAGCAGGATTTAATAAATGATACTTATGTGTTATTGCAAAGAGGTAAGAAAAACTATTATATAATTAGCTTTATTTAATAAGCCAATAAATTACATCCCCTTACATCCGAATAATCTACCCTTCCGAGTACTTCAAATTGATTGTCTGAAATAATTCTACCCAAATCTTGGGTTGCAATAAATGCACAAGATTCTTGGTTTGCCAAATCAATAACATTAATAGAACCAATGCTACCTACTTTTGTGTTAGTAAATGGATCGCTAGTATCTCGGGTATATACTTTCATCCAAGGGGGACAACTAAAAACTCCATGCCCTTTAGAATATGCCTGTGATAAAAGTTCTGTCATGCCATATTCAGAGTGAATGTGTTTTACACCAAACCCTTTAGATAATTGTTGATGAAGATCTTCGCGAATTAATTCTTTGCGTTTTCCTTTCATCCCCCCTGTTTCCATTACAGTAGTATAGTGTAGGTTAAAATCAAACTGTTCTATAAAATCAAGAAGAGCAAAACTTACGCCCAATAGAAGAGTGGGTTGTTTTGCTTTTTCGAGTTCGTCAATAGTTTGTTTTAAAGATTTAAAATCGTGGAGGTAAAACCCACTTTTAGCATGTGTGCTTTTTTTTATTAAGTGGTTTACCATATACACCAGAGAAGAATCTCCTCGATCTAAATACGATGGGAGTAATGCTAAAATTGCAAAATTTTTAGGGGCTCCATAAAATAACTGGAATGCTTTAGTAAAACTTTGCTCATAGGCATTTGCACTATGTAAGAAATGTTTAGAGGGTAGCGTGCCTGTAGTGCCGCTAGATTGGAATACAAGCTGGGCGTCTTCAGAAAAACTTTTGACGGCATGAGATTTAAAAAAAGAAATAGGCAAGAAAGGAATTTTATCGACTGAGGCTATATCAGATGGGTTAACATTGATTAAATCGCAGTACGACCGATAAACCTTATTATATTTATATTGATTGATAAAAGTTTGCATTGCACATGTTTCGAAATCGGATTTTGAATTTATATTCCAAAACTTTAATGCAGAATTATTCATAAGTTCAAATTTATCTAATTCTTATAAACCTTTGCTAAGGTTTATTTTCTAATATGAACAAATTATTAAGAACTACAAAACAGTCACTTTTATTATTAAATTTGAAGTATCAAGGTTTTTAAATATAATCTTGGAATTAGAATAAGAAATGGAAAAAGAGAAAATAAAAATTTTATTAGTTGATGATGAACCTGACATTATTGAAATTTTAACCTATAATCTTTCGAAAGAAGGGTATCAAGTTTTTTCGGCGCGTAATGGAGAAGAAGCATTGAGACGAGCAAAAGAAATTACACCTCACCTAATTATATTAGATGTGATGATGCCTGTTATGGATGGTATTGAGACGTGCGAAAATTTAAGAAGCGACCCCCGTTTTCAAGACACAATAATTATGTTTTTATCGGCTCGAAGCGAAGACTACTCCCATGTAGCTGCTTTTGATGTAGGAGCCGATGATTATGTAAATAAACCCATTAAACCCAAATTATTAATATCGAAAGTAAATGCCTTACTTAGACGTTTTCTTAAACAAAAGGAGGACGCTACAATTATATACAATAACCTTATTATCGATTTAGAAACATATAAAGTAACCCTTGAAGGAGAAGAAATTATGCTTCCTAAAAAAGAATTTGAATTATTATGTTTACTAGCCTCACAGCCCGATAAAGTTTTTAAGAGGGAGCAAATATTAAAACACATTTGGGGTAATGATGTTGTGGTTGGCGATAGAACTATTGACGTTCATATTAGAAAATTGAGAGAAAAAATGGGAGACTCTCATTTCAAAACAGTTAAAGGCGTAGGATATAAGTTTGTTATTAAAGAAAACCATTGATTAAAAAACTCACAAGATTTAAAACGGCATTTATCATTACATTCTTTATAAGTGTATTGGGCTGTTTGTTTGCGGTTTTATTTTATTATGTAGGTGGATTTACAATTGAATTTAAGTATCCTAAAACGGTTATTATAATTTCATTTTTAATTTTTTTCTTGCTTTGTTTGGCTTTAGTACAATACCATATTGAACGTTATATTTTCTCTAAAGTAAAAGCGTTATACGATGAGTTTTATAACCAAGGAGCTACTTTAAAATCTAAGTCTCTCGAAAAGGATGCACAGTCATTAACTTTGAGCATAGAAGAGTTTGCAAAAAAGAGTAGGTTAGAGATTCAGCTACTTAAAGAAAAAGCAAACTATAGAAAAGAATTTATTGGTAATGTCGCTCACGAACTAAAAACCCCTCTTTTTACAGTCGAAAGCTATGTGCTAACTTTGTTAGACGGTGCTATTGAAGATAAAAAAGTATCTAAAAAATATTTGAAGAAAGCAGTACAAGGCATTGATCGTTTAAACCATATTGTTTCGGACCTAGATTTGATAACTAAAATTGAGTCTGGAGTGACTACAATTAAATTTGATCGTTTTGATTTATATGTATTAATCGAAGAGGTTTTGGGGCTTATGGAAATCCCTGCTCAAGAAAAAAATATTAACCTGCTTTTTGACAAAACTATTAAAAAGGAGTTATGGGTATTTGCCGATAGAAAAAGAATTTCGCAAGTAATAACAAACCTAATTATTAATTCTTTGAAATACGGGGTTCAAGATGGAACAACAGAAGTCTTAGTAGAACTATTAAATAAACAAAAACTTTTAGTAAGGATTATAGATAACGGAAAAGGAATTAAAGCGAAACACATACCTAGACTATTTGAACGTTTTTATAGAGTAGATAAAGCTAGGAATAGGGATGAAGGCGGCTCGGGTTTAGGGCTTGCAATAGTAAAACATTTGATAGAAGCGCATCACGAAAAAATTTATGTAGAGAGTACTTATGATGTAGGCTCAGAATTTTCTTTTTCTTTATCTAAGGCGAAGTAGCAAAACAATAATATTTATCTATTTTTAGGGTTAAAAAAAATATGTTTTGGGTAGTAAGAACAAACTAAAACGGTTTAATCAGAATTTAACGTTCTCAAATGTAATTCAACCGAATAGAGCGGAATTGGTTGAAGGGATATTTAAGCTTAAAGGCAAGTGGAGTTCAGATTTTTTTAAGAATAACAATCCTATTGTTCTTGAATTAGGATGCGGTAAAGGAGAATACTCAGTTTATTTAGCACAAGAAAACCCTGATAAGAACTTTATTGGAATTGACTTAAAAGGCGCTAGGTTTTGGGCAGGGGCTAAAGAGTCGCTAAACCTAGGGTTGAAAAATGTAGCTTTTATTCGCACCCAGATAGAATTGGTAGAACATCTTTTTGAAACAAATGAAATAGATGAGATTTGGATTACCTTTCCCGATCCACAAATTAAATTTAAACGCACTAAACACCGATTAACCAATCCGTTTTTTTTAAAAAAATATAAGAATATACTTAAACCAAGTGGGTTTATTCATTTAAAAACGGATAGCGAATATATGTATGGCTATACTTTGGGGTTATTGCAAGGTATGGGGATAGAAGTGTCTTATGCACACCACAACATATATAATAATCCGCATGCACCAGAGCAAGTTACTGCGGTACAAACACATTATGAAAGTATATATTTAAAAGAGAATAAACCCATTACATATTTAAAATTTCAACTTCCTAAGAAACATGAAGCCCTCTGAATTGAATTTTTTTGAACGTGTGTATAATGTTGTACGTCAAATACCATTTGGATATGTCTGTTCGTACGGATTAATTGCTCGTTATTTGGGTTCTCCCCAAAGTGCTCGCATGGTAGGTTGGGCAATGAACGCCTCGCATCTTAAAGAAGATATTCCGGCGCATAGAGTTGTTAATCGTGTAGGAATGCTCACGGGTAAACATCATTTTGACGGTACTAATCTTATGCAACAATTATTAGAGAATGAAGGGGTTAAAATAAAAAACAATCAAATTGTTAATTTTGATAAACACCTATGGAATCCTAATGATAATTTACCCGCAATAGAGGATGAGGTGTAAACTTTCACATCTCAGTAGAGTACAGTATATTTGTAGTCATAGATTAAATATAAAAAGAATTATAGCTAAATGAATATTTCAAAACAAGCAGTACAAGATGTTCTTGAAAAACTAACCGCTCCGGGTGAAGGGCAAAACTTAGTAGTAAGTGGAGCACTTAAAAATATTGTTGTTTTTGGAGATGAGGTTGTAATTGATATTGTTCTTAAAAATCCTAGCCTTCAAGCACGTAAAAAACTAGAGGTAGAGATTTTAAAGAGTATTCATGCTCAAGTTTATAATAAGGCTAAAATTAAAATAAATATAAAAGTAGAAGCACCAGCACCTAAAGACACACTTATAAAAGGACAACCTATCGAGGGTATTAGTTCCATAATTGCTATTTCATCGGGGAAGGGAGGCGTAGGAAAATCTACAGTAGCATCGAATATTGCGGTGACATTAGCCCAAATGGGGTTTCAAGTAGGGCTTTTAGATGCAGATATTTACGGGCCATCTATTCCAACTATGTTAGATATGGAAGGCGCGCGCCCGCTTTCTGTAACGATAGATGGAAAATCAAAAATGGAGCCTATTGAAAACTACGGCGTTAAAGTACTTTCTATAGGATTTTTTACGGAGCCCGACCAAGCTGTTATTTGGAGAGGACCAATGGCGTCAAAAGCATTGAATCAAATGATTTTTGATGCCGCATGGGGAGAGCTCGATTTTTTGTTAATTGATTTACCTCCAGGTACAGGGGATATTCATTTGAGTATTGTTCAATCGCTTCCAATTAGTGGGGCAGTTGTGGTTAGCACGCCTCAAAATGTTGCCCTTGCCGATGCAAGAAAGGGAATAGCAATGTTTAAGCAAGACAGTATAAAAGTTCCCGTTTTGGGAATAGTAGAAAATATGGCATATTTTACGCCAGAAGAATTGCCTAATAATAAGTATTATATATTTGGTAAAGAAGGGGCTAAGAATCTTGCAGAAGACACGCAAGTACCTTTCTTGGGAGAAATACCATTAGTGCAAAGTGTTCGCGAAGCAGCCGATGTGGGTCGCCCTGCGGCACTTCAAAACAAAACAGCTGTTTCTGAGGCAGTGAAAGTCATTACTCAGAATATGGTAACTCAAGTAATTAAACGTAATGATAATTTGCCGCCAACACAAGCTGTTAAAATAACAACATTGTCGGGATGTTCCGCCATAAAAAAATAGAAACTATGAATGCAGTTGAAATTAAAGATAAGGTACTTTTAGCATTAGATGAAATACGCCCTTTTTTAGCCGCAGACGGTGGTGATATTTCGTTAGTCTCAATTGAAGACGACCGCGTTGTAAATATAAAACTTCATGGCGCTTGTGTGGGCTGTTCGGTAAACCAGATGACCTTGAAGTCGGGTGTAGAAATGACTGTTAAAAAGTATGTTCCACAAATTGAAAAAGTGGTTAATATAGACGATTAATTTTCTATTAGCTTGAGCCAAGATATAACAATAACTATTATAGATAGAGAGGGAAAACCACATGACCTCGAAGCCCCAACCGATATGGCAATGAACCTAATGGAGGTTTGTAAATCTTATGAACTCCCCGTTGAAGGTATTTGTGGTGGTATGGCTATGTGTGCTTCTTGCCAATGCTATATTCTATCGGAATCGTCTCTCCCCGAAATGTCTTTCGATGAAGAATCGATGTTAGCCGAGGCATTTAACGTTCAAGAAAACAGCCGTTTGGGTTGTCAAATACCAATAACGCCCGAATTAGATGGACTAAAAGTACAACTTGCTCCAGAAGAATAAAAGCATCTTTTAATTCGGTTACATTTCTTATATTGGACGTTTAAACATTCTCAAATGAAAAATATAATAATACTATTTTTTGCATTCGTTCTTTTTTCATGTAAAAACCCTACAAAGACTGTTACTAGTCCAGTAGTTAAGGAACTCCCTCCGATAACTAAAGCCGATATGGCTCAAGGTATTTTATATGAGGCAAATATTAGGCAATACTCTCCCGAAGGAACATTCAACGCTTTTGCAAAAGACCTCCCTAAACTGCAAGCAATGGGAGTTAAAATACTTTGGTTAATGCCTATTAACCCAATTTCGACTACAAAAAGCAAAGGGCCCTTGGGTAGTTACTATGCGGTTTCGGACTATAAAGGCGTAAACCCAGAGTTTGGCACATTAGACGATTTAAAAGCATTGGTAGATAAGGCACACAGCCTAGGTATTTATGTTATTTTGGACTGGGTTCCAGGGCATACGGGTTGGGATAACCATTGGATTGAAAACCACCCTGAATATTATTTGCAAAATGAGGCAGGCGAAATAATAGACCCTATAAATCCTTTTACCGGAGAATCGTTTGGGTGGACAGACGTTGCCGACTTGAATTATGATAATATGGATATGCGCGAGGCAATGCGCGAAGCAATGCTCTATTGGGTAAAAGAAGTAAATATCGATGGGTACAGGGTTGACCAAGCCTATGCTGTTCCTATGGAGTTTTACACAAAAACCTTTGCAGCAATGCGAAGCATAAAACCTGTTTTTTTATTAGCCGAAACCGATATTAACCACCCTGGGGGATTAGAACTAATAGACTTATTCGATGCATCGTACGATTGGCCAGGGCATCATTTACTTAAAGATATTGTACACGGAAAGAAAAATGTATCTGACTGGGATGCACACACAAATAAAATTTTTGAAGCCTATAATGAGCATAATATTTTAGTGAATTTCATTAGTAATCACGATGAAAATTCTTGGAATGGCACAGTTGAAGAGAGTTTTGGCGAGGCTGCAGACGCGATTTTGGCACTGAACTACCTTGCGCCGGGGATGCCCTTGGTATATAGCGGTGTAGAGTACGATTTGAACAAAAGATTATTATTTTTCGAGAAAGACAGTTTTCCAAAAGTAGCAGGTAAGACCTTTAAGTTATTAGAACAATTAGGAAAACTAAAGACCGAACACATAGCCTTGTCTAGCGGAGAAGGTCGAGGGACGTATACCCGTATAAAAACCTCGAGAGACGAAAGCGTACTTGCTTTTGAGCGCACTAAATTAGGAGATACTATTATGTTTATTGGTAACCTTAGTAACGCCCATATAGGATATACGTCGCCCTATAATGGTGTGTTTAAACGTTTTGAAGATGGGAAAAAGAAAATACTCTCCGAAAGCTACGAATATAGAATGCGCCCGTGGGAGTTTTGGATTTTGACGAAGTAGAGGCGTTATTATTTACTGTTAAAAATAATAATATTAGCTTTATTGAAAATGATATTTTGATTAATCAGAAAAGTCAATCCTATGCACTCCATCAATATAAAAGATAAGCTCGATTTAATAAATGACTTATGGACTCCTAAAGTTATTGCAGACTTGAATGGGCAGCAGGTAAAACTTGCAAAAATAAAAGGCGAATTTGTATGGCACGACCATAAAGACGAGGATGAACTTTTTTACCTCTTAAAAGGGAAAATGATTATGGAGTTTAGAGATAAAAAAGTAGAGGTAAACGAAGGCGAAATGATTGTAGTTCCAAAAGGGGTTGAGCATCGACCTATTGCAGAGGAAGAGGTATGGCTACTGTTATTTGAACCACAGAACATTAAACACACGGGAGATGTAAAAACTAATTTAACAGTAGATGAATATGAAAAAATATAAACAAAATATAATAAAACATAAATGCGGTAGTCTATATGCCACAACAATTATAACTTTGGTGTTAATGGCTTTGTTAACTACTTCTTGTCAGCAAACAAAATTGACCGACCCTTTGGTTATTGGACATAGAGGCGCACGGGGGCATGTTGCCGAAAACACTTTGGCGTCTATACAAAAAGCTATGGATTTGGGTGTAGATGGGATAGAGATAGATGTATTTAGGTGTGCTACAGGAGAGTTAGTGGTTTTTCATGATAATACAATAGACGACCTCACAAATGGTACGGGTTATATTGAACAAATGACATTAGACTCAATTCGACAGTTTCTCGTTTTGGGGAAAGAACCCATCCCAACCTTAAACGAAGTTTTGGATTTGATTAACGGCAAGGTACAGTTGAATATCGAATTAAAAGGAACGCAAACGGCTCGGCTAACATCGGAGCTATTAACCTCTTATTTTGAAAAAACAGAATGGCAACCTAAAGATGTTTTTATCTCGAGCTTTGATTGGGAAGAGCTTCAGCAGTTTTATGAGGTAAACAAAGAACTTGCAATAGCCGTGCTAACAGAAGATGATCCTTTAGACGCAATTCCAGTGGCTAAAAGCTTGAACGCATTTGCTATTAACCCAAATTTTGAAAACTTAACACAAAGTAATGCCGATAAAATTCATGCGGCTAACCTCAAAATATACCCTTGGACAGTTAACGAGCCAGAAGACATAGCCCGTATGATTTCAATAGGGGTCGATGCAATTATTACAGACTACCCCGAACGCGTAAACAAAAAATCAGAATAACTTTCTCAGAACAACATAAAACCAATACTTATGAAAACAAATATATTTTTATTACTTCTATTAGCTTCATCGCTTTCTTTTTCTCAATCGAAACTAAAAAAGGATAACGTTTTAGGGGATTGGAAATTACACATAGAGGTAGAGCAAGAATTAGAAAAGGAATTAGAAGAAAACGATTTTTTTGAAGACCTTTTTGCAAAAGGCGTTTTAGGTTTTGCCCAAGCCATAGTAGATAGAATTGATATAAGGCTTGAGTTTAAAAAGAATCAAAAAGCAATTTTGACTATCGAAACTAATATAGTTGAAAAAGAAGTACAGATAGAAACGCTCGATTGGTCTATTAATAGTAAAGGGAATCTTGTTTTAGATGATATTGACAATGACAAGGTAAATATTGATGACGACGGCTATTGGAAACTAAAAGACAGCAAGACACTTATTTATTATGACAAAGATGGAATGCTTAAAAAGAATATTTACATGAAGAGGATTGACTAATAACCTCTAGTGAATTTTATATTAGTTAGCTTAACCGTGTCTCTTGTAACTCAAATCTATGTATAGTAAATACTTTGTACTATAGAATATAATTTTTAATATTGTGTACATCTAATATATATGAACATGCGAAACCTATTAATAGTTTTTTCTTTTTTCTTTATTACTGCAAATGCACAACAACAAGTATACGAACTAAGGACTTATGAATTAGATTTTTTTAAGTCAGCAGATATTTTGCACAACTATTTTAAAGATGCACTTTTCCCAGCCTTAAACCGACAAGGGATAAATAACATAGGTGTTTTTGAAGAGGTAGGGGAAAGTTTACCTAAGAAAATATATGTACTTATTCCGTACGATGATTTACAAGATTTTCAGTCAAGCAAGAGATTTTTAGCTAGAGACACTAAGTATTTTGTGGATGCAAGGCCTTATATGGAAACTGGAGAGGAATCGCACCCCTATAAGAGATTATCCACAAACCTTATTGCATCTGCTTCGGGTTTCCCTAATCTTATTAGCCCAAACGGTGAAGCTAGTTTTTTTGAGTTAAGGATATATGATAGTTATAATGAGGATGCGCTGCAGAGAAAAGTTAGAATGTTTAATAATAGTGAGTTTAAGATTTTTGAAGAAGTCGGACTTCCAATGGTGTTTTTTGGACCGAACATTACCGGAAATCAGATGCCAAACTTAACCTATTTATTAGCGTTTAAAGATAAGGCGGCTCATGCTGAAGCATGGTCTAAATTTTTAGTTCACCCTGAGTGGCTACGCATCTTAAAATTAGAAGAGTACGCCAATACTATAAATAAAATTACTCGAGTATTTCTTAAACCATTGCCTTATTCACAACTTTAGAATATAACAGCATTTTTTTAATACATTAAAAACTCAATTATAAAGTAAAAGCCTCTAATAATTTTATTAGAGGCTTTTCTGTTAATCAAAAAATTACAAACTGAATACTGTGAAACAATATTCTAAAAGTAAGTAGATAAATAGAAAGAAGACGTTAATACACTAATAAATTTTTGTAAATAATACGTTAAATAAATTCTTTTTAAAAAGAAACTAAAAACCGTTAACCCCCTGAACAGTAGTATATTTCATTACAAAGCGTGTATTCGGGTTTATAATTTTATAAGCAGTTTGCACAGCAAGAGTGGCTTCATGAAATCCGCATAAAATTAATTTTAATTTACCAGGGTATGTGTTGACATCTCCAACAGCAAAAATCCCTGGAATGTTAGTTTGATAATCCAAAGTATGGTCAACTTTAATAGCGTTGTTTTCAACTTCAAAACCCCAGTTAGCAATAGGGCCTAGTTTTGGTGATAATCCAAATAAAGGAAACCAATAATTAACATCTATTTCAAACGGGGGTTTATCTTTTTCTTTTAATACAATACGTTCTAATTTATGACTCCCTTTTAAATCAATCACCTCTGCGTGGGTAAAGAGTTGAATTTTCTTTTTCTCTTCTAATTCATATATTTTTTCTACAGAATCTTTGTGCGCCCTAAACATATCTGTTCTATGGACTAAACCGACAGGGATATTATGATGCTCCGCAAAAAAGATAGCCCAGTCTAAAGCAGAATCTCCCCCTCCTGAAATATATATTTTTTGATTCAAATACTCTTTAGGCTCTCGGATTAAATACTCGACTCCCTTTTTTTCGAATTTGGAGAGCGCCTCTATTTTAGGTTTTCGAGGCTCAAAACTACCCAAACCACCTGCAATTATTACAACAGGAGCCTTATGCGAAGTACCCTCGTTTGTAGTTACAACAAAGCTATTATCTTTTTGCTTTTCTATGGTTTCTGCACGTTCTCCTAAAGTAAACCCAGGTTTAAAAGGAGCTGCTTGTGTCATAAGATTATCAATTAAATCTCCAGCTAGTATTATTGGAAACCCCGGAATATCATAAATTGGTTTTTTAGGGTATATCTCCGAGAGTTGCCCTCCTACTTTAGGAATAGCGTCGATTAGGTGGCACTTCAATTTCATAAGACCAGCTTCGAAGACTGTAAAAAGACCTACAGGCCCTGCGCCAATAATTATAATATCAGATTGAATCAAAAGTTATGTGTTTTTATAATATCACACAAAGTAAAAAATCCATTATAAAATAATACGCTTTACATTTAAGTTTTTTCAATTTTTATGATAAGAGGGTTTTGTCTCGTCAACAATTATTTTTTTGAATAAAGTAAAGCGGTTTAAATTTCGGCTATAGCAATGCGGTAACCATTGCGTTTGAATCTTAATGTAGCTACAAAAAACATTATTAAAACAGCAGACAAATTCAAAAAAATATTATATTTGCTGTCTAATTCTGAAAAAATATCCAGAAGAGACTATTTAAAGTCTCTTTTTTTTGTAATGAATTTTAGGAATAAAGTAGCCGATCTTTTGCAAATATTTTTGGATGAAAATCCAAACTTATTTTTAATAGATTTAAAAATAACAGGAGATAATAATATCCGTGTTTTGCTTGATGGAGATGAAGGAGTTACGCTAGAGGCTTGTATTGCGGCTAGCCGTCAAATAGAACATAATCTTAATCGCGAAGAACAAGATTTTTCTTTAGAAGTAAGCTCAGCAGGAATAGGGTCTCCGTTAGAATTGCCAAGACAGTATAATAAAAATAAAGGGAAAGTACTTGAAGCAATAACATTAGAAGACGAGGTGTTTGAAGGTAATTTAGTAGAGGTTAATCAATTAGGAATTACTTTAGAATGGAAAGCAAGAGAGTTGAAACCAATAGGGAAAGGAAAAGTAACAGTTATAAAAACAAAGCAATTACCTTTTATATCAATTAAAAAAGCGAGGGTAGTTATAAAATAATAGTAATAAACTTAAAATGGAAAATTTAGCACTTATTGATTCGTTTTCTGAGTTTAAAGATGACAAACTCATTGACAGAGTAACCCTTATGGTTATTTTGGAGGAAGTTTTTAGAAACACATTGAAACGCAAATTTGGGTCAGATGATAACTTTGATATTATTATTAATCCCGATAAGGGAGATTTAGAGATTTGGAGAAATCGAATTGTGGTTGCCGATGGAGAAGTTGAAGATTCAAATCAAGAAATTGAATTAAGCGAAGCTCGAGAAATTGAACCAGACTTTGAAGTTGGAGAGGATGTCTCGGAAGAAGTTAAGCTTATTGATTTGGGACGTAGGTTTGTGTTATCATTACGCCAAAACTTAGTTTCTAAAATTTATGAGCATGACAGTAATAATATATATAAACAATTTAAAGACCTAGAAGGGGAGATATATGCTGCTGAAGTGCACCACATTAGAAGTAGAGAAGTAATTCTTTTGGACGATGACGGGAATGAATTAATTTTACCTAAAGACCATCAAATCCCAGCAGATTTTTATCGTAAAGGCGATAGTGTTCGGGGGATTATTGAGTCTGTAGAATTGAGAGGTAGTAAACCACGTATTATTTTCTCGAGAACCTCACCTAAGTTTTTAGAGAAGCTCTTTGAACAAGAAATACCCGAAGTTTTCGACGGTTTAATTAATATTAAAAAAGCGGTACGGATTCCAGGTGAAAAAGCAAAAGTTGCTGTAGATTCTTATGACGACCGTATTGACCCAGTAGGTGCTTGCGTGGGGATGAAAGGATCGAGGATACATGGGATTGTTAGAGAATTAGGGAATGAGAATATAGATGTAATCAACTATACTAATAACCTTCAGCTTTTTATAACAAGGTCGTTATCGCCTGCTAAGATTAATTCATTGGACATTAATGAAGAACAAAAACAGGTTCAGGTATTTTTAAACCCAGAAGAAGTATCAAAGGCTATAGGAAAAGGTGGACATAATATACGTCTTGCAGGACAATTAACAGGTTATGAGATTGAGGTATATAGAGAAGGCGCAGAAGAAGATGTTGAGTTAGCAGAATTTAGAGATGAAATTGAACCTTGGGTAATTGATGAATTTAAAAAAGTAGGTTTAGATACCGCAAAGAGTATATTAGAATTAGAGATTCAAGATTTGGTGAAAAGAACAGATCTAGAAGAAGAAACAATATTAGAAGTTTTAAAAATATTAAAAGAGGAATTTGAAGATTAGTCTTCGGGAGTTAATTTTCCATATTTTTGTATTTGAATAAAAGTAAATATGTCTGACCAACCAACAATACGGCTTAACAAAGCTTTGAGAGAACTCAATATATCTTTAGATAGAGCTGTTGAACATTTAACACAAAAAGGATATCAGGTAGAGGCACGTCCAACTACCAAGATATCACAAGAAGTGTATGGCGTATTGTTAGATGAGTTCGAAACAGATAAATCTAAAAAAGCAGCCTCGCAAGAGATAACCGAAGAGAAACGAAAAGAGAAGGAAGAGCAGCGCTTGAAGCAGGAAAAATTAGAGCTTGAAAAACAACAGAAAGAAAAAGAACAATTAGAAAAACAAGAAGTAATTCGTGCGACAGCAAGTTTAAATCGTCCGAAAGCAGTAGGTAAAATTGATTTAGAAAAGAAACCTGCTACGCCTTCTAAAAAAGAAACGTCTACAGAAAAGAAAGAAGAAAAAGAGGTTAAAGTTGAAACACAACCTGTAAAAAAAGAAGTAAAGAAAAAGGAGACGACCCCCTCAAAAGTAAAAGAAGACACAAAAGTAAAGGCAAAAGAGGACGTAAAAGAAGAAGCAAAAGAAGAAGCAAAAGAAGACGTAAAAGCAGAGGTAAAAGAGGAAGCAAAAACTAAGAGTGTAGAAAAAGATACGCCTAAGAGTATAAAAAAAGATGAAGGAGAATTAGTTGAAGCGCCTATAGCAATTGCAACTAAGTATGAGAAATTAACTGGCCCTAAAAAAACAGGTGAAATAATTGATATCGATTCTGTTAATAAGAAAGAGAAGAGTGTAGAAGATGCGCGAAAGAAAAAACGTAAAAGAATAACCAAAGAGCCTACTGCTAATCAAAAAGCAGGGGCAAACTCTCGAAACAATAAACAAAAAGGAAAACAAAGAGGGAAACCAGGTGGTAGACCAGTAGCAGCACCTAAAGCAGAACCTTCAGAAGAAGAAGTTCAAAAGCAAATAAGAGAGACTTTAGAAAAATTACAAGGGAATACCAATAAATCTAAAGGTGCTAAATACAGAAGGGACAAGCGCGTTCAGCACCGCCAAAAAACAGAAGAAGAGTTAGCACAACTTGAGGCAGAGAGTAAAATTTTAAAAGTAACAGAGTTTATTACCGTAGGAGAAGTAGCTACCTTGATGGAAATAAGCGGTACCGAAATTATTTCTGCGTGTATGTCTTTAGGGATTATGGTTACGATGAACCAAAGACTAGATGCAGAGACCTTATCTATTGTAGCAGATGAATTTGGATATGAAGTTGATTTTGTAAAAAGTGACCTTGAAGAAAATTCTGAAGAAGAGGAAGAAAATGAAGCTGACCTTGAATTTCGCGCTCCAATAGTTACAGTAATGGGTCATGTAGATCACGGTAAAACATCTTTGTTAGATTATATAAGAAGCGAAAATGTAATAGCAGGAGAAGCTGGAGGAATAACGCAACATATTGGGGCATATTCGGTTTCACTTGATAATAAACAGAGAATAGCATTCTTAGACACCCCTGGTCACGAAGCCTTTACGGCAATGCGAGCACGAGGGGCTCAGGTTACAGACATTGCTATTATTGTTATTGCTGCAGATGATGATATTATGCCTCAAACAAAAGAAGCTATAAATCATGCACAGGCAGCTGGAGTACCTATTGTTTTTGCAATTAATAAAGTAGATAAAGAAAATTCGAACCCAGATAAAATCAAAGAAGGATTAGCTCAAATGAACCTTATGGTTGAAGATTGGGGAGGGAAAGTTCAATCGCAAGATGTTTCGGCTATAAAAGGAACTGGAATAAAAGAGCTACTCGAAAAAGTATTGTTAGAAGCGGAGTTGTTAGAATTAAAAGCAAATCCAAACAGGAAAGCCAAAGGTACTGTTGTTGAGGCATATTTAGACAAAGGTCGTGGGTATGTATCTACTATTCTTGTTCAGGGAGGAACCCTAAAGGTTGGAGATTATATTCTTGCGGGTAAACATAGCGGAAAAGTTAAAGCAATGTTCGATGAGAGAGGGCAAGGGGTTAAATCTGCCAAACCTTCTACTCCTGTTTCTATTTTAGGATTAGATGGTGCACCACAAGCTGGTGATAGCTTTAAAGTTCTTGAAGACGAAAGAGAAGCTAAACAAATTGCAGCGAAAAGGACGCAATTACTTCGAGAACAAAATGTGCGTACACAACGACATATAACCCTTGATGAAATTGGACGAAGAATTGCTTTAGGTGACTTTAAGGAATTAAATTTAATTCTTAAGGGAGACGTGGATGGTTCTGTCGAAGCACTTACGGACTCTTTTCAAAAATTATCTACAGAAGAAATACAAGTTAATATTATTCATAAAGGAGTGGGAGCAATCACAGAATCCGATGTATTATTAGCTTCTGCGTCTGATGCTGTTGTAATAGGATTTAATGTTCGTCCAATGGGTAATGCGCGTTTGCTTGCAGAAAAAGAAGAAATAGATATTCGGTCGTACTCCATTATATATGACGCTATCAACGATATAAAAGATGCAATGGAAGGCATGCTTTCTCCAGAAATGAAAGAGGAAATTACGGGGAATGTCGAAATAAGAGAAACCTTTAAGATATCTAAAATTGGTACCATTGCAGGGTGTATGGTAACTTCTGGTAAAATTTATCGAAACTCAAATATTCGTATTATTAGAGAGGGCGTGGTTCAATATACAGGCGTTTTAAGTTCGTTAAAACGTTTTAAAGACGATGTTAAGGAAGTTAGCAAAGGGTACGATTGTGGACTTCAGATTAAGGGCTATAACGATATCCAAATAGGTGATGTTATCGAATCTTTCCAAGAAGTAGCAATCAAAAAGAAGCTATAAATTATTAGGCTCTAATATAAAAGCACTAGGATACTTTTTCTTTATCTCTTCAAGAAGAATATTAACTTCATTTAAGTTTTTAAGTCGCCCAACACGTACTTTATAATTAGGTGTTTCAAAAACTAGTGAAGTTTCAATATCAGGGAAATTTATTTCAAATTCACTTATAATTTCTTGAGCCTTAGTATAATTTCCATAATATAATTGAATAGCATAGTACTGAGCACTATATCTATCGGCACCAATTTCTTTTTTAATTGAGACAAGTTTTTGGATGGTCGAATCTTGATGAATAACTACTTTCTTTGCTTGCCCACAAAGCTGTAAGCTCAATCCAACAAAAAATAAAAAGGATATTATGAAGATTTGTCTATTTTTTTTCATTTCACAAAGAAATAAAATAATATATTTATAATCTGTTACTTTAAAAATAAAATTAACATATTATTTAGATTAGTTATAAATTAAACAACTGACAGTAATAAGTTTTTAACAAACGAAATGTATATCTTATTTTTGGGGTATTATTTATGAAATAATAAATTGATTGATATCAAAATTTACACAACAAGCATGAGGAAAACAAGCCTTTACGCTCTTTTATTTCCCAATAAATTTTTAGCTGTCCTAGTAGCGGTAGTATTATTTCTACCTCAATTATTTGCTCAAGAGAATGATGCTGTTGCAGCAGGGAAGAAATTATTCAACACACATTGTGCAGCCTGTCATAAGGTTAATAAGAAAGCAGTAGGCCCACCATTGAGAGGCGCTTCTGCAAAATACGATAGAGAATGGATCTACGATTGGGTTAAAAATAGCTCGGCTCTAATTAAGGCCGGAGATCCACAAGCGGTTGCTATTTGGGAAGAATATAATAAAACAGCAATGACAGCTTTCCCTCAGCTATCCAACGAAGATATTGATAACATTATAGCTTATACAGATTATATTCCACCTGCTGCTGCAAACGCTACTGCAGCCGTTTCGAATAATCAATCTTCGAGCGGAGGAGGGCTATCAAACGAAGTTGTTTTACTTGCACTCACACTTGTATTTTTCTTATTGGCAGTAATGTTAATTTTGGTTAATAAAACACTAAGACGAATACTTGCGTCTAGTGGTGTTGATTTACCTGCTAAAAAAGCTAGAAAACCTCTGTGGGGAGCGTTTATTAAAAATCAATTTTTGGTATTATTAACGGTTATCTTCTTATTGTTATCTAGTATGTACTTCGGGTACGGATATTTAATGCAAGTAGGTGTCGACCAGGGATATATGCCTGTACAACCAATACATTTTTCACATAAAATTCATGCTGGCGAAAATCAAGTAGATTGTAAATATTGCCATTCCTCTGCACGTGTATCAAAAAACTCGGGGATACCTTCTTTAAACGTTTGTATGAATTGCCACAAGAATATTGCAGAGTATAACGGTGAAGAAGACATAGAGAACGGATACACAAAAGATTTTTATACACAAGAAATCAAAAAATTATATGCCGCTGTAGGGTGGGACGAAGAAACCCAAAGTTATACGGGCGAAACCGAACCCGTAAAATGGGTTCGTATTCATAACTTACCTGATTTTGCATATTTTAATCATTCACAACATGTAGAAGTAGGAAAAGTTGCTTGTCAGAAGTGCCACGGCCCTGTCGAAGAAATGGAAGTAGTATATCAGTATAGCCCATTAACTATGGGGTGGTGTGTTAATTGCCACAGAGAAACCAATGTACAAGTAAAAAGTAACGAGTACTATGCTAAGATACATGAAGAATTATCGAAAAAATACGGTGTCGAACAACTTACGGTCGCTCAAATGGGTGGCTTAGAGTGTGGTAAATGTCATTATTAAAAGCATAATATAGAAATTGTCTTATGGCAGAAAATAAAACCTATTGGAAAAGTGCTGAACAGCTAACTACAGATAATCCAATTATCGAACAGTTAGAACAAAAAGAATTTGCAGAACATATTCCAGTAAACGAATTTTTAGGAGATTCGAAAACACTTGAAGAAAGTAATACTTCGAGGAGGGATTTTTTGAAGTATGTTGGATTTAGCACTGCAGCAGCAAGCCTTGCAGCTTGCGAAGGACCGGTTATAAAATCAGTACCTTATGTAGTTCAACCAGAGCAAATTCGCCCAGGAGTAGCAAATTATTATGCCACTGCAATTGCAAATGGTTTTGATTTTGCGTCCGTATTAGTAAAAACACGAGAAGGACGACCTATTAAAATTGAGAATAATGCCGACGCTCCTGCTTTAGGAGATGCAAATGCTCGAGTTCATGCGTCTGTATTGTCGTTATATGATATACAAAGGCTTCAGGGTCCAAAGGCGAATGAAGAAGATATTAGTTGGGATGATTTAAACCTTCAGGTAGGCGCAAGATTGAAAGCATTGGCAGCGACAGGTAAAGACGTAGTGTTACTTACCCAAACGTTTGCTAGCCCAACGACTTCTAAGATTATAAATGATTTTATTGCTGCATATCCTAATGTAAAGCATGTAATATATGACACAATTTCGGAGTCAGCTGCATTAGATGCTTTTGAGGCTACTTATGGAATACGTGCTTTAGCAGATTATGACTTTAGTAAAGCAAGAACCATTGTTTCTATAGGAGCTGATATACTTGGAGATTGGCAAGGAGGAGGATATAGCAGCGGATATTCTAAGACAAGAATACCTCAAAAAAAGAATGGTAAGACTGCAATAATGTCGAAGCATTTTCAGTTTGAAGCTAATATGACTTTAAGCGGTGCTTCTGCAGATGTTCGTGTGCCAATAACAGTGTCTCAACAAAAAAATATTTTAGCTCATTTATATGCAGCTTTAGCGCCTAGAGCTTCGGTTTCGAAAGCTTTAGATGCAAATTTAAAAGTTCATTTAGATAAAGCTGTTGAAGCTATTAAACACGCAGGGACTAAAGCTGTGGTGGTTTCTGGAATTCAAGATATTGAAGCTCAAAAACTAATATTAGCAATTAACAACCAAATTCAGAGCGAAGCAATAAATGTAGATGCACATAGGCTTATTCGCCAAGGAAACACAGATGAGGTTTCTAACGTGATTAAGGCAGTAAAGGAAGGGAGTTTAGGCGGTCTTATTATGGTTGGAGTTAATCCTGCACTTACTTTAGCAGATGGTGAAGCCTTTGCCAAAGGCGTTGCAGAATTAGACCTTTCGGTAACATTTTCTTTAAAAGAAAACGAAACGACTTTGGTGTCTCAATATGTAGCAGCAACACCACATTATTTAGAATCTTGGGGTGATTATGAATTTAAGAAGAGTAGCTACGCTTTAGCTCAACCTACTATTAAACCTTTATTTGATACCCAACAATTTCAAGATGTTCTTTTAAAATGGTCTGGGAATAATCAAT
Source organism: Candidatus Arcticimaribacter sp. (assembly GCA_965277835.1). Lineage (GTDB taxonomy): Bacteria > Bacteroidota > Bacteroidia > Flavobacteriales > Flavobacteriaceae > Arcticimaribacter. The sequence goes on along the minus strand of OZ255841.1, from coordinate 1,422,779 downwards.
CTTATTATAATGTAATTCAAGAACATTGGTCTGCTTCTGTTTTAGAAGGTGCTTCATGGAATAAAGCTTTGCACGATGGGTTTCATACAAAAGAAAACACGGCATCAGAGTTGATTTACCAAGAGCGAGATTTAACAAGCGGAGCATATATGTTAGCTGGAGCAAATCTGCCAGAACTAGAACTTGTATTATACCCTAAGACAGGAATGGGCGACGGGCAAGAGTCTAACAACCCATGGTTGCAAGAATTCCCTGACCCAATAACACGCGTGTCTTGGGATAATTATATTACAGTATCGGCTTCTGATGCTGCCGAAATTGGATTGAAAAATGTAAATGTTGCTAATGGCGCATTAAATGGAAGCTATGCCGAAGTAACCGTAGAAGACACTACCCTTACGATTCCTGTAATAATTCAACCAGGGCAAGCAAAAGGCTCGGTAGGCCTTGCATTTGGTTATGGAGAAAAAGTAGGTTCGCAAGAAGAAATGCAAGTAGGGGCTAATGCTTATGCATTTTATAATAATTTTAGAGACGTCCAAAATGCAACAATTAGGCCAGCCGAAGGGTTCCATGAGTTTGCTTGTGTTCAGTTGCACAATACTTTAATGGGAAGAGGCGATATTGTTAAGGAAACAACGTTAGAAATATTCAATACAAAAGAAAAAGAATATTGGAATGCAATACCTAAAGTATCTAAAAATCATATAGAAGAGAACGTTACTTCTGAAGAGGTAGATATGTGGGAAAGTTTTGATCGTTCCACAGGACATCATTTCAATTTATCAATTGACTTAAACGCATGTACAGGTTGTGGCGCATGTGTTATTGCATGTCATTCTGAAAATAATGTACCTGTTGTAGGAAAAACTGAAGTTAGAAGATCGAGAGACATGCACTGGTTACGCATTGACCGTTATTATTCTTCTGAAGATACTTTTGCAGGAGATAATAAAACTAAAGAAGATATAAATGGTCTTGGAGAATCATTAAGCACGCTTAGAGGATTGGAAGACCCATTTGAAAACCCTCAAGTAACATTTCAGCCTGTAATGTGTCAGCATTGTAACCATGCACCTTGCGAAACGGTTTGCCCAGTGGCAGCTACTTCACATGGACGACAGGGTCAAAACCATATGGCATATAACCGCTGTGTAGGTACACGTTATTGTGCAAACAACTGTCCGTATAAAGTACGTCGTTTTAACTGGTTTTTATATAGCCAAAATGATGAGTTTGATTATCACATGAACAATGACCTTGGACGTATGGTATTAAACCCAGATGTAGTGGTTCGTTCACGTGGTGTAATGGAAAAATGTTCTATGTGTATTCAAAAAACACAAAAGACCATATTAGATGCTAAACTAGAAGGACGACAAATAAAAGATGGAGAGTTTCAGACCGCTTGCTCTAATGCGTGTAGTAATGGGGCAATGGCTTTTGGAGATATTAATGATAAAGAGAGCGAAGTAAGTCGTTTACATAAAGGTGATCGTATGTATCATCTTTTGGAGAGTGTAGGTACAAAACCCAATGTGATGTACCAAACTAAAGTAAGAAATACATAATATAAAAAGATAAATTTATAGCATATGGCCTCGCATTACGAAGCACCTATTAGAAAACCTCTTGTAACTGGAGATAAGTCATATCATGATATAACTGTTGATGTTGCTGCTCCTGTAGAAGGAAGAGCAAATAAACAATGGTGGATTGTTTTTGGAGTTGCACTTTCGGCGTTTATGTGGGGATTAGGGTGTATAATTTATACTATTTCGACAGGAATTGGAACTTGGGGTTTGAACAAAACCGTAGGTTGGGCTTGGGATATAACTAACTTTGTATGGTGGGTAGGAATTGGACATGCAGGAACATTAATTTCTGCGGTTCTGTTGTTATTTCGTCAAAAATGGAGAATGGGAATTAATCGGTCTGCAGAGGCTATGACGATTTTCTCGGTAATTCAAGCAGGGTTGTTTCCTATTATCCATATGGGTCGCCCATGGCTAGGCTATTGGGTATTACCAATACCAAATGCATTTGGCTCTTTGTGGGTAAACTTTAACTCCCCTCTTTTGTGGGACGTGTTTGCAATCTCTACTTACCTTTCGGTATCATTAGTATTTTGGTGGACTGGGTTACTTCCAGATTTTGCAATGATTAGAGACCGTGCAGTTAAACCATTTCAAAAGAAAATATATTCGCTATTAAGTTTTGGGTGGTCTGGAAGAGCAAAAGATTGGCAACGATTTGAAGAGGTTTCTTTAGTTTTAGCAGGTTTGGCAACGCCTCTTGTACTATCGGTTCATACCATAGTATCGTTTGACTTTGCAACGTCTGTAATCCCAGGGTGGCACACTACTATCTTCCCCCCTTATTTTGTTGCAGGTGCAATTTTTTCGGGCTTTGCAATGGTAAATACCTTATTAATTATTATGCGTAAGGTCTCTAATTTGGAGGACTATATTACAATACAACATATTGAACTAATGAATATTGTAATTATGATTACAGGTTCAATAGTTGGGGTTGCATATATTACGGAGTTGTTTATTGCATGGTACTCTGGAGTAGAGTACGAACAATATGCCTTTTTAAACCGTGCTACAGGACCGTATTGGTGGGCATATTGGACAATGATGACCTGTAACGTATTTTCACCACAACTTATGTGGTTCAAAAAATTACGTACGAGTATATTATTTTCTTTTATTATTTCGATAGTTGTAAATATTGGAATGTGGTTCGAGCGTTTTGTAATCATTGTAACATCGCTACATCGCGATTACTTACCTTCTTCGTGGACTATGTTCTCTCCAACCTTTGTAGATATTGGAATTTTTATCGGAACCATTGGATTTTTCTTCGTACTATTTTTATTATATGCTAGGACATTTCCAGTAATTGCACAAGCAGAAGTGAAAACAATTTTGAAGTCTTCGGGCGAAAACTATAAAAAACTTAGAGATAAAAATGAGTAATCAAGTACTACATGCGCTTTATGACGACGATGACGTGCTTTTGAAAGCTGTTAAAGAAGTTCGCGAGCATAAATATCATATAGAGGAAGTGTATTCACCATTCCCAGTTCATGGGCTCGACAAAGCGATGGGCTTAGAAGATACCCGAATTGCAATTATGGCATTTATGTATGGTTGTATAGGTCTTGTCGTAGCTATTGTAATGATTAATTTTATTATGATTACGGATTGGCCTCAAAATATTGGAGGTAAACCAAGTTTTAGTTTTATTGCAAACCTACCTTCTTTTGTCCCTATTCTTTTTGAAATGACCGTTTTCTTTGCGGCTCACCTAATGGTAATTACATTCTATATGAGAAGTAAACTATGGCCATTTAAAGAAGCAGAAAACCCAAACCCATTAACTACAGATGATAAGTTTTTAATGGAAGTTGAACTCAAAGGAGACAAAGCCGAATTGACTAAATTATTGAAAGAGACAGGGGCTATTGAAATAACTACTCCTCAAAATCACGAAGAATGATGAAAAAGACACTATATATAGCGTTTAGTTGTGTTCTCATACTTGGTTTGAGTTCTTGTAAAGAAGATACAAAACCTAATTATCAGTTTTTTCCTAATATGTATGAACCAGTAAGCTACGAAGCCTACGGTGACTCGGAAGCATTTGCTAATGGAATTGAAGCCCAAGAACCAGTAGAAGGTACTATTGCAAGAGGATGGAAACCCTATGATTATCCAGACACAAATGAAGGCTATGAAATGGCAAGGGATAGTTTAAGTTCTCCGTTAGAAGTTTCGGAATTTAATAGCGCTAAAGGAAAAGAGCTTTATGGAATTTATTGTGCGGTGTGCCATGGGTCGAAAGGCGATGGACAAGGGATTTTAACTACCCGCGAAAAGTTTCTTGGGATTCCTAGCTACGCTGATAGAGAAATTACTGAAGGGAGTATTTATCATGTAATAATGTATGGCAGAAATTCGATGGGATCGCATGCAAGTCAAATAAACGCAAAAGAGCGTTGGCAAGTCACACAGTATGTAATGGAACTAAGAGTTAACCTTCTTAAATAAAATTTAGCATAAAAAATATGTACACGTTTCCAAAAAAACTCAAAAATATAGCTTTTTCTCTAATGATTTTAGGGGTTCTAGGATTGGCTTATGGATTTTTTGCTGCTCCTAGTAATATAGCAGAAGCCAAAGCTATGGTAGCTACTGAGCATCATGGTGAGGGTCATAATGAATCTGCAGGGCACAGCGAAGAACCTCATTCGACAGAGGTACACGACGACTCACATGACACACATTTATTAAATCAGCTTAAAAATAAACCTTGGGCTGCATTATATGTAGCAGCGCTATTTTTCTTTTTGATATCTTTAGGAGTACTTGCATTTTATGCCGTTCAAAGAGCTTCTCAGGCAGGGTGGTCGCCTGTACTGTATAGAGTTATGGAAGGTATTACGGGGTACCTATTACCAGGTGCTATTGTTGTTATTATAATTCTTGTGTTATCAGGACTACATTTTAACCACCTTTTTATTTGGATGGATCCTGAAGTAGTCGCTCACGACAAATTAATTCAGGGGAAAACAGGATTTTTAAATGTACCGTTCTTTTTAATAAGAGCCGTATTTTTTGTAGTAGGGTGGTCTGTTTACCGTCATTTTTCGAGAAAATTCTCTTTAGCCCAAGACGAGGCTAGTGATATATCTAACCATAAAAAGAATTTTAGAATTTCGGCAGCGTTCCTTGTCTTTTTTATTGTTACCGAATCTATTATGTCTTGGGACTGGATAATGTCAATCGATCCACACTGGTTTAGCACTTTGTTTGGGTGGTATGTTTTTGCAAGTATGTTTGTTACCGGAATAACAGTTATTGCCCTGATAACAATATATTTGAAATCGAAAGGCTATTTAGACTTTGTTAACGATAGTCATATTCATGACCTTGGCAAGTACATGTTCGCAATAAGTATATTTTGGACATACCTTTGGTTTTCGCAATTTATGTTGATATGGTACTCTAATATACCCGAAGAAGTAACCTACTTTATTACTCGAATTGAAGACTATAATATTGCATTTTTTGGAATGGTAGTAATGAACTTTGTATTCCCTTTGTTAGTTTTAATGAATAGCGATTACAAGCGTGTAAATTATTTTATTATCATGGCGGGTAGTGTAATTGTTTTAGGACATTATTTAGACGTGTATAATATGATTATGCCATCAGCAGTTGGCGATCAATGGTCTATTGGAGTTTCTGAAATAGGAGGATTTTTATTTTTCTTAGGATTATTTATATATATAGTATTTATGGAATTGACAAAAGCACCGCTATTAGCAAAAGGAGATCCTTATATAGAAGAGAGTAAACATTTTCATTATTAATACGATAAAATAGAAAGAGATAATGACGGCATTACTAACCCTTACAATACTTGTTTTAATTACTATATCCCTGTGGCAAGTAGCTAAAATTTTTGAGCTTTCTCAAGCTTCAAAAGACGATTCTCAAATAGCAAACGACAACGATAACAATATCCAAGGGAAGTTAATGTTTGCGTTCTTGGCATTTATATATATTTTGACCATATATTCTTTTTGGGCATGGGGCGATGTTCTTTTACCAGACGCGGCTTCAGAACACGGAGAAGAGTACGATAAATTGATGTGGATATCGTTTGCAGTCATCTTTTTTGTGCAAACCATAACACAAGCCCTATTACACTATTTTGCATTTAAGTATAGAGGAAGAAAAGACCAGAAGGCTTTGTTTTATGCCGATAATAATAAGCTAGAAGCTGTTTGGACATTTATTCCTGCAGTTGTTTTAGCAGCCCTTATTATCTACGGGTTATATACTTGGACAGACATTATGAATGTTGAAGAAAACGAGGATGCTTTAGTTGTCGAATTATATGCGCAACAATTTAATTGGAAGGCGCGATATGCAGGAGATGACGGTGTATTAGGCGATGCTAATGTTCGTTTTTTACAAGATTTTGACGGTAAAAACTTAGTGGGTATTGATGCCACTGACCCAAATGGATTGGACGATATAGTGGTTCAAGAATTACACCTCCCACTAGGAAGAGAAGTTATTTTTAAAATGCGCTCTCAAGACGTATTACATTCTGCGTATATGCCGCATTTTAGAGCACAAATGAATTGTGTCCCTGGGATGATTACTGAATTTGCGTTTACTCCAATAACAACAACGGATGACATGAGGAAAGACCCAGAGGTAATTGCTAAAGTCAAAAAAATAAATAAAATTAGAGCTGAGAAAAGTAAGGCGTTAATTGCAAATGGTGAAGAAGCATTAGAGCCTTATACATTCGATTATATTTTATTGTGTAATAAAATTTGTGGCTCGTCTCATTATAATATGCAAATGAAAATTATAGTAGAGACTCCAGAACAATATCAAAAATGGATTGATGGACAGCAGACGTTTGCTCAAGTAATTCAATAATTAAATAAAAAAAATAAATATGTCATCATTAGAGGATATACATGAAGAAGACCATGAACATCATCATAAGGAGACTTTTATAACTAAATATATATTTAGTCAAGACCATAAGATGATTTCCAAGCAATATTTAATCACAGGATTATTTATGGGAATTATTGGAATAGCAATGTCTCTTTTATTTCGTTTACAATTGGCATGGCCAGAAGAGTCATTTGGTGTGTTCGATTTCTTTTTAGGAAAATGGGCACCAGACGGCGTTATGGACCCAAATATATATTTGGCGTTAGTTACCATCCACGGTACTATTATGGTGTTTTTTGTATTGACAGCAGGTTTGAGTGGAACGTTCAGTAACCTTTTAATTCCATTACAAATAGGTGCGCGCGATATGGCATCTGGGTTGTTAAACATGATTTCGTATTGGTTATTTTTTCTATCGAGTGTAGTTATGCTCATATCACTATTTGTTGAGGCAGGACCTGCTTCAGCAGGTTGGACTGTGTACCCGCCTTTAAGTGCGTTACCACAAGCACAACCAGGTTCTGGTATGGGAATGACACTTTGGTTAGTGTCAATGGCAATCTTTATTGCATCATCTTTATTAGGATCGTTGAACTATATTGTAACGGTTATTAATTTGCGTACCAAAGGAATGACCATGACAAGGCTTCCGTTAACAATTTGGGCGTTTTTTGTAACGGCTATTATTGGTGTAGTTTCATTCCCAGTATTACTATCTGCAGCACTATTGCTTATTATGGATAGAAGTTTTGGGACATCGTTCTTTTTATCCGATATTTTTATTCAAGGCGAAGTACTACATTATCAAGGGGGGTCACCTGTGTTATACGAACACCTCTTTTGGTTTTTAGGGCATCCAGAGGTATATATAGTAATTTTACCAGCACTAGGGATTACATCAGAAATTATTGCAACAAACTCGCGTAAACCAATTTTTGGGTACAGAGCTATGATTGCCTCTATTTTAGCAATAGCGTTCCTTTCGATGATTGTTTGGGGACACCATATGTTTATTTCTGGGATGAACCCATTTTTAGGTTCCGTATTTACATTTACAACCTTATTAATTGCTATTCCTTCTGCGGTAAAAGCATTTAACTATATAACGACTTTATGGAAGGGAAACCTTCAATTGAACCCAGCAATGCTATTTTCCATAGGGTTAGTCTCTACGTTTATTTCTGGGGGATTAACAGGCATTATTTTGGGTGATAGTACCCTAGATATTAATGTGCATGACACTTATTTTGTGGTGGCGCATTTTCACTTAGTAATGGGAATATCTGCATTATATGGCTTGTTTGCAGGCGTATATCATTGGTTCCCCAAAATGTTCCGTAGGATGATGAATAAAAACCTCGGTTATATACATTTTTGGGTTACTGCGGTTTGTGCTTACGGCGTGTTTTTCCCAATGCACTTTATTGGTATGGCAGGCTTACCAAGGCGTTATTATACCAACACAGCGTTCCCATATTTTGACGATATCGCTGATATTAATGTTGTTATTACATTCTTTGCTTTAGTTGCCGGAGCTGCACAACTTGTGTTTTTATATAACTTTATACATAGTATGTTCTATGGTAAAGAGACTGTACAAAACCCATGGCGTTCAAATACTTTGGAGTGGACAGCTCCAATAGAGCATATGCACGGTAACTGGCAGGGCGCAATACCAGAAGTACATCGGTGGGCGTATGATTACTCTAAGCCTGGACAAGAAGAAGATTTTGTGTCTCAGATTGTACCTTTAAAAGAAGGCGAAGAAGAATTGCAACACTAAACAACCGCGAGGGTTTATAGTTATTAGGTCGTAACGTTTTCGGATAAAGCCCATTGGTCTATCCAACGGCTCATTACATTAACCCATTCTTCCCTATCGTTAATACACGGGAGGACATGTAATTGATTTCCTCCGTTTTTTTTGAAATCTTCGGCGGCTTCCATTCCTATTTCTTCTAAAGTTTCTAAGCAGTCCGAAACAAAAGCAGGAGTAACAACCGCTAGTTCTTTAATTCCACTTTGACCAAAATTTGCTATAGTAGTGTCCGTATAGGGTTGCAACCAAGGATCTACACCTAGTCGAGATTGAAACGATGTGGAATACATACCTTCTTTTAATTCTAGATATTTGGCAACTAAACGTGTGGTTTCATAGCACTGATGTCGATAACAATATTGGTGTGCTTTTGAAGCGGTAGCACAGCATTCTCCATCAATTTTACAATGCGATTTAGTAATATCCCTTTTGCGGATATGTCGCTCTGGCACACCATGATACGAAAACAACAAATGCTCCCAGTGTTTCCCTTTAAGGCTTTCTGCTATCGAATTTGATAACACGCGGATATAGTCTGCATGATTATAAAATGAAGGCAACGACGCAAATGTAACCTCTGGGAAAAACTCTTTCCGTAGTTCTTCTGCCAATACCAAAATGGTTTCGGTGGTTGCCATAGCAAACTGAGGGTATAATGGAACTATCAAAATATCGTTTACGCCCTTATCAACAAGCTCTTGTAGTCCTGTTTTGATAGATGGTTTTCCGTAGCGCATTGCCAAACTTATTGGAGGCGATGTTTTTGATGCTACTTTATCTTTAAACCGCTTGGAAAGAACAATTAGAGGCGACCCCTCGTCCCACCAAATTTTCTTATAAGCTGCTGCAGATTTTTTAGGTCTTGTGTTTAGAATTATTCCTCGAACAATAAAGGCGCGCAATAACCAGGGTACATCTATTACACGTTCATCCATTAAAAACTCGTCTAAATATTTTTTTACATCCGATGGATTAGGGCTGTCAGGAGAGCCTAAATTAACTAATAATACGCCTTTCATATATGCTTTTCTATACGTTATAAAGTCAAGTTTATGTTATTATAAATTCCCTTGCGAAGATAATGACATTAAGTATTTTTTAGGAGTTGTCCCATACTTCTTTTTAAAGGCAGCAATGAAATGACTAGAAGTACTATAACCTATTTTTAGTCCAACTTCATTTACATTATATGTATTCGAAGCTAACATCTGCCGTGCAATTTCCATTTTATGATTTAAAAGATACCCAAAAACGGTATCGCCATATAGTTGCTTAAAACCTTCTTTTAATTTACTTAAACTAAGCCCAATTTCATCGGATAAATTTTGTAGCGAAGGCGGTTCAGCTATATTCTTAAGAATAATTTCTTTCGCTAGTCGAATACGCCGAATATAGTTTTCGTCAACTAAAAAAGGACATTGTTCTATATCCGAGCTTTCATCTTTATTAAAATAGAGGCATAGTAACTCATATACTTTCCCTTTCAAATAAAGAGTTTTCATACTATCCTGAATGTTTATACTAAAAATTTGACTCAATACTATTGCCATACTTGGGCTTATTATGTTGTTTTCATAATATTTTTTAACACTATTCTCTGGGCTTAAAAAATGAATATGGTCTGCATCTTGCGAAAATAAGCTATGGAATTTCTTTATCGAAATTACAATTCCAATAATCCAAGTATTGGGATAAAGGTTCAAATCAATAGGTAAATTGAGTTGAGGGTTATATAGTAAAATAGAGTTTTCTTCTTTTAAATTAAGCGTATAATTGCCCTTGTTAAACAGAAAATTAGCACTCCCTTTTATGCAGAAATGAAACTGTATAAAATTACTATTAATGTCACGGCATTCTCTTAATTCTTCTGCAGTATCGTTTTGAAACCGAAAAAGATAAAACCCTTCTTCGATGACTGTAATTGCCTTATTGCTTTCAACGATATTTTCGAGCATTAAAATGATTTTTATTTAGACATAATCTAAACTAAACCTTTGTATAGTTTATAAAACATAGACCTTTGCTAAATTAATCGCTTTTCGTTATTAATTATACTTTTAGCGTTGTTTTTTTAAAAAAGAGCCTATTATTTTTATCACAGATTATAAAAATCTATGACTTTTTTAAATACAAGTATGCATTTTTATGTTATTGGTGTTAGCTACAAGAATGCAGACCTTAAAACGCGTGGTAATTTCAGTCTCAATATAGAGCAAAGAAAAGCTCTTATTTTAGATGCAAAGACAGAAGGAGTAGAAGAGGTTATGGTTAACTCTACGTGTAACCGAACCGAGGTGTATGCCTATGGGCCTTCCCCCGAACAGTTAATCGATTTATTATGTAAGCACTCTAATGGGGATAGCAATATTTTTAATTCAATTGGTTATACGCTTAAAAACATAGATGCAATTAATCATATTTTTAAAGTAGGTACGGGTTTAGATAGCCAAATACTCGGCGACTTTGAGATAATTGGGCAAGTAAAGCAGAGTTTTTTTAGGTCTAAAAAATTAGGCATGACCAACGGATATATGGAACGCTTGGTTAACTCTGTGATTAGGGCTAGTAAGCGTATTAAAACCGAGACAAAAATTTCTAGCGGGGCTACTTCCGTAACATTTGCATCGGTGCAATATATAATCGATACCGTTGAAAATATTCCTGAGAAAAATATCCTCCTTTTTGGGACTGGGAAAATAGGGAGAAATACGTGCGAAAACTTAATTAAGCATACTAAAAACGAACATATTGTTTTAATTAATCGGACACATGTAAGCGCAAAAAATATTGCAAAAAAGTTTAATGTTTTAGTTAAGGAACACAAAGAACTTTCGACCGAAATTAAAAAAGCAGATATACTTATAGTGGCTACAGGCGCACAACAACCTACTGTGTCTAAAGAAATTATATATAAAAATTCGCCGCTCTTAATTTTAGACTTATCTGCCCCTAGCAATGTAAACCCAAATGTAACTGACCTCGATCAGGTTAGCCTAGTTCATTTAGATACTATTTCTCAAATTGCTAATAAAAACCTTAAAGCAAGAGAAAAATATATTCCACAAGCCGAGACTATTCTTGAAGAGGTGAAACACGAGTTTTTAGAATGGCTTAAGCATAGGCAATACGCCCCGACACTTAGAGCATTAAAAACCAAATTAACTGAGCAACAAGCATCTGAGTTAAAATTTCAGGAGAAGAAAACTAATTTGGAACTTAAAAACGTAGAAGTGTCATCTCAAATAATTCAAAAAACGATAGGGCAAGTAGCACGTTATCTAAAACAAAACCCCGATAATGCACCCACTGCAATCAATGTAGTTAAAGATATATTTCAACTTGATATCGAAGCACATGAATAAGGTTATCCGCATTGGAACACGCGATAGTACTTTAGCATTGTGGCAAGCACAAACGCTTCAGAACGCATTAAATTCAAAAGGGTATAAAAACGAAATCGTTCCTATAAAAAGTCAAGGCGACTTAAATCTTGTGCAACCGCTTTATGAAATGGGGCTTACAGGAATTTTCACAAAAGCACTTGATACGGCTTTGCTTAACGATAAAATTGATTTGGCAATTCACAGCATGAAAGATGTACCTACCTTACTCCCAAAAGGAATACAACAAGCGGCTGTTTTAAAGCGAGGTGCTGTACACGATGTTTTGGTTCAGAAAGAGCATGGGAACTCTTTAGAGCCTCTTTCTACTATTGCTACAGGAAGTCTTAGGCGGAAGGCACAGTGGTTGGCAAAATTTCCAAAACATACTATTGTGCCGTTACGAGGTAACATTCAGACACGATTAGCAAAACTGGAAGCTGAAAATTGGGAGGGTGCTATTTTTGCCGAAGCAGCGTTACTTCGGTTAAAAGTTGAGAACGCGCATATAAAAGTTTTAGATTGGATGATTCCAGCTCCAGCCCAAGGCGCTTTAATGATTACGTGTAAATCTGACGACACCTCTACACAAAGAATAGTACACCAATTTAACCAACCCCAAGACGAAGTTTGCACAAAAATTGAACGCGATTTTCTATCCACACTCGAAGGCGGGTGTACTGCACCAATAGGAGCATTGGCAAAAATTGAGAAGGGGACAATACATTTTATTGGTGGCGTATTTTCTTTAGATGGGACACAGAAGTTTTTAACTTCAACTAAATTTACCTTTGAAGACGCAAAAGACAAAGGTGTTGAACTTGCAGAGGAATTGCTCAAAAAAGGAGCTGCAACATTGCTACAAGAAATAAAATCTGTTGAATAATGCTACACACAAGCGTATTATCTACAAAAACTCTTTCGACGATTCAAAGGGATCGGATTATCGAATTGGGCTGTAGTTATACTGATCGTAACTTTATTGACATAAAAAAAATCCCTTTTGAGTATAAAGAGTCTAAGCAAATATTTCTTTTTTCAAGTCAAAATGCGGTTCAGTTTGTGTTTTCACAACCTAAACTAAGTACGCTTTTAAAAGGAAGATTATGCTATTGTGTAGGTGAAAAAACCAAAAAAACTTTAGAAAGAAATGAACTAAAAGTGGCTCATTTTGAAGATAATTCAGCGAAATTGGGCGATTTTATTGTAAAAAATGCTAAAAACGAACACTTTTTGTTTTTTTGCGGAAAGGAAAGAAGACCCGACTTAGAAGATAAATTATCGTCTAATCAAATCCCTCTTGAAATAGTTGAAGTTTATAACACGATATTAAGCCCAAAGCGTGTTGGACGTTTTGACGTTGTTCTTTTTTATAGCCCTAGTGGCGTTAAAAGTTTTACTCAAAATAATACGCTTACACAAACTGTGTGTATTTGCATTGGTAATACTACTGCAAACGCATTATCGCTTCCAGAAGCGCAAATTAAAATTGCTACTAAGCCTACTGTTGAACACATGATATATCAATTAAAAAAACACCTAAGCGCAAATGATTAAAAACGATTTATTTTTAAAAGCACTTGCAGGAGAGACTGTGTCTCGCCCTCCTGTATGGATGATGCGTCAAGCAGGAAGATACTTGCCAGATTTCATGAAACTTAAACAAAAGTATGATTTCTTTACGCGTTGTCAAACCCCCGAACTAGCAACCGAAATAACGATAATGCCAATACACCAAATAGGCCCCGATGCCGCTATTTTGTTTAGCGATATTCTTGTGGTTTTACAAGCAATGAATATACATGTTGAAATGAAACCCGATGTAGGACCTTGGATACCAAATCCTATTCGCAGTAAAACGGATTTAAACAACGTTATTGTACCCCATGCCGAAGAGGCTTTAGGGTATGTACTCGATGCCGTAAAAATGACCAAAGTAGAACTCAACAACGAGGTTCCTCTAATTGGTTTTGCAGGCTCTCCTTGGACGTTGCTTTGCTATGCGGTGCAAGGTCAAGGGTCGAAGACTTTTGATAAAGCAAAAGAGTTTTGTTTTGCTCAGCCTGAAATGGCACACGAGCTACTTCAAAAAATAACAGACACTACTATTGATTATCTTAGGGCTAAAGCTAAAGCAGGGGTAAATGCGTTGCAAATTTTCGATTCTTGGGGAGGGTTACTTTCTCCCGATGATTACGATATTTTTTCGTGGCCTTATATTCAACAAATTGTTACTGCTGTTAAAGGGTTATGCCCCGTCATTGTATTTGGAAAAGGGTGTTGGTTTGCCTTAAATAAAATGGGACAATCTGGGGCTAGTGCACTGGGTGTTGACTGGACTTGCTCTGCAAGAAATGCACGGTATTTATCGGGAGGTAATATAACGCTTCAAGGGAATTATGACCCTTCTCGATTATTATCGCCTATACCCCAAATAAAATCTGATGTTAAAAAAATGATTGATGCTTTTGGGAAAGACCGTTATATAGTAAATCTTGGACATGGTATATTACCTAATATCCCTGTAAGCCATGCACAGGCTTTTGTTGATGCGGTTAAAGAATATAAAAGCTAAAAAGACTATCCCATGAAGGATTTGTTCTATAATTATATTTGTACACTTCAAGATAAAATTACGCTTGCCTTAGAAGAAGTTGATGGCGGGGCAACATTTGAAGAAGACCTTTGGGAAAGACCCGAAGGCGGTGGCGGAAGAACACGTATAATTGAGAATGGGAATGTTTTTGAAAAAGGCGGGGTTAATATTTCTAAAGTATATGGCATACTCCCCGACACTATGCAAGCCTATTTAAACGTAGATGAATCTTCTTTCTATGCCTGTGGGTTAAGTTTAGTGCTACACCCAAAAAATCCAATGGCACCAACTGTGCATGCGAACTGGCGGTATTTCGAAGTATATAACCCTAATGGCGACATAACAAACCAATGGTTTGGAGGAGGGCAAGACTTAACCCCTTATTATTTGTTTGAAGAAGATGCAGTTCATTTTCATCGAGTTTGCAAGAATGCTTGCGACCGTCACGACTCGAAATTTTACCCTGAATACAAAAAGAAATGCGACACCTATTTTTGGAATTCACACCGAAATGAGGCAAGAGGAATAGGAGGTCTATTTTTTGACTACCTAAAATCTACTTCAGAGCGGTCAATAGATCAATGGTATAGTTTTGTTACTGATGTTGCCGATAATTTTTTAAATGCCTATTTACCTATTATAAACCGCAGAAAAGAACTTAATTTTATAGAAGCACAAAAAAACTGGCAAGAAATAAGAAGAGGGCGATATGTTGAGTTTAACCTAGTGCATGACAAAGGCACTCTTTTTGGGTTAAAAACCAACGGAAGGATTGAAAGCATTCTAATGAGTTTGCCCCCTAAGGTACAATGGGTTTATAATCATAAGCCAAAAGAAAATTCGCCAGAGGCAAAGCTTATATCTGTTTTAAAAAATCCAAAAAACTGGCTTTTATAAACATAATCGAATATGCTTTTATTATATTAACTTAATAATAAAATACGAATGAACACTTTAGCCATTTTAATCGCTCTTCCGTTACTTATCGTTTTTTCGTATGTATTTGATATTATAGCCAGAAAAACAAAATTCCCGTCTGTTGTGTTATTAATGTTTACGGGCATTGTTATTAGATTGATAACAAATATATATGGGTTTACAGAGTTTGAGTTTCTCGATTCTGTAATTCCTGTGCTTGGTACTATTGGGTTAATTTTAATTGTACTAGAAGGTGCCTTAGAACTGGACATAAAAAAAGAAAAGCTCCCTATAATTCTTAAAGGCTTTTTTGCTGCTGCGTTTATTTTAATTCTCAATATAATTGTAATAAGTCTAGCGTTCGAACACCTTTTGGAGCTAGAACATAGAACGGCTCTTATTTTTGCTATTCCTTTATCTATAATTAGTAGTGCAGTGGCAATACCGTCTGCTGCGGGGCTTCTAAATCGCGAAAAAGAATTTGTCGTTTATGAGTCCACGTTTTCGGATATTTTAGGGATTATGATTTTCAATTATGCCATACGCCAATTTCAGTCAAACCAAGCGATGCTCAGTGGAGAGTCTCTGGTTTTTCTTGGGCTTCAAATTATTGGTGTAATCGTGGTTTCTTTAATAATCACATATCTTTTAGTTCAACTAACTCAAAAAATAAAACACCATGTAAAGTTTTTTCTAGTGTTAGCACTTCTTATTTTGGTATATGCACTTGGTAAACTTTTCCATCTTCCTGCTTTAGTTACTATTTTCATTTTTGGATTATTCCTAGGAAATTTTCAAGCCTTATTACCGAGCTTTCTAAAACGCTTTTTAGACATAAGTCAAACAAAGAAAGAATTACACGATTTTCATATTCTTACAGCCGAATCTACATTTTTGGTAAAAACATTTTTCTTTTTATTTTTTGGATTTTCTATTAGTTTAACCCAGTTCAATTCGCTTACTCCGTTTATCTATGGGGTTTCTATTTTTGGTATTATGCTTGTAATCCGTTATTTTTATTTTACGGTTACTACTTTTAAAGTAAAGCCATCGCCTTTGGTATATATGTCTCCAAGAGGGTTGATTAGTATTTTACTGTTCTTGCAAATTAAGGACATTAAATTTATAGACTCCGAGAACGCTATTATAGATGACCGCGTTCTATTGGTTGTTATACTTGTGTCTATGCTAATTATGATACTAGGTACTTTGAAAAAACCGCAGCGTGATGTTGTTGAGAACCCAGAGGAAACCGAAGAAAAAACCATGACAGAAATTCTCGAAGAAAGTAATAACCCCCATTAATTATGTTTCCAATTCATCGTAACAGAAGGCTTAGAAGTTCGCAGTCTATTAGAGACCTTGTTAGCGAAAATTATGTGTCGCCCAACGATTTTATAGTACCTCTTTTTGTAGTAGAAGGGACAGGCATAAAAGAAGAGATTAACTCGATGCCCGACTATTATAGAATGAGTTTAGATATATTGAAACAAGAAGCACAAGAACTCTGGAGCATGGGGCTTAAAGCGGTGTTGTTGTTTGCAAAAATTCCTGATGCATTAAAAGACAACAAAGGGACAGAAGCACTGAACCCAAACGGGCTAATGCAAAGAGCTGTGGCTACAATTAAAGACACTGTACCCGAAATGGTAGTGATGACCGATGTCGCCTTAGACCCTTATTCGTCTTATGGACACGATGGCGTTGTAGAAGACGGTTTGATAGTGAACGATGCGACTATAGAGCTATTAGCACAAATGGCATTGTCTCATGCCAAGGCAGGTGCCGATATTGTTGCCCCAAGTGATATGATGGATGGCAGGGTTTTAGCCATTCGGAAACTTTTGGAAGAAGCACAGTTTCATAATACAGCAATAATGAGTTATAGTGCCAAATATGCGTCTAGCTTTTATGGTCCTTTTCGCTCGGCATTAGATTCTGCCCCTGGGTTTGGTGACAAAAAAACTTATCAGATGGATTTTCATAATCGCAAAGAAGCTCTTGCAGAAGCCCAAGCCGATATTGACGAAGGTGCCGATATTGTTATGGTAAAACCTGGGATAGCGTATTTGGATATTATCCGTGATTTGAAAAATAAAATAAACACTCCCATTGCTGCCTACCAAGTAAGCGGTGAGTATGCCATGCTAAAAGCTGCTGCACAAAAAAGTTGGATTGACTACGATGCCATAGCCTACGAACAGATAGTCGCCTTTAAACGGGCAGGGGCATCGCTTATTGCAACCTACTGCGCTAAGGATATAGTTTGGCTTTTGGGGTAACTACTTTAGGTTTTTTTAGTTAAATTGTGTGTTATGAAATACCGCTACCTCATATTATTTTTCCAGATACTTATTATATGTCAAGCTAATTCTCAAACAAAAAACGAGGCTGGTTTAATTAAAGAAATTGACAGCTTATTTCAACATATAAACCTTAGAACTCCAGGGTATATGGTTGGTGTAGTTAAAGACACCAATTTTATTATTGAGAAAGGGTATGGACTGGCAAACCTAGAGTATAAAATTCCTATTAATTCCAAGTCGGCGTTTAATATAGCATCGCTGTCTAAACAATTTACGGCTGCTTGTATAGCCCTACTAATACTCGACGGTAAGGTGTCGATGGAGGACAATATTAAAAAATATATCCCCAATTTTCCTAACTATCAACACGACATTAAAATAAAGCATTTGATATATATGACTAGTGGAATAAATGACTACTACCATAACCCAAGGCAAAACGGAACGGATTGGAGTAGCTTAAATTTCTTTGATATTGATACTGCCATAGCGGCTTCGCTGAACAATAAAGAGTTAATGTATAAACCTGGGACACAGTGGTCATATAGCAATATCAATTATATGTTGTTAACTAAAGTTGTAGAGAAAGTATCGGGGATGAGGTTCTCGGAGTTCGCTAAACAAAAAATATTTGACCCCCTAAACATGACCCATACACTTATAAACGATGATATTTTTCGGGTTATTCCAAATAGAGTAAATGGGTATAATTATAGAGACGACGAAAACACGGAGAGTTTAATAGAACAAGGTTATCTAAATTATAAAGGCGAAGGGTTTTTACAAATTAACAGAAATTCACCTCACTACGGAGGAAGCGGAATGTACACTACTATAAGCGATTTAAAAAAATGGGTTGTCAATTTTCAGACAAAAGCATTTGGAGGCGAAGCGTTTTATAATTTAATGCATAGAACAATGACGTTTCAACACGACAAATCGAACGATGCGTTTGGGTTGGTTATAGGACGTTTTAAAACCCTCGAAACGGTTTGGTACGAAGGAGGCGATTGGGGGTTTAGTAGCTATATGATACGCTTCCCTAAAAACAATTTAACTCTAATTTGCTTATCAAATTTGGGTTCGGGAAATTCGAGAAAATATACGCATCAGATAATAGACATATTAGTTAAATATAAAGTCATTGAATTAAACTAAATACGACTATGGAAATACGCGAAGCCGAAATAAAAGACCTTGATATATTAAAAGAATTTGAACAAGAGGTTATTCGCTATGAGCGTCCGTTTGCTCCAAATCTAAAAGGCGACCCTATAACATACTATGACTTAATAGATCTTATGGAACGAGAAGACGCACACCTAATAATTGCTACAATTGACGGAGAGGCTATTGCCTCGGGATATGCGCTTATTCAAAACGCAAAGCATTATAAGACACCAGACAAGCATGCGTATTTAGGGTTTATGTATGTGTCTCCCAAACACAGGGGAAAAGGCGTAAACGGAAAAATAGTGGAACATTTAATTGACTGGGCTAACAAAAGAAATATAACAGAAATTGTATTAGAGGTGTATAACGAAAACGAAAGCGCGCTAAAGGCGTATAAGAAAAAAGGGTTTAAACCCGATTTATTGAAAATGAGAATAAACACCGAAACACTAAACTGAACATTGCGTGATTTTTTATAAAAGTGTAGCGAGAATAAAAACCTTAGCTAAAACAGTATTTGTTTTTTTGGTGCTATGGTCGTGTGCCAAAGAAGATACGCAAAACACTACCCCAACCTGTATTGAAGACAAGATAAACCAAATTAAGCAAGAGCGCGTACGCAACCCCCCTGCAAGTGTGTGGCGGTGGAAAACCAACACAACTACCTATTACTATATTACGTCTGATTGCTGCGACCAGTTCAACTATTTATACGACACAATGTGCAACAGAATTTGCGCCCCAGACGGTGGAATAACAGGCAAAGGCGATGGAAAATGCCCTAGTTTTAGTACGCAAACAGAAAAAACATTGATTTGGAAAGACAGCAGGTAGCGTTACTACATTTTAATTGCTACCTCGAACAAACAACACCGCGTATTACCTAAACTTTCTAAACGCTTGAACGAATTGATAAATACCGTAACCTACAAAAACTCGCCCTATAGAGTCCCATATATAAAACCCTGTTGTTAACTTAACCTCATCCCCTATATAATCAAAACCATGGGTGGGGTTCATAAAATTTAAAAAGTCTTTAAGCCCATTTATAATTATTTCTATATCACAAAAAGACATATCACAAATAGACTTATCGCAAATAGATATATCAAGACAAAAAGTATAGTCAAGTTTTGAAATGCATAACAATGATAAATTAAAAAAAACCAACCCAACTCCAGCAGTAAAAAGGAACGCCCGACCAGGCGAGGTGCCATGGTTATTAGACCACTTATTTAACCCTAATATTGCTTTATCCCAAAAGTCATTCAAAAACTTAGTCCAAGACTTAATCCAAGAGAAATTGCTAAATTTTGATGTAAGCCATTTGATAGGTTTTACCAAGGGCAAATCGCCTAATTCCTCGTTTAACGCCTCTTTCTCTAGCTTTTTAAACTCTAAAGCCTCCACAATATTACTTTGCTTTTCGCAGGCTTCTTTTAATATTCTAAAGGTTTCGCGTTTTATACGAGTAGGTATAGCTCCTATAGTTTCTTTTTTATCATTTATGCGATCGAATTTATTGTTAATCTCGTCATAATAACCCGTTAAGCTTGTCTTATTAGATGTGGAGTACTCTTGCAAACCAAACCCAAAAGGATTGATAGTACCTGTGATTGTTGCCGATGCTAAATCTAAGCCCTTATTTTGCTCAAAAGTTACTCCTTGCAGCACCAATACGTTACTTATTACACTATAAATAAACAAAGCGCGCCCTTTAAATGTAGCTTGAGAGAAAATAGTAACCCCTTTAAAATAGGTATGATAAAACAAAGCATCTTCTTCAAACTCTGCTCTTAAAAAATTGGTTGTGTTCTCAAATCTAGTATTAGTAAAACGTGTCCTTTCTAAAAATTTACAGCGCCTAAAATTACTTTCTCTCTCAAAAGTTGCTCCCCAAAAATCTACGTTCTTTGAAAAAGTCGTATTTTCAAAAGTTGCATTAGTTAAAAAAATTGCGTGAATAAAAGATGTGTCCCTTAAAAAAGTCGTTTCATAAAAACTCGCACTCCTTGAAAAAGTCACTCCTAAAAAGTTTACTTCCCCTGAAATATTCGCTTCTTTAAAGATTGCTGCATTTTTAAACTCAGTGTTTGTAAAGTTTATATTTATTTTAACCCCTTTTTTTATTGCTCCTTTATCCTTTAATATTTTCTCTACATCGGTATTATAATTAAAGATGTTAATAATTTCTAAGTTGGATAAGTCTAGTGTGATTTCTCCGTTTATATTTTTAACTTTCTTAAGTTGATCGTGTATAGTATTATTTAATTCTAGGGTGTTTACTATCCTTTTTCCTTCCTCGTTATATGTCATAACTTTCTAAACGCTCGAATGAATTGATAGATACCGTAACCCACAAAAATTCGTCCTAAGAAGTCGAAAACATAAAACCCTGTGGTTAAATTATTTTCTGCTAACCCTATATAATCAAAACCGTGGGTAGGGTTCATAAAACTTAAAAAGTCTTTAACCCCGTGTTCAATATTAAAACTAAAAGCGTAGTTAAGTTTTATGGTGTATAACAACGATAAATTAAAAAATAGTAACCCAACGCCAATAGTAAAAAAGAAAGCGAGAAAATATGAACTCCCAAACCAATTGGATATTGCGTTAAGGGACAAAACAAGTAGGTTCGGGAGTGCTTTTAAAAAAGGGAAAAACCCTTTGGATGCATTCTCTAAAGTTTCTTTAAATAATGTTTCTTTCTCTAGCTTTTTAAACTCCAAAGACTCCACAATATTACTTTGCTTTTCGCAGGCTTCTTTTAATATTCTAAAGGTTTCGCGTTTTATATGAGTAGGGATAGCTTCTATAGTTATATTTTCACCATCTACGCTATCTAATTTGGTATTAATCGCTTTATAATACTCCGATAAGTTTGTCTTATCAGATGTGGTGTACCCTTGCAAACTAAACCCAAAAGGATTGACTGTACCTGTTATTGTCGCCGATGCTAAATCTAAGCCCTTATTTTGTTCAAAAGTTACCCCTTGCAACACCAATGCGTTGCTTATTACGCTATAAATAAACAAAGCATGTCCTTTAAATATAGCTTGAGAGAAAATAGTCGCCCCTTTAAAATAGGTTTGATAAAACACAGTATCTTCTTTAAACTCTGCTTCTAAAAAAATAACTGTATCTTCAAACTTAGTATTAGTAAAACGAGGCTCTTTGAAAAACCTACAGCCCCTAAAATTACTTTCTTTCTCAAATGTTGCTCCCCAAAAATCTACGCTCTTTGAAAAAGTTGTACTTATAAAAGCTACTTTATCTAAAAAAATTACGTGATTAAATTCTATAATATCTAAAAAAGTAGTTTTCATAAAACTCACATCTTCTGAAAAAGTTGCTTGCCAAAAATATGCGGGACCTAAAAAATTCGCTTCAGAAAAATTTACATCACTTAAAAAAGTTGCTCCAAAAAAAACAGCGCGCCCTGAAAAAACCGCTGCCACAAAACCCGCTCTATATTTAAACACAGTTTTTGAAAAGTCTATACTTATTTTAAACTTTTTGTCTATTCCTGCGTCATCTTTTTTTATATGTACCTGTTCTGTTGTCTTGTCTTGAAAAAACGTTTTTTCTTCTATGACATATCCATTCTCCTTAAACACATTTTCTATGTGGAGATCATATCTAAAGAGAAAAGTAATTTCTAAGCTGGTTAAGTATAGTCTGACACCTATATGTTCATCCTTTACCTCATCAAGTTGCTGGGTTATAATCTCTGCTAACTCTTCAGGGGTATTTATTATCTTTTTCTTTTCCTTGTCGTATGCCATATAAAAAGTATTTAATACGCGCGTTCTACTTTACAAATTTCAACTTCATAGTCGGCATACCAGTCGGTTTTACCTTTTAGTTGTGCTACTTTGTGTTCTGCGTTGGCTTTCCACTGTACTATTGCCTCTTGGGTGTTCCAATAGCTTATGGTAATGCCCAAGCCTTGGCGTACGCTTTTAAACCCCAAAAAACCAGGTTGTTGTCTTGCCAATTCTTCCATTGCAACTGCCATGGCGTTGTACCCGTCTGTGTTTTTACTAAGTGTCGAGGTAAAAATCACGGCATAGTAAGGAGGAGTTAGTTTATTCACCCTTATAAATCTTTACGTTTATTTTTCCTGCTGCGTTCATATGTGCGCGGTACATTCCTGCGGTGTTAAATTCCATAGCCACATTGCCTTTGCGGTCTAGCACCACAACGCCACCGTTGCCGCCTAGGTCTTCTACTTTTTGTATCACTTGCCTAGAGGCTTCTTTTACATCTAGTCCTTTGTACTCTACTAAGGCTGCAATATCGTGTGCGACTACCGCACGGATAAAAAATTCACCCCAACCTGTTGCAGATACGCCACAGCTGTTGTTGTTGGCATAAGTCCCTGCCCCAATAATAGGCGCGTCGCCAATACGTCCCCATTTTTTGTTGGTCATTCCACCCGTAGAAGTCCCTGCCGATATATTACCGTTGCGATCGAGTGCTACACAGCCGACTGTACCCATACGCTGATTTGCAAAATATTGCTCGTCGAGACCGTCATAAAAACTCATGCCCTTAGATTGTTCGCGTTTTTGCACACGCTCTAAGGCTTTGAGTCGTCTGTCCGTAATAAAATAAGACTGAGGCATATGTTCTAAACCTTGTTCGCCTGCAAATTGGTCGGCACCTTCGCCCGAGAGCATTACATGAGGCGAGTTGGTCATTACTTTTATGGCTGCACTAATGGGATTTTTAATATGCTGTGCACCTGCAATTGCTCCTGCATCGAGGGTTTCTCCGTTCATAAATGAGGCATCGAGGGTTACGGTTTTGTCTGCCGTAAGCACTGCACCTTTACCAGCATTGAAAAGCGGCGAATTCTCCATTATATGAATGGTTTTTTCTACGGCTTCTTGGCTTGTACCCCCTGCTTTGAGAATAGCATGCCCCACCGATATGGCTTCGGCTAATGTCTCTCTATAGGCACGTTCCATTTCGGCGGTCATATTCTTTTTTAAAATAGTGCCTGCCCCTCCGTGAATAACAATTCCAAAAGTAGGTTTGTCCTCTTGTTGTCCAGCAACAGAAAAACAGCCTATCACTAACCCTAATACTACTACACTCAAAAAATGTTTCATCTTATATTTTTTTAAAAGATTTATGTTCACTAAGATATAAAATCATTTCTCTATCAGTAAATAATTTATCCAATATCGCAAGACGTATTAAGGCAAGTGTTTTTATTAGCCTATTGGCGGTAAATTATGGCTGCGTGTAGCAGAACTATTTTGGGGTTTAAGGTTTTGCCGTATCCTAGTTGTCAATTTTACCTAAACGCATTTTATTAAACGATTTGGTATCTATTAATTAGAATTAATATTACATTTAATTAGAAATTATTAAAACCGATATATATGTCATCTTCGATAAAAGAAATATTAGCACAACTAGATATTGCACCAAAAGAATTGGGATGCTCTACAGGTAAAAAATGGTTTGGAAACGGTACCGAAATAGAGGCATCGACCCCTGTGGATGGGTCAGGTCTTGGGGTTGTAACTGGGGCTTCGGTCGAAAATTATGAAAACGTTCTACAAACCGCAGAAGATGCGTTTATAGAGTTCAGAAAAATACCTGCTCCTGTGCGTGGCGATTTAGTACGTCAGTTTGGGAATGCCCTCCGCGATAAAAAAGATGTATTGGGTCAGCTTGTCTCTTGGGAAATGGGAAAATCGTTGCAAGAAGGTTTAGGCGAGGTTCAAGAAATGATTGATATATGCGACTTTGCCGTGGGTTTGTCGAGGCAACTACAAGGCACAACCATGCACTCCGAACGCCCTAACCACCGTATGTACGAGCAGTACCATCCGTTGGGGATTGTAGGCATTATTTCGGCGTTTAATTTCCCCGTAGCCGTATGGGCATGGAACACCGCTTTGGCTTGGGTGTGCGGTAATGTAACGGTTTGGAAACCTAGCGAAAAAACACCTTTATGCGCAATTGCGTGTCAAAGAATAATAGGCACCATATTACACAATAATCAAATCCCCGAAGGCGTGTCGTGCCTATTAAACGGCGGAAGCGAAGTAGGGAAGTGGATAAGCGAAGATAGGAGAATACCTTTGGTCTCGGCGACAGGTTCTACTGCAATGGGCAGAAGTGTTGCCGAAAAAGTAGGCGGACGACTTGGGAAATCATTACTAGAATTAGGCGGCAACAATGCACTTATTATTACACCAAATGCTAACCTCAACACCACCTTATTGGCTGCCGTTTTTGGGGCGGTGGGTACTGCTGGGCAACGGTGTACATCTACACGAAGATTGATTGTTCATACCTCTATTTTTAATGAAGTAAAAGAGAAATTAGTAACTGCATACCGCCAACTTAACATTGGAAACCCACTAGACTCGAACAACCACGTAGGCCCTTTAATTGATACATTAGCCGTAAAACAATATGAAGAAGCCCTTGAGAACATAACCAAAGAAGGTGCCGAGTGGGTTATAAAAGGAGGTGTACTTTCGGGGAAAGGTTATGAGAGTGGCTGTTTTGTGCAACCTGCCATTGCAATAGTCGATGGAGCTAATAGCGCAATGGTACAAAAAGAAACCTTTGCACCAATACTCTATCTTATCGAATATTCTGGGGATGTAAACAACGCTATCGAAATTCAAAACGATGTAACGCAAGGACTATCGTCGGCAATAATGACCCAAAACCTACAAGAAGCCGAAACCTTTCTTTCGCATTGGGGTAGCGATTGCGGTATAGCCAACATAAACATTGGAACTTCTGGAGCAGAAATTGGAGGTGCCTTTGGAGGTGAAAAAGACACTGGAGGCGGAAGAGAAAGCGGATCGGATGCTTGGAAAGTATATATGAGAAGACAAACCAACACCATTAATTATTCTAACGATTTGCCACTAGCACAAGGCATAAAATTTGATTTGTAGGCATTAGTTTTTGTGTATATTTACTCAAAATAAAAACACTATGTATTCACTTTTAAAAACAGCACATTCGTATTGGGCATTTATTGTTATAATCCTACTTTTTTTGGCAATCATCAATGCGTTTGTTGGCATTGCAAAAAAAAGATCGTTCAATTCTAAAGACTTTAGACGCTCTTTGTTTGTTCTTATTTCGTCTCATATTCAACTTTTACTTGGTTTAATTTTATACTTTGTATCTCCTTGGTTTAGCCAGTGGAGTACCTTAGGAGGAGGCGTTATGAAAGATGCTCAGGCACGGTTATATTTGGTAGAACACCCTATAGTAAATATACTTGCAATTATTCTAATTACTATGGGCTGGTCTATGCATAAACGCCAAACCTTAGACGGTAAAAAATTCTCTCGTATTGGCGTGTTCTACGCTCTTGGATTACTCTTGCTTCTTTCGAGAATCCCTTGGAGTGCTTGGCTTTAATACGTTATATATAAACATAGAATAGATTTATGCTCGCCAAAAAAGTTGCACGATTTAGGCATAATATATTACCCAGTAGATTAAAAGTTGCTGTTCTTGGGGGAGGTAGCTGGGCGACCGCATTGATTAAAATTTTATCGGAGAATAAACGCAATATCGGTTGGTATATGCGTAATGAAGAGACTAAAACCTTTATAGAAAATCACCGTCACAATCCGTCATATCTTACCTCGGCTACATTAAAAACCAAACGCCTAAAAATAAGCACGGATATTAATACGGTTGTGAGTCAAGCAGATATTATTATTGTTTCAATTCCTTCTGCCTTTATTATCTCCGAATTTGCCAAACTCAACGTATCTCTAGAGAACAAAATTATTGTTACGGCAGTAAAAGGAGTTATCCCAGAGAATATGAAAATAGTAGGCAAGTATTTTCACGAAGACCATAATATTGCGTTAAACCAAATAGGGGTTATTTGTGGGCCTTGTCATGCAGAGGAGGTCGCCATGGAAAAATTATCGTATTTAACTATAGCATGTCAAAACCCTACTTTTGCAAAGTATATCGCCTCAATGCTTACAACAGATTATATTAGGACTAAAATTTCTAATGATATTATTGGTACCGAATATGCAGCAATGCTTAAAAACATATATGCTATAGCAGCCGGAATAGCACATGGGCTAGGCTATGGTGATAATTTTCAAAGCGTATTGATGAGTAATGCTATTAGAGAAACTAAGCGGTTTATAAAAAACGTGCATAAAATGAAACGGAATATTAATAACTCTGCTTACCTAGGCGATTTGTTGGTTACGGGATATTCTGTATTTAGTCGCAATAGAACGTTTGGTAATATGATAGGGAAAGGATACACCGCACGTGCTGCACAAATGGAAATGAATATGATTGCCGAAGGTTATTTTGCTACAAAGTCTGCCAAGATAATCATTGCAAAGTTTAGCACACGAACGCCTATTATTGACGCTGTACACACGATTTTATATGAGAATAAAAATCCTGCTAAAGTGTTTCAAAAGCTGTCGAAAAAGCTAAACTAAAGCGTGGCTTTGAACTGTTTTAGAAAACGTATATCATTTTCGAAAAACATACGAATATCATGTACTTGATATAAAAGCATTGCAATACGTTCGATACCCATTCCAAACGCATAACCAGAATATTCATTAGGGTCAATATTACAATTTTCAAGTACGTTTGGATCTACCATTCCGCACCCCATTATTTCTAACCAGCCTGTGCCTTTAGTAATTCTATAGTCAGTCTCTGTCTCTAATCCCCAATATATGTCTACTTCGGCACTTGGCTCCGTAAAAGGAAAATATGAGGGTCTCAGTCTAATTTTAGATTTTCCAAATAAAGATTTAGTAAAATATATTAGGGTTTGTTTTAAGTCGGCAAACGACACATTTTTATCTATATATAAGCCTTCTACTTGATGAAAAATACAATGCGATCTCGCCGAAATAGCTTCATTTCTAAACACTCGTCCTGGAGATATTGTGCGTATAGGTGGCGTGTTATTTTCCATATAACGCACCTGAACAGAAGACGTATGTGTCCGCAATAAAATATCGGGATTTGTTTGAATAAAAAAAGTGTCTTGCATATCGCGTGCTGGGTGGTGCTCTGGTAAATTTAGCGCCGTAAAATTATGCCAATCATCTTCAATTTCTGGACCTTCAGAAATATCAAATCCTATTTGAGCAAATATTTCAATAATCCTATTACGCACCACAGTTAAGGGGTGTTGGTTACCAAAGGACACAGGAAACGCTGGGCGCGACAAATCGCCGTATAAACTGCTAGAAGATGTCGTTTGTTTAAGGTTCTCTTTTAGGGTTTCTACTTTTGCAGAAACAGCTAGTTTTAGTTCGTTTATTACCTTTCCAAATTCTTTTTTATCCTCGTTTGGAATAGATTTGAATTGTGCAAAAAGTTCAGTTAGAACACCTTTTTTTCCAGCATATAAAATTCTAAATTGTTCTATTTCTGCAACTTCTGTGGTATCGAATGCACTAACTTTTTGAAGATGTTCTTTTACGGTTTCAATCATTGTTTTTAAAAATACTAAATATCCTTTTTTATTAGTCCCTTTTTGTTTTAGGTAGTTATGTATTTGGATGTATTAATTATTAAAGTAACTTGATTTTAAGATAATTGAAGCATAGTTTTTTTAAAGTCTATACCTTCACTCTCGTACTTCTCTATTAATTTTTTATCAGCTAATCCTTTTATGTTTTTGCTCATAAATACTGCTCTAATTCATTAAATCCATAACTGTTTTTCACAACATTTTCTATATAGTTTATATCTATTATATTGTCTTTATAAGGCATAGGAATCGTCATTTTTTTTAATTTTCCTAAATTTAACTTCCTGTAATAATTGTATCTCCACTTATGACTTCTTATCATTGTAGATATATAAAAAAGTAAATAAGGATTGTATTCATCTTTTAGAGTTAATACAGCATTATCTCCACTTGTTATAAATGGATCAAATTGAAAAAATGTTTCTCCAACACTTCCATTTAAGGCTACCGTTATGCATTTACCATTAAAGTTAGGGGATTCATCAAAAAAACCAGATATTCCATTGTTTAGCGAAGAAGTTGTAACATAAGGTGTCTCCCCTTTTTCTAGCTGATTTTGAGACAATGCTGTTTTTTTATTCACAATACACAAACCGTTTTCTTGGTATTTTTCTATATAAACAAGTGGAGTTAATTTATTTGTTATTTCAAGATGGTCACTAATTTCTCTATGTTTTTTACGCTTTATAAGATAACTTAATGCATCTTTAACAGAAATGTCTAGAACTTTTTCAATTTGAGAACTGGTAGGCATGTCATTATCGACATAAATCTCTGGTACTAACTCATAATTTATATCCTTTATATCTAGTTTACAGACTTTTTTAAACTCTGGAATATTTTTTACTTGAGTATTTTGATTAAGTATAAATGCTTTTAATTCTTCTTTAATCTCTTCTAATTGATTTTTCTCTTTTTTACTTTTTATTCTTTTCCCTTTCTTTTTTCTAAAACCATCATTAATTGCTCTAGCAAAATATACATTTTGATTATCCCAATTATGAGGAGTGCCTTTTTTGATAAATATACCAACGGTTCCTACGCTTACAGGATAAAATAATTCTTCACTAAGAGTAATTACAGATATTAGTGTATTGTTTTCCAGTAATTGTTTTCTCCAATTTGCACCTTGTTTCCCTTCTACCATTACAGATATAGGAACAAGTGCAAACAAAAGCCCTCCATTTTGCATTTGGGATAAAGCATAGTCTATAAAATCCCTTTCTTTCTCATCTCCTTTTTTTAAAGCAAAAGGAGGATTCATTAATACTTTTGTTATTACTGGTTTTTTGGGAGATTGATTATTTCTTGGTCGAAATGCACCAGTAATATTATCCTCTTTAGTAATCTTTTCAATGTTTTTTTGAAAACAATTACCTTCACTCATATTATTTCTACCATCTCCTCTAAAAATCATATTTACAATTGCTAAAGCTACTACTTCATCATCTTGTTCTATACCGAATAAATTATAATTCTTAAATGAATTAATTTGATTTTCTGTCGCTGTTTTTTTTACATAATCAAAAGCAGATACCAAAAAACCAGACGTACCACAAGTTGGGTCAAATACATAATCTTGATGTGTTATGTTTAATACGTAACTCGCAAATTCTGTAACGTGCCTAGGAGTTAAAACTATTCCTATCTCTTTTGCTCCATTACCGTATTTCAAGAATTTTTCATAAAACTCGCCTAATACATCTTTTCCTGATGCCATAGCATTTTTTATATCTAAAGTATTTAACTCCTTAATGGTAAACTTAATAGCCTCTCTATACTTGATATGATTTTCTGTGCTTGGTGGTAATTCAAGCTTTAAAAAATTATAAAAATTATCTTTATCTACTTCTCTTAATTTCTTTTCAATTAAATTATTAGTGTTTTGCACTAAAGTAGTAGTATCATTCTCTTTCATATCAATAGGTTGATTTAAAGACATTGATAAAACCAAACCAGCAATAAATCTAGCTCTTTTATTTTTGTTTATCCCCGCATTATGTAATATTTCATTTACGTCTAAAGCGACTGCTATATACTTATCTTCAGGTATATCGGGTAAATCAGTCCAATTAAATGTATTATTTTCTAATATATATTGTGTTTGCTCTTTTGATAAAAGAATATTCTTAATTTGGTTATTAAACAAAACATCTACCCATTGGTTATTTTGAAAGTATTTGCTTCTCACAATATACCCATCCGTATCATTTCCTGCTACCCCCGAAATCAACAAACATTTAATATAATCACTTGAGTTTATTTTTTTAGCATACTGATTCTCCGCTTCTCCTAATGCTTTATCTATATCATTCAGATTCCTTTTACTCTCAATAACCCAATATTCAAAGTCATTTAGTTTAACAACTGCTTCTGGTCTGTCTTGATTTAAACATTCTTTGATATATTCATTTGCTAAACATTCATTTTGTTTATATACTTCTCCGCTAGTAACTCTAGCAGGATTTTTTACATCCCATCCTAATTGTTCCAATTCATTTTTAATGTATGAATAAGCATCAACTTCGCTGTTTTGAGGTTTATTAGAGTGCATTACTTTATCAATTCTTTATAAGTTAATTTTTTCATTTGTATTGATTAAAGACAAATGAAACCTATTATCATTAGTAATATTTATTGTGTTGTATTGGTATAAAAACTCATCACAATATGTATTTAAATACTTTGGATTTGCTGAATAATATATATCAAAGACATCTCTTTTCAATAAATTCCAAAATCCCTCAATGTTGTTTGTATGAAATAAACATTTTTAAAAATACTAAATATTCTTTTTTATTAGTCCCTTTTCTTTTAATAATCCCTTTTGTATAAAGTAATTTACAATAGCGTCTTTCATCAATATAGTCTGTTCCCCTGGTTTTAGTGCAGGTAATTCTTCGACTAACTTAAAATGAGGCCAATGTTGTTCATCAAAAAAATCGAACTCATAATACCCAAACGGTTCTAAAACAGTGCAAATACCGATATGAATGATATTTACGTTATCATCTTTTTTAAATTTCTTGTGTAGCTGCCCCAATTCTTGAAGTCCAATTAAATATAAAATGCCATCGAGGTCTATGGCTTCAGTTTCAGAAAAACGTTCGGTAAGAATAGTAACAAGTTCTTCCCAGTGTTCTTTTAACTCTTGGTTTCTCGAAGGTGCTTTTTGCATATTACAAAGATATAGTAATCCTAAAAAGAGGCTGATAAACAATTAAAAAATCTTTACCTTAGTATAATGAATTATGTTGACGTTGTTATATTAGGTTTTATAGTCTATGGTGCTTATAAAGGGTTTTCAAAAGGGTTTATCATTGAGATTGCATCGTTATTTGCGTTAGTATTTGGGCTGATAGGAGCTATTTTATTTTCGTCACCCGCCAATGCTTTTTTAAAAGAATATTTTCCGTATCAAAACCTACCCTCGATTATTGCATTTATATTAACCTTTATTGTAATCATTATTATAATAAACATTATTGCACGCTTTCTTACCAAGGTCATAAAGATGGGTGCACTCGGAGGCGTAAATAAAATTTTAGGTGCCTTTATTGGGGGGTTGAAATTTGCTATAATATTAAGCGTGATAGCTCTATTGATAGATCAATTTCAATTTATATTTTCTTTTGTTGACAATGATATAATCGAAGAATCTATATTATATGAACCTATTAAGGGCATAGGGGAGGTTATGCTAAATTGGCTAATTGGCAAGAAAGATTTATTACCCGAAAACCTTATTTAATTGAGCAACTTAAGGGTAGACGAATCAATCCATCCTTCGGAGCCATTGTCTATTCTAATTTTATTCCAAACATCTAACTTGTCTAGTACCAAAACTTTGGTGCCTTCGTGTAAAATAAATAAAACTTCAGAACGGTTATTAGGCTCTTCTCGTATATTCACTTGGCCTTCAAATATAATAGCTGGCTTTTCTAATTCTGTCCGTTTATTTTCAGAATACGTAAGACTAAACACAGAAACAAATAGAACCATTACAACCCAAAACGCAGAGAAAAGTATGCGTTTCAGCATAACTCTTGAACTCCAAAAGTATAATCCAAACAAAAGTGCCAAAAGCCATGCAAACGCTTTTAAAATAAGCCCCCAAGTAGCTAGCGAAAAGCTATAAAACACATTTTGTCCAAACGTATAAAAAAACGTTTGAGGCAGAGGTTCTATAGCATCGAGAGACATATTTTTCGCAAAATTCAAATTAGTTAATATAGCCTCGTTTTTTAGGTCTAATTGTCTGGCTTTTTCTAGGTAGAATACGCTTTCTCCTACTTCTCCCATTCTATAGTAAGAGTTACCAAGGTTATAATAAACGTCTGGGCTATGAAATCCACTTTCAAGTATTTGATGATAATACGCAATGGCGTTTTGATATTCCCCTAAATTATAAGCAGCATTCCCTTTTTCAAATAATTCCTTGGGAGATTGCGCAATACTAAACAAGCTCATAAAAAGGAACATAAAAATAGCTACACTTACTTTCATAATTGTTTATCCATTTGTGAAATTAATTTTGAAGCACGGTCAAAGTCATTTTGCATTCGCTCCGAAACTACTGGCGAATATCGGGCAACTTCACAATCTTGTAATAAATTGACAAATTCAACAACAATATCGCTGTCCACATTTTTCTCTTTCAGTAGCTTAGTAATTCTAGGTTTACTAAATTCAACAGTTTCTATATGCAGTTTTGCTTTAAGATAATTATGGAGTGCGTGCTCAAGAGCGTCATAAAATTCTTCTTTTTTACCAAGTTGTTTTTTCGCTGAACTCAAATATTTTCGTGCTAACCGATTTGCTCTCTTTTGGCGTGCAGTCATTGGGTCAACTTTTCTATTTAAAACCACTTTTGCCCACACTATAAAAAGGAAAAGCAACACAAAAGGCAATACCAGCATATAGTAGAAAGAACGTTCCCTAAAAAAAGAAGAGGTTTCTTTTATTGGAGTTAATTTAGTTTCTAGTGCAATAAAATTGAATTGTTCGTCACTTAAATTTGGACGTAACACGTTTTGCGTTTTTTGGGGTTGACCCGAACCTTGGTTAAATGGTGATTCGCCAATTACTGTAGTCATATATTCTTCTGAGGACAATGACACATAGCGGTCTTTACTTGGGTCGAAATAAGAAAAAGAAACTTTAGGGATGGGGTAATTTCCTTGATATTCGGGAACAATAGTATATATATCTTTAATATTCCCTTGCATCCCAAGTAAGTTGGTTTTTATGCTTTCGGAATGTTCTGGTTCGTAGAGTTCTAGGGTTGCAGGGACATTGAGTTTAGGTAAATTAAATAACTTTAAATTTCCTCTCCCCGATACTTCTAGAGTAGCTTGAAACGATTCTGAAGTTTTTAACTCTTTTTTATTTAAACTCACACTAAAATCAAAAGTACCAACAGCACCATTAAAATTTTCTGGTTTGCCTTCTTCAGGTAAAGGCTTCACATTAATTGTTCGTTTTCCTGCGGTTACTATTTTTGGTACTTGTTGGCTTATTCGATTCCCAAAAATATCGTGTCGGTTTGTGGGCACTTGTACAGCTATATCCAAAATTAAAGGCTCAATAGTAAGTTTCCCAGTTTTTTGAGGATATAATACGGCTTTGCGCCAAATTACATAGTTATACGTTTCGCCTTTGTAAACCCCTTGTTTCATTTCTAGTTGCTTAATAGGGATTAAGTGTTTCCAGAAATCACCATAACTAGGGCTTTCAATTTCATTGAGACTAGAAATACCTATTTGAGACGAATAGTAGAGTTTATAAACTACCGTAAAGGCTTCGTTTAAATAAGGGCTGCTATTAGAAACTTCTGCTACAAGATGCACATTTTGGTCTGCAATATACTCTGCATTACCCCCTTGATTTGGAGCTTTTACAGGGTCGGTTACTTCAATAGTAATGGGTGTTGTTTTATATATCTTATGGTCAATTTCAATTGTAGCTTGCTCAATTCTAATGTTACCTTTTCTCGAAGGCGTTAAAAAATAAGTGTACGACCTAGAAAAACTTCGTTTTCCGTTAATCCATGTGTTACTTGTAGATTGATTAGGTCCCCCAACGACACGGAACCCTTTGAATGAAGGCGGAGAAAAATTATCTCCATTTTGGTTCATTTCAAAACTAACGGTTAACCGTTCATTAATGCCCATACGGTTTTTACTAACCTTTGCTTGAAACACAACTTGAGCTCCAAGCTGGTTTACTGCAACCAGTAGAAATGTTAGTAAAAACGCTTTTTTTAACATAAGAACTCGATTACCAGTCTTTTTTAGTTTTTACAGGTGTTCCTTTTACCTTTTCGGCATTAACTTTTTCTTGAACTCCTTTTTCTTGATTATTCATTGCTTTTAATAAACTCTTAACCTGCTCTGGGGATAATTGCCCTGGCTTTCGTGGTTTAGGAGGCTGTTCTTTTTTATCTCCTTTACCTTTTTCGTCCTCTTTCTCCTTAGGGTCTTTAGGTTTTTTTTCATCATCCTTTTTATCTTCTCCGTCTTTTCCATCGTCTTTCTTTTCATCGTCATCCCCTCCCTCAGAATCTTTGTTGTCTCCTTCTTTGTTATCCTTGTCTTTGTTATCTCCCTCTTTGTTGTCCTTGTTATCTTTATTATCCTTGTCCTTGTTTTCGTTGTCTTTATTTTCTTCGTCTTTCTTTAAAAGCTCTTTTGCTAACGCGTAATTATATCGTGTTTCTTCGTCTGTCGGATTGTTTTTCAAAGCATTTTTAAACGCCTCTACTGCTTTGGGGTACTCTTTTCGCTTCATATAAGCATTACCCATATTATGAAATGCCGCATGCTTAATCTCTTTGTTTGTAGTATTCTTTTGCGTCTGAAAAAACCGCTGAGATGCAGCATCAAAATCTTGTATACGATAGTTAGTATTCCCTAAATTATGTAGTGCTTCGGTTCTATTAGAGGCTAAAGAATACGCCTTACGATATTGTGCTTCTGCTTCAATATAGTCTTCTTCTCCGTGGTATTCGTTCCCATCTACAATAAGATTATTGGCTTCCTCGCTTTGAGACCAACCCCAAACGAAACCCCCTAAGCATAGGATTAAAAATGTATATTTAAATTTCATTGGTTTTACTTTTTTTATTCTGGTTAAATAAATTAAGTCGCTGTACCCATTTTGTTTGCGTTTCAAAAAGTAAAATATCTAGCAAAAGTAATAGAAATCCTACAATCAATAAAGGTTGAAACCTGTCTTTATAACTCACAAACTTTTTGGCTTCAAATTCTTTCTTCTCCATTTCCTTTAGCGTAGTCGAAACATACTCTAGTACAAATTTAGTGTCATTACCGTCAATATAAGCCCCTTTGGTAGCATTGGCTATAGAGGTAAGTATTTCTGAGTTTCGTTTTGTTATAACAACCTCTCCGTTTTCATCTTTTTTATAAGATTCGACTATTCTATTTCGCTTAATTGGAATTGGGTTTCCTTTTTCTGTGCCTATTCCAAAAGTAAAAATCTTAATCCCTAATTCTTCTGCACGTTTTGCTGCTTTCATGGCTTCATTCGAGTGGTCTTCGCCATCGGATAAAATAAAGACCACACGGTTTGTTTGGCTTTCATCATCAAAATAAGTTGCCGCAAGATCAATTGCCGCATCAATAGCAGTCCCTTGAGACGACAACATATTTGTATTTAAGGCTTGTAGAAACATTTTTGCAGCCCCATAATCTGTTGTTATAGGAAGTTGAGGTATAGCTTGCGAAGCATAAGCGATAATGCCTACGCGGTCACTTACTAATTGATTTAGCAATGCCGAGACTAACCGTTTTGCTTTTTCAAGGCGATTAGGTGCAATATCTTCGGCTAACATACTTTTAGACACATCTATTGCAAAAACAATATCAACGCCTTCTCTTTTTACGGTTTCTAGTTGAGTTCCTATTTTGGGGTTTGCTAGCCCTAGGATAAGACAGCACATACCTAGGCTTATTAAAATAAGTTTTAAAATAGGTTTAAACTTAGAGCGTTCGGGGCTCAATGTATCCATCAGTCGAGTAGAAGCAAACCTTTGTTGTGCTTTTATCTTCCATCTATAGAGCCATAGAAAACCAAGCCATAGCACTGGAATTACACAGAAAATATAGAAATAAATGGGCTCGTCTATTTGATACATTATTATATAAAACTTCTAAAAATTGTACTTTTTAAAAACCACTCTACAAAGAGAAATGCTAGGGCTAATAAAACAAGAGCTCTATATTTTTCTTCATAATTATAATATTTGAATTCTTCAACTTCGGTTTTTTCTAATTTATTTATTTCGTCATAAATAGCTTTTAGCTTTCTGGTGTCTGTCGCTCTAAAGTATATACCTCCTGTGTCTTCGGCAATAGACTCTAAGAGTTCTTCGTCAATTTCTACTTTAGTCATACCATACTGAAATTTCCCATTAGGTAAAATACCAATAGGAGCTTTTGCCATGCCGTTACTTCCTAAACCAATAGTATAGGTCTTAATTTGAAATTCAACGGCTAATTCAGCTGCAATTTTAGGTTCAATAAACCCTGAATTATTGACACCGTCTGTTAATAGAATAATTACTTTACTTTTTGCTTTACTATCTTTTAGTCGGTTAACTGCCGTTGCTAATCCCATGCCTATTGCGGTTCCATCGTTGATAACACCGTCATATCGAATACTTCTAAGTGCGTTTTTCACAATTCTTTTATCGCTTGTAATAGGCGTTTTTGTATAGCTTTCTCCTGCATAAACAACCAAGCCTACGCGATCACTTTTTCGGTCGTCTATAAAATCTGAGGCAACTTGTTTTAATGCACTCAACCTATCAGGCTTCAAATCTTGTGCCAACATACTCGAAGATACGTCGATAGCCATTATTATATCGATGCCTTTGTTGGTTTTGGTTCGTGTAGATACATCTACTGTTTGCGGTCGCGATAACGCTAAGACAATTAATGCTAAAGCACTAATCCTTAAAATAAATAACAGAGGACGTAAACGTACTAAACTAGACTGCGTGTTTTGGAACCCTTTTAGCGAAGAAAGCCTAAGCCTTGCCTGTTGTTGCTTGTGTTTCAAAACATACCACACAGCAGCTATAGGGATTAAACTTAACCCCCATAGGTACTCCGGATTTGCTAGTCTTATGCCTTCGAACACAGTTATAATTTTTTTAAGATTTCTAGTGATTTAAGTATTTTCGCTTCTATTTCGCCGCCATATCTATCGTCTTTAGGATAAATCATGCGTAACTCCATTAAGACGCTCTCAAATGGTAATACTACTGAAATTAATCTGCATCGGACGGATTCATTAGATTCTCGGTTTCTCAAATCTAAACTCCCCGAAAGTTGAAACACCTCCGAACCATCTTTTGTAACAAAAGGGTCTGGATTAATTAGCATATTAGTTGCGCCATCGTCCTCCAAGCTTTCCGAAATATCATCGACTATAGCCTGTATTTCTTCTTGTATTGCTTCTTGCTTTTCTTCGTCTGATTGTTCCTCGTTAGACTCATCAGGTGCTTGAGCAGTAAAACTCAACTGCACAAAATAAGAACCTAAAGGATCTCCGGAACTAAAAATAGTAACGCCGTTGGGGGTTTCGGGTGTTCTAACTAAAACCTCGGGGGTTGATAACACTATAGGGGGTGTACCATATTGGCTTTCTACCCAAGTGTTATTCATCAATATTTTAGTAGGATATTTAAATACCGTATCGCTAACATTTCTAAAGCCATACATCCCTATTACTACGCTTGTTCCAATAATAAATAACCCTAGCACTCCAATTATCGCAAATTTTATCTGCTTTTGTCGTTTTTGTTTTCGCAGTAGTTTTTTATATGCTTCTGTGGCTTCGATTTCTTCTTGTGTGGGTTCGGGTAATGCTTCTTGTGTTTTTATGACAACATCTTCTACAATAGTTCTGTCTCTCGAAGCAATTTCAAACTGTGGGGTTGAACGTGCAAATTTTACAAGGTCGGCTTGGTCTAAAACTTTCTTTAGAGAACGCAGTGTTTCGCTTTCTAAATCTAGTCTACCACTATCTTTTAATAATTCTAACTTTTCAAGTAGTTCTCCTGAGGTGCTTTCTAGCGCTGTAACTTTAGCTTCTTCTTCTAAATAAGTCCTAA
Source organism: Candidatus Arcticimaribacter sp. (assembly GCA_965277835.1). GTDB lineage: Bacteria > Bacteroidota > Bacteroidia > Flavobacteriales > Flavobacteriaceae > Arcticimaribacter. Next base: position 1,384,426 of record OZ255841.1, on the reverse strand, counting down.
CAACCTCGGTCAATTTTGAGTAATACTCTTTATACTCTTGCTGAAGGATTGGGCGTATTTTTTCTAATTCTTTTAATTCTAATAACGCACGGTCAAAAGGAGGTAGCTTTCTGCGTTTTTCTTCTAATTTTCGTTGCAGATGTTTGTATAAAAAGTAGCCTAGTATTAGTAGAACTATAACAAGAATAGAAATAGTAATTTGTTGTATTAGTTCTTGATGCTTGCGTTCGACTGCAATAAGAGGTTTTATGTCGTATAAAGGCTGTTTAAGGGTATCGACAACGACTGTGTTTACACGAATAGGAATAGAATCTGAGAGTTTAATTAAATCATTGATTATAATTCTTTGAGGGGGAATCCAATAGTTTCCAGAATCGAATTGAGCGACAGCATATTTTTTTGTAAATAAATAATGCGATTGTGTACGCAAAGTATCCAAAGGGAACTCCTCTAAAAGCTCAAAGGGAAGAATATTTAATCGCTCAGGAAATTGAATTTGAGTGAGACTATCTGCTTTTATTTGAAACGTAATATTGAGCTGTTCTCCTATTCTAAGTTCGGTAGTATCTACGGCAACATTGAGTTCTTCAAAGACTTGTGCTCTTCCGTTTGAAAAGGACAATAAACTAAGCCAAAAAAATACGGTTATAGTTTGTCTCATACTTATATTCTAGCCTTAAAATAACTTAAAAGTTTCTTCACATAACTCTCTTCAAGACTGCAGTGTAATGTGCCTGCCCCATTCTTTTTAAATAAGGTTTCGAAGTAATCAACTTGTTCTTGGTATTTTTTTTCATAACTCTTGCGAACCGATTTAGAAGCCGTATTAACCCACTGTGTCTTTTGTGTTTCAATATCAATCATTGGGACTAAACCTACGTTAGGCATTTTTTCTTCTCTATTATCATATATCCTAATCCCTGTTAAGTCATGCTTTTTAGCAGCGATGCTCAAGGTCTTTTCATAGTTGTCATCAATAAAGTCAGAGAGTAAAAAAACGATAGCTTTCTTTTTCATTATCCCCGATAAAAACTCTAATGCAACTTTAATGTTTGTTTTTTTACTTACGGGCTTAAATTCTAAAAGCTCTCTAATAATTCTTAGTATATGTGTTCTCCCTTTTTTGGGCGGAATAAACAATTCTACTTGGTCCGAAAAAAGCATTAAACCGACCTTATCATTATTTTGAAGTGCAGAAAAAGAGAGGGTTGCTGCAATTTCAGTTAAAATTTCTCTTTTAAACTGAGTTCCTGTTCCAAAAGACTCCGAGCCACTTACATCGACAATTAACAACAAGGTTAGTTCGCGTTCTTCTTCAAATACTTTTACAAAAGGTTCATTGTAGCGGGCGGTTACATTCCAGTCAATAGCTCTAACATCGTCACCAAATTGATATTGACGTACTTCGCTAAAGGTCATTCCCCTTCCCTTAAACGTACTATGATATTCTCCACCAAAAACATTATCGCTTAAGCGTCTTGTTTTGATTTCAACTTTTCTAACTTTTTTTAAAAGCTCTTTTGTGTCCATTGACAAATGTTGGTAATTATAATATGTTGAGGTTTATTTATGGTACTTCAACCTCATTAATAATATTACTTATTAAGTCTTCAGTGGTTACATTTTCGGCTTCGGCTTCATAGGTAAGCCCTATTCTGTGTCGTAAAACATCGTTGACCACTGCACGTACATCTTCTGGAATTACATAGCCTCGGTGCTTTAAAAACGCATAGCATTTTGCAGCCGATGCTAAATTAATACTTCCACGAGGAGACGCTCCAAAACTAATTAAAGGTTTAATTTTTTCTAATCTATAGCGTTCAGGGTATCGTGTTGCAAAGACAAGGTCTAAAATGTATTTTTCAATTTTTTCATCCATATATACCGTACGCACGGTATCTTGGGCAGTTAATATTTGCTTTGTACTTACTACAGGTTTAATTTTTTGTTGCGTTGCATTAAGATTAGAACGAACGATAGTTTGCTCGTCTTCTATCGTAGGGTAATCTATAACTGTTTTAAGCATAAAACGGTCTACTTGTGCTTCGGGTAGCGGATACGTTCCTTCTTGCTCTACAGGGTTTTGAGTTGCCATAACCAAAAAAGGCTCTGTCAACGGAAACGTAGTATCACCAATAGTAACTTGTCGTTCTTGCATAGCCTCGAGCAAAGCAGATTGCACTTTTGCTGGAGCTCTATTAATTTCATCTGCTAACACAAAATTTGCAAAAATGGGCCCTTTCTTAATAGAGAAGTCATTTTCTTTAATATTATAAATCATTGTCCCTACAACGTCTGCTGGTAATAAATCTGGGGTAAATTGAATTCTACTGAAATCGGCTTTTACGGCCTTACTAAGCGTGTTGATAGCTAAGGTTTTCGCCAAGCCAGGCACTCCTTCTAGCAAAATATGACCGCGTCCTAAAAGCCCAATTAATAAACGTTCGACCATTTCTTTTTGGCCTACAATTATTTTATTAATTTCTGAAGTAAGTAAGTCTACAAAAGCACTTTCTTGTTGAATTTTTTCATTAATTGCAGAAATATCTATGTTAGTATTATTATCCATAAGATTTATATTATTTTAGGAACACAAAATTGAAGAATTTATAAGTATCCTCTTGTTAACAATTGGTTAAAAAACAGTAAGAGTAAATAATAGCGTAGTATCGGTTTTTAGGTATAAAAATGTAAAACACATCAAATATAAGAATATGAATTCATTTTCTAAAATAATTGCAGGCACAATGTCGTGGGGTATTTGGGGTCAAAACTTCTCTACTTCTGAGATGAGTAGCCTAATAGAACAGGCTCTTAGCTTAGGTATTAGCACTTTTGACCATGCAGACATTTATGGAAATTATACCACCGAAGCGTCTTTTGGTACTGCTTTTAAAAAAAGTAGAATAGATAGATCTGCGGTTCAATTTATTAGTAAATGTGGCATACAATATCCTTGCGACAACCGTCCTTTAGCCGTAAAACACTACGATTATTCAAAAAAGCATATAATATCGTCTGTAGAGCAGTCGTTAAAACACCTTAAAACCGATTATTTAGACCTTCTTTTATTACATCGCCCAAGTCCTTTAATGACGGGTCAAGAGATATCTTCGGCTTTCGAAACCCTTAAAACCCAAGGGAAAGTAAAACAATTTGGGGTGTCAAATTTTAACTCAGCACAAATAGATTTAATCACAACGGATGCATATCCTGTTGAATGGAATCAAATAGAGTGTTCGTTAACTCAACCCAAAACCATATTAGACGGAACCACAGACTATACAATAAAAAATAACATTGGGGTAATGGCTTGGAGTCCTCTAGGCAGTTATTTTGGAGAAGAGAATGACCAGAATAAACGTTTAACGCCCTTACTAAAAAGCATTGGAGAGAAATATAATTTAAGTAGCGATCAAATATTAATTTCTTGGTTATTAAAGCATCCTGCCAACATTTATCCCGTACTTGGCACTACTAAAATTTCGAGGCTCGAAGCGGCAGTAAATACCCTTCAGGTTGACCTAAGTATCGAAGATTGGTTTTTGCTTTTAGAAGCGAGTAGAGGACATAGAGTAGCATAACAATAGTCTGAAAAAAAGTTTAAATGCGTTTATTAAAAAAGATTTTGAAAATTACACTAATCATCATTACCCTTCTTTTTATTACGCTGTATGTTGCGTTTTATCAGCTTACAAAACCAAAACCTCAGAAAAACGGATTAGAAGGGTTCCCCACAGAATTATCTAAACTTTTAATTACGACAGAAAAATTTAAGGGGTTCGAGTATAGACATATAAGTATTCAAAGACATGACACGCTCCCAACTCTTGTTTTTGTACACGGTACTATTGGCTCTGGATTTGACTTTAAATATTACCTTAGGGATAGCCTTTTATTAGAAAACGCTAATATGATTGCCTACGATAGAATTGGCTATAACTATAACGACAAGAATGATGTACAAGAGTCTATTGCGTTCGAAGCAGAAATGCTAGATCATATTATAGATAATCGCAAAAATGTTATTTTGGTAGGATACTCTTATGGCGGTCCAATTGTATTAGCAAGTAAAAAGGATGTCAAAAAAATAGTGTTATTGGCTCCAGCTGTATATAGCGAAGTAGAACCGATGCCTTTTTTAATATACTTTTTTAAATGGAAAATAACCCGTTGGTTAGTGCCTCCTATTTGGAAACAAGCGTCCAAAGAAAAAATATCGCACAAAGCAGATTTAAAGAAATTTGAAGATAGTTGGAGCAATACAAAAAACACGGTTATTAGTATTCACGGGAATAAAGATAAGATAGTGCCTTATGAGAATTCTCTTTTTTTAGAGAGGCAATTTCCAAAAGAACAATTTGAATTAATAACTATAAGAAACGGTAGCCACAGTTTAGTTTGGACGCATAAAAAAGTAATAAAAGAAGAACTCTTAAAATTATTAGAATAGTACAGGCTACTATCTTAACAATTAGGCAGGATAAGAATATTACTCTTTATAAAAAGAAGTACATCAGATTAAAAAAAATTAGTCATAATCAAATTAATTATTTCTAATATAAAATCCAATATTTTTTGAATTAAATAAGACATAAATAATATAATTTTTTTGAGTTTGTTATTGTACAAAAATAAGTAAAAACACTTAACCTAAAACGTGTATTATAGGCAGTTTGCGGGTTTTTGTGTTAAGGAAATGCTAATTAACATATCCCATCTTATCGCTTATTTTGATAAAATTTGTCAGTTAATTTGAGGTTTACAATGTGGTTCTATTGTAATAGTCGAATAATAAAAGCCTCGGGCATTTCGGTAGAAATCCCAGATGTGTTTAAGTTTTCGGTGTCCGCTTTTGCTTTTAAAGCATCTGTGTGGAGCGTACTGTGATATAATACATTTAAGTCTAAACTTCCCGAAGGCGCGAATAAATTAGCCCCTGCCGTATTATATAAATATAGTGAGGGATCGGACGAGTCGATAAAATTAATAAAGTCCAATTTTTGTAAGCGTTCATCTGGGGTTGCCATTCCGCCATAAAACAATAAAAATAAAAGTGCTAATGGAACATTATTTTGAACGACATTGTTAACGCTAAACCCTGTAAATAATTTTTCCCAACTATATATGTTGTAACTACTCTGTGTCTCTAGAGCAACTATTCCCAAAACACCTTTATTATGGTCTGCTTGTAATCCATTCCACAAAGCAATTCCGGCACCAGAAGAAACGCCGCTCAAAATTATTTTATTTATATCTATCGCTAGTTTGGGAGCAAGTGAGCGTATGTGTTCAAGCAATAAAGTGCCGTCACTCAAAGGCGTTTCAATCCCTGTGCTGTTTGTACTTGTTAAAAAACTATAATTAGCATTTACTAGGGCTATATCCTCAGCAAGAATTTTTTGTATAAGATCCTTATAAAGCACTCCATAAGCATCGCTTTTATCGTTAGATATAAAAGTCCCTCCATGAAAAAAAATCACAACCCCTTTAGGAGACCCATCTTTAGGTAAAAACAAATCATATACATTTCGTTGGGACGTTCCATAAGAAAGATTTTTAAAAAACAATGCATCGCTCTCTAAAGGGTTTGTATCTGCAGTTCTATTTAGCGCCTGAGTTACGGTGTCTTCATATTTTACTTCAGGCAATACAGTAGGTGTGGCAAGCGGTTCAGAACTACAGCCAATGAGAAGAATAGACAAAAAAGCGAACCTAAGTATTCTATTAACTGTTTTTATGTTTAATATAATAGATAACATATGTGTCATATTACTTTTCAATACATAAAAAACATTAGCTTATTTGCTCTAATCCTTCGGGGTATAAAAAATTATTATACGGAAAACGTGTTACATGAATATCACGAATAACGGCATAGATGTGTTTTCTAAAGTCCTCTAAATTCTCTTTTTCAGTAGCCGATATAAAAAGTGCTTTTCCATTCATTTTTGCCATCCATGTATGTTTCCATTCTTCTAATGTATAGTGCTTCGACGTTTTTTCGGTAACTAAATCGTCCGATTCGATAACCAAGGGTTGGTACGCATCAATTTTGTTAAAGACTATAATTGTAGGTTTATCTTCGCTTTTTATTTCTGCAAGAATTGTGTTTACAGAATTTATATGTTCTTCAAAATTTGGGTGGGCAATATCAACAACATGAAGAAGCAAATCTGCTTCTTGCACCTCATCTAATGTGCTTTTAAAAGATTCGACTAATTGTGTAGGAAGTTTTCTTATAAACCCTACTGTATCGCTCAACAAGAATGGGAGATTTCCAATAACAACTTTCCGAACGGTAGTATCGAGTGTTGCAAATAATTTGTTTTCTGCAAACACATCGCTTTTGGCAATAACATTCATCAGAGTTGATTTTCCTACATTGGTATATCCTATCAATGCCACTCGAACTAATGCCCCACGATTACCGCGTTGGGTTGACATTTGTTTATCTATGACTAAAAGTTTTTTCTTAAGTAAAGCTATTCTGTCTCTTACAATTCGTCTATCGGTTTCGATTTCAGTTTCTCCAGGCCCTCGCATTCCAATACCTCCCTTTTGGCGTTCCAAGTGCGTCCAAAGACCTTTTAATCGGGGCAACAAATATTGATATTGCGCTAACTCTACTTGCGTACGTGCATAACTTGTTTGTGCTCTTTGTGCAAAAATATCTAAGATTAAGCCAGTACGATCTAATATTTTACATTTTAAAATTTCTTCAATGTTACGTTGTTGAGCAGGTGTAAGCTCGTCGTCGAATACAACCGTAGAAACGTCATTTGCTTTAATATAGCTCTGAACCTCAAATAATTTTCCGCTCCCAATAAATGTTTTAGGATTTGGGATCGCCATTTTTTGAGTGTATCGTTTTATTGCTTTTCCTCCAGCGGTATGCACCAAAAAAGTGAGTTCATCTAAATACTCGTTAGATTGTTCTTCGCTTTGTTGAGGTGTAATAACCCCTATTAAGACTACAATTTCAAGCTCAATTGCTTTTCGTTCTATCATGCTTTAGAATTCCATTTTTTTAATTCCAAGAGCGTTCCGTCAAATTCAGCATACGTAAAATGGGTAATCCAATCCCCTAAATTAATGTACCTCGATTTTGAATTTATAGAAATATCTAAAGGAAGGTGGCGATGCCCAAAAAGGAAAAAATCGTAATGCTTTTCTTTTATTTTTTTATGACAATATTGAACGAGCCATTCGTTTTCTTCTCCCAAAAAAACAAGATCCTCATCTCCCGAAATTAATTTATTTTTTGTTGAGAGGTACTGTCCAATTTTCATGCCAATATCTGGGTGAATCCAGCGGTATAAAAATTGAAAGAAGGGATTAGTAAATACTTTTTTCATACGTTTATAGCCTTTATCTTTTGGCCCTAAACCATCGCCATGTCCAATAAAAAATGTGCTGTCATTAAACTGAAATGTGTGTGTTTTATGGTGTACTACTATGCCTAACTCGGTTTTAAAATAATCGCGCATCCAAAGGTCGTGGTTGCCCACAAAAAAATGAATTTCAACGCCTCGGTCCGATAATTCTGCGAGCTTGCCTAATACCCTAATAAACCCTTTTGGGATTACCGTTTTATATTCGAACCAAAAATCGAAAAGGTCGCCAAGTAAAAACAAAACTTGAACATCGTTTTGAATATGGTTTAACCATTTCACAAAAATCTTTTCTCGCTTAAGGCTCTCTTCAGCACTAGGTATGCCTAAATGGTTATCGGAAGCAAAATATATTTTCTTTCCTTTGGAAAGTCTCATAAAATCTATTTATATAAATATACGAAAAGTGAATTAGTTAATAGCTTGTTCCAAATCATCTATTAAATCTTGGGCATCTTCAATGCCTACACTTAGTCGAATTAAAGAATCTACCACACCGCTTTTCTCGCGTTCTACTTTAGGGATAGAGGCGTGTGTCATACTAGCCGGATGCCCTGCTAGGCTTTCGACTCCACCCAAAGACTCTGCCAGTGTAAAGAGTTTTAATTTCTCTACAATTTTAATGGCTGCATTATAGTCTGCTCCTTTTGGAATAAAAGAAACCATGCCTCCAAAGTCTTTCATTTGTTCTTTAGCAACGTTGTGATTCTGCGATGTCTCGAACCCAGGCCAATACACTTCTTCTATTTGTGAACTATGTTTTAGGTATTCTGCTACTTTTCTTCCATTCTCGCAATGGCGTTGCATTCGAACATGTAGTGTTTTAATTCCCCTTAGCGTTAAAAAACTATCCATAGGCCCACAGACTGCTCCGCTAGCATTTTGAATAAAGTAGAGGCGTTCTGCCAAATTTGGGTCATTTACAATCAATGCTCCCAAAACAACATCGCTATGTCCGCCTATATATTTAGTTGCAGAATGCATTACAATATCAGCACCTAAGTTTAGTGGCTGTTGGATATATGGAGAGGCAAACGTATTGTCAACCGCCAAAATAATTTGATTGTCTTTGGCAATTTTAGAAATTGCTTTTATATCTATTATATTCATCATTGGGTTTGTTGGCGTTTCTACCCAAATCAATTTAGTGTTGTCGTTAATTGCATTAGACACAGCATCGACATCAGTCATTCCGACAAAATGAAATTTCAGTCCAAAAGCTTCAAAAACCTTAGTGAATAAACGATAAGAACCGCCATATAAGTCGTTTGTCGAAATAATTTCATCGCCTGGTTTCAATAATTTTAAAATAGCATCAATGGCAGCTAAACCCGAGCCAAAAGCCAATCCATACGTTCCATTTTCGATACTTGCCAAAGACTTTTCTAGGGCTTGTCGTGTAGGGTTATGGGTTCTACTATATTCAAAACCTTTATGCCCCCCTGGAGTAGTCTGAGCATACGTAGAGGTTTGATATATTGGTGGCATTACTGACCCATAAGCTAAATCATGAATTTGTCCTCCATGAATTGCAAGCGAATTAAACTGTAGCTTCTTTTTCATAAATAGTTAATATGTTAATGAGTTTCAAAGGTAGTAGATTCAAAGGATTTATTGATATTTTTAATTCAATTAACAAAAAATGATTTTCTTTGCTCTAATAACAAATGCTATGAATGTTTTTTATTATTTGAATAGCTGCGATACGTGTAAAAAAATTCAAAAAACACTTAATCTTCCTGACTCTATAAAGTTAGTTAATGTTAAAGAATATCCTTTGACAAGAGCGCAGTTATCGGACTTATTTGAACACACAAAATCTTATAAAAGTTTGCTTAATACGCGTGCGCAATTACTCCGAAAAAGAGGTTTAAAAGCTAGTGCGTTATCAGAAGAAGAAAGCAAAGCACTACTCTTAGAACATTATTCTTTTTTAAAGCGCCCTATTTTAATGTACCAGAACCAAGCTTTTATAGGGAATGCTGCAGCTACTGTCGAAGCTGCCAAAAATGCACTTCATGCATAAAAGGATTACCGCTCTTTTAGCGGCTTTTGGAGCTGCTATTATTTATGGGCTTAATCATACCATTGCTAAAACTGTAATGCCCGATTATATTGGGGCTTTTGGATTAGTACTACTTCGTGTTGTTGGAGCTACGGTGCTGTTTTGGTTGCTTAGTTTTTGGTTTCCTAAAGAAACTATTGAAAAAAAAGATTATTTGCGTATAGCCTTGGCTACACTACTTGGGATGTGCCTCAATATGCTAATGTTTATTAAAGGGTTAAGTTTATCTACGCCTATTAATAGTTCTGTAATTATAACATTACTCCCTATTATGATAATGATTCTTTCGGCATTATTTTTAAAAGAAAAAATCTCGTCGAAAAGGATTTCGGGTATTTTTATTGGCTTTATGGGGGCTCTTTTACTCATTCTTCAAGATGCAGATAATGTTATAAACGCGCCTAATATTCCTCTTGGTAATGCAATGTTATTTGGCAATGTTGTTTCTTATGGGTCTTATCTTATTATTATAAAACCTATGACTCAAAAATATAGCCCTATAACGCTAATGAAGTGGATGTTTTTAGGAGGAATTATTTTTAGTTTCCCTGTTACATATTCAGAGTTTTTTGCTGTTAAATGGACTTCTTTACCTTTTAATGTAATAGGTGCTCTTGCTTTTGTTGTAATAGGGACAACGTTTTTAACCTACTTGTTCAATATTTATGCACTCAAAACACTTTCTCCAACAACTATTGGAGTATTTGTATATATTCAACCTCTAATAGGAATATTATTTGCTTGGTACACAGGTAATGACGAAATGAGTTGGGCTAAAGGATTAGCAACCTGTTTAGTTTTTATTGGCGTGTTTTTAGTGTCTCAAAAAAGAGAGAAAAACACTACCTAATTCACGTTAATTTGAGACACTATAACATTAGATTTTTCTGATTTGTGGTTACTTTTTCGTCAATTTGTACAATATTTTTTTTCTAACGTAATTATGTATATTGCGACCTTTAATTTTTTTAACCCTTTATAAATTTAATAATGATGAGACTTAGCAAATACTTTTTACTGTGTAGCTTTTATATTCTGTTATCGTGTGGAAAAGATTCTACCACTACTACTACAACTCCAACGACTCCTACTGCGACCTGTTCCGATGGAATTAAAAATGGTACTGAGACAGGGGTTGACTGTGGCGGCACATGTAATGCTTGTCCATCTGCTATTAGTCGTACTGATGCTGATTTGAATAAGGCTACTATTGATTTTGAAGAAAGTGGTACAGGGCCAAGTCTTGCAATAGCAGACAAAGATGGCACATGGGGTGTTTTTGGAAGTAAAGATTCGAAAGATATTACAATAGCTTATGCAGATAACCCTGCTAAAGGCACAGAGAATAACTCCGATAAAGTTTTTGCTATAACTGAACCAGCAGGCTTAGAACCGTGGGCTGGTTTCTTTTTTGATGTAGCATCAAAAATTAAATTTAGTGGTGATAATACTGCGGTTAGTGTTCAGGTGCGTTCTGTATCGAAAGGTCAAAGCGTTCTTTTAAAACTAGAAGATAAAAGTGATAACACAAAATTTAAGGAATTAACAGTTAAGACTACAACTGACAATGCTTGGGAAACACTAACGTTTAATTTTTCAGCAACAGATAGCGATAAGTACGATAGATTAGTTTTCATTATGAATTCTATCGTAAGCAATAGTGCTGAGGTTATTCACCATATAGATAATATAGCATTGGCAAAACCTGTAGTTATTGATACTGGTGGGTCTAATGCCGTAGCACCTACAACTGCTCCTACTACTCCAAGCCAGTCTGCTTCTACTGTGCTTTCTATTTTTAGCGATGCATATACCGATGTTGCGAACACGGACTTTAACCCAAATTGGGGTCAAGCTACCAAATTTTCGGTTGAAAAAATCGCAGACAACAATGTTATAAAATATGAGAATTTGAATTATCAGGGAACTGCTTTTGCAGCGCCTCTTGATGTTTCGGATAAAACAAAAATTCATATCGATTTCTTTACAGGAGATGCTACCGGAGCCAATTTCTATTTGATAAGCACAGGGCCTGCAGAAAAAGCATACGCACTTCCAGTAACAGAAAAGAAAGGACAATGGAATAGTGTGGACATTGATTTATCGCACTTTTCGGATGTAGTTAAACTCAATGATATAATTCAGTTTAAGGTTGGAGAAGGTAGCGGAACAATTTACCTTGACAACATCTATTTTTATTAGAAAATATTTAGGTACGGTTTTTGTTAAAAAAAAGGTTATGTATAAGAAATTATTAGTAATAGCAATGGCGGGCATACTTTTCTTGGCATGTTCTGCTAAAAGTGATACAGCACCTACTGTCCCGACAACTCAGGCGGATGAAAAGGTTAAAGAATACGAAGGGTATAAACTCGTATGGAATGACGAGTTTAACAATACGGAAACACTTGACTTAAATAAATGGCATTTGCAAATTAAACCAATAACTAATGGAGGATGGGCAAATGGCGAGTTGCAGCACTATACAGACAGAAAAGATAATGTGTATGTTAGTAATGGAACTTTGAAGATTAAAGCTAAGCGCGAAACTTATGAATATGAAAATAGCAGTAGAGATTTTACGTCTGCCCGATTAAATTCTAAATTTGATTTTCAATATGGGCGTATAGACGTGTATGCAAAACTCCCTAGTCAGCAAGGTGCTTGGCCTGCTATTTGGACATTGGGGTCGAATATTAATGAGCGCGGTAATTTCTTTGGAGATACTAGAGGTAGTGTTGGTTGGCCCGCTTGTGGCGAAATTGACCTTATGGAAAAACGAGGCAATCAAAACGATAGAGTATTAGGTACGTTTCATTGGCAAACCCCAGCGGACTCCAAATATGCATCGTTCACCAAAGATAAAATTGTAGATAACCTTATAGGGCAGTTTCATTTGTATTCGCTAATCTGGAATTCGGGAATCCTAAAAATCTATGTGGACGATATGTTGGTTATCGAAATGAGAAATGCGACGTTTAAAAACCCACATTATATACTTTTAAATGTTGCAGTGGGAGGTTCATTGGGAGGACAAGTACCTTCGAGTTTTCAAGAAGCCATTATGGAGATAGATTATGTTCGGGTGTATCAGGGGATATAAATTTCTATATTAGTAAAAAAAAACAATACGTTATGAATGATCAAAACAAACAAATGTCCGTTGGTGATTGGATGATTACCATGTTTATTACTGCTATTCCTGTATTAGGGTTTATTATGCTATTAGTTTGGGCATTTTCAGATGGTACAAACAGAAGTAAAAAGAATTGGGCTAAGGCAACGCTTATTTTTCTTTTAATAGTTTCTGTACTCTATTTTATTTTTGGAGTAGTAATTGCAGGAATACTAGCTACATTATTTTGATTTTGTTCGTTTAACTGCATTTAGCCATCCGTTATATTTTTTGTGTTGTGTTACCTCATCCATAGTTGGGGTAAACATATAGTCAGAGGCACGTACTTTTTCAATGTCATCTACACTCCAAACATTGGCTTTAATTCCGGCTAAGAAAGCCGCCCCCAAAGCAGTAACTTCTAGCATTTTGGGGCGATCTACAGTTACATTTAAAATGTCAGATTGAAATTGCATAAGATAATTATTAGCTGAGGCGCCTCCATCTACTTTTAGAGATACAATATTGGTTTTACTATCTTCAATCATAACATTGATTACATCTTTAGTTTGGTAGGCTAGTGCTTCTACTGTAGCTTTTATAATTTCATTTTTCCCAATATCTAGGGTAATTCCTTGAATGGTGCCTTTGGCATTTGCATCCCAATAAGGCGCGCCTAGCCCTGCAAAAGCCGGAACAACATAGAGGTCTTTTAGCGGAGGAATAGACTGGCATATAGCCTCGGTTTCGGATGCATGTGTAATTAAATTTAATTGATCGCGTAACCATTGAATAGAAGCCCCTCCGATAAAAATACTTCCTTCGAGAGCATAATTTGGTTTTTCATTTTCTAAGCTACAGCAAAGCGTGGTTAACAAACCTCGTTTAGAAACCAAATGTGTATCACCAATATTAAGCAATAAAAAACATCCTGTTCCATAGGTGTTTTTGGCTATGCCTGTGTTATGTCCTCCTTGCCCAAATAGAGCGGCTTGTTGATCTCCAGCTACACCATAAATAGGAATTTGGGTGCCATTAAAATCTAAACTACCAAAGTCAGAAGATGACTCTTGTACCTGAGGTAACATAGTGTTTGGAATTTGCAATGCATCTAATATTTTTTTATCCCATTGTAATGTTTTAATATTAAAAATCATAGTCCTAGAGGCGTTACTATGGTCGGTAACGTGTTTTTGCCCTTTGGTAAATTTATAGATTAACCAGCTATCAATAGTTCCGAAGCGTAAATCTCCATTTTCAGCCTTTTGTCGAGCCTCGGCAACGTTGTCTAAAATCCATTTGACTTTTGTTCCCGAAAAATAGGAGTCGATAACAAGCCCTGTGTTTTCATTAACATACTCTTCTAAGCCTTGAGCTTTTAAATCATCGCAAATAGGAGTCGTGCGTTTGTCTAGCCAAACGATGGCTTTGTGAATAGGTTCTCCGGTATTGTTATCCCAAACAACCGTTGTTTCTCGTTGGTTGGTAATCCCTATAGAAGCAATTTCGTTTGGGTCAATATTTGTTTCTTTCATTACGTTTTCAAACGTCTCCATTTGATCCAAATAAATCATATTTGCGTCATGTTCAACCCAACCCGATTGCGGATAGTGTTGTACAAGTTCTTTTTGAGAAATACCAACGATTTTTCCTTTTAAGTCAAATACTATTGTTCGAGTACTTGTAGTACCTTGGTCGAAAGCGATAACATATTTTTTAGCCATAACTTAGTTTTAATATGAATTTTAAAAGTAAATAAAAGAAATAGTTTATTTTATTTACTTTTAAAAAAAGCGTTCAATTTTATGTATTTTTAGTTTAAAATAGCAATGTAAATGGGAACAAAATTAAATATAGCTGTTATTCAAATTGATTTGGAATGGGAGCAACCCTTGCGTAATCGTAAGAATATAGAAATGTATTTACAAACACTTCAGCAAGGAACCGATGTGGTTTTTCTCCCAGAAATGTTTTCTACTGCCTTTACAATGAGACCTCAAAATGTAGCAGAACCAATGAATGGAGACACAATTCAATGGATGTTGCATTGGGCGAAAAACACTCAATTTGCTATTGCAGGGAGTTGTGTAATCGAGGAAGAAGGACGGTTTTATAACCGCTTTTTATGGGTTAACCCCGACGGGCAAATTCATTTTTATGATAAGCGACATCCGTTTACGCTTGCAGGAGAACATAAGGTATATGAAACGGGACAGAATAGCGGTATAATACAATTTAAAGGTTGGAAAATTTGTTTGCGTATTTGTTACGATCTTAGGTTTCCTGTGTGGTCTCGAAACACCGAAGATTATGATGTGTTGGTCTATGTAGCGAATTGGCCATCTCCCCGAATAAATGCTTGGGACACATTGCTACAAGCACGAGCAATTGAAAATATGAGCTTTACTATTGGTGTAAATCGAGTAGGAATCGATACAAAAGAGAATGTTTACCCAGGGCATTCGGCAGTATATGATTGTTTAGGAGCCCCGCTAGGCTTTTTGAAAGAAAAAGAAGGTGTTATTCAAGTAACACTTGTTAAAAAAGACCAAGATAAGATTAGAGAAAAATTAAACTTTTTAAACGATAGAGATACATTTACTTTATAATGAACGTCTCGTTTTGATCCCAGTTTGCACGGAGCTCAATTTCACCTTCCATATAAATTATTTCTTCGGGCTGAATTTTCTTAAGGTAATTGCCAGTATCCCATTTTCCATTTTCGTTAATATCTTTTATTAAACGTATTTTATATTTGGCTGGGTTTAGGTAATTAAAAGTATAGCGTTCTCCTTCAGCTTTAAATGCTTTTCGGACAACATTTAGCTGTTCATCAATAAGTTCTATAAAGTAATTGAAGTCCTCTTCTTTTTCGATGCTTAAAATAATCACGCCATAATCTTCTATTTTTTTTGTAGAAAGTTTAATCGAAAGCGTATCTTTATTTGCATCGCCCCAAAAATCGATAACAGCATTTGGAAATACATTAACTGTATAATTATCATTTGGGAGCTTCTCAAAATCGAGAATAATTTTATTAAAATTAGGGCTTATTTGAGAGGCAAAAGGAACTGCTATGGTATCTATATCGGTAATTTCAATTAGCGAATCGTTGAGTGTTATAATGGGCAGCGAAGAATATAAGAATAAAGAGTCTAAAAGATCTATCGACCCTTTTTTAGAGAACTCCAATTCTAAGCTATCTTTTTTTATTCGAGTAGGTTTAACTACTCTTCGTTCAATAGAATCTTTTCCTTGCAAATTAAATACTAGGGAGTCAATTTTTTCTAACCCAGAAAGCCAAAAATCTAAGCTGTCTTTTTCGGTATGTTTTGTAATCATATATTTGAAATCCTCGGGGACTTCGCTTATCAATTCAATTGTTTTTTCGCTAGGGTCACCAAAGTACCCAAAAACCACATGACGATTTGTAAGGATTTTGGGAATAGCCCAGCTAAAATTTGGAATTTCTTTAAAAAGAACAGGAAATTTTATCGAATCTCTAGGGAGTTCTATGTGTTCATCGAAAAATCCAATTTTATCAATATTTTGGTCAAACAGATAATTTTTTCCTACATCTTTAATGGCAATCATCTCATAAGTACCAGGGCTTATATTTTCAATTTTAAAATACGTGCTGTCCGCCGTATTAGCTATATAAAAAGGTTTCTCTTTGAAAATTGTCGAATCGGAAAATATAGAATCAACGGGATATAGATGAATTGAAACAAAGCGGTCTGCTTCTTGTTCGTAAGCGTTTTTAACAACTCCTTCTAGGCGTAAAGAATCAATTAAAGCACCTGTTGAAAATGTATAACTAAAAAAATTAAGCACATTGCCTTCATTATAATCTACGATAGACGAACCAAAGTTAAATGTATATGTAATATTGGGTTTTAGCGTATCTAAAAGTTTAACAACAATTTTTTTAGCCACAACACCCTTAGGTGAAATGCTATATTGTTTGGGTTCGAGAGGAGGCGAAATAATTAACTGATTTTCGATATCGGTTAACTGAATATATTCGTCGAAGGATAAAGATATTTTTTCTTCATTAAACATTGTAGTATTTAGTGGAGGCGAAGCATTAATCAATACAGGAGGTATAGTGTCTTTAGGGCCACCAGTCGGAGTGCCTCTTCTAGCACAATGTGTAATAGACAAGACAAAGAGTATGCTAATAATAAAAATGAGGTTTTTCCACATGGAAGAAAGTTTACTGCAAATTAACGGATAAATCGTTTAAATTCTATATCCAATAGTTGCAATGCTTAGTCTATTTTTTGGATTTTCTAGTAGTAGGCTTCCACAAGCTTCTAGTGTAGCTCCTGTTGTAACTATGTCATCGACCAAAAGCCAATGTTTAATATTGCAATAGCTTTTGGAATTAAAATAAAAAGCATCCTCTAAAAGAGGCTTACGATTATTCGACTTTGTTTTTGCCATTTGAGGCGTGTTTTTAACTCTTAGAAGAGCATCTTCAACGAAAGGAACATCAAGATAATTTGAAATAATTTTACCGAAAAGAAACACTTGATTATAACCTCTTTTCTTTTCTCGTTTAGGATGTAAAGGCACCGGAAGCACGGCATCAATCTTTTTGTATCGCTTTGTTGAAGCTAATAGAGGACCTAGTAATTTTCCAAAATAAGTGCCTAGGTGTTCTTGGCGGTTATATTTCAATTCATAAATTAAAGATTCTGTAATTTCATTCTCTCGGAAAAAGCAAAGGGAGGTGGCTTCTTCAATTTTTAATTGTTCGGATAGTACTTGATATAATGGATTCTCTTTTTTTTGATGAAAGAACGTAAGAGGGAGATTTAATTGGCAAGTAACACAAATTTTTGATTCTTGAGACGTTAAAGGCGTTTTGCATCCTAAACATTGCGTAGGGAAAAACAAGTTTATAAAGTCGGAATGTATTCCTTTAATCAAGTTTTTCATGTAAAACAACGTTAGAATTCTGTAAAATACGAAAAAGGATTATTTTTGTAGTATGACAGATTTCAAAAAAATTATTTCACACGCTAAGGAGTATGGTTTCGTATTTCCATCAAGCGAGGTATACGACGGATTGAGTGCCGTTTATGATTATGCCCAAAATGGAGTTGCACTCAAAAAAAACATAAAAGACTACTGGTGGAAATCAATGGTTCATTTACATCAGAATATAGTAGGAATTGATGCCGCAATTCTTATGCACCCGACCACATGGAAAGCCTCAGGGCATGTAGATGCGTTCAATGATCCTCTAATAGATAATAAAGATTCTAAAAAAAGATATAGAGCAGATGTTTTAGTAGAAGATTATTGTGCCAAGATTGAAGCAAAAATAAATAAAGAAATAGTTAAGGCATCAAAGCGTTTTGGCGAAGCGTTCAATGTAGAAGAATTTAAAAGCACAAACCCTCGTGTTTTAGGGTATCAAGAAAAGGTGACATCAACTCTTAAGCGATTAGGGAAGTCACTCGAAAAAGAAGACTTGTCAGATGTAAAAGCATTAATAGAAGAGCTTGATATTGGTTGCCCAGAATCGGGGTCTAAAAACTGGACAGAAGTAAAACAATTTAATTTAATGTTTGGCACCAAATTGGGAGCCTCTGCCGAATCTACAATGGATTTATATTTACGTCCAGAAACGGCACAAGGAATTTTTGTTAATTTTTTGAATGTTCAAAAAACAGGACGTATGAAAGTGCCTTTCGGTATAGCCCAAATAGGAAAGGCATTTAGAAATGAAATTGTAGCACGACAATTTATTTTTAGAATGCGTGAATTTGAGCAAATGGAAATGCAATTTTTTATTCCACCAGGGGCGCAAAAAAAATGGTACAATCATTGGAAAAAAACACGCCTAAATTGGCATCTTTCATTGGGGATGGGAGAAGAAAATTATCGTTTTCATGACCACGAAAAATTGGCTCATTATGCAGATGCGGCAGCAGATATAGAGTTTAAATTTCCATTTGGTTTTAAAGAATTAGAAGGGATTCATTCGCGAACAGATTTTGACCTTAGTAGCCATGAGGAATACTCTGGCAAGAAATTACAATATTTCGACCCAGAACTTAACAAAAGCTATGTACCCTATGTTGTAGAAACATCAATCGGTTTAGATCGTATGTTTTTAGCTGTTTTTTCATGGGCATTGCAAGAAGAAACTTTAGAAGATGGAAGTAGTAGAACAGTACTTAAATTGCCTTCGATATTAGCACCAACTAAAGCTGCAATTTTGCCTTTGGTAAAAAAAGATGGGCTTCCTGATGTTGCTAAAAAAATAATGGATAGTTTAAAATGGAATTATGAGACAGTCTATGACGAAAAAGATGCCGTAGGAAGACGATATCGGCGACAAGATGCCCTTGGAACCCCCTATTGCATTACGGTTGACTATCAAACGTTAGAAGACCAAACAGTAACTTTGAGAGATAGGGATAGTATGAAGCAAGAACGCGTTGCAATAACTAAGATTGAAGGATTATTGGAGGATAAACTAAATATTAGAAATTGGTTGCAAAGCGTTTAATATGTGCTTTAATAAAAGATTTATAATTTACGTTTTATAAAGTTATAAGAATGACTATTTTAGCTCGTATGAAAATCATTTCTTATAACGTTAATGGAATTCGTGCTGCATTCAAAAAAGACTTTATAACTTGGTTAAGCGCTACAAAACCAGATGTACTTTGTCTTCAGGAAACTAAAGCAAACGAGGAGCAAATAGATGTAGATGCTATTAAAGAAGCGGGTTATTTTCCGTACTGGTTTTCAGCTCAAAAAAAAGGATATAGTGGAGTAGCTATTTTATGCAAACGA
Source organism: Candidatus Arcticimaribacter sp. (assembly GCA_965277835.1). Classification (GTDB taxonomy): domain Bacteria; phylum Bacteroidota; class Bacteroidia; order Flavobacteriales; family Flavobacteriaceae; genus Arcticimaribacter. Next base: position 1,365,036 of record OZ255841.1, on the reverse strand, counting down.
AAACCTAATCATATTGAATATGGGACAGGAATTGAACAGATGGATTTTGAAGGACGCGTGATTAGAGCAGATTTCGATGATTGTTCTGTTGTTAGTATGTACTTACCTTCGGGGTCTAATATTGACCGATTGGAATATAAGTTTAAATTTATGGATCAAATTAGTGCGTATTTAGACGCACTAAAAAAAGAAATCCCGAACCTTGTAATTTGTGGTGATTATAATATTTGTCATAAAGCAAAAGACATTCATGACCCAATTCGAAATAAAAATGTTTCAGGTTTTTTACCCGAAGAACGTGCTTGGATGGACAGGTTTCTTAGTCAAGGTTTTGTAGATTCTTTTAGAGAAATTAATGACGAACCTCACCAATATAGTTGGTGGAGTTATCGGGCTAACTCAAGAGCAAATAACAAAGGTTGGCGTCTTGATTATGCAATGGTTAGCACGCCTTTGAAAGATAAAATTTCGAGAGCATATATTTTACCCGAAGCATATCACTCTGATCATTGTCCTATTGGGGTTGAGTTAGATTTTAATAAAAATAAATAACCATATATGAGAAAGATATTCCTATTTACTTTACTGTTTTCTATATTAGAGAGTTGTGTGTCTTCTAAAACGTTTAAAGCAATAGAAGGAAATTATGCTCAACTTAAATTAGATAACTCTGCGTTACAAAAAGAAAGCACAGAACTTCTAATACGCTACGATTCGCTTCGATATCATTATGGAGAATTGATGGATAGGTTTAATAAAAAGGGACAAGAACTAGAAGCCACAAAAAATAGTTTAGAAACCTTACAAGATTCTTATACTGCTTTGGAGCAAAATAGCAGCGAAGCTTTACAAGAGGGTATCGAAAAGAATAGAGGCTTATTAGAGGAAATTCAAATAAAAGAATCTGAATTGTTTCAGGGAAACTTAGAATTAGATTCTCTTCAAAAGAGTCTTGCTTCGAAAATAGATAGGATAAATGAATTGGAACAAATAGTATTGAGTAAAGAAGAACTTTTAAATGAGCTTAAAAAATCTTTAAATAAAGCTCTATTAGATTTTGAAGGAAAAGGATTAACTGTCGAAAAACGAGATGGCAAAGTGTATGTTTCTATGGAAAACAAATTGTTGTTTAAGTCGGGCAGTTGGGCAGTTGGAGTAGAAGGTAAAGAGGTAGTAAAACAGCTTTCGAATGTTCTTGAAGAGAATGAAGATATTGCAATTTTAATTGAAGGACATACAGATAACAAGCCTTATATTGGAGGAGGCAACTTAACAGGAAATTGGGATCTTTCTACAAAAAGAGCTACGTCTATAGTTCGGTTATTGTTAGAAAACAAGAATGTACTTCCTCAAAATATTACGGCGGCAGGGAGAAGTGAATTTAGCCCAATTGCTCCTAACGACTCTTCGGAAGCACGAGCAAAAAACAGGCGAATTGAAGTAATTCTATCACCTAAATTTGACGAAGTAGAGAAACTTTTACAAGACTTAGAATAATTATGAAATACACTACACTGCCAGGAACTAAAATTAAGGTTAGTAAAATTTGTTTAGGTACCATGACTTTTGGCAATCAAAACACAGAAGCAGAAGCCCATGAACAAATGGATTTTGCCTTAGACCACGGAGTTAATTTTTTTGACACAGCCGAATTATATCCTGTACCAGTAGTAATAGAAAATCAAGGGAATACAGAACGTTTTATAGGAAGTTGGTTTAAAAAAACGGGAAATCGATCAAAAGTTGTAATCGCATCTAAAGCCGCCGGGCCAGGAGCTTATACAGCTCATATTCGCCCAAACATTAGTTTCGATAAACATAACATTGTAGAGGCTCTCGACGGCTCATTAAAACGTTTGCAAACAGATTATATTGATTTATATCAACTACATTGGCCAGAACGCAACACAAATTTTTTTGGCCAAAGGGGATATACTCATAACTCAAGTGAAGAGTGGAAAGAAAATTTTGAAGAAGTCTTAGAGGTTTTAGATGAATTGGTAAAAATAGGTAAGATTAAACAAGTGGGTTTATCTAACGAAAACCCTTGGGGAATTATGCGTTATTTAGAACTTTCTAAAAAGAACCTACCTAAAATGATTACTGTTCAAAATCCTTATTCGATGCTGACAAGATTTTTTGAAATAGGAAATGCTGAAATTTGTATGCGCGAAAATATAGGGCTCTTGGCGTATTCTCCTCTAGGGTTTGGAAGGTTAACAGGAAAATATAGAAACGGGCAAAACCCTAAAGACGGTCGTTTAACCTTATTCCCTAACTATTCGCGTTATAATAGTAATGAAGCCATTGCAGCCACAGAAGAATATTATAAAATTGCCGAAAAGAATGGGTTAAGCCTTACACAAATGGCTTTGGCATTTGTTAATACGCGACCTTTTTTAACTTCTAATATTATTGGAGCGACTACTTTAGAGCAACTAAAAGAAAACATCGATAGTATTGATATATCGCTTTCAGAAGAAGTATTAAATGAGATTGAAGCAGTTCATAATCGAATTCCAAATCCGTCGCCTTGATTTTATAAGGGATGAATTTTTCTTAACTCGGTGTTTTTTGAATAAAAAAACCTTGCAATTCACTACCATCAACATTGTCTTTGGGTAAAACGGGAATATACCTATGCCTCTATAGAATTAAAACGAGTGTTCAAATGTTAAACAGCCACTTTCAGATTCAATAGTAGAGTATGTTATAAATCCACCATAGCTTTCGGTTCTAAAATAAAACCAAGCAAATCTTCCATTTGAATTTTGTTTAAGTTCAGGGAAAAGGTCAGAAAAATATAAACCAGATATTGCAGAATTTAACTCTTCTCGATTTAGTTTTCGTATAATTGGAGTTTCGGTATTTTCAAAGTATAATTTTATAGTTAAGGACTCATCTAAATTTTTATCATAAATACTTTCATTAGGCACAATAAAAATTCTACTCTCTAAATTTTTCTCAACCGATATTAACCCCCAAAATGTACTTTTTTTGGGTCTTAATTTATGAATTGTTCCTAAATTACATTCATAAGGTAGTTTAGCTTTATTATGTGTAGCAGGCATAGCAGTTAAACCTGTTACTACTCTAGAAGGAATAATTCCTTTAGATTCTGAAATACTTATATACCCATCTGAAGCAGGGATTGAGACTCTTTCAGAATTAGAAAAGTCTAATAACTTCAAGCCATTTTTTTTAACAGTATAACTACCTGATGGAGAATCAGGGTAAATTATAATCTCGTGGTTTTTAAACCCAACTGAGGGGATATGCATATAAGCTTTTCCTTCTCCAGCGCTATCTGTCTCATGTTCTTTAAGATTAAAATTCGAATGCGTTACTTGAAATTCTGATTCGGTTTCATTACCTACAAGCATTCTGGTGAAACACGCGTTTAAATTATAGTTGATAGACATATTCCCTGGTTTACCATCTAGAAATTCATTTAATTCAGAACCTATAATATCTTGGGGGGCTAATTTAACAGAGCTATATGGAGGTAAACTTTTTAGAGTATGGCTAAATTTCAGTTTTTTATTTTCATGGTTAGTTACTTCTAATTTTATTATTTGTTGAGGTTGAATACCATGCCCATTATGAAAAATACAGAATGATTTAGTTTCTTTATTATCTCTAACTGTCCAACAACTTTCTCGTCCTATTGTAACTGTTCTTTTTTCTTCAATTTCATGAGGAGAGTAAGTTCTAGCATATGAGTGACACATACTAATACTATTTTCACTTTCATATACAGCCATTATTGCTGCATATGGGATTACCATATTTTCAGAGGCAAAAACTTCTACTTCTATTGAACCTTCATAAGATGTACCTGAATATTTATGGTAATTTATTACTTTACTGTTTTCAAAAGACACTTTTTCTCTGTTTATAAGATTTCCGTCCATATCTCTTAATGAAAAGATAAGCATTACATTTATTTGTCTTTTAAAACTCCAATAGTCCATTAGGCTAATAGTAGTTTTAAAAAATTCACTTTGGCGATAATAAAATATTGCAGAAGAACGGTATACATAACCAAAGTTTCCTTCGTAGTTGTCTTTTTGAGAAATTTTCAACTTCATTTTAAATAGTTTAATGTAAAAATAGCAATCATTAAGAGATACTCAAAATTAGCTTTAAGGTAATTTAAAATTTAAGATAAAGAAAGAGTCGTTTCACTTATTTTAATAGTTACAATTATAGAATTAAAATGAGTGTTCAAATGTTAAACAACCACTTTCAGATTCAATAGTAGAGTATGTTACAAATCCACCATAGCTTTCGGTTCTAAAATAAAACCAAGCAAATCTTCCATTTGAATTTTGTTTAAGTTCAGGGAAAAGATCAGAAAAATATAAACCAGATATTGCAGAAGTTAACTCTTCTCGATTTAGTTTTCGTATAATTGGAGTTTCGGTATTTTCAAAGTATAATTTTATAGTTAAGGACTCATCTAAATTTTCATCATAAATACTTTCATTAGGCACAATAAAAATTCTACTCTCTAAATTTTTCTCAACCGATATTAACCCCCAAAATGTACTTTTTTTGGGTACTAGTTTATGAATTGTTCCTAAATTACATTCATAAGGTAGTTTAGCTTTATTATGTGTAGCAGGCATAGCAGTTAAACCCGTTGTTACTCTAGAAGGAATAATTCCTTTAGATTCTGAAATACTTATATATCCATCTGAAGCAGGGATTGAGACTCTTTCAGAATTAGAAAAGTCTAATAACTTTAAACCATTTTTTTTAACAGTATAACTACCTGATGGAGAATCAGGGTAAATTATAATCTCGTGGTTTTTAAACCCAACTGAGGGGATATGCATATAAGCTTTTCCTTCTCCAGCGCTATCTGTCTCATGTTCTTTAAGATTAAAATTCGAATGCGTTACTTGAAATTCTGATTCGGTTTCATTACCTACAAGCATTCTGGTAAAACACGCGTTTAAATTATAGTTGATAGACATATTCCCTGGTTTATCATCTAGAAATTCATTTAATTCAGAACCTATAATATCTTGGGGGGCTAATTTAACAGAGCTATATGGAGGTAAACTTTTTAGAGTATGGCTAAATTTCAATTTTTTATTTTCATGGTTAGTTACTTCTAATTCTATTAGTTGTTGAGGTTGAATACCATGCCCATTATGAAAAATACAGAATGATTTAGTTTCTTTATTATCTCTAACTGTCCAACAACTTTCTCGTCCTATTGTAACTGTTCTTTTTTCTTCAATTTCATGAGGAGAGTAAGTCCTGGTATATGAGTGACACATACTAATACTATTCTTACTTTCATATACAGCCATTATTGCTGAATATGGGATTACCATATTTTCAGAGGCAAAAACTTCTATTTCTATTGAACCTTCATAAGATGTACCTGAGTATTTATCGTAATTGATTACTTTATTGTTTTCAAAAGATACTCTCTCTCTCTCTATGAGATTTCCGTCCATATCTCTTAACGAAAAAATAAGCATTACATTTATTTGTCTTTTTAAACTCCAATAGTCCATTAGGCTAATAGTAGTTTTAAAAGATTCACTTTGGCGATAATAAAATATTGCAGAAGAACGGTATACATAACCAAAGTTTCCTTCGAAATTATCCTTTTGAGAAATTTTCAACTTCATTTTAAATAGTTTAATGTAAAAATAATAATCATTAAGAGACACTCAAAATTAACTTTAGTCTAATTTTAAAACTTAAGATAAAGAAAAAGTAGTTTCATTTATTTTAATATTGCAATTTCATCAGGTTCTAACAAAGGCTCATTCCGAAATCGTAAAATTATTTGTGCAATTGTTACCACATCTTTTTCACAATAAGACACAATACGGTCTATACCATCTTTTGAGTAAAAAACCTCTGCAACCATACTACCATCAATATCGTCTTTGGGCGAAGGAATGCCTAATATTTCTGCTAATAGCTTTAACGAAGTATAATGTTTAAAATCGCCAAACCGCCACAAATGCATAGTATCTATATGTGGAACTTCCCATGGTTTTTTTCCAAAAAGATTTAAACTTTTAGGCAGGCTTATTTGATTAATAATCATTCTTCGGGCAATATAAGGGAAGTCAAATTCTTTTCCGTTATGGGCGCAAAGCACGTGTGATTGTAAATTAAAATGAGACTCAAGAAGTTGTTTAAAATCTTTTAAAAGTTGCACCTCTTCTCCATAAAATGTCTTAATTCTAAAATTACGGTTTGTGTGCTGTAAATTGAAATAGCCAACAGAGATGCATACTATTTTTCCAAATTCTGCCCAAATGCCAGCTCGAGAATAAAAGCTTTCTGGTGTATCTTCTTCTTTTCTTTGATAGGCAGATTTTTCTGCCCAAAGTTCTTTTCGGTATGGAGTTAGTTTATCAAAATGATTCTCTTCGGGTATAGTTTCGATATCTAAAAATAGAATATTCGATAAATTAATTTTGTTTAGCATCATTAAGCATTTGATAGGCTTCTTCTAGGTATAAATAAAAAATATCTGGAAATGGTTTGTCAGTACTATCCTTTTGGGTAAAATGTCCTAGTCGAACAACAATAATATCATCTTCTGGAACAACAATAACATATTGACCTAAATGACCTCGCATAGCAAATAGTGGTTTATCATCTATTTTCGATAACCACCATCCGTAACCGTACTCAGGGCTTTTTTCAAAACGAGGGCGTGTGCTTAAAGCCACATAACTCGAATCGATAATTTGTTTCCCATTCCATTTTCCATGGTTTTTATAAAGTTTTCCAAAGCGCGCAAAATCTTTTGCATTTGAGGCAAAGCAACAAAAAGCCTTTTCCATCCCATTCTCTTTGCTATCTATTTGCCATAAAGCATCCTCAATAGCACCCATAGGTTGCCAAAAATATTTTGAAAAATAAGTGCTTAAATTCATTCCAACAGCTTTTTTGATAACCATTCCTAAAAGCTGTGTGTTTCCACTTAAATATAAATATTCTTGACCAGGGGTTCCTATTATTTTTCGATTGCGAAGTAGCTTATCTAAGTTGTCAGTAAAATAAGATTGCGTGGTAACATTTAGTGGGTTATAGTATTGTTCTACCCAATCTAAACCTGAAGCCATACTTGCTAAATCGCCGACAGTTAAATCAGCGGCGTTTCCTCTTTCAAATTCTTTAAAAAAATCGCCTACTTTTTGATCAAGACCTTTTATTTTACCTTGTTCAATCGCCTTGCCTAGCATAGCAGAAATCATACTTTTTGCCATTGAAAACGAATTGCTTTTTGAAGTTTCAGAATATCCGTCATAGTAATTTTCATAGATAATACTATCGTTTTTGATAATTAAGTAGGCTACACTTTTATATTGTTCATGGGCTTTTAATAGTCGTTCTGTAGGGATAAGAGTATTATAGTCTTTGTGCTTGGGCCATTTCTGTGGTTCTGAAGATGCCTTTACAGTTTTATTATCAAAGACCTTATAATCGTCTAAATATGCTGTTGTATGTCCTGTCCCATATATTTTTATTAAACCAGGGATTATATAACTATAAGAACTAATATATAATAAAGAAAATGATAAAATAAGAAGACCCAATATATACTGTAATAGTTTTTTCATAATAATATGTATTCTAATTTATTTTTTAAAATTGAGCTTCTATTTGAGTAAGAACTCCTTCTTTTTGAAGTAACCACTTTTTTTTATCTATTCCTGAGGCAAAGCCAACAAGCGAGCCATTACTTCCAATTACCCTATGACAAGGAATAGCTATTAATATAGGGTTTTTTCCAATAGCTGCTCCCACTGCTCTAATGGCTTTAGTGTCGCCATATTCTTGAGCAATTTTTAGATAGGTAGTAGTTTTTCCATAAGGGATTGTATTGAGGATTTTCCAAATTTTATGCTGAAATTCTGTGCCTTTAGCATTTATTAAAAAATTGAACTCTGTACGCTCACCAGATAAATATTCTTGTATTTGAGTAACACTATTTTTTAACACATCTGGAATAGTATTAGCTTCTTTAACCTGATTTTTATCAATTCTAATAGATTGTACTCCTTTATGGTCTCCACATATTTCGATAAAGCCTAAAGGACTATTGAATTGAGCGGTTTTCATTATATATTATATCTATATAGATTTGAGCTATAAAGTTAAGTAAAAGATTATAATAACGTCTTTTTTAAACTTTTATAGATATTTGGCAACACACATATTCTATCTCTGAAAAGAAATAAAAAAAAACTATACAGGTTAAACAAATGATATTGTTAGGAAATCAATAGGCGAATATTTATAAACAATATGAATAATCTATAACAAAAATGTTCGCCTTATATAAGGTGAACAAAATTTTATTTAAGTATTATTTTTTTATGCTAGCCGAAAGATATTCTCTGTTCATGCGAGCGATATTATCTAAAGAAATTCCTTTGGGGCATTCTACCTCACACGCTCCAGTGTTGGTACAGTTTCCAAAGCCTTCTTCGTCCATTTGTTTTACCATATTCAATACACGATCAGTAGCTTCTACTTTTCCTTGTGGTAGCAAGGCATATTGAGAAACTTTAGCCGAAACAAATAACATTGCAGACGCATTTTTACAGCTTGCCACACAAGCACCACAACCAATACAGGTTGCTGCATCGAAAGCAATATCAGCATCGTGTTTATTTATAGGAATAGCGTTTGCATCTTGAGTATTACCCGAGGTATTAACACTTACAAAACCGCCTGCATGTTGAATTCTGTCAAATGACGATCTATCTACGACTAAGTCTTTTACTACTGGGAATGCATTTGCCCTAAAAGGTTCTATAGTAATAGTTTCCCCATCTTTAAATTTACGCATATGTAATTGGCACGTAGTAATTAATCGGTCGGGGCCATGTGCTTCTCCGTTGATATACATAGAACACATACCGCAAATACCTTCTCTACAATCGTGATCAAAAGCCACAGGCTCAATACCATCGTTTATTAGTTGCTCGTTTAAAACATCCATCATTTCTAAAAAAGACATATCGGGAGATACGTTTTTAATAGGGTAGGCAACCATTTTGCCTTTTGATGATGCGCTTTTTTGTCTCCAAATTTTTAAAGTCAAATCCATAGTTATAATTATTTATATGAACGTGTTTTTACTTCGATTTCCTCATATTTCAGTTCTTCTTTATGAAGAACAGCTTTGCCAGGTTCTCCTTTGTATTCCCATGCAGAAACGAACGTAAAGTTTTTATCATCTCTCATTGCTTCTCCTTCTGGGGTTTGCGATTCTTCGCGGAAATGTCCTCCACAAGATTCTGTACGCTCCAAAGCATCTTTAGCAAATAATTCTCCTAATTCTAGAAAATCTGCTACTCGTCCCGCTTTGGCTAATTGTTCATTAAATTCTGATGAAGTCCCAGGAACAATGACATTTTTATAAAAGTCTTCTCTCAACTCTTTAATTTCAGTCATTGCGTCTTTTAGGTCTTTAGCATTTCGAGACATTCCACATTTATCCCACATAATTTTACCTAGTTTTTTGTGGTAATAATCTACAGAATGCTTGCCTTTATTATTTAAGAAAAAATTGATTCTATCTGTCACATTTTTTTCAGCTTCTTCAAATTCAGGGGTGTCGGTTGATATAGCACCTGTACGAATATCTTTTGCTAAATAGTCTCCAATAGTATAAGGTAACACAAAATAACCATCTGCTAGTCCTTGCATTAATGCCGAGGCTCCTAGTCTGTTTGCTCCGTGGTCAGAGAAGTTAGCTTCTCCAATAGCGTAGCAACCAGGTATAGTAGTCATTAAATTATAGTCAACCCAAATACCACCCATAGTATAGTGTACCGCAGGATAAATCATCATAGGGGTTTCATACGGGTTTTGGTCTACAATTTTTTCGTACATCTGGAATAAATTTCCATACTTAGCTCGAATTATTTCTTGACCTAATTTTTTAACCAACGCAGCATCGTTTTCATTTAATCCTTTTACATGTGCTTCTTCTTTTCCATAACGATTAATAGCTGCCGTAAAGTCAAGATATACTGCTTCTCCAGTTTTATTAACTCCGTAACCAGCATCGCAACGTTCTTTAGCAGCTCTAGAGGCAACATCGCGAGGGACTAAATTACCAAAGGCAGGGTAGCGCCGTTCTAGGTAATAGTCTCGGTCTTCTTCTTTAAGGTCAATTGGTTTTAGTTTTCCTTCTCTTATTGCATGAACATCGTCCATGTTTTTGGGAACCCAAATACGACCATCATTTCGAAGCGACTCTGACATTAAAGTTAATTTCGATTGGTCTTCTCCTGAAACAGGGATACACGTTGGGTGAATTTGAGTAAAACACGGATTTGCAAAATAGGCTCCTTTTTGATGAATTTTCCAACTTGCAGAGACATTACTGCCCATAGCGTTAGTCGAAAGGAAAAATACATTTCCATATCCACCCGATGCGATTACAACGGCATGAGCCCCGTGTCGTTCAACTTCTCCAGTAATTAAATTTCGAGCAATAATACCGCGAGCCTTTCCATCAACTAAAACTAAATCCATCATTTCATGTCGATTGTACATTTCAATTTTTCCACGACCAATTTGCCTGTTCATTGCTGAGTATGCACCTAAAAGTAATTGCTGACCTGTTTGTCCTTTTGCATAAAAGGTTCGAGAGACTAATACGCCTCCAAAAGAACGATTATCTAAAAGCCCTCCGTAATCTCGAGCAAAAGGTACGCCTTGTGCTACACACTGGTCAATAATATCAGCCGAAACTTCAGCTAATCGATATACGTTTGCTTCTCTTGAACGATAATCACCCCCTTTAACAGTATCATAAAAAAGACGATATGTAGAATCGCCATCACCTTGATAGTTTTTGGCGGCATTAATTCCTCCTTGGGCTGCAATTGAATGCGCTCTCCTTGGAGAATCTTGAAAGCAAAATGCCTTAACATTATAGCCCAATTCAGCTAAGGTAGCTGCAGCTGAACCTCCAGCTAATCCTGTACCTACTACAATAACATCAATGAGACGTTTGTTAGCAGGACTTACTAAGTCAATATGACTTTTATGGTTAGCCCATTTCTCTTCTAATGGACCTTCGGGTATTTTAGAGTTTAAACTATTTGCCATAAGTCTATGCGTTTAAATAATGGAATATTGCGATGAAAATAAACCCAAGTGGGACTAGAACTGAAAAAGCAGTTGTAAATGTTTTTAATCCTCTTGAGTATTTGTTGTTAAACCCAACTGACTGGAAAGAAGAACTAAACCCATGAAGTAAATGAAGCATCAAAAAGATAAATGATACTACATATAGTATTACTCGAACAGGGTTAACAAATTTATGAACTGTTTCTTCATAATAACGGTCGGGGTTAGCAGGTAATTGTTCTATATATTTATAATTAATTTCGGGAAACCAAAAATCTATAAAGTGTAATACCAAAAAAGAAAGTATTACAGCTCCAGACCAAATCATGTTTCGCGACATCCAGCTTGAATTTGCTGCTCCATTGGTTGTAGAATAATTTTGAGCCCGAGACATTCTATTTTTAATTTCTAAGACGAAACCCATAATAAAGTGAAAAATCACCCCAAAAATAAGTACGGGTTGTAGAATGACTTGAACCAAAAAGTTATTTCCCATAAAGTGAGAAATTTCATTAAAAAGAGATTCACTAATAACAGAAGTAAGGTTTATTGTAAAATGCTGTAATAAAAAGAATACAAGAAATAAACCTGAAAGCGCCATAGCGTACTTACGGGCTAAAGAAGATTTAATCATTTTGCTTATCGATTTTTAAGATTATTTTCCGTCAAGATAAAAATAATTTCAATTGTATTTAAGAAAAAATTAACTATTTTTCAAAAAGAAAAGCCGACACTAACCCCAAATATTTGTCTCGATTGTAAACGAGAAAGGGCGTTATCATCATAAACTAATTGAGTTTCTAAGGCGGCAGACATAAAATTATTAATTTTCATATCTAGCTTTACAATATAATCTAAGTCTACATTAGTAAAGTCTTCGAGGTAGTTTGAAATTAAAACTAATCTGTTTTTTAATACAACATTAGTAAATAGTGTCCACTCGGTTTGAGCAGCTAAAGAACAATTTAATTCCCATCGGGTTTGTCTGCCTGGGCTAACTCCAAAATAAGTTTCATCGCTTGGTAAATCTCTTGTAAATTTTGAAGCTACATAAATTAAACGTCCTGTAATTGGCTCAATTTGTAGGTTAATAATTTTATCTTTTTTATAAGCAAAACCTAAACCAAATCGTAGATATAAAGGAGATAAAAAATCGGTAGTTAACATTCGGTTTTCTACGCCATCTGGGTCATCAGAATATTTGTAACCTTCAATCCATTGCGATTTTAGATTAAAAGACGTAGAAAACCCCCACGATTTTTTTCCTACACGAACCAAAACAGAATTAATTTCTATACGGTCATCGGTTTTTTTGCTAAACGCTGATGCCTGTGTTTTGGTATAGCCTAATGCAGTATCAACATTGGTTGTCCAATCTAAATTATCATTTTTAAAACGGAAGGTATAATCTAAACTTAGAATACCATTAATATTATTAGTTCCTCCGCCAAGCCAGTTGCCAAAAGATGCCTGATTTATTAAAACAGCTACCTTTCCTTTGTTAGACCATAGACTATCTTTTTTGGTTTTAGATTGTGTAAAACCAAAATGGAACACCCCTAAAAAGAATGCAAGACATAAAAAGGTTGATTTATAAGCTATGTGTTTATTTAATTTGAAGTTCTTTTTTATGTTTAGCGGTTCCTTTGACAAGTTCAACGGTATAGCTCCCTTTATTGAGGTAGTGTTTCCCATTCATAGCAGGTTTTGAAGGCTTCTTTTTATTAGATTTAGCAGTACTTGCGTTTTTTTCGAGTGTATATTTTATAAAATTAAAGCCATAATTTAACATCCCTTTTTTAGTATATAACGTAACACCTTTAGAGTCTTTAATATACATTTTATATTCCCCAGGGGTTGAAGTAAAAGCCACAAAGGTTGTCTCAGGCTCAAAAGCATCTCTCCATTTAGAATAACTATTACCCCATTGTTTAGAATGTTTAACTTCTTTTGGTTCTAACAAAACGAGTTCTTGTTTTAAAAAATTTGGAGTTACATTTTTTAGTGGGTTTATATCTGCTTTATAAATAGACCGCCCGTGTGTTCCTACTAGTAGGTGGTTTGCATTGGGTTGAACGACAAGGTCATGAACTGCCGCAGTAGTTAAACCGTTTTTGAAAGCGTCCCATTGTTTGCCTCTGTCAAAAGACACATAAACCCCTTGGTCGTTACCCAAATATAAAACATCTTCATTATTAGGGTCTTCGCAAATAACATTAACAGGACTATTGGGCAAACCTTGTGAAATAGATGTCCATGTGTCTCCTTTATTTTCACTCACATAAACATAAGGTTTAAAATCATCGTTTCTATATCCGTTTAAGGTTGTATAAACGCGTTCTTTTTGGTGCTTTGAAGCAACTACACGGCTGACCCATAAATTTTGAGGTAAATCATTGGAGACTCTTACCGAATTACCTCCTCCGTTTTCTATGCGATATATATATCCATCATCACTTCCTGTATATAAAAACCCAAATTTGAATGGCGATTCGGATATAGTTGTTAAGGTGCCAAAAGCAACATTACCTTTTCTTCCTCCTTGTGTTAAATCTTTAGAAATAGTTTCCCACTGGGTTCCTTGGTCTAAAGAGCGGTGTAATTTATTACTCCCAAAGTAAAGCACATCTTGATTGTGATGAGAAAGTAAAATAGGCGTTTGCCAATTAAAACGATATGGGGCTTCTCCTAGTTCGTGTTTTGGTTGAATATGAGTTCTTTTTTTGTGCGCTAAATCCAATCGAAAATAATTACCAAACTGATAGCCTGTATATACAATATTACTGTTTCGACTATCAATTTGAACTTGCATTCCATCGCCACCCATAATTGATTTCCAAGGGTTATGCCCTGTAGAATGCCAACGTTCATTATCTTTTGCATTGTGAGCACCTTTCCACACACCATTATCTTGAAGCCCACCATATACATTATAAGGGGTTTCGTTATCAACATTTATAGCATAAAATTGTCCTACTGCAGGCGAATTATTTTTCATCCAATTTGCACCATCGTTATAGGTAATGTTAACGCCTCCATCATTACCATCAATAAGGTGTCCTGGTCTATCTGGGTTAATCCAAAGCGCATGGTGGTCTGCATGAACATTTGGTTTGCCAATTGCTTTGAAACTAGCACCTCCGTCATCCGAAGTTAAAATAGGCACTCCGTAGATATAAATTTTATCTGCATTTTTTGGAGCTACATGAATATGCCCAAAATAATAGCCATAACTATAGTATAAATCATCAATATAATCTGTGTGTGTTTTTGCCCATGAGACTCCACCATCGATACTTTTATAAACTTCAGCACCAACTACAGGCGTATCAAATAATAGTGTGTTTGCGTTCTCTAAATAGGTAGCTAAATCTTTAGGTACTACCGATCCCTTGCGCACACTACTTTTAACGTTTTCTGCATTGTATTTTTTATGAAATCTATTACCTTTTAAAAAGGTGTTTAGTTTTTTATTATCTAAAGCCAAGAACGATTCTTTACTCATAGTTTTAAAATCATCTTTGACTAACCCTTCGCTTTTTTCTTTTTCTTCTTTTGGGCGTCTAAATTGAGAGTCATGAATAGCATAAACCGTGTTTTCATCATATACTGCTAAACCAATTCGACCAACTCCTTCTCCAGTAGGAAATCCACTTTCAGAAGTAGAGATTAGGTTCCAAGTTTTTCCAGCATCTGTACTTTTATAAATTCCAGAACTTTCACCATTACCCGAGAAATGCCACGCTTTTCTATCTTTTTCCCAAGATGTTGCATATTGAATATTAAAATTATTAGGCACAACCGCCATATCAATAATTCCTGAAGTATCGTTTATATACAAGGTTTGTTCCCATGTGTCTCCACCATCTTCGGAACGATAAATGCCGCGCTCTTCGTTAGGGGTGTACAGATGTCCCGTTACCCCTACTATTATTTGGTTAGGATTTTCGGGATTAATTAATATTTTCCCGATATGATGGCTGTCACTTAGCCCTTTATGTTCCCATGTTTTACCGTTGTCCGAAGTTTTTAGCATACCAATTCCAGCATAAGAAGAACGCGAAGCGTTATTTTCGCCCGTTCCTACCCAAAGGGTTCTTGTTGCCCAATGCATAGTAATCTCACCAATATTCTGAGTTGGAGCATTTTCGGTTATTGGGGTAAAGCTAATGCCATTGTCTTTAGTGTGCCAAACGCCCCCAGAGGCATAAGCTACATAAAACTCTGTAGGGTCACTAGGGTTTACTGCTAAAGCAACGACCCTTCCGCTCATCACTTTTGGACCAATATTTTCAAAAAGTAAGTTTTCAACTCTTGAGGCACTATTTGTTTCGTTTTGTGCATTCAAAGAGAACACAATACACGATATTAAAAAGGAATATAAAAATTTCATAATTAAGTGTTTAGGGGTGTAATTATTAGATTAAGGGTTCAACTCTAATGTCTTTCAGCAATGTTGACTAACACTATTGTTTTGATAATTATATCTAAGCTCTGTTTCTTTCAAATGTAATAAAAAAATATTTTTATTCTTTAACCTTAGTTAATCCGTTGTGCATTTATAAAAAACATTAGGTCAAACGATTAAACAATTATACGTTTAATTGAAACCATTTTCTTTTGCACACTAATAATTTTATAGATGTATTAATTTATGCTTAACTATTTTTAGGTTAAGTTATTAGAATTTTTTTTAAATCACTGTATGTGTTATAATTTAATGCCCAAACGTTGTTTTTATTCAATAGGTTGTCAATAGAATTAGCACTAACTTAATCTAAATATACACTAGGTTATTTTATAAGATTACGTTATAAGTTGTCTTTGTAACTTGAGTTTAGGCGTTTTAAAAAAATCAACTTTATTTTTGAAACCTAAAAAATCGAACTACTTTTGCAATCAGAAAAAGTGAGATATGGCAAAAAATCTGGTTATTGTTGAGTCCCCAGCTAAGGCAAAAACGATTGAAAAGTTTTTAGGGAAAGATTTTAAAGTTGCCTCTAGTTTTGGTCATGTTTCTGACTTACCTTCCAAAGAACTTGGAGTTGATGTGGAAGGCGACTTTAAGCCAAAATATATTGTTTCTCCCGATAAGAAAGATGTAATAAATACGTTAAAGAGTTTAGTAAAAAAATCGGAAACGGTTTGGCTAGCAAGTGACGAAGACCGCGAAGGAGAAGCCATTGCATGGCACTTAGCACAAACGTTGAAACTCGATGACAACAATACTAAACGTATTGTATTTCATGAGATAACTAAAAGTGCTATTCTTAAAGCCATTAGTCAACCTAGAAAATTAGACTATAACCTTGTAAATGCTCAACAAGCTCGTCGCGTTTTAGACCGCCTAGTGGGTTATGAATTATCTCCTGTGTTATGGAAAAAAATTAAACCTGGGCTTTCAGCAGGTCGAGTACAATCGGTTTCCGTACGTTTAATTGTAGAACGCGAGCGCGAGGTAAAAGCCTTTAAACCAAAAGAAACATATAAAACACAAGCAGAATTTTTATCTACACAAGGGAAACCAATAAGAACCGCACTCGACACTATTTTTAGTCACCCAGATGAAGTTAAAAAATTTCTTCTTAAAAACATAAATGCAAATTTTTCTATTCTTTCTAAAGACACAAAACCAGCTAAGAAAAACCCTGCATCTCCTTTTACTACATCACTCTTACAACAAGAAGCTTCAAGAAAATTATATTTCTCAGTAAGTAAAACAATGACACTTGCTCAACGCTTGTACGAAGCAGGGTTAATTACTTATATGAGAACAGATAGCGTTAATTTATCTAAAGAAGCGCAAACAGCGGCATTGTCAACTATAAAATCAATGTATGGGGAAGAATATTGTCAAGCACGCAATTTTACGACAAAAAGTAAAGGTGCTCAAGAAGCTCATGAAGCAATACGACCAACAGATTTAACAAAGGCAAAAATAACAGGAGACTATGACCAAATGCGTTTATACGAACTTATTTGGAAACGTACTATAGCCTCACAAATGAGCGATGCTAGGCTTGAGAGAACGCAACTTAAAATTAGCACTTCAAATCATAATCAAGTGTTTATTGCACACGGAGAAGTAATTAAATTCGAAGGGTTTTTGAAAGTATATCTCGAAGGTGTTGACGATGAGGACGATGAGGTTAAAGAAATACTTCCTTCTATAAACCAAGGTGATACCGTAGCGTTAAAGACATTAACTTCCACACAGCGATTTTCGAAACCTCCATATCGATACTCTGAAGCTGCTTTGGTGAAAAAACTTGAAGAGCTAGGTATTGGAAGACCTTCGACTTATGCACCTACTATTTCTACTATTCAAAACAGAGGTTATGTTACTAAAGGGACTTCCGAAGGCGTGCAACGTAGTTACGAGCAATTCTTTTTAAAGAATGATAAAATAGAAAGTAACACATTAACCGAAACCGTAGGCTCAGATAAGAGAAAACTAATTCCGACAGATATTGGAATGATTGTCAACGATTTTCTGATTAATTATTTTGAAAATATTCTTGACTATAATTTCACTGCTCAAGTTGAAAAAGATTTTGACACAATTGCAGAAGGAAATATAGATTGGGTAAAAATGATAAAGCAGTTTTACAAGAGTTTCCATAAAACTATAGTTCATGCCCAAGAAGAAGCGGAACGTAGTTCAGGAGAACGTAGTTTAGGTGTCGATGAAAAAACAGGAAGAGAAATAAAAGTTCGTCTTGGTAAATTTGGTCCAATTGCTCAAATTGGAAATTCTGACGACGAAGAGAAACCTATATACGCAAGCCTTAATCCGCAACAACAATTAGACACAATAACCCTTGAGGAAGCCTTAGAGTTGTTTAAATTGCCTAAGCGTTTAAAGGACTATGAAGGTGAGGAAGTATCTACAAACAACGGTCGATTTGGACCTTATATTAAATTTGGGGATAAATATATTTCTTTACCAAAAGATATAGACCCTTTGAAAGTTGACCAAGAATTAGCTATTAGACTTATTGAGGAAAAGAAAAAAATTGACGCACCTATTTATACTTACGAATCATTACCTGTAACAAAAGGTAGCGGAAGATTTGGTCCTTTTATCAAATGGAACGGGATGTTTATTAATGTAAATAAAAAGTATGACTTTGATGCACTGAGTGATTCTGACATTGAAACCCTTATTAAAGATAAAATTCAAAAAGAAGCCGATAAAATAATTTTTGATTGGAAAGAAGAAGGAATTCGAGTTGAAAAAGCACGATGGGGAAGAACTAATATTATTAAAGGGAAAATAAAAATAGAATTACCTAAAACCGTTGATGCATCTAAAATAACATTGGAAGAAGCTAAAGAGAAGATTGAGGCAAAAACTCCCAAAAAGAAAAAACCTAAAACGGCAAAGAAGAAAAAATAAAAATGGTTTTAGATTTTTTCACTCCTGTTAATGAGACTGTCTTAGAGACAGTTAATAAATTTCCAAAACAAATTTTAGGGAGAAAAATCAAAATTCATTCTAAACAACTTGGTTTTCCAGAGCTAAACGAAGTTCGAATTGCGTTCTTTGGAGTTTCTGAAAACAGAAACGATGCGTCTCATATAGAACCTTATAATGTTGATGAATTTAGGACACAATTTTATCAATTATATTCTGGTAAATGGGAACTAAACATAGCCGATTTAGGAGACCTGCCTAATGGAGAAACTCCAAAAGACACCTATTTTGCTATTGAAAAAATTTGCGAATACCTACAGCAAATTAACATAATTACTATATTAATAGGTGGCACTCAAGATATAACAATAGCTGCATATCGTTCATTTAAAATTTCAAAACAATGGGTTAATATTGTTTCTGTTGACAATCAATTTGATTTTTCACAGGACGAGGAGTTAATTTCTAATAAGTCTTATATGAATAAGCTTATTATGGAAAGCCCTAACTATTTATATAATTATACGTGTATTGGATATCAGTCGTATCTTATTGCTCAAGAAGAATTAGATTTAATGGAAACTTTATTTTTTGATTCTATTCGATTAGCAAAAGTTCTTGATGGTGTAAAAATAACAGAACCTGTATTTAGAGAGGCTAATATTGCTAGTTTTGACATGAAATGCTTACGTAACTCTTCGGATGGAACTTTTTTGAATGGATCTCCTAATGGAATTGATAGCCGTACTATATGTGCTTTATCTAGGTATGCTGGTATTAGTGATAAATTAAGCTTAGCAGGTTTTTTTGAGCTTCCAAATAATACTCTTTTCCATAAATTGTTAGCTCAAATTATATGGTATTTTATTGAGGGTATTAACTGTCGATTTAATGAATATCCAGTGCTTACAAGTCAAGGTTTTAAGAAATATACCGTGCAAATGTCGGGGAGAGAATTAATATTTTATCAGAGTGAAAAGAGTGATAGATGGTGGCTTGAAATAGAAAATAAGAATTATTTAAATAATAAACTGCAAAGTAATGCGTTATTATCATGCACTCACCAAGATTATCTGGATGCGTGTAACGATAATTTACCGGATAGATGGTGGAAAAATACCAAAAGAAAGTAGGCAATTAATTTTAATGTTTTAATATTTAATATTATAGTACTATCTTTAAAAAAAATTATAAGGGAAAAAAGAGTAATCTCTTTATGAAAAGAATATTTAATTTAATTGCCCCTATATTATTTCTATTACTTCTTATAAGTTGTGGAGGTAATAAAAAGGGAGAGTTGATAGGCGTAAAGCAAAAGAAATGGTTTCCAGAGAAACCTTATGGGATGACCCTCATTGATGGGGGCGCATTTATAATGGGTAAGGCTGATGATGATTTAGCTCAACTTCAAAATGCCCAAGCCAAAACAGTATCGGTACGTTCATTCTATATGGATGAAACAGAAATTACAAATAGCGAGTATCGTCAATTTGTGTATTGGGTTAGAGATTCTGTAGCCCTTTCATTATTAGCGCGTAAAGCTGAAGAAGTCGATGTTACTGATGGTGTAGGCGGGGGAGTTGCCGATTATGTTTTTGCTGATGCAGATACTACAAGGATTTCTGAGTTTCAGAAATATATGAGGGATAATTATTATAGTGGTGATGAAGATGACCCTTATGCTGGGCGACCTCTAAATTGGGATGAAGAGATAGAGTGGACCCCCGAAGATTACGAAGGGTTAGACTATATTGAAGTTATGGATAGTTTATATCTACCTCCAGAAGTATGGTATAATGGCGAAATGAAGCTAGATGTTAGCAAATTAAAATATAAGTATAAATGGTTCGATGCAGAAAATGCTGCGAAAGCCTCAAAAAGCAACCCTTTAAAAACCGATAGGCTACCTTTTATCAAAAAAGAAGCTCTTGAAATATATCCTGATACAACTGTATGGATTAAAGATTTCAATTATTCTTATAATGAGCCTATGCATAATGATTATTTTTCGCATCCAGCTTTTCAGGATTATCCGGTTGTAGGGATTTCTTGGAGTCAAGCAATTGCATTTTGTGTTTGGAGAACTAATTATAAAAACTCCAAGCAAAGAGAAAATAGTAAGCCTTTAGTTAATAATTTTAGACTACCAACAGAAGCCGAGTGGGAATATGCTGCTCGTGGAGGAATTCCTTCGGGAACATATCCGTGGGGAGCTCCGTATTTATTAAATGATCGTGGTTGTTTCTTAGCAAACTTTAAACCTCTTCGAGGAGACTATTCTTCAGACCAAGCAATGTACACGGTTGAGGCTAAGTCTTACCTAGCGAATGACTTTAATTTGTATAATATGGCGGGTAATGTTGCCGAGTGGACTGGGTCTTCATATGACCCTGGAGCATATGAGTATGTCGCATCACTCAATCCAAATTTATCTTTATTAGAAGAAACAAGAAAAGTAGTTCGTGGAGGATCATGGAAAGACGTGGCTTATTATTTAAGAGTAAGTTCAAGAGATTATGAATATTCTGATTCCGCTAGAAGTTATATTGGGTTTAGAACTGTTCAAGATTATTTAGGCTCTGAAAAAGTTAAAATTAGATAAGATTAAATAAAAAAATATTACTTTTAATTAAATTAAATACACTTAGATATGGATGCAAAAAAACTAAAAGCTCGGTTTAAAAGAAAAATAATGATGCACATGCTATTTCAGATTGGAGGAGCTGTTGTAATTCTTGGAGCATTATTTAAAATTCTTCACTTAGAGATTGGTCCCATTACTGGGGGGCTAGTTTTGGGAGTTGGTCTTGGCACAGAAGCTATAATCTTTTTTATAGGAGGGGTTATGCTCGATGATGTTAGAGAAGAACAATCAGATTTTGAAAAACATATTGCCGAGGATGGTCACGCATCTGCCGCCCCTTCTAAAAGTAATGATGAAGAAGGATTATCTACCAAAATTGATGCTATTCTTCATGAAGCAAAATTAGATGTGAGCTTAGTAAATGGTCTTACAGAAAGTATTAGAGATTTAGAATCATCTGCCAAAGCACTCGCACCAGCTACCGAAGTTATTTCGGCTTCAAATAGTTATTCAGAACAATTATCAAAAGCAGCCGCTCAAATAGAGTCATTGAATGAAATGTATAATTCGCAAATTAATTTTGCTGATTCACAAAATTCACATAACGCTAAAGTAGCTGAAAACACTCAACTCTTGAAAGAGCAAATGGAAGCATTATCTAACAACCTAGCTTCACTCAATCAAGTTTATAGCGGAATGCTTTCTGCAATGAATAAAAACTAATAAACTATACAATGGCAGGAGCAAAAGAAACCCCGCGTAATAAACTCATTGCATTAATGTACTTAGTATTTATTACTATGTTAGCATTAAATGTAAGTAAAGAAGTTTTAGATGGTTTTGGTCAAATATTTAAGAAAATTCAAAGTGCAAACGAGCGATTGAAGGTAGGTAACGAAGTATACTACGATAAAATTGCTACAAACTCTGAAGAAAAAGGCGGTAAATGGATTACCCATGATAAAGCTGCAAAAGAAGTTAAAGACCATGCAAACCGTTTCTTTGATTATATTGAAGATATTAAACAGAGTATCACAGAAAAACAAAGAATTGACGACCCAAATTTAGATAACTATGGGCAGATGGACAAAGGCGAAGCACTTGACCTTATCTTTTTTGACGCTGATGGTACCTCCCCTGGTGGAGAAGACTTTATTACTCAAATTCATGACTTTGAAGCAACTCTTGTTAGAGTTTTTGCAAGTAGATTTCCTCAATATAAACACCTAATTGAAGAACGTTTTCAAACAGGAGATTTTGAGAATAATATAATTAATGCTGATGGACAAAGCCAATCATGGCTATCTCACAATTATGAAGGATTCCCTCTAATTTCTTCGCTTGCTAAACTTACTATGCTTCAAAATGATGTCCGTTTAACAGAAAGTGATGTTTTAAACTCTCTTTTAGGGAAAGAACTTGAAGCAAATGCCTCTGTTAATGAGTCCAATTATCTTTCGATGCTTAACAGTGAAAAAAGTGTTTATTATCCAGGAGAAATGTTTAACGGCAGGGTGATATTAGGAAGAAAAGGCGGAGCTCAAAATCCTAATGATATTGATTTGTCTATTGATGGCGTTCCTATTTCTGATGATCAATATGAAAAAATACCTGGAGGGATTAAATTAAATGTAATGGCAACTAGCCCAGGCGACCATAAAATTACTGGAAACTTAGTCTTTTTAAATGATGGCGTTGAATCTATGATTCCTGTAGATCAAACATTTACCGTAATATCAAAACCAAATTCTGCTGTGATTTCTGCAGATAAAATGAATGTGGTTTACCGTGGTGTAGAGAACCCTATTACGGTTTCAATTCCTGGAGTTCCAAATAGTAAAATTAATGCCAAAGCATCTGGTCTTAAAAAAGTAAGTGGGAGTAAATATAATATGGTACCAGGAAGAGGTTCAAATGTAACAATTGACGCACAAGGAGAACTACCCGATGGGTCTATTGTATCATCTAAATCTATTTTTAGAATAAAAGATTTACCTAAACCTAGGGGTAAGTTTAGAGGGAAGTACGAAGAAACAACAATACCTAAAGGAAGTTTAGCACGCGCTATAATTTCTGCAGATTTTGGAGAAGATTTCGATTTTGAATTACCTTTAGAGATTAAAGAATTTAGAGTCCAAGTACCGGGTAAAGCTTTTATTACTTGTACGGGTAACAAATTATCCAATCAAGCTTTAAATGCGGTAAGGGGCTTACCTTCTGGTAGTTTCTTTACTATAACTGGAATTACCGTAGTTGCGCCTATAAACCCTAATTTAAAGTTTAGAAAAGTTTCTCCTGTAAACGTAACCGTTAAGAACTAATGAAACCTTTTAATGTAATTTTATCTTTTTTACTTTTTATCTGCATGTCAGTAAATGCTCTAGCTCAAGCTAATTTATTAAATGCTCGAGTTCCTCAAGAAATAGGGTTTTTAAATGAACAGCAAGAGGAAGCAAACGATGAAGCACCGCTAGAATATGGGTATATAGACGACCGCGATATACTTTGGTCAAAAACTGTTTGGGAATTGATTGATTTAAATGAACGTATTAATTTTCCATACTATTATCCTACGGACACATTGCGTTTAGGAGTCGAAAGACGTTCTTTATTTCATGTTCTTATTAAAGCATTGCGAAAAGGTGAAATTAAAGAGGTTTATAAAGATGATTACTTTAAAGAGAAAATGACCTATGAAGAGGTTAAAGAAGCTCTAACATTTGAAGATCGTACAGAATATGAATTACAACTTCAAAATGGTACGGAAAACCCAGAGCAGTTTATTGATTTATTTAATATTACCGCTGAGGAAATAGAACAATATCGAATTAAAGGCACATGGTATTTTGATAAACGATTAGGAGAAATGAAGTATCGTTTACTTGCGATAGCCCCAGTTGCTAAACAACTTGGTTTTGATGGACCAGAAGAAGATACCCCACTACTATCGTTATTCTGGATTTGGTATCCCGATGCTCGAATTGCTTTGAATGATGCTAAAGTGTTTAATATCAGAAATTCTTCTCAACCAATTACATATGATCATATGCTAAACACAAGAAGGTTTAGTTCAACAATTTATAAAGAAGAAAATGTATATCAAGATCGAAATATCAATCAGTATATAAAGAAAGATGCTTTACAAAAACTTTTAGAAGCAGAGCGAATTAAAAATACTATTCGCGATTTTGAACAAGATATGTGGAATAATTAAACAAGATTATAATTTATAAAGAACGCTGCTTTTTAGCAGCGTTTTTTATTTTAATCTATTACGGAGTTAGCTTTTGAAAAAGAAACATTCTCTTATTGTTGGACTAGGTTTAGCAGGCATGGCTTATGCAGAACAATTAAGACAGAATAACTTATCGTTCCAAATAATAGATGATAATGCAAACCAGTCTTCTTCAAGAGTTGCTGCAGGAGTATATAACACTGTTATTTTAAAACGTTTTTCTATAACCTGGAACGGGTTAGAATTTTATTCTTATGCCATGCCATTTTATGAGAAATTAGAAAGAACGTTATCCGCCTCTTTTCTTAAACCCAATAGTATTAAAAAAATATTTACGAGTAGCTTTGATCAAAATCAATGGTTATCAGCATCCGATAGACCTCATTTAAAAAAGCTTTTAGAGCCTGAAATACACCCTAATGAGAACGCTTCAGTTAAAAGTCCATTTGGGATAAGTTATATGAAAGAAACGGGGAGAGTTGACACAAAAACTCTTTTAGACACATTCATATCGTCTTTAGATGCTACACAACTAAGTTTTTCTGATTTTGATTACCAAAAACTTATTGTTTCAAAAAACCATATCCAATATGGTGAATTAGAAGCGTCGCACATTGTTTTTTGTGAAGGCTATAGAATGATTGAAAACCCTTTTTTTAACTACCTCCCATTAGAAGGTTCAAAAGGAGAATTTTTAATTATTAAGGCACCTAATTTAAAGTCTCATGAAATTTTAAAAGGCCCTATTTTTATTACCCCTCTTGAGAATGATATGTACTGGGCTGGGGCAACATTTGATTGGAGGGATAAAAACCCAAGCCCAACAAAAGAAAATAAAAATTGGTTAGAAAAAAAAGTCAAGCAAATGATTTCTTGTAAGTTCGAAATTGTAAAGCATATTGCTCAAATTCGCCCTACTGTAATTGATCGCCGCCCTTTGTTAGGGAGTCATCCTATTTATCCTAACATCCATATTATAAATGGATTAGGTACCAAGGGGGTTCTAAATGCACCTTTATTATCTCACTGGTTATTAAACTATATTGAAAAGGGTACACCCCTAAACTCCGAAGCTAATATTAATCGTTTCCAATCGAGTTTCAAACAATCTATAGTACAGCATTAGTTTATTCCAATTGCATTTATCAAATTTGCAAAAAAAAATATGCTTAGCGTTCAAGATGCATCTATTTCGTTTGGGGAAGATTATTTATTTAAAGATATTTCTTTTCATATAGGAGCTGGGGATAGAATAGGCCTTGTAGGGAAAAACGGAGCAGGAAAATCTACACTTTTGCATCTCTTAGCACAAGATATTCCTATTAGGGAAGGTAGTATAGCACAAGACAAAAATATTCAATTAGGTTTTTTAAAACAAGATATTGACTTTGAGCGCGGAAGAACTGTTTTGGAAGAAGTATATCAAGCGTTTTCTGAAATAATAAGTTTAGAGACTCAAATGGAAGAAATAAACTTAGCTCTTTCGACAAGAACGGATTACGAATCTTCTTCTTATAGCGATATTATTGTAAAACTCAACGAAGTTACTGAACGCTATGAACTGATAGGGGGTTATAATTATCAAGGAACTAGCGAACGTATTTTACACGGTCTTGGGTTTTCTTCTGAAGATTTTGAGAAACAAACTGACACTTTTTCGGGGGGATGGCGCATGCGTATTGAATTGGCAAAATTGCTACTACAATCCAATGATATTTTATTATTAGATGAGCCTACAAATCATTTAGATATTGAATCAATTATCTGGCTCGAAAGTTTTCTAAAAAAATATAAAGGTGCTGTGATTTTAGTTTCGCACGATAAAATGTTCTTAGATCAAGTGACTAACAGAACCATCGAAATTGTAGGAGGAAGAATATACGATTATAATAAACCCTATTCGAAATACTTAATTCTGCGCGAAGAAATATTAATACAGCAACAAGCCGCTTTAAAAAATCAAGAAAAACAAATACAAAACACCGAAAAATTAATTGAACGCTTTAGGGCAAAAGCCTCTAAAGCCTCTATGGCACAATCGTTAATAAAAAAACTCGATAAAATTGAACGCATCAAAGTTGATTCTCAAGATAATCAAACAATGAAACTTTCATTTCCTGTAGCTAAACAACCAGGGAAAATAATTATTGAGGCTTTCGGAATTAAAAAATCCTATGGGGATAAAGTAGTTTTAAAAAACATAGGTTTTGAGATTGCAAGAGGTACTAAAACAGCTTTTGTTGGACAAAACGGACAAGGAAAATCTACGCTAGCCAAAATTATAGTAAATGAAATAAAGTACGAAGGAAATTGTACTCTAGGGCATAACGTTATGATTGGATATTTTGCGCAAAATCAAGCAGAATATTTAGATGGTAATCTTACCATTTTGGAAACTATGCAAAATGAAGCAACTGATGAAAATAGATCACGTGTTAGAGACTTACTAGGTGCATTTTTATTTCGTGGAGACGATGTAGAAAAACGTATAAAAATACTTTCTGGAGGAGAACGAAATAGGTTGGCCTTATGCATATTACTATTGAAACCTTTTAATGTGCTTATTATGGATGAACCCACGAACCATTTGGATATTCATTCAAAAAACATTTTAAAAGAAGCGCTAAAGAAATTTGAAGGTACTCTAATACTTATTTCTCATGACCGCGATTTTTTACAAGGATTAAGCAATCGCGTTTTAGAATTTAAAAATCATCAAATAAAAGAATACTTAGGAGACATTGATTTTTATTTAGAACAAAAAAAGCTAGACTCTCTTGTAGAACTCGAACTCACCCCTAAAGGCAAAAAACAAACAGTGCCTAAAGTAGATTATGAGCTTCAAAAGAAAATAAAATCACTACGTAATAAGCAATCTAAACTTGAACAAAAAATAGAATCTTTAGAAAAGGAAATAAAAAATATAGATTTCGAATTGGAAGTTAATTATGGCGAAACTATTGCCAAGCCTAATTTTTTTGAATCTTATAATGAAAAGAAAAAAGAACTTGTAGTTCTAATGGATACATGGGAAGACGTAGCTGAAAAATTAATGGAATTGGATTCTCAATAAAAGTCTTTTCAAATTATTACGTCATTTAGCGTTGCATATAGTCTAATAGTTTTTGCTCTGAAATCAATGGGTTTGCACCTTTACTTTGGGCTACGAGCGCACCCATTGCACAAGCTTTAGCCAAGGCTTTGTCAGGGCTATGCTTTTGCAATAAGTTGCTTATAAGTGTTCCTAAGAAAGAATCCCCTGCACCTACTGTATCTATAACGTTTATTGGGTATCCTTTTTGATAATATAATTTATTATTATGGTATAAAACGGCTCCTTTTTCTCCAAGAGTAACACAAATCGATTTTGTTTGGGTTCGTTTTGCAATGAACATAATTTGCTTTTCAAGTGTTGCTTCTTCAACGCCAAGCATATTTATTATTTCTATTAATTCTTCATCATTAAATTTAATAAAATCTGCACGTTTCATCAACAAATTGAGGTCTTCAATATTGTAATGAGGCGGGCGTAAATTTACATCGAAAACACTATACGTTGCATAATCTAATAATTCTAATAAGCATTTTTTTGAGACCTCATCTCGTGCTATTAAACTTCCAAAAATAAAAGCGCTACTTTTAGTTACTAAGTCTATATAAGAAGAATTAATGCTAATCTTATCCCAGCTCACAGGATGATTAATTTCATAAGAAGCAGAACCGCTAGTATTTAAAGTAACCGTAACAGTACCTGTATCAAAATTGTTGTTTATTTGAATATATTGTGTGTCTATTCCTTTTTTTCGAATTGTATCAAGAATTTCTTTTCCTAATACATCATTACCAACACCACTAATCATATTAGTTTCGACACCACAAGAATTCATTCTTAAAGCAACATTTAGCGGAGCTCCCCCTAACTTTTTACCATCAGGAAAAATATCCCAAAGAACCTCGCCAAAGCAAACAGCATATAGCATTAATCAATTTATTTTGTTAGTATTTTATATAACCGTTCCAATGAAATTCCTTTGGTTTCTGGCATCATATATAACACAAAAATGAGTTGTAGTACCATCATTCCCGAAAATATTAAAAAGACAAAACCTGGGTTCGGAAAAGCGGAAAGCGCCGTAGGCATAAACAATGTAATTAATGCTGCTAAAACCCAATGCACCGAAGACCCAAACGATTGTCCTTGTGCGCGTAAACTATCGGGGAATATTTCCGAAATAAACACCCAAATAACAGCACCTTGACCTATTGCGTGGGAAGCTATAAAAAGGAATAAGAATATAGGTATACTTATACCTTGCCATCCTTGCAAAAATGCAATAGCTACAAGTGTAAGCGAAATAATATATCCTATTGAGCCTATAATCATAAGGAGTCGTCTTCCTATTCTATCAATTAAATATAACCCTAATAAGGTGAAAAGTAAATTGGTAATACCAATTCCTATACTGCTCAATAAAGCTCCGCTTTCTTGTAGTCCTGCCGCTTCAAAAATACGAGGCGCGTAATATAGAAAAGCATTAATTCCAGATAGTTGATTGAAAAATGCAATTAGAAAAGCTAATAAAATAGGGAATTGATATGTTTTGGAGAATAGAGGTTTTTTATCTGCTTGTTGCTGATTTTCTTTTATCTCTTCTATTTCTTCGGCTGTTAATTCTTTTCCATTAATTTCTTTGAAAATAGCTTGTGCTTGCTTTAGGTCGTTCTTTTTAAATAATACCCATCGAGGGCTTTTGGGAACCACTGAGATACCTATTAAGTATAAAATTGCAGGTATGGCTTCAACACCAACCATCCATCTCCAAGGTTGATCGCCAAAGTCTTTTAAAATAAAATTAGATATAAAAGCGATTAGAATACCTAATACAATATTGAACTGATATAAAGCTACAAGACGACCTCTTTTGTTTGCAGGCGCTATTTCGGAAACATAGGTTGGGGCAGCAATTGTAGAGAGACCTACACCTATTCCGCCTATAAATCTGAAAATCGAAAAACTATAGGGGTCTGTAGCAAGCCCAGATCCAAGAGCCGAAATAAAATATAGAACACCTATTGCTACAAGCGTTTTTTTTCTTCCGAAATAATTACAAGGGTAGCTCGCAAATATAGCCCCTAGAACCGTACCCCAAAGTGCCATTGACATTATGAAAGTCCCATGAAAAAGGTCTGAGGTTCCCCAAAGAGTTTGTAACTGTTTGTCTGCTCCTGAAATGACAACAGTGTCAAAACCAAATAGAAACCCTGCAAGTGCAGAAATCAACGAAATTTTAAATACTTTATTCATAAGGGGAAATTATAATTTATAAATAGATATTTCTTCTAAACTAATATTATTTTCTTGTTCCGATTTAATACCCCACTTAAAGTCATCATCCACAGGATACATAAGCTGTGTAAAAACTTCTGATCCCTCTTGATGAAAAATTTCAAGAGAGTTCCTGTCTACAAAAAAGCGTAGTTTCAATGTTCCATTTTTTAATTCAACTTTAAACTGTTGTTGATTACTAAATTTAGGATGGAAATATTCATTACCATTTGTTAGTCGTGCAGTATTTACAAGTTGCGTCTTTACATTGTATACCCAATGTATTGCAGGAGTTTTAGGGTTACCAAAATACATTTCAATTTGCTCTGCATTTTTTACTTCCATCTCTAATATTACTTCGAATTGATCTCCAATATCAAGTTTGTCTGCTTGCTCCCTAAAATCCTTTAAAGAAATTTGTTTTGCTTGATAAACAGGAGTTCTATATTTTTTTAATTCTTCTAGTGGTTCTTGAATTAAAGAATATCCTTCCCCGCTTTTAATTAATTTTAGACTTCTGGCAATTGACATACTACTCCGCCAGTTACCCGAAGGAATTGTAGTAGCATAATGCCAATTATTCATCCATCCAATCCATATACGTCTTCCGTCTTCTTTTGGCACATCACTCCAACTTACCGCAGCATAAAAATCGGTACCAAAATCCATCCACTTAGTACGCTCAGCTAAGTTGAATGCTGGTTCATTACTCAAATGAAGCGCATCTACTACAAGATGTACCTCTGGGTTTAACATTGATTTATCAATTTTTAATAGTGCTTCTTGACCTTTGTAATTTTCAACATTCCATGATTTCCATTCAAAATAATTAATCTCGTTATTAGCAGTACTTCGAATACGTTTATCCCCCACCCAAAGTTCAATAGCTGGGTTATACTCACTCGAAGCTACGGTTGTCATTGCAAAATTTATATAATCCGATTTTAAAGTAAATGGTTCTGAAATAAAGCTATTTTCAGTGCTTTTATGAGTAAAGAATTGTTGCTTCAAAAGGGTGTTTGTTTCAACAGTTATGTCTTTATCTATATTAAAATTATCAGTTATAGCTATAAAATCTGTTGGTGGTACATAAGCCTGTCTATCTACATTAGGTTCTTCGTCTTTAACAAAGTTTGTTCCATCAAAATGCCCAACAACATATTGTCCCCCAGAACCTCCTGCTACACTATGTCTCCCTAAGTTAATGCCTAACACCCATTTTTTATATCCATCGGAAGTTGTCATTTCAAATAAGTCTGGGCATTCCCAAATTCCATTAACTCCATTTTCTGGACCAAACTCACTTAAAAATGTCCAATCTTTTAGATTTGTAGAAGAATATAAATGTAGCTTTCTTTCGAGCGATAGTGCTACAACCATAACCCATTTTTTATCTGGCCCATACCAAAAGACTTTAGGATCTCTAAAATCTCTCATTCCAATATCTAAAACAGGATTTCCTTCATACTTTGTCCATGTTCTACCCTTGTCATTGCTAAATGCTATACTTTGATATTGTTTTCTATTTTCTTCTTCATGTCCTGTGTAAATTGCAACTAAAGGAGGTTTATTTCCTATTCCAAACCCCGAGCTATTATTCCAATCAACTACCGCCGATCCCGAAAAAATCATGACACCGTTTTCTTCTGCCAAAGCAAGAGGTAAATGCTCCCACTGAACTAAATCTTTACTTACGGCATGCCCCCAACTCATATGCCCCCATGTATTACCAAAAGGATTATATTGATAAAAAAGGTGATATTCTCCTTCATAATAAACCATTCCATTAGGGTCATTCATCCAGTTTTTCTGAGGAGTAAAATGGTATGAGGGTCTATATTTTTCTTTATTTACTGGCAAAGAAGACTTTTTTTGTTCACTAGACGACTGACATCCAGTAGCTAAAAGAATTACGTAAACTGAAATTACAGCACAAATATTTTTTTTCAAATACATAGAAAATAGGTTTATATATACATACTAAAGGTATAGTGTGGTAGGCAACTATTAACATAAAATATTTTTAATCTATTACTCTTTAAACTAAAACGTTTTCGGTTTGTAAAGTTCATTTGGCTAATTAGTAATTATCTTTTTAACCCTAAAATGAACATAAAAATGGCTGTAGTTGTTGCTATAAATACCTTAACCCTATGGTTCTTTTTTTAAGAAAGAAGAAAAGTAAATTCGGGTTTAAAATCATTATATTTGACCGAATAAGAAATACCACTCATCCTAAAATATTAATGAAATAGCTACTTCTAGACATACTTGGAAGTAGTAGATTGATTAATTTTTTTGGGTTGTAAATAATGTTTAAATCAAAAAGTAAGATTCAAATTAATGATAGTATATTTTAAGAAAATAAGATATAAAGTAATTCACGATAAGAATTATAGGTTTTATGTATTATATGCAATTGGAGAAATATTTCTTGTTATGGTTGGTATTTTGCTTGCCCTTCAAGTTAATAATTGGAATCATAGAAGAGAAAATAGAACGGCTGAACATAAATACTTGCAAAGCATTAGATATGACCTAAGCAAACAAGATGAAATCTTAACAGGCTTGATAAAAGATCATGGGCACTATATAACGTATGCTTCTAATGCCTTAAATATTATGGACAATAACACGTATCAAGAAAAGCTTGATAGTTTATATATATACCTGCGAAAATCTGCTGGTTCGCGTACATTCAGTGTTATTTATAAAACATATGACGAGTTAAAGTCAACAGGGGATTTTGAGATTATGATGAATAGTAATAACAAAGAAAGGATAATAGAAATTTACCGATCACTTCATGAAATAGAAAAAATATCAATGAAGAATAATCTTGTTATCGAAGATTTTTACAGCAAGTACATTTGGCAAAACAAGTTGGAGTTTTATTCTACAGCATACGGTATTGCTAATGATAAAATAAACGACCCAAAAACGAGATTTACTATAAAAAGTATAACACAACAAAGACGAAGATTCGCTACATTACAGGTAAACAGATTGACAGAAATTAAAGAAAAGATAAGCGAGTTTATGGTGTCTACTGAACATCTTGTTTTTGAAGAATAATTACTTTAAGCTTTTTATTATACCACAAGATTTTTTTAAGTCAATTTTTTCATTAGTATGTTCATCATTTTTATTAGGTTTATAAATTAATTTTATAATGATGTCAAAAAATATGGGATTAGAAGATTTTTATGATTTAAATTTTTCAAAAATCGGTTTTTGGAAAGTTGAAAATAATTCATTGTCTTATGAACTAAATGGAAATAAGGAAAACGAAATTCTAATTTCAAACGCGCTATATATTTTCTTTGATGAAAAGAATAGTAAAATCCTTTATGTTGGTAAAACAACTCAAACCATAGAAAAGAGCATTAATAATTACATACGAGGTAATGGAGAAAGCACTCACCATAAAATTCATAATAATTTAATTAAGAGAACGAGCAAATCAATTTCAATATTAGTGTTGAATGATATTTTCCCAATTAAATGGGGTAAGTATAATATTAATTTAGCTGCTGGATTAAAGGATTCAATAATAGAAATTGAGAAGCCCGAATGGAATGGTAGTTAGTCAGAATCTGAAATTAATAAAATTGAGAATTTAGATGTCAAAGAAAACTCAGAAGATTTTTTTATTGTTACACTAGGAAAAACATATTACGAAATGGGTTCTATTAATATTCCATTAAAGCAATCCCATCTTTTGGGAGAACATGGAGAACAAATTGAAATAGTTTTTAATAAAGAAGGAGAGGATTTTTAAAAAATAAATGCTTCAATAAACAGAAAAGCTGTTCCAGATAATTCAGTTATAATCAATAAGAACTTACATATTAAAAACTACTATAATATATTATAGTAGTTTTTATATTTTCAGGTTATAATAAATATATCAAAGCAATATCTTTCGAATAGTTTTAAAGTTTCACATCAGCTATCAACTTGGGCTATTAAATCTAAAGAAATAGAAAAGCTTTTTATTACATTTGAATAGAGGCGAAAACTTCCTGCATAGATTACGAAAGTTATATTAAAACATTAGAGTTAATTCCTAGAAGTTACTTATGCTATTTTCAAGAAAGTGTTATTTCATTATAGTATTTTATTTTTCTTTTGTTTCGAAAGGTTATAGTCAA
Source organism: Candidatus Arcticimaribacter sp. (assembly GCA_965277835.1). Lineage (GTDB taxonomy): Bacteria > Bacteroidota > Bacteroidia > Flavobacteriales > Flavobacteriaceae > Arcticimaribacter. Next base: position 1,331,181 of record OZ255841.1, on the reverse strand, counting down.
GTACAAATAGTAAGCTCTGTTTATGACGAGATAGCAAACATATATAGCGATGCACTTTATGATAAAGAAATATATAAACCTCCTTTTAATGTAGTTAATGACTTCCGACCGTTTTTCAAAAACGAAGGCTTCTCTAAAGCAACAGTACGTTTTAAAGACATAAACTATTTTGAAATTTTAGCAGTATATAATGTTTTTGAAGACAGACTTATATTAAAACATAGTGAGGCTCCAGGGATTCCACTTCTAATTGTTGAGCCTAAGGATGTACCTTATTTTTCGATTTTTGGAAATTCTTTCGAGTATTTAGATATAGGAATAATTGAACCAGGGTATTTCGAGATTATTTCATCAAACAAACAATTCCGAGTAATTAAAAAGCACCTAAAAAAGAAACTCAAAAAAACAGATGCAAAAATAGCGTATTATGATTTTAAGGATAAGGCCGTTTATTATATTAAAACTTCAAACGCTCCGTATATTAAACTAAAGTCGATAAAAACACTTATTAGAGTTTTTCCGAATTTTAAATCTATTCTTTTAGATATTGAAGATGAGTTAAAAGCACTTAAAAAAGAAAAATCCGATTATTATATTGAACAATTACTTAATCGTTTTGAAAACGCTATAAACCTCAGGTCTAAGAAATGAAATATTGCGGCTTTGTTTTTTTGAGTTTCTTTTTTCTTTTCTGCTTTTCACAAGAAGATAAGCGATACTCATTTACATTTTCAAATAGCCCCTTGATTTATGTAATAGAAGAAGTTGAGCTTAAAACGGATCAACAATTTTTTTTCGCTGAAGAATGGATTGAAGGAATTTTAATAACAAAGAATTTTGAAAATAAAACTTTGACAGAAATTTTAGATCAACTCTTAGAGCAGACAACAATTAATTATTTTAAAACTGATGACAATCGGATTATTTTCACACAAAACACCATAATATATTCTTCTCTATCTGAAACATTTAGAAAAGCAATTACTAAAGAAGAAAATATAGATGACAATCTACAAAAAGAACAAAATCAACCTATTCTAACTACACGAAAGATTCCGAAAAACAATGTTCAAACTAAAGTTGTTCGTATTGGGAAAGCGATATTAGGGCGCGAACAAAAAGAATATACTCTTAAAGGAACTATACGTAATTCTGAAAACGGTCAGCCTCTTGCAAATGTCAATGTTTTAGAGAAATCTAAAAATTTAGGCACAGTAACTAACCCCGATGGCACCTATGAAATTATTCTTCCTGCGGGTGCTAATCTTATAGAAACCCAAGCATTAGGTATCGAAACTATTCGATATGAAGCATTTTTGTACAATGATGGTACGTTAGATTTTTCTCTTAATGAAGTCTCCGAAAGTTTAGATGAAGTTATTGTAAGTGTGTCTGCCTTAAAGAATATTAATAATGCCACAGCAGGCACTAATTATTTAGATGCCGAAGAGACCAAAAACATTCCTTTAGTAATGGGAGAACGAGATGTTCTTAAAGTTGCCACGACCCTCCCTGGTGTTAGCTCTGCAGGAGAAGGAGCAGCAGGGTTTAATGTTCGGGGAGGTAAAAGTGACCAAAACCTTATACTCCTAGATGGTGCTGTATTATATAATCCTTCTCATTTTTTTGGAATCTTCCCCGCATTAAACCCATTTAGTATTCAAGATATTTCAATTTACAAAGGTGCTATTCCTGCACAATACGGAGGAAGACTATCTTCAGTTTTTGATATTAAAAGTAAAAATCCGTCTAAAGATAAATTTAAAGGTGAATTTTCGTTAGGGCCTGTAACTACAAATGCCATAGTAGAGGTGCCTATTAAAAAAAATAAATCGAGTTTAATGGTTGGAGGTCGTGGCACGTATTCGGACTGGGTTTTGAAATTATTAGAAGACGAAAAATTAAAAAATAGTAAGGCGAATTTTTATGACGCTATTGCTAAATATCATCATGTGTTTTCACCTCAAGATAAAGTTTCTGCACTCGCCTACTTTAGTAATGACACTTTTAGCATCACCTCAGACTCACTATATGGGTATAAAAACCGAGTATTAAATTTAAAGTGGGAGCATCAGTTTAATGAAAAAAACTCTGTAAATATTAAACTATCAAATAGCAATTATCAGTTTAACATTGATTATGACGGGAGTGTCTCTAGGAACTTTACTCAGAAATATAGTATTGATGAAAAACATTTTAAGTTTATAGTTACTTCAATATTAAACGAAAAACATACAATTGGTTATGGGGTTTCGAGTAAGTACTATGCCATTGCACCAGGCGAAAAAAATCCGCTGTCGAATCAAGATATTATATTGCCTGTTCGTATAGCAGAAGAATATGCTTTGGAAAACGGCGTTTTTATCTCGGATAACTTTAAAGTAAACAACCGTTTACTTTTAGATTTAGGGTTACGTTATCCTTTTTATTTTGCTTTAGGACCTAGTACACAATCTGTTTATTTTGAAAATCGTCCTAAAAGCAGTTTATCTGTAGAGAATACGTTTACGTATAAGAATAATGAAATATTTCAAACGTATGGTGGTTTGGAAGCACGTTTTTCAGGACGCTATTTGTTTTCTGATAGCTTTTCTTTAAAAATGGGATATCATAATATATATCAATTTATCCACACTTTAACTAATGCAACCACAGCATCACCTATTGATACTTGGAAACTTTCTGACAAGAATATTAAACCTCAACAATCGCAACAGATTTCTTTAGGACTCTATAAAAACCTAAAAGAAAACACCTATGAGATAAGTTTAGAAGGGTTTTATAAAAAACAAAAAGAGCTATTAGATTTCAAAACAGGAGCTTCTTTATTATTAAATGAAAGAATAGAAACAGAAGTCCTTCAAGGAAGTGGGGTTTCCCACGGGGTTGAATTTTTAATCCGAAAAAACAGCGGAACCTTAACAGGGTGGATAGGATATACCTACTCTAGGTCATTACAAAAACTAGATAGCCCTTTTAGAGAAGAACGTGTAAATAGCGGAAATTATTTTCCTTCAAACTTCGATAAACCCCATGATCTCAGTGTAGTACTAAATTATAAATTTACAAGAAGGGTAAGTTTATCTAGCAACATTATATACCAAAGCGGAAGACCTGTAACGTTTCCTGTAGGTAGCTATTCGTTTAATCAATCTGAATTTGTATTATATAGTAATCGAAATCAATTTAGAATCCCTGATTACTTTAGAATTGACTTTGGACTAAACATAGAAGGAAACCATAAAATAAAGAAATTTGCACATAGTTTTTGGAGTATTTCGGTGTATAACATTCTAGGGAGAAAAAACCCGTATTCTATTTTCTTTATTTCTCAAGATGGAGAGGTTCAAGGGCTACAAAGCACAATTTTTGGTATCCCTGTTCCTTCTATCAGTTATAATTTTAAATTTTAGAATGCGTAGTAGTCAAGTAAATATAATCTTTCAAAAATTCTTTAAAAGGATTCTTTTTATAGCTTCATTAGCGACTATTATATGTTGTGTTACTCCTTTTGATGCTATCCCTACAGGTTTCGAAGATGTTTTGGTTGTTGATGCTACTCTTACACAAGAGTTGAAGAAACATGAAATAAATTTAACGCGTTCTTATCCTTTTGGGGAATCACTAAAAATAGAGAGAGGTGCTAAGGTATTTATAAAGGATAGTCAGGGAGGTAATTATGCTTTTGAAGAAAATAAAAACGGGACATATATTGCACTTTCCCCATTTAAAGCGGAGCAGGGGAAAAGCTACACGTTGCATATCGAAACTGACAATGGAGAAGTTTATGAATCTTTATCACAAAAACTCCCTACTATAAACCGATTAGATAAACTATATGCCGAAAGAACAACAGATGAATTAGGAAATGAGGGTATAGGTATTTTTGTTGACAGCTATGACCCAACTTCTTCTTCAAAATTTTATCGTTTTGAATATGAAGAAACCTATAAAATAGTCGCTCCTCATTGGACTCCTTATGATGCTGTTGTTATTAGTGAAGGGGTTAATACTTTTAATATATCTGTTATTTTAAGAGAAAGGGAAGAAAGGGTTTGCTATAACACATTATATTCAAATAAAATAATACTTAATAATACGCTTAGTCTAACCGAAGATAGGTTAGAGCGTTTTCCGGTACATTTTATAAACAAGAAAGATGCTAAACTACAGCATAAGTATAGTATAATGGTTCGTCAATGGATACAATCCCCCGAAACGTATTTCTTTTTTGAAACGCTACAAGGTTTATCGCAGGGTTCTGAAAATGTTTTTTCAGAAGACCAGCCTGGTTTTCTTGAGGGGAATTTGTTTAATATAAAAACCCCTACAGAACGTGTTGCAGGTTATTTTCAAGTCGCATCTGTTTCCGAACAACGAATTTTCGTTGACTTTTCTTCTTTTTTCCCAAATGAGGAAAAACCTCCTTATTTTACTAAATGCACTTTTAGTGCACCTACTACTCAAGGGCCGTATATGTATCGCACATTATTAAATATAATCTATGCCAATGGCGCACGTTTTTATGAATATAATAGAGGTATTATGGAGGGAGGAGGCCCTTATATTATGGTTAACCCAGAATGTGGAGATTGTACAACCTTAGGGAGTAATAAAAAACCTTCTTTTTGGGTCGATTAAGAATTTGTATTATGAAGAGAATATATCTATTTAAGGTTTTTATATTGGTTTTTGCAAAAATATTTGCACAAAGCATTCCTAATGATTCTAATTTAAGTTTTCCGGGGGAACAACTATATATACATACTAATAACACGCTTTTCTTCCCAGGAGAATATATTTATTATAGCCTGTATTTAAGGAATTTCGATGGCACAAAAACGGGGCAACAAAGTTTAGTAGCTTACTTACAATTAATAGATAAAGAAAGCAATGTTGTTGTTACCCAAAAAATGATATTAGATGGAGGAATCGGTTCGGGAGATTTATTTGTTTCTGAAAGTATCCCTTCAGGGAGTTATAAATTAATTGCTTTTACAGAGTTAATTAAGAATATGGGGGTAACCAATTTTTATAAACAAGATATAGTAATTATTAATCCTTATCAGACAAATCAAACAGGAATTATTATTGATGATTCTTTTCAAGAAAAGAACGACCGAATAGCTTTTGAAAAGAAAAAAACAGAACATTGGGGGTTGTCTATAAATAAATCTCTTTTTAAGAAAAGAGATTCCGTAATCTTAAAAATTTCTTTTAAAGATAGCTTAGCAAAGTTCTCTATTTCTATAAGGCGGAAAAACGACATTGCTTCTCCTCAAAGGGAGACATCGCAGATGTTTATAAAAACACGCCCCTCAAAACCAACGCATTTTAGGCATTTGAAAACCCTCCCAGAAATTCGAGGCGAATTGATTAGTGGAAGGCTTTTATCGAAACAATCGCAAGAACCCATAAAAAATAAAACTATTTCACTTTCATTGGCAGGAGATCCATTTCAGTTTAAACAAGTAAGCACAAATGAAAAAGGGGAATTCTATTTTACACTATCAGAGCATTATAAATCAACACAGTATATTATACAACCTCTCGAAGATTCTAGTGCCCCTCTCGAAATAGAACTATATAAAAAAAACGATGTCGATTATTCATCTTTTAATTTCCCTTCTTATACTATTTCTACAAATGATTTTGATTTATTGACTAAGAGAAGTATTAGAAATCAAATTGAAAATGCGTATTTCTCATTTAAGTCTGATTCTATAAATCCTTTAACTCAAAAGTTATATTTCAATGAGTCGAAAAAAGAAGTTTTTAATCTTGATGATTACACGCGCTTCAAAACTTTTGAAGAAACATGTGTCGAAATTATTGGGAGTATTGTTGTTCAGAGAAACAAAAATAAAGAAAAATCAGTTTTTGTAAAAACGTCAACGGGTCAAGTTGTAGATTTTGGTATTATTCCTTTAATATTAATGAATGGCGTAGTAGTCGAAGATTTTCAAAAATTACTTTCTTATGATGCCCGAAAAATAAGGTCCATAGCTATATATAGAGAACCTTATGTTTTTGGGTCAACCCGATACCAAGGCGCTATAATTATCTATACATTTAATGACGATGAGAAGATTTTGAAACAAGGGTCGAATAGTATTGTAATGGATATAAAGCCTCCTCAATTAACTAAGCGTTTTTTTAATCAAAAACATGATTTAAGCTCAAAACGAATTCCTGACGAGAGGCATCAATTATTATGGATTCCACAGGCTCATAAATTCCAAAAAGAGCCCTTCTCATATAAGTTTTTTACTTCAGATGTTTTAGGTGTGTTTTATATAGAAGTTGAAGGATTTTCAAGTTCAGGAGAACCTATTTCACTCTCAACTTCGTTTGAAGTACGATAGCTTAAAATGAAGCCCAATCGGGGAGTTCCGATTGATTTCCTGAACCGCTAGCGTTTCCTTGATTTATATATGTAGGATAAACTGTAGGAAGGTTTGAAAATTGATTAAAACCATTTAAAAAAACATCTTCAAAGTTTAGCCGACCACTACTAAGCTGCTCAAAAGAAGACCCAGAATCAATCCATATACCCACATTAGTGTCTTTTATATATATGTTTTTAAAAGCTCCTAACGCACCTTCATTTCGTATTTCAATACCGTTGGATTGTTTATTCCCTATAATAGAAATGTTTGATAAATCAATTTTATTAGAACTTGTCTTATTATTAATGTTTTTTACATAAATCCCTGCGTTTTTATTTTCAACAGTATGCCAAAAAGACCCTTTACCTTGCCAGCCATCTACTATTTCCATACCATGCCCTGCTGTCTTATTCGAAGATAAATACATGCCACTAACGCTACCTCCATACCATTTAAAGGCAGTCCCTGCTGAGTTTGTCACAGAGACATAATTTAAAGTAGTTTTATGTCCTACTCCAAAAAAGGAAAGCGCATTAAACCGCACATTTTCATTATAGAGCGCACCTGCATATTCTATTTTAACATAACGTAAAAACCCTGAAGTATCATCTTCTTCTGTTCCTCCATAAAAGTAATCTCCTATTTCTGATCTAGAATTAGAGCCTGTATTTGTTGGAGCTTTTCCACAAAACAGAATACCTCCCCAATCTCCTTGTTGAGGTTTTAAAGCATTTGACGTAAATAAAATAGGCTCGTCTTTATTTCCCCATGCATATAACTTACCTCCTTGTGCAACCGCAATATGAGCACCAATATTTGGTAATACTTTAATTGTAGTACCCGCGGGAATTTCTAAAGTAGCGCCATCTCGAATTAAAAAAGGCCCTGTTAAAATATATTTAAGCCGAATATCTAATTGCATTCTGGCAACAAAAGTCCCTTTCAATTCTACAAGACCAGCACACGGAGGGCATAAACCTCCACAATCAATATCAATTTCATCTCCATTTCGAATACCATCAGTACAAGTAATCAAAGATAAAATTTCAGAGTCTTGAATAGGTTTATCGTTACACGAAACAAAAAAAAGGGAGTATATTAAAACGCCATATACTCCTGCCCGAAGAAATACGTGTCGATATAAATAACTATACATAAGCATAAATAAAAATATAATTTTAAAACATCAAAATCAACGATAGTAGTTTTTATATTTTTATTAATGTGTTGAGGATTGCTAACAATGAAAGTATATCCGAATTAATTTATATTATGGGAAAAGGGATTATAATTTTAATTGCAACTTTTGTTTTATTACATTTAGCAGTCACTGTAGGAGGATTGTTTTCGCGACCTAAATCCGTTATGAATTAAAGGGAAGTGAACAGGGAAGGTTTCTTGTGACTGAGAAAATACTTTTTCTATACTTTAATTAGGGTGGTTATATATTGAGGTTAATTTTTTATCATCTGAAAACTTTTAAAATTGTTGGTTTTTTTTCTTAAAAACCTTTTCTTAGCTTATTACATGACTATCCTTATATGAGAGTTTCAATTTTCTCGGATTTTAGTACCCAATTCATCAAGAAAGAGTTGGATAATAAGCTATCTGGATTAACGAATTTTTTAGAGATATCTGAATATAATTACAATCCAATTGAAAGTTACTTTTACGGAGATGATATTGAGAACCTTAAAGAAAATGATTACTTTATTATTTTAGAGTCAACATTTTATATTTATGATAAATATCTTTTGTCAATTGATAAAGATGTGTTTTCAGACAAAGAGTTTCAGAGAATAACCTCCTATTTAGGTCAAATATTAAATCAATCAAACTCTAAAATTATTTTATCTAATTATTTTGAATTTAATGATAAGATTTATGGTAATCAAAGTGGTAAATATTCAGATTCTTTTGTTTACCAGTTAAGAAAATTAAATTTCCTTATTTCTGAATTTATTCAAGGGTATAACAATATTCAACTTTTAGATATTAATTCTATTCACGGTGTTTACGGATTAAAATTCATGGTTAATCAATCATTATATACAAATTATGGCGTGCTATTTTCAATGGATGGCACAAAGGTAATTTCAAAAAACCTCACAGACATTATAAAATCATCTTTGTCGAAAATTGTAAAATGTATAGTAGTTGATTTAGATAATACAATTTGGGGAGGTATTATTGGAGATGATGGGATAGAGAAAATTCAAATTGGTAATGTAGGAATAGGTAAATCATTTACATTAATACAAAATTGGCTAAAGTTAATTAAGAATCAGGGTATAGTTTTATGCGTTTGCTCAAAAAATGATGAAGAGATAGCAAAATCGCCCTTTTTAAACCATCCAGATATGGTATTGACTCTAGAAGATATTACAATTTTTATTGCGAATTGGGACAATAAAGATGAAAACATTAGGGTAATTAAAGAAACCCTTAATATTGGATACGATTCAATCGTGTTTTTGGATGATAATAAATTTGAAAGAAATCTTGTTAAACAATCATTACCTGAAGTAATTGTTCCAAATTTACCTGAAGATCCTGTTAATTATCTTGATTATTTAATTAATGAAAATTTCATGGAAACCGATACTCTTTCTAAAAAAGGGAAATTAGATAGAACAAATTTATACAAAACAGAATTTGAAAGAGTCAAACTAAAAAAAGCCTTCAATAATAACAATGATTATCTAAAGAGTTTGAAGATGATCTCTTCTATTGAAGAAATTAATAAATTTAATATTCCTAGAATCTCTGAACTATCAAAACGAACAAATCAATTTAATTTAACCGGTATACGATTTAATGAATCTGATTTAAACGAAATTATGAACTCTCCCAAAATGTTTGGATTTAGTTTTAATTTAATAGACTCATTTGGTAGTTATGGAATTGTTAGTTATATAATTTTAAAATATCGTCCCAATAGCAGTATTGAAATAGTTAATTGGGGCATGAGTTGTAGAGTATTTAAAAGAACATTAGAACAATTTATTATAAATCAATTGGTTTTAAAACTAAAGGATTTCAATAGAATAGAAGGAGAATTAATTCCAACAAATAAAAACAAAGTTTTGAAATCATTTTTAATGGAATTGGGAATTTTAAATAAAAATCGAATAGTAATAAATATTAAAAATTATTCTTTATTAAAAACAAGTATACACAATGAATAGAAATGAAATTTTTCAAGGAGTTCAATCTATATTTGACAAAGTATTAGAAAGAGAAAATGTTGAAATTAAAGAATCATATTCAAATTATGATGTTGATGGATGGGACTCATTAACACATATTATGTTGATTGTGGAAACAGAAAAATATTTTAACATTAAGTTTTTAACTAGCGAAATAACGGCATGGGAGAATATTGGTGAAATGATTGATTGTATAGAAACGAAATTCAAATGAAACAAGGAGACACTTTTGAAAATGAATTTGATGTAAATAAACACAATATAGATTTATTCATTAATCTTTCCAACGATAAGAATCCATTGCACACAAACGACAAGTTTGCAAAAGACCATGGGTTTGATAAAAGAGTGGTTCATGGGAATTTACAAAACGTGTTTCTTTCTTATTTCGTTGGTGAAATGTTACCCTTTAAAAATGTTGTAATAATAAATCAAACTATATCATACCATAACCCTATGTATGAAAATGATATAGTTAACCTTATTTCAACTGTGAGTAACGTTATTGAAAGCGTTTCTGTTTTTGAATTCACTTTTCTATTCCAAAATAATAATAAAAAGAAATTATCTACTGGAAAAATTTCAATAAAATTAATATGATATGCTAAGGGTCTTAATCACTGGTGGTTCTTCTGGTCTTGGAAAAGAATTAGTAAAAACAATATCGAATTATTGTCATGTTGATTTTACATATAATAAATCAAAGAAATCTGCTGAAAAACTAATCCAAGAGAATAAAAATACGAATGCGTATAAAGTTGATTTTGGGAGTATTGAAGAGAATAGCTTTATCAGAGAAATTAAAAATTCGGATTATGATGTTGTTATACATAATTTTTATTGCGGGAAGTTTTTAGACAAGCACTTTATAAAATATAGCCCTGAAGACTTACTTAATGCAATTGTTTTAAATATCTCACCTGTAATTTTGATGTCTCAAAATGTTATCTCTAAAATGAATTCAAAAGGGAGAGGTTTAATCATATTTATATCTTCAGAGTCAATCAATACAAACCCTTCAGGGTCTTTCATTTATACAAGCGTGAAATCAATAATTGAAAATATCTCAAGATCAATACAATCAGAAAACAAAAAAATTGATTGTGAAATCATTCGTCCATCAATAATGAAAACGAATCTTACATCTGACATTGATGAAAGAGTCCTTGATCTATATTTTAACTACGATCCTAATGAAATAAAGAGTGTAGTATCACATATAAACTCATTAATTAAATCATTTAAAAATGATACACCATGACTATTCAATAAATAGAAAAAATTAATGTTAAGGTCGAAAATTATACTTTTATTTAGCTCTAAAGGAGTTAGTTCTTAGTCCCATGTTAGAAAAGAAAAAAAAATATTTTGATGGGCAAACCAGATTAGATAAACTATATACTATAAGAATCATATTTATTTCACTAATCTTTAAGTTAATAAGATGGATTGCTTATAGATTTGGCTACTCCGATAAATCTATAAGTGTTTTACAAATCAAACTTATTGGTTCAAATCACCCTAGAAGACATCGGTTCCCCCTTCAATTTTTATATCGAACTTTTTCAATCATTCGTAATAAATTAAATCTAAATAAAAAAGACAGTCAATCATCTGTAAATAATGAATCACTTTTTATTTATAAATCAGAATGCCATTTAGAGTATAATGATTTGAATCAAGTAATCTTTTGTGGTGATTCGCATGTTGAGTTTTTCACTCGTTCAAATCTCATAATTAATAAAAAAAGAAAGTTAAACCCTTTGTCTCTATGGTTAGGTCCAAAGACACTTATAGGTTTTGCCTCTGAAAAAAGAACCCAAAAAGATTTACTAGAGACCCTGCGTAAATTAGAAGTTAGAAATTCCAATAATAATCGATTAATTGTGTTCTGCCTTGGTAGTATTGATGTAAGAACTACAATTGGTTTTTTATTATCCACAGGAACTTTTAAGTCAGTTACAGATTGTATTGACCTCATGGCAAGAAATTATGTAAGTATAAATGAATGGATTATCAAGGAATTGGGGAACTTAAGTAATACAAAAACAGCATTCTTATCAATTCCTCCAGCATCTCCATCTAAAGGCATTTCTTTTGAAAAATGTAGCACTAAAGAGGCTTTGAAATATAAAAAAGAGTCTCCTTTTATTATTTTTGGCTCACCATTTGAAAGGGCTGAATGGACTTGTCTTCTTAATAATAAGTTTAAATCTATTGCAATTGAAAGAGGTTGGACTTTTATTGATAATAGTAAATCGTATGAGTTAGTGACAGATTCAAAAAGTTATTTTATAGATAAAAAACACACACTTGATGAAACCCATATTAGCGAACCCGAGATGTATACTCAAACTATTATTAATTGTATCGATAGTATGTATAATTCTTAAATGAACGAAGTGTTAATACGATGCCACAATTCTTCTGAGTTGTAGAGGATATTCCGTAGAAAACATTGAACTAGAATCAAGATATACTGTGATTGAGTCAATTTTGGAAACTCTTGGTATAGATTCTAGTAATATTAAAGTATTGGACTACACTCTAGTTCAAGAAACTGATAATGTTTGTACTGGAATAATGAAAAACCGAATACGATGATTTGATCCAAACTTGAAGTATTAAAGTTGTATGGAACCATAATACTGATAATAAGTATATCGTTGAATGGGAACTCATTAGTGAGAGATAATTAACCTCCTAAAAACATAAAACCCTTGATATTAAGGTTATCAAGGGTTTTGTTAGTGGTGGTCCCATTTGAACTTAGACCAAAATATTAATTAATATATATAGTTTTATAAAAATGTTTATCACTTCTAAAGTGAAAATGAATTTATTCTAAGTTCTTATTTAATATCAAATGGAATTCCTTTGAGAGATTTTAAAACTTGCCCCGTTCTAAAAAAAGATTCATCCATTTTTTTTGGGTTTAACCCTTCTCTGTCTTTGATTGAATTAAACCACGGGAAGTATTCGTTTTTGTAATATTGATATTTAAGTCTTTGACTATTTGGTATTTCCTTGATTAAATTATTTTTAAGGAAGTAGTGAAACCTATATACATGAACATCAAAAATCGGAAAGTTATTTGGGCTAATTATGTGAAGAAGAAATATCTTCCAAATACATGAGCTTTTTTCAGGCTGAAATTCTTTTTCAAATAAATTCCAATCAAACGAATACTTTAGTTCCTCTAAAGTTTTTCGTTTTTTCCAAAACTCTTCTATAACTTTGGTTTTTCTTATAGATATATTATAAACACTATTTTTCCATCTATATAAATCAAAGAAATTTTTATAGTTTTCTAAACTAGAATCAATATTTGAATTGTAAACATCTTCCATACCATAGTCATAAAGTTCACTCCAGACCTTGACAAAATTTTTTGGGTTTGACAAAATATCTATTTCGATTTTCATAATGAATAAATTTAGATTAATAATAATCATAAAACAAATAGACTTATCACTCTATTTGTCGCTCCACGAGGGTTATTAAAAACAAAACCCCTCTAAATCAGTGACTTAGAGGGGTTAGTAGTGGTCCCACCTGGGCTCGAACCAGGGACCAACTGATTATGAGTCAGCTACTCTAACCAACTGAGCTATAGGACCGATTAACAAATCATATTATGATTTGTTAATAGTGGCACAAAATTAAACTAAAAAATATAAATTTATTAATGAATTCTTTAAAAAATATGAGATAAAGTATATAGCGAAGAATATAAATATAATTACGCGCGAATTACCTAAAGTTTTGTGTAGCAAAACCCACTTTTTTCGAGTTAAAACTTATGCCGACTCCTAAGTAGATATAATCGCTTAAAATATTTTTATAATGCGGAGGACTGTTTTTCCATCCTTGCACAAAACATTCTGCTATAGCCTCGTTAGAACGTGTGTCTCCGCACTTCGAAACATTTTCGAACCACGGCACTTGACCTATGTTTTCTGCTATTCCAATATACTTATTCCCAACTCTTCTCCATGCCTGAATATTATACTTTTCGGCTCGTTCAACAGGGTTTAAACCATTATGATCTGTATGGGCATAGAATTTTTTTTTAACCATATTGTCACTATGGTACTGTGCCAAAAAATCTAATGAATCTAGCTTTTTAAAAGGTTTTAGCCCTTTTTCTTTACGAAGTTCATTGGTTTTCTCAAATACAAGATTGGCTATTGTTTTATTTGATTGTGCGTAACCTAATATACTTCCAGTAAAAAGAAAGAATATTAAGATTTTTTTTTGGGAGCTATTTATCATTTTAAAAACATATATTAACAAATATCTTTAATTTTATGAAATATACAAATTAATGGAAAGTTCAAGACAAAAAAAGGTAGCTTCTTTATTACAGAAAGAAATAGCTCAAATGCTTCAAGGCTCAGTTCGAAATGAAGGGGTTTCTAATCTTTTAATTTCTGTGACTAAAGTAGTTGTTGCGGCAGATTTATCTATTGCTAAAATTTATCTTAGTTTATTCCCATCTGCAAAAGCCTTAGAAACTCTTGAAGGAATAAAATCTAATAGCCGTCAAATAAAATATGAGCTTGCAAAATTGATTAAAAACCAATTACGGAAAACTCCAGACTTGGCATTCTACTTAGACGATTCTCTTGACTATATAGAGAAAATTGATGAAGGGCTAAAAGCAAAGGATGACCCAATTAAAAACCCAGAGAATTTAATTTCGAGACAAAAAAAATAGAATAGTGCGTTTCTCCTTTTACATTGCTACACGTTATTTTTTTACGCGAAGCAAACAAAATGTTATTAATATTATTAATTATATAGCAATTATAGTGGTTATGGTTGCCACAGCTGCGTTATTAATAGTTTTATCTGCGTTTTCTGGGCTTAAAGATTTTGGACTTTCATTTACTAATGTTTTTGATCCAGACTTTAGGGTAGAGTCGTTCCAAGGGAAAACGTTTTTAGTTGATTCTACAACTTTTGGAGCAATCAAAAACATAGATGATGTTTTGGCAGTGTCTGGAATTGTAGAAGATAAAGTTTTTTTGAATTATCGGAATAAGAACCATGTAGCTTACCTCAAAGGCGTAGATGATGCGTTTAATTCTGTTATTGATAGCGATCAAATTTTAAGTTCAGGTAAATGGTTCGATAAGAATTTAGATGAAGTTGTTATTGGCACAGGCATATCCCAAATATTAAGTTTAGGCATATATGATTATAATAATTTTTTAGTTCTAACGGTTCCAAAACGTTCTACTAATACGTTTCAATATAAAGACCCTTTTCTTAATAGCACGGCGTTAGTTTCTGGGATATATCAGGTAAGTGAAGAACTAGATAAAAAATATTTATTTTCTAGTTTGAATTTTGCAAGAGAATTATTTCGGCGAGAAAATAATGAATATACGTCTTTAGAGTTAAAACTAATGCCCAATTTTGATAGGAAGAAACTTGAAAACGAGCTTGAGGAAATTCTCAAAGAACCTCTTCTTATGCGTTCGCGAGCAGAGTTAAATGCGGCATTTTATAAAATGCTAAACACAGAACAAATAGCAGTTTACCTTATTTTTACATTGGTTATTATAATTGCTTTGTTTAATGTTATTGGAGCTTTGGTTATGATGATTTTAGAAAAGAAAAAACAATTCAGAATTTTATATGCTCTTGGTGTGGCACCTAAACAAGTGCGTCAAATTTTCTTTCTTTTGGGAGGAATGATTAGCTGGGTTGGTGGAGGCATCGGTATTGTTTTAGCGACAATTATAATAATTATACAATCTTATGCGCCGTTTTTTTATGTCCCTGGCACACACTTTCCATACCCTGTACATTTAGAAATTCAGAATATTGTAATGGTTTTGGGGACACTTATTGTTTTAGGTTCTTTTGCTTCGGCATGGACTACGTTTAGGCTAGACAAAAAAGTAGTTATTTAAACCATTTCATAGTTTGCCCAATTAGTTTTGATGTTAGCTAAGGTTTCAAATACTTCTGCTGAAGTCATTGCGGTAACCAATCGAGTTCGATATTCTTTAAAATGTGGAATTCCTTTAAAATAATTGGTATAGTGCCTGCGTGTCTCCAAAACGCCTAGTATCTCTCCTTTCCATGCCACAGCCATTTCTAAATGCCTTTTTGCGGCGTTTACTCTATCAACAATGGTAGGTAGAGGCAGATGATTTCCTGTTGCTATAAAATGTTTTACCTGATTAAAAAACCAAGGATTTCCAATACTTGCCCGTCCAATCATGGCTCCATCTAAGCCGTACTTATCACGCATTTCTAAAGCGCGTTCGGGCGAATCTACATCTCCATTTCCAAAAACAGGAATATGCATACGTTGGTTATTTTTTACCTCAGCTATGGGACTCCAGTTCGCATTTCCTTTATACATTTGAACCCTAGTTCTTCCATGAATAGAAATTGCTTTTATACCAACATCTTGAAGACGTTCGGCAACTTCAACAATTTTAATAGAGTCAGAATCCCAACCTAAACGTGTTTTAACAGTAACTGGTAAGGAGGTATGTTTTACCATAGACTCTGTTAGTTTTATCATAAGTGGAATGTCTTTTAAAATCCCTGCGCCGGCTCCTTTGCAAACAACTTTTTTTACGGGGCAGCCAAAGTTAATATCTATAATATCAGGGTTCGAGGCTTCAATGATCTCCACAGAGCGAAGCATAGATTCTTCGTTTGCACCAAATATTTGAATACCAACAGGACGTTCCTTTTCGTAAATATCGAGTTTCTGAACGCTTTTTGCAGCATTGCGAATTAATCCTTCGCTTGATATAAATTCGGTATAGACAACATCTGCTCCATTTTCTTTACATAGTGTACGAAAAGGAGGATCGCTTACATCTTCCATAGGAGCTAAAAGCAATGGAAAATCCCCAAGTTCAATAGTGCCTATTTTTGTCATTTATCGTTTAATTTTTTTTTCTAGTTGTTCTACAATATTTTCATCCCAAATATCTTGAACCTCTCCGTTAACCATATAATATACCCTTGGCGGACTGTTTCCAATTAAATCAAAAAATGTATTTACATCGATCATTGCATACGGAAAGTTTGACCCTGTAATAGAATTAAACTCTTCAGGCTTGGTTATTCCTTCCGAATAAAATAACACAAATATTGTTGGAAAATTTTGCGTTTTTGCCTTTAACTCTGTTAACTGAGTTGCTGTCTCTTGACAATGTTCACACTCAGTATTAAATATAGCTATATAGCGTTTTCCTTCAGTAAGGTCAACAATACCTTCGTTTTCAAAAAATGTAAATTCTTCGAAAAGATTAGATTTGGATAAAGAAATAGGAATAGACACTAAGACAGTACCTAAAGAGAAAAGGGAAATAAGATATAAGACTCTTTTATTTGCGTTATTGTTCTTATTGAGTTTTATAATTATTCCATTAAGTACTAAAAGAGCAATATTTTTAAGTATAGATTCTTTTGGGCTCATACTTATCATTTCGCCAAAGCAGCCACAGTTTTCAGTATCACCTAAAACCCAAAGATATATGAGATGAAGAGTAAAGAGACTTAGGAGTGTAAAACTAAAGTTTAATATTATTTTTTTATAATAAGGAGTTGCTATTAGCAGCCCTAAGGCAAGCTCAACAATTATAATAAACCGAGTTAAAATAGCTGCTGCAATTCGAGAATCGACAAGTCCTTGTTTAATTAACACAATTTCAAAAAAGCCAGGACTTACCCATTTGGTATATGCCGAAAAAATATAAGTTACGGCTAGGAGTAAACTTAAAAATTGTAAAAGACGTTTCATAGGCGTATTTTTTTATGTAAGAGGAAGTTACTCACATCCTCCATAAAAGTTTCGATAAAAATACTGAAATCTTAAATATTTAACTTTAATGGTGTGTTTGATTATAATCTATTCGTTTAAATAAAAACTTCTAATAATTTTATTTCAGAAGTTTTTATCAATACGTTTTTACTTTGTGCAGCCAACAATATTGTCTCTCCATATTTAATTTTAGCTGAACCATAATTATTTACTACTTCGGCAGTGCCTTCGATGCATATATAAATAGTAAACGAATTTCTTTTTGAAAGGTTATATTCTATATCTTCTGTTAAATGGATATAATTTGTAGTAAAATAAGGGCAAGACACTATAGAGTTTACAGTATTTTGATGTGTGTTATACTGTAATCTAAAGTCATCTTTTTTTGTGTAATCTATAGCATCTAAAGCCAATTGACTATGCA
Organism: Candidatus Arcticimaribacter sp.; assembly: GCA_965277835.1. GTDB lineage: Bacteria > Bacteroidota > Bacteroidia > Flavobacteriales > Flavobacteriaceae > Arcticimaribacter. The sequence goes on along the minus strand of OZ255841.1, from coordinate 1,313,358 downwards.
GTTCTCTAAGCTCACCTTCTTTATTTTTACGATTAAAATCAAAAATTCTATATGTAATATCAGATGTTTGCTGGATTTCAACTAATAAAATTTCGGCACCGATGGAATGAATTTTCCCAGCATTAATAAAAAAAACATCCCCCTTTTTTACTTTTTCATAATTTAATAAGTCTAACAACTCATTCTTTTGAAGACTGTTTTTGAATTCTTCTTTTCGGGTATTTTTATTGAATCCAACAATTAAATTAGAATTTGGATTGGCATCTATTATATACCACATTTCTGCTTTCCCCAAAGAATTATGACGGTCTTGTGCTAGTTGATCATCGGGGTGTACTTGTATGGATAATTGTTGTTTAGCATCAATAAATTTAATTAGAACAGGCAGCTCTTTTCCAAATCGTTGTACTATACTTTTACCCAGTAAATTTTCTGGGTTTTTATCAATCAACTCTTGGAGTGTTGTCCCAGTAAACTTTCCATTTGAGACAATCGAAATATTTTCTTTTACTCCGGAGACTTCCCAGCTTTCTCCTATATTTTCACTTTTGGTAGGTTTGCCTAAAATATCCTTTAGTTTTGTACCTCCCCATAGGCGTTCTTTTAAAATAGGTTTAAACTTTAACGGATACATTTATGATTAGATATTAGTTAAAGCGAATTTAAAACTCACTTTATGATGTAAGCGTAACGGTTAGTTTATCTTCACTTTTACTTACTTGAGCATTCCCATTTTTAGTAAGCCTTTTAATTGCTTTATCCCATTTTTTATTGCTTAAGCCAGCTTGTTCCTTAAGTTGCTCAAGCATAATTGGGTTTGTTTTTTTTAGCAAATCAAAAATTATTTTTTCATCCTCACTCATTTCAATTGCTTTTTTTTCGGGTCGCATTTGTGGGAAAAATAAGACTTCCTGAATTGAACTGTTGTTGGTCATCAGCATAACTAATCGATCAATTCCTATTCCAATTCCAGAAGTTGGAGGCATGCCATATTCCAAAGCACGTAAAAAATCTTGGTCGATAAACATAGCTTCGTCATCGCCTTTTTCGCTTAACTTTAGTTGGTCTTCAAAACGATTACGTTGGTCAATAGGATCATTAAGTTCTGAGTAAGCATTTGCGAGTTCTTTGCCGTTGACAATCAGCTCGAACCGCTCGGTCAACTTTGGGTTAGTTCGATGCTCTTTGGTAAGCGGACTCATTTCTTTGGGATAGTCAATAATAAAGGTAGGTTGTATATAATGATGCTCACATTTTTCGCCAAAAATCTCATCAATTAATTTTCCTATTCCCATAGTATCATCTACTTCAATACCCAGTTTTTTTGCAGTAGCTTTAAGCTCTTGTTCATCCATTTCCGACACATCAATTCCTGTATGGATTTCAATAGCTTTTAATATAGGTACTCTAGGGTAAGGCGCTTTAAAGTTTATTAAATTCTCACCTACTTTAGTTGCTGTATTTTGGTTAGAAGCTATGGCTACTTTTTCGAGTAAGGCTTCGGTAGTTTCCATCATCCAGAAATAGTCTTTATAGGCTACATATAACTCCATTACCGTAAACTCTGGGTTATGGGTTTTATCCATTCCTTCGTTTCTAAAATCTTTTGAAAATTCATATACGCCTTCAAAACCACCAACAATTAATCTTTTTAGATATAATTCATTTGCAATTCTAAGATATAAAGGAATATTTAGGGCATTGTGGTGTGTAACAAAAGGGCGGGCTGTAGCCCCTCCTGGGATGGGTTGCAAAATAGGGGTTTCAACTTCTAAATAATCTCTGTCATTAAAAAACTCGCGAATGCAGTTTGTAATCTTTGTTCGCTTAATAAAAGTGTCTTTTACTTTAGGGTTTACTATTAAATCTACATAGCGTTGACGATAACGTAACTCGGGTTCATTAAACTCGTCATATACTTGTCCTTTTGCATCCGTTTTAGGTAAAGGTAAAGGGCGTAGTGTTTTACTTAAAACTTTAAAGGTTTTAACAAGTACTGTTTTTTCACCTATTTGAGTAGTGAAAAGCGTTCCTTCTACACCTATAATATCTCCTATATCTAGTAGTTTTTTATAAACCTCATTATAAAGTGTTTTATCTTCCCCTTCGCATATTTCATCTCGGTTAAAATAAATTTGAATGCGTCCTTGACTATCTTGTAATTCGGCAAAACTAGCTTTCCCTTGAATCCTTCGAGACATTAATCGCCCTGCCAAAATTACACTCTTTCCTTCTTCAAAATTCTCTTTAATTGAATTTGAGCTTTCGTTTACAGGGTATAAAGCAGCAGGGTAGGGATTAATACCTAGTGCTTTAAGTTTTTCTAGTTTTTCTCGTCTTATTAATTCTTGTTCGCTCAGTACACCCATGGGGTCAAAAAATTTTAGCAAAGATAAGGCTTTCAGTTAATTGAGAAATTCAAATTTTATTATCTTGCTAAAAAAAGTAGTTGTGAGTATAATTCGTGTCATTCTTTCGATATTATTCCCCCCTTTAGCTGTTCTTGATAAAGGCTGTGGGTCTATTGTCATTGTTTTTATTTTAACCCTTTGTGGGTGGGTTCCAGGGGTTATAGCCGCTCTTGTTATCTTGAATAATAGCAATCGATAATAATGAAAGCCCTTAATAAAAAAGTTAAAGTAAGGGACTTAAAAAAAACACCATATAAATCTGCTTGGGATTTACAAGAACAATTACTCAAAGAAATTGTTGCGGTTAAAATTGAAAACCGTAATACCGCAAAAGAAGAGCAAACACCAAATTATTTTTTATGGGTAGAACATCCGCCTGTAATTACACTAGGGAAAAGTGGTTTGCCAGCACATTTGTTACTCAATGAACAACAACTCCGAGATAAAGGGATAGAATTTTTTAAGACAAATAGAGGCGGTGATATTACTTTTCATGGACCAGGACAAATAGTGGGTTATCCAATTTTGGACTTAGAAAATTTTTTTACAGACATTCACAAATATTTACGGTTATTAGAAGAAATGATTATTTTGACTCTAGCCGAATATGGTTTAAAAGCAACAAGGAGTTCTGGCGAAACAGGAGTTTGGCTAGATGTTGACACTCCGTTTGCGCGTAAAATTTGCGCTATGGGGGTTAAGGCAAGCCGATGGGTAACTATGCATGGTTTTGCATTGAATGTAAACACCAACCTTGCTTATTTCGATTATATTGTCCCTTGCGGGATACAAGGCAAGGGAGTTACTTCTTTAGAGGTCGAGCTAAAAAAGAAAATTCCATTAGCAGAAGTAAAAGAGAAATTAGCAAGGCATTTTCAAGATTTGTTTAGCGCAGAATTTATAAAATTAAAAGAATTTGATTTGGTATAGAGCATTGTCTTTACTTTCCATTTAATAAAAAAGAAAGTGTTTACAGCCTCTATTGGTAGTAGTACCTAAGGAATTAATTTTTCTGATATTTTTAGTATAACCCAAATAACGTTTTATCTTTTTTGGTTAAATTTGAGTAATTAAAATCATAGTTATGATAAATAAAAATATATTTTTCATCTTATTTTTTGGGGCTATAAATTTAATTTTTGCACAGTCTAAGTCTAATGTCAGCAAATTATTTCAAAGTGAAGAACCTATTGAAATAAAAATGAGTTATTCTAATAAAGGTCTAAAGAAAGAAACCAATGACAGTACTTATGTAAGTACCAGTTTGAGCTATAAAGTGGGAGATAATTGGCAAGAATTACCAGTTTTATTACGGGGGCGCGGAAATTTTAGAAAGAAGAAGTGTTATTTCCTACCTATTAAAATAAAAGCTAAAAAAGCAGCTACAAAAGGAACCGTATTCGAAGGGAATAAAAAAATGAAATTGGTATTACCATGTAAATTAGAATCGAATAATAATGATAATATTATTCAAGAATATATGGCGTATAAGATGTTTAGTGTAATCTCACCATATTATTTTAATACGCGTCGTGTAAGAGTTGATTTGTTCGAAGAGAAAAAGAAAAAAACAAGAGAATTTTTGTTAGAAGGTTTTTTAATAGAAGATTATGATTTAGCCGCTAAACGTCTTGGAGGTAATGAAGTAAAAGCAGTTATCCATCCGTTGGCTATAGATACAGAGAATGAAATGCACAATGCTTTTTTTCAATTTATGATTGGTAACACCGATTTTTCTATGGCTTATCAACACAATGGGAAGCTACTTTACGGTGGAGAAAAAATTGTTCACTTACCTTATGATTTTGATATGTCAGGACTTGTTAACGCAAGTTATTCTGTAGTAAATCCAGACATAGGTATTAACCGAGTAACTGAGAGAAAGTACCGCGGATTTGAGAGATCGGATAGCTTATTTCAAGTAGTCAGAAAACATTTTTTGGATAAGAAACCTAAAATTATAGGAATTGTAGAAGAGCTAGAAAGCGAATTTGATAACGTAAAAGAATATAACGAGACAAAAGCTTTTATAGAGGACTTTTATGAAATCATTGAAGACGACAAATTATTTAAGGAGAAGATAATAAAAGGAGCAAGAGTAAAGTAACGCAAAGTATATTATTCACCTCTAAGAGAGCTTGTTGGTTGTTCTAAAGGGCGATAGGATAAAATTATATTTCAGCACCTATTTTTTTTTTGAAACTAGCATATTGCCAAAACAGATAGTTCTATTTCTGTACCGTTTCAAATAGTAAATTATGCCATTTTGACAGATTTGTTATATTTGCACATTCACTAATAAATAGGCACAGATTTTTACATTGAAAGAAGCAACTCATAATAAAGTTATTGAAAAACATCCTCATCAATATAATGGAGAATTGACTATACTTTCAGAGGATAAATCAATTGATAAAAAAAAGACTGTATATATAGAAAGTTATGGTTGTCAGATGAACTTTGCTGATAGCGAAATAGTTGCATCAATTTTATCTACAGAAGGGTTTCAAACAACCGATTTAATGGAAGAAGCTGACCTAGTTTTGGTAAATACGTGTTCTATTCGAGACAAGGCAGAACAAACTGTTCGTAAACGACTTGAGAAATTTAATGCCGTAAAACAGAGTACTAATCCCAAAATGAAAGTGGGTGTGTTAGGGTGTATGGCAGAACGGCTAAAACATAAGTTTTTAGAAGAGGAGAAAATTGTAGATATGGTTGTAGGCCCAGATGCTTATAAAGACTTGCCTAATTTGTTGGAAGAAATAGAAGATAATCGAAACGCCGTAAACGTTATACTTTCTAAAGAAGAGACTTATGGAGACATTTCGCCTATTCGACTGCAATCAAATGGTGTAAACGCATTTGTTTCTATTACTAGGGGATGCGACAATATGTGTACGTTTTGTGTGGTTCCTTTTACTAGAGGAAGAGAGCGTAGCCGCAGCCCTAAAAGTATTTTAGATGAAGTAAATGATTTATCAGAGAAAGGATTTAAAGAGATTACCCTTTTAGGACAAAATGTGGATAGCTATCTATGGTATGGAGGAGGACTTAAAAAAGATTTTGATAAAGCATCAGATATACAAAAGAAGACCGCAATTAATTTTGCCCAACTATTATCTTTAGTAGCCAAGGCACAGCCTAAAATGAGAATTCGTTTTACAACATCAAACCCTCAAGATTTGACTCTCGATGTAGTTCATACAATGGCAGATTACTCAAATATTTGTAAGCACATCCATCTTCCTGTACAATCTGGGAGCAATCGAATTCTAAAAGAAATGAATCGAGCACATACGCGCGAAGAATATTTTGAATTAATAGATAATATTAGAAGAATAATACCAGATTGTGCGATTTCACAAGATATGATTGCAGGCTTCCCTACAGAAACCGAAGAAGATCATCGGGACACACTTAGTTTAATGGATTATGTTAAATATCATTTTGGGTTTATGTTTTCTTATAGCGAACGCCCAGGAACTTTAGCAGAACGTAAAATGGAAGATGATATTCCAGAGGACGTAAAACTTCGTAGGTTACGCGAAATAATTGATAAGCAAAGAGAACACAGTCATTTTAGAACAACTCAGTATAAAGATAAGACAGTGTGTGTTTTGATTGAAAAAGAGTCGAAAAAATCAAATTTACAATGGAGTGGAAGAACCTCTCAAAATGTGGTTGTAGTTTTTCCAAAAGAGAATTATAAAGTTGGAGATTTCGTAGATGTGAAAATTAATGATTATACGTCTGCTACACTTATCGGAGTAGCTAAAGGCATCTCTAAAACGGTTTAGGACGATGGACACAATTCAATCAGTAAAACAAAGATTTGGCATTATAGGTGTAAACCCTTTGTTAAACCGTGCATTAGAAAAAACTATTCGAGTTGCAAATACAGATATTTCTGTTTTAGTTACTGGCGAAAGCGGGGTAGGGAAAGAGAGTATCCCAAAAATTGTGCATCAACATTCTCTTAGAAAGCACGCAAAGTATATAGCAGTAAATTGTGGAGCTATTCCTGAAGGAACAATAGATAGCGAACTTTTTGGGCATGAAAAAGGAGCTTTTACGGGAGCAACAACTACACGGAACGGATATTTTGAAGTAGCCGATGGAGGCACTATTTTTTTAGATGAGGTTGGCGAACTTCCCTTACCCACACAGGTTCGTTTACTTCGAGTTTTAGAGACAGGGGAGTTTTTAAAAGTAGGGTCTTCTAAAGTTCAAAAAACCAATGTAAGAATAGTAGCTGCTACTAATGTTAATATGCGAAATGCAATTCGAGAAGGTAAGTTTAGAGAAGACTTATATTATCGACTGAGTACAGTTGAAATTTATTTACCTCCTCTACGAGAGCGAAAAGAAGATATACCTTTGTTGTTTAGAAAATTTGCTTCCGATTTTGCTCAGAAATATCGAATGCCAACGGTTAGATTAACAGAAGATGCACAACACTTACTTACTCAGTATAATTGGAATGGTAATATTCGACAGCTTAGAAATGTTGCAGAACAAATTTCTATTTTAGAAAAAGAACGTGAATTAAATTCTCAAAAACTCCGTTTTTACCTCCCAGATATGGGCTCACAATTACCTGCAATTCGAACGAATGATAAGTCTTCGGGAGATTTTGCTTCAGAGCGAGAAATCTTGTATAAAGTACTTTTCGACATGAAAAATGATTTGAATGACCTTAAAAAACTTACTTTAGAGTTGATAAATCATGAAACTTCTGAAGATGTTCAACAAAAAACACAAGGTTTAATTAACAAAATATATGGTAAAGAAAGCCTAATAGTAGATGAGGATAGTGATAATAGACAAGCTCTTCATACATTGCCTGTCGAAAATCAACTTAAACAACCTATTGAAGCATATAATTATACCGATGCTATAGTAGAAGAAGAACCTATATCTCTTCTTCAAAAAGAAATTGAAATGATTAAAAAGGCATTGAACCGAAGTAATGGTAAAAGAAAGTTAGCAGCAGAAGAGCTTGGTATTTCCGAACGGACACTTTACCGCAAAATCAAACAATATGATTTGAATGAAAATACAAATGATTAAGCAAATAAAATTTTATTCTTTCATTTTAATAATAGTATTGACAACTCGTTGTGGAATATACTCTTTTACGGGAGCTTCAATTCCAGCGGGGACAGAAAGTTTTCAGGTTAATTATTTTGAAAACTTAGCTGGGAATCGACCAGGGTCTATAATTGAACCAGGGTTAGATAGAGACTTTACTTTGGCACTTCAAGATATTCTTCAAAATCAGACTAATTTAAATTTAACTAACACAAATGGAGACCTTGTTTTCGAAGGAGAGATTGTAGAGTATGGTATTACCCCTATGTCGGCAACTGCAGAGAATACTGCCGCTCAAAACAGGTTAACTATTACAGTAAACGTCCGTTATTTTAACACTAAAAGAGTAGAGGATAATTTTGAACAGACTTTTTCATTCTTTTATGATTTTGCTGCCGAAAGGCAATTATATGAAATTAAGGATACTGCACATAAAGAGATTTTAGAAAGGCTTACTCAAGATATATTTAATGCCTCATTAGCTAAATGGTAAAAATATGATGACTTCAGAAGATTTTTTAGGATTGGAGCAAAATTTTAACCCAAGCAGTGAAGAACAACGTTTAGCTCTTGAAAAAATAACATATAGATACCCTTATTTTCAAGCGGCGTATGCGTTATATTTAAAAACATTACAAAAGCAAAATATATATAATTTTGATTTAACATTAAGAAAGACAGCTATTCTTACTCCCGATAGAAACACTCTATATTGTTGGTTATATGATATAGAAGAAATAAACCAATATTCGGGCTTAGTGTCAAATAAAGAAAAGGCTAAAAATGAGATTATTGACCCTGGAAGTAATAATTCAAAAAAAGCACCTATAAGTTCTCATGTAGGAAGTTTAAGTTTTTTAGAATGGATTGAATTGATTAAGGATAACTCTAAAGAGGCTTCACCTGAAAGCACATCTAACAAAACAAACGAAGAGGGGAAAGATTTAATTGATACATTTATAGAAAGTAATCCTAAAATGCCTCCAGTCTCAACTGAGGTTCCTAAACAAGATTTATCTAAAGAAACGTATTTCGATAAAAATGAATTGATGACAGAAACGTTAGCAAGAGTTTATGTAAAACAAAGGAAATTTAAAAAAGCTTTAATCGCATATAAAATATTGAGTTTGAAATATCCAGAAAAAAATGGTTTCTTTGCAGACCAAATAAAAGCAATTAAACAGTTAATACAAAAATAATATTATACATTATAATGAGTACATTTTCCATTTTTATAGCACTGATTTTAGTAGTATGTTTTTTACTCATACTAGTCGTTATGGTTCAAAACCCTAAAGGAGGGGGCTTGTCTTCTTCATTTGGCGGTGGAGCACAACAATTAGGAGGCGTTCAAAAAACAACAGATTTCTTAGACCGTAGTACTTGGGTTTTAGGTACGCTTTTGGTTGTACTAATATTACTTTCAAACTTTTCTTTAGGTTCCGATCAAGCTGTTCAAAGCAATGAGTCGAGATTGTTAGACTCTGATGCAATAGAACAAGTTAATACACAAAGTAGTACACCAGCAGAAGACATCCTCGAAGTTCCTGTAGAAACTGAAGTAACTGACTCGATAAACTAAATCATTATTTAAATATTGCTTAACTGACAAGCTGGCATTTTTTGTGCTTATTTGTCAATATTATAGTAGTGGCATAATTTCTGAACTAACAGAATTAACAAGATTTCGATTACTAACTTAAAATTAAAATTTATGAGTACAAGCATTAAACCTTTAGCAGATTTTGTTCTTATAGAACCTGCTACTGCAGAGACTAAAACTTCTTCAGGTATTTATATCCCAGATACCGTTAAAGAGAAACCTCAAAAGGGAACTGTTATAGCGGTTGGTCCTGGGAATAAAGAAAACCCAACTACTGTTACCGTTGGTGATAATGTATTATATGGCAAATACTCTGGAACCGAACTACAACACGAAGGGAAAGATTATTTGATAATGAAGGAAAGCGATATTTTTGCGATTGTTTAACCAAAAAATAAAAATAAAATGGCTAAAAAAATAAAATTTGATATTGATGCTAGAGACGGCATTAAAAGAGGTGTTGATGCTCTTGCAGATGCAGTTAAAGTAACTCTTGGACCTAAAGGAAGAAACGTTATTATAGGCAAATCTTTTGGAGCTCCACAGGTAACTAAAGACGGTGTAACTGTTGCTAAAGAAATTGAGCTTGAAGATGCTTTAGAAAATATGGGGGCACAAATGGTAAAAGAGGTTGCTTCGAGAACCAACGACTTAGCAGGAGATGGGACTACAACCGCTACAATTTTAGCTCAAGCAATTGTAAAAGTAGGGCTTAAGAATGTTGCTGCAGGTGCAAACCCACTAGACCTTAAAAGAGGAATTGACAAGGCTGTAGCTTCTATTGTTGATGAATTAGGTAGAACAGCGACAGAGGTTGGAGGTAGTTTTGACAAAATAAAACAAGTTGCCAGTATTTCTGCAAATAACGATGAAACCATAGGAGGACTAATAACAGAGGCTTTCGAAAAAGTAGGGAAAGAAGGCGTAATAACTGTTGAAGAAGCAAAAGGGACAGATACTTATGTTGATGTGGTAGAAGGAATGCAATTTGACAGAGGATATTTATCACCTTATTTTGTTACTGACTCAGAGAAGATGGAGGCAGATTTAGAATCTCCTTATATTTTATTGTACGATAAAAAGATTTCGGCAATGAAAGATCTCTTACCTATTTTAGAGCCTGTTGCACAAACAGGTAAGCCTTTATTAGTAATTGCAGAAGATGTTGATGGCGAAGCTCTCGCAACTTTAGTAGTAAATAAACTAAGAGGATCATTAAAAATTGCAGCAGTTAAAGCTCCAGGTTTTGGTGACCGTAGAAAAGCTATGTTAGAAGACATTGCTATTTTAACAGGAGGTACTGTTATCTCGGAAGAGCGAGGACATACTCTTGAAAACACAACGATTGAAATGCTTGGTACTGCTGAAAAAGTAACTATTGATAAAGATAATACTACAGTAGTTAACGGGGCTGGGGATGCAGACAGCATTACAGGACGTGTATCTCAAATTAAAGCGCAAATAGAAAACTCTACTTCTGATTATGATAAAGAGAAATTGCAAGAACGTTTAGCTAAACTTTCGGGTGGAGTTGCTGTATTATATGTTGGAGCTCCTTCAGAAGTTGAAATGAAAGAAAAGAAAGACCGTGTAGATGATGCTCTTCATGCTACTCGTGCGGCAGTAGAAGAAGGTATTGTAGCAGGAGGTGGAGTTGCATTGTTGAACACTAAAAAGGTTTTAAGTGATCTTAAAACAGAAAATAGCGACGAAGCAACAGGAATCCAAATTATTAATCAAGCTATCGAAGCACCACTTAGAACAATTGTAGAGAATTCAGGAGGTGAAGGATCTGTTATTGTTTCAAAGGTACTCGAAGAAGGAGAAAATTTTGGGTACGATGCAAAGAATGGGACTTTTGTTGATATGTTAAAAGAAGGAATTATCGACCCTAAGAAAGTAACACGAGTAGCGCTTGAAAACGCTGCCTCTGTTGCAGGTATGATTCTTACTACAGAATGTGCTCTTGTAGATATTAAAGAGGATATTCCTGCTGGCGGTGGAGGAATGCCCCCAATGGGCGGTGGAATGCCAGGAATGATGTAAAATAAATACTTCCTAATAAAAAAAGAGCAACTTTTAAAGTTGCTCTTTTTTTATATAAATGATTTTGAATCTTAAAAAGTAGGCTAATTTTTCTGAGGCGATTCTTTTTTTTCTTCAATTTTACGTTCGTACTTACAACACATATACAGGCTATTATATACTTCGTCAGTTGCGCGCGCTAAATCTGTGTCATGACCAACAGCAGCTATTTCATTGTGAATATTAATTAAAGGTGTTTTGGAGGCATCGTAGATTAAAGAAAGTTGATGCGATGCGATGTCCCAAGAAACCGATTTAACACCTTTAATCTTAAAGACTGTTTTTTCAATTCTAGCTTTGCACATTTCACAAACCCCATTTACTTCGAAATTTGTTGTTTGAATATCTTTCTTTGCTTTTTGGGTAAACCCTAAAAAGGGAGTAAAAATAAGTGCGATTAAAATTATTTTTTTCATCATTTGTTTGTTTTTAGTTTAAACCTAAGTCCTGCATAAACCATTGTTCCAAAAACAGGAGCATATACTATGGAAGTATCAAAACCAGTGCCAAAAGGGTTCTCGGCTTCAATAATTGGGTTTATCTGTCTATAGTCGCCTAAATTTTCTCCTCCTAAATATACTTCAAATTGTTCTGAAAAAACTCGAGTTACTTGCATATTAAATAAGCCATAGTTTGGAGAATAGTTTCCAAATCCATCTCGGCTATTTGAAGGAAGGCGTTGTTTCCCTACAAAGTGATAAGTCCAATCGGCTTTCCATTGCGAACCTTTTTCTTCGTTTATAAATTTATATTCAAAATTAGCAAAGAAACGATTTTGAGGTTGTAAAGGTCTTTGAAGTAGTTGTTCTCCGTAGGTAGTTTTGACTATATAATTCTTATAAGCCAAACGCAAGCTTGTGTTTTTGAAAGGCACATAATCTACCTCTAATTGAAAACTATTAGCAAAACTACGCCCTTCTAAATTATAAAAACGAATATGGTTCACCTGTTCCCAATCAATAACAACCTGATCTGTGAAATCAGTCCTATAATAATCTAAAGTTACATTTCCTTGTTTATTAAAAAGGGTAAATCCTTGAATGAAACTTGCACCATAATTCCATGCTTTTTCAGGTCTTAATCCATATACCGAGCCTCCGTTTTCTTTAATTTGAATGAGACGGTTTGTAGCAAATAATTTTTGGTTTTCAGCAAAAATATTAGCAACCTTTCTTCCACTCCCAAAAGAGAGCCTAATTACGGATCGTCCCCATGGATTATATCGTAAATGGAGCCGTGGAGTAACAAAAGTTCCTAACCGATTATGATAATCTAAGCGTAAGCCAGCAACTAAACTTAACTTGTCTAAACTATCATAGTTATATTCAAAAAATGAACCTACAACATTGTCTGTTCGCTTATAATTAGTTTTATCTACGGCTTCATCATATCTATCCCATGAAAAATTAAGTCCGACCTTAAATTTGTTTTTTGTGTTTGAAAAAATGGAATTAAATAAAAGGTTAGTGAAAAAACTTTCGTGGGTAATGTCATAACGTCTTAACCCATAATATGAGTTTTGTTTATGATTACTATATGCAGATTGAAAACCAAAACTTTGATAAGAGAGATTAGGGAATACATATCCAATTTTTAGCGATGCGTCTGTTCGTTGTGTGTCTATTTCACTTCCCCAAACTGTAGAACTATTTTTATGAGTAGAGGGATCAAAATTTTTATTCCCAGTTTGTTTATCATCTGTTAGAAATCGAGCACTAAAAAAACCAACCCATCCTTTAGTAGCATCGGTATATTGCAATCTATTTAATACATTAATCTGTTTTGAGAGAGGTACTTCTAAAAAAGAATCATTGTTTCTGTCAAATTTCTGTGTACGTTGATTAACGTGTAAATAAGATCCTCCGCTCCATTTGTCATTCCATTTAGTGTTAAAATGAGTATTTAACTCTTGTCTCCCATTTATAGATGTGTAAGCATTTATAAACAAAGGAAAATCCATAGAAGGTTTTTGAATTTCGGTATTGATTTGCCCAGCAATACTTTCAAACCCATTAACTACACTTCCTGCTCCTTTTGTAATTTGTATGCTCTGTATCCAAGTGCCAGGAGTAAAAGTTAAGCCATACGTTTGAGAAGCTCCACGTACCATAGGAATATTCTCCTCAGATATTAATATATAAGGGCTAGAGAGACCAAGCATTTTAATTTGCTTTGTGCCGGTTAAAGCATCTGCAAAATTAACATCAATCGATGGGTTTGTTTCAAAGCTTTCGGATAGGTTGCAACAGGCAGCCTTTAATAATTCTTCGCTTGAAACATTAATAATATTCTGAGCTTTATAAAATGATTTCTGAATGGTTTTTTTATTTTCAACTAAGGTAACCTCGTCTAGTTCAGACCCCGAATCTAAAGTTAATAGGTGAATAATTTTTTTAGGACTAGAAATGGTTAGAGTATCTGTTTTAAACCCTAGGTATTTTATGATAAGCCTATTAGATTTAGTGTTTAGCGGAATGGAAAACGCTCCAGAAGTATCTGTTATGGCACCTTGAGTAGTATCCATCCAAAATAAATTAACTCCTTCGATAGGAGTTCTTGAATTGTTTTTCTCTACAAGAATTTGACCAGTGAGCACTTGTTGCTGCGATTGGGCAGACCAACTTATAAAGAGTGTTAAAAAGGATATTATATATTTCATTTTTTAAGTATAAATTTTATATGAATAATTGGCTTGACTAGATAGCTTTATTCTAAAAATATTAACCGTAAAAAATGAAGGCATTGTTGAGTATATAAAAAGCTAGTTTTTTAGGAGGAGGATGTTCATTGAGTTGGATATTCTTTAATGGAAAACTAGGGTTTAGAATATTCTCCTTAAAAACTACAGGTAATTTAAAAACTAAATTGGCAGTTTTTAAATTATCCCAAATGCTAATATCTTCTGAGCTTTGAAAAACTTTTAAATCGTCTTCACAACATTTTTTTTGAGAAAAAGTAATTTCCTTTGAGGTTTTGGCTGGAGTAACTTCCATGCCGCAACCTTTGGGATTATATGCAAGCGAGATTTGAGCTAAGTGATTTCCGCAGTAATGAAAATTAAGTGCCATTCCAACTTTGGAATGAGTGAAAATAAAAATCAATAAAATGACTTTTAATTGTTTCATATAGCAGCTCTTATCTATAAGCAAAGATAGAAATTTGTTTTTTTAAAATTATTTGGCAAATAGATTTATATTTTTCTTTATTTAAAATAATTGTAATACCTATATGTCCCTAGTTTTAACATTGGAATATCTCCTTTTGAATTCCCAAAAACATGAACTTCATTATATTTAGATAAATCGTATTTCTCTTTAATTCTCCGTACTTTTTCTTTTCCGTTACAATTGGGCGTATCGAAATGACCTGTAAGATATCCATTGTTAACTTCTAATTCTGTTGCGATTAAATCAAAGTTCATTTTTTTACACCAAGGGCTAAGGTAATCTTTTATGCTTGCTGACACCACGACTACCTTTGAGTTTGAGTCGATGTTTTTTACATAATTGAGAAAAGATTTTTTAATTGTATTCCTAAGCTTTTCTTTTTCAAATTTTTCACATAGAGATTGAAAAGTATGACAGTCAGTTTCTTTAAAGTTTAGAAAAAAGGACTCTTTTAATTTTGAATTAGTTTTGATTTTTAGAGTATAAAAGAATATTGTTTGTAACCAAAACTTCAAGAAGTATTTAAAGGGTAAAGAATAGTAAGAAAAAATTATAAAAGAATCTTTATTTGAAATTGTTCCGTCAAAATCAAATAAGTATAATTTCATGATTATAAGCTAGATAAAATTTTTAGAATATTTTTGAGGAATAAATTTATTTTACAAATTACTTTTTTTAAATATAAATTCAGGAATATTTTTAATGATGATCATAATCCATCTCCAAAACCATTTAGAGTAAACAATATTCCTTTTTTTTCTAATTGATTTCAAAATATCTTTTGCAACTTCATCTGGGGTTGCGGTAAGTAACTTGGGTAAATCTAAATGCTCTGTCATTTTTGTTTTAATAAACCCTGGCTTTACTGTTAACACATGTATATTGCTTTTATTTAGCCTATTTCTAAGCCCGCTTAGGTAAGCTGAAAATGCTGATTTACTGCTTCCATAGATATAGTTAGATCCTCTGCCGCGGTCTCCAGCAACAGAGCTTATCCCTACAATTGTTCCTGTTTTTTTGAGTTCAAAATCAGAAGTAATAATATTTAGAATACTTACCAAACCCGTGAAATTTGATTGAATAGATTTCAAACTTTCTTCAAAATTTATTTCCGCTTTTTTCTGCTCATCTAAATATCCAATACAAGTTATTACTATGTCTGGTTTTGTGTTTAAATTTTGATAAAAAGATTGGTGATGCCCAAAGTCTAAAACATCAAAAAATTCAATATCACATTTTATAGAATATCGTATTTCAAGATCAGATTTTAAAGAGTTTAATTGCCCTTTTTTTCTTGTAGTTAAAATTAAATTATAGCCATTTTCTGAAAAGACTCTAGCAAGCGACTTTCCTAAATCACTATTCCCTCCTAATATTAATACAGTTTGTTTTTTAGATTCCAATTCTATTAGATTGTAATGAGGATAATACCTCATCTAGTTGATACTTTTTTCTTAGTTTTCTAAATTCTTCAATTTTAGAATATCCTTTTTCAAAAACGTCTTTGGTTACCCTTACATCTTTAGAAAGATATATTCTTCCGTTGTACTTAAGTACTATTTTATCAAGTTTATCTAAAAGAGTAAAAACTTGTTTAGTTATTTTAAAATCCAAGCATAAACTATATCCTTCAATAGGGAAAGATAAATAATTTTCATTTTCTTTTCCGTATAATTTCAGTACAGAAAGAAAAGAACCGTTTCCTGATTTTGACACTTCATTTAAGATTGACTTTAATCCCTCATAACTTTTCTCTTTTGGAAGGATAAATTGATATTGAGTAAATCCGTTTTTCCCATAAATTCGATTCCAATTATTAATTGAGTCTAAAGGAAAAAAGAAAGCGTCAAACCCAACTTTAGTGCGAGCAATTTTTTTAAAGCTTTTATTATAGTAAAACCAATTGAAAATCTTTATTGAAAAATAATTCAGTGAAAAAGAGGGAAAATAAAAAGGGATATTAATTCTTTTTTTAGGAGTATAGTTTAGGTTTCCGTCATTTGAAAAATCTCCATACATAATTAAACTTCTACCAATATGATTTTTGTCAGACAAACAATCAATCCAAGCAACAGAATAAGGTTCGTTTTTAATTGATTCAAAAGCGTCGAAAGTTTCTTTTAAGTTTTTGGTTTTTAAGGTAGTTTGATTAATATATTTTGAATTTATTTTTTTTAAAGTAATTTCTACCTCTAAAATATACCCTGTCAGTCCCATTCCTCCGCATGTAGCTAAAAATAATTCTCTATTTTCCAGTTTACTGCATTTAACTATTTCTCCCGAAGG
Source organism: Candidatus Arcticimaribacter sp. (assembly GCA_965277835.1). GTDB lineage: Bacteria > Bacteroidota > Bacteroidia > Flavobacteriales > Flavobacteriaceae > Arcticimaribacter. The sequence continues at coordinate 1,296,712 of OZ255841.1, read as the reverse complement.
TAATAGAAGTGTAAACCAATTAACACATTCAGAAAAACAACCTTCAATATGATGATTTTTACCATGAACATCAGATGCAATAGCCCCACCTATAGTGATAAGTTTTGTGCCAGGGTTTACTTTTAAGAACCATCCTTTTGGTAAAATGATATTTATAATTTCTTCTAGAATAACTCCAGATTGAATTGTAAGAACTCCTTTTTCTGCATCAAAATTTAGAAAATGATTGAAATTTTTTAAGCTAAAAATATTTTTACTGATACAACTATCCCCATAAGACTTTCCATTACCGTAAGGAATACTTTGTTTCTTGAAATTTGAATTAAAATTTAATAAGTCAAATTTTTTAAAGTTAAATGAATATTTTGGGTAGTTACCCCAACTAATACTTTTAGACATCTAAAATTTATTTGAATAAATAACATATAAGAAAAGAAGTCCCCAACAAGCTAAAATAATTTGAAGAAATCTATCATTAAATAAGATTTTAATAGGAGACCCACTTTTATTATGTACATACGTTATTAGATTGTATCTGAATACTCCTAACAACACAAAAATAAAAGTAAATATAAGCTTATCAGAAGGATATCGCTGAGCCACTTCTTCAGAGGTAATAAACAATAAATAACAGATTATAAGTGCTGAAGAAATAATGGTAATTAATTTATCCATATATTCAACAGTGTACATATTAACTACTTTTCGATTAATTCTATTTTCATTTTCATATTGATAAACATCGTCTCTCCTCTTAGAAACAGCAATAAATAGTGATAATAAAAATACCATTACAATCATCCATTGAGAAAGAAAAACATCTCCAACTTCACTTCCAATTAAAAGCCTTAAAATAAAACCAAAGGATACTATTACAAAATCTATAATAGGAATATGTTTAAGTATAGTGGAGTATCCAATATTTAGAAAAACATATAGTAGAGTAATAAACAGTGCATTTAAAGAAACCTGACTTATTATAAGTAAACCAACCAACAATGTGAAAACACCTATAATTAAAGATTTTTTAACAGATATTTTTCCTGAAGCAATTGGTCTATTTCTTTTACTAAGATGATTCCTGTCAAAGTCTAAATCAAATATATCATTGAGAATATAAATGAAGCTTGTAACTAATGAAAATCCAATTGAAACAATAAGGGTTGTTAGAAATTTATTTTCATTTAATAACTGAGAAGAAAAAAATAAAGGAGTAAAAATAAAGGTGTTTTTAATCCAGTTATTTACTCTAAAAAGTTTGAAATAAATCATACAAAAAAGTTAAAAACAACTTTGAATTAGATTAAATATTATTTTTTACGAAAATAAAGTTTATTTTTTAAACACTACTATTAATAAGCATAAGGATACACATAGATATCATAATTAAATTTTCAATTAATGTAGCCTCGGTCATCGGAAGGTTAAAAACGGTTCCTAAGCAAGCACATTGAATTTTGTCTTTCCTCCATAAAGAAGTTAAAACACCAAAAGTGGTAAAAGATAAAATTAATAGAGTAACCCAAAGCATTAGGTTTAGTTGAAAATGGAGTAAGAAAGAAATACCTAAAAAAGTTTCTATAAAAGGATAGAGCCAGCCATAAATAGGGAAAACTTTTGCAATAGGATCATAAACTTTAAAAGAGCTTGGAAAAGTTTGATATTTTAAGAATTTAAAGAAACTAAATGTTATGAAAAAGAGCCCCATGAAATTTATCATAAAACTTGAATAAGAAAGATGTTCCTTTTGAAGAAAAAGAGCGCCTAGGGTTATATAAACAAGAATGAGTGCAAGAGGGAATAAGGATTTCCATTTTGAATTCGCCTTCACATTACTCTCAAATACGGAATATTTGCTTCCTATCGCGTTATTTATTTCGGTAAACAAAATTGTTTTTGAGGTTTCTATGTCTACTGCTCCTGACTTTAAATCTATTCTAATGACTTTAACGCCAGTAAGTGAGTTTAATTTTTTCTCTATATCTGTTTTACAACCCCCACAGGTCATTCCTTTAATCACAAATTTTTGTATCATTGAAACGTAACGATTTTAATAATATTAAAGCTAAATATAATTACTAGAATAATCAGAAGTAATTTTATTAAAGCTTCTCCACTATGGTTATAAACAGCTAATTATTGTTTGATTACATTTTAGTAGGTCAGTTTTCAAAACTTTACTTCAGGAATTTGAGACCCGTGAGGGTCAACCTTATTATGTTTTAGCATTTCTTTTACTCGGTTAAAAAAAATGGGAGAATCTATATGTTCAATTTCTTCGGCAATTTCATGGACTTCATTAGGTTTGAAATTCATTATTTCTACTAAAAAAGATTCGATTAGTCTGTGTTTGGCAACTATCGATTCAGAATAATTTTGTCCTTTCGAGGTTAGAATAATAGGTTTGTAGGGTTTGGTATCTATAAGCCCCATTTCTACAAGCTTTTTAATCATATTAGAAACAGATGATTTAGATACATTTAATTTTTTACTTAAGCTAGTTACTGTTACCTCTTTGTTGATTTCGAGTAGCCTAAAAATTTCTTTCAAATAATGTTCTTTCTCTTTAGTTTTTTTCATTAGTTTTGCAGTGGTGAACAATTAGACAATGATAGCAATAGCAGCACAATTTACAAATTTGCTTTTTAGATATCGGATTATTTTATTAGTTATTGCTATGTGTTCTAATATTGGGTTTTCACAAGAAATAGTAGGTAGAATTTTTAGCGATAATGGAGATGTATTAGTAGGAGCTTCAGTATTTAACTCTAAGACCAAAACAGGCGTAGTTTCTGATTTCGAAGGGAAGTTTAAAATAGAGTTACTTAAGGGCAATAATGAAATAGTTCTTTCATACGTCGGGTTTAAAGGTGTTGTGATTAATATTAACTCTAAGAATAATGAGATTAGAGATATTGGAGAAGTAATACTTCATAATGATGGGCTTGATGAAGTTTTAATTACAGGAACTTTAAGGCAAGTTTCTAAGCTCGAAAGTCCAGTTCCGGTTGAGTTATATACCGCTCAATTTTTTAGAGCAAACCCTACAACAAGTGTATTCGAAGCTATCGAAAGTATAAATGGTATTCGCCCACAGTTGAATTGTAGTGTTTGCAATACCGGGGATATTCATATCAATGGGCAAGAAGGTGCCAATACAATGGTTCTAATTGATGGGCTTCCTATAGTAAGTGGATTATCTACGGTATATGGGTTAACAGGAATACCACAATCAATGATTGAGCAGGTTGAGGTTATAAAAGGACCTGCTTCTACAATATATGGGTCAGAAGCAATAGGAGGAGTGATTAATCTTATCACTAAACTACCTGCAAACTCAGATAAATTTAATGTAGAATCTTTTGTTTCTTCATGGGGAGAAATAAACCTTGATATTGGCTCAAAGTATAAAATTGGTAATAATGATAATTTATTAGGGGTAAACTATTTTACTTATACAAACCCTATAGATAATAATGGCGATGGGTTTACTGATATAACTATTCAGAATAGAATTTCGATATTTAATAAATTCAACGGTAAAAAGAATAAGCTAGGAGTACGGTTTTTTTATGAAGACCGATGGGGTGGGGAAATAGATTGGATGCCTCAATATAGAGGAGGGACTGATATTTATGGGGAGAATATTTTTACTACCCGATACGAAGTGTTTGGGAAATATGATATGACAGATAACCTTTATTTACAATATAGTTTTAATAATCATAACCAAGATTCTGTGTATGGAGACACAGAATATATTGCAACCCAAACCATTGGTTTTTTTCAAGGAATTTTTACAAACACAATTAAAAATCATCTCTACCTATTTGGATTAACATACCGATACACCTTGTACAACGACAATACTCCAGCAACATTAAAATCGGATATTACTCATTTGCCTGGTGTTTTTTTTCAAGATGAGATAACCCTAAGTAAATCAAGTACATTTTTGCTTGGGCTTAGATACGATCAAAACTCAAGGTATGGTAGTATTTGGACACCGAGGTTAAACTATAAATGGACAAACCAAAATAAAACGTCTGTATTAAGGTTTAGTTTTGGCAATGGGTATAGGGTAGTTAATGTTTTTACCGAAGACCATGCTGCATTGACAGGCGCAAGAGATATTATTTTCGAAGAAGATATTCTTCCTGAAAAGTCGTGGAATGTGAATGTCAATTGGAATAAAAAAATATACTCGAAATATGGATATATTTTAGATATTGATTTAAGTGCATTTAGAACGGTATTTTCAAATAGAATATTACCCGACTATGATACTAACCCAAATCAGATTATTTATAGTAACCTAGATGGGCAATCGATAACACAAGGGTTTACTGTAAATTTTACAGGTACATTTCCAAATGGGCTTAGAACTCAATTTGGAGCGACATATATAGACTCTTATATTGAGGAGAATAACATTAAGGTTCGTCCTTATTTAACCGAAAGATTTTCTGCTAATTATAAAATAGGATATAGTATTATAGATTATAATTTAACGTTTGATTTAACGGGTTCTGTTATTGGACCGATGAGACTTCCATTACTTGGAGACCTTGATCCGCGCCCTCCTAAAAGCCCTATAATTAATATAATGAATTTTCAGTTCACCTATAAAATGCTAGATGTAGAGATATATGGAGGATTAAAAAATATATTCAACTTCACTCCCGATAAAAACAGTATAACTCGTGCTTTCGACCCATTTGATAAAGAAGTAGATTTTGATGATCAAGGCAATGCTATAGCTACAAACAGTAACCCCAATGCACTTACTTTTGACACAAACTATGTGTATTACTCCAATCAAGGAAGAAGAACTTTTGTAGGGCTTAGATATAAATTTAATTAAGTTTTTATTCCCACTCTGCTTTGGCTTTCAAAAAATCATTTTGAAATTTATCTGTAGTCCACATTAGCGTTAACATTCGATGTGCTAATTGTCTCGCGGCTTCTTCATCGCTAGGATAGTGTACACCCATTAATTCTCGTGAGAACCCAATTTCGTAGGCAAGTTTTACAAAGTCTGTTCGTTTTTCGGGGATTAATTCTCCAAAAGTATAGGCTTGTATATATGCCCATAGCGTATGTCCGCTAGCAAAAGAAGGAGAACTGATAGTTCTCAAAGGTTTTAGCTTTGGTTCTAATTGATAGGGTCTTGCTCTAAGAAGATGATACTTAACAGCAAACTCCATTAGTCGCATATCATTCATTATATTTTTTAATAGCTTTGAAGTTGCAGGATATTTTTCGAACGTGCAAGACGCTCCTATTATTTGTCTGCATTCAAAAAAGAGATGTTCTAAATTTTTCCTATAGTTTGGATGAGACTGAAGATAATTAGCATGGGGCCAATATCCAACACTTGCGAGATCAAGTACTTCTTTCACTTGTGTATCGGTTCTGTTTTTTTGAAGTTCTAAAAGAAAATTGAGTTCCTCTTTAGTTTGTTCAGAACTGTTTGCAGGATATTGCAAACTTTTTTTTAAAAAAGCCACTTGCTTTGTTGTCAAATACGCAGGTTTTATTAAAGTATAAAGTAAAGAACCGCTTCTATAAAGTTCTGGTGGGAAGGTAATGGAATCCATTGAATCTCTTGATGCGGTGGGGTTTGCACTTAAACTTTGAAGTTGAGCATAATGATTTTCTGCAGGCTCTATTTTATGAATAGAAGAGGTAGAGTGTTGAGCAATAATAGAATTTAATCCGAATAAAGTTAACAAACAGATTACTAAAGTTACATTGTATTTACTTGACATGATTATAAAAATTTATGATTATATAACCAAGACTTGTGAAGCGGTAAAAAGATGCAAAAAAATATTGTTTTTACTCTTTACTATCTAATTTAAAATGTAATAAAACTTCTTGTTTCAATAGCTTACGAGCCCTTTGTATTCTGCTTTTTGTAGCACTAAGCGATAGATTTAGTTTTTCTGCAATTACTTGTTGTTTCATCTCGTCAATATCTGCCATTTTTAATGGCAGTGCGTATTTTGGAGGTAAGGAGTTGATTAGGGTCGTTACGAACGGTGCGATTTCATCGTATATGGAACTTTCCAATTCTTCTTCAAAATCTGTTTCCAACACAATATTTTTTTTGCTATTCTTCAAATAATCGATAGTAGTGTTGTGGGCAATTTGAAAAAGCCAAGACCGAACATTTCTAATGTGAGTATTAGAACAGCAAGAGTTTACAACTTTCATTAACACTTGCTGATTAATTTCCTCTGCCGATTCTGTGTTTTTAATTTTTTTATAAATATATCCATTTAGGGCATCTTTAAACTGCAACCATATTCCCGAAGCCTGATGATATTTTTTGATTTGCATTTTTATTTTAAAGATATAAAATAGAGGGAAAAACTAAATTAAGAGATATTTAATTATAATCTTACCCAAATATTAAAAAAAGAGGAGCTAAGATTCCACCCTTTAATAGACAGGATTAGCTATAATTATTATTACAACATTCTTCTTAAAAGAGGAAATTGATAAGATACCAGTGTTAATAATTTATTTAGTTTGGTTTTCTTTTGTACTTTAGAACTTATAAAATAACACCTATTGCTAGAATATTATAATTACATAAAATCGCTTCACCTTATTTTTATAATCACTTGGTTTGCAGGGCTGTTTTATATTCCACGTATTTTTATTTATCATATTGAAGCTCAGGATAAATCTGATATTGAACGCGATATATTAAGTAAGCAATTAAAAATAATGGCGAAGCGTTTATGGTATATAATTACATGGCCGTCTGCTATCTTGGCAAGTCTTTTTGCATTTACCTTGTTGTATTTAATACCTAGTTGGTTAACACAAGAGTGGATGCTAATAAAACTATTTTTAGTAGCTCTTCTATATCTATATCACTATAAAACACATCGAATTTTTATTGAGCTACAGCACGATAAGTTTAGGTATTCTTCTTCTTTTATGAGAATATGGAACGAAGGTGCTACACTCATTTTATTTGCAGTTGTTTTTATAGCTATTCTCAAAACAAGTTTTCATTGGATATTTGGTGTATTATCAATTTTAGGATTAATTGCTTTACTACTAATTGGAATACGAATTTATAAACGTTCTAGGGGGAAGTAACTATGGCTAGAAGTAAATTTTCTTTAAGAGCACGTGTCTTTTTTTCGATGATACTTTTAGTAGTGATGACTTCTCTGCTTATTCTTGGAGCTACTTTTTTTCAATACTATTCTCAATCGGATGACTATAATATTCGAAGATTAGAACGAAAAGAAGCTCAGGTAAAAAACCATTTGGCTTATACTTTAATGGGCAAAGAAATAACGAATTATTTTGACGAGAGAGAAAATGATTTATATGATGTGTTTTCATCAATAGCCTTAATTCATAAAGTTGAATACGGTCTTTTTACTCCCGAAGGTATTCCACTTTTCTATTCCTATGTTCAACGTGACAGTATTGAAAGATCTCAACGATTAAACCCAAAAATTGTTGAAAATTTATTTTCGAGTAAACGAAAACGCATTACAATTAGAAACAAAGAAGAGCGAGGAAAATTTCAGTCATCATACAGTGTTTTATATAATAGCAAGCAGGAGTCTTACGGGATATTATATTTCCCTTATTTCGAAGACATATCTTTTAGTACTACTGAATTAAATACTTTTTTGATACGATTATTTCAAATCTATTCTTTCATGTTATTGGTTGCAATTGTAATTGCATATTTCATATCAAGTTATATGACAAGACCATTAGAAACTATTAGGGCTAGGATTGACCGTACAGGTTTGTTAAAAGGGAATGAAAAAATACATATATCTAATGCAAGTAAAGAGATTGAAAGTTTAGTAAACTCATATAATAGCATGTTAGATGCTTTAGAAGAAAGTATTGCCAAATTAGCTAAGTCAGAACGTGAACAAGCATGGCAAGAAATGGCAAAACAAGTCGCACACGAAATTAAAAATCCGTTGACACCAATGCGCCTATCTGTTCAAAGTTTTCAGCAGCGTTTTGATCCGAAAGACCCTGAAATCAATGAAAAAGTAATGAGTTTTTCTAAAATTATGATTGAACAAATTGATACGATGAGTAAAGTAGCAACGGCGTTCTCTGATTTTGCTACACTTCCAAAACTTAGAATAGAAACTTTAGATATTGTAGAAATAACAAAGCTTTCGATAGATATTTTTGATGAGGGCGTAATTCGTTTTGAAAGTTCTTCTGATAAAATTTTATGGGATATCGATCGTACACAATGGATTCGTATTATGACGAATTTACTTAAGAATGCAATTCAGGCAATACCCCCAAAAAGAGTTCCCAAAATTCAGGTGTATATAAAAGAAGAAGTAGATACTCTTAGAATTGAAATTCGGGACAATGGTATAGGAATTTTAGAAGAGAATACAAACAAAATTTTTGAACCTAAATTTACGACTAAGACAGGAGGAATGGGAATGGGATTAGCTATTGTTAAAAATAGCATCAATTCTTTGGGAGGGATAATATATTATGAAACCGAAAAAGATAAAGGCACTTTATTTGTAATTCAGTTAAATAAAAACGCATGAATATTCAGAACTTACAATTAAAAAAACAAGATCAAATTGCTTGGATTAAAATTGACCGTCCTACGAAGTTAAATGCACTTAATAACGCGGTATTAACTGAGTTACATTATGTTTTTTCCGAACTTCGAGAGGACAGCTCTATTCGTGTGATTGTTTTAACTGGGAGCGGAGAAAAAGCCTTTGTTGCAGGGGCAGATATTTCTGAATTTGCTTCTTTTGATTCTGGTGAAGCAAAGCAATTATCCCAAGAAGGGCAAAATCGGGTATTTACATTTATTGAACAAATGAATAAACCTGTAATAGCAGCAATTAATGGGTATGCTTTGGGTGGAGGTCTTGAGTTAGCGTTATCGTGTCATATTAGAATCGCATCGGAAAACGCAAAAATGGGACTGCCCGAAACATCACTAGGTGTAATCCCTGGGTATGGAGGAACACAACGTTTAGCTCATATTATTGGGAAAGGAAGGGCAATGGAAATGATTATAACGGCTCAAATGATTAATGCGTCACAAGCATTAGACTATGGCTTGGTAACTCAAGTAGTTACTCAAGAAGAATTATTATTGACAGCGTCTAAGTTATCAAGTAAAATTTTAAATAACTCTCCTTTTGCTATAGCACAGGCAATAACTTCGGTTAATGCAGCTTATGATGAACGTAAAAATGGGTTCGACGTCGAAATAAATGCTTTTAGCAATTGTTTTTCTTCTAAAGACTTTAAAGAAGGCACACAAGCGTTTTTAGAAAAACGAAAAGCTGATTTTACAGGAGATTAATTTAGCAAAATTCGTTATAAGCTAGCTTAAGATTTTCTGAAATCATTTCAGAAGAACGCCCTTCAATATGGTGTCGTTCTAGCATATGTACTAACTCACCATCTTTAAATAATGCTATACTGGGCGACGACGGAGGAAAAGGAACCATCATAGAACGTGCAATATCTGTAGCTTCGCGGTCAACTCCTGCAAAAACAGTAACAAGGTTAGAAGGTTTTTTTTCGTTAGCTAAAGAAGTACGAACCCCTGGTCTTGCATTAGCGGCAGCACATCCACAAACTGAATTTACTACTACCAATGTAGTCCCTTCGCTATTAATAGCTTTTTCAACTTCGTTACCTTCACTTAATTGTCTAAATCCTATTACGGTCAATTCATCGCGCATTGGTTGTACTAATTCTGCTGGATACATAATTTATTTTTTTATTTGTTATAAAATTACAAGAGTTTTTTAATTTTAAGAGAATGTTCACTTCATTTTTTAAACTTAAATTTATCTTTGGACTTAAATTAATAGGAAATAATGGCTAAATGGATTGGAGCAGTTTTAGGATATATATATTTTAGGTTTTCTGGAGCAATATTAGGATATTTTTTAGGGAGTCTTATTGATAGGTTTTTTGGGGGAACTAGTAGGCAAACTTTTTCGGTTAATTACTCTAGAAGCATGAACTCTGATCAATTTGAATTGAATCTTTTAGCACTTGCTTCTATAGTCATTAAAGCAGATAATCGTATACATAAAGGTGAGTTAGATTTTGTGCGCAATTACTTTATTACAAACTATGGAGCAGAATATGCGTCAATTATTTTTTCTAAATTTAATACTGAGGTAAAGAAAGACAATCAAAACCTTGCAGAGATAACTCAATTATTTGTAAATAAAGCTCAATATAATACACGACTACAGATTATCCATTTTTTGTTTGGCATATCAAAAGCTGACGGTAGTATTTTACCAAATGAAATAAGGAAAATTCATGAAATAGCTAATTTACTTAAAATTAGGAGTATAGATTTTGAAAGTGTAAAGGCAATGTTTGTAGAACAGGCAGGTAATGCATATAAAATATTAGAAATTGACTCGAGTGCAACAGATGCAGAAGTTAAAAAGGCATATAGGGCAATGGCAAAAAAGTATCACCCCGATAAGTTAAATCTTGCAGATGCTGCATTGAGAAAAGGGGCTAAAGAAAAGTTTCAGAAAGTGCAAGCTGCTTACGAAAAAATTCAGAAGGAGCGTGGTTTATAGAACGAGGTTAGGCACAAAGCTAATAGCACTTTGTTTAAATTAATTGTTGACATTACTTAGTTAATATGGAGGTAATTTGGTTTTATACAGTATTAGGGTTTAATCATGTCTTGGATATTGAAGGATTAGATCATTTTTATTTTATTATTGCGTTATGCCTTCCATTTGGGTTTAAGGAGTTTAGAAAACTGCTTTGGTGGATTTCCCTTTTTACTTTTGGGCATACGCTTTCTCTGTTCTTAAACTACTATTATGAATGGATTCTCCCTGCAGATTGGATTGAGTTTTTAATTCCAGTAACGATTGCTCTAAGCTGTATTCCGTTATTGATAAAAATTCCAAATAAAATTGCAAAAAAGAGGGCGGTTTATTCTTCTTTTATAACCCTTATTTTTGGTTTGATTCACGGATTAGGGTTTGGGCGTTATTTTTCGCTCATTGTTTCCGAAGACGAAGCGATGATAGATTTATTTTCGTTTGCACTTGGTGTAGAAGCCGCTCAAATTTGCATTGTTTCTGCGCTACTTTTGTTAAATCTTTTTATAGATAAATTTTTGAACGCAAAAGCTAAATGGCAATTGATATTGGGAGCAATGATTCTTTCTCAGGCTATTACAATGCTTATTCAAAATAACCCGTTTTAGACTTTTTTTAACTTAGTGGATGAATGAAAAATTTTCTTTGCTGTGCTAATTCTTGTATCTTCGTTAGATAATGGATAAGCAGACAAAATACGATAAAGCATATTTGCAAATGGCAGTAATTTGGGGAGAACTCTCTTATTGCGAACGCAAAAAAGTAGGTGCTCTTATTGTTAAAGACCGTATGATTATCTCGGATGGATATAACGGTACACCTTCGGGTTTCGAAAATATATGCGAAGATGATGACCATATAACAAAATGGTATGTACTGCATGCAGAGGCTAATGCAATATTAAAAGTAGCAGCATCTACACAATCTTGTAAAGGGGCAACCCTATATATTACGCTTTCTCCGTGTAAAGAATGTTCGAAATTAATTCACCAGTCTGGGATTAAACGCGTGGTATATAAAAAGGCGTATAGCGATACTTCGGGATTAGATTTTTTGAAGAGAGCAGGCATAGAATTGACGCATATTCCGTTTAACAATACGCTAGATGAAAAATAATATTTATTTATTTGTAATTGTTTTTTTAGCTCTTTTTTTAGGCTACACTATAGGTAATAATCCGCAAATTCTTTTCAATTTAACGCCACTAAAGTTAAGTAGCGGCGAAAAACTAAAGCAATTTATTGAATATGTTGAGACTAACTATGTCGATAAAATAGATACGGACAGTTTAGTAAACTCGATGATTGAAAATGTTGTAGAAGACTTAGACCCCCATTCTGTTTATATTCCAAAAGAAGATATGCAAAGGGTTAGAGAAAATATGCAGGGAGTATTTGTTGGGATTGGAGTTAGTTTTTTTATGGAAAAAGACACCGTAAGTGTGGTTCGTGTTTTAAGAGGAGGACCTAGCGAAGCAGTTGGAATTTTACCAGGGGATAGAATTTTAATCGCAGATAAAGATACATTATACGGCAAAAACAAAAGCAGCGCAATGATTATTAAGCGGCTTAAAGGAAAACCAAAAACGAACGTAAAATTAAATGTATATCGTAAGACAACTCAAGAGTTTTTCGAATTTGATATTAGGCGTAAAGAGGTTCCTATTCCTTCGGTTTATGGGTATATGTTATTTGATAAAACAGGATATATTCAAATAAATCGATTTGCACAAACAACAACCGATGAGTTTAAAAAAACCATAGTTAAACTAAAAGAACAAGGCGCAATACAATTGGTTTTAGACCTTAGAGACAACCCTGGAGGGTATTTACATATAGCAGAAGAAATATCAGATATTTTTCTTTCAAAAGGGCAAGTAATGGTTATTACTCAAAGTAATCAGGGAGAGCGCGAAAAAATGATAGCCACCGAAGGAGGTCTTTTCGAAGAGGGACAGGTTTATGTACTGATTAATGGCGAGTCGGCTTCGGCGAGTGAATTAGTGGCAGGAGCATTGCAAGACAACGACAGGGCTTGGATTATTGGGAGGCGTTCTTTTGGCAAAGGCTTAGTACAACAGCAAATGCCTTTAGGTGCAGGCGATGCGGTTCGACTAACAACAGCGCGCTATTATACACCAACGGGGAGATCTATTCAACGCCCTTATAACGAAGGGAAAGACTCGTATTATGACGAAGTAAACGACAGATATGAAACAGGAGAAATTCAAGACGAAGAACAAATTCCTTTGAATGACTCCTTACAATTTAAAACGCCTAATGGCAGAATTGTATATGGGGGCGGAGGGATTGTGCCAGATGAGTATGTCCCTGGAGATTCTGATTTAAACCGAGAGTGGGAGAACTATATACTCCGTTCTAATATGGTTAATTATTTTGTTTTCTTAGAACTAGACAAGAACAGAACGCACTACCTAAACATAACTAAGGAGGCGTTTTTGAAAAAACCTTTATTTCAAAAGGAAGCGTTATTAAATTCTTTTCGAGAGTATTTTGAACAGCAAAGTATTCCTGTAAAAGTGGAAAACGAAGAATTGATTTTAAATTCGATTAAAGCCTATTTAGCACTACAGCTATTTGATAGAGAGACTTTTTTAGAAATTCTACACCAAAAAGACGACTTTATTTTTAAAGCAAAAGAATTGATAGATAAAAAGCTACAGGACTAGTTTTAGTCTGGTTTTTTTGACGTTGTTCTAGTTACATTATGGGGTAACACAAACAGCCTGTTTTATTCATTTTATAAAAAGTCTAAAGAGTTGTGATATTTTTGAACATCAAAATCGGTAAGCTCTTTCGTATATTTTTTAATTTCATCTAGCCTTAAAATTGCATTATCTAAAGCCTCTGAAAAATTACTATTAAATACTCCTTGTTTTTCTAAATCTATATATAAATCAAAAACATCATCGATTGCTGAAATTGGGTCTATTTTAATATTTCGTTTAAGTAAGAAAGGGCTTTTATTAAATAAATTTGTAATATTCAATAGAATATTAAAAAGCCTTATAATTGGATGGGGGTGTAAATGTTCTTTTATGTAAAGTTGCTCTAGTTTAGGGTAAAAAGAACATATATAGTACATTAAGCAACAACATATAATTTGTATAGTGTCAGATACGACTTTCTTGTTAATATTTTCAATAAAGCGTATTTCTATATATTCCTGAATATGGAGTGATATACGACGTGAAGCAAAAGCATCAGCATTAATTTCTAGTTTATGATTGTCTAGAGAATATTTAGAGTTGCTATCGCTTTTTTCTTGGGATAGGCTAGAACACTCTAGCTTTTCAAATTGGACTAAATGCGCTAACTCGTGATAATACGTAAAACAAGTCGTAATTTGATAGCCTATATAAGATAATGGATTATCAAAAGCCTTTATAATTTGAGGATATGACTTTTCAAAGTATTCATTTAACTTATTATTTATGAAGAAATTATCATAGCATAATTTAAGTAAACCTTTATATATTAATATAATAAAATACCCATTCTCTGTCTTGGTAGCCCTAGCGTTAACTCCAAAAAATCCTGTAAAGACAAATACATTAGGCTTTATATTAAGTGCTTGCTCAGAAAATAAATCTAAATTACCCCTGCAAAACTCGTAATAACTCTTTATAATGTCTTCATTAGGTAAGCCTCTATAATCGTGAACTTCCTCTTTTTTAAGCTGTTCTGATTTTACAATATTTTCTATTTCTTTTTGATAGTCCATTAAGATTTGCTTTTATGTAGTGTTCTTTGGATTCAACCCCTAAAATATCGACAATTCAATATAATTCTTCTAAACTTGGCTACCATTTATTGGTTACATAAGCATTAATCATATTATAATTCTTACGCAGTTGTTCTGAAAGCCATATTTGTTTTATTCTTTTTACGTTAAGAATTTTCTTAACCTTATTTTAGTTATTAAACAAAAGTAGTAAAACAGAAGTTAAAGAATGGAGTTGAGACGGTTTCCTATTAAAAAAACAAAACCCTTTAAACTAGCGGTTTAAAGGGTTAAGTGTGGTACCTCCAGGAATCGAACCAGGGACACAAGGATTTTCAGTCCTTTGCTCTACCAACTGAGCTAAGGTACCTCAATTAAAGAGAGTGCAAATATAGTACCCTTTTTAATTCTCTACAAAACATTTTCTTTCAAATTTCATTATACTATTTTAGCAAAAAATATGATATGAATTTAATTATCGAAGCGGGGAACACGCTTGTCAAAGCGGCTTTATTTGAAGATGGCAGATTAATTAAAATCATGCCTGTAACCCCTACGGTTAAAGACTTTAAAAAAATTATTGAGGAGTATCCAAATATTTCTTCTACTCTAATTTGCGATGTCCGAGGCATTGAATGGGATTTTTTAAACACAATTATAAACCCCAAAAACATTTATATTTTAAATAGTTCGTACACATTTCCGTTCAAAACAAAATATAAAACACCCAACACTTTAGGCATGGACCGTTTAGGGCTTATGACGGCAGCGGCTACCCAATATGCAAACACAAACGTCTTGGTTATCGACTTGGGCACCTGCATTACATACGACCTATTAACAAAAGAGAATGAGTATATTGGGGGCATGATTTCCCCAGGGTACACTATGCGATATAAGAGTTTAAATAAATTTACGGGCAAACTTCCTTTAGTCCCTCACGAGGATATAAAATTAACTTACGGAAATGATACCCAAACCTCTATTCAAGCAGGAGTTTTTAATGGCATTTTTTATGAAGTTCAGGGGCAAATTGATTATTTTTCGTCAAAATACGAGCATTTAACAATTATTTTAACAGGAGGAGATAGTCAAATCTTGTCAAAACGATTAAAAAACTCCATATTTGCCAATCCGAATTTTCTGATAGAAGGTTTGAACTATATATTAGAAATCAATAAACAATAATTTGAAAAGAATATTCTTAATATTATTCCTTTTAGGATTACATTTTGTGTTTGCCCAAAGCAATACTGCATCGCCATATTCTATAGGTGGTTTAGGCGAAACTGCGTTTAGAGGAAGTGCAATAAATAGGCATATGGGCGGTATCGATGTGTATTCCGATTCAATACACGCAAATTTAAATAACCCTTCGAGCTTAGGCGACCTCAAACTGGTAACCTTTGGTGTTGGGCTAAATTATAAAGAAATTTCCCTTTCCTCCAGTGAGGCAAAAGAAGACGTAGCATCTGCGTCTTTAGACTACATTGTTGTTGCAATTCCTACTAAAAAATTCTCTTTTGCTTTTGGGCTTTTACCCACTACTTCTGTGGGTTTCCGTTTACAATCTACAATAGAAGGCGATGATATAAATAACATAACAAACCGAACTAGAGGGTATGGAGGTGTTAACCAAACTTTTTTGGCAGTTGGGTTTAAGGTCTCCAAGTTTATAAACGTAGGAATTACTGCAAATTATAACTTTGGAAGAATTACAAATGAAAATACGAGGCAAGAAGACAATGTTGAAAACATAACTTTTTTTGCTAAAAGATCTTCTTTAAACGGTTTTAGTTATAAATTAGCATCACAGTTTACGCTTCCATTGAAAAATAAATTAAGTTTGAATGCTATGCTTTTTTATGTTCCAGGCTTTTCTCTTGACTCAGTAAATGAGAGCGATATTTTTACGCAATCTACTACTTCAGGGAATATTGGAGCTGTTCAATCAATAGATTTGACAGCTAGTAATTTAGCGAAAACAAAATTGAAAATAGGCGGTCAAGTGTCATTAGGAGTAGGTCTTACTAAAGAAAAGAAATGGTTTTTAGGGGCTCAATATAATCATAAGAACTCTTCTGTGTATGTAAACGATTTTATAAAACTCGATAATATAACATATAGCAACGGGTCTAGGTTCTCGGCTGGGGGATTCTATTTACCCGACTATTCTTCTTTAACCAGTTATTGGAAAAGAATAGTGTATCGCGCAGGATTTCGTTTTGAAAAAACTGGTATATTGCTTAATAATCAGTCTATAAACGAAACTGGTGTATCTTTTGGAGTTAGTTTGCCTATGGCAGGGTACTCCAATGCAAATATTGGAGTAGAATTTGGAGAAAAAGGAAGTCAAAGCAATGGTCTTATAAAAGAGTCCTATTGGAATATAATTATTGGTTTATCGCTCAACGATATTTGGTTTATAAAAAGGAAGTACAATTAAATTCACTTATATATGAAAACGTTAACACATTTTTTAATTTTAACATTAATCTTCAGCACAAGTATTATTAGTGCGCAAGAAATAAGCTGTGATCAAAATCTTTCGATGTTTGCCGAGTCTGCAAAAATAAAAGATTATAAAACAGCCTACATACCTTGGGCGGCTGTGCGCAAAGACTGCCCTGAAAAGAGTGTTGCTATTTATTCTTATGGGGAACGGATTTTAAAACATATGTTAGAAGAATCGAAAACACCCGAAGAAAAAGCGACTAACACACAAGAATTATTAAGTCTATATGACGATTGGGTTAAATATTTCCCCGAAAAAAGAGGGAAAATGAATGTTGGAGATATTCTTTCGAGCAAAGCACAAACAATGATAGACTTTGAAATGTCTTCAGGTGCAGAAATTAGTGCTGTATTTGATGAAGCTTACAAAAGAGATTTTGAAAGTTTTAGTAACCCTAAACGATTATATAATTCGTTCAAAGTTACATATGAAATGTATAAAGAAGGAAGTCATGGAATTAGTCAAGAGCAGTTATTCAATAAATACGAAGAAATGTCGGAGAAATTTGAATATGAAAGCACCAAATTGGCAAAAGGATTAGATGTCCTTCTTAAAAAAGAAGAAGCAGGCACTCCTTTAACTCGAAAAGAACAGAGAGATAGAAAACGCTATGATACAAATTCAAAAGCAATAGGTATTTTCCTTTCTAACCTCGACGCCATTATTTCGAAAGAGGCTACTTGCGAAAATTTAATCCCTCTATACAAACGTAATTTTGAAGAAAATAAAGGAGACGCAGTTTGGTTAAATAGAGCTGCTTCGCGAATGAAAAACAAAGGATGCTCTAGCGATCAGTTATTTGTTACTATTGTCGAAGCGTTACACGACTTAAACCCATCTGCAAATTCTGCTTATTTCTTGGGTTATGTTAATGATAAAAAAGGGAACAACAACGAAGCTTTACGCTATTATGAAGAAGCAATTGTGTTAGAAACTGATCCTTATAAAAAAGCTAAAATTTTATATCAAATAGCGTTAGAGTTCAAAGACAGAGGATATAAATCTAAAGCAAGAAACTATGCAAAGCAAGCTTTAGGGTTTCAACCTTCTTTAGGAAGAGCACACCTAATGATTGCTGGTCTATATGCTAGTAGTGCTAACGATTGTGGAAATTCTCAGTTTGAGAAAAGAGCAGTATATTGGTTAGCTGCAAGCACTGCTCGTAAAGCAGGACTTGTTAATGCGTCATTAAAAAAGAATGCTGAAAAAGCGGCTAAAAGCTATGAAGGAAGAGCTCCTAATAGAACAGATATATTTACAGAAGGAAACGAAGGCACTGTCATTAAATTTACGTGTTGGATTAACTCTAGTGTTACGGTTCCTAAGCTTTAAATGCAACCAAAAAAAATAAAATATAAATTATGGGTTATCGCTCTTTCGATAACCCTTTTTTATTCTTGTGATATTTCATCAGAAAACCCTTTGAAACAAGTAAACAAAAAGATAGAACCTTTAGGGACTGCCTATAATATTCGACTTGTTTACACAGACTCTACAAAAGTAAAAGCCATTTTAGAAGCACCTGTTCATATAGATTATTCGAACTTATTTTTGCAGCAATCAGAATTTCCAGAAGGACTAAAAGTTACGTTTTTAGATGAATTTAAAAATGAAAATATAGTCCTTGCAGACCACGGAATACTATATAATCAAACGTCAATTATTAACCTTACCGGAAATGTAAGTCTCTCTTCTAGCGACGGCTCTATCCTCAAAACAGAACAACTTTATTGGGACGCTTCGAATGACTGGCTATTTACCGAAAAAGAGTTTAGTTTTATAGGGTCAGAATATAATGTTGTAGCAACTCGGTTGGATACCAACAAAGAGTTTACTAAATTTCAGACAGGTAAACTTACAGGGACAGTAACTGTAAAACAAGACTAAATTAAGTATAGAAAATAAAATCCTTTCTAATGAAATTATACAAAATATCTGAAATCGTTTACATAATAATTGCTGCAGTATCTATTTTTGAAGCTATAACCCTATGGGATGTTCGTAGAGAAAAAGCCTATCTTTTTATAGGCTTTATGGTACTCTCAATATTTATGGTTTTATTTAGAAGAAACTATCGAAAAAAATTTAATAGTAGAAAACCTAAATGATTTTTAGCGATATAATAATAGTTTTATGTTTAGTGCTTTCTGCATTTTTTTCGGGCATGGAAATAGCATTTATATCTTCCGACCGTATTTTTTTGGAAATAGAAAAAAATCAGAAAAATATATCTGCTCGTGTATTAACTCGAATTACTGAAAATACATCCAAGTTTATTTCGACTATGTTACTAGGGAATAATATTTCACTAGTTATCTATGGTATATTTATGGGAGACCGTATTGTCTCTATTATGTTCCCCGAAGCACAAAACGTTGACTTATCAATAAGTATACTGTTTTACCAAACTCTTATCTCAACAATTATTATTCTTTTAACTGCGGAGTTTTTACCTAAAGTTTTTTTTCAATTATATGCGAATAGGCTAATTAAATTTTTTATTATTCCTGCAGCCTTTTTTTACTATTTATTTACTCCAATAACGTATTTCATCATTAAGTTAACAGACGGATTATTACTTACGTTCTTTAAAACCTCAGTTCAGGTTTCTGAAATTGCATTCTCTAAAGGGGAGTTAGGAGAATATATAGAAAGACAAGTAGAATCTATAGATGACAAAGAAAAAATAGACTCTGAAATACAAATTTTTCAAAACGCTTTGGAGTTTTCTAGTTTAAAAGCTCGTGAGGTTATGGTGCCTAGAGCCGAATTAATTGCTATTGATATTAATAAACCCATAGAAGAGTTAAAGAAACTTTTTACAACCACAGGATTATCGAAAATACTTGTGTATCAAAATTCTGTTGATGATATATTAGGTTATGTACATGTTTTTGATTTTTTGAAAAAACCAAAATCTATTAGAAACATATTACTCCCAGTTGAATTTATTCATGAACCCCTCCCTGTAAACGAAATATTAAATAGACTAACTGGAAAGAAAAAAAGCCTTACCGTTGTTCTCGATGAATACGGAGGAACTTCTGGTATTATAACTATCGAAGATATTGTCGAAGAATTATTTGGAGAAATTGAAGATGAACACGACCAAGTGGAACACCGCGAGGTGAAAATAAATGAAAATGAGTTTGAATTCTCAGCGCGCTTAGAAGTGGACTACCTCAATACTACTTATGGATTATCTCTCCCCGAAAATGAGTTTTATGAAACTCTTGGAGGTCTAGTTATTCACTTTACCGAAGAAATTCCTAAACAAGGGGATGTGTTTACACTAGAAGAATATCAATTCAAAATTTTAGAAGTTTCGTCCACTAAAATTGAACGAATTCATCTTTTGGTAAAAGAAACCTAAAATATTATTACTCAACCTAGAAGATAAAATTTTTATTCCCTTTTATTATTGATAAGGATATTGTACTTTTGCAACTTGTAAAAATCAAATTTCTACACAATGGCTATATTAGATAGAATTAGGCAAAAGACTTTCTTTTTACTTTTAATTATTGGACTTGCATTATTTGCATTTATTATATCTGGAGTATTCGGAAATGGAGCGGGAGATACTGGGCCATCTGAGCCTATAGGAATTATAAATGGCGAAAAAATTGATATCCAACAATTTAGGTATTTTGTTGACTTAACAGAACGTCAGCAAGGATATACTACAATCGAAGCTGTAAATGAAGTTTGGGATCAATATGTTCGAAATACAATTTTTGAAACACAATTTAAAACCTTAGGTATTGATGCGGGCAAAGAACAGATAGAACAAGCTGTTTCGTCAACAGAAGCGA
This sequence comes from Candidatus Arcticimaribacter sp., assembly GCA_965277835.1. Lineage (GTDB taxonomy): Bacteria > Bacteroidota > Bacteroidia > Flavobacteriales > Flavobacteriaceae > Arcticimaribacter. The sequence continues at coordinate 1,275,995 of OZ255841.1, read as the reverse complement.
TTAATACTAACCCTCAATTTATTAATGAGGCGGGCTTTTTTGATTTCGATTTATTTACAAACTTTATTGCGCAAATGAGAGATCAAAATCCTCAAGCATATGAACAGTGGAGATCGCAAGAAGCTCAAATTATTGTTTCTGCACGACAATCTATTTATTTTGATTTAATTCAATCAAGTATAAATATTACAGATAAAGAAGCTGAAATATTATATCATTTAGAAAATGATAATGTAGATTTAAATTATGTGCAAATTCCTTTTTCAAGTATTCCAGATAGTCTTGTAAAAATAACGGACTCCGAAATAAAGTCTTACATTAAAAATCATGCTGATTTATATGAAACAAAGGCAACACGAGGAATTGAATATGTAGCTTTTTTTGAAACTGCTACGGAAGAAGATCAAACTGCAATAAGAAATAACCTTGAAGCTCTATTAGAAGACCAGATTGAATATAATGATGTGTCTAAGTTGACAGACACAATACAGGGCTTTAAAACTATTTCAGAAGCGGATATTAGAGGTTTTGTCGAAAAATATTCTGAAGAGGGCTTCGATTCTATTTATCTACCAAAAGGTAAATTGCCAAATGATTTTGCAGAAATTTTATACAACTTAGAAGTCGGAGAAATTTTTGGTCCTTATAAAGATATTGATTCGTACAAGATATCACGAGTTTTAGACCGAAAGAAGAACGGTAATATTAGAGCAAGTCAAATTTTAATTTCTCACGAAGAGTCGCGCCGTATTGGCGAATCTAATCCTCTTGTTATTAGAACAAAAGAAGCTGCAAGAAAATTGGCAAACGAATATCTTAGACAAATACGGAGAGATCCTTCAAAATTTGAAATTTTAGCTTCTGACACCTCAGAGGGTCTCGAAAGTAACCTCGGCGGAGACTTAGGCTATTTTCAAGAAAATGAAATTATTCCAGAGCTTTTTGGTTTTGTCGATAAATCTTCAATAGGAACTGTTGGAGTAGTTGAATCAGATTATGGTTTTCATGTTATCAAAGTAACCGATAAGCAAGACGTTGTCTTTTTCGCTAATTTGAGCCATAGTATTGTACCTTCGAACAAAACTGCAAACGAAGTGTTTAAAAACGCCACTCAATTTGAAATGGCTGTTAATAAAGGCACCAGTTTTGCTGAAGTTTCTGAAAGCAATAATTATAATTTGCGTGAAGTTAGCTCTATAGATGCTTTAGATGAAAATCTTCCAGGGCTTGTAAAACAACGTCCAATTGTTCAGTGGGCGTTCGATGAAAACACCGAGATAGGAAATATTAAACGTTTTAACCTTTCTTCTGGAGGATATGTAATTGTACGTCTTACTGATAAAAAAGAGGAAGGTTTAGTTAGCGTAGATGAGGCTAGAGATGAAGTTACTGAAATCTTGAGAAATCAGAAAAAGGCAAATATGATTATTAAATCTAATTCTGACATTAATTCTTTAGAAGACTTAGCCGCTAACAACAGTGTTGAGGTAGTCTCGGCGTTGTCTATAAATCAAAAAAATGAAACTCTTGTTGGTGCTGGAAGCGAACCTAATATTGTAGGAGCTGCTTTTGGTTTAGATGTAAATGAAACCTCAGATTTGATTATAGGAGACAAAGGAGTTTATAAACTTTATATTGTTGCAAAAAATATAGCTGAAGACCTAGAAGATTATAGTTATTATGCAGGGCGTTTAACTCAATTTGAACGAGAAAAAACGACTCAATATATTATTGATGCTTTAGAATCTACTGCCTCTATTGTTGATAATCGTTCTTTATATTACTAGAAGGTAAAATGTTGGTTTGACTTATATTTAAGTCAATGTGTTAATTTTCTTTTTTTCAAGGCTTCTCCGAAGAAATAAGTTCATCAAACATCTGTATAGTTTCAAATCCTTTTTCTTTAAAATATAAAGGGCTTTTTAAGCCTGTAGCTAGTATAAAATCTCCTCCCCAAGCACCTAGGCTTTTAATTTTTCCTTCAAAATCGTGGAACAGACGTTTCTTAATAGGCGACTGATTTAAAAGAGAGCCTATCAAATCTTCGTGTTCTTCAATTAAATCATTAAACTTAGAAAGCGTTTGCGCTTCTGCAATAGCTATAGTGATATCGTTTATTTTTTGAATAAATTTTTCATCTAGCTTTTTATGTCTTTCATAATATGCTTTAACTTCTTTTTGGCTGTGTTGCTTTTTATTTAGGTATATAAAAAAAAGCTCTTTTTTGAAAGGAGGATTAAAGCAGACTGGCTCTATTGTTGGGTTATATTCGTTTCGAGTATAATAAATACTTTGCTTCGCTTTTGCTACTGCCACATCATAACCACTCCCGCCAAAAGTTTTGTCCAATAATTCAAAAGGGTTGACTTGTGCCCATTGGGATAAATTATAAATAAGCGTAGATGATGACCCTAATCCCCATTGTTGGTTGAACTCCAGAGTTGTGGTAACTCTATACCCTGTGGAGCAAAACTCTGGGTTAAGCGCGCGCATAGTTTTTAAAATCATTTGAATCCTGTCTATTAAAAATAACTCAGTCCCATTTGCTTCAACGGGATCAAAGTTTTTTATAGAGAAAAAAGCGTTTATCCAAAGGGTGTTTGTGTGCGTATAACTTTTCCAATGAATTAAAGGCTCTGCGATGGGTTCAATTTTCATCCATTGCCCTTTTTTAGTTGGTAATGCTAAGGCTTTAGCTCCATCGAGTACGCAATACTCTGAAGTAATTAACAATTTACCAGGGCTATAAAATTCCATGCTATAAATTTTTCAAAAACTTAGCTACAATACTAAAACTAACAGGTGTTGTTTTAAAATGTTCTATAGCTTGTAACTTTTGACTTTGATTTGCGTTTAACTGATTTAAAATATTTAATAGATGCATTTTCATATGCCCCTTTTGAATACCCGAAGTAACCAAAGATCGTATTGCTGCAAAGTTTTGTGCTAACCCTGCCACGGCTATAATTTCCATTAGCTCAGTTGCCGAAGGGTTTTCTAATAAGGCTAAAGACCATTTAACTAAAGGATGTAAATTAGTTAACCCTCCAATAGTTCCGACAGCTAGGGGAATCTCAAGCTCAAAACAAAACGTGTCTTGTTTAATATACGCTTTACTCAAGCTTTGATATTGCCCTTTCCTCGAAGCATAGGCATGTATCCCAGCTTCAACAGCTCTAAAGTCATTGCCCGTAGCTAAAACTACAGCGTCAACGCCATTCATAATCCCTTTATTATGAGTAACTGCTCTATGAGGCTCTATTTGAGCAATTTCAACTGCTCGGGCAAATTTTTCCACAAACTCTTGTTTGCTCATCCCTTCTTCGGGTTCTAAGTTTTCAATTAAGCATCTTACCTCTACTTTTACTAAACAATTAGGCACATAATTAGAAAGAATGCTCATTACAATTTCAATAGAATTTTTTTCTATATCTAAACTTTCACTTGCTTCCTTAACAAGAGTTTTTGCAAATTGCTCAAGGCACGAATTAATGAAATTTGCTCCCATTGAATCCACAGTATTAAAACAAGCATGCAATTGATAATAATAATCTAACTCAGAAGTTTTGTCTATTAAATCAATAGATAATATTCCTCCTCCTCGGGCAGTCATATTTTTGGTTAATTCCTCGGTATCTTTATATAGTAGGGGTTTAATTTTATCGAAAAAAGAATATAGTTTTTGCACACTTCCTTTATACATAAAGTGTACTTGACCCACTTTTTCTTGCCCAATAATTGTTGTTTTAAATCCTCCTCGGTCTTTCCAATACTTCGCTGCTTTAGATGCTGCTGCAACTACAGAGCTTTCTTCGATAACCATAGGAATTGTATATTCTTTTTGGTTTATAAGAAAGTTAGGAGCAACACTTAGCGGCAAATAAAAATTAGAAAGCGCATTTTCAATAAATTCATCGTGTAACTCTTGCAACTTATCATCCGAATTCCAATAAGACGTTAATTGTGTTTTTACATCTTGATTTCCTGCAAAATGGGTTTCTATAAGCCAATCTATTTTTTCTTCCTTGCTTTTTTTGGAGAACCTGTTAATACTTTTAGACATATTAGTTATAATAAAAAAGCAAAGATACAGTTTTAGATATGGAATGTTTTATTACTTAAATAGTTAGTTCCAATTCAAAAATTATTAATTTAGAACGCCTAAACTTAAATAATAATGAAGCTCTTTCAATTTGTCCTACTATTTTCAGTATACTTTGCCGTTACTGGTCAAACAAAACATATTACAAATGAAGAAATATGGGAGCAAGAATTTTCTGCTGAACGTTTAGAGGAAATCCACCCTTTGACCTCGGCAAGCCAATACACTGTGTTAGAAATAGACCGTGAATTACAATCGTCGAAAGTAGTTGCCTATGACTATGCAACCGCAAAAATTGTTGGCGAAATCGTAAATTCAGCTAATTCTGCTTCTCTTCCCTTTTTTACATCGTATAGTTTTTCTTTAGATGAAAAAAAATTATTACTCGAAACAGAAGTTGATCCAATTTATAGACGTTCCAAAGAAGCTCTATATTATACTTATGACCGTACAACAAAAAAAGCCGAGCTTTTATTTGGCTCTAAAATACAAGAGCCTAAGTTTTCTCCTGATGGAACTAAGGTTGCTTTTGTTTTTGAGCGTAACTTATATATCAAAGATTTGATAAATAATGTCGTTGATAAAATTACTGAAGATGGAGACGACAATATAATTAATGGGCTAACAGATTGGGTTTATGAAGAAGAGTTTGGTTTTGTTAGAGCCTTTGATTGGAATGCCGATGGCACTGCACTTGTATTTATGAAGTTTGACGAAACCTTAGTTCCAACCTATTCTATGGATGTAATTGGCGAAGACCTATATCCTTCTCAATATACCTTTAAGTATCCAAAAGCAGGAGAGAAAAATGCAATAGTTAGTTTATATCTCTATAAAATACCAAGCAAAGAAACACGCCAAATAAAATTAGGAGAGGACGACCCTTATTATATTCCTAGAATAAAATTTACACCTAATAAAAGTCAGTTAATTGTTCAAACTATTAATCGTCATCAAAACCATTTGCAACTGTGGCGTTATAATATTGATGAGAATACTTCGAAAGTACTTTTGGAAGAACGCGAAGACACTTATGTTGATGTACACGATAACCTAAGGTTTCTTAAAGACGGTAGTTTTCTTTGGACGAGTGAACGCAGTGGATATAATCATATATACTATTATAAGTCCGACGGCACTTTAAAAAATCAAATCACTAAAGGCGCATGGGAAGTAACCCGCTTTTTTGGTTTTCAAGAAAAGACTAAGGAGGTTTATTATGCTTCTGTTGAACCTGGAAGCACAGAACGTGCGGTCTATGCAATTAAACTAAATGGAACAAAAAAACGTGCTCTTAGCCCTCAAAAAGGTACTAATGGAGTTTCGTTTAGTGCAGATTATAAATATTATATACACACTTACGAAGACAGTAATACCCCAACAATTTATAATTTAAGAGTTACCTCATCGGGTAAAATTATTCGCCCTATTGAAGATAATATGGCTTTAAAAAACAAGCTCGTAGATTATATAATTTCTCCCAAAGAATTTTCAACAATTTCCGTTAACGGGAATGATTTGAATATGTGGATGATTAAACCTAAAGATTTTGACCCTAACAAGAGTTACCCTTTATTGATGTTCCAATACTCTGGACCGGGTTCTCAACAGGTTGCAAATAAATGGAATTCGAGCAATGATTATTGGCATCAAATGCTTGCTCAAAAAGGATATATTATTGCGTGTATTGACGGGCGAGGTACAGGGCTTAAAGGCACGGCTTTCAAAAAAGTAACCTACAAGCAGCTTGTACATTTTGAAACACTTGACCAAATTGAAGCTGCAAAAATACTTGGCGAAAAATCTTATATAGATAAAAATCGCATTGGAATTTGGGGGTGGAGCTTTGGAGGGCATATGTCAACTAATTGCATCTTAAAAGGGAACGATGTGTTTTCTTTGGCAATAGCCGTTGCTCCTGTTACTAGTTGGCGTTTTTATGATACTATTTATACGGAACGTTTTATGCGAACTCCCCAAGAAAACCCTGACGGATATGACCTAAACTCTCCGTTTAATTATCCTGAATTATTAAAAGGTGATTATTTATTAATACATGGTTCGGGCGATGACAATGTGCATTTGCAAAATACAATGCGTATGGCAGAAGCTCTTATACAGGCGAACAAACCTTTTGAACTTATGATATATCCCGATAAAAATCATGGGATTTATGGAGGAAACACACGCCTTCACTTATATTCAAAAATGACTAACTTTATTCTTGAAAAACTATAACCTATTATGGCAAAAATCAATTCTACCTCATCTATCGATTCTTCTTTCTTTGGTCATCCAAAAGGGCTTTTATACCTTTTCTTTGCCGAATTATGGGAACGCTTTAGCTTCTATGGTATGCGTGCATTACTCACGCTCTACATGGTTAATGTTATTTTTGAAGCATTACTTGAGCGAGATGCCGCCGCTGCTGCCGTATATGCGTCATACGGGTCTTTGGTTTATGCAAGTACAGTAATTGGTGGACGTATTTCGGATTCCCTACTGGGGTTTAGAAAGTCTATCCTTTTAGGTGGTGTGTTAATGGCATTAGGGCATTTTGTTTTAGCTATAGAAACTGACATTACTTTTTTCTTAGCACTTGGACTTATTGTGGTAGGTAATGGTTTTTTTAAACCTAATATTTCGAGTTTTGTTGCCACGCTTTATGAAGAAAATGACCCTAGAAAAGATTCTGGATTTGTTATTTTTTATATGGGTATTAATATTGGTGGATTTATTTCTCCTCTCTTATGCGGATGGTTAGGGTATACCTACGGTTGGCATTACGGCTTTGGACTAGCAGGAATAGGAATGCTTGCAGGACTATTGTTTTTTTGGAGCGGCATTAAAGGCGGTATTTTTAAAGACAAAGGGCTACCACCTACATCTAGTCATTTAGAAACAAAAACACTAGGGATTTCAAAAGACCTATGGATTACTATTCTCGCTTTTTTATCTGCCCCTCTTATAGCCTTAATGCTAGCTTCGTATAAATCTTTTGGAGCAAAAGAGACATTTTTTGAAGGAGAAGATGGGTTAACCCTTTTATGTAAAATTATTGGTATTATTATTCTTGCTTGCCTAGGATATGTTTTATATAGATATACTAGAAAAAGATGGGTAAAAGTTATTATTATATTGGTTTTTGAGGTAGTTTTCTTTATAACTCTACTGACAAATTTGCTAGATAGCTGTTTTGAGGTTTTAAAACCATTTTTAAAGGGACAGAATGCAGTGAATCTTTTGTTTAAAGCCATTGGTATTACCGTTATTTCTTATTTAGCCTATGTTTTATATCAATCTACCGCAGAAGAACGGAAAAAACTCATTGTAGCTATTTTTATTACCTTGTTTATGACAATTTTTTGGGGGTTCCACGAATTACATGGTAGTGTAATTACGCTTTTTGCAGATAGAAATGTAGACTTACCCCTGATAAACTCTTCGCAAACAAATTCGTTGAATTCGATGTTTATCATTATACTTTCTATACCTATTTCTTTACTTTTTGGCTATTTGTCAAAAAACAGAATAAACCCAAGAACGCCCTATAAATTTGGAATAGGATTGCTTCTTGCAGGAGTAGGCTTTTATGTTTTGTCATTAAGTGGGGGTTCTGCCGACGAAAACGGGATGGTTCCTTTTTCATATTTATTAGTTCTCTATTTTTTGCTTTCGGTTGGAGAATTATTTATGTCACCTGTAGGACTGTCTAAAATCACCGACCTGTCCCCACAACGTATTGTTGGTTTTATGATGGGAATTTGGTTTTTATCTTCTGCGTATGCATTTCAAATAGTAGGCTTTATAGGGGAACAGTTAGCCGTAGAGAGCGAGTCGAAAGATGTAGGAGGTTTTGATAGCTTATATATTTATCTTGATGGTTTTGATTTAATTGCAAAATACTCGATTGGGGCAGGACTTATTGTTGTTCTAATATCTCCAATTTTAACTAAACTAATGGGAAGAGTTCATTAAAAGAAATACTAAAATGAAACGAAATATTATCATTTTATTCTTACTGTTTTCAGTAAGTGCCCTAGGTCAACAAATTAAATGGATGAGTTTATCCGAAGCTTTAGAGGCACAAAAAGAAGTACCCAAAAAAATATTTATGGACGTTTATACCCATTGGTGTGGGCCCTGTAAATTGTTAGATAAAAACACGTTTACAAACCCCGACCTTATACGATACGTTTCCGAAAATTATTATGCGGTGAAATTTAATGCGGAAGGAGATGAAGAAATTAAATTTTATGACCGCACATTTCGAAACCCTAATTATGATAAAAATAAAAAAGGAAGAAATGCTACACATGAGTTCACACAGTTTTTAGCAATAAAAGGCTATCCTGCAATGATTTTTTTAAGTGAAGATGGCGATCCTATTATACCTATCTTAGGGTATCACACGGCACAACAACTTGAACCCTATCTTAAAATGATTAAGCAAGGAGATTATATGGTATTTCAAAAACCCGATGATTTAAAAAATTATTTGAAAAACTATATTCCTCGATTTCGTGCAAGAAGGAAATAAGCGCCTTGCTTTTGTGTATCGTGATATTTTACATTCCACTTTTCACAAGTTTTTGACCATTTTTCTCTGAAACTAGGGTAATTACTCCCGTCAGCAATAACCATACTAATTTTATTGTGTTTTAAAATAAAATCCAAGTTTACCTTTGCACTTTGTGTCAAAAGTATAATTACGTCTTCTCCTTTGTTCAAATTGAGCTGTTCCATCCAATTACTATCTATAATTAATATTCTTTTATTGCCAAACGTATAGCTATTTTGTAGAGGAGTGTATTTGATAGAATCTATCGTATATTCTTTTTTTAAATCGCTTATTATTCGGTCTGTTTCTCTAGCTTTCTTTGAAGACAATATATTGGCTGTGTTCTCTTTTTTATGAATAATTAAAGTTTTTTCATAAACATTATTAACCACAATAAATTCGGACTTATTAGATTCTGCCTTGGCTTTGAATGAATATAATTGAAGGCAAACTAATCCGACAAAAAGAGTTGTTATTGTTACCCTCCTTGCTCTTATTATTCCTAAGTATAAAAGAACTAGAACCCCATAACACAAGAGTATTTCATGTTTTGACACATATAAATTTTGAATGAAAAAAATCTCTTGTTTTGAAACCCACGCTACAAATTGATTTAAAAATAATGTCATTCCATCCATTAAATTTACAACTAGGTTTGGCAGTAATTTTATGTAGATAAGAACAAAGCTAGCCACCCCAAGGTAAAGGAAAAGAGAAACAAAAGGTAATACGACCCAATTTGATAGAAGAAATAGCCCTGGGAATTGATTAAAATAATATATACATAAAGGAGTAACCGCTATCTGTGCCGCTAAGGTAACTGTTGTCATTTTCCAAAACCAATTGAGATAATTATTCTTAACCGTTATTAGTTTATATAGTAAAGGTTGTATTAATAATATTCCTAAAACGGCTAGATAACTTAATTGAAAACCTACTTGGGTTAAATTATTTGGATTTATAAAGACCAATATCCCAAAAGATAATATTAAGTAAAACAAAGTAGGAGGACTACGTTTAATGTATTTGCCAATACTAAAAAATGAAAACATAACTCCTGCGCGAATGGTTGAAGGCCCAAACCCTGTTAAAGCTACATATATCCACAAACATAAAATAACCAACAAAACTTGGTAATAGTGCCCGTGCTTAAATAAAAGTGCTGGACGAAAAAACCAACCGAAGAGCAACATCAATAAACCCACATGTAAACCTGAAATCGCTAAAATATGAACAACCCCTGCACGGACATATCGGTCAACCCATACGCGGTCAAGTTCATTCCGCTCTCCAATAAGCATAGCCATTAGTAACTGTTTTGTGTCTTCGTTAAATTCACTTTCTTTTAAAGCATTTATTAGTCGTTGCTTAAATTTTAGAAGAGTGCTTAGAAATGATTTAGAGGTATCCTTTTTTTGGCAAAAATTATTTTTATTTAACTGAATTTGATGAAAAATACCAAGCCTCTGCAAATACAATTTATAGTTAAAACCTCCAATATTATTTGCCCCCTTAATGGGTTGTATATAAGTACTCGTTTCGATAACTGAGCCCAAACTAAGCCCAGGAGAATGGCTCTTTATTATGTGTATTAAAAGTTTACCTTTTGTTTTGTTCTCATTGACACTAATTACATTCCCATAATATTTATAGTATTTGCTTGTGCTTCTTAATTTATCTGTTATCAAAACATTCAACACATTATTCTGATTCATCGAGTACGCCTTAGAGTAATGCGATTTATCAATTCGTTTTGATAATGATCCAGAGTTAACTCCAATAAAAAAGCTAAGTATTCCAATCAAAAAAGTTAACACAAAAGGGTTTCTTTTTCTAAGTACCCACGAAAGAAAAGTACCGACTAAACAAAGAGGGAGTAATATTTTGAAATTGAAAGTAAAGACTTGTATTTCGGTAAAAAGACCAGTAACAACACCAAAAGCGAAACAAATTATTATGGGGATTAAAGCGAAATTTTGAAGTATCACTTTATAAAAGTATAGATTTTACACCATACTTTTTCGAAGAAGGGTTACCATTGCTTCTGCTGTTTTTATACTAGCTCCCCCTGCGGATAGTTTCTCAGCTAGTTGTTCATAGCTTTTTAGCTGTTGTTCTCTTTTTTCAGAAGCTGTTATCAAACGTAATTCATGTTCAATTCTATCTACAGTAAAATCGTTTTGCAAAATCTCAGATACTATTTCTTTATCCATAATTAAGTTTACTAAAGAAATATAGGGTAGTGTGATAATACGTTTAGCTATTTGATAACTCAAATAGCTACTCTTATAACAGACTATTTGAGGAACCCTAAACAATGCTGTTTCCAAAGTAGCTGTGCCACTAGTTACAATTGCAGCATAGCTGTTTTTTAAAAGCTGGTGTGTTTGGTTTTGTACTAAAAGAACATTCTCGTTTTTAAGAAATTGCTGATACCAATTAAAATCTATACCAGGTGCTACAGCAATTATAAATTTAAAGTCTGGAAAGCGTTTGATGACTTTAAGAAAAGTAGGTATCATTTTTATGATTTCCTGCTTTCTACTACCAGGTAACAATGCTATAATTTTAGTGTTTATGTTGATACCCTGCGTTTCAAGAAAATCATCTTTCTCTTTTAAAACCTCTTGAACCACATCTGCTAATGGACTCCCTACGTAGTTCACGTTATAGTTATGTGTCTTTTTATAATATTCTTTTTCAAAGGGAAGAATCACATAAAGCGCATCTAAATCCCGTCTTATACTTTTAATTCTATTTTCTTTCCACGCCCATATTTGTGGGCTTATATAATATAAATTTTTAAACCCTTCTTTTTTTGCCCATTTAGCTATTCTAAGGTTAAAACCAGGGTAATCAATATATATAATTGCATCGGGCTTATATTCTATAATATCTTTTTTGCAAAAAGCAATATTTTTTAAAATGGTAAATAGATTGATAAATACTTCCCAAAACCCCATAAAAGCAAGGTCGCGGTAGTGCTTTACTAAAGTGCCTCCTATGCCTTTCATTTTATCTCCGCCGAAAAACCTAAACGAGGCATCGGGGTCTTTAGACATAATTGCCTTCATAAGGTTCGATGCATGTAAATCTCCCGACGCTTCTCCCGCAATAATGTAATATTTCAAAGCTATATGAATTTAAGTAATGCTATTATAACCACAAGTAAAAACAATAATCCTAGAAGACCATAAGCCCTTCCGTAGAGTTTTCTATTTATAAAAATAAAAAATACAGGAATATTTAATAAGGCTCCAATACTTAATAGAGCGCCTAGCTTTTTTTGTAAATAAAGTACATAAAAACCATCTGAAACGCTCATGTCAGAGAAAAATAATATAAAAATAGTAGCACCAATTGAAGTCAGAATAATTCCTGATGCTATCCCAATTAAACGTTCTTTAATTTTCAAACTTCCAAGTATTAAGTTCTTCAATGGTATGATGTGCTGTAAGGTCAAATTGCGTTGGGACAATAGAAATATAACCATTACTAAGTGCCCATTCATCGGTATCTTCTCCTTCGTCTTCATTAATAAATTCTCCTGTCATCCAATAGTAATCTCTTCCCATAGGGCTTTGTCGTTTGTCAAATTTTTCTATCCAACTTGCTTTTGCTTGACGGCAAATCCGAATTCCTTTAATTTTTTCTTCTGGAAGAAGAGGAAAATTTACATTTAAAATTACATTAGAGCGATGTTCCTTTAATACCGTTCGTGTTATTTTTTCTATAAAAGGTTTTAAAGGTTCAAAATTAGCGTCCCAACTATAATCTAAAAGCGAAAAACCTATGGCGGGGATGCCTTCCATTCCAGCCTCAACTGCTGCGCTCATTGTCCCAGAATAGACCACATTAATTGATGAATTTGAACCGTGATTAATCCCTGAAACACATATATCGGGTTTTCTATCTAAAAGTTCTCTTATTGCAAGTTTCACGCAATCTACGGGTGTACCCGAACATTGATACTCTTTTTGTGGCCCATCTACATCTTTTATTTCGCTGCAATATAAAGTTGTATTCACGGTGATTGCATGCCCCATAGCAGACTGAGGGCTGTCAGGAGCAACAACAATTACATCTCCAATGGTATTCATAACTTTAATAAGTGTTCGAATCCCTGGAGCAGTTATTCCATCATCATTAGTTACCAGTATTAATGGTCTTTTATTCATGTTTTTTGTACTTTATGCTAAAGTAAGAAATTTATAGAGGGCTAAGGTTGTTAATTAAATACAAAAAACGAAGCCTTGCTTTGGGAAAGGTTTTGTATTTACTACTTTAGTATCGTAATATTTTACCTTATCTACATAGTTTAGTAAGTTTTGCAGTTGAATAATTATTATTAAAGATGTGGGTTAAATTTTAAAACGATAGAATACAACTATGAAAAAAATAAAACTTTTAGTTCTAAGTGGCGTTATACTCGGTATAATTTATGGTTTTTCTTTTTTTAAAGAACCAACCCCTGAAAAAGACAAATTATTAATTGAAATTGTAACCTATGTTTTAGAACGAGGACATTATAACCCCGAAGACATTGATGATGTATTCTCAGAAAACCTTTTCATGAATTATATGGAAAGCCTAGACGGTAATCGGCGTTTTTTCATTAAAGCAGATGTTGATAACCTTAGTTTATATAAAACCGAATTAGATAATCAAATTAGAGAGTCTAAGCTAGATTTTTTTGAATATAGCTACCGAAAATACGCTCAGCGTTTAGCCCAAATCGAAACGTTTTATAAGCCGCTTTTAGAACGTCCTTTCGATTTTTCAAAAGAAGAAGATATTAATTTAGATTATGATGAAATAGAGTATACCGAATCTCTCTCGGAACTTAAAAGCAGATGGCTTCAATATTTTAAATTCTCTACTCTTGGAATTTATACTGATAAAAAAGAAGAGGAACTAAAAAAGTTTGAAAAGGATAGCACGTATCAAATGATCTCGGATGTAGAGCTAGAAAAACAAGCCCGTGCTATAACAAAAGATAATATGGATATCTTTTTTGAACTTCGAAACGATTTGGAGCGTAGAGATTATTTTTCTTTATACCTAAATGCTATTACTACACAATTTGATCCTCATACTGCTTATTTTGCACCGCAAGAAAAAGAACTTTTTGATCAAAGTATGTCAGGAAAATTTGAAGGTATTGGGGCACGGCTTCAAAAAACAAACCAACAGGTTAAAATTGTTGAAATTATTTCTGGAGGACCAGTTTGGCGCGATAAATTATTAGAAGTTGAAGATATTATATTAAAAGTTGCACAAGAAAATGAAGAGCCTGTAGATGTTTCGGGTATGCGATTAGACAATGTTGTTAAACTAATAAAAGGCCCTAAAGGCACTAATGTATATTTAACAGTAAAACATGTCGATGGAACCATCGAAGTTATAACGATTACTCGTGATGTTGTTGAGCTAGAAGAATCCTTTGCTAAATCTAGTGTAATTATTAAAGAAGGTGAAAAGTATGGACTTATTCATTTGCCAAAATTTTATGTAGACTCTAATGACTATGGCGAACGAAATGCTGCAACTGATGTAAAAAAAGAAATAGAAAAACTTAAAAACGAAAATGTTGAAGGTATTATACTTGATTTAAGAAACAATGGAGGAGGGTCTCTTCAAACTGTTGTTGACATGACAGGTTATTTTATTAAAGATGGCCCTATAGTTCAGGTAAAGTCAACTGGAGGAAAAAAACAAGTTTTTGAAGACAGAGACTCTAATATTTATTGGGACGGCTCTTTAGTCGTAATGGTTAATGAGTTTTCGGCATCAGCTTCAGAAATAATTGCAGCTGCCCTACAAGATTATAAGCGTGCTATTGTTATTGGTAGTAAACAAACTTTTGGAAAAGGGACAGTTCAAAATGTTATAACCTTAGACCAAATTGTGTCTAATAATACCCATGGAAACTTAGGGGCGATGAAGGTTACTACAGATAAATTTTATAGAGTAAATGGTGGTTCAACTCAATTAGAAGGTGTAAAAAGTGATGTTATTCTTCCTGGTAGATACTCTTATGTCGATACTGGAGAAAGGTCTCAAGATAACCCATTGTCATGGGATCAAATTTCGCCGGCTTCTTTCGAGAGTTGGTCTAATAATTCTAATTTCGATTATGCTATTGAACAAAGCAAAAAAAGGATTAATGATAATTCTTATATGAAATTAATCAATGAGCATGCAATGTGGATTAAAGACCAGCAAGATGATAATCAATACTCTTTGAATTACGAAAAATTTATAGCTAATCGTAAAGCGAAAGAGGACGAAACTGCTAAATACAATGAACTAAATGAATTCAAATCTGATTTTGTTTTAGAGACCTTAAATGCAGACTTACCTGAGCTTGAAGAAAATGCAGATTTAAAAGAACGTAGAAATCGTTGGGAAGAAAGTTTAATTAAAGATATTTATTTATACGAAGCTGTGAGTGTACTTCAAGACCTTAATAGACCTTTGAAAGAGCTTAATAAACTTGCTGCTAATAATAATGAGGAATAGTCTTTATAGGCGTTGAATAAAATCACTTTTACTCGCTTAAGCGGTTAGCATCCATATTTAAGAAAATAAAAAGTAAGCAGCTAAATGCTAGCAAACTTGAACCTCCATAGCTTATAAAAGGCAACGGTATTCCAATAGTAGGTACAAGCCCTAAGCACATTCCTGTATTAATAAAAAAATGCGTAAAAAGAACAGCCGCTACACCGTGTCCATAAAGTCGAGCAAATTTGTTTTTAAGTTTTTCGGCTCTATAAAGTATTCTTATAATTAAGGTACAAAATGCAAGGACAACCAATACACTCCCAGAAAAACCCCACTCTTCACCAATAGTACTGAATATGTAGTCTGTATGTTGTTCGGGGACAAAACCTCCTTTAGTTTGAGTTCCTTGAAGAAACCCTTTACCATTCCATCCACCAGAGCCAATTGCAATTTTCGATTGATTAGTATTATATCCTATTCCTTGGTTATCAACTTCTTTTCCTAAAATAATATTTACGCGATCTCTATGGCGTTGCTCAAAAATATTATTAAAAATATAATCTACTGAATATACATACGTACAGGTTACAAGAATAACCAATAAATAAGGAAGGATAGGAGCTTTTTTGTTAAGTTTTTTCGCGAAAAAATATAAAGATGCTGAAAGCACAACGATAGACGCAAAAACAAAGGAAATAGGAGCGAGTAGTGTAAAAATGAAAAATAATATTAGCCCAGCAATAAATAATAAAAAAGCAGCATTTAAACCCTCTCTAAAAAGCACAAAAAAGAAAGCCCCAAAAACTAAAGTAGTTCCTGCATCTGGTTGAAGAATAATCAAAACCATGGGAAGTGCAATAATAAAAACACCTTGTAATAATGATTTCAGTTCTTTTATATTAATTTGTATTTTACTTAAAAATTTCGCCATAACTAATGCCGTTGCTACTTTACTAAACTCCGAGGGTTGTAGCCCAATTCCACCGACTGCATACCAAGAAGTTGCTCCAGAAATTTTTTCGCCAAAGAAGAATAACCCTAATAAAAGTAGTATTGTTATTAAATAAAAAAAGTTTGAAAAAAGCTCAAAAAACTTTGGCTTAGAAAACAGAATAATCACGAATAATATAATACTTACAATAGAAAATATAAACTGTTTTCCAGCAGCTGTTTTAAAATTAAAAAAATTAAATTCTTCATTATATTCTGTAGAGTATATATTTATTAATCCAAACCCTACTAAAAATAGATATAGTAAAATAGTCATCCAATCTAGTCTGTAGAAAATCTTATTCATTTATAGTAAAGGTTTTTCCAGAAAGAGGCTTTGCATATTCATTTTCTAAACTTCCTTCAACCATTCGTTTTTCAAGCCATGAACGTTTCACTTCTTTATTTATATACTTCTCTATCATAAGGCTAGCAATAGGAGCTGCCCATCTACTTCCCCAGTATCCGTTTTCGATAAACACAGCGATGGCAATTTTAGGGTTGTTTTTTGGAGCAAATGCCACAAAAATTGAATGGTCTGTCAACTGAACTCTCTCGCCATCAATTCTAGTAAAATTTTCTACAGTACCTGTTTTACCACAAACTTCTATGTCATTAATCCGTGCTATTCTGGCTGTCCCTTTTTCAATGGTTTGGTGCATCCCATCAATAACAACTTGAAAATGCACTGAGTCTATACTTGTTTTTTTTCGACTAAATTCCCTAGGAATAGAATCACCTTCTATAGACCGTAAAAAATGAGGTGTATAATAATATCCTCTATTTGCTATAGCAGCCGTAAAGTTAGCTAACTGTATTGGTGTTGTTAAAACTTCGCCTTGACCAATTGCGTTCGATATTATTGTGGGTGCTTTCCATCCGCTGTCTTTATATACTCTATTATAATAGTTTGCATTTGGTATAAAACCTCGTTTACCAATCGAAAGGTCATATCCCAAATAGTTCCCTAACCCAAAGCTTTTCAAATGTTCATTCCACTGATTTAATCCTCTACTGGGAGTGTCATATTTTTCAATTATTCGTTTATATGTATTTGCAAAATAGGTGTTACAAGAGTTATAAAGTCCTATTAAAAGATCATTTTGAGCACCGACTTTACAATGACATTCCATAAACGCGTTACGGGCATAATAATGCCCTCCATTACACGAAAATTGAGTTTCAGGCTCAATAACGCCTTCTTGTAAACCTATTAAAGCATTTAAAGTTTTTAAAGGAGATCCAGGGGAATATAAAGCCTGAAGCCCACGATCGAATAAGGGTTTTGAGAATGTATCGTTGGCAAGAAGTCTATAATTTTTAGATCGATTTCTACCTACTAATAAATTGGGGTCAAAAGAAGGAGCACTTACTAAAGCTAAAATTTCTCCAGTTGAAGGCTCTAGTGCTACGATTCCACCGCGTTTATTTTGCATCAGAAGCTCCCCATATTCTTGAAGCGTAGCATCAATAGTTAAATAAATATCCTTAGCTTTTTTAGGTTCAATATCAAAAGTCCCTTCTTTGTATTTTCCTATGATTCTGTTGAAACGGTCTTTTTGAAGAAAATATTTTCCTTTTTCACCTCTTAGTTCCTCTTCATACGATTTTTCAATGCCTTGTTTCCCAATAAGTTCGCCTAATTGATAATAATCATCTTTCTTTAAATCATTTGGGTTTACTTCGCTAACATAGCCTAAAACATTCGCGCCAAAATTTATTTGATAATCTCTTAAAGATTTTTTTTGAATAAAAAAGCCTTCAAATTTCCACATCTGCTCTTGGAGTTTAGCGTACGTTTCTTTTGGAATTTGACTAACAATAATTGAGGGGAGTCGCTTAGAAAAAAGCCGCGCCTTTTTAAGATTAGAAACGAGGTCTTTTTTTTCAATTCCAGTTAATTTACATAAGCTAATAGTATCAAAAGGGATTACATTTTCAGGAATAATCATAAGATCATAGGCAACTTGATTTGCTGCCAATAATGTTCCATTACGGTCATAAATAAAACCGCGCTCAGGATAGTCAAATATTTGAAGAACAGCGTTGTTTTCTGAGAGTATTTGATACGATGTATTTACAATCTGTAGTTGAAATAATCGAATGATAAATATCAGTGTTATGATTATAGTCAATCCTGATAACAAGAATTTTCGCATTACTTCTTTGTTTTGGTAAGGCTAATTGTAGCAAATATAAGGACAAAGGTAAAGGCAGTATTTGTTAAAGTATTTCGGAGTATAATTATAGAATGTGTAAGACTGAAGTAAGTAACGCCTTGAAGAAAAATTTGGTGAATGAAAACCATAAGAATAATATAGATTATTCTATTGGTAATTTTCGAATCCGAACTTAACAAAGAAACGTCCTCTGGATTATTATTAAACGAAAGACGAATAATTAAAGGTCTAATAAAACTTATACAAAGTGATGCTATTGTGTTTGCACCAGGAGAAGATTGTAATAAATCAATAAAAAACCCCATTAAAAAACTGATTAAAATCAGATTGAATTGAGAATAATCAAACTTATAAGTAATTATAAAAATTAAGTATAATGCTGGATAAGAGAACCCAAAGAGATTAACTTGATTAAGTATCAAGACTTGAATTAAAATTAAGGCTACAAAGTTTAATAAAATTTTGAGGTTATCTTGTAACATCTTAATCTTGGAGGTTTAAAATTTCTGCCCTGTCTTTGTGTTCAATTATATAAACATATTCTAAATCTGTAAGATTATTTAGTAATTCTATTTCTATACTATAATACCCTCCAGAAACTGGTTTTTCAAATTTATGAATCACGCCAATAGGAATTCCTTTTGGAAAATAAGAAGACATACCCCCAGTAACAATTGTATCGCCTTTTGCAATCGGGTTAATTGTTGGGACATCCTCTAAGTTCATTTTAAACGGGTCAGCCCCTCCCCAAGTTAAAGAGCCAAATGCACTTGAGTTCATTAATTTTGCGTTGACTTTAAAATCTTGATGTAAAATAGAAATTACACTAGAGTAATGAGTACTTGTTTGATTTATAATTCCGATAATACCTTTTGGTCCAATTACACTCATGTCTTTTGTAACCCCATCAATGGTTCCTTTATTGAGAATTATAATATTGCGTGCTTTCGAATAACTATTTTTAATAACCGTCGCGGGCTTCACAGAATATTTAACTAAATGTTCTGCATTCGAGTCATTTGGAATTGGATTTTGCTGTTTATAATAGAGTAATTGTTTTCGTAACTCATTATTTTCTTCCAATAAATTTTGATTGAGTTTATTTAATTCAAAGTAAGATTTAGAGCTATTTAGTATGTCATGCATCTTCCCAGAAAACGCAATCCCTAATGTATTTATTTTAGTTTGATGAAAAGCACTTCTATAACTCGAAAATAGAATTCCAATGCCGAGTAAAAATATAAATAAGAAACTTTTTTTATACTGGATTAAAATGTTTAAAATCCATTGCATATTCTACCTTACTTTATCAAAATTGTTTTGTAACGTTCAATATTTTTAAGTACTATACCTGTGCCTCTAACAACTGCTTGTAAAGGGTCTTCGGCAATATAAACAGGTAAATCTGTTTTTCGCGAAATTCTTTTATCTAGGTCACGAAGCATAGAACCTCCTCCAGCTAAATAGATTCCGGTATTATATATATCTGCGGCTAATTCGGGAGGTGTTTGGGAAAGAGCCTCCATAATAGCATCTTCTATTCTAATAATAGATTTGTCGATGGCTTTGGCAACTTCGCCATAAGCAACTAGAACTTGTTTTGGTTTACCTGTTAATAAATCTCTTCCTTGTACCGACATATCTTCCGGAGGGTCTTCAAGGCTTTCGAGGGCTGCTCCTATTTTTATTTTTATTTTTTCTGCTGTCCTATCTCCCACATATAAGTTATGTTGACGGCGCATATAATAAACGATATCATTGGTAAATACATCTCCTGCAATTTTAACCGATTTATCACAAACTATTCCTGATAAAGCTATTACCGCAATTTCTGTTGTTCCACCTCCAATATCAACAATCATATTACCTTTAGGTTGTTTAATATCAATGCCTATTCCAATGGCTGCAGCCATTGGTTCATGAATAAGATAAACTTCTTTGCCATTTACACGCTCTGCCGATTCGCGAACAGCACGCATTTCTACTTCTGTAATCCCTGAAGGAATACAAATCACCATACGTAACGAAGGTGTCAACCATTTATTTTTTAAAGTGGGAATACTTTTAATAAGCATATTAATCATCTGCTCAGAAGCATTAAAATCGGCTATTACGCCATCTTTAAGCGGACGAATTGTTTTAATATTCTCATGTGTTTTCCCTTGCATCATAGAGGCTTCGTGCCCTATAGCTATAACTTTAGAAGTAGTTCTGTCAATGGCTACTATAGAAGGACTGTCCACAACAACTTTGTCATTATGGATAATCAAAGTATTAGCCGTACCCAAATCAATAGCTATTTCTTCTGTGAGGAAGTCAAAAAACCCCATACTCAAATTATTTTGATAATTGCCTCAAATGTACTAAAATTAATGTTTAAAATGACGTATCCCCGTGAATATCATTGACATATTATTCGCATCACAAAAATCAATAGAAAGTTGATCCTTTATGGAACCCCCTGGTTGAATTACAGAGTTAACACCTTCATTAAAAGCAATTTCTACACAGTCTGGAAAAGGGAAAAATGCATCGCTTGCCATGACAGCGTTTTCTAAATTGAACCCAAAATTCTTTGCTTTTTCTAAAGCTTGTTTTAGTGCATCAACTCTTGATGTTTGACCTGTTCCTGAAGCTAATAACTGATTATTCTTTACAAGTACAATAGTGTTTGATTTTGTGTGTTTACAAATTTTAGATGCAAAAAGTAAATCGTTAACCTGTTGTTTTGAAGGTCTTTTTTTGGTAGCAACAGTTAAATTTTCGTCACTATCGGTAATTAAATCTTTATCTTGAGCCAAGTATCCATTTAGGCAACTACGCAATGAAACCTTAGGAAGTGTATTGCTTTTTTGAATTAATAAAATACGATTCTTTTTGCTCTTTAATAAAGCAAGGGCTTCACTTGAATATGCTGGAGCAATTAACACCTCGCAAAAAAGAGTATTAATTTTTTCTGCTGTTACAATATCAATAGTTTTATTACAAATCAAAACGCCTCCAAATGCCGAAACAGGGTCTCCTGCTAGGGCATCTTCATAGGCTTGAACCAAATTACTTCTTGTAGAAAAACCGCACGCATTATTGTGTTTTAGAATAGCAAAGGTAGGGTCATCGTTATAAAATTCTTGCATCAAATGTATAGCGGCATCTATGTCTAAAAGGTTATTATATGAAATTTCTTTTCCATGAATTTGTTCTAATAAATCTTCTAAGTCTCCAAAAAACCTCCCTTTTTGATGTGGGTTTTCTCCATAGCGAAGTTTTTTAGACTTTAAAACACTCAACTTTAAGGTTTTCTCATCTGAATTAAAATAATTGAAAATAGCCGTATCATAATGCGAAGAAATACTAAATGCCTTAGTGGCAAATTGTTTTCTGTCTGCTAAAGTTGAAACGCCATCGGTAGTGGTTAATAAATCTAAAAATATTTGATAGTCATTTTTGTCTGAAACACATATAACATCTGCAAAGTTTTTTGCTGCTGCACGTATTAACGAAATTCCTCCAATGTCTATTTTTTCGATTATGTCCTCTTCAGAAGCATTCGAATTAACCGTTTTTTCAAAAGGATATAGATCTACAATTACTAAATCGAACTGAGGAATTTTATATTGTTCTAATTCTTCTTGGTCAGAGGTTATATGCTGTCGATTTAATATTCCTCCAAACACTTTAGGGTGCAATGTTTTAACACGTCCGCCTAAAATTGAAGGATACGAAGTGATTTCTTCTACAGCAATTACGTTGTACCCCAAGTCTCTAATAAATTTTTCTGTGCCTCCAGTCGAATAAAGTATTACACCTAACTCATTTAACTTTTTAATAATTGGTTCTAACCCTTCTTTGTCAAACACAGAAATTAAGGCAGAGGTTATTTTTTTATTTGAATTCATTGTTAAGAAATATTTATAGATAGTTTATTAACCAATATATGGTTACTTATTTGTTCGTTTAAACGTTTTAAAAAAATTGCATCTTCTTTTTTAAAGGCATTTAGTGTATTTGAATCTACATCAATTTGACCAATATTTTCGTTTTGTAGAAAAAGAGGAATAACAATTTCAGACTTTACATCAATACTACAAGAAATATAATTATCCTGAGCATGGACATCATCAACAATAAAATCTTTATTAGAGACTGCCACTTGCCCACAAATTCCTTTTCCAAAAGGGATAACGGTATGGTCTGTTGGAATTCCAGCAAACGCTTTTAAATGGAGCGTTTGGGTTTCGGGTTGAGCAAAATAGAACCCTACCCAATCATAATAAGTTATTTCTTTTTTCAGAAGCGTACAAATATTAGTAAGTTTCAACTCAAAACTAGTGTCTTTAGACTCTAAAAAAAGTGTGGCTAAGGATAAAATCCTTTGATAATCAATCAAAATTTATAAACATTTTTGTAAAAGTATTAAAAATTTATTCTCAATGATTTTAATTTAAGTTGCATTATTAACATTGATTTACAATGAGAACCTTTGTACCTTTGAAGTATGCTTAAAATAAAGGATACTTTAGTTTCGGAAGACTTACTTGACTCTGATTTTATGTGTAATATAACGCAATGTAAGGGTGCTTGTTGCGTAGAAGGAGAAGCAGGGGCGCCGTTAGAAGAAAACGAGTTACAAATTTTAGAAGACAACTTTGAAAGTATTGCACCTTACTTAAATGAATCTGGCAAATCTGCAATTGCAAAGCAAGGTAAATTTGTTAAAGGAATTGACGGTGAATGGGAAACACCTTTAGTTAATGGTAAAGAATGTGTATATGCAGTTTTTTCAAACGAAGGTATAGCACAATGTGGTATTGAAAATGCGTATAGAGATAATAAGATAAGTTGGAGAAAACCTATATCATGTCATTTATATCCGATACGTGTTCAGGAGTATTCTGAATTTACAGCGGTAAATTATCATCACTGGCAAATTTGCGACACAGCGTGTGCGTTAGGAGCACAACTTAAGATTCCAGTGTATCAATTTGTAAAAGAAGGACTCATCCGAAAATTTGGAGAAGAGTGGTATAATGAGCTAGATAAAGTTGCTAAAAAGACATTCACTTGAAAAGTGAATGTTTATAAGGCTTTAGCGGAATTTACATTTTTAAAACACTGTTTTACAGAGCGTTACAAAATTATAAAATAACATAATTTTAACTTAATTTAATGTTTTTGTTAAAAAGTAGTACACTTTGTGAATAATTATGGCTTTCATTTATACCGATAATTTTCAATCTTTGTTAAGAATATTTTAAATAGAAAATCACTTAAAAAAACATAAAAAAATGACAAAAGCTGTTGAGCCTATACTCGAAGAAAATGAAGGTAGATTTGTAATATTTCCAATTAAGCATCATGACATATGGGAGTGGTATAAAAAAATGGAAGCGAGTTTTTGGACAGCTGAAGAAATTGATTTGCATCAAGATTTAACAGATTGGAATACAAAGCTAAGCGCAGATGAACAATATTTTATAAAGCATATTTTAGCTTTTTTTGCAGCTTCTGATGGAATTGTAAATGAGAATTTAGCAGAAAACTTTGTGAACGAAGTACAATATCCAGAAGCTAAATTTTTCTATGGGTTTCAAATTATGATGGAAAATATCCATTCGGAGACATATTCTCTTTTAATTGACACTTATGTTAAAGATGAAGTTGAAAAGAATAAATTATTTAAGGCGATTGAAGTTTTTCCTGCAATTCAGAAGAAAGCCAAATGGGCTCTTAACTGGATAGATTCGGACTCTTTTGCAGAGCGACTTATTGCTTTTGCTGCTGTTGAAGGCATCTTTTTCTCAGGTGCATTTTGCTCTATTTTTTGGTTAAAGAAAAGAGGATTAATGCCTGGATTAACGTTTTCTAATGAATTGATTTCGAGAGACGAAGGAGTTCACTGTGACTTTGCAGTTCATTTGCATAATCATCATTTAATAAATAAAGTACCAAAAGAGCGTATCCAAGAGATTCTTTTGGATGCCCTTAATATCGAAAGAGAATTTATTACAGAATCATTACCTATAAGTCTTATTGGGATGAATTCAAAACTAATGACTCAATACCTTGAGTTTGTTACCGATAGATTATTGCAAGAATTAAATTGCGAAAAACAATTTAATGTAACCAATCCTTTTGATTTTATGGATATGATATCGCTTCAAGGGAAAACAAATTTCTTTGAGAAACGCGTGTCTGAATATCAAAAAGCAGGTGTATTAAATACCGAAGAGAAAGAAGGTAAAATCAGTTTTGACGCAGATTTTTAGCGATTAAAAATAGTAGGCAGACTTATTTTAATCTGTTATTTAAAACCAATTTAAAAGGTTTTATAAATTTCTAATGTAAAAAATAAATTATAGTATGTATGTAGTTAAAAGAAATGGGCATAAAGAGCCAGTAATGTTTGATAAAATTACGGCTCGAATAAAAAAATTATGTTATGAACTAAATTCTTTGGTTGACCCTACGCGTGTAGCAATGCGTGTAATTGAAGGGCTTTACGATGGTGTTACTACATCAGAATTAGATAATTTAGCTTCTGAGGTTGCTGCAACAATGACTACTGTTCATCCTGATTATGCAAAATTAGCAGCCCGTATTTCTGTGTCTAACTTACATAAGAACACCAAAAAATCGTTCTCCGAAACGATGAAAGATTTATATGAATATGTAAATCCACGAACAGGTAAAAAAGCACCTTTGCTCTCAGATGAAGTTTATAAAATAATTAAAGATAATGCGGCGCAATTAGACTCTAGTATTATTTATAACCGCGACTTTGGATATGACTTTTTTGGTTTTAAAACCTTGGAACGCTCATACCTTTTAAAACTTAATGGGGCTATAGCAGAGCGCCCACAACATATGTTAATGCGTGTTTCTATTGGAATTCACTATGATGATTTAGAAGCCGTATTAGAAACGTATGAAATGATGTCGAAACGGTTTTTCACACATGCAACTCCAACCTTATTCAATTCGGGTACTCCAAAACCTCAAATGTCTTCTTGCTTTTTGTTAACAACTAAAGAAGATAGTATCGATGGAATATATGACACATTAAAGCAAACCGCTAAGATTTCGCAATCGGCAGGTGGTATAGGGTTATCTATTCATAATATTAGAGCAACAGGGTCTTATATCGCAGGGACTAATGGTACTTCTAATGGCATTGTTCCTATGTTACGAGTTTTCAATGACACGGCACGATATGTCGATCAAGGAGGAGGAAAGCGCAAAGGATCTTTTGCCATTTATATTGAACCTTGGCATGCTGATATTTTTGATTTTTTAGACTTAAAGAAGAATCACGGAAAAGAAGAGATGCGCGCACGTGACTTATTTTTCGCTATGTGGACTCCCGATTTATTTATGAAACGGGTTGAAGAAGATGGTATTTGGACATTAATGTGCCCAAATGAGTGCCCAGATTTATATAATTGCCATAGTGAGGCGTTCGATGCGCTTTATACAAAATATGAAGAAGAGGGTAAGGGGAGAAGAACAATTAAAGCCAGAGAGTTATGGGAAAAAATCCTTGAATCTCAAATCGAAACAGGCACCCCATATATGCTTTATAAAGATGCGGCAAACCGAAAATCGAACCAAAATAATTTAGGCACAATTCGTTCTTCAAACCTTTGTACCGAGATAATTGAATATACAGACAAGGACGAAGTTGCAGTATGTAACTTGGCATCTATTGCGTTGCCAATGTTTATTAAAGATAATGCTTTTGACCACGACGAACTGTTTCGAGTAACTAAACAAGTAACAGCAAATTTAAACAGAGTTATTGACCGCAATTATTATCCTGTTCCAGAAGCAGAGAACTCAAATATGCGTCACCGACCAATAGGTTTAGGGGTACAAGGCTTAGCCGATGCATTCATTAAACTCCGTTTACCTTTTACGTCTGATGAAGCAAAACAATTAAATCAAGATATTTTTGAAACGCTTTATTTTGCAGCCGTAACAGCTTCAATGGAAGAAGCTATAAAAGATGGTGCTTACCAATCATATAAAGGTTCTCCAATATCTAAAGGAGAATTTCAACATAATATGTGGGGCATAAAAGATGAAGAACTTAGTGGACGTTGGGATTGGGCTGGCTTACGAGAAAAAGTAAAAAAGAACGGCGTACGTAATTCTCTTTTAGTAGCTCCTATGCCAACGGCTTCGACCTCTCAAATTTTAGGTAATAACGAATGTTTTGAACCCTATACTTCAAATATATATACGCGGCGTGTACTGTCGGGAGAGTTTATTGTAGTGAACAAACATCTCTTAGAAGATTTAGTAAACCTAGGACTTTGGACGGAAGACATGAAACAAGATTTAATGGCTGCTAATGGTTCTATTCAAAATATTGAAGGAATTCCCGAAGACATTAAAGAATTGTATAAAACGGTTTGGGAAATGAGTATGAAAGATATTATTGATATGTCTCGTCAACGAGGATATTTTATAGATCAATCACAATCCTTAAATCTTTTTATGGAAGGAGCTACAATGGGTAAGCTAACGTCAATGCATTTTTATGCATGGAAATCTGGACTTAAAACAGGGATGTACTATTTGCGAACTAAGTCGGCAGTTGATGCAATTAAATTTACGTTAACTAACCAAGCAAAAAAAGAACAACCTGCTGTTGCTTCGGTAGGGGCAGCTGCAACTGCAACTACGGCTAAAGCAAGTGCTGTTGCACCGCCACCTGTTGAGCCGTTAACTCCCGCTGAACTTAAAGAAATGTTACAAAAGTCTAAAGAAAATGAAGATGACGATTGTTTAATGTGTGGGTCTTAAAAAAAGGCTTTTGCGTTTCGAATTATTATTATTTCGCACTCTTATTCTGCAAGCATTAAAATAGTGTAAAGCATTTTTAAAATGCTTTTATTGATGAGTTTAGACCTTATTCACTTTCCTCTTTTGGTTTTTTGGGTTTCAAGGATTTTATATCCAAAAATATCCCAGCCGAATGACTTGGAGCCGCAGAGATGATTCTTCCGGTAATAGCACTTGCAAAGCTATATGAAAGACCAATTCTTTTAGAGACATAATACGCTGCTTCAAATCCAACGTTAGTAAATTCTATGTTATTTGCAAAAATACTACCATTACCTGCTGCTGCACTTTTAGTTCCGTTTCTAGTAGATTTTAAAATATGTAATCTTCCGACAAGCCAAAGTTTACTAGATAAAAAGTTAAATCCTATTTCGCTTCCAACATGGATTTCATCCGAGAATCCTTCGGTACGTCTATTATATGCTCCAAATGTTTTCCAATAACTAGGAATACTAAATACTTTAAAAGGTATCCCCAAATCTACTTGTAACTGTTGATTAAATTCTCCATCACCAGCCTGCAATATGGCCTTATCATGACCTCCTGTAGTTGCTCCTGTCGGAAGCCCAAGTTTTAGCATTGCTGACATTGCTACCTTACCTCTAAGAAACCCATATTTTAGCCCAATATCAGTATCTCCAAAACTATTTAAAACTGCTTTTTCGCTTATTACTGTACCTCTTGTTGACCCAAGGACTGCATTTTGATAGTTTACTGTGTAAAAAGGAACGAACGCTATAATATCAATTTTATCGCTGATACCGTATTCTCCATAAAAACTTGTAACAAAAGTACCTCTTGTAGGGTTCGAGTCTTTTTCGCCAGCTGTTGCAGTATAGTGCTCAGTTGCAGAGATTGACCAAGTGGAAAGTTTATAATATCCTTTGCCCTTACCTTTTGACCATTGAGCAACTGCACTAGTTGTTATAGAAAAGATAATAATAGTAATAAATAGTTTGTTATATTTTTTCATAATAAGAAATTAGGCTTTAATTATTGTAATTCAGCGTTACCTAAAATTAGATTTCCAGCACCTTGACATACTGCTACTAAATAAGAGTAAGAGTTAATATCTACATTATTTAAACTTAATGATAGATTACTACTCGACCTTACACTGCTAGTCGTAATTTTTAAGCCTCCAGCTATGGAATTAGGGTTATTTGTTAAATAAAGATGTGTATCTGGGGCTGTGCTTACAAAATTAGTAATCATAATAGATGAACTTGTGAAAACTACAGCTCCTGATAAACTATAAGTACCACTTAATGATCCTTTTTTAGAAGTAATAGGCAATTTAGTAACCATAAAACTGGTGTTGGTTGTTAAAGTCATACCCCCTTCAACAGTCGAGGCAGTAATAATAACACTCCCTTCGGCAACTGCAGTTACTAGCCCTTGGCTCGATACAGTAGCAAAACTAGCATTAGAGCTTGACCATGTTATAGGGGTTGAACCAGCAAAAGAAGTATTATACTGATGTGTTTCTCCTACTTTTAGAGAATTAACTTGGTTATTAATAGTAAGAACATTATTAACAACATTTACTGCAATTACTGTTTCTATAGTATTACCATTTTCAATAGTACTTCCTGTGATTTTTGCTGTCCCAACGGATACTGCAGTTATAACACCATTACTGTTAACACTTGCGACACTGGCTTCATCGCTTTTCCAATTTATTGTTGCGCCACTATTTATAGTTCCATCTTTATCAAAAAAGTCAACGCTTACCGTATGTGTATTTCCTACTCTAAAGAAAGCAGGTAATGCATTATTTACTCGTAATACTGATACGAGGCTTGAAACTTTCAATGTAAACTCACTAATAACACCTCCAGGGGTTGTAGCTCTAATGATTGTTGTTCCATCTGCAATTGTTGTTATTAATCCTGCACTTGATACTGTTGCGACTGAGGCATTTGTGCTTACCCAAGTCAGTTTTACATTAGGATCATCTACACCTTGTTTATTGGTATATGTAAATTTAAGTTGATGTGTCTGATTAGATTGTAATAACGCTACTGAGTTGGTAATTGAGAATATTTCTGCAACATCGGGCATAGGTTTAACCTCTATATCTTTGCTTTGAACCGTGTAAGTTGGTCTCTCAGCACTTGTATTTGGGTTCGTGTTTTTTGCAATAGCTTTAATTTTAGTAGTTCCTGGACCAACTGCACTTATATCTCCAGTAGCACTAATAGTTAAAACGGACGTATCTAAACTTTCGTAGGTTACGTCTTCTACCGCACCGATATCATTAAAAAATTTGATTTCTATTTTATGGGTATTACCTACGATAAAACTACTAGGTAACGCAATGTTTCCTCCGCTATCAATACCAGTTCCCCTAAAAGCAGGTTGAATGAAATCTTCCATAATATCTGTACCGACACAAGAAAATATAGAAAATAAAATGACAATGTTTAGTAAGAGTGTTTTTGACTTCATAAAGCATATTTTTTATTTAGCAAACGTAGTTTACCAAATAAAAGTAATAAAATATTTATTTGTAAGTTCAATATAATTATATTTATTATTGAGTTTGGGCTGATTAGTACCCAAAAAAATTTACATGTAGTAGTTAGAGTATCAAATTGCTTTAAGCACGTATTTAACTCAAGAGAATTACCTTAAAAATGCATTATGAAGCTAATTGAGTTTAGAGCTTTCTTGTGTAATACTATCGGCTATTTCTTGAGCTTTTTTTGCAACGTTTTTTTCTACAATGACATAAAATATTTTTTTTCCATTCTCATCTTTACCTAAGTATCTTCTACTTAGCCCTTTCGAAGATTTGTTGCTTAGAGTTGAAAAAATAACACAAGCGGCTAAATACGTTCCGTTTGGACTAGGATGCTTTAGATCATCGCTTAAAAGATTATGCTCAGGATAACGTTGGTTAAATAAATCAAAGGCTTTGCCTACCAAAAGCAGGTTTTGCGGTTTTACTAATTGTGCAATTTCAAGTTTTTGTTCAATAGGGTTTTGTGTGTTTGCCTCTCGGTTAGGGGTCTCAATTTTTGGGTAAACCCAAGTAGAATAAAAATAAATAGAAGCTTCTTTATGAGTAATTTGCTTTAATAAATTAAAGTATTTAGTGGTTTTTTCAATTGCTTTTAGTGGATAGGTACTATGTTCTTGAAAAATAATAACATCAAATTTTTCGCCAATGAGCGAACGGGTTTTTAGGTTTTTATTTCCTTCCCAATGGTCTTCAAGAGTTGCTCCACTTTCTGTGGATTGGGAAACATCCCAATCTAGACCTTTTTCTTCTGCCATTTTTTCGATAACAGAAGGTAAGTTCCAGTAGAATGTAAAACTATTTCCTACAAAAAGTATTTTTTGTTTTTCTTGAGCAAATGCAAAAGAACAAGAAAAGATTAATAAGTAAGTTACTATTAATTTTTTCATTCATTTGTTACGTTCTCAACAGTACCTTCCCAGTCTGGGTCTGCTGCCCCAATCCATAGATTGTTTTCTGCATCAAATGCAATTGCATGCACTCGACCAAAACGTGCTTCATCATCTATGTATTTAACAGGGTATTGCTCTGGGTCAAACGAAGCGTTTAAGTCCTCGAGCCCTTTATGATTTTCTATCCAAAGACTATCTCTAAAAGGATAAACCCTAGGAAGCATTAATGATTTTTCTAAAGTATGTTTTTGACCTATATATCGGCTAATAACTTGGGTTACGGCAGTAACAATTCTGCTTCCGCCTGCAGCTCCTAAAGCAAGTATAGGTACACCATTTTTACTTATAAATGTTGGAGTAATATGAGAATTAGCACGGTCTCCAGGTTTATAGTCTCCCAAATAACCTCCAAGGGTAACAGCATATATAAACCCTAGTCCTTTGGTAGCAACTTTTGAACCCATATTGGGGCCAACAGTTTGTGTAAGACTAACTATATTACCATCTTTGTCTGCTGCGGTTAAGTGTGTTGTATGCCCCATAGCAGCAACCCATGCCTTTGGAAGATTATTAAGATTCTCGGCAATTTTATATTTTTGATTAGATTTAATATCTTGTGCGTGTTCTTTTGCTTTTTCAGTAGATAAAATAAGGTCAAGCGTGTCTTTTTGAATTTGACCAGATCTATATTGATATGATATTCGGGTTGCTTGTCCCAAGTTATTTGCCCACTCTTCTTCCGTTTTAGCTTGGTCTAAATGATCTAATATTTGAAGTATTTGAATTGTTATAGCACCAAATGAAGGAAGATATAATGCGTGTATAGTGTGCCCTTGATAGTTGCCCGTTAGTACTTTTGAAGAACGCGTTTTGTAGTTTTTCAAGTCTTCTAAAGTTAAAATTCCTCCGTTGGCTTGTAAGTCATCAACAATTTTTTGAGCGACTTCACCTTCATAAAATCCTTTTTTTCCGTGGGCTGCAATTTTTTCTAGAACTGCTCCTAAGTCTTTTTGAACTAGTAAGTCTCCAGCAGTAGTAGCCATACCATCTGAGTTAAGAAAGTGATATTTACTTCCTTCAAATTCTGATAATTTGTCTTGGGCAGCAGCTTGTCTTTTTGCTTCACCTGGCAGTATATGAAAGCCATTGTTTGCATAATTTATTGCAGGCGCAAGTATTTGTTTAAGTGGCAAAGAGCCTTTTTCTTCATGTAATTTTATAAGCCCCGCTACTACACCAGGGATTCCTATAGTCTCATAGCCGTAGCTAAATTTTTCTTTTGTTTTTTTATAGTTAATAGGAACTTCTGTTGAGGCATCAATGCCTGCAATTACGCCTTTATCGTCTCGATATAGGGCTTGGAGCCTACCTCCAATTCCGCTCATACTTGGTTCAACTACTGCTAGTGTAAAACCTGCTGCAACAGCTGCATCAAAGGCATTTCCGCCTTGCTCATACATCATAGCTCCTGCTTTGGATGCTAAGGGGTGAGCCGCCGAAATAATGTTATTTTGATATTCTTGTTTATTCGATGAAGGACTTGCAAAGGCTAACATTAAAATTGAAAGAAGCCCTATATGTGTTGCTTTTATAATTTTCATAAGAATATATTTTCTTTAAATGTAATAAAAAAAGGCTTGTGATATATCACAAGCCTTTTAAAGATTAAAATGCAACTAAATTATTATTTAATAATAATTATTGATTTACCTCAGTTTTTTGGAAGATACCAGGGTCATCACTAGGTGCTTTAGAATTTGAATTTAATTCGTTAGTAGAATAAGGCATACGTTCTGGTCTACGCGTATCATTGTTGTTTACTAAAATATAAGGAACTGCAAATGCTCCATCAGATTTACGTAAGCGACGTGCGTCGTTATATGGCATATGCATTCCAAACCCTGAGACATAGCGTTCTTCCATTACTTCTCGTAGAAAAGCATTTTTTGAATCAATGTTATCTTGGTTTTCTATACCACCATTTTGAAAGTCTGCTGCATCAAAAGCAAGATAAGAATACGTTTTATCTTTATAATTGCTGTTTAGATGAGCACCTGTATTTAACCATGTTCTCAATTCATTTAGGTGTGTTAACCCATCAGCTAAAGTTCCTAAACGAGCTGCGGCTTCAGCTTTTATAAGTTGATTTTCAAAATAAGTTACCATATTTTGAGGTTGTCTTTGCTCTACAATTCCATCGTTTTGAGAGCCTCCAGCAGAGTTTATAGTATAAAATCCTCGTCGCGCGGTTTCATCTGTTTTTGCATGATTTCTAGAACGTGAGTTAGATTTATCTAAGATTTGAAGTAAATAACTTTCAGTACTTCCACTGTTGTTACCAATATCGCCTGCACGCGCACCTTCGAGAATTGTCCAAAATAAATTTTTGTCATCGGCAGCTGCAGTTCCTGGTTTGAACAACATATCTCCACTGGCTGATGAAATTCCATTTTGAGCTTCTCTTAAAGCATTTGTATAGTCTTTTTGATGTAAATAAAATCGTGCTTTAAGAGTATTGGCAGCCGCAATCCATTTGGCTTTATCTCCGCCAAAATAAATATCTTGAGGAACACTTCCTGTAGACGCTGCGTTTAGGTCGGTAATTGCGTCATTTAGCAAACTGATAACACTCGCATAAACTGCTTTTTGAGAATCGAAAACAGGATCTGAAATTGTAACATCTCCAGCTTCAGAATACGGAATATTACCATACAAAGAAGCTGCGGTTCCAAAAGCATGAGCTTCAATAACCTTTGCTATCCCTACAAGTAATTTATTTTTAGAATTCTTAACAATATGGCGCATATTGGTTAAAACACCTATATATAGTGCATTCCATTCACCATTAGATTCTGCTGTCGAAAGACTAAAACCATAAATATTTGAATATAACGAAGAAAATCCAATAAGTTGACCAGAGTACATGCCACTTATTCTATTTAAATGCCCACATTGAACTTGAACATTTGCAATCATTCCTCCTGTCAAAAATAAACGTTCTTCTATATCGGTAACGATTATATCATTGGGATTATCATTAATCCCCTTTACTATATCTTCACAAGACGATGCGATTAGTATAGTAAAAATTGTCGTAATTGTATATAATATTTTTTTCATGAGTTTAATATTAATAGTTAAATGATACGGCAAATAAAACCGACTTGGTTTGAGGGTTTGTAAAATAATCTAACCCAAGAGCATTTCCTACTCCATATTGATTTACTTCAGGGTCAATACCAGGGATTTTATTAAGGTTAATTAAGTTTCTTCCAGTAACCGTAAACCGAACACTGTTTAACCCAATGTTTGAAACAATAGGACTATCTAAAGTATAGCTAAGAGATAACTCTCTTACTTTAGTGAATGTTGCGTCATAAAGAGAAAAATTATAGGCTTGGTTATCACCAAAACCTCCTCCAATACCAGTTCTGTACCACGTTTCATCTAACAGTACATTACCTCCACCAAAGTTACGGATATCGCCTCGAACAGTTGTGCCAGCAGCAATAGTGTCTCCGCCATAGTTTTTAAGGTCTTGAGTTAAAGTAATACGATTAGCTGTTTCTTGTGTTGTTCCAAAACGGCGAAGCACCCATAATGTCCGTGGAGAAAAAGCACCTCCTTGCGAGTGTTCTACCACAACATTAAGCGCGAATTTTTTATAGCCTACGTTAAATCCTAAACCAGCTCTCCACTCAGGGTTTGGGTCTCCTAAAACAATTGGGTTTGAAGTAATTTGTGGAAATCCATCAGCGTTTAAAAGAAGGCTTCCGTCAGCATTAGTCTGTGAGCCTGTTCCAAAAAGAACACCTAATGGATAACCCACAACAGCTCTTGAACTCACTGAAGCACCTGGAGAAAGGTTAACAGATTCTGTACCAAATAAATCAGTTACTTTATTATTGTTTTTAGACCAATTCAAATTAACAGATAACTGGAGATCATCTTTTTGGATAGCCTGCCAATTAAAATCAAATTCGATACCATTGTTTTCCATTGAACCAAAGTTTCCGTATTGCGTAGCAAATCCAGAAGAGGGAGATAAACTTACATCTAAGAGTATTCCTTCAATTTTGTTACTGTAGTAAGTAAACCCAAAAGAAAGTTTATCATCAAGAAAACGTAAATCAGTACCTATTTCCCATTCTGTTTTAATTTCTGGTTTCAGTTCTGGATTTCCAAGATTGTTATCTAATCTAAATCCACCGCCAAAAGAATTGATATTTAATCCATCGCTATAACTTGAGTATGTAAAACCACCTTCGGCTAATGTTTCAAATTGATGTGGGTCAGGTTGCACCCCTACTTTACCCCAAGATGCCCGAAGTTTTCCGAAGGAAATAAAATCAGATTGAACTACAGATTCTGTAAATGTCCATGCAGCATCTATTGCAGGGTAGAAGAATGTGCCTTTTATAGTCGAAGAGGCTTCTAAACCACCAGAAAAGTTTACAAACAATTGATTGTCTACATCAAAATTTAATACACCATACCCTCTATTTGAGCGTCTAAGAGTTTTAAAATTGTCATAAGCCGAAGCTTCTGCTGAAGTATTTAATGATGCTGTTTGTTTTGTAGAATTAACTAAAAAGCCTGTTATAGTACCCGAGTTTCTATTGTAGGTACGGTCATTAATACTCCACCCTAAAGTAGTTGTAAGGTTAATCTTTTCTGTCAAGGTAAAGTTAGCACGACCAATTACGTCCATACTTATATCTCGAGTTGCGATTTCATCTTCTTGATAAGCACCATTTACACGAGCAGACCCTGCGGTTCCAATAGGGAAGAAATAAACTCTTCTATCGTCACTCACATCAGCATTGGCTCGAACAATAAATTGAAGCCAGTTATTAGGTTTAATAGTTAATTGTGGTGTAACGGTAAATCTATTTACTAAGGTTTCTGCAGTTTGCTCTTTAATTGTCCATAATGGATTATTATAAGCCGGATTTACATTATTCCCAAGATAACGTCTGTACGAACGATGTCTGCGAATAAATTCTTCACCAGAGGCGTTGGTGTATGTACCTAGATAATCTCTTTGATCAAAATCTGGTGGAGTTCTCAATAACCCTAAAAGAACCCCCGCAGTATTTGAACTTTGCTGTATTCTATTAGAGTCGGTATATACATAAGCTATTTTATTTGAAAGAGATATCCAATCGTTTAGTTTAGCATCGTAATTTAAACGTAGGTTAGTTCTGTTATACGAGGATTCTCTAATAATACCATTTTGTTGTAGGTTCGAAAGGCTAAAGAAATAATTACTTTTTTCATTACCTCCTCCTATAGTTAAATCATTTTGCCAAAACGTACCTGTCTGAAAAACAGAATTCCAATTTTCTTCTACAAAAG
This sequence comes from Candidatus Arcticimaribacter sp., assembly GCA_965277835.1. Lineage (GTDB taxonomy): Bacteria > Bacteroidota > Bacteroidia > Flavobacteriales > Flavobacteriaceae > Arcticimaribacter. Next base: position 1,240,039 of record OZ255841.1, on the reverse strand, counting down.
TATCTTTAGAGTTTTTAGTCGTAATAGGACGATAAACAGTCCCGTCTGTTGCAGTAAAGAACTCTCCAGTAGTATTGAAAGTATCTGCTCCGCCTGCACGATCGGGAATATAGTCTCCCCATGCTTCAGCACGAGTGACACCAAAAACTCCGCTTCTTCCTTGTCCCCATGTATTTTGCATGGGTATTCTTTCAGAAACTTGGTCAAAAGAGTAAGTAGAAGAAAACGTTATTTGTGCTTTTCCGCCTGCTTTTCCTCCTTTAGTTGTTATTACAATTACTCCGTTCGAAGCTCTACTTCCCCAAATGGCAGCAGCAGAAGCGCCTTTTAATATCTCAACTGATTCAATATCACTTGGGTTAATATCATTGAAACGCGACCCTTGAGTAACTCCTCCTGATTGCCCTCCTGTTAAACCATTTCCTCCAGCATAAGAGGTTGTGTTGTTAAGGGGTACACCATCTACAATTATAAGAGGATCGCTATCTCCTAAGATAGTATTAGCTCCTCGAATACGTATGGTACTTCCTGCACCAGGATCTCCATTTGATCTAGAGATTCTTAGCCCAGAAGATTTACCACTTAAAGAGTTAGCCAAAGTAGGCTCTCCCGATCGAATTACGGCTCCCGTATCAACTATCGAAGAGGTTGATCCTTGCTGGTCTCTAATTTCTTTAAAACCCAAAGCAGAGACTACGACTTCTTTTAAAAGCTGGGCGTCTTCTTCTAAGACGACATTAAAAGAAGATTGGTCTCCAACTTGAATTGACTGAAGAGCGAATCCAGTAAAGCTAAATTCAAGTACACTTGAATCGTCTGTTACAGTGATTTCAAAATTTCCATCAAAATCGGTGCTTACACCGTTGTTGGTACCTTGTTCAATTACAGTAGCTCCAGGTAAGGGCCCATCCGCATCGCTAACTACTCCGCGAATTGTTTTTTGGGAAAACCCTAACTGAAAAACTAAGAAGAGAACAAAAGTGAATGATACATGTTTAAGTTTCATAGTTGGTTTAGTTTAAATTCGGGACTAAATTTAGAATAAAAATTATTAAAATCTAATTTTTATAGCACTAAGTGTCATAATTTAACACTAATTCGGAGGGATTAGTTTTTAAGGATTATTAAAATAATTTTTTACTCTAAACCATAACTTTAGTTTTAAAAAAAATTATAACTTCACAAAGAATTATCACGCATTCATATAACTAATGAATAAATACTCTTTTTTAAACGCTGCTCACACGTCTTATTTTGCAGAGCTCTACGATCAATATCTCCAACAACCAGATAGTGTTGAGCCTAGCTGGAGGTCTTTTTTTCAAGGATTTGATTTTGGTATTGAGAATAATAAAAACTCAGTTGCTCCAAATATTTTAAATACTGCGACTACAAATGAAGTCCCAGATCATTTAAAAAAAGAGTTTCAGGTAATTCAACTAATAGATAGCTACAGGAAACGAGGACATTTGTTTACTAAAACAAACCCTGTCCGAGACAGGAGAGTATATAAACCTGATTTGAGTATAGAAAATTTTGGATTATCTCAAGATGATCTTAATATGACGTTCAATGCAGGGAATGTTGTTGGCATAGGACCAAGTACACTAAAAGCCATAATAGAACATTTAGAACTTGTATATTGTGGTTCTTTGGGTATAGAGTATATGTACATTCGTGACCCTCAAAAGATTAAATGGATTCAAGGGAAGCTACAAGTAAATAGTAATACGCCTAACTTTTCTCAAGAGCAGAAGAAACATATTTTGAAAAAACTAAGTCAAGCAGTTAGTTTCGAAACTTTTTTGCACACAAAATATGTAGGGCAAAAGCGTTTTTCTTTGGAAGGAGGCGAGTCTTTAATTCCGGCATTAGATGCAGTAGTAGAATCTGCTGCTAACCATGGGGTTAAAGAATTTGTAATGGGAATGGCACATAGAGGTCGATTGAATACGCTAACTAATATTTTTGGAAAATCAACTAAAGATATTTTTAGCGAGTTTGACGGTAAAGATTATGAAGAGGTAGTTTTCGATGGTGATGTAAAATATCACCTAGGATGGACATCGAAACGCATGACCGATACAGGAAAAAAAATAAACATGAACCTTGCTCCTAATCCTTCTCATCTCGAAACAGTAGGTGCTGTGGTAGAAGGAATAGCGAGAGCAAAACTTGAGAATAGCTTTGATGGAGACACTAGTAAAGTACTACCTATTATAGTGCACGGAGATGCAGCAATTGCTGGACAAGGGTTGCCTTATGAAATTGTTCAAATGGCTCAACTTAAGGGATACGGTACAGGGGGGACTATCCATATTGTGGTAAATAATCAAGTTGGGTTTACAACAAATTATCTTGATGCTCGATCGAGTACTTATTGTACCGATGTTGCCAAAGTAACATTATCTCCGGTATTACACGTAAATTCGGATGATGCAGAGGCTGTAGTGCATGCCACTCTTTTTGCATTAGAATACCGAATGGAATTTGGAAGAGACGTTTTTATAGACTTATTAGGATATCGAAAATATGGACATAACGAAGGTGACGAACCTCGTTTTACCCAACCTAAACTATATAAAACAATAGCAAAGCACAAGAATCCAAGGGATATTTATGCGGCACAGTTGATGGCGCAAAACATGATATCGAAGGATTATGTGCAACAACTCGAAAAAGACTATAAGGCTTCTTTAGAAGTAGATTTAAAAGATTCTCGAGAATTAGAGAAAACAGTAATCATTCCTTTTATGGCAGACCAATGGGAGGGTTTGTCTTTAGCGAAAAGCGAAAAAATGATGGAAGCTGTAGATACTAAAGTTAAAGAAGCGACATTGACAAAAGTAGCAACAACAATAACTACATTGCCTTCAAACAAAAAGTTTTTGCGCAAGATAGAGCGTCTTATTGGCGACCGAAAACGGATGTACTTTGAGACAGATGCTATGGATTGGGCTATGGGAGAATTATTAGCCTATGGAACGTTATTACAAGAGGGGTTTGATGTTCGTATATCGGGGCAAGATGTAGAGCGAGGTACATTTTCTCACCGCCACGCATTGTTAAAAGCCGAAGACTCTGAAGAAGAAACAATTTTATTAAATGCATTAGAATCAGAAAATGTAGGTAAGTTTAGAATTTATAACTCGCTTTTATCAGAGTATGCAGTTTTAGGCTTTGATTATGGGTATGCTATGACTAACCCCAATGCGCTAACTATATGGGAAGCACAATTTGGAGACTTTAGCAATGGTGCCCAAATTGTAATAGACCAATATATTTCTTCTGGAGAAGATAAATGGAAAATTCAAAACGGAATAGTACTGTTACTCCCTCATGGATATGAAGGTCAAGGTGCTGAACATTCTTCAGCCCGAATTGAGCGTTATTTACAACTTTGTGCTAAAGACAATATGTTTGTTGCAAACTGCTCGACTCCTGCAAATATGTTTCATATTCTTAGAAGACAGATGAAAACGGACTTCCGTAAACCATTAATTATTTTTACTCCAAAAAGCTTGTTACGACACCCTGAGGTTTTATCTCCAAGAAAAGATTTTACAGAAGGCTCTTTTCAAACCGTAATAGGCGACAGCGAAATAATGCCAAAAGCCGCAAAATCATTGATTTTTTGTACAGGTAAATTTTATTATGACCTTTTAAAAGCACGAAGAGAGAGAGAACGCTTAGACATTGCTATTGTTCGGGTAGAGCAATTATTTCCACTACCAATTGAAGAAATTCGTGGTATATTGAAAAAATATAACGCTGTAGAAGATGTGGTTTGGGCGCAAGAAGAACCTCGCAATATGGGTGTATGGTCTCATTTACTATTACATTTACCCGAGGCAATTAATTTCCGCTGTGCTAGCAGACGTTTTTATGCTGCACCAGCCGCAGGGAGTTCAACCCGATTTAATAAAAGACACCAAGAAGTTATAGATTACGTTTTTGACAAATCGAAAAACAATTTTAGAAAACCGAAATAATATATTCCTTATAAATTTAAGACCTTATGATTTTAGAAATGAAAGTTCCTTCACCAGGAGAGTCTATCACCGAAGTAGAAATTGCAGAATGGTTAGTTTCTGACGGCGATTATGTAGAGAAAGACCAAGCAATAGCCGAAGTAGATTCTGATAAGGCAACCCTTGAGCTTCCGGCAGAAGAAAGTGGAACAATTACACTTAAGGCCGAAGAAGGAGATACTGTTGCTGTAGGAGGGGTTGTGTGCCTTATTGATACTGAAGGTAAACCATCTGCCGATGCCGATACAAAAGAAGACTCTAAAGAAGAGCCAAAAGAAGCTCCAAAACCTCAGAAAGAAGCTCCTGCCCCTGTTTCAAAAGAATCGTATGCAACAGGAAGCGCATCGCCTGCGGCTAAAAAAATCCTAGCTGAAAAAGATATTGAAGTTGCTAGTGTAACTGGTAGTGGAAGAGATGGGCGTATTACAAAAGAAGATGCAATTCAGGCATCTCCATCTATGGGTACACCTCCATCTTATGGGCTTCGTGAAAGCGAGCGAAAGAAATTATCGATGTTACGCAGAAAAGTTGCTCAACGTTTAGTAAGCGCTAAAAATGAAACGGCGATGCTCACAACATTTAATGAAGCTAATATGTCGCCTATTTTTGCTTTGCGAAACGAGTTTAAAGAAGAGTTTAAAACTAAGCATGGGGTAGGCTTAGGTTTCATGAGCTTTTTTACTTTGGCAGTGGTTCGTGCGTTGAAATTATTCCCCGATGTTAACTCAATGGTTGACGAAGATCACCAAGTTCAATATAAATATTATGATATAAGTGTCGCTGTATCGGGACCAAAAGGACTAATGGTTCCTGTAGTTCGCAATGCCGAAACACTTTCTTTTAGAGGAGTCGAAACTGAAATAAAACGTTTAGCAGTTCGTGCTAGAGACGGAAAAATTACAGTCGATGAGATGACAGGAGGGACATTTACTATTTCTAATGGGGGCGTATTTGGGTCGATGCTATCAACACCAATTATCAACCCTCCACAATCAGGAATATTAGGAATGCATAATATTATTGAACGCCCTATTGCTGTTAATGGAAATGTAGAAATACACCCAATGATGTACTTAGCACTTTCTTATGACCATAGAATTATAGACGGAAAAGAATCCGTAGGTTTTTTGGTGGCAATAAAAGAAGCGTTAGAGAACCCTATTGAGTTATTAATGGATAATAACCCTAAAAAAGCATTAGAGCTTTAAAAAGAGGTAGCCACTTTTTAAGTTATAATAACACCCTCACTGATAGTAAAACGAAAAATTGGCTGTTTCATCAATATAATTTTATAGGATCTCATTATTGACAGAAAAATATTTTTAAGTGTAGTCTTATTATTAAGCTCCGCTTATATACTAGGACAAAATTCCGCAGACAGGAATACACTTTCAAAGAACAACTTATATATCTATTGGGGTTGGAATTGGAGTAGTTATACGGACTCGAATATTCATTTTAAGGGAGATTCATATGCGTTTACCTTAGAAAACGTAAAAGCACAGGATAGACCCTCTCCTTTTAGTGCAAAAACCTATTTTCATCCACTTCATATAACCAGTCCACAATATAATGTTCGTATTGGTTATTTTTTTAAAGACCGTTGGGATATTTCTTTTGGCGTTGACCATATGAAGTATGTGGTAAATCAAAATCAGAATGTAGTAGCAAACGGTTATATTAACAATACTGGAACTGCTTATGACGGTCAATACAATAATACTCCTGTTCGTATTGAGCCAGGGTTTCTTAAACTTGAACATACCGATGGTTTAAACTATATGAACTTTGAAATACGTAAACATATACCGCTATACCAGTTGGGTAAGGTAGAGTTGAATGGGCAGCTAGGTGGCGGTTTTGGTGGTTATATGCCAAAGACAGACGTGTCTCTTTTAAATTTTGAGCGCAACGATGATTGGCATTGGGCTGGCTTTGGGGCTCATTTGGTTACCGGATTAAATATAACGTTCTTTCAACGATTCTTTATACAAAGCGAACTCAAAGCAGGGTATATTAATTTACCAGATGTAAAAACCACTTTAGTTGATAAAGCCAAACAAAAATTTCTGTTCTCTCAGGTTAATATTTTATTTGGTGGTATTATTAGATTGAATAAAAGGAACAGGCGTAAAATAAAACCGGGAACTCTAGAAGACGAGGATGAGGCAAATACCTTTTAGAACGCTAAAGTTTTAAAAACATCAATTTGCTTTTATAGTCTATAATGGCATTCGTTTTTTTAAGGAAATCCGCCCCTATAATACCATCAATTTCTTGGCTGTTTTGTTGAGCTAACGAGGTGTTTATAGGTACCATATCAATTAAAAAGAATTTTAGTTTTAAAAGGAGTTTTCCTTTATAGTGTATAAAACTTTTTTCGCTTGGGTTTGCTTTAAGTTTTTCTGCTCCAGCGCTCATTAATTCTAAATCATCATCATCTTTACTTATTATAGAAAAAAAAGATTTCTTTTCTCTATTAATACAACTGTTAGATGCGCCTGTGTCAATAAGAAAAACTCCCGAAGCATTGTTTACATCTAAAAACGAAATTAAGTGTTGACTTTTTGTTTTTTTTAATGGAACAGACGTATATCCTTTATTTTTTAAAATATCTTTGATAGCTTTTTATTTCAAATATACATATTTAGAAGGCTTAAATTTTTTAGCAATGAAGTTTATACGTTTGTTTTTATGCAATTAATAGATACCCATGCACACCTTTATGTAGAAGAGTTTGACATAGACCGTAAACGTATGATGCAACGTGCATTGGATTGTGGCGTAACGGATTTTTTTATTCCAGCGATCGATTCTTCTTATACGCAAAGGATGTTCGATTTAGAAAGTCAGTATCCTAATAATGTACATTTAATGGCGGGTGTTCACCCCACACATATTAAAGAAAACTATAAAGAAGAATTAGCTCATGTATCATCTTTGCTAAAACAACGGTCGTTTTGTGCTATTGGCGAAATTGGTGTTGATTTATATTGGGACAAAAGTTTTTTGACCCAACAACAAGAGGCATTCGATTTGCAGATTCAATGGGCGAAAGAATATGACATACCATTTATAATTCATTGTAGAGAAGCGTTCGATGAAGTTTTCGAAGTTCTTGATGGGCATAACCCTAGCGAGCTATCGGGAATTTTTCACTGTTTTACAGGCACATTTGAACACGCTATGCAGGCTTTAAAATATAATTTGAAATTAGGGATAGGAGGAGTAGTTACCTTTAAAAACGGGGGAATTGATAAATTTTTAAACCAAATTCCATTAGAACATATTGTTTTAGAAACCGATGCGCCCTATTTGGCTCCGACTCCTTATAGAGGAAAACGTAACGAAAGTTCTTATATAACACATATAGCAACCAAAGTAGCCGATATATATAAACGTCCGTTAGATGAGGTTTGCCAACAAACATCGCAAAATGCACTAAAAGTATTTGGGCGTGTATAATTTTTTGCCGTTTTAATCTTTAAGGCTTACGCTTTTTTTGTTATTTTCGGGCTTAAATTTTTAGAGAGGTGGCCGAGTGGTCGAAGGCGCACGCCTGGAAAGTGTGTATACGCCAAAAGCGTATCGAGGGTTCGAATCCCTTCCTCTCTGCTAGTAGTCGTTTATAAGCGTTTGCGGTAAAAACAAAATAAAGCGTCTCAAAAATATCTCATTATAAAGGAATGAGCTAATTTAATTTATTGTAAGTAGGTTAAATATATTTTATACTAATCTGCAAACTGAACTCGAATTAAAGGACTATTGAAAAGACCAAAAAACACTTTTAGGTTCATATGAAAACTTGAAGCAGCTGATTGTGTAAAATTTTTCATCTCATCAATTTTATCTTTATTATAATATAAACCATTAAGTAATACGCCAGAAATAGTTTTAGTATTTCTAATATCAATCAATGGATTTTTATTAAGTATTATTAAATCTGCCATTTTGCCAATTTCTATTGCTCCAAATTTATGTTCTAATTTGGTATAGTTTGCTGGGACTACTGTAGCACTTTGCAAGACTTCAAGATTAGATAAGCCACTTAGTCTTAAGTCATATAGTTCATCGTGCAAACTAAACCCAGCAAAAGTATAGGAGTCGGTAATATCTGTACCAACCATAATAGGAACCCCAATTTCATTGGCTTTTTTTATTTGTTTTTTTGAAGTCTCAAAAAATTGCTCGCTAATATTAAGGTAGGGGTCTGCTAAATTTTTTTCTCTGTTATTATTTATATCATAACCCCACCAAAGCTTTTTTCTAACTGTAGTTATATATTTTAAATTTTCATTGTTAATAAAACTGTTTTTGTGTGCATAGGCTTCGAACTTGAGTGTTTGAAGGGTGGGAGTCCAATACGCTTGTTTTTCTTTCATCAATACCATAAGACTGTCAGCCTTATTTTGATTAAAATAAGCTATCATATTTTTTTTTGATGCAAGAAAATAACGCCTCCAATTATTAGAAGTTCTTAAACTATCAGCACCTGGGAAACAATCATAGAAAAAGATACGACCATGTTCAAAGCTTTTTTGCCCAAGATTTATAGCATCTTCTAGGCTTACAAATATTGGCTTATGACCCGCCAAATGTATTCCATATTTTGGAGCCTTTAAAGCTAAATCGATATACGATTTTTTAGGTATTTGCTGATATATTTTAATAAAATCAACGTTTTCATTTTTGTAGTGATTTAATAGCGAATCTACATGATGAGTATTTTCTAACTTGAAAAAATTTGGAAAATTATTAGGTACAGAATATTTACCATCCATTTGATAACTACTCTGTAAAACATATCGTGGTGATACTCTGATGTTTTGAGTTACTTCATTATTCCATTGAAGGCGTTCTTTACTACCTACCCAGTAGCTATCTTTTTTATTTAATTGCCCAGACATATCCCTAACTCCTGTAACTCCATTTGCTATATATAAAGGATGGTGTAACCATTCGGAATGTTGTGTCGAATGTGTATGCATATCCCACAAACCAGGAATTAAATATTTATCGGTACCATCTATAACAAAGCTATTTAATGAAGGCTTAATAGTATTAGACGTGTCAATCTTTATTATTATATTTTCTCTGATTAAGACATTACTGTTTTTAAGTAAACGACCTTTTTTAATATCAATAATGTTAATAGATTTTATAAATGTTTCTTTATATACGCTAGGTGTTTCTAGTGCATTGGTGGGCCATAATATGGCCCCAAAAACAACAGCAACAATAGCGATAAAAACTACTAATGATACGGTAATGACTTTAAGTATTCTTTTAATGTATTTCATAAATAATTTTAAATGTATTGAATTAATAAATTCAGGGTCACAATTAGGTTAGGTTTTCTGTGTTTTATTTTAATTATATCAACTTTAAACATAATTTAACATTATATAATGTAACTTTTCCAGTAAAAAAGGATAGAAAAATAGTTTAATTAGTATTTTTTTTTATCTTTAAAACTTTAAAATTAACAAGAACCAAAAAATTATCAAATGAAAAAACTATTCATTGCCCTTGTAGTCAGCCTTTTAATGACTGGCTTTTCCGTAAATGCAAATACTATAAACGCAAATACTACGGATGATGTACTTTTAACAATTGTTCAAGATGATGGATCATCAGCTTCTTTTACACAGGAACTAAAAACACGATTTATTGAAGGAGGTCCTGGTTTTATGGGAATTGTTCTTATCTGTTTGATTTTAGGACTTGCCATAGCAATCGAAAGAATTATCTTTTTGAACTTAGCAACAACAAATACCAAAAAATTAACCAAAGCAGTTGAAGAAGCTCTTGCGGGTGATGGTGTTGAAGCTGCAAAAGAACATTGTAGAAACACAAAAGGACCAGTTGCATCTATTTTTTACCAAGGTCTTGACCGTATGGACGAAGGTGTTGAAAATGCCGAAAAAGCTGTTATTGCCTACGGAGGTGTTCAAATGGGACAATTAGAGAAAAACGTTTCTTGGATATCTTTATTTATTGCTCTTGCTCCTATGCTTGGGTTCATGGGTACAGTAATCGGTATGATTCAAGCTTTTGACAAAATTGAAGCCGCAGGCGATATGCAACCTTCTCTTGTAGCAGGAGGTATTAAAGTTGCACTCTTGACAACGGTTTTTGGTCTTGTGGTAGCAATTATTCTTCAAATATTTTATAACTATATCGTTGCTAAAATTGACAGTATAGTAAACGATATGGAAGATGCATCAATCACATTGATTGACATTCTTGTAGCACAGAAGAAATAATTTTATACCATAAAAATTTATAAACTATGAATTTTCAAAAAATAATAAAAATAATAGCATTTCTTCTAGGAGCACTAGGACTTATTTTCCTTTTCATGGTTATTAATGCTGGTGACGAAGAGATTAAAGCAGCAGCAGCTGCTGGAGATTATAGCGCAGTAAGCCCTTTAATTCTTCTTTCTAATACTACCCTTATCATTGCTGTTGTTTCAACTGTAATTTTTTCTTTAGTAAACCTTTTATCAAATGGGCAAAAGCTAAAAAAATCATTATCTTCTATAGTAGCACTACTTGTTGTTTTGGGTGTAGCTTATGCTACTTCTGAAGGCGTTGAAACTCCAATGAAAGACGGCGAAGTACTTTCTGCAGCAGGATCTCGATGGGTAGAAACTGGAATTAGAATGTTTTACTTCTTAGCTGTCATTGCCATTGGGTCAATGATATTTTCGAGTATTAAAAAAATAATTAGTTAAAACATAAGATATGGCAAAGAGAACAGCACCAGAAGTAAACGCTGGGTCTATGGCAGACATTGCATTCTTACTTTTAATTTTTTTCCTTGTAACAACAACCATTGAAACAGACTCGGGGATAAACAGAAAATTACCCCCGACTGATGAAGTAGTTGATCCACCAATCATTAAAGAGCGTAATATCTTTACTGTAGTGGTAAATAAGGATAACAACTTATTAGTAGAAGAAAGACCACTTAATATAAGTGAACTACGTCAAGCAGCCATTGAGTTTTTAGATAATGGCGGAGGGCAAGGCGATGAAGCATGTGATTATTGTAGAGGGGCGAAAGATACAAGCTCGTCTGATAATCCGGATAAAGCGATTATTTCATTAAAAAATGACCGCGAAACTGCGTATAAAGTGTACATAGCTGTTCAAAATGAATTGGTTGCGGCATATAACGATTTGCGAAACCGCGAGTTTGTAAGACTTAACCCACTCTTAGGAATGGATTTTGTTGAAGCAAATAAGCGTTACTCCGACCCACGTACTTCACCAGAAGATAAAGAAAGGTTGAGACCAAAACTTGATGTCGTAAAAGCGATGTATCCGCAAAAACTGTCTGAAGCAGAACCTAGTAAAACAAAATAAATTTTAGAATATGTCAAAATTTAAAAAGAAAAAAGGAGGGGAACTACCTCCTGTTTCAACAGCATCTTTACCAGATATTGTTTTTATGTTACTGTTCTTTTTTATGGTAGCTACTGTAATGCGCGACAATACGTTAATGGTTCAAAACACATTACCTGCTGCCGATCAAGTTCAAAAACTAGATAAGAAAGACCGTGTAATGTATATTTATGCAGGCAAACCGTCAAGTAGATATGTTACTAAATATGGGAGCCAAGCACGAATTCAGTTAAACGATAAATTTGCTGGAGTAGAAGACGTAGCTGCTTTTGTTCTTGCTGAGCGCGCTTCAAAACGACAAGAATTACAAAACGTTTTGACGACAGCTCTAAAAGTTGATGGAGACACCAATATGGGATTAGTCTCTGATATTAAACAAGAACTAAGGTTAGTTAATGCTCTAAAAATTAACTATACTACACGTTTAGGAGCCTACGATCAGAACATCAAATAAGAACGTAAAAAAAAAATAGACTTTTTTTTAAATCTCCGTAAATTATTTTTTGCGGAGATTTTTTATTGCTATTTTGTTTGGGATTAGAATTTACAGACAAATTATTTTAGATAAGTTTAAAGCAGCTCAAAATATAATAATTTGATAAAACAACTACTTTTGCTTTATGAAATATTATGCCGTATTGATTTTCTTTTGTTTGAGTTGCTATTTAAGAGCTCAAGATAATTCGACTTTGCCAGAAGAAAAATATAGAGAAGATCAATGGTATGCCAATTTTTCTTTTTTGTTGGCTAACGAGTCTATTGAAAACTTCCGTTTAAATGGATTTTCTTATGCCATTGGTCTAGGTTTTATTAGAGACATTCCGCTAAACATAAAATCTAATAGAGCTATTGGAATAGGTTTAGGTTATGGGCTTAGTAGTTATGGGTCTAACTTAGCACTTATAAAAAGAGAACCAAATCCTTATGAATTTAGCTTAAATGAAATGGCATTACTCGACTCTGAGAATAGGTTAGTTACACATTCTATCGAAATGCCGATAGAGTATCGCTGGCGAACGTCTACTGCTTCGACCCATGCGTTTTGGAGAGTTTATGCAGGTTATATTATTAGATATAATTTTAATAGTAGATTAAATATTTTCGATGGACTACCTGTTACTACAATTGATGAGGTTAATAAATTTTCTCATGCATTGAAAGTGTCTATGGGTTATAATACTTGGAATATTTATTTAGAGTATAATATTTCGTCTTATTTTAAAAGCGGAACTCAAACAAATACGGGAACACCGTTAGAGTTAAATGCTATAAAAGCAGGGTTAATCTTTTATGTGTTATAGTTCTTTTCTTAGCCGTGCAACTGGAAAACCCATTTGCTCTCGATATTTTGCTATTGTTCTTCGGGCTACTCGATAACCAGCTTTTAATAATTCTGCGGAAAGGCTAGTATCGACTAGAGGTGCTTTTTTATTTTCGTTTTCAATTAGCGTTTTAAGAATTTTTTTAATTTCTAAAGTCGAAACTTCTTCTCCCTCTTGATTGGTTAGCGACTCTGAGAAAAAGCTTTTTAACAACTTAGTCCCATAGGGGGTTTCGATGTATTTGCTACTAACAACTCTCGAAATGGTAGAAATATCCATTTGGATTAACTCGGCAATGTCTCTTAGAACCATTGGTTTTATAAGTAGCTCATCTCCCGAAAGGAAATATTTTTCTTGATACTTTACAATAGCATTAATGGTTTGATAGAGCGTCTGATATCTTTGCGTTATGGCATCGATAAACCACTGTGCAGCATCTAGTTTTTGTTTAATAAATTGTACTGCTTGTTTCTGGTTTTTATTTTTTTGTGGTGCTGCTTTATAGCCTTCTAGCATTTCTTTATAAGACGGAGAGATATGAAGGTCAGGTGCATTTTGTTTGTTAATTGAAACATCGAGTATACCGTTTTCAATGGTCAAAATAAAATCTGGGATGATATGAGTATTTTGAAAAATACCCGATAAAGCACCCCCAGGTTTAGGGTTTAGTCGTTCAATCTCCTTTAGCCCTTGTTTCAATAAAGTTTCATCAACGTCAAATTTTTCTTGAAGTTTTGAAAAATGTTTTTTTGAGAATAAATCAAAAGCATCATTAATTATTTTTGAAGCCATGATTTGCGCAACAGAAATTTGTTTTCTACTTAATTGTAATGAAAGACATTCTTGTAGGTTACGTGCACCAACGCCTGCGGGGTCTAAAGATTGTATTTTCTCGAGCACTAATTTCAATTGCTTTTCCGAGACTATCATGCTTTGTGTAAAGGCTAAGTCATCTAAAATATCATTTAACTCTCTTCTAAGGTAGCCGCTATCGTCAATGCTTCCAATTAAAAATTCTGCTATTATTTTTTCATCAGGCGTTAAAATAAGAGAACTTATTTGGCTATTCAAATATTGATGAAAACCAACACCGCCAGTTATGGGAATTGTTTTTTCTTTATCATCTGCAGAATAATTATTGGTGCTTAGTTGATAAGAAGGTGTTTCGTCATCGCTTAAATACGCATCGATATCAATTTCTTGAGTGTCAATAATTTCTCTGTCTTCATAGTCTTCTTGGTAATCGTCAATAGGATTATCTTCTTCCTCTTTACCTTTGTTGAGAGCAGGGTTTTCTTCAATTTCATTTTGAAGCCGTTGTTCAAAATCTAAAGTTGTCAATTGAATCATCTTCATCAGCTGTATTTGCTGAGGCGATAATTTTTGAGATAACTTTAATTGAAATTGTTGTTTTAACATAAAAGCAGTATCCTTTTTCCTAAAGATAGGAAAAAGAAAAGAATTTAGAACGCTGCATTTTGTGGAGTTCTAGGAAAAGGGATAACATCACGTATATTACTCATTCCTGTAGCAAATAACACAAGTCTTTCAAAACCAAGACCAAATCCACTATGTGGTGCGCTTCCAAATCTTCTTAAATCTAAATACCACCAAAGCTCTTCTTCTTCAATCCCCATAGCTTTAATTCTGTCTCGAAGCACGTCTAACCGTTCTTCTCTTTGCGACCCCCCTACAATTTCTCCAATACCTGGGAATAATATATCCATAGCTCTAACGGTTTTTTGGTCGTCATTCATACGCATATAAAAGGCTTTTATTTTTGCCGGATAATCATATAAAATAACAGGGCAATTAAAGTGTTTTTCAACTAAAAAACGTTCGTGTTCACTTTGGAGGTCGTCTCCCCATTCGTCTATTTTGAAATTGAATTTCCCTTTTTTATTAGGGGTACTATTCCTTAGAATGTCAAATGCTTCGGTATAGGTTATACGCTTAAATTCATTTTCAACTACAAATTTTATTTTTTCTAAAAGCCCCATTGCAGACCTATCTTTTTGGGGTTTGGTTTTGTCCTCTTCTGCAAGACGATTATCTAAGAAAATAAGGTCTTCCTCGCACGCTTCAAGTATATAGGTTAAAACGTTTTTTATAAACTTTTCAGCCAAATCCATATTATCATCCAAATCATAGAAAGCCATTTCGGGTTCAATCATCCAAAACTCTGCTAAATGACGTGTAGTATTCGAGTTTTCTGCTCTAAACGTAGGGCTAAACGTATAAACCTCTCCTAAGCCCATAGCATAGGTTTCTGCTTCTAATTGACCCGAAACTGTAAGATGTGTCTCTTTTCCAAAGAAGTCTTTGTTAAAGTCAATATCTCCAGATTCGTTTAAGTCTATATTTTTAAAGTCCAAAGAACTTACACGAAACATTTCGCCAGCACCTTCTGCATCGCTTCCCGTTATAATAGGTGTATTTACATATTGAAATCCTTCTGTTCTAAAAAACTGATGTACTCCAAAAGCTAAAGCAGAACGTACGCGCATTATTGCACCAAATGTAGCAGTACGAATTCGTAAATGTGCTTTTTCTCTAAGAAATTCAAGGCTATGTTTTTTTGGCTGAATAGGGTAAGTCTCGGGGTCTGCCTCTCCATAAACATGTATATGTGTAACTTGAACTTCTACGGATTGACCTCTTCCTTGACTTTCAACATATAATCCTTTAATTTCAAGAGCTGCTCCGGTATTAATTTTTTTTAAGACCGATTCTTCCATCATTTCAAAATCGACAACACATTGCAGGTTGGCTAGAGTTGAGCCATCATTTAAAGCAATAAATCGGTTTGCTCTAAATGTTCTAACCCATCCTTTAACAGTAATTTCTTGCCCAGTGGCTGGTGTTTTAAGTAAGGCTTTAATCTTCATAAATATCTATGGCTTTAAAATGCAAATATATTGGTTTATCTAAGAATTTGAGTTATCAGTTTTGTTCTTCCTTAGAATTAGTGTTCTCCACAATATGTAGCTTAGGTTCTTTAATTACGCCTTTGTTTGAGACTGTTCGATCTAAAGAAATTAAAAGAGAAGGAAGTAAAACAAGGTTTGCTAACATAGCAAAAAGTAGTGTTGCAGAGACTAGACCTCCTAGTGCTATAGTACCTCCAAACTCTGAAATCATAAAAACCGAAAACCCGAAGAATAAGACAATAGAGGTATAAAACATACTTACACTAGTTTCTCTTAGCGATGCATAAATCGAATGTTTAATTTTCCATTTAGACGCTATAAGCTCTTGCCTATATTTAGCAAGAAAATGTATGGTGTCATCGACCGAAATGCCAAATGCAATACTAAAAACTAATATTGTAGATGGTTTTATAGGAATCCCTAAAAAACCCATTACACCACCAGCTAATAACAAAGGAAAAAGATTTGGAATTAAAGAAATGATTATCATTTTAAAAGATCTAAAAAGATATACCATAAAAAGAGCAATTAAGAGAATGGCTAAGGATAGCGATAAAATTAAATTTTTGATTAAATATTTTGTGCCTTTTAAGAAGATTAAAGACTTGCCTGTTAGTTCTATATTGTAGCGGTCTTCTGGAAAAATCTTTTTAATTTCTTTTTCAAGTTCTGTTTTAATTTCTTCCATACGCTCCGTTTTGATGTCTTTCATAAACGTTGTCATTCGAGCATATTGACCTGTGGTATCCACATAATTTTTTGTCAAACTTTCGTCATCAGTCGAAGATTGGAGGTACGATAAAATAAAACTGTTTTCTTGGGATGTAGGTAACCCATAATAATTTGGATTTCCATTATAGTACGCTTGTTTTGCGTATTTCACAGCGTTAACAATAGATAGGGGAGGTGAGAGTTCGGGAATATCATTAATAACTTTTCCAAGGGTATTCATTCGTTTTAGAGTGGGGAGTTTCAAAACGCCGTTTTCTCTTTTTGTGTCTATTAAAATCTCAAGCGGAACAATGCCGTTAAATTCATCATTGAAGAATAGGATGTCTTTAAAAAACTCTTGTTTTTGAGGCATATCCTCTAAAATACTTCCCGAAATTTTAATCTGATAAATTCCAATAATACTAATTATCAAAGCTATTAATGAAATAATGTAAGTGTTAATTCTTTTGTAGCGCACACTATGTTCAATCCAATTGATAAACTTATAAACCGATTTATTTTTAAGATGATTTAAATGCTTCTTTTTGGGCAAGGGCATAAAACTATATAAGATTGGAATAAGAAGCAGAGAAAGCACAAAAATCCCAATTATATTTATCGAGGCTATTACCCCAAACTCTTTTAATAGTTTACTGTCCGTAAGAATAAATGTTGCAAACCCCGATGCTGTAGTTAGGTTGGTCATTAGGGTTGCATTTCCAATTTTAATAATTGTTTGCCGTAGAGATTTAATTTGATTCCCGTGTTTAACAACTTCTTGCTGGTATTTATTAATTAAGAAAATACAATTAGGAATACCAATTACAATTATCAAAGGAGGAATTAAAGCTGTAAGGATAGTAATTTCATAGTTCATCCAGCCGAGTATGCCAAGTGCCCATGCCACGCCAATTAACACGATTATCATAGAAATAATAGTGGCACGCACGGAACGGAAGAACAAAAAGAAAATTAGAGATGTTATTCCTAAAGCTCCTAAAACAAATATGCCAATCTCGTCAACAATGTTCTGAGAGTTTAATGTGCGTATATAAGGCATTCCAGAAGTTCGGACATTCGTTCCTGTGTCTTGCTCAAAAGATTCTATTAACGGGATAAAGGTTTCGAATATAAATTTCTTTCTTTTGATATTGTTTACAATATCAGATTTCATGTAAATTACCGAGCGAACCGTTTGTGTTTCTTTATTGAATAAAAGGTTTTCAAAAAAAGGAAGCTCTTGAAATAACTGTTGTTTTAACAACCGAAAATCTTCTTTACTCGAAGGGGCTTTTTTTAAAAAAGGGGTTAATTCGAATTTTTTTTCTTTGCTATTTTTTGTTAAAACAGCTAGGTTTTCTATAGATAGGACAAAGTCAATTTCACTGTACGACTCTATTTCGACGTTTAACTTATTCCATGCTTTAAACCTGTCTTCGGAGAATAAAGTAGAGTCTTGAACGGCAATAACTAATAGATTTCCTTCTTCTCCAAAAAGGTTTACAAAATTATTGTATCGAATATTTTCTTCGTGATGGTCGGGAAGTAAGTTGGCTTCTGTGTGCGTAAACCGTATATGTTCCCACTGTGTAACCCAAAACGCAGTAACCGCGGCGAGACCAATTAAAAAAGCGAATCGATTACGAAGTATTAAGCGCGCTACACTTTCCCAAAAACTCCTTTTTCTTCTTTTCTTCATAATGAGAAATGCTCAAATAAAAGCGTAATGCACCAGTAGAGGATTTTATATATCAGATGGTTAAAATATCTTTTTCTTTATTAGAAAAAATATCATCTACTTTTTTAATAAAAGCATCGGTGTGAGATTGCACATCAATTGCGCAGTTTTTTTGTTCATCCTCAGAAACCTCAACTTTTTTAATTTCATGGTTAGCTTCTTTACGAGCGTTGCGAATACTTATTTTAGCTTCTTCAGCTTCGGTTTTCGCCACTTTCGCAAGTTCTTTTCGGCGTTCTTCAGTTAATGGAGGAATATTAATGTTTATAGATTCTCCATTATTCATAGGATTAAAACCTAAATTAGAATTAATTATAGCTCTTTCGATATCGGCTAATATCGATTTTTCCCAAGGATGTACGGATAGTGTTTGTGCATCTGGGGAGTTAACATTGGCTACCTGACTTAGTGGTGTAGGTGAACCATAATAATCGACCATAACACCGTTAAGCATAACAGGGTTTGCTTTTCCTGCTCTAACTTTTAATAGCTCCGACTCCAAATGCTTTATTGCTTTGGTCATGTCCTCAACAGTACTGTCTAAGATAAATTGTAATTCTTCGTTCATAATGTGTTACTTAAAGATCTACTCTTGTTCCAATATTTTCGCCTTGTACGACTTTTATTAAGTTTCCTTTTGTATTCATGTCAAAAACAATAATAGGTAGTTTATTTTCTTGACTGAGGGTAAAGGCGGTAGTGTCCATAACTTTGAGCCCACGCTTAAGAACCTCCTTGAAAGATAGAGAGTCGAATTTAATTGCTTTCTTGTTCTTTTCAGGGTCTTCATCATAAATACCATCTACCCGAGTGCCTTTTAAAATAACATCTGCATTAATTTCAATTGCTCTAAGTACAGCAGCAGAGTCTGTTGTAAAAAAAGGATTACCTGTACCTGCACTAAAAATGACGACTCTGTTTTTTTCTAAATGGCGTACGGCTTTTCTTTTTATATACGGCTCGGCTATGGCTTCAATTTTTAAAGCAGTTTGGAGCCGTGTAGGTACATCAATATTTTCTAGGGCACTTTGCAAAGCCAAACCGTTCATCACTGTGGCAAGCATTCCCATATAATCTGCCTGCACTCTGTCAATCCCTTGGTTAGATGCCGAAACTCCTCTGAAGATGTTTCCGCCACCGATGACTATTGCAATTTCAACATTTTGATTATAAATCTGTTTTATTTCTTCTGCATATTCATTAATTCTAACAGGGTCAATACCGTAAGAGCATTCGCCCATTAGTGCTTCACCACTAAGTTTAAGTAATATACGATTGAAATTCATAAGGTTTTTTAGTATTACAAAGATAAAAAAATTAAAGCAACTTTTTTTGAAGTACCCTCAGATAATATCAAGTCTTGTTTATGTGTTCTAGTTGTTTTTCAAAATGTTCTATTTGGGTTGCTTCGGTTACGCTAAACGTTCCTATTTTAGTTCTTCGGAGCGAACCAAGATATGCCCCTGTTTCAAGTGCTTTTCCAAAATCGTGGGCTAACGATCTTATATAAGTACCTCTACTGCACTTAATTTTAAAACTTACTTCTGGGAGGTTTATTTTGGTTAACTCAAATGATTTAACAAAAACGGTTTTAAAAGGTATATCTACATCAATTCCCTTTCTTGCAAATTCATATAGGCGTTGCCCCTCTTTTTTTAACGCAGAAAAAATGGGAGGCTGTTGCTTTATCTCGCCTATAAACTGAGAACGTGTAGATTGAAGTAAACGCTCGTCGATATGTGCAGTAGAAAAGCGTTGGTTAATTTCTGTTTCTAAATCGTACGAAGGTGTTGTTGCGCCTAATATAAATGTACCAGTATATTCTTTTTCTTGGTTCATAAACTGTTCAATACGTTTTGTCATTTTACCAGTACACAAAATTAGGAGACCAGAGGCTAATGGGTCGAGTGTACCCGCATGTCCTACTTTTATTTTTTTAATACCAAACGCGGTTTTTATTAGCCAACGTATTTTGTTGACAACCTGAAAAGAAGTCCATTCTAAGGGTTTGTCAATAAGAATGACTTTACCATTTATAAACTCTTCTTTTAGGTCATTATTCATAATAACCCAAAGATTATAGCAATTGTCCCAACGACAAAACAATATATACTAAAGTACCATAGCTTTGCTTTTTTCACCCATTCGATCATCCATTTACAAGCCAAAACACCTGTTATAAAAGCAGCAATAAAGCCGAGTAACATAGGGAGAACGTGAAACTCAATTATAGTAGTGTCAATTTCTAGTATGCCTTTAGCCATACTTCCAAAAATAAGGGGGATTACCATTAAAAAAGAAAACCGAGCAGCTTTGCTTTTATCGATACCCAAAATAACGCCTAGAGCAATAGTAGCTCCGCTCCTAGATATCCCTGGTAAAATTGCTATGGCTTGGATAATCCCAATACTTAGGGCAGATTTGAAATTCATCTTTTTTTTCGTGGGTTTCGCCCGATTTGCTAAAAACAAAAGCATGGCAGTAACCCATAGCATTGTACCGACTAAAAAAATGTTTTGATGAAATAGGCTCGTAATAAGGTTTTCTAAAAAAAGACCTACAAATACGGCAGGTAGCATTGACACTAATATTTTTGCAGAAAAATAAAAAGAGTCATTCATTTTAAATTGAAACAGTCCTTTAAAAATATCTAGGATATCTTTTCTAAACACAAAAATAGTACTGAGTGCAGTTGCTCCGTGCAAAATAAGGGTCATAAGAAGGCTTTCTTTTGGGAGAGAGTTGTCCCCTAAAATTGCCTTAGCAAGCTCTAAATGTCCGCTCGATGATATAGGTAGAAACTCTGTTAACCCTTGAATAATTCCTAGAATAATTGCTGAGAGTACATCCATTAGTTTACTTTTTGGAAGTAGTCAGTATGGAGTATATAGCAACACCAAAACCAATTAAAACCAAAGTTGGGGCTAAACGAATACGTCTAAAATTAAATATTTCTGGGTTAAACACATTGGGGTCTGGGCTACCGCCTCCGCTCATCAATATAAAACCTAACCCTATTGTTAGTACGGATATGATTAGAAACATATAGTTTCGGCGACCAAATAAGAATTGTTTTTGTTGCGGTTTTTTTTGTGCCATAATAGTTTTGTTATTGAGCTGCTTCTGTAGTTAAATTTAAAAATCGTTGGGTAGCGAAAAAAGTACATAACCCCGTAATTAGAATTCCCATGATTAAAATAAATGAAAACACAAATAGTGGCTCGGTAAAGTCCGATAATAAGTTAAGTGTTGGAAATCGCCTGTTGAGTTCATAAAAAACTACGGCAAGTCCCCCAAGTGCAATAAGAGACCCTAAGAAGCCTAACTGTAAATGTGTCCAAATAAAAGGTTTTCGAATAAAGCTTTTTGTCGCCCCAACAAGCTGCATTGTTTTAATTACCATGCGTTTAGAATAAATAGATAAGCGAATGGAACTATTAATTAGTAAAATAGCAACGAGAATAAAAAAGGTACTAAGGATGAGAATCCATCGGGTTATTTTTTTAATATTCTTATCTAAAATTTCAACTAGAGGTTGGTCATAGGTAACTTCGCTAATATAAGATTCTGCCTCAAGGCTTGCCTGAAGTTCGTTTAGAAAAGCAGGCGACACATAGTTTGCGTTAAAGTACACATCAATAGAATTGAGAAGTGGGTTATACCCTAAAAAATCTATAAAATCTTCGCCTATTTCTTGTGCATGTGTTGTGGCAGCATCTTCCTTAGAAACATAGTGGGCTTCTTTTGTTTCTTGCATTAGGCTAAGACTTTTTTGAAGCTCTTTTATCTCAATTTCTTTTGCGGTGTTGTCAATATAAATAGTAAGTGCTATTTGCTCTTTGAAATGGTCGGCTACTTTTTTAGAATTTAAAAATAATAGCCCTAGTAAGCCTAATAAAAATAGAACAAGAGATATGCTAATAACTACCGAAAAGTAAGTAGATAATAATCGCCTTTTTTGATAATTATCTTGTGAGTTTTTAGACACGCTGATTAAATTGTCAATGTAAAAATAGTAAACACAAATCAATTTATATTCTTAACTATTAATAAACTTTTTAGTTTCCTGTTATAACTGTATTTTTGCACTTTTAAAAAAGTAAATTACTGTGGGGTATAATTTCCTTGAGATTGAAAAAAAATGGCAAAAATATTGGGCTAAAAACCAAATATTTAAGGCTGAAAACAAAAGCACTTTACCAAAGTATTATGTGTTAGATATGTTTCCTTATCCTTCTGGGGCAGGGCTTCATGTTGGGCATCCGCTGGGTTATATTGCTAGTGATATTTATTCGAGATATAAACGGCACAAGGGTTTCAATGTGCTTCATCCACAAGGATACGACTCGTTTGGGTTACCAGCCGAGCAATATGCAATTCAGACAGGGCAACACCCCAATATAACTACAGAAACTAATATAAAAAGATATAGGGAACAGTTAGACCGTATGGGTTTTTCGTTTGACTGGAGTAGAGAAGTCCGCACCTCGCAAGCAGATTTTTATAAATGGACACAGTGGATATTTTTACTTCTGTTCGACTCTTACTATTGCAACAAAGAGAACAAGGCATTACCTATAGAAAAATTGATAACGCATTTTGAACAGCATGGCACGGAAGGACTTGACGTAGTTTCTGATGAACATGCGGAACAATTTAATTCAAAAGCGTGGTTAGCGTTTAGTGCAAGCGAGCAACAAGAGATATTGCTAAAATATCGCTTGACCTATTTATCTGAAACAGAAGTAAACTGGTGCCCAGAGTTAGGGACTGTTTTGGCAAATGACGAAATAATAAACGGAGTTTCTGAGCGAGGCGGGTATGCCGTTACAAAAAAGAGAATGAAGCAATGGAGTATGCGGATTGGAGCTTATGCCAACCGTTTGCTAACAGGCTTAGATACCATTGACTGGCCAGAGCCTCTAAAAGAAATGCAACGCAATTGGATAGGCAAATCTGTTGGGGCAAGTGTGCGTTTTCAAATTCAAAATCACGATGGACTTATTGAGGTTTTTACCACACGCCCAGACACGTTGTTTGGAGTTACTTTTATGACCTTAGCACCCGAACATGATTTGGTTAAAGTTATTACGAGCCCTGCACAAAAAGACAATGTAGAGGCATATGTCGAAGCTAGTGCACAGCGTTCGGAGCGAGATCGCATGGCAGATGTAAAGACAATTAGCGGTGTTTTTACTGGCGCATACGCATTACATCCGTTTACCAAAGAACCAATACCTATATGGATAGGAGACTACGTTTTGGCAGGTTATGGGACAGGAGCAGTTATGGCTGTGCCGTGTGGCGATCAACGCGATTATGATTTTGCAAAGCATTTTAATATTCCAATCCGTAATATTTTTGATGGGGTTGATATTTCTGAATCTGCTTTTGCCGAAAAAGGAGACACTAAAATTACGGACTCCGATTTTTTAAATGGACTTACTTATAAAGAAGCGATATCTACTGCTATAGAAAAACTAGAAGCACAAGGTTTTGGGGAGGGGACAATAAACTATAGACTTAGGGATGCTATTTTTAGTAGGCAACGCTATTGGGGAGAACCTATACCTATTTACTATAGAGATGGTTTGCCTGTACCATTGAAGCTCGAAAACTTGCCTTTGGTACTGCCCGATGTTAAGCAGTATTTACCAACCAAAGAGGGTAAACCTCCTTTGGGTAATGCAACGACTTGGGCTTGGGATACTATAAACGAAGCGGTTGTAGAAATTTCTAGAATTGATAATAAAACAGTTTTTCCGTTAGAGTTGAATACTATGCCAGGTTGGGCGGGGAGTTCTTGGTATTTTAACCGATATATGGACGCCGATAATACAAAGGAATTTGTAAGCAAAGACGCATTAGATTATTGGCAAGATGTAGATTTATATCTTGGTGGGAGCGAACACGCTACGGGGCATTTGTTATATTCTCGTTTTTGGCAAAAATTTCTTTTCGACCGTGGTTTGGTTCCAGTAGAAGAATATGCAAAAAAGTTAATTAACCAAGGCATGATTTTGGGAGAATCGGCTTTTTTAAATCGTATTGAAGGCACCAACACTTATCTTTCGAATAATTTGGTTGACCAACAGAATATTCAAAAAACGCGCACGGATGTGTTATTTGTTAATACTTCAAATGAATTAGATATTGAAGCGTTTAAAAACTGGCGACCAGAATTTAAGGATGCAGAATTTATTACAGAAGAAGATGGGGTTTTTAGAGTGTCTCGCGAAGTCGAAAAAATGTCGAAGTCTAAATATAATGTAGTAAACCCCGATGACATTTGCAACAGGTATGGAGCTGACACATTGCGTATGTACGAAATGTTTTTGGGTCCATTGGAGCAGGCAAAACCATGGAACACGGCTGGTATTTCGGGGGTATATTCTTTTTTGAAAAAACTATGGAAGTTATATCATCCAAACGAGCTGTTTTCGGTTTCGGATAAACCAGCTTCGAAAGAGTCTTTAAAGAGCCTTCATCAGACAATTAAAAAAATAACTGAGGATATCGAAAACTTTTCGTTCAATACGTGTATTAGTATGTTTATGATTTGTGTAAACGAATTGTCTTCACAAAAATGTAATGAACGCGAGGTGTTAGAGCCTCTTGCAATTTTGATAGAACCCTTTGCTCCCCATATAGCAGAAGAGCTGTGGCAACTATTGGGACACGATACGAGTGCTAGTTCAGTTGATTTCCCAATT
This sequence comes from Candidatus Arcticimaribacter sp., assembly GCA_965277835.1. Taxonomy (GTDB): domain Bacteria; phylum Bacteroidota; class Bacteroidia; order Flavobacteriales; family Flavobacteriaceae; genus Arcticimaribacter. The sequence goes on along the minus strand of OZ255841.1, from coordinate 1,215,182 downwards.
TATGAGCCATCTCATTTGGTAGAGACCACAAAAAACTATCCTGTGTCATTTAATGGAAAAATGCGATTTACGAAAATTTTTTCGTTGGATTTGTCGCCAAAAGAAATAGAAGTATTAATTTTGCAGGACGAAAAAACAAAAAAACAATTAGAGGGCATAACACCTAAGAAAATTATAGTTATCCCTGGTAAAATAATAAATATAGTAAGTTAATGAATATAGAAATTATCGGCTATTTAGCAGCCTTATTGACAACCTCGTCTTTTTTACCTCAAGTGATTAAGGTATGGAAAACAAAATCTGTTTCGGGGGTTTCTTTTACTATGTATTTTGTAATGCTCACAGGAGTTGTTTTTTGGGGTATATACGGCGTTTTTATACATAGTAACTCTATAATTATTGCCAACAGCATAACGGCTTTACTTCAAGTTACAATCTTGTATTTTATTTGGAAAAGTAAAAAAGCAGAAAGGAGATAACCAAATTAAGGTTTTCGCCATGTTTGGCTTTTCATATTCGTTGCTGCAATTATAATGTCTTTGCGACTTATTTGCCCTACTAAGTTACCGTTTTCTACCACCGGAAATCGTCTTCTACCAGTTGAATGAAACTTTGAAGCGGCATCGAAAATAGTCATAGATGCAGGGAGTGTTTCTGCTTCGGGAGTCATAAAATGACCTACCGTTTGGTCTAATAGAGGTAAATTAAAATACCTGCTATCCGATACTTGTTTCATACAATCTGCTTCGGAAATAACGCCAATAAGTTTGCCAGATTCGTCCACAACAGGACCACCAGAAATTCTGTTTTTTATAAATAAATTCATGGCCTCGTGTATAGACTGGTCTTTAGTAAAAAGTACTAAATTAACAGTCATAACATCTTTTACTATAACAGTAGGTTGCTCTGTTTTTTTGTTTGATTCGCGTTCCCCCTGAAAACTTTTAACCATAGCATTTGAATTTAATGTTCTCTAAATTAATATAATTTTTTGTTTTTCATATATTTATTTGAATTGAATTCACATTTCATTTAGTTTTTATAGGAATAAATAAAATTCTTTAATGTTAAGTACTCTTTACAAAAATTAATATATATTTGTAAAGAAAACTTAACATATTTAAAAATGAATTTATCTAAAAAAGAAACCCACGTCCTTATTGAATTATTTTATAGTATTATTTTACTTGTATTTTTTATACCGACATTATATAAAGAGCGACATGAGTTGCTAACTAATTCGGAAGTGTCTTTTAGCTTTATTTTAAGTATAGTAATTACTTCGGTTATATACTTTATTATAACCTTTTCTATTGTTGAACTTCTCTTTAAGAAGAAAAAAATTTCTGACGAAAGAGACACATTAATAGATTTAAAAATATATAAACTGGGGTACTATATATATGAAATAGTGTTTCTGTCTTTTATTTTTTCCGTTATTGGTTTATCTTTAATCACAGCTACGTTTAAAATTAATGTTGAAGATGTTATTTTTTATTCTTTTGCTATAGTTGTTTCAATTTCAATAATAAAATCGTTAGCTCACATAACCCTTTATAGAAGAATTTAAATGGAATTAAGAAACAGGGTAAAGGAAATTCGGAGGAAAAAAAGACTGACACAAGAGGAATTGGGAGAAAAGGTCGGGGTTAGTAGGCAAACAATTATTTCGATTGAAAAATATAAATATAATCCAAGTATAGAGTTAGGTCTTAAACTTTCGATGGAGTTAAAAACTCGGGTTGAAGATTTATTTTATTTTGAAGAATCTTGAGAAAGGACTAAGTAGAACAACGTATATAAGCTAAAAATTAGCTATAAACTATCGTTTGTTTTCCTAACTTCAAACTCGTTGTTTCTTAGTGCTTTTTGGTCTTGTGCAAGATCATCAATGCGCATTAAAAATATATTATATGAGTTGAATAAATCTGTCAAAGAACTGTTCAAAGACGTAATGTCGTTTTCTTGACTAAAGTAATAGCACTTTAAAAGATCTGTTTTTATGATGCGTAACCTACTTTTTACTGGAGACACTTCAAATGTTTTATGTAGAGACGCTTTAAGTAACTTATCTGTTTCTTGAACGCATGTTGACAAGTAAAAATTTAATTCTTTTGGGTCGAGTTCTTTTATAGTTTCTATGGATTTTCGAAATGTAGAAAACTCATTATTTGTAAATAAAGTAGAGTCTAAAACGTCTGTGTTTTTAAAAACATATAGACCCTCTCCTTTGGGTAATTCTACAGGCAAAGGTTTAGTGTCTTCGGTGGTAATGGGTGCATTATTCACTTTTTTTGAAGCAGAAGAATTGCAGCAGCAGGTTATCAATAACAAGCCTCCATTTAAAAATAAGTAAATTAAGCGTTTCATAATTTTTGTTGAGCGTTCCTATTAAATTTAGGGTAATTTAATTGTATTAATAGCGTTGTTCAATTAACAGAGTAAAGTTATGAACTGAATTTAAAAATTTAGTTCTATTACATATTTTTATTTACTTATTTTTATAACCTATGAAAACCAAATTAAGTGTTACTGTTTTCTATAATCCCAATAGTATATATAATAACAAATATTTATGTTAAAACGTAAAATAAAATCAAGCTATTTTGTGCTGATAGCAAGTACTCTCAATGTGCTTTTATATTATATCCCAATGTTTCAATTTGCTGTTGACAATTTGAACAACAAAGGACTAGACAGGGTTTTTATGCTTGCTAGTCTGTTGGTTTTAACAGTTGTTTTAAATGCTTTTGTGTTTTATATACTATTATTTGCGTCTCGGTTTATTGGCAAACTATTGCTAGTTCTTTTTTCGTGTATAAATGCAATAGCAATATACTTTATAAACACCTATAATGTTATAATAGACGAAACAATGATTGGCAATGTGTTTAACACTAATTATGATGAGGCTAGTAGTTTTTTATCTTTTAGCTTATTTGTGTATTTGATTCTTTTGGGAATAGTACCTAGTGTATTGATTGTTAAGGTTAAACTTATTAAAGTAAGGCTTAAACCATTTTTGAAACATATTTCTTTAACGCTAATTTTTATTGCCTCTCTTGTTTATGCTAATTCTAGCAACTGGTTGTGGATTGATGATAACTCCAAAGTTTTGGGAGGCTTGGCTATGCCGTGGTCTTATGTGGTTAACACGCATCTTTTTTATCACCACAAGAGAAAAGAAAATAAGCAACAAATTTTGCTGCCAGACATAACACTAAAAGATAATAAAAAATCAATTGCAGTTCTTGTTATTGGGGAATCTGCAAGGAGCGAAAACTTTTCTTTATACGGATATGAGAAAGACACAAACCCTTTGCTATCAAAAACAGACAATGTTTATGTTTATAAATCTAATGCGTGCGCAACTTATACGACAGCAGGAGTTAAGTGTATTTTAGAACACAAAGAGACGAGCAAGTTATATGAAATTTTACCAAATTATTTATTTAGAAATGATGTAGACGTTATTTGGCGTACTACCAATTGGGGCGAACCCACAGTGAATATTAAAAATTACCAGAAAAGACGAGACTTAGAAGAAATATGCCAAGGCGAGGGGTGTAATTATGACGAGATATTACTTACTAATTTGGAAGCACAGATAGCGGCAAGTGAAAAAAACAAAATACTATTAGTGTTACACACAAGTACAAGTCATGGGCCTACGTATTATAAAAAATATCCGCAAAGGTTTAATACGTTTATGCCAGTGTGTAAAAGTGTTGAGTTGGGAGAATGCACCAGAGAAGAGTTGATAAACGCGTATGATAATACCATTGTTTACACAGATTATATTTTACATACGCTAATCGAAAAATTAAAACAGTTAGACGCCTATGATAGTTCTATGTTCTATGTTTCTGATCATGGGGAGTCTTTAGGAGAAAAGAACTTATATATGCACGGAATACCAAAAAGTATAGCCCCACAAGAACAATTGGAAATTCCATTTATTGTTTGGTTGTCCGATGACTCTAAAGAGCTTAAGCCTAACGAAACCTTATCGCAACACAATGTGTTTCATAGTGTTTTAGATTTCTTGGCAATAGATAGCCCTATTTATAATGAAAGCATGAGTATTTTTAAAAAATAGACTTCTAAAATTAGAACTCCAATATTACACTTATAAACGGAGTTAATGTCTTGTTTTTTAAAGCATAAATATTTCAAAAGTTTTTTACTTATCTTTAAAAATTATTGTTAATCCATAAACCGAAATTATGAAAGCTATACTCTCAATACTTTTTATAAGTTTTGCAATTCAAATTAATGCACAACAATTTTCTACAAAATGGCTAGAGCATGCTGCCCCAAGGAATATTGGACCAGGAGGTATGAGCGGGCGTATAACTGCTATTGATGTGGTAGTTTCTAACCCAGATGTTATGTATGTAGGTACGGCTTCGGGAGGGTTATGGAAATCTATTAGCGGCGGTATAAAATGGGAGCCCATTTTTAATGACCAGATAACAGCATCGGTAGGAGCTGTAGCTATTCAACAATCTAACCCCGATGTAATTTGGGTAGGCACAGGAGAAGGCAACCCTAGAAATAGCCTTAATGGAGGATATGGTATATTCAAATCGCTAGATGGCGGAAAGACATGGAAGTCTATGGGGCTTGAAAAAACAAGACACATTCACCGTGTTATAATTGACCCTACTAACCCTAATGTGGTTTATGTAGCTGCAATAGGTTCTCCTTGGGGCGTACATCCTGAGCGTGGGGTTTATAAAACCACAGATGGAGGAAAATCTTGGAAGAAGGTGTTATACACAAATAACAAAACGGGAGCTGCAGACCTCGTTATGGATCCCTCGAACCCAAATAAACTAATAGCTGCTATGTGGGAGCATAAGCGAGACCCTTGGTTTTTTAAATCGGGAGGTGCTGGTAGCGGACTATATATTAGTTATGATGGCGGCGAGAATTGGAAAAAAAGAACAGACGAAGATGGTTTACCCAAAGGTGACTTAGGTAGAATAGGATTGGCGATTGCACCAAATAAGACAAATATTATCTATGCATTAGTTGAAGCGAAAAAGAATGCCTTATATAAATCTATAGATGGAGGTTTTAAATGGAAGAAAGTTAATGACAAGAAAGATATAGGAAACAGACCTTTTTATTATTCTGATATTGCTGTAGATCCGCAAAATGAAAACAGGGTATATTCTGTATTTACATATGTTAATGTGTCGGAAGATGGAGGTAAAAACTTTACCCAGCTTATGCCTGCGTATCGTGTTAATAATGGCGTACACCCCGATCATCACGCATGGTGGATTCATCCGCAAGATGGTTCTTTTATGATTGATGGAAACGATGGAGGGCTAAACATTACGCACGACGGAGGTAAATCGTGGCGTTTTATTGGGAATATTCCTGTGGCTCAATTTTATCATATAAATGTAGATGATGAGTACCCGTATAATGTATATGGAGGGATGCAAGACAATGGCTCGTGGAGAGGTCCGGCGTATGTTTGGAAAGTGCAAGGCATTAGAAATTCGTATTGGCAAGAGATAGCCTTTGGTGATGGGTTTGATGTTGTTCCAGATTTAGACGACTCTCGCTATGGGTATGCTATGAGTCAACAAGGTTATGTTTCGCGATACGATTGGAAAACAGGGAATAACTATACTGTACGTCCTACACACTCTGACCCAAAAGTAAAGCTGAGATTTAATTGGAATGCCGCTATTGGACAAGACCCATTTGATAATAGTACGGTGTATTTTGGAAGTCAATTTGTTCATAAAAGTGAAAACAAAGGGGAAACATGGACTGTTATTTCGCCAGATTTAACAACAAATGACCCAGAAAAACAAAAGCAAAGCGAAAGCGGAGGATTAACATTAGATGCTACTGGGGCTGAGAACTATTGCACCCTTTTGGTTATTGAACCTTCGCCTGTTGAAGAAAATATGCTTTGGGTTGCTTCTGATGATGGTCGTGTGCATTTTACTCAAGACGGAGGCGGAAATTGGAACGAGGTTACAAATAACATTAAAGGGCTACCAAAAGGAAGTTGGATTACGCAAATAAAAGCATCGCAAAGAAATAAAGGAGAAGCGCTTTTAGTAGCCAATGACTATAGAAGATTTAATTATACGCCTTATGCGTATAGAACCCGCGATTACGGGAAATCTTGGGAACGTATTGTGGGGTCAGAAGATGCAGAGAGTTACGCATTAAGTATAGTTGAAGACTTTATAAACCCTAATTTAATGTTTTTAGGCACAGACGATGGGCTTTATGTATCATTAAACGCAGGTGCTAAATGGGAAAAGTTCGACTCTAAAGTTTTTCCGACAGTATCGGTAAAAGACTTGGTAATTCAGTCGAGAGAACATGATTTGGTTATTGGAACTTTTGGAAGAGCAGCATGGGTGTTAGATGATATTAGACCTCTACGTGCACTTGCATCGAATCCAGTGTCAAGTAAAATACAATTATTTGAACCGCCAGTAGCTTACTTGGCAGCGTATCAGCAACCAACAGGTAGCCGCTTTGGCGCAGATGCTATGTATCAAGGGACTAACCGTAAGTATGGGGCTATGATTTCATACTATGTAAACCCTCTAGTAAAAAAGGAAAAAGAAACTAAAGAAAAAGAAGCTAAAGAGAAAGACGCTAAAGAAAAGAAGAAAGACACGTCTAAAGACTCTTTAACTCTTATGGTTTATGATGGGGATAGGTTAATTCGTACGTTAAAGAAAAAAGCACCAAAAGAAAAAGGGATTTATCGTTGGCATTGGAACTTAGACGAGAAAGGCGTTGAGCGACCTAGCAGAAAAATTAAGAAACAAAAGAAAGAACCTTCTGGGATTAGAGTAAAGCCAAATACGTATAAATTAGTATTAGCCTACAGCGATGAAAAGTCCGAGCAAAGTATTTTGATTAAAACAGACCCAAGACTCGATATTGACCCGAAATCTATTGATGCTGTTTATGATGCTTCGAAACAACTTGAAACCCTTTTAGATAAAGCATCGAAATCGGTTAAGCAACTGGTTGAGAGTAAAAACGCTTTGACGGAATACCAAAAACTGTTTAAAGACAGAAAAGGAGAAGATATAAAAGCGTTGAAGAAAGACATAAAAGATAACGTTAAGTCTATAGATTTATTGATAGCACTTTATATAGGTAAGGAAGATAAGCGACAAGGAATAGTTCGAAACCCCGAAAGTACAGTTATGACACGAATTGGAATTGCTTCGTGGTATGTTGGTAGTCGCCAAAGAGGAATTACCTCTACCGAAAGTACGCTAATGGAACATGCAAAAGATGAGCTTAAAGCAGCACTAAAACAGACCAATGCGTTCTTTGAAAAAGAGTGGCCAGAATTACGGTCTAAAATTGAAGAGGCAAACGCATCGCATTTTAAAGACGTAAAACAAATTTCGATAGACTAAAGATAGTTTTGCAATACCTCTAAGGCAATACCTCTTGACCCTTTGATAAAAATGGTTTTATTGCGGAAGCACTTCTTTTCTAGATAATGAATTGTGTCCTCGGTATTTGCAAACGTTATTATTTTAGAAGACGTTGAGGTTTGCTTAAATATAGAACCGACTAGTATAACGGCATCTGTTTTTTTAGAACTAATGAGTTCAACAATTTTTTGGTGTTCTTCTAGGGCATAATCCCCTAGTTCTAGCATATCTCCTAAAATAAGAACCCTATTATCTTTTTGGGCTTCAAAAAAGGCGTTTAATGCAGCTTTCATACTACTAGGGTTTGCATTATAAGCATCTAAAACCAAAGTATTAGTACCTGTGTTTACCCATTGCGAGCGGTTGTTTTTTGGGCTATATGCTTCAATCCCTTTTTTTATTAACTCTAAAGGCATTTTAAAATGAAGACCAAAAGTAATAGCAACAGCAATATTAGAATTGTTATATGCGCCTTTAAGGTTGCTTTCAATTATTTGATTATCTACAATAAAAGAGAGGCATTCATTTTTTAGAGTTTTATATTGTAGTAATACATCGGTGTCTTTTGTGTCTCCAAAAGAAAATGTGTTTTGATTTTTAGTCAGGGCTACCATTTTGCTTTCTTTCGAGTTAATTATAGTAACACCATCATTACGTTTTAGATACTCAAAGAGCTCCGATTTACCTTGAACAACGCCTTCAATACTGCCGAAACCTTCTAAGTGTGCTTTCCCAAAATTAGTAATATAGCCGTGTGTAGGTTCTGCTAAAGAAGAAAGAAAAGCAATTTCATTTATATGATTGGCTCCCATTTCTATTATAGCTATTTCAGTTTCAGAATCTATGTTTAAGAGGGTAAGAGGTACTCCAATATGATTATTCAGATTTCCTATAGTAGATGTGGTTCTGAATTGTTGAGACAAAACACTGTAAATAAGTTCTTTTGTAGTTGTTTTTCCATTTGACCCTGTAATGCCTATTACAGGTATAGAAAATTGCCTTCTATGATATTGCGCAAGTTTTTGTAAAGCATCTAAACTATTGTCAACTAAAATATATTGTTTGTTTTTTAAGTAATAATTTGGATCATCAACAACAACATAACTAGCACCTTTTTCTAAGGCTTCTTTAGCAAATGTATTACCATTGAAGTGTTCTCCTTTTAAGCAAAAAAAAAGGCAGTTAGATTTTATTTTTCTTGTATCAGTTGCAACGCAAGATGAATGAATAAAGTGGTTATAAATTTGCTCTATTTCCATATAACAAAAAAGGCATTTCTTTAAAAAAATGCCTTTTTATTTTAGATTAGCCCTTGCGTTTATGTCGAGGCGTTTTTTTGATTTGGCTTTTAGAACCCAATCGGCTCATTGCACAGCGGAAGCCTATATAGTCTGTTGCTATATATTGTGGTAAAAATCTTCTTTGAGCAGGGTCTAGCCAATAGGCTCTATCCTTCCAAGACCCTCCTTTATATACCCTAACTTCATCTGTAATTAAAGATGTCCTAGCGTTTCCCTGATCTTTTTGTCGTATTATTTGACCGTTTTCATCTGTAGTAATATTCGGATGAATAGGGGCATTATACATTCCTGAACTCTCTGGAGTATTATTAGTAGCAACTGCATTGTCGTCGCCTTCTTCCTTAAAACGATCAAAAAGGCGTGTTGACTCTACATCACCATCTCTATAGTTTCTATTGTCACTGTCAGTAAAATTTTGTCTTAAAAAAGTATCCTCTTCATCAACGGCTACTTCTTCTAATTGACCAGGAAGTCTCGATAAAAGTACTTTACCATTTGGCAAGGTGTCGTAAACTAATAAATCTGGAGATATAACTTGAGCTTTTCCATCCTCTCCTATAACTTCTTTAAGATAAACATTCCCTCTATAATAGTTAAAGTCACTTGCTTCATCGTCAACAATGGGTCTATATACGTCTGCTACCCATTCGGCAACGTTGCCTGCCATATCATATAGCCCAAAATCATTTGGAGGGTAAGATTTTACTTGAATTGTAATGTCTGCACCATCGTCTGACCAACCTGCAATTCCACCATAATCTCCTTTTCCAAGTTTAAAGTTTGCTAATTGATCTCCTTCTGTACGTCTTTGTTCAGAACGGCTATATTCCCCAGACCAAGGATATTTCTTTTTTCCACGGTATGTATTATATTCTCTGTCTTCAACAAGTGCCAAGGCAGCGTACTCCCATTCTGTTTCGGTAGGAAGACGGTATGAAGGCAGTAAAACGCCTGTATCAATACCAGCGTATACATTTATTTCTGTGGTATCTTGTTTTGCTCTTCCTTTTTTACCTGTCAAGCTATCAATTTTTCCGCCATATGTTGTTTCGGGTCTTTTGATGTAAGCGCCTGTACTAAATGTACTATTAGGATCAACTTGGGTATATCGGGCATCATCTTGAATATATGATTCGCGTGCTAAGATAAATTCGTTTACACGATCGGTTCGCCATTCGGCAAACTGAACAGCTTGAAGCCAATTTACACCTACTACAGGGTATTCGGCATAAGCAGGATGACGCAAATAATTAGAAGTTAATTCTTCTAAGTATCCTAATCGATTTCTCCAAACTAACGTATCGGGTAACACCCCATTATAAAGTTGCTTATATTCTGGTTGATCTTGCGGAAAAACCGAAACAATCCAGTCAAGGTATTCAAGATACATTATGTTGGTTACTTCTGTTTCGTCTATATAAAAAGACATTACATGTTGACGATTTGGAGTATTGTTCCAATCGTGCATTACATCATCTTGTACTTGTCCTTTCGTAAACGTTCCGCCTTCGACAAAAACAAGACCTGGACCAGTTTCCTGATCTGAAAAATCTACATTGTATTGAAATCCTCCTTTTTTGGAGTTAATACCCCACCCTGTTCCTCGGGAATTATTTTTTTTCCCACAAGAGGCCACAACCGAAATTGTTAGCACTAGAAGAATAATTTTTTTAGATAATAAATTAATTCTCATAAATATTATATAAAAGTACTCATTTTAATAATTATGTGCAATATACAAAACTTGTGCTTGCCAAACTATACACCAAATATATTTTACTTAAATAAAAAGCACATAATTGTAACGGATAAATCTAAAACTTATTATTTAAAGTTTAAAATTTCTTTTTCTTAGAAACATTATATAAGATTTTACAATAAAAAGCGTTAAGTAAATATAAGAATAATACGACAACTTATTTTATGCTTAAAGAATTATCTAAAACACATTTAATAATACTATTATTAGTAGGGGTATTATGCTCTATCAAACTTAACTCACAACAACGTGTAATAACAACAGGAGTGCCTTTTTTATTGATTACCCCAGATGCTCGTGCAGCAGGAATGGGAGATCAAGGAGTCGCTACTTCAGCTGATGTGTTTTCTCAACAATGGAATCCCTCGAAATATGTTTTCTCTGAAAACAAAACAGGTGTCGGAATTAGTTATACGCCGTATTTAAGTAAATTGGTTAACGATATATTTTTAGCTAATGTAACGTATTACAATAAAAGAACAGAGCGAAGCGCATGGGGGGCAAGCCTTAAATACTTTAGTTTAGGTGATGTTGTTTTGAATAACCTCGTATCAGGAAATATTATTTCACAAGGAGTAGAGCGCCCTAATGAGTTAACATTAGACTTTTCATATTCACTTTTGTTGAGTCCAAAATACTCGATGTCGGTTACTGGTAGGCTAATTCACTCCGATTTAAAACTTTCTTCAGACGCAGATGCTACTTCGGCAAATACTTTTGGAGTAGATATTTCGGGTTTTTATAAAAGTGATTTATTTGACTTTGGAAACAAGGAAGCAAGATTACGGATGGGTTTTAATATTTCTAATATTGGACCTCGTTTGTCATATGATGTAGGAGGGGAGGAAAATTTTATCCCAACAAACCTTAAAATCGGTTCAGGGTTAAATATTCATTTCGATTCGAATAACAAAGTTGCTTTTAATTTAGAACTTAATAAATTATTAGTCCCTACTCCAGTTGCTGTTTTAGACGAAAACACAGGAGAGGTTTTAAAATATGACCAGCCCGACATTAGTTTTTTCTCAGGAATTTTCGAATCGTTTAGCGATGCTCCAGATGGTTTTTCTGAGGAACTGAAAGAAATAACATGGAGCTTAGGATCCGAATATATTTTTCAAGAAGCGTTTGCACTTAGAGCAGGGTATTTTAGCGAAAACATCGAAAAAGGCTCTAGGCAGTATTTTACTTTAGGGGCAGGGTTTTCTTTGAATTTTGCGGAGATAGATATTTCTTATTTGTTCTCTAATTCTAAGGTACGTAGCCCTTTAGAAAACACATTGCGGTTTTCTATAAACTTCAATTTGGGTGCCTCTTCAGGGGCTATAGAAGAAGAAGGAGAGGACACAACTTTAGAAAATTAATTTAGTGTCCCATTAAGAATATCTTAAATATACTTTTCACAAAAAAGTAAGTAAATAATAATTATCTCAAATATAAATTTAATATTGTATTTTTGTGTATTAAGTTTATCATCATTAAACACAGAATTAGATGAAGAAAATAACAAAACAGACTTATGTAGACTGGTATGCCAACATGTATTTTTGGCGAAAATTTGAAGACAAATTAGCCGCAGTATATATTCAACAAAAGGTTAGGGGCTTTCTTCATTTATATAATGGGCAAGAAGCTGTTTTGGCAGGATCATTACATGCTATGGAGTTGGGTAAAGACCGAATGATTACAGCATATAGAAATCATGTGCAGCCTATTGGAATGGGAGTTGACCCTAAACGCGTAATGGCAGAATTATATGGAAAATCAACAGGAACCTCAGGCGGACTTGGAGGGTCAATGCATATTTTTTCAAAAGAACATAGGTTTCATGGAGGACATGGAATAGTTGGAGGGCAAATACCTTTAGGAGCAGGCATGGCTTTTGGAGATAAATATCACAATACAGGCGCTGTTACACTTTGTTATATGGGAGATGGTGCTGTTAGACAAGGGGCGCTTCACGAAACGCTTAACTTGGCAACGCTCTGGAAGTTACCCGTAGTTTTTGTTGTAGAAAACAATGGTTATGCAATGGGAACATCTGTGGCAAGAACAGCAAGCCACGAAGAAATATGGAAGCTCGGTTTAGGATACGAAATGCCTTGTGAGCCAGTAGACGGAATGAACCCTGTTCCAGTAGCAAAGGTAATGGACAAAGCAATAAAACACGCTCGTGCAGGGAATGGGCCTTCTTTTATAGAAATGAAGACTTACCGATATCGAGGGCACTCAATGTCCGATGCACAGCATTATAGAACTAAACAAGAAGTTGAAGAATACAAGAAAATAGACCCAATCACTCAAGTAAAAGATATTATTATAACTAAAAAATATGCAACACAAAAGGAGTTAGATATAATTGAAGCAGATGTTAAAAAGCGTGTTGTAGAGTGTGAAAAATTTGCAGAAGAATCTCCATATCCAGAAAAGAGATCAATGTACGATGCGGTTTATGAGCAAACAGATTATCCATTTATAAAGCATAAATTAAGTTAGTATGGCAGAAATAATTAATATGCCTCAATTGAGTGATACCATGGAGGAAGGTACAGTTGCCACTTGGTTTAAAAAAGTAGGCGACACCGTTAGCGAGGGCGATATATTGGCAGAAATAGAGACCGACAAGGCAACAATGGAATTCGAATCTTTTTATAATGGGGAATTATTATATATAGGTATTCAAGAAGGGGAGACTGCTCCCGTAAATACTGTATTGGCTATAATTGGAGAAAAAGGTGAGGATATTTCGAGCTTTTTAAACCAAAGCACAGAAGAAAATGTGGCTAGCGAAAAAGCTACCACAATGGAGGCTGCTCCAGCCCCAAAAGGAGAGGCTATTGCAATTCCAGATGATGTGGAAATAATTAGAATGCCTCGATTGAGTGATACTATGGAGGAAGGTACCGTTGCGACTTGGCTTAAAAAAGTAGGCGATACTGTTAGCGAAGGCGATATACTAGCAGAAATAGAGACAGACAAAGCGACAATGGAGTTTGAGTCTTTTTATAATGGCGAGTTATTACATATTGGCGTTCAAGAAGGGGAGACCGCTCTTGTAGATGCTCTGTTGGCTATTATAGGTAGTAAGGGTACAGATGTAGAAGCGATTATTTCTTCTTTAGACTCAACGCCAGCCAGTGCGCAAGAGCCATCGGCTAAATCAGAAAGTACGGCTGCGGCAAAGCCTATGAAAGAAACACCTAAAACTCACGAACCAGCAACTGTTTCGGCAACTAATACTAATGGTAGAATTATAGCGTCTCCGTTAGCTAAAAGAATAGCTGAAGAAAAAGGGATAGACCTTACTGGGGTTAATGGCACTGGAGATGGTGGAAGAATTATTAAGAGGGATATAGAAAACTATAAGCCCGAGAGTAAAACACCTGGCGCTTCTTTTGTTTCTGCGGGGGTAGAGTCTGTTGAAGAAACACCAAATAACCAAATACGCAAAACGATAGCAAAGCGTTTATCGACATCTAAATTTACGGCTCCACACTATTATTTGGGAGTAGAATTTGACATGGATAATGCAATTGCTTTTAGAACTCAAGTCAATTCAGCACCTGACACTAAAATATCGTTTAATGACATTATAGTTAAGGCAACAGCCTTAGCCTTAAAACAACACCCTCAGGTAAACTCTAGGTGGTACGATGATAAAATTGTAAAACACAACCATGTACATATAGGGGTTGCTGTAGCAATAGAAGATGGTTTAATTGTTCCTGTTGTTAAATTTGCAGACGAAAAATCGTTATCTCAAATCGGAGCTCAAGTTAAAGATTATGCAGTACGTGCACGCGAGAGAAAACTAGCTTTAGATGAGATTGAAGGAAGCACATTTACAATTTCTAACTTGGGAATGTTTGGAATTCAAGAATTTACGTCTATTATAAATCAGCCAAACTCAGCTATTTTATCTGTCGGCGCTATTGTAAAGAAACCTGTAGTTAAAGAAGGCGAAATTGTAATAGGAAATACAATGAAACTCACTTTAGCTTGCGACCATAGAACAGTTGATGGAGCTACGGGTTCTATATTTTTGCAAACTTTACAAAGGTATATTGAGAACCCGATAATAATGTTTGTGTAAAGTAATTTGAAAAAAAACATTGTCATAACCGGAGCCAGCCAAGGAATTGGAAAAGCAACGGCTTTATTGGCGGCTAGCCAAGGACATACTGTTTTTGCAATTTCTAGAAATACTAGCGAACTAAAGAATATAAATAACATTATCCCTTTCTCGGTTGATATTTCTCAACCCGAAGCAATAACTCTTTTCTGCAAGGAGTTTTTAAAAGAAACTAAAACTGTTGATGCACTTATTAATAATGCAGGGCTGTTAGTAAATAAAGCGTTTCAATCTTTGACTTTCGATGTTTTTGAGGATGTGTTTAGGGTTAATGTTTTTGGTTTAGCCGAATTGACACGCCAACTTATCCCTGTAATAAACCCTAAAGGGCATGTGGTTAATATAAGCAGTATGGGAGGTGTGCAAGGCAGTTCTAAATTCCCAGGTTTAGCGGCATATAGTAGCAGTAAAGGTGCGGTGATTACCCTCACCGAGTTACTTGCAGAAGAGTATAAAGAATCGGGGCCTTGTTTCAATGCTTTAGCACTAGGGTCGGTACAAACCGAAATGTTAGAAAAAGCGTTCCCAGGGTACAAAGCAACGTATAGTGCAGACAATATGGCAAGTTATCTTTTGAACTTTGCACTAACAGGGCACCAGTTTTATAACGGAAAAGTATTGCCTGTCTCTACTACTGCCCCCTAATTTTTTCTTATGAAAGATGTATATTCATCAATTCCTGAGGAATCGGTTCATATTGTAAAATCATATTTGTCTTCGTGGAAAATTGATATAAAAGTTGTTCCTAAAAGAAAAACTAAACACGGAGATTACAGAAAAAAACTAAATGGGTCGCATCAAATTACCATAAACCAAAGTGTTAATCCCTATCGATTTCTAATTACATTAATTCACGAACTGGCTCATTTTGTTGTGTTTCAACGCTATGGATATCGAATAAAACCGCATGGGAGCGAGTGGAAAATGACGTTTAGAGAACTGATGCTTCCTTTAATTAACCCTGATGTTTTTCCCGAGGACTTGTTGAGGGTAGTGGCTCAGCATTTTAAAAACCCCAAGGCGAGTAGCGACACCGATTTTAAGTTAGCTATGATGCTTAGTAAATACGACCCCATTACAGACAAAACATATATCTTTGAATTAGAAGAAGGCACACTTTTTTCAGTGGCGGGGCGCGAATTTAGGCTAGGAAAAAAACGGGTTAAAAAATTTGAATGCGAAGAATTGTCAACGTCAAAAACATATATCTTTAGCCCACATGCCGAAGTAATAGTAAAAAATGAGTAATAAAATGAATTCTAAATATTTCGCAGTTATTTTAGCAGGGGGTGTAGGTTCAAGGCTTTGGCCCAAAAGCACAAAGAAATATCCTAAGCAGTTTCAAGATTTTATGGGAAGCGGAAAATCATTGCTTCAACATACTATCGAACGCATTACACCTTTAGTTCCGAAAGAGAATTTTATAATTCTTACAAATTCGATTTATAAAGAATTGGTTTTGAAACAGCTACCCGATTTTGAAGAAAACCAAATTATACTTGAGCCATGTATGCGCAATACTGCTCCTGCCTTATTATATGCCTCGCTTAAAATTAATAAAATCAACCCTGAAGCTCAAATTTTAGTTGCACCAAGCGACCATTGGATAACAGAGCCTAGTATTTTTATTACAGATGTAGAAAAAGCATTTAAGCATTGCACCGAAAATTCTCAATTAATAACATTTGGAATTAAACCAACTCAACCCCATACGGGTTATGGGTACCTTGAGGTTGCAAGCACAAAATCTAATATTACAAATGTTTTGAAGTTTAAGGAGAAACCCGATTTTAATCTTGCACAGCGTTTTATTAGTTCAGGTAATTTTTTCTGGAACTCGGGAATTTTTGTTTGGAATGCAAGAACAATACTCCAATCCTTTAAATCACTCCAGCCAGAAATGTACACTCTTTTTATGGAAGGGTTAGATACAATGAATACGGCTTTGGAGCAAGACTTTATAAATTTGAATTACCATAAGGCAGAGAATATTTCTATTGATTATGCAATTATGGAAAAATCGGAGAATGTGTCTGTTATTTTGGCAAGTTTCAATTGGAGCGACTTGGGTACTTGGAATGCACTTTATAATGAGATAGACAAAGACGAATCGGATAATGTGGTTATAAACGCTCGGATTCTTCTTGAAGATTCGAAAGCAAATGCAATTTTTTCGGAAACAGGCAAGCTTATTGTTTTAGATGGAATTAACGATTATATAGTTGTTGACAACACCGATGTATTGCTTGTTTATCCTAAAAAGAAAGACGGAGAAATTAAAAAATTACTTGAAAAAATTAAAGATAAATATGGCGATGAGTTTGAATAAGTAATTTATTACTTGTTTTGTATAACGCGTATTTTTTTAAGTAAATCGGAGGAATACACAAATTTTGTAACAGCTTCGTTATTGGTTTTAAATATTTCTTCGCTTGTGCCTTCCCAGTGTTTTAAACCGTCTTTGAGAAAGACGATTTTTTCTCCTATTTCCATAACAGAATTCATGTCATGTGTGTTTATTACTGTAGTAATTTGATATTCGTCTGTAATTTCGTGAATAAGGTTATCAATTAATATTGCCGTTCTTGGATCTAAACCAGAGTTGGGTTCATCGCAAAACAAATATTTTGGGTTCATAACAATTGCACGGGCAATAGCAACCCTTTTTTTCATTCCTCCTGAAATTTCAGAAGGCATTTTATGGTTGGCATCAATAAGGTTAACTCGTTTTATAACAATATTTGCGCGCTCCTGAATTTCACTTTCAGAAGCATTAGTAAACATTCTCATAGGAAACATTACATTTTCTTCTACATTCATAGAGTCAAAAAGCGCACTCCCCTGAAAAACCATCCCAATTTCTTGTCTAAGTAATGCACGGGTTTTAGTGTCCATACTTCTTAGCCGCGTTTTTTCAAAAGTAATATCTCCGCTATCTTGTTCAAACAAACCCAAAATACATTTTAGGAACACTGTTTTCCCAGAGCCGCTTTCTCCAATAATTAAATTTGTCTTTCCCTTCTCGAAAGTTGCACTAATACCTTTGAGTACTTGAACCCCGTCAAATGATTTCGTTAAATTTTCAACTATAATCATTTAGGTTAAGAGTAAATTAGTAATAAGCCCATTAGCAATAACTATGGCAACGCTAGTCCAAACAAACGAAACGGTACTTGCTTTCCCAACATCTAGCGCTCCTCCTTTCATATAATAACCATGATACGCAGGTATGGTAGCTAAGAGCATTCCAAACACAAACGATTTGATAAAAGCATATGTTATATGAAACGGGTGGAAATCTAATTGAAGCCCTTCTATAAAATTTGCATGAGATGAAAATCCACCGTTTACAGCTGCTAAGTATCCCCCAAAAATTCCTAAAAACATAGAAAACGTAATTAAAAAAGGGAACAATGTAAGTGCAACAATTTTAGGGAATATTAAATAGTTATAAGTATTTACGCCCATAGCCTCTAGTGCATCTATTTGCTCAGTAACCTGCATTGTACCTATGCTCGATGTAATAAAAGAGCCGACTTTCCCAGCCATAATAATAGAAATAAAGGTAGGTGCAAACTCAAGAATAATAGATTGACGTGTAGCAAAACCAACTAAATAACCAGGCAATAGCGGGTTTTGAGAGTTTATGGCTGTTTGTATAGAAACCGCACTTCCTACAAAAAAAGATATGAAAGCAATAATACCTAACGACCCCATAATTAGAACGTCAATGTCTCTAATTATTAAAGTTTTGAGAATAGACCATTTGGTAAACTTGCTAAATGTTTTTTGTAGCATTAAAAAATATCGGCCTATATACGTAAAAAATTTCATGCCTCTAAAATAAGCAAATTACTCTTGAAATTGTTTAAAAGAATTAATAGAAAACGTATAAGAAAGAAAGATACTACACTTTATAAGTAATAGCATTGATGTTCATTCCTGCGCCAACACTAGCAAACATAACGATATCTCCTTCCGATACGCTATGATTTTCTTTTTGACCAGAAATTACTTGGTCATATAGTGTGGGGATGGTCGCTACAGAACTATTTCCATGGAATTGAATATTCATTGGAAGAATTGCATTAGGAACTTTTTGTTTATAGAGTCTATAGAACCGTTTAACAATAGCCTCATCCATTTTTTCGTTGGCTTGATGGATAAATATTTTTTTCAGGTCGTTTATATCTACTTTTGCACTGTCTAAGCAATTCTTCATTGCCTCTGGTACTTTTGACAATGCAAACTCATAGACTTTGCGTCCTTGCATTTTTATAAATTGATCTTTATTATTGGCATCATAAGATTTCCCAAAAAAGAGTATATCAATTTCATTATTGCTAGTGTAAGTAACGGATTCGTGCGATAATATCCCTTCGGTATCTGCTGCATTTTCTATAATAGTAGCTCCAGCGCCATCGGCAAAAATCATAGAATCGCGGTCATTTTTATCAACCACTCTCGAGAGTGTTTCTGTTCCAATAACAAGGCATTTTTTAGCCATTTTTGCCTGTATAAATGCTTTCGCTTGAATGACTCCTTCAACCCAACCAGGGCATCCAAAAAGAATATCGTAAGCCACACATTTTGGGTTTTCTATTTCTAAAAGTGTCTTAACTTTTGAGGCAACACTAGGTAATGGGTTCGATTGTTTTGAATTATATGCAGTGTCTCCAAAGTTATGGGCAACAATTATATAGTCAATAGTTTCTTTGTCTATTTCTGCATTTGCAATTGCATTTAAGGCAGCTTTGGCGGCTAAGTCCGAAGAGTTTTCATTTTTTGCTGCATAACGGCGTTCTTCAATACCTGTTATTGATTTAAACTTTTCAATAATTTCGGTATTATCAGTTTCAAAATGATCGCCTTCGGGCGTAAGGAAATTATGGTTAATAAAGTCGCTATTCTTTTGAATATAACTTGGAGTATAACTGCCTACGCCTGTGATTTTAATGCCCATATTTTCAATACTATTGATGGATACAAATTTAGGTAAAGCATTATATAGGCTTTAAGATAAGATAAAAACTAAACGACACCTAGTCTCTTTTTTTTTGACTCCAATAAAATTATTAATATAGGTTATATATTTGTTTATCAGTTACTTATATATTCTTCGGTGCTAGGACAACTGCAAACCAAATTACGGTCTCCAAAAGCCTCATCTACCCGTCTGACAGCAGGCCAAAATTTGTTTTCTTTCACAAAACTAAGCGGGTATAGTGCTTTTTCGCGACTATAAGGGAAACTCCAATTATCGCTAGTTGCCATTTGTAGTGTATGAGGCGCGTTTTTTAAAACACTATTTTCATCATGACTATTTTGGCTATTAATTTCTTCAGCGATAGAAATCATAGTTTCGCAAAAACGGTTGAGCTCGGCAAGGTTTTCGCTTTCGGTTGGTTCAATCATCATAGTCCCTGCTACTGGAAAAGAAATAGTAGGAGCATGGAAACCATAGTCCATAAGTCTTTTGGCAATATCGGTAATCTCTACACCTTTTGTTTTAAATGGCCGAAAGTCAATAATCATTTCGTGTGCGGTTCTTCCTTTTTCTCCTGTATATAGTATAGCGTAGTTTTTCTCTAGCTTGGCTTTAATATAGTTTGCGTTTAAGATGGCTATTTCAGTAGCTTTTTTCACGCCTTTTTTTCCAAGCATCTTAATATATCCATAAGAAATTAGGCACACTAAAGAAGACCCCCAAGGGGCTGCTGAGATAGAATTGATTGGGGTTGACCCTCCTGTAGATATTATGGGGTTTGTAGGAAGAAAAGGGGCTAAGTGTTTTGCTACGCAAATTGGACCAACTCCTGGGCCTCCTCCTCCGTGGGGTATTGCAAAGGTTTTGTGTAAATTGAGGTGGCATACATCGGCTCCAATTATCGCTGGACTTGTAACTCCTACTTGGGCATTCATATTTGCTCCATCCATATATACTTGACCTCCATTATCATGGATTAATTGAGTCATCTCACGAATATTAGATTCGAAAACACCGTGTGTCGAAGGATAGGTTACCATTAGTGCTGCTAATTGATCTTTGTGTTCTATAACTTTTGCAGAAAAGTCATTCCAATCAATATTACCCATTGCATCAGTTGCCGTTACAACAACTTTCATTCCTGCCATTACAGCAGAAGCAGGATTTGTACCGTGTGCCGAGGCAGGTATTATACACACATTTCTGTGGTGGTCTCCCCTAGCGTTATGATATGCTCTAATAACCATTAAACCAGCATATTCACCTTGTGCTCCAGAATTGGGTTGCAACGATGTAGCATGAAACCCAGTTATTATATTTAACTGTTGGGTTAGCTCTTTTAATATATATTGATACCCCTCTGCTTGTGCTATAGGCACAAAGGGATGCAGGCTATTCCACTGAGACCAACTTAGGGGTAACATTTGGCTTGCAGCATTTAGCTTCATGGTACATGACCCTAAAGAAATCATAGAATGATTTAAGGCTAAATCTTTTCGTTCTAAACGTTTAATATAACGCATTAGACTAGTCTCCGAATGGTATGAATTGAACGTTGGATGCGTTAAAAAAGCAGACTTCCGTGTTTGGTTTTCTGGAATATTTATTAATACATCTGTGGCTTGTGTGGTTGTTTTTTTACCGCTGTATTCTTCTAAAACACAAATAAGTTTTTGAAATTGTTTTTCTGTAGTTGCTTCGTTAAGTGAAATGGCAGCACGGTTATCATTAATTTCTAAAATATTAATTTCATGCTTTTCGGCAAGTTGCTTTAACCGCTTAGAGTCCACAGTTATATGAAGCGTATCGAAATAGGTGTCGTTGTGTTGTTCTATTAAAAGGTCTTTTAAAACACGGTTAAGACGACTAGTTTTTTGATGAATATCCTCGGCAATTTCTTTTAGCCCTTTTGGACCATGATATACGGCGTACATTCCTGCCATAACAGCAAGTAATACTTGTGCGGTACAAATATTAGAGGTTGCTTTATCGCGTTTTATATGTTGCTCGCGTGTTTGTAGTGCCATGCGTAGCGCAGGAGTACCGTCTAAATCTACAGTTTGCCCAATAATTCTTCCAGGGATATTTCTTTTATACGCTTCTTGGGTTGCAAAATAAGCCGCATGAGGTCCTCCATAGCCTAAGGGAATACCAAAACGCTGTGTAGTTCCAACCACGACATCTACACCGTATGTTCCAGGGGCTTCTAATAGGGTTAAACTTAGCAAGTCTGCTGCAACAACAGTTTTTATGTCTAAGCGTTGCACCTTATCTACTAATTGCGGCAGGTTAGAAATTGCACCATATTTCCCTGGGTATTGAAAAAGAGCCCCAAAAAAATCAGTGGTAAAATTATAATTGCTAGGGTCTCCAACAATGAGTTTAATTCCCATGGGTTCTGCCCTAGTTTGTAGAACTGCTAATGTTTGCGGAAATACATCTTCGGAAACAAAAAAGAG
The DNA here is from genome assembly GCA_965277835.1 of Candidatus Arcticimaribacter sp. Lineage (GTDB taxonomy): Bacteria > Bacteroidota > Bacteroidia > Flavobacteriales > Flavobacteriaceae > Arcticimaribacter. The sequence goes on along the minus strand of OZ255841.1, from coordinate 1,193,099 downwards.
GTTGCTGTTATTTTTCTTTTGCTCTCGCGAACGCACGTTAAAAAGTAAGGTCATTGCTTCGGCGGCGGCTGTGGCTTCGTCTAACAAAGATGCATTTGCCAACTCCATTCCTGTTAAATCGACAACCATAGTCTGAAAATTGAAAAGCGCCTCTAATCGTCCTTGCGCAATTTCTGCCTGATAGGGGGTATAAGCAGTGTACCACCCAGGGTTTTCAAGAATGTTACGCTGAATGACTGACGGAGTAATTGTAGGATGATAACCTAAGCCGATATAACAATCGAACAGTTTATTTTTTTGAGCAATAGTTTGCAAATCTGTCAAAAACTCATGTTCAGAAACGCCTTCGGGTAAATCTAAGTCGCCTTTTAGAGCAATATCGGTCGGAATTGTTTCTTTTAAGAGTGTCTCTATAGAGTCCACCCCAATTGTTTTAAGCATTTGTTTAACCTCCTCACTATTAGGACCTAAATGCCTAGTTTCAAAAGTATTACCCATTAGTTTAGTTTATGATTTTGACAAAAGTATATAAAATGAATTCATTTGATTTAATTTAGACCGCATGATATTTTGGAAGTTTTCAACTAAAATTTTAACATAAAGGTCATTTTGATATTTTTGCACGATGAGAATTTTAAATTCTGTGTTTAGTGTTTATATAAAATCTAGTATTCATGTAGGGTTGATGGTGCTTTGTATGTTTGAGATAACTGCCTTAGAATGGTCTATTAGCCCTAGCACTAACCTTCGTTTTTTTGTTTTGTTTGGGACAATAGTAGCGTATAATTTTGCAAAATACTTTAGCTTTTTACAAGAAAAAATAAGAGTACACACATTGTCATTAAAGGCAATTATTGTTATTTCTATTTTAAGTTTTGGGTATGCTCTTTTTAATTTCTTACAGTTAACCCAGCTGCAGCAACTTGTAGGTATTTTGTCAAGTGTTTTATTGCTCTTATATACAATTCCTTTTACGCGGTCAAATTTTAGGAATACGAGCGGCATTAAGATTCATATTGTTGCTCTGTGTTGGACTTTAATGACGGTTGTTGTGCCTCTTGTCGGTAGTGTCTCTTGGGACAATACACTGCTATGGATGACCATAGCGCAGCGTTACTTTTGGGTTTTATTAGCCACACTTCCTTTCGAAATTTATGACTTTAATAAAGACTCTAAAACCCTAGGGACAATTCCGCAAGTAGTAGGAATACCAAAAACTAAACGATTGGGCTATATGCTTGCGTTTTTAATTTTTGGTGTAACGCTATTTAACGAAACAACAGTGTGGTGGAGTTACTCAATTATGCTGTTGCTCTATCTCTTTTTTTTGGCAACCACATCAGAAAAACAAACGTATTACAGAAATTCGTTTTGGGTAGAAGCCATACCTCTTGTTTTGTGGATTCAGCTATATTTGCAACGTTAAATTATATTATATGCTTCATATATTAATTGTGTTATTTGCAGTTCAAAGTGCCATAGAAACTATCCCTGTTAAAGAGTTTGCAAGTCAACTAAATGCAGAGGTTATTCTTGTAGATGTCCGTACCCCAGAAGAATATAAAACTGGACATATCGAAGGGGCTATTAATGTTTCGGTAACGTCAGACGATTTTAATAAAGAAATTGCCAAACTTCCAAAGACCAAAACTATTTATATGTACTGTAAATCTGGAATAAGAAGCCAGCGGGCTGCTCTTAAAATGAAAGACTTGGGTTTTAAGAAAATGATTCAGCTCAAAGGTGGTTTTTTGGCATGGCAAGCTACTTTTGAAGAATAAGCCCTGCTCTTTTTAATAGAGCTTTTGGGTTAGGTTCGGCACCTCTAAACTTTTTATACAAATCCATAGGGTGTTCCGTCCCTCCTTTCGAGAGTATATGTTCTTTAAACGCATTGGCTGTGGCACTATCGAAAATACCTTTTTCACGAAACAACTCAAAGGCATCGGCATCTAAAACCTCAGCCCATTTATAACTATAATAGCCCGCAGAATAACCGCCTTGAAAAATATGTGAGAAAGACGTACTCATATTATTTTCTTCGATTAGGGGAGTAAACTGCAATTTTGAAATCTGTTCGTCCTCGTGTGTTTTTATAGACGTAATACGCTCTATTTTTTCTGTGTGATAAGACAAATCGAGGTAGCTAAAACTTAACTGCCTAACGGTTTGTAGCCCCTCTTGAAATTGAGCCGCTGCTTTTATTTTTTCGATATAATGTATAGGCAATGGCTCGTTCGATTTATAATGCCGTGCAAATAGGCTTAGTGCTTCTTTTTCGTAGCACCAATTTTCGAGAAGTTGACTTGGTAATTCCACAAAGTCCCAATATACATTGGTTCCGCTTAGACTTTTATACACGGTGTTGGCTAACATGCCGTGAAGTGCATGCCCAAATTCATGGAAAAGGGTAGTAACCTCGTTGAATGTTAACAAGGCAGGCGCCTCTTTTGTAGGGGGCGAAAAATTACATACAATAGACACATGAGGGCGCTGTGTTTTGTCCTGAGAGCGGTATGAGGTCATCCAAGCCCCATCTCTTTTTCCTGCTCTTGGATGAAAATCTGTATATAGAATAGCATAAAATTCACCCACTTCGTTAAACACCTCGTAGCAATCGACGTCTTTGTGATACCCTGCTATTTCTTTTGTTTTTTTGAATTGTAAGCCATATAAACGTTCCGTAATTTCGAACACACCCTCTAGCACTTTTGGTAAAGGGAAATAGGGTTTCAAAACTTGGTCATCAAAATCAAAACGGTTTTGTTTTAGTTTTTCTGAGACATAAGCCACATCCCATTTTTGAAGGTTCTCTAAGTTTAGGTTTTCTTTGGCAAAGGTTTCAACGTCTTTCCATTCGTGTTGTGCAAACGGGAGGGCGTTTTCGCATAGGTCATCTAAAAAAGCACTTACTTTTTCTAATGATTTTGCCATTCGGTTTTCTAAAACAAAATCGGCGTGGGAGTTATACCCCAGTAAATTTGCACGTTTTTTTCTGAGCGCTATAAGGCTAAGAATAATATTTTCGTTATTGTTTTCATTGCCCTGAAACCCTCTTTTACCAAAGGCAAGGCTCATTTTTTTTCGTAACTCCCTGTCGTCTGCATAGGTAAGAAAAGGCACATAGCTTGGGTAGTCCAAAGTGAACACCCAGCCCTCTTTGTTTTTGTGTTGCGCTAAGGCAGATGCAGTGTCAATACTAGATTTGGGTAAACCGCTAAGTTGTTTTTTGTCGGTTATATGAAGCTCAAAATTTTGAGTGTCGGCTAACACGTGTTCGCCAAATGTTAGGCTAAGCTTAGCAAGTTCGGCATCTATTTCCCCGAGTTGGTTTTTCTCGGCTTCGGATAAAAGCGCGCCATTTCGCACAAACCCCTTATATTCTTTTTCTACGAGTGTGTGTTGCTCAGGGGTTAGGTCAAACTGTGCTCTATTCGTATAGACCTCTTTAATTCTTAGAAAAAGAGGCGCGTTTAGGCGTATCTCGTTTTGAAATTGGGTTAATATCAAAGAGGCGTTTTGGGCAACCTCTTGAAGCTCTTTACTGGTTTCGGCACTGTTTAAGTTGAACAAAATACTGCTAATAGCCTCTAATTGTGCTCCGCTTTTATCGAGTGCCTCTAAGGTGTTTTCAAAAGTAGGGGCGTCTGTGTTTTTACAGATTTGGTCAATTTCTTTTAGCGTACTATCAATTTCAATTTTGAGAGCAGGGATAAAATCAGTGTGTTCTATTTTATCAAAAGGGGCGCTCTGATGTAAGGTTTCAAATGCCTTATTCAAGATATTTTCCAAGGGCGATATGGGTTTAAATGTTTTCGGAAGATTTAAGAACGCTTTCTTTCAAAGCGTTTTTATAGGCTATAATTGTGTTTTGCACATCGGCGTTAGCACTTCCTATGATTTGAGCCGCTAAAATACCTGCGTTTTTGGCACCGTTTAGCGCAACTGTAGCTACTGGAACGCCACCAGGCATTTGCAAAATGGATAGCACAGAGTCCCAACCGTCTATAGAATTACTCGATTTTACGGGAACGCCAATAACAGGGAGCGGACTTGTAGCGGCAATCATCCCTGGGAGGTGTGCCGCGCCGCCAGCACCAGCTATTATAACCTGAATGCCTCTTTGGTGTGCGTTTTGCCCATAGGCAATCATTTTTTCGGGGGTGCGGTGTGCAGATACAATATCGACTTCAACGTCTATTTTAAACTCTTTTAAAATATTAATTGCTTCTTGCATAACGGGGAGGTCAGATTTACTGCCCATAATAATTCCAATTTGTGCCATATTATATTGATATTACTTGAATTGTTTTTTTAACGCGTTCAGCTATTTTTCGTGCCTCGTCAAGGTCTTTGTTGACAATGGTTACATGCCCCATTTTTCGGAATGGGCGGGTTTCTTTTTTGCCATATATATGCGGTGTTACTCCAGGCATATTTAATATTTCGTTGATGTTTTTATATTGCACCAATCCGTTATGGGTTTCTGCGCCGACTAAGTTAACCATAACGCCCGAAACTTTGTTAGACGCATCGCCCAAAGGGAGGTCGAGTAACGCCCTAAGGTGTTGCTCAAATTGGTCGGTATATGAGGTCTCTATGGTAACATGACCGCTGTTGTGGGGTCGGGGGGCAACCTCGTTTACCAAAATATTTCCGTTTGCGGTTAAAAATAACTCAACGGCTAACAGCCCTATATGCTCAAAAGATTGGGACACCTTTAGAGCGACAGCTTGGGCGTTTTCTATAATGGCGTTGTCAAGTCGGGCAGGGCATAGCACATATTCAACCTGATTGGCTTCTGGGTGAAATTCCATTTCGACCGTAGGATAACTCACCATTTGCCCCGATGGGTTTCGGCATACAATAACGGCTAACTCATGGGTAAAAGGCACCAAATGTTCAACTAGGCAGGCTACATTGGGGAGTTCGTTTAGTTGCTCAACGACTTTAATGACACGTACTCCATTACCGTCGTAGCCCATTAGTGCGGACTTCCATACAAAAGGGACGTTTATGTCTTTGTTTGAAATAGCGGTGTTTAAATCGGCTAAATTCTTAAAATTTTTATGCGGCGCAGTGGGTATATTATGAGCCACATAAAAATCTTTTTGTGTGCTTTTATTCTGTATTATTTTTAGTGTCTTTGGAGACGGATATACGCTAACGCCTTCTTTTTCTAGTTGCTCTAGGGCTTCGAGGTTTACGTGTTCTATTTCGAAAGTGAGTATATCTACGTTTTTCCCAAAGTTATAAACGGTTGTATAGTCGTTAAAATCGCCTACTTCAAAATAGTCGCAAGCCAAGCGCGATGGGGCTTCGGGGCTAGGGTCGAGCACGTGCGTTTTAATGTCCCACTTGCGTGTGGTATAGAGTAGCATTTTGCCAAGCTGACCGCCACCTAAAATGCCCAAGGTCTTATGTGTAGAAAAAAAGGACATAAATTTTTTGACAAAAGTACGCATATATCTTTGATATTCTAAAGATGCCGTTTTTTTGATTATAGTTTAGATGTTTACTCTTGTTAGGTTTAGGTATTCTTTAAAAGCGATGTTTAATAGTGATGCAAATGGGAAATCATTTTTTTCTTCATGTAGCTTTTCGAAAGGTGTTGCCTTTTCACTCTTTAATATAATATCTGCATCACTATATATAGGGCTGTCATCGTAAGTAATTTTATATTCAATAGATAAATCCAAATCTTCATTATCATATTGAAATTTTCCTTCTTTTCCTTTATGGTTTTTATAATCAACTAGTACTAATAAATAATTATAATTATAATTATAAAAATAGCTATTATTATAATCCTTCATTTCATCATCAGTTATAATTTTAGTTGGTTCCTTTTCTGCTAATTTTTCCAATGCGTTTTCTAAGCTAGAGGTTGCCCCATAAAAAGAAATGAGAAGCTCAAACATGACCATTATTTCGAATTGCAGATTTGATCTTTCTAAACCATTTTTGTTAATTCTAAATCGAAACTCTTTTATCTCACAATTGCTATTATACATTTTTAAAAGTGTACGCAGGTTTAATAAATCGTTATGTATTAAACCTTCTAAAATTCCTTTAAAGACTTTATTGGATCGATCATGAAATCCTTTTAAATCTATTATAAATTTTTCAAATGTTATTGATCCAATAATGGTATCTATTGTCTCGCTAACAATTTGTTTATTATCGAAATAGAATATTTCGCTGCTGTAAAATTTATCTATATAGCCGGAGAAGTCCGTATTTACCCCATACTTTGAGTGAAATAGGTTACGTATGTTTTCTATATCGCAGACCAAGACTATTTTGTCAACCCCAAATTTATTTCCCGAAGTTCCCCCTATATCAAAATGACAGGCAAAAACATTAAGTATTCTAAAAATATGCTCTGGGTCTAATCTGTCTAAGTCGTCAATAACAAGAACTGTTTCTTTGCCCTCTTCTTTTAGCTTTCCAATAAGCCCCGAAATCAATTCTGTTATTTCGTTTTCTTCGTAAATAGAACGATTTTGAGTAGTTATTCTCTTTAAAAAGTCAGTGAATTCTTTCTCTTCATCTATCTGAATATTTTTATTATGTTTTTTAATATTAGTTATAATCTTTCTAAGATTATCAAAACTACGACTAAGTTCTCTTCCTATTTTACCTCCGCTTTGTACAAGTAAGGACAGTGTATCTAAAAAGTTGTTTTTGAGGTAAAGTGGTGCCGTAAATAAAGCAGAAAAATTAGATTTTTCAAACTCTATGTCTTTGCGTAGCAATTCAAAGGCAAGGTCATATTTTATATAGTCAATAATATCATCGTTACTAGAAATAGAATAATTTACTGGGGTTAAAAAAAACGGTTCATATTCTTTTGGCTTGCCTTCCTTTGATTCGATTTCCTTTGTCTCGGTTTCAAAAAATTTTTTTAAAAAATACGTTTTGCCTATCCCAAATATCCCTGAGAAGATTATTTGATTATTATTCGGTAAACCTAAATGTTCTTTAAATCTCTCTTTTTCTGAAGTAATGTCAATTTCCAAGTGCTCTTATTTTCAAGTTAATTTAAACAATTTCAAAATAGCATTTGGTATAACCCGCTCTTTATTTTCAAAAAGGGTTTATTTTAAGAAACCCAAAAGCGCCATTGTCCACAGCAATAATAGCGCCTCCATCGGGTGTTAAGTCAATATCTTCTCCTGCCCAGCTACTGCCGTCATTTGGGCTATAGGTTTTTTGCCATTGCACACGCCCTAGGGCATCAAACTTTATAAGATATACATGCCATATATCCGAGCTGTCAATACCACAGTTTTTGCTATAGGGTTCATATTCATCGCCTGTGCCTGCGACAATAATGCACCCTCCATCGGCAGTTGCCTTAATCCCCCATGTTTCGTCGTGTATATATTGGGGGTCAAAACCTCTTGGGTTGCCTTGTTTTGTTTCCCAAACTTGATTGCCATTAGTGTCAATTTTCATTGTATAAGTATCCCAATTTTCTGTCCCCGAAAGCGTGTGCCCAGTCAAAAATATAGATCCGTCAGCGGATAAGTCCATACCAAAACAATGGTCAGATAATGCGCCTCCGTACGTTTTTTGCCAAATGATATTTCCCGAATTATCTGTTTTAATAAGCCCATAGTCCTTTGCTCCTTCGGTTAACCCCGAAATAATTAACGCGTTATTATGGGCTTGTATTCTATAGGCGTGCGATAGCGCAGCATTAACATTAACACCTTTTAATTTATCCCCTGCAGTATTTAAAAATGTAAGGTAACCCTCGCCTTCCGTATAGAATGTATTGGCTCTGTCCATAGCGTTAACATAGCCTACTGCAATTAGTGTATCGGCAACCGCAACAACATGTTCAAAAGCATCGCTGCCACCGTTGTCATAGGTTTTCCGAAAAATTAAAGCCCCATCTAATTTATTGAGTTTTATCAAAGCGCTATCTTCATTTAATGCACCACTAATTAAATATCCGTCTGTTACCTCAATAGCAGAATTACCAAGGTTATGCCCTCCGTTTGAAAATTCTTTCTTCCATTCTAAATTACCTTTACTATCTGTTTTTACTACCAGTATTTTGGCAGAGTTAGGAATAAAACCTGTTTCGCCAACTTGTAGAAAACCGCCATCGGAACAGGTTAAAATATAATGCCCGTGAGACTCCTCTTCTGTGCCATTGACAAACGAAAACCACGATTGCTCAGGCGCATTAGGGTATTTAGTAGCGCTGCACGTAGTTGTCATAACGTTTATTGTAGTTATAGTAATAGTTTCAGTTGTAGGAGGCACTATAATATCTACCATATCGGTATTCGATTCTTCTCGGCTACAGCTAAAGCTATATCCTATAAAAACACTTAGAAGAAATATTTTATATGCTTTCATTAGTTAGATGTGTTAGCCTACGTTTAATTTTTTCAGATAATTATTAATAGTTTTAAAATATGCTTTGGGTTGGTCTAGCCACCCATAATGACCACATTTTTCGAGAATAACTAAGGTTGAATTTTCGAATACATTTAGTGCTGTTTCGGCTGTTTTTTTATCAATCAAATCTTCTTTCCCCTGAATAATTAACACAGGTGTTTTAACTGTCTTTAATGCTTCTGAGCAATCGAAACCAATGGTTCGCATATCTTGATACACCAACCGATTGACAGTAAAATTTACTTGCGTTAACCTTTCGGCGATAATAGGTATATGTGCTTTGTTATATAAATAGGCAGGGGCTAAATAGGTGCCTCTTTGCAGTCGCGCGTGGTATGTAGTGTCGCCTTTAGAAATTATAGTATTCCAATAACTCAAAGAATCTCTTTCGGTTTTTGTAAGCCTTGCCGTAATATTAAGCCTTGAAAACAAATCTAAATTAATTCCTCCAGAAGAAGATAAAATAAGTCCTTTTATTCTATTAGGATATTTAGAGGTATAATAGGACGCTAACATACCTCCAAATGAATGTCCTAGTAGCACCCATTTATCTATTTTTAAGTGGTTTCGGATAGCCTCTATATCATCGACCATCAAATCCATTGTAATGGTATTCGCGTTTATGTCTAATGCCTTTGACTGCCCCGTGCCTCTTTGGTCATAAATAATTGCTTTGTTCGACTTACCTATAGCCTTAGCCAATGTTTTGAACCCATTGCTATTCATTCCAGGACCTCCGTTTATTATTAATATGGGTGTCCCTTTTCCATAGGTTTTTAAGTGTATAGTACTGTGTTCTAAAATTATAGTCTCCTCAACTTGAGCAAATGACAGACCAAAGGTCAATAAAAGAATAGGCAAGACTATAGACCTCATAGGGGTAGCATTATCGTTTTATTGTATTAAGCCTTTGGTATTATATTTCGAGACAAAGTCCCAAATTAAACGCCCTGTATTGCTTCCGTTATAGTTTACGTCAAACCAAATATGTCCGCCTCCAATAACCTTATAATGCGCCACGGAGACCCCGCTATTACCGCCCTCGTACATATATTGTTCTATTGTTGTGCCTCTGTCATTTACACTATTTTCTACAGCGGTTGTACTGGCGTTGTTAAAGTTTATCCAATAATTTAATACGGTTTCTATTGACGCTAACCCTGGGCTTCCCCCAGCATAAGGCACCACACCATCTGAGGTTCCATGAATATTTATCATCGCTGTAGGATGCAACGGATTGCAATTCATTTCTGTTTCGTTGAGCATTGTTCCAGCAACCGAGCCTATGGCGGCTATCTTATCGCTATGATAACAGGCTAAGGCATAGCTAAAAAAACCTCCGTTCGAATACCCACAGGCATACACTCTTTCGGCATCAATTGTATATTCCATTGCGAGTTTGTCAATCAATGCTAATATAAAACCAAAGTCATCTGCACTACTTTTATTTTGGGGTGTGTCCAATCCTGCATTCCAACTCGACAGCCCGTTTAAACAGCTCCCCTGTGGGTACACCAATATAAACCCTTCCGACTCGGCTATAGGTTGCATATTAGTAAAGGTCATGTGCGCGCTTGCTGTTCCTCCAAACCCATGAAAATTAAATAATAAAGGAATTTTTGTGCCTGCCGTATAAGACGTAGGCACATATATAATATATTCTCTTGTCTCTCCTGCATGAACAAGCGTTTGGGCGTTTTCATTCCCCCCACATGATGAAACCGTACTTTTTGTAGTACTGGTACTGCTAGTGCTTTTTGTAGTATCAGTATCAATAATAGTAATCGTAGTAATAGTCTTTAAATCATCATCGCTATTTTTTATATCTTCAGTACTACTACTACAACCAAATAATAGAATTGACAGGATAAAAGCGTAAAAAAAGGGTGTAATTGTGTTATGTGTTTTCATTATATATATCAGCTTTTTATTTAAGTTATTTACTCCCTTTAAACCTTATTTTGTTAGCACTAAAAACCTTGCCAAACGGTAATTATAACAAACCACAGGGTTTGTGTAACGCATATACGTTACATACCAGTACGTTAATATACTATTATAAAAGTATATTAGTTGTTTTGTTTTTTAATAAGATTAAGGGCAGAGCCTTCTTTAAACCATCCAATCTGTTGTGCATTATACGTGTGGTTAACCATAATACTATCTTTAGACCCGTCTGCATGTACAATTTCTATAGCTAATTGTTTGTTTGGTGCAAATTCGTTTAAGTCCAAAAAGTTGAAGGTATCGTCTTCTTGAATTAAATCATAGTCAGATTCATTAACAAAAGTCAACCCTAACATACCTTGTTTTTTCAGGTTTGTTTCATGGATACGTGCAAATGATTTCACCAAAACAGCAACCACCCCTAAATGCCGAGGTTCCATAGCGGCATGCTCTCTCGAAGAGCCTTCGCCATAGTTATGGTCGCCCACAACAATAGTATGAATTGCGTTTGCTTTATATTGCCGCTGAACGTCTGGCACGCCTCCGTACTCGCCTGTCATTTGGTTTTTAACAAAATTAGTTTTCATGTTAAAGGCGTTTACGGCACCTATTAAACAGTTATTAGAGATATTGTCTAAATGCCCTCTAAAACGCAACCATGGCCCAGCCATAGAAATATGATCTGTGGTACACTTACCGTGTGCTTTAATTAGCAGTTTAGCCCCTTTAATTTCGCCCCCTATTGGTGTAAAGGGGTCTAATAATTGTAAGCGTTCCGAGTCGTTTTTAACTACTATTTGAACGTGGCTTCCGTCCTCTTCTGGTGCTAAGTATCCGTCATCTTCTACCGCAAACCCTTTAGGGGGTAATTCCCACCCTGTAGGTTCGTCTAACATTACTTCTTCGCCATCGTTGTTTATTAGCGTATCTGTCATTGGGTTAAAGTCCAAACGCCCAGCAATAGCAACTGCAGCAACCATTTCTGGCGATGCCACAAAGGCGTGTGTGTTTGGATTACCGTCCGCACGTTTTGCAAAATTTCTATTAAACGAATGGATAATCGAATTTTTAGGCGCATTTGCAGGGTCGCTATAACGTCCCCATTGCCCAATACACGGGCCACAAGCGTTGGTAAATATTTTAGCGTCTAATTCTTCAAACACCGATAAAATACCGTCTCTTTCGGCTGTGTATCGCACTTGTTCCGACCCTGGGTTAATTCCAAAATCGGCTTTAGTTTTTAGTCCTTTGTCAATTGCCTGTTGTGCAATAGAGGATGCTCTCGACAAGTCTTCGTAAGACGAGTTTGTACACGACCCTATTAAACCCCATTCTACCTTAAGCGGCCAATCGTTTTCGGAGGCTTTTTTGGTCATTTCTTTTCCTGCAGCAGTTGATAAATCTGGTGTAAAAGGCCCATTTAAAAGTGGCTTTAACTCCGATAAATTTATCTCTATTACTTGGTCAAAATATTGCTCTGGGTTTGCATATACTTCGGGGTCGCCTGTCAAATAGTCTTTTACTTGGTTTGCGGCATCTGCGACATCATCTCTATCGGTAGCACGTAGGTATCTATCCATAGACTCGTCATACCCAAAGGTAGAGGTTGTGGCTCCTATTTCTGCACCCATATTGCAAATTGTACCTTTTCCTGTACACGATAATGCTGTGGCACCTGGACCAAAATATTCTACAATAGCGCCTGTACCTCCTTTTACGGTTAAAATATCTGCAACTTTTAAAATTATATCTTTTGGTGCTGTCCAGCCCGAAAGTGTTCCTGTTAATTTAACGCCTATTAGTTTAGGGAACTTTAATTCCCAAGCCATACCTGCCATTACATCAACTGCATCGGCTCCACCAACTCCAATGGCGACCATACCTAGCCCTCCTGCATTAACCGTATGCGAGTCTGTACCAATCATCATACCTCCAGGGAATGCATAATTTTCTAAAACAACCTGATGAATAATACCTGCGCCTGGTTTCCAAAACCCTAAGCCAAATTTATTAGACACAGATTCTAAAAAATTAAATACTTCGTTACTTGTGTTTAAAGCAGACTGCAAATCTGAATCCGCTCCATTCTTAGCCTGAATTAAATGGTCGCAGTGTGTCGTTGTTGGTACAGCGACTTTACTTCTTCCTGCTTGCATAAACTGTAGTAGTGCCATTTGTGCGGTTGCATCTTGCAATGCAATTCTATCTGGGGCAAAGTCTACGTAATCTTCCCCTCTTACAAATGCTTTTTCAGGGGTGCCATCCCACAAGTGAGAGTATAATATTTTTTCTGCTAAACTTAGCGGTTTTCCTGTGATTTTACGAGCCGCATCTACACGCTCTTCAATCTTTGAATACACGCGTTTAATCATATCAATATCAAAAGCCATAACGAGTTGTTTAATTTTGGAGCAAAATACAAAATAATAATAAAAATTTTAATCAAAGACTCTAAGGTTTTTTTATAGTAGAATAATAATTTTAGAAGTACAAACGGTAACGTTTAGAATATGAGAAGGAAACCTTTTTATATTTATTGGAGGTATATAACTTATCTTTACCTAGTTTAGAGATAGATAGCCTTATTTATAAAATATAAAAACACACAAAAAAATGGATTTTATTAGCGAAGAGTTATTGACTTATGCAGCTAAAAACTCTCAGGAAGAACCACAAATATTGCAAGATTTAACACGCGAAACGCACCAAAAAATTCTGTTTCCTAGAATGTTAACTAGCCCTTTGCAAGGTCGGTTTTTAAGTATGTTATCGAAACTAGTAACGCCCCAAAAAGTTTTAGAAGTCGGAACATATACTGGCTATTCGGCTTTGTGTTTTGCAGAAGGATTAGATGATAATGGCATAATAGACACCTTAGATAAAAATGAAGAGTTAGTAGATTTTCAGCGTAAATATTTTGATCGTTCGGGTTATGGTAAACGTATAAACCAACATTTGGGCGATGCTTTAGAGATTATTCCAACCCTAGAGGCTGGGTATAACCTTTGTTTTTTAGATGCTGACAAAGCAAACTATATTAATTACTTTGAGTTGATTATTCCTAAAATGAAAAGGGGAGGGCTGATTTTAGTTGATAATGTGCTGTGGAGCGGTAAAGTCCTTCGAGAAGCTAAAAAAAATGACATAGACACGCGCACCCTTCAAGAGTTTAATGAACGTTTGGCTAACGACTCTAGGGTCGAGTCTGTGCTATTACCTCTGCGTGACGGCATTACAATAAGCAGAGTGCTTTAGAGTTTTCTTTTTATAGAATCTGTAATTTGGTCTAAGTCTTCTTTAACCCCTTTTATTTCTTTGGTAAATTCTTTGGTTATCGACTTTGAGGGGTCAACATCAATATCCGCAGATTTTTGAATTTCAGATTTTATGTCGTTTGTCGCATTACGAATTTGGGTCATTCCTTTAGCCAAAAATCGTGCTATCATCGGAATTTTATCTGCTCCAAATATCAAAAGAACAATAAAGAAAATAAAAACAATCTCTGCACCACTAATAAATATAAACATCTTTTCTGAGGATAATGCAGTAAAAATAAGCAGTTAAAAGTTAACTGCTTATTTTATTATGAATCAATTTTTTAATGTCTCTTTAAATTTACTGAAATCAGTTTCAGCATCTTTCTTAGGCCAAGAATTATTTGCCAAGTTAACATCAGCTGTTTCTGCCTTTGGGTCAATTGTTACGCCAACAATTTCTTTGTCAGACGTTATTACCTTTTTAACAGACGCATCGTTTTTTCGCCAAACTTGTACGGGGTATTTAACTGTTTTTTTGGTGCCATCTGCATAGGCATACTCAACAATAATAGGCATTACAATACCCCCTGGTTTTTCAAACTCAATTTGATAAAAGTACTTAGGTACTTCTACGCCTTCTTCCAAGGTGTCATCATTTTCTTTCAAAAATGCTTTTATATCTTCAGGGCTTTGGCTTTCTAAGTCTTTTCTAAAATCTTCAGAATCTTCAGGGCTTTCCGAAATTAGGTAAACCGAAGGGTCTTCTTCCGAATCAAGACCAAGGGATTCAAGAATATCAGTTAACTCTTTTATGTCTTTTGGTGGGGTTGTTGTAACATGATAACGTTCAAAAGATTTTACGCCTATATCAACAACATCGGTTGAATAAAACCAGCCTCTCCAAAACCAATCTAAATCAACAGCAGAAGCGTCTTCCATAGTTCTAAAAAAGTCTTCTGGGGTAGGGTGTTTAAACATCCATCGTTGCGAGTAGGTTTTAAACGCATGGTCAAAAAGCTCTGGCCCCATAATTGTTTCTCTAAGAATGTTTAGAGCGGTTGCAGGTTTTCCGTAGGCATTTGGTCCTAGCTTATATACGTTTTCGGGGTTTGACATTATGGGGCTAATAAACTCTTGATCGCCCGACATATAACGCACAATTTTCGAAGGCTTACCTCTTCTCGAAGGGTAGTCTTCTTCGAGCTCTTGCTCGGTCAAATATTGTATAAACGTATCTAAACCTTCGTCCATCCAACCCCATTGGCGTTCATCGGAATTTACAATCATAGGGAAAAAGTTATGTCCTACTTCATGAATTATTACGCTAATCATTCCATATTTAATTCTATCTGAGTACGTGCCGTCTTCATTAGGTCGCCCATAATTCCAGCAAATCATTGGATATTCCATGCCTTGGTTTTTTGCATGCACAGAAACCGCTTTAGGATATGGATAATCAAAGGTGTATTTCGAGTAAACCTCTAGTGAATGTGCAACCACTTTGGTAGAATATTCTTCCCACAATGGATTTCCTTCTTTTGGATATAAAGACGATGCAATAACATTTTTACCTCCGACTTTTACTGCCATCATATCCCAAATAAAGCGTCTTGAAGTAGCAAAACCAAAGTCGCGAACGTTTTTTGCTTTGAACTTCCATGTACTTTTTTTAGTAGATTTTTCAGCCTCTTTAGCCTCGGCTTCTTCTTGTGTTACTATTAGCACAGGTGCATCAAAAGATTCTTTAGCTTGGTTGTAGCGTTGCATTTCTTTACGCGAAAGCACATCTTTAGGGTTTTGCAATACGCCTGTGGCTTCCATAATATGGTCAGCGGGTACTGTAATGCTAACGTCGTAATCTCCAAAATTTAGTGCAAACTCTCCATTGCCCCAAAACTGATAGTTCTGCCAGCCTTCAACATCGTTATAAACCGCTACTCTTGGAAAAAACTGAGCAATTACATACGCACGGTTATCGTCCTCTGGGAAATATTCGAACCCTGAACGCGCCCGATTAGTAACATGATTATTAACATTATACCACCACTTGATAGAAAATACATATTGCTGCCCTTTTTGTATTGGAGTAGGCAAGTCAATACGCATCATTGTTTGGTTAATAATATAAGGTAGTGCTTTTCCGTTAGCATCTTTTACAAATTCGATATTAAATCCGCCATCAAAAGGCTTTTTTAAATAGTCTTTCACAAAATCGTCAACATCATTTATTTCTATGGGATCAATTTTCGAAGGGTTTTTCTCTAAAGCCGGTGCATCTTTTCTACGGATATTTTGTTCTAATTGAACCCAAATATATGTAAGTGCGTCGGGTGAGTTATTCGTATATGTTATGGTTTCTTCGCCATAAAGTTTTGTGTTTTCATCGTCCAGCTCAATATCCATTACATAGTCAACTTGCTGTTGATAGTAGTCAATGCCAGGCGCACCAGAGGCTGTTCTAAAACGGTTAGGCGTGGCAAACTCTTCGTAGAGCTGCTTAAATTTATTATTATTCTTATGCCCTGCTTTGGTTACTGTTTCTTCAGCCTTAGTGTCTTGAGCAAATAAGGCTCCTGAAACCATAAAAAACAATGCGTAAATTAAAAATTTAGTCTTCATAAGTTTTCATATTAGTTTGGTTAAAAATAGTTTATTTTTTTAAAATTAATCTATTGATGCTTTTAAAATTGTTTTCGAGTTATCCATTAAAAATTTTTTCTTGCTATTTTGAGTATCAAAGCTAACTATATTTTGCTGTTTTGGTATAAAAGAGGTTAAAATCGTGTTTTGTATTTCAAGCTGTTTTGGTGTACTTAAAAGCGTACCCTCTGCAAAAATCAAAAGCTGATCATCTTTATATTGCCGCCCTAAATAGTTTAGCTCTATTGCGTTATTATTAATTGAAAGTTTAAAGTTTTTTATAAAAAAGCGTTTTATCAAAGAATCAATCAAAACCGTATTACTGTCTGGTAATAGCGCTACTTTTTCATTGGTTTGTGTCTCTAAAAACTCCTCTATGTCATCAATAAAAATACGACTTGTAATTTGTATTTGACTTTGCTTGGGTGCATAGAACAGCTCTGTGTATGACACATAAAAATCGTGCGTAAAACTGCTCATTGTACACACACACAACGCAGTAGAAACGAATAAAATAAAGTGCCTAATTTTCAACGGTCAGTGTATTATATTCTTTAGAGTAATCCGAAAATATTTGTATAACTTTATTATGCTGACTTTGATTAAACAGTTTAATTAACGCTGTGTTTTCACTACAACCCAACACAAAATCATAAACTTGGTCTTCTCCGAGGCTGTAGTTTTCTTTAAAAAAGTAAAGCCCATAAAATTGAATTATGTTCACAACCGTCTGAAACTCATAACTCTGTTTACGTTGCAATTTTAACCTTTTATAATAACCCGAAATATGTTTATACACAGCTTCCACATCAACTTGAACAAATAACACACTCAACGCCATTTCTTTGGCAGAGGGTATGTGTTCTCTGCGTACTCCTTTATACCCAGGGATGCCTACATCATCAAAATTAATTTGACTTGGTGTTTTAGCAACATCCGAAGATAAACTCCCCGAAAGGTTATGTGGCTTTACAACCACTTCGTCAAGTTCATTTACAAAAGTTTCTAGGTGTACTGTTATCATATCCGAATTGAAAATAGTATCGCTAATAACAATTTCTTTAGGTTTAAATTGAACCCCCGAAAATACCACTATTTCGCCTTCTTTTACTGAGATTTCAAAATAGCCCGAGGCATCAGTAATCACCGCATTACCTCTTACTTTATTAATTACATGAATACTCGATACTGGTAAATCTTCGTGTGCTACGCGCCCTGTTAAGAGTTTAAATTGTTGCCCTTTCACAGTGTCAACTACGCCCATAAATAAAATAAACCCAATAAAAACGCGTATCACTGTAACGACTCCTTATATAGTGTACTTTCTTTAATTAAATAATCTATTAATTGAAATTCTTTGTCTTTCTTAAAAAGCGTTTTGGTTGGTAGTTTGTCATCCATTACATGAATAAAATCTTGCGTTTGTTCAGGGTTTAAACCTAAGATATTCTCAAAAAACTCATCGTCAAAAAGATAAGGCAATATTTCGCTTGGGATTAGCTTTTTACTTTTATCTTTTTTTGCGTTAACCAATAAGCGCGAAACCAATTTGGCGACGTTAACAATATTTAGTCCGTTGGCTAACTGTC
Organism: Candidatus Arcticimaribacter sp.; assembly: GCA_965277835.1. Taxonomy (GTDB): domain Bacteria; phylum Bacteroidota; class Bacteroidia; order Flavobacteriales; family Flavobacteriaceae; genus Arcticimaribacter. The sequence goes on along the minus strand of OZ255841.1, from coordinate 1,175,248 downwards.
GGTCATCTGCGGCTCTGTTAACTAGCCTAGTAGATTTATCTTGCGTATAATCGACACTTGTAAATTCTTCTTTTTTTAGGTCTAAAAACTTTTCTTGGTTCTCTGGGCCTACGACTACCTCATCTAAAAACGTTATCCTTTCGTTTACCGAAACGACCAAGCGTTTGTTTTTAATTATCTCGGGTGTAATTTTAACTGTTCTTATTTTATGCTGAACCGAAGAAAAAGTAATTTCATCGCCTACGCGTACGGGTATTTCAAAACTACCTTCGCTATCTGTAATTGTGTTAGCCTTAGCCGTGGTATTCATAACATTTGCGGCAACAATATTGTTGTTTCGGTATAACAACCGCCCTTTTAGCATGGTTCTGTCTTCTTGTGCAAAGCAAAAGAAAGAGCAAAGAAATAGTAATATTAAAGTATTAACCTTCATCTTTTAAAAGTAGAAAATTTATTCGACTAAGGTTTATAATGAATGTTAAAATGCTAATAAGTAGCAGTTTTATTAAAAAGAGAGCGAGAGACCGGGTTCGAACCGGCGACATTCAGCTTGGAAGGCTGATGCTCTACCAACTGAGCTACTCTCGCCTTTATTAGGCTAATATAATGTTTCTTTCATATTTTTTTTAGAAAATGATACCCTAAGATTTCAAACCTCTGATTGTAATAAAATTTATGAGAGGCTGTGTTTTGCACGTAGGTATTAAGCTCTAGCGCATTACAGCCTTTTGCTTTACTATGTTGCGAGATAAAATTGAACATTTGCTCCCCAATTTTTTGCCCTTGATATTCGGGCGAAATATAGACATGGTCGGGTTCGCAACTTTTACCTACATAGTGCCTTGTCTGATACCATAACCCGCATATACCAATAATTTTATCTTGGTCAAACACACCTAAACACTCATAATTTTGAGTAAACATATCCTCGAACCGAGAGGTTAATATTTCGGACGAAAACTTATGTTCGGTAAATTCTTGAATTAAAGGAATAATACTTGGTATCGCATCTTTTTCTAATATTTCAAATCGAATAGGCATAATGTATACGTTATATCTAAACACGAAAATATAAATGTTTGAGTAAATAAAATATTGAAAATAAATTTTTGTTCAATACTATTCTATATTTTTATGAAAACGAATATATATGAGGATTAAATCTGTTTCTAGTGAAGATACGTTTAGCGTACGCCACCCTATACTTAGAAAAGGACGCCCCTTGGAGAGTTGCCATTTCGATGGCGATAATGACGCAGACACAATTCACCTAGGAGCGTTTATAGACGATCAATTATCGGGTATATTATCGTGTTATAAACGAAAAAGTAAGCACTCCAATCTTAATAATCAATTTCAAATAAGAGGCGTTGCGGTTTTAAATATGCACCAAAGAAAAGGCATAGGGCAAGCACTAATGCAACATGCCGAAAGTACATTGATTGCCCGTAGTTGCAATTTAATATGGCTAAATGCACGGGTAAATGCACTGCCATTTTATACGCAACTAAATTATGTAGCCGTAGGTTCTATTTTCGATGTGGAGCATATAGGAAAGCATCAATGTTTTATTAAAAAATTAACGCAATGAAATTTATATATAATAGTATTCTCTTTTCTCTTTTGTTTGTGTCGTTTTGTGTAACGGGACAAGACACTAAACAGCAACAAGAGGATATGCTTTTACTCACAGGGCAAGGGTCGCCTACCTTAACAAAAGGCGACTATTTTGTGTTAGAAGACGTAGGCAAGGCTTTCGAACAAATGAAGGCGGCTGCTTTGGAAGATGGAATTGAGATAAAAATAGTTTCGGGCTATCGCAGTTTTGAACGGCAGTTAGCTATTTGGAACAGAAAATTTGAAGCCAATAAAAAAAGCGGTCTCAGTCCAAAACAGAACATCGAAAAAATAATGCAGTACTCTACCATACCTGGCACCTCGAGACACCATTGGGGTACCGACATTGATATTATTGCGGCCTACCCTCACGTAGAAGGCGATGTGTTATTAGAGCGTCTTTTTGAGGGGGAGGGGCCCTATGCGCCATTAAAAAAATGGATGGATAAGCACGCCGCCCACTATGGGTTTGTACTTGTATATACACCCGACAAAAACCGCACAGGGTTTAAATACGAGCCGTGGCATTATACATACGCCCCTAAATCTACTAAAATGCTAAAGGATTTTGTAACACTTAACCTAAAAGAGATTTTGAAAGGAAACACGATTTTTGGAAACACACATTTTTCGGAACAGTTTATAAAACAATACGTTAACAACTATGTTCTGGGAATTGCCGAGGCGTTAAAAGAATGAGATTTAAGTTTTAGAACAACATTTTTTATTATATCCATATCCTATTATTGATATTTTTAACCTATTATTGATATTCTTAACCTAAAAAACTTAAATATTATGAGCGCTTACAAAGTAACAATTAAACTAAATACAGTAGTAGCTGTAAGAACTACTTCAAGTAATCTTTCACATGGAAAATGGGCAACTCAACCAAGTGGAATTGCTCCTATAGGCGACAATGTTATTGGGGTTGCACAAAACCATGAAGGATCAACCATTCCTCCTGCTGGTAATATTAACTACGTTGCTGCTGATGGAACAGAATTCACCTTTTCTTTTGAAGATAATGTTAGTGAAGCTAATTATTGTAGTTCGGCTATGACTAATGTAAGCGGTCCTTGGTTGCTTCCTAACCCGAGTTATCCAACGAGTGGAAAAACATGGACTGTTGATTTTGTCATAAGTCAAACTTCAGGTATTTCTCGTAGAGAAGCCGAAGCTCTAAGTGATATTTTTTATGATGCACCTGTTTTTCCTGAAGATTTAATAGAAGCTATGAAGTGTTTTTCTTTCCCAGAAGAAAAAGTAGAAAAACTTATTGGTGACAAAAAATGTGTCTATCTAAAAGACGTTTTTGATTCTGAGGAAATGAAGCCTGTAAATAGAATATGGTGTGCTACTCATCCGTTGTTTCTCAACCCTGTGTCGAAAGGAATCTTAACTCGTAACCTTGTACAAATGGCTCGTCAAGAACTTTCTGATGATAAAGGTAATTCCAATTCTATAATTGACGATGCTTTACAAACACATACTAATTTCTCAAATGGTACTATTGGGACTCAACAGATGGATGCTATGCATCAACTTTTAGAAGAAAAAATCGATTCTTCTAAGAGTATAAATAAGCGCGATGCTGAACTTTATGATATAGTAAAGTCGTTAACTAATATGGATAGTCACCACGGCTGGGTTAATGCTGTCCATTCATATTTACACGATGCTGAAAATAATACGCTTTTAAAAAGACAAGGCAATATTACCAAACTAATTTCAGATAAGCTTTAATTATGAACCTGCACCCACGTTCATTTCAGGTATATTTTAATAAAAAGGATTTTAACAATATTAAGTTAACAGAAGTAGTTGCTGCTATAAGTATTCCTCCAGCATCAAGCGATACTACTGAGAGAAAAGGAATAACAGGATTTTGGATACAACTAGAGACTGACGATTCACGAGTATTACATCGCCAAGATATTCCTTATTTAATGCATTGCTTGTCTCATGGTGGCTCTTCCGAAGAAGTTGATGAGTTCTTTGTATGGATACCTTATATGACACAAGCAAAAAAGATAGTTATTTTTGGTCCTCCTAGAGAAGCAGATGGAGTATTACCTGGCTTAGGAGCAGAATCTGTATTGATTGGAACATTCGCATTGCCTTTAGACTATACTGATTATGAAAATCAGGCAAAAACAAAAACAAAGTTTGATGAGACGACACAATACTCTAAACGCTCTTTAGACACCACAATGTCTTCCTCTGTAATACTTCCAAACGATATAGTTGGCTCGGGGAAAGGAAGCGTCCTAAAAGTAAATACTATGCTCTACCATGGTCGAATAGATAACATCAATAATTTAGTTATTCTTGCAGATAGCTTTGGTGCTCAAGAGCAAGAAGAATTTATTAGAATAGCAGCGGAAGCTGTAGACTATACACTTTCTAAGCTTCCTTTTAATAGTGTTTTGGGATCTGATGCTGTGAATGTTTTTCTAGTGGAAGTTGCATCTAATCCTGGTGAAACATACTTTGATATAAATGCTAACTCTACGCGCCTTAATCAAAGTTCAGTAAATAAAGTGTGTAATACTTTGTTTTCTAATAACGGGAAACCTTACTGGAATTGGGCAGGAGTTTTAACAAATAATTCAAAAGTGGATGGTTTTGCATATACCTCTCAAGGCCTATTTGTATGGGGACTTGGGTATGCAAGTTTGGCTGCTAAAGTCTTTCAACATGAATTAGGTCACGCAGCATTTGGGCTGGGTGATGAATATGGATTAGAAAAAGAACGTTATACAGGTGCTGAACCACATAATCCAAACTTAACCATAGAGACTTCTTCAGGAAGCATAAAATGGAGAGATTTTATTACTCCAGGAGTACCTATACCTACTATAAGTAACCCTTCTTGTCTTACATATCGTGGAGCAAATCCTGTTAGTCATTCTTCTGTAGGATTATATGCTGGAGGGGGGGCTGTGTATAATTGTGGAATTTTTCATCCTCAATATTATTGCACGATGGGAGCAACAACAATTATAAGTGATATTGACTTCTGTAAAGTCTGTTCATATGAAGCAAGTAAGATGTTGGCTAGAGCTGTCTCTTTTCTTGTTCCAGCCCCTGGTTCTATCTTCTATTCTCCTATTTCAGAATCGTGGTCACACAGCTTGATTACCCCTAATATAATTGATAATTATGGGAGATTACAAAACTTTGCTCAACACGATGCTGTAATAACAGAACTGTTAGGAGGAACGGTTGGTACTAATGTTATTAATGCTTTTAATAGTGTATCAAAAAATTTACCAGCGGACCTAGAAGTTATGCAAGCTTATTATGATGCTGGAATCTCAGAAGGCGTTTGGTATCTTATTTCTAAAAGCACAAGAATAACCTATTATATTCATTCTTTCAAAATAGCTATACACTCCGAATTGGGTCTAGGTAAGATTGCACTGCCTGATTTTCCAACGCTCACTTTATTTGATGCAGTAGTTGTAGGTACTCAAGTAAATCTTTTTGCTGTAAATAACAGGATACTCACATACGGAAAGTTAGATGATACAGGAAATATTATTGGTGGAGAATTAGCGTTTCAAAATGTAAAAGGTCTAAATAATGATATTTCTAATCTGTCTGTAAACTATATTAAGTCTAGGATATGGGTTGCTGTTGTAGATGGCTTAGATATAAGAATTGCTGGATATGAGTTATTAAATGGTGCTTGGTGGGCAGAAGGGTTTATAAGAATGCCAACAAGTGCATCTACCGATTTTGAGTCTGTGCGAATTCAGCAAGTAGACACCGATATTCATATTTTAGCTAATACTGGACAAGGTCTTTTATATAATAAATTTGATACTATCAGTAAATCTTGGGTAGGAAATGCTATTGCAACACCTATTACGAATTCAATATATTATGATTTAACCTTCGATGAAGTTTCAGAAAACCTTTGTGTTATAACAAATAGCGGTTCTACTACTTCTTATTACACATATAATACTTCATCTAATACATGGAGTTCAAAAAAAGACATAACCGCATCGTTAGGCATGCCTTCTACTAGTGTCATTTCATCATTAGGATGTGCTATTATTAACACAAAGTTATATGTTGTTGCTCTAGTAGATCAATTGCCTCAATATGCTGTTTTCGATGTCAAAGGAGATGCTTGGGACCAAATATTAACCGAGATAAAACCATTGGACTCTCTTTCCTCTACAATAGGAACAATGACAGTACACGCAACGTCTAGTCAATTATATATAGGATTAAGTAGTGGTGTTAATGTAGGACAGTAGTATATATCTATTTACACGATGCTAAAAATAATACACTTTTAAAAAGACAAGGCAATATTGCCAAACTAATTTCAGATAAGCTTTAATTATGAATTTGCACCCACGTTCATTTCAGGTATATTTTAATAAAAAGGATTTTAACAATATTAAGTTAACAGAAGTAGTTGCTGCTATAAGTATTCCTCCAGCATCAAGCGATACTACTGAGAGAAAAGGAATAACAGGATTTTGGATACAACTAGAGACTGACGATTCACGAGTATTACATCGCCAAGATACTCCTTATTTAATGCATTGCTTGTCTCATGATGGCTCTTCCGAAGAAGTTGATGAATTCTTTGTATGGATACCTTATATGACACAAGCAAAAAAGATAGTTATTTTTGGTCCTCCTAGAGAAGCAGATGGAGTATTACCTGGCTTAGGAGCAGAATCTGTATTGATTGGAACATTCGCATTGCCTTTAGACTATACTGATTATGAAAATCAGGCAAAAACAAAAACAAAGTTTGATGAGACGACACAATACTCTAAACGCTCTTTAGACACCACAATGTCTTCCTCTGTAATACTTCCAAAAGATATAGTTGGCTCGGGGAAAGGAAGCGTCCTAAAAGTAAATACTATGCTCTACCATGGTCGAATAGATAACATCTATAATTTAGTTATTCTTGCAGATAGCTTTGGTGCTCAAGAGCAAGAAGAATTTATTAGAATAGCAGCGGAAGCTGTAGACTATACACTTTCTAAGCCTCCTTTTAATAGTGTTTTGGGATCTGATGCTATGAATGTTTTTCTAGTGGAAGTTGCATCTAATCCTGGTGAAACATACTTTGATGTAGATGCTACCTCTAGGAGCTTTAATAAAAGTTCAGTAAATAAAGTGTGTAATACTTTGTTTTCTAATAACGGGAAACCTTACTGGAATTGGGCAGGAATTTTAACAAATAATTCAAAAGTGGCTGGTTTTGCATATCTCCCTGAAGGCCTATTTGCATGGGGACCTGATGGAAATTTGCTTGATAAAGATTTGGGTGCTAAAGCCTTTCAACATGAATTAGGTCACGCAGCATTTGGGCTGGGTGATGAATATGGATTAAAAGAAGAACGTTATACAGGTGGTGAACCAAATATACCAAACTTAACCATACAGACTTCTTCAGGAAACATAAAATGGAGAGATTTTATTACTCCAGGAGTACCTATACCTACTATCGAGAACCCTTCTTGTGTTACATCTCGTGGATTAAATCCTGTTAGTGATTCTTCTGTAGGATTATATGCTGGAGGATGGGGGCTGTATAATTGTGGAATTTTTCATCCTCAATATTATTGCGCGATGGGAACACCAACAATTATAAAAGATAAAAACTTCTGTAAAGTCTGTTTACATGAAGCAAGTAAGGTGTTAGCTAGAGCTGTCTCTTTTCTTGTTCCAGCCCCTGGTTCTATCTTCTATTCTCCTATTTCAGAATCGTGGTCACACAGCTTGATTACCCCTAATGTAATTGATAATTATGGGAGATTACAAAACTTTGCTCAACACGATGCTGTAATAACAGAACTGTTAGGAGGAACGGTTGGTACTAATGTTATTAATGCTTTTAATAGTGTATCAAAAAATTTACCAGCGGATCTAGAAGTTGTGCAAGCTTATTATGATGCTGGAACCTCAGAAGGCGTTTGGTATCTTATTTCTAAAAGCACAAGAATAACCTATTATATTCATTCTTTCAAAATAGCTATACACTCCGAATTGAGTCTAGGTAAGATTGCACTGCCTGATTTTCCAACGCTCACTTTATTTGATGCAGTAGTTGTAGGTACTCAAGTAAATCTTTTTGCTGTAAATAACAGGATACTCACATACGGAAAGTTAGATAGTACAGGAAATATTATTGGTGGAGAATTAGCGTTTCAAAATGTAAAAGGTCTAAATAATGATATTTCTAATCTGTCTGTAAACTATATTAAGTCTAGGATATGGGTTGCTGTTGTAGATGGCTTAGATATAAGAATTGCTGGATATGAGTTATTAAATGGTGCTTGGTGGGCAGAAGGGTTTATAAGAATGCCAACAAGTGCATCTACCGATTTTGAGTCTGTGCGAATTCAGCAAGTAGACACCGATATTCATATTTTAGCTAATACTGGACAAGGTCTTTTATATAATAAATTTGATACTATCAGTAAATCTTGGGTAGGAAATGCTATTGCAACACCTATTACGAATTCAATATATTATGATTTAACCTTCGATGAAGTTTCAGAAAACCTTTGTGTTATAACAAATAGCGGTTCTACTACTTCTTATTACACATATAATACTTCATCTAATACATGGAGTTCAAAAAAAGATATAACCGCATCGTTAGGCATGCCTTCTACTAGTGTCATTTCATCATTAGGATGTGCTATTATTAACACAAAGTTATATGTTGTTGCTCTAGTAGATCAATTGCCTCAATATGCTGTTTTCGATGTCAAAGGAGATGTTTGGGACCAAATATTAACCGAGATAAAACCATTGGACTCTCTTTCCTCTACAATAGGAACAATGACAGTACATGCAACGTCTAGTCAATTATATATAGGATTAAGTAGTGGTGTTAATGTAGGACAGTAGTATTACCTACAGTTATTTGCTATAAGTAAGACTAAAAAAACAAGCTATATGAAACAGCAAAATAACCATATTGACTATGTCGAATTTAAAACACACGACATTGAAAAAACAAAGGCATTTTATAAAGCCGCATTTGGTTGGGCGTTTACCGACTATGGACCAACATACATTGCGTTTTCCGAAAGCGGTCTTGAAGGAGGCTTTGAAAAAACAGAAGACGAAATTGTTAATGGCGTTCTTGTAGTTCTGTATCATAGCGAACTGGAAAAGACACAAAAACACATTATTGATATTGGCGGAGAAATAACAGAAGCTATTTTTTCGTTTCCGGGAGGTAGGCGATTTCAGTTTAAAGACCCCTCTGGAAACGAACTCGCAGTTTGGTCAGATAAATAAAAACGTATTCCTTCTAATTTTTTAAGTAATTTTGTCCAAATTATTTTAAAAAAAGTATAGCATGCAACTATACAATAAACTAAGTGCAAAGGAACGCTCAAAACTACTTGAAGAAGCAGGTACAGATCGGCTTACCCTTTCGTTTTATCAGTACGCCAATATTGGTAATCCTCAGCTTTTTAGAGACCATTTGTTTTTAACATGGAACCCTATGGAGGTTCTTGGGCGTATATATGTGGCTACCGAAGGGATTAACGCACAGCTTTCGGTACCTGCAACGCAGTTTAACAATTTTAAAACCCATTTAGATAGTATTTCATTTTTAAAAAATGTGCGCCTCAATATTGCCATTGAACAAGATTTAAAATCGTTTTTGAAATTAAAAATAAAAGTAAGAGGCAAAATAGTCGCAGACGGGCTCGATGACACCCATTTTGATGTTACTAAAAAGGGGCAGCATGTTAACGCACAACGGTTTAATAAATTATTGGATAACCCCAATACAATATGCATTGATATGCGTAACCACTACGAGAGCGAAATTGGTCATTTCAAAGGGGCTATTACGCCAAATGTAGATACGTTTAGGGAGTCGCTCCCCATTATAGAAAAAGATTTATCTGATATAAAAGAAGATAAAAACCTATTAATGTATTGCACTGGAGGTATTCGCTGCGAAAAAGCAAGTGCTTATTTTAAGTATAAAGGGTTTAAAAATGTATATCAGCTAGAAGGTGGAATTATTGAATATACACGTCAAACCAAAAACGAAGGCATTGAGAATAAGTTTATTGGTAAAAATTTTGTGTTCGACGAACGCCTTGGCGAACGCATAACAGACGATGTTATTGCAAAATGTCATCAATGTGGTGTTGCTTGCGACACACACATAAACTGTGCCAACGAGGCGTGTCACTTACTTTTTATTCAGTGCCAAAATTGCCGAGAAAAAATGCAAGGATGCTGCTCTGATACGTGTCACGATATTTTTTCTATGCCCTATGAAGCACAAAAGGAACTACGCAAGGGCACACGCAACAGTAATAAAATATTTAAAAAAGGACGCTCCAAAGTTTTAAGGTTTAAAAATTAATTTGTTTATTCATTTAAACATAATATCATTCGTCATTTAATTTCAAGAAAATGAAAACTCAAATATTACTTCTACTCTTTTGTACTACATTTATAACAGTACAATCTCAAACACAAAACGAAAGAAAACTAGTTTGGTCAGATGAATTTGACCACCCTGTGTTAAACGAAACTAATTGGAATTTCCAAATGGGAGATGGCTGTCCCAAATTGTGTGGCTGGGGTAACAACGAACGGCAAATTTATACCAAAGAAAACCACCATATCGAGGGGGGTAATTTAATTATCGAAGCACGGCTAGAAGACGGTGTATATTCTTCTACGCGGATAACGACCGAAGACAAGGTAGAATATAAGTACGGGTATTTTGAAGTCCGTGCAAAGCTACCTGTAGGGCACGGTATATGGCCTGCTTTTTGGATGCTAGGCAGTAATATATCGGAGGTAGGATGGCCTATGTGCGGCGAAATTGACATCCTAGAATATGTAGGGAGAGAACCACACGAAGTGTTTACCTCGCTCCACACCCAAGACAGCCATGGGGAAACCATAAATACTAAAAAAACTAAATTCCCTTCTATTGAAGAAGGCTTTCATATATACGCTGCCAATTGGGGTGAGGATAAAATTGAGTTCTTTGTAGATGGTAAAAAGGTATATACGTTTGCACCTAAAAAGAGGACGACCGAGGTTTGGCCGTTTAATCAGCCTTTTTATTTAATTCTTAATGTGGCAATTGGCGGCAATTTTGGTGGCCCAGAAGTGGACGATTCTATTTTCCCTCAGCAATTTATTATTGACTATGTACGTATTTATCAATAGGTTATTTGTGTAAAAAATAAAGCTTTTATCTATGTCTAAACGCTTGTGTTTATAGTGAAGTAGGCTTAGGGTAGTTTTTTGTATATTTGATAAATTATGAAAAAAGATACATTTTCTATTATTGCTTTTATTGTGATAATCCCTCTTGTTATCTTCTTAATATCACAATCATTAGACACAAAAGAAGATAAATCGGCTTTATATGATTTAATTTCAAATGAGCTCTTAAAAGAGCCTATTACCGAAAATATATTTAGAGATATACGCTATGGTCAAGTAAGGACAAATAATGACGATGCCTTGTTTAAAGAGTTTGAAGATTTTAGGTTTTCTAATAACAAAAACATCAATACAGCGGAATGGTATGTTTGGGGCAGGTATCACAACGACAGCCTTTATGAGCTTTCTTTATATTATTCTAAATACAGTAGCAGCGATATATCTCCAAACAAAGTTTTTACAGAAGCGGTTAATGAGTATATAAAAAAATATGGCACGCCTCATTTAGAATATGAGGAGGAGGTACATTGGGTATTTAGTAATAATCATATTTATATTAAATTTTCAAATTTAAAAGAAAGTAAATCCGTTCATATTTATTACACAAATGAATTAAAAAAGAGCAAAATAAATTGGAAAAAAGTAAGACGTATTGACCTATTCAATATATATGATAAAGAAATATATGATTCAATAATGAAAGTAAAAGAAAGGACTGAAAAAGAAAATATCAATTCCGATATTTAAAAAAAGCAGAATTAGTTTTATAAGAACTTTAATATAAAATAAAGTTTAACCTATTATTTACTCAAGCTGAAAGGTGTTTACTGCAAGATCTATGGCAGCATTAATGGTACTCGTATGATTTCCTCCCATATTGAGTACTACCTTTGCTCCTTTAGCTTTTAAAAAATCTATTTCTTTAGTAGATAATGGGCCTACTGCTTCATCTCTATCACCATAGACATAGGTTACTTTAGAAAGGTCACTAATATCTTTTAATCGTTCGGTATATCGGTTAAACCCTAATCCTGAAGCCAATCGGTTCATATTAGCGATTACAGTAAGGGGAAGCCCGCCGGTATCCTTTAATGTTGGTATCAATGTATTAATAGTATAACTACCACTTGAATCATAAGTATATTTTAGACTTTGTCCGGTACTAAAATCCATCCATGTTTTGTCATCTATATCTAAACGTCCTGCGTTTATAATGAATCCATCTGCCACGTCAACTCCATGGTCTGCAATTAATTCTTGAATTATAAATGCACCAAAAGACCCTCCTATTAGATATACTTTTTTATTACCCTGAGCTTTAAAATAATCTATTATTCTTTTTAAAATAACAACACTCTCTTCGTCAAATTGTTTTGCTTGCTCAAACGTAATATGTGCGTCTTTAAATTTTTCGGGACTTTGTGTTTGTGCTTGATGTGCGTTTACATATAACACCTTTGATGTTTTGGTAACTTTTATTATATATTCTAGTTCGTCATGGTCTAATACAGGAGACGGTCCACCTTGACAATGTATAACAACAATATCGCCAGTTAAGTTTTCATGAAACGTAGCATCGTCTTTTATTGCATCGAATGTAGGGGTAGCCGTTGTTACTGTTGTAGGGGTAGTCGTTGTTATTGTTGTAGGGGTAGCCGTTGTTACTGTTGTAGGGGGAGGCGGTGTAATAGTAGGTGTTGTGGTCGTAGTGGGTGTTGTGGTCGTAGTGGGTGTGTCACTACTTTTGCTACAGGAAACCACAAAAATAAACCCAAGAATAATAATTTTTAAGAAGGCTAATTTTTTCATGACTGTTTTTTTTAAAAGTAAAAAATATTTTTAAAATAGAAAAGGTCTATTCTTTTTCATAAGAACTTTAATATAAAATAAAGTTTAACCTATTGTTTACTCAAGCTGAAAGGTGCTTACTACAATTTTTATGGCAACATTACCGACACTCGTATGATCTCCTCCCATATCGAATACTACCTTTGCCCCTTTAGCTTTTAAAAAATCTACCTCTTTAGTAGATAGTGGACCTACTGCTTCATCTCTATCACCATAGACATAGGTTACTTTAGAAAGGTCACTAATGTCTTTTAATCGTTCGGTATATCGGTTAAACCCTAATCCTGAAGCCAATCGGTTCATATTAGCGGTTACAGTAGGGGAAAGCCCGTCGCTATCCTTTATTGTTAGTATCAATGGATTAATAGTATAACTACCACTTGAATCATAAGTATATTTTAGACTTTGTCCGGTACTAAAATCCATCCATGTTCTTTCATCTATATCTAAACGTCCTGCGTTTATAATGAATCCATCTGCCACGTCAACCCCATGGTCTGCAATTAATTCTTGAACTAGAAATGCACCAAAAGACCCTCCTATTATATATACTTTTTTATTACTCTGAGCTTTAAAATAATCTATTACTCTTTTTAAAATAACAACACTCTCTTCGTCAAATTGTTTTGCTTGCTCAAACGTAATATGTGCGTCTTTAAATTTTTCGGGACTTTGTGTTTGTACTTGATGTACGTTTACATATAACACCTTTGATGTTTTGGTAACTTTTATTATATCGTCTAGTTCGCCATAGTCTAATACAGGAGACGGCCCACCTTGACAATGTATAACAACAATATCGCCAGTTAAATTTTCATGAAACGTAGCATCGTCTTTTATTGCATCGAATGTAGGGGTAGCCGTTGTTACTGTTGTAGGGGGAGGCGGTGTAATAGTAGGTGTTGTGGTCGTAGTAGGTGTTGTGGTCGTAGTGGGTGTTGTGGTCGTAGTGGGTGTGTCACTACTTTTGCTACAGGAAACCACAAAAATAAACCCAAGAACAATAATTTTTAAGAAGGCTAATTTTCTCATAGCTGTTTTTTTTTAAAAGTAAAATATATTTCTTTTACAGCAATTAAAAGTGTGTTAAAAAAGCGTACTATATTCAAATATATATTAGGTTTGGGATATGAAATTAAACAAGGCGTTTTTGTTTTTATGTGGGTTTTTATTAGCCACACATTTTAGCTTTTGTCAAACGTCCGAAATTGAAACACAGCCATTATTTAAAACCGAATTACCCGAAAAAAATACGCTACTCCCAAAAGAAAGCCCAGAGACAGAATTGCCTAGCTATTTAAAGAAAGAGTTTTTCAAAGGTGTGGCTGACCCCAATGAAACCAACGAACATTTTGATCGCCCAGAAATTAATATGGGTAATCAAGAGTCTTTTATAGATCCTTCGGCATATTATTTGAATAAACTAAGTACACCCGAAAAAAATAAGAACCCTAATAACTTTAAGGTCGATCAGTATTTGGGCGATTTCAAAAGTAATGCACCTTATGTACAAATTGTGTTTCGCGACCATGAAGCACCAGATGGCGACAGGGTTAAAATCATTTTTAATGACAAAACAATCATTCCTAATGTATTGCTCGAAGAACGTTTTAAGCAACTAAAAGTAGATTTAGTATCAGGGTTTAACACGCTCAATTTTATTGCACTAAACCAAGGCGAGGCAGGTCCAAACACAGCCGAAGTGCGTGTATATGACGACAAAGGGAACCTAATTACAGCCAACCAATGGAATTTAGCTACAGGTACTAAAGCGACTTTAATAGTAGTAAAAGAGTAGATTTTTTTTACTGTTTATAAAAAACACAAAAAAAGTACTACTTTTAAACTCATAAAAATCAAACTCATGAAAAACTACACTTCTTTTATTTTAGTAGGTTTAGTGCTAAGTCTCACAACAATAGGATGCGAGGCACCACCTAAAAAAGCATCGGGGATTGATGTGTCCTTAATGGATACTTCTGTGCGTCCTCAAGATGATTTCTATAATTATGTAAATGGAACTTGGATGGCGAAGTCCAAAATTCCAGACGATAAAACACGTTGGGGGAGCTTTAACGAGTTGCGGAAAAACACAAACACAGATATGCTTGCGTTGTTAAAAACCGCTTCTAAAAAAGGGTATGACGAAAACTCTGACGAAGCAAAAGCAATACGTTTGTTTAATCTTATTAACGATACGGTTACTCGAAATAAACAAGGCATAGAACCTCTTAAACCTATTCTTGAGGCTATCGACAACATTAACTCTTTAGAGGGTGTACAACAATATATTATTGAAGCTGAACCTTATGGCGGAGGTGGTATTGTTGGGTTCTATGTTTTTTCGGACGCAAAAGACAGTAACAAAAGTGCACCACACGTATCTCCAGGACCTTTAGGAATTGAACGCGATTATTACCTAAAAGATGACGAAGATTCTAAGAAAATTAAAGAACAATATGAAGCGCACGTAGCGACTATGTTTGGGTTTTTAGGTGAGGACGAAGAAAGTGCCAAAAACCTAGCAGCAACTGTTGTGGCGTTGGAAGCAAAAATGGCAGGTGCCAGAATGGATAAAGTAGAACGTAGAGACCCAGCAAAACGATATAACCCACGTTCAATTGAAGAGCTTCAAGAAATGGCACCAGCAATAAATTGGAATGCCTATTTTAATGGTATTGGAGCCGAAGGGTTAAGCGAAATTATTGTAACCGACAAAGGCTACTATGAGGCGTTAAACGCTATTCTTACGGAGACTAGTATAGACGACTGGAAAGCGTATTTGAAATGGACGTTATTTGACGGCTCTGCCGATTTATTTTCTACTGAAATAGATGTGGCAAACTGGAATTTTTATTTTAAGGTACTTCGTGGAGCAAAAGCACAAGAGCCTCTCGACGAAAGAGCGTTAAAGAAAGTTAACCGTAATTTAGGAGAACCTTTGGGCAAGCTATATGTTGCAGAAAAGTTTCCGCCTGCTGCTAAAGAGCAAATGAAAGAACTAGTAGGCAATTTAGTTAAAGCCTACGAAGCACGTATAAACAGCTTAGAATGGATGGACGCCACTACAAAAGCTAAGGCTATCGAAAAGCTTAAGAAAACCAATGTTAAAGTAGGCTATCCCGACAAATGGGAGGACTATAGCACGTTGTCTTTAGGAGACGAAGAAGGTGGGCTTTCTTATTTTTATGCGATTGCTAATATCGAAAAGTTTAATTTCGATAAAAGTTTAGAAGACCTTAAAAAAGCTGTTGATAAAACCAAATGGTTTATGTCGCCACAAACGGTAAACGCATATTACAATCCGCTTTACAATGAAATTGTGTTTCCTGCGGCTATTTTACAACCTCCATTTTTTAATTTCGAAGCAGATGCTGCAGTAAATTATGGTGGTATAGGTGCTGTTATTGGACATGAAATTTCTCATGGATTTGATGATAGTGGTGCAGATTATGACGCTGACGGAAACCTAGTAAATTGGTGGACAGAAGCAGACCTCGAAGAATTTAATAGCCTAGGGGATAGTTTAGCAGAACAGTTTAGTGCAATCGAAGTGCTTCCTGATACATTTATTAATGGAAAATTCACCTTAGGTGAAAACATAGGCGACCTTGGCGGTATTCATGCAGCGTTCGATGGATTAAAACTTCATTTTGACACACACGGCGTACCCGAAAAGATTGATGGATTTTCTGCTGAAGAACGTTTTTTCCTTTCTTGGGCAACAATTTGGAGAGTTAAAACTAGAGACGAGGCACTCAAAAATCAAGTAAAAACAGATCCACACGCACCTGGTATTCAACGTGCGACACAGCCTCTTAAAAACATGGATGCGTTTTATGACACCTTCGGTATAAAAGAAGGCGATGGTATGTTCCTTAAATCAGAAAACAGGGTGTATATTTGGTAAAACCCGTTTAAACAAAGAAAAGCCAAGACATTGTCTTGGCTTTTTTATATTATAAAAGTCAATGGATTTTATTACATCTTTACTTCAAAGCCTAATAGGTTCACTCGAATGGATTATGTTCGTTCTAGTCATCGGAGGCGGTATTTTTCTTGTATTTCAATCGCGTTTAAAACCTCTTTTGTCTATAAGAAGGGCGTTTGGCTTACTTCTAAAAAAAGAAGAAGGCGAAGGCATATCGCGGTTTCAGGCGTTGTCGGCGGTGCTTGCTTCCACAGTAGGCTTAGGTAATATTTCGGGTGTTGCAATAGCAATTTATATGGGCGGCCCTGGTGTACTCTTCTGGATGTGGATTACGGCTATTATCGGTGCTTTCATTAAATTTTACTCCTGTACTTTGGCAGTCATGTTTAGAGAAAAAGAAGCCAACGGAATGCCACTCGGAGGTCCCATGTATTATATGAATATTGCGTTACCAAAATTTGGAAAGCCTTTTGCTATTTGGTTTTCTATTGCAGGTTTATTTGGTGTATTACCAGCTTTTACGGCAAACCAACTAACCCAAACGTTAATAAGTGTAGTTAACCCCGACCAGTTTGTTAATTTGGGAGAACTCAATTGGAGAATACTTATTGGAATTACGTTGGCTATTATTAGCGGTTTTGTAATCTTAGGAGGGCTTAAAAAAATTGTTAAGGTTACCTCCGTACTAGTCCCTGTTATGGTTGGACTCTATTTTAGTATGGGTGTTATTATGCTTATTCTAAATTATGAGGCTATACTTCCTGCATTTAATCAAATTTTTAATGAAGCCTTTTCAATTAAATCTGCAGCGACAGGAAGTTTTTGGGCTTTGGTATTAATAGGTGTCCGAAGAGCTGTTTTTTCTAACGAGAGTGGGGTAGGGAACGCACCGATGTATCATGGGCAATCGAACACTAAAAACCCTATTAACGAAGGACTAGTCGCCTCATTAGGCCCGTTGCTAGACACGGTTTTAGTATGCTCTATTACGGGACTTATAATCATTATTAGCGGAGCAGCCGAAATAGGCGAACTAAATGGTATTGTGCTTACGCTCGAGGCGTTTAATCGCTTGTTTTTTGGTATTGGCGATGAGCTATTATTACTAATTGTATTTGTTTTCGGAATATCAACACTGTTTACCTACTCGTACTATGGTGTTAAATGTTTGGGGTATTTAACAAAACTATCGTGGGGGCATTGGTATAACTATATTTATATCGTTAGCATTGTGTTCTCGGCAGTAGCTACCGTAGATTTGGTTATAGGTGTTATAGACTTGTCTTTTGCCCTAATGGCAATACCCAATATGATTACTCTACTTTGGCTTTCTAAGAAAGTAAAAGCATTGCTATTTGCAAAAAGCGAAGCCGTAGGGCTAGAGAAACATTAAATTTTAATTCCTATAGTCTAAGGCAGGCTCTCTGTCACCCAGTAAAGGGATATACTTAAAGTCTGCGCCTCGTTTTTCTAAAAACTCGGCTTGTGCATCTTTTATAATTTTGGGGTTGTCTATTAGCTTAAAAGCCGTTAGTGCTAAGGTCTTAGCAGCGACAAGCATACCTTTGTTACCAATAGATGTTCCGCCCGAGGCAACAGCTTGCCAGCTATGTGCGGCTGTTCCTGGTACCCAAGTCGCGGCACCCATCCCTGCTGTTGGCACTGCAAAACTTACATCGCCTACATCGGTAGAACCCATAGGAAGCGCGTTGGGGTCATAGGGCTGAACTCCAGTTACATATTTTGTGTTTAAAGGTTTGTTTAGGGTTTCCGAAATTTTCTCGGCAAACTCTTTTTCTTCGGCATTGTACTCAAACCCATTTATTTGCGATAAACTAGCGTGCATTAATTTTTGTAATACCTCGTTGGGCAATAGCTCGTGTGTGCCTCCAATCATTTCAAAATCCATAGTTGTACCTGTACCCATGGCAGCACCTTTGGCGGTGTTAATAATACGGTCAAAAATATCGATAACCACATCTCTTCTATTATGTCGGGCATAGTAATATACTTCTGCAAAATTTGGAACCACATTTGGAGCATCCCCTCCGCGTGTAATTACATAATGTATTCGTGCACTAGACGGAATATGTTCGCGCATCATATTAACCATATAGTTCATAGACTCCACAGCATCGAGTGCCGAGCGTCCTTTTTCGGGTGCTGCAGCAGCGTGTGCCGAAATACCGTAAAAACGAAACTTTGCAGATTTATTTGCCAAGGCTGCCCCTGGGTTTGCCGCGTTTTTATTGTTAGGATGCCAATGCAACGCAACCGCTGCATCGTCGAAGAGCCCCGCACGGGTCATATATACTTTTCCTGAGCCACCTTCTTCGGCAGGGCAACCAAAGAATTTTACTATCCCTGCTTTTCCTGTGGCTTTCAAATAGTCTTTCACCGCAATAGCTGCTGCAACGGAGGCAGTTCCAAAGAGGTGATGCCCACAGCCGTGCCCTGCACGTGTGTCGTTAGACACTTTATAAGGCACATTCTTTTGCGACAAACCAGGTAAGGCGTCGTACTCCCCTAAAATAGCAATTATAGGACCTTCTGTACCAAAGGTTGCCGAAAAAGCAGTCGGAATACCTGCAATGCCTTTTTCGATTTTAAAGCCTTCTTTAGCAAGTGTTTCTTGTAGCAACGCACTGCTTTTAACTTCTTGATAGCCCATTTCGGCATACCCCCAAATGGTTTGCGCTATGTCCGAATAGGAGTCGGCTTTGTCGTCGATAGCATTTAAATACGTGGCGTGTTTTTTTTGTGCATTTAGCCCAAAAGCGGCTATAATACATAGAGAAAGAAATATGTTTTTCATCACAGGTTTAGTTTTGTTTTCAAGATAAAAAAATCTTAGATAGTATTGCTAAAATCGGTTTTTCTTTTTTTAAAACCTTACTGCCTTTTATAGAAAGGGTTTACTTATATTTAGATAATATATTATTAAAACAATGAGTTATATAGCACCAGAACCCTTTTTAAAATCTTTTACATGCCCACATTGTGGCGTGCTTTCTGGACAGAAATGGGAGGAAGCACCACTTAATTTTAATTTTACTTCTCCAGGTGAATATTACGCAATTAGAACTGGGCTTTGCGTTGCGTGTGATAAATATACTATATGGTTATGGAATGAATTACTATATCCTGATAATGGCAATGCACCGTTTCCAAATCCTGAAATGCCTGAAAGCATTTTAAAGTTATATAAAGAAGCCGCCTCAATACACTCTAAATCACCGCGTGGAGCAGCGGCTCTACTCAGGTTAGCAATTCAAAAATTGATGAAAGAATTAGGAGAAGAAGGGAAAAACATTAATTCAGATATTGGAAACTTAGTAAGCAAAGGTCTTTCTGAAAAGGTTCAAAAAGCACTAGACGTTGTTAGGGTTACGGGGAATGATGCTGTACACCCTGGACAGATTGATACTGATAATCCTGAAACTGTTATAGGGCTCTTTGGGTTAGTTAACATAATAGTTGAACAGATGATTGATTCCCCCAAAAGGGTTAATAGTCTTTTTGATGGATTACCCGATAATAAAAAAGAAGGAATTAAAGCAAGAGATAAAAATGAGTGACATAGAATATTTATTTGGGTTAGTAGATAAGATAGCCGAACTTGAAAGTAAACTTCCGTATCATTTTAATCTAATGGATGAACTAAAGACTAATGAGAATGCTCACAGTAAACTTTTGGTTAAACTTTTGTCCTATAAAAACCAAAATGGTTTTCCATTTTTACAAGCGTTTTTAAATCGTGTTGGAATAGAAAAAGAGGTAAAAAAATCAACAATTACTGCTGGGGAAAAATATATTGATTGTTTAATTAGGGATGATGGTTATGCGGTAATAATTGAAAATAAAATTCACAATGCAAAAGACCAAGAAGAACAAATTGATGGGTATGTCAAAACTGTAAAAAAAGAATATCCACCTGAAGAAATATACGTCATATATTTAACAAGTTTGGGACGTAAAAAGGTTACTGAATCGAGCATGCCAGTTGAATTGAGACAGGAGCTTTGCAAGAGATTTATCGAATGTAATTATAGAGACCATATATTACCTTGGTTAAAAGAAGATGTGTTACCCCAATGTCAACTTAAAGAAGAATTATTAATAAGCGCGACACACCAATATATTGACCATTTAAATGGTATGTTTTTATTGCGTTCGAATCAACATCAAATGAAAGAAGAAATTAAATCGTATTTAAAAAAGAACTCTAAAGGAAAGGACTTTGAAGAGATTATAGGAGACATAAGAAAATTATTAGGGTACTTAGAAACGATAGAAAATGAAAAGATAAATAAAAAAAGGAATATCCCTCGAAAAAAATTCTTAGAAGAATTATATGAAAAACTTGGTAAGGAAGAATGGGACTGTGTTACTTACATAGACACAAAAGTTCCTTTTGAAAACGCAAATGATGATAATTTCGGCTTTATGTATAAAGGCGATGACACGAGTAAGGCGGGGTGTTTTCTGAATGGGGAAAAAGTATCTTTTCATGTAGAGATACAGAGTCCTCGTAAAAACACATATAATAATCGTAAATTTTTATGTGGTGCATTTGTTTATGGTAACTCAGAATTGGGTAAAGAATTGAAAGAAAAGTTTAAAAAGGAACTACCAGGTACAAAGATAAATTCAACTAAATATTGGGTATATATGGATACCAGTGAATATCGCACTGATGAAGGCTATAATGTTGCTAAGGGTTTTTATGATGATATATATAATGACTTATTTACAAATGATACGCACAGGGCTAACATTCTAGAGGTATTTGCAAAGCAAGTAGATAAAATGAAAAAAGTTTGGCTTAAAATATGCCAAGAAGAAACCTCTTAAAACTTATAGTTCTACCTCTAAACTACCGTTAATGTTATACGTTTTTTCGTTTACGGCAACTGTTAAATGCTCTTGGTTTGCTGTGGCGAAATGAATAGCCTTTGTGGTTAATTTAACAGACAAGACAGTATCTCTAAAATTTACTCTAAACCCAAGGCTTTTCCATGCAGTGGGTAGGCTAGGGCGAAACGAAAGTTGATTGTGTGCAACACGCATACCGGCAAAGCCTTCAACAATACTCATCCATGTGCCTGCCATACTGGTTATGTGTAAGCCTTCTTCTACTTCGGTGTTGTAGTCGTCTAGGTCTAAGCGCGATGTTCTTAGGTAAAACGCATAGGCTTCTTCTTTTTTGCCAAGTCGCGACGCCAATATGGAGTGTACACAAGGCGATAAGGACGATTCGTGCACAGTAAACGGCTCATAAAAATTATAGTTACGTTCTATGGTTTCGAGGTCAAATTGGTTTTCAAAAAGGTAAAGCCCTTGCAATACATCGGCTTGTTTAATGTAGGGCGAGCGTAAAATACGATCCCAAGACCAATGCTGATTAATGGGTCGCTCGTTTGGGTTTAGTAGCGCCACAGGCGTAAGTTCTTTGTCCAAAAACCCGTCTTGCTGCAAAAACACTTTGTGTTCTTTATCAACTGGGAAATATACCTGTGCTGCAAGCTCCGTCCAAAAACTACACTCAGCGTCTTGTAGGTTGGTTTTAGTAGCAATGCGCTTGTAGTCTGCTGGGTATTCTTGTTGTATTCGGTGTATTTGCGCCGCCGTGTAGTTTAGGCACCACTGCGCAATATAGTTTGTGTACCAGTTATTATTTACGTTGTTTTCATATTCGTTAGGACCAGTTACCCCCAACATTACATAGCCGTTTTTGGGTGTAGAAAAAGTAAACCGCTGTGCCCAAAAACGCGCAATTGCAATTAGTACCTCGAGCCCCATTTCGGGGATATAGCTTAGGTCGCCCGTATAGCGTTCGTAGTTAAAAATAGCAAAGGCTATGGCACCGTTTCGGTGAATTTCTTCAAAGGTGATTTCCCACTCATTATGACATTCTTCGCCGTTCATAGTTACCATAGGGTAGAGGGCAGCCCCCTTAGAAAATCCAAGTTTTTCGGCATTTTCAATGGCTTTACCTAGTTGTTGGTAGCGGTAGGTTAGCAGGTTTCTTGCGACCTCTTGTTTTTTGGTAGCCATATAAAAAGGGATGCAATAGGCCTCGGTGTCCCAGTAGGTACTCCCGCCATATTTTTCTCCCGTAAACCCTTTGGGTCCAATATTTAGCCCTGCATCGTTACCTGTATAGGTTTGGTTTAGCTGAAAAATATTAAACCGAATAGCTTGCTGTGCTTTTGTGTCGTCTTCTATAGTAATGTCGGCACGCTCCCAAATGTCTTGCCACTGCTTTTTATGGTTCTGCAGCAGGGTTTCGAAACCCAAGGTTTGGGCTTGTTGCAACTCTAGTTGTGCTTGTTTTTCGAGTGTATTCTTTGGGTGATTTCTATCGGTTATATACCCACCATATTTGATAAGCGTAATTTGCGCCCCTTTTTTAAGAGAATGTGTATAATTTAAAACCGCTTTTTGCTCTGTGTTTTCCGCTATTGGGTTATGCTCTAATTTATGCCCTTCTAGCCAAACACTAGATGCCATATAGGTACAGACATTAAAGTTTGTTTTTAGCGTATGCGTGTGTATAAACGCTTGGTTACCTTCTGTTTTTATGGTGTCTATGCCCCAAAATTGGTCATCCCAATTACTGTCTTGGTTTGTTATTCCTGCATCGAGGTACGGGCTAATTTCTATTTCAATATCTTTATTTAGTGTCTTAACCTTATATTGAATTGCTCCGAGGTGCGTTTGGTCGAGGGATAGAAAACGCGTACTTTCAATTGCCAAACTAGTATTGTTGCTAAGTGTACACTCAAAAGTTCTGCTATACACCCCACTTTGCATATCTAAAACCCGTTTATAATGCTCAATTTTAACACACTTGTTAAGGTCTAAGGGTTGCCCGTTTATTTTAATGTGAATACCAATCCAATTAGGTGCATTTAAGACTTTCGCAAAATATTTGGGGTAGCCGTTTTTCCACCATCCTACACGTGTTTTATCGGGGTAATAAATGCCCCCAATATAACTCCCCTGAAAACTATCTCCAGAATAATCTTCTTCGAAATTTGCACGTTGCCCCATTGCCCCATTACCAATACTAAAAAGGCTTTCCGATGCTTTTACGTTTTTTGGATTCCACCCTGTTTCAATAATCTTCCAAGGGTCTTCGGAGTAGTGTGCGGCATTCATTATTACTAGAGTAGGGTATTAATAAAATTGATGTCTATTTCGCCAAGGTTATCAAAAATATAATCTGCAGCTTCAAGTTCAATAGGGTTTCCAATGCCAATGGCAGTCATTTCGGCGGACTTGGCGGCTATAACTCCGGCGGCGGCATCTTCGAAAACAATACATTGGCTTGGAGTCACATTTAGGTTTTTAGCACATAGCAAAAACCCTTCGGGGTTGGGTTTAGAGTGGGTTACTTGCGTACCGTCAACAATAGTATCGAAGTAATGCATTAGCCCTAATTTTTGAAGAATAGGAATGGCATTTTTACTTGAAGAACCAAGAGCAGTAGGGGTTTTATTTTCTTTTGCAAAATTAAGTAGGAGCAATACACCAGGGAGAATTTCGTCCTCTTTTAGTTCTTCGATAAGTTGAAGGTAGTGTTCGTTTTTTTCTCGTAGCCTAATTTCTTTTTCTTCAGCCGTAAGGGTTACGTTTGCCCAATCAAGAATTAGGTCTAGCGAATCGGCTCTGCTAATGCCTTTAAGTTGCTCATTTTGAGCGTGTGTTAAGGTGTAGTTGAACTTTTCGCCCACACTTTTCCATGCAATAAAATGGTATTTGGCAGTATCAACTATTACCCCATCGAGGTCAAATATAAAGGCTTTCATAGATAGCAGTTATTTTAATTTTTTAACAAAAGCAAATATATTATTTAAGTTGATTTATTGAACTTTGAAGAGGTATAAAAAGCGCTTTTTTTTAAGGTAATAAATAGATTTATTTGCAATGGTGGTCGGCGGCATGTGTAGCAATTTGAATATTAGGTTTCATGTTTACTTTGTACCCCAAAGAGTTAACCCAGCCTCGCGATGCATTTACAAGTTTATTTGACTTGAAATTTTTGTTTTCGTTATAGTCTATATCTATTTGAATGTTGACGTTTAGTTCGTGTTTTATTCTTTCGGCAATATCAATACTCATTTCAGTTTCTTTCCACAAACGTGTCCATAAGTCTTTAATTTTTGGAACGCCTATTTTATGAAAAATATAGTGTACCCCCTGATTGCCAAGCCGATAGGCAATAACCGTTGCGTATCGGGTTTGTTTGGCAATGCTTTGAGAGTCTGTCCCTACATGAATGGTAATATAGGGATGCTTAGCAAGCATCCCTTTAGTGTATGTTACAGGATCAATTTTTGTACCCTTAATGTTAACAAAATTCATGTTAGTCTAAGTCTTATAACGTCCTATTTAATTCATCCCTTGTCCTTTAATATATGGAATGCCTTTGTCTTTCATTTCTTGTTCTAAATTAGCAATTTTAGTATTACTTAAATCTCCAATCTTTTGCTCTAATTCGGCAGACATTTTTTGAGCCAGAGCCATGCTTTTTTGGTGCATAGGCGTAGGGCCATAAGTAGATCGCATGCCACGGAAAGCTGCCCAAAGGTGTGTTTGAACTGTAGGATTGTTTCGTTCTCCGATTTCAGATTTTGATGGACTTCCTTTGGTTAAATATTTTAAGGCGATAATTTCATTGCGAATTGCTTCAATTTTTTTACTCATTTCAACAGGAGCAATACCCGAGTTGTTTAGAGCCGTTTTTAAGGCAGTAACTTTTTTCTCGCTGCGCTCTAAAACATCGTCTAGCATATCGAGTTTTTTGATTAAACTGCTCAAAGACTCCCGATAGCTGTCATAAGCCTCATAAGACACGCCGTTGAGTACACCTTTTCGTATTGGCTTTACATCGAAAGACACGGGGCCGTCTAGTTGGGTAACCTCTCCATCTTTTTCGAGATATAAGGTTGCACTATACTGTTGAGGAATTGCAAGCGCACCAGAATTAAAATTAGAGCGTTTAACTTTTCCGTCTTCGGGGATAGCAAAAGGGTTAAAGTGTTTTAAATCCCAAGCAATGCGATGACTTCCTTTTTTAGCCTTAGCGCGAATTTTTCTAACAATATTCCCGTCAGGGTCTTGAATTGTTAAAAGCACCTTAGCGGGCTTCTCTAGGCTTTCTTTGTCTAAGGCATCCCACCCTGGGAAAGGCACATTTTGCTTCTTTTTGTTTAGTGCTTTTTCGGTCTTTTTACGTGTCTCTTTTGTGGTCTTAAAATCATCTGCAAGATGATACGTAAACACGGCTCCAAATTCTGGGTTTTTAGAGAAGAAATAATCTGCTCCTGTGTTTCCAATATTACTTCTGGGGATATACCATTTGGCAGTTCTAGGGGCAAATAATTTTCCTTTTTGCTTTAGGTTATCCGCGGTCATTTCTCTTAGTGCGCTATAATCGTCTAGTACATAAAAACCTCTACCAAAAGAGGCTGCAACTAAGTCGTTTTCTCTTTTTTGTATAACCAAATCGCGGAACGGTAGCGTAGGTGTGCCAGGTAATTTTTGCCATGCTTTACCAGCATTCATACTTACATAAACCCCAAACTCGGTAGCGGCAAAAAACAAATCTTTGTTTACATGGTCTTGAACAATACGCCAAACCAAGGTGCGTTTTGGTAGGTTGCTACTAATTGAAGTCCAGGTCGCTCCCAAATCGGTGCTTTTAAAAATATAAGGATTAAAGTCCCCCGATTTATGGTTGTCTAAAACAACATAGACCGTATTTGCATCGTATAAATCCGCTTTAATATCATTGACAAAAGAGCGGTCAGGAATCCCTAAACGGGTTACTGGTATGCGGTTCCATTGCGCGCCTCCGTTTTGTGTCACTTGAATAAAGCCATCGTCTGTTCCTGCATAGAGTAGCCCTTCTGTTATGGGAGACTCGGACAACGATGTAATTGTATTATAATTGGACATAGCACCTACGTCCCAAGCATTATCCCAGCTTTGTTTACGTCCCATTATTGGGAGTTCAATACGGTTTTCGTTTCTAGTTAAATCCCCAGAAATGGAGGTCCAATCATCTCCGCGGCTTTCTGACTTCCAAACCCGATGAGAGGCAAAATAGAGGCGTGCAGGGTTATGTGGACTAACCAATATTGGAGCATCCCAATTAAAACGTTCAAAGGGGTCTCCTTCTTGTGCCTGAGGTTGTACAAACACACGCTCGCCCGATGTTAGATCAATGCGGTGTAGCCCGCCTTGTTGTGTTTCTGCATAAATAATATCGTTATACTCGGGGTCGGTTGCAGATTGGTGCCCGTCGGCAAACAATGTTTTGTACCAATGTTTGTTAGCAATACCCTCTTGTTCATCGGTAGCAGAAGGGCCTCCGACAGAGCCGTTGTCTTGTGTGCCTCCAAAAATATGATAAAAAGGTTCTGCATTGTTTACGGCTACTTTATAGAATTGTGTAAGCGGTAAATTTTTGATGTACCTCCAAGTATCAGCCAAATCGAATGATTCATAAATTCCGGCATCTGTACCAAGCATCAAATAGTTGGGGTCATCTTTTTTGAAGACTAGCGCATGGTTATCCGAGTGCTTTTTTTCTTCTTTTAATTGTGTAAATGTTTTACCTCCATCTTCCGAGGTTAACACACGTACGTTCATCAAGTATAAGCGGTCAAATTTATGAGGACTTGTATATAGTTCCTGATAATAATGTGGACCTGTTGCCCCAGAAACAGCATCGGACATTTTCTTCCAAGAGCTTCCGCCGTCTTCCGAACGATATACGCCGCCTGTGGTTCTGTCAAGCTCTATTGCTGCATATATAACATTCGATTTTTGATAGGACATTGCCAAGCCAATTTTTCCCATATTAGATTTAGGTAGTCCTGTGCTTAGTTTTTCCCATGTGTCTCCTCCGTCTGTAGATCTATGGATTCCCGAACCTGGACCACCGCCCATATAAGCAGCTACGGTTCTGTGGCGATCCCATGTAGCGGCATAAATTAAATTAGGGTTATTTGGGTCAACCATTATATCGGTTGCACCAGTCCATTCAGAATTTCCTAAAACACGTTTCCATGTTTTACCTCCATTTACGGTTTTATAAACACCGCGCTCACCACCTTTTTTCCAAAGTGGGCCTTGACTTGCGACCCAAACTATATCTGAATTACTGGGATGTACAATTATTTTTGAAATATGTTCGGAGTTTTTAAGCCCCATATTCTTCCAAGTGGCACCACTGTCGGTACTTAAATAAACGCCGTCTCCGTAACCCACATGGCGACCTCCTACATTTTCACCGCTTCCTACCCAAACGCGCGCAGGGTTGTTAGGGTCAATGGTTATACAACCTGTGGAATAAGATGCTTCTTTATCAAAAATAGGCTTCCATGTCGTTCCCGAGTTTTCAGTTTTCCATACGCCTCCAGAGCCTACCGCAACGTACCATATATTATCATTGTGCGGATGAACAGCTATCTCCGCTATTCTTCCAGATAAAAAAGCAGGACCAAGATGTCTAAATTTAAAAGCATCTAAAGACGTTTTAGACTCTTTTTTTTCTGGTGTTTTACTTTTTCGTTGTGCGTCAAGATTATTCCAAGACAGCATAACTACTAGAGTTAAAAGAAATAATGTTATTTTTTTCATAGTATAGTGTTTTGTTTGTGGACTAAATGTACTAAAAAATAGATTGTTAACCTTTTGTTAAGACCCTATTTTAAATTTTCAAAAAAAACCTAGAGCAAGGAATTATATTGAAAAACTACTATTAAGACCAAACGTAAACCTATACGTTTTGAAAAACCCTTTTTTTAATAAGGATTATTTTTGCTTTTGGTAGGGGTAGCGGTTATTTATAACTTTTTCAATGCTTCGAGCACCAAAATAGCCACCGAGAATAAGCAACATTATCGAGTTTATGTTAATTGTGTCATAATCGAAGTACCACCCGATAACGTAAGCTAAACTAAAGAACGCTAATATTAGGGGTCTAATGTTTTTTGACAACCAAGAGTCGCTGCTTAGGTCTGCTTGCCAACGTTTGGTAATATTCGATTGCTCTTCGGCGTCTGCATTTATAAGCAGTTCGGTCAGCTTATATTTGTCCTCTTTGGGCAAACCGCTTTCTTGAATGTGCTTTAGTGCCTCTAGGGGTGTTGCTACACCTTTTAATACTTCGGATAATGGTTCGCCCACACCAGGGATAAGGCTTGTTGCTCCGATAATTATTTTGCCTACGGTGGTGTCTTTAAATTTCTTTTTCATAGTCTGTGTGTTTAAATGTTATATATTCTAATAATCTGGTTTTGGGGTAGGGTGCAATTTGCACTTGGTTGCCTTGGTTGCCTCCCAAGAGATATATGTGGGTTTTGGTTTCTCTTATGTAGAACCCGACGTGCCCTTTCCAGCCGCGTTTGTTTTCGCGCCATAGAACAACGATATCTCCTTGCTTGGGGTTTGTGGTTGGCAAACCAATTTCGAGCCAGCTACGGGCATTTAGTCGTCTTGTGTAGGGTAGGTCACAGGTTTTGCACACCCAGTTAACAAACGCACTACACCATGCGGTTTCGTCTTTTAGTGCTTTACCGTCGAAACCTATGGCGTCGAAGTATTTTAGCACTTCGGGGTTGTCGCTTTCGCCTCTTATTTCTTTTATGCCATATTGCGATAGGGCTACTTCTATTGTCTTCATATACGCACAAACTTAGTGGAGATTTGGACTGAGTTACTCTCACTTTTTTGGCAGTAGCGGGTAGTGTTCTAAAAAGAATATTTGGGTTGTCACTTCGAGTGAAAACCGTTTACGGTTTTTGTATCGAGAAGGTGGCATAGCCACTTTATAATCCCTCGAAGAGGGCGGAGAAAATTGTATCGAGAGGCGAGGTGGCACAGCCACGTTCTAAAAGAGTATTCAAGTATGCCTCTTCGAGGGGTTAGTTAACCTCTAAACAAGCTAACTCTTGAAGTTCTTCATTATTAATAAACTCAAAAATTAATTGTTCTTTTTGTTTTAAAATTTTAATTATTTCTTTTGTAGTAGAGTTTCCAAATCTCAGCCAAATAATTTTAGGAGGACACCCTTTTAAGTTAGCCATGTCAATAAAATCAGAATCAAAAGTTACAATAGCATAGTTATTGTTTTTCGAAAACTCCCAAATTTCTAAATCGGTCTTATTCTCTAACCCAAGTTGCTTAACCTGATAAGAGTCTTTAAAATATGTTGTAATACGAAAAGAAATGTTTTGGTCAAAAAGTAGTTTCACGAAACAACTATTAAACTTTTTTCTCTGTGTGCAGCATAAGACAAACACGCCCTAATTTTTATATCATCTAGTTCGGGAAAATCATTGATAATATCTTGCTTTGTCATACCGTTTGCTAACCAGTTCAATACATCGAACACAGAAATACGGCTACCTTTAATAATCGGTTTTCCAAACCTAATATTAGAATCAATACCTATAAAATCTTTATAATTAGTCATTTCTAAATGCTTGATAGTATCAAAAGTAATAATTATAAATTTAATGATACTATTATTTTTTAAAGGCGTACTAGTTGTTTATTTAAAAAAGTGGTGTTGGCGGCATAGCCGCATTTTAAAAACACTAATCGATAAGCGCTTGTTTGCATAGACGTTCTCCACAAAAGTCAAAACATGTACCGCCTGATGGCGATCTACGTGGCTGTAATTCAAGTTTTCTATCTATAAACGTATAGCTATACACAGCAGTAGATGTAAGGTCACTACATTCATATTTTAAAGTAAGTAAATCTGTCGTCATCGTAGCTGTACCCGTAGTACAATTAGGATAGTTTATTGTGTATTCTGTTGAACTAAAAGTCCCGTTGGGTTTAATAGTAATTGTATATCCATTTTCAGCTTTAATAAATCCATCTTTAGTAAATCCTCCAAGGGCGCCAGAGTGTCTTTCGACTAGCTTCCAAATACCATATATGGAGTTTGCTTTGTCACCCGATATTGCAGCACATATAACTATTGCATCGTCAGATGCTGTGGAAGTATCTTTATTACAACCTACAAAAAACGGAACTATGGCTAAGAGTAAATACGGTTTTTTCATATAAGCAAGATAATAAAAAGCAACGTGCCACCCGCTAACTAAAAAAGCACCCCTAAGGGGTGCTTTTTGTTGTGTGTTGTGGTTATATCTTATAACTGAAATGGCTTATGTCCATTATATATTGCCATTTCGAACTGTCCCCCACTACTATTTTCTATAATAGCCTTTATATGAAAATACCCCATATGATAGTTTCTTTGATAACTCAAAACATTATTCTTAAAGGTAATACCTACCGTAAGTTGCTCCCATGGAGATCGGGGAGTTATTACTGCTTTGAAGTCAGATGCTTTTCCTGTCCAGACAAAAGGTTTTGGATAAGGCCCATATACTGTCCCATCTACTGCTCCATAATCTTTATAACTACCGTCTGCAGTAATAGCTAACTTAGTTTGTATACTATAAATTGAAAGCTTCACTATTTTTAAACCTTTTTCTTTAAAATGTGCATTAACAGTACCTACATATGTATTATAATCAATTAATTGTATTGAATGCGATGAAGCCCCCGAAACAGGTGTGGTATAATTAGATTTAAAATCACCCGAAAATTTATCAAAAACTAAGGGCGTAGTACAAGATGAGGATCCTCCTCTGTGTGCTACCCCAGTCCCTGCGCTTGGAGTTTTAATGGTAAATTTTTGATAATTCCAATCGCTATATCCGCATTCGTTTTTTGTTCGAACGCCCACACTAACAGTTGCCGGTGTAGTGCTTGTGGGATAAACCAAAATAGAGTTCGAACCATTTTTTTGGCTTGACACGGATGAACTTACAATTTTCCACTCGATTTCTTCTCCTAAAGTAGCTCCAAGTCCAATCAACTCTTGCCAAGTATTAGTAAAGAGAGTTGCTCCATTGCCTGTAGTTGTAATTCGTAAATTATTAGGAGGGTTACTTACATTAAAGTTTTTTTGCAATACAGTATTATCGCTTAGCGATGCTTTTATCCAAGCACTACCCGATGAAGTACTTGTAGCTTGTATTTTGGCAATTCCATTGCAACTAGAAAGTATATTAACATTTGCCGAAGAACTCCAAGTTACAGTCTGTCCATCCCAATTAGTTAAAATCACATTTTTACTTTGCAAAGGACACAACTCGCCTATTTCCGAAATCGCAACACACGAATTGCTTTGTATTCCGTTTAATTCAGGTGCGGTTTTTAATATACTATGCATTCGTTGTACTTGTCCCTCGGTAAACCTATCCCGACATTTGTCCGAATAATAAGACATAATATTATTTACTAAAGGTGGGTTTGAACTTGCATATGAATTATATATACAGTTAAGAACATTATTAGGTTTGTTAGGGTCAATAGGGGTATCACAAATTAAGTCACCAGTCTTAGTACAGTTAGAACTAGTTGCATTTTTAACATCAAAATATGTCTCAAATGTATGGTATAGACCTAGGGTATGCCCCAACTCGTGAGGAGAAGCTGTTTTTAAAACTTGGGTATAATTTACTATTACGTTATTTGATGGAATAGTAAGAGCAGTTCCGCCAACATATTTATCTTTTTCGAATTCCCATAATTTTTCTACTATATAATAGTTTATTACACTAGTTTTATTAAAATTTGCGGCTAATTTTTTCCCTTCATCTTCATTATCAATAACTAAATAATCTGTTTCGTCAATAAAATCGTTACCCGCATTTTTAAATGTAATATTGTGTGGGCTAAAATATTTGTTGAGATTAGCTATAATAGCATTGAAACTAGGAGTAGTAAAAGCCGTGCTTTTATTGTCTTTTCGCACCACATGAAAAAATATGTTAATACAAACCTTTTCGTTTGTATCTATACCTCGCTGAAATGTTTGCGAAAAAGTTCTTGGGTATTTCGGTGTTGGCGTTCCACAGTTCTGCCCCCACAGAATGCTTGTACCAAATAGGACAAGTCCTATTAAAAGTAGTTTTGTTTTTGTTGTTCTTGTTGTTTTCATTTTTTTGTTTTTTTTAATTAATAATGTTTGTGTTGTGTTGTCAAATGGTGCCTTCTTACTGAGTAGATACCCCTCTTTTTTTTGAGTTCGTCCAATTGCTATTATTTCTTAAAAAGGCAACCTTTTGATATACACTAAAAAGTACTTTTATAACACAAACTTAGACCGTATTTGGGCTGAGTTACTATCACTTTTTTGGCAGTAAAATGGTATAAAAAAACCCTCTGAATAAGAGGGTTAATAAGGTGGTGGCACGGTCACGTTTTAAAGAATATTCAGTGCTGTCACTTCGAGTGAAAACCGTTTGCGGTTTTTGTATCGAGAAGGTGGCGTTGCCACATTTTAAAATCACTAATTAGATAAGGTCTCGATACAATTCTTCGTACCTCAGAATCACTCGACCTGACAGAGTCGATATTTTAGTGGTATTGTCGTTTCAAGTAGCTGTCACTTCGAGTGAAAACCGTTTATGGTTTTTGTATCGAGAAGCGAGGTGGCACAGCCACTTTATAACCCCTCGAATAGGGCGGAGAAAATTGTATTAAGAAGCGGTTGGGCTTTGCGGAAGCAAAGCCTATATTGAGAAGGTGGCTATATAATACGGTTGGTTAATTATCTTCGAGCCATTTATATAGGTAGTCCAAAGTAAGTCTCATTGTTTTCAAATTAGTCTTTAAATGTAATACTGGAACCTCTTTGTCTTTGGGTCGATGTGTTATGGGTCTAAAACATCCTGGACATTGATAGTGGGTGTGAGATGCTTTTGTACGCTTATACTTACAGTTATGTGCTTCGATAAACCGCTCCCAATCTTTTGTTTTTATAGGATGCATAGTGTGTTATACAGCTATGCTTAAAGGTTGGATTTTGCCGTTTGTAAGGTTTTGAAGCACTCCGTTTTCGTCAACATAAGCTTTGGAAAATTGTTTTTTGGCAAACTTCTTTTGTTCCCACCCTAAAGTCTTTAATTCTTTTTGCTGTTGCGAGGATTTAAGCTCTAATAAAGATTCGCAAAAGACTTCAAAATTATGAGAGAACGAGTCTTGGGCTTCCTTTTCAGTATTCCCATATCCCGAAGTATTTAGTGATTCTGAATAGCAAACCCAAATATCGCCTTCCTTGCCTGTTAGTACGTTAATCAATGCACTTACTGTCTTTTGTGTAACCCGTAGTTCCTCAGTATCGTATGGTAAATCGGTAATACCATCTAAAGAATTTTTTTGTGAACTCATTATAGATTATATTTTAAAAACCCATATAAGATTTTCTAGTAGAATTTTTAGTTGTTGTTTTTTGTTGGTCTATGTAGTTAAGCATCTATATTACAATAATAATACTTTTTAGAACTAGTTACAAAGAAACTGTATTAAAAAATGGTTAAAAACTAGGTCTCAATACAATTTTTTCACTCTCTTCAGAGGGATTAAAAAGTGGTTATACCACCAACGCCACCGCTTACCCAACCATTCTGTGGGTTATCCAATTACCATCGTAGATAAACATAAAACAATCCCCATCATTTAAATTTATGATAGTATCATAATGTTTAAGAATCATTTTTGTGTTTCCTGAGGGTATAACTGCTACATCTGAGTTAATTCGTTTTACATAGACGATGCGACCAAAATGTAAATTGTCAGAGGGTAGGGTTATGAATATTCTGCTGCCGTCATTATAGCACGATATAAAATCTTCTGTGCCGCTTATTTTTTTACTTACAGTAGTTGTTTGTATATTTAAATACCTACCGTAGGTTTTTAACCCCCAAAACATACCTCCATAGGCAGGCGCAGGACTAGATGACGTATTTGTTGCTCTACCAACAACACCTACTATTGCATTGTCGGAACTATATGCAGACTTATTTAGTTTACCTACTCCTGCCCCATAAATAGATGCTTTTATTGACACACCTGTTGACGGAGCAACAGCAGTAACTCCTGCAAATTTCGAAAAAACACCTTCGCTATCAATTACAGTACGTCCTGATTCTTGGCTTGCATCTCCTGTATGTTCTGCTAGTAATTGACCATTAACACTATCGAGCTTTAGTGTTTGCTCATAAGTAGCGGTACTCCCTGAGTATGAATACGTAGTTTTTGGAGAAACTAATGTAATTTCTCCTTTCGTTCCGTCTAACTGCGCTCTAGGTTTACTATTATATTCGTTTTGCGAAGCTATTTTTCCGCCCTTTATTATCCAATCTCCAATATTGGCATTCTCGGCAAGTAAAAGGCTAGTCGCTACGCTTTCGAACTGCGCTCCAAAACTATCCCAATTCGAGGTACTCCAAGCCCCAGACGCACCGTCTGTACCTTTGTATAGATAGTAAATACTTCCGTATTTTACAACATCTCTTCTAATACCATTATAATAATATTTCTTCGAGGCATCGAAAATTCCACGATACACTATCCCTGGTGCGCTACCAGCTATTCCTGGAGGCCCTGCCGGCCCCTGTGGTCCTTGTGGCCCTTGCGGACCCGCTGACCCCGTTGATCCAGAAGGCCCTTCAGGCCCTTGTGGACCTGTAGACCCTTGCAATAATTTTCCGTGGATAGTTAACTGGTCTTTGGTCGTTACATTCCAGTCTAAACCACTGGTAGAGCTACCCAACTTAAACTGATTTGTATCTAAGTCAAAAAAGTTATAACCATCTACCGACTGGATTCTGCCTGTGGTTATAAATTTTCCGTTTATGGTTGTTTGCCCATAGGTTAGGCTAATGCCTCTTACTCCATTGTTAACCGAATGTACTACACCTATTAAAAAATAATAGTAGGTTTTGTCGGAGTCGGTCTTTATTTTATTTTGCGATATCTCGAAAACCCCACCTGTGCCACTTCTCGAGCATTTTGCGTAGATATAATAAGCCTTTGTGTCGCTAAGTGTAAATACCTTTGCGCTTAGTGTCCATTCTTTTATATTGTCTTCTACAGTAAAATGTACCAGTTCTGAACCCGAACAACTTACCTTATCTTTATTCCCTTGATAATTTGCTTCTATCAATAAATCTGTAATTATAAACTGCTGACTTTTTGACCCCACCGAAAGCATATTTGTTTCTATACTCAGCGGTTTTATCTTAGTTCTATCGAAATACCCGTCGGTGTCGAAAACCAGTTCTTTTAACTCATCTGCGTTTTTCAAACTTCGGCGTATGTGGTTATAATCTACTTCTCTTTCTTTTCGTTCTATATGGTACAAATTCTCTACCTCGAGTTGGTTAGAAAGCACCCGTTTTGCATAGGAAACCGTAGCTTTGTTACCTACTTTTATTCTATATAAATAAGGGCTTGCAATACTTTGCGTAAACGACAAAATCCGCGTTTTAAAATCTATATTAAAATCGGTGTCTTTTATTGTAATTATATCACCGACATCAAGTTGATTAAGGTTCTTGCGTAAATGCACAAAGTCGAGTTGCATTTCGTAAACTACATTAGGTATGCTGTTTTCTTTTAGGTACTGGTCTGCTTTGGTTTTCAACTCTTTTTCGGCAGTGTCTATATAACTTTTAGGCATTTCTATGTCGTGCAACACATAGGTATCGCCAACCTTTACCTTTAGAGTAGCATTGGGTAAAGAAAGCCCGTTTTTATCGTCATATTTAATCAGCTTAAACTCTTTGGTGGTGTGGTTATAAGAGCTAATCTCAAACTCATACCCTGTTAGGTCTCCGCTGTTAAACGTTGCTTTTGCCACAACGCCATCAATTAGTTGACTGTTTACATCAAAGTCTATAGCAGTGTCACTAAACTTTAAAATATCCGAAGAATCCACACTACTTACTGTACCCTCACGGTGCGGATACACGTCATCGAAGTTCACAACCCCCTCAATAACTCCAAACTTGTCATCGTTTAACGATATGGGTGCTATTTTTAGGCGTTTGTGTCCATAGTCGGCTATTATGTTTCTTTCGCTCCCAAACGGATATAGTTTTGTAACTAGGTTTTTGTCGGTTACTTTTTTGCGATCAATATCTCTTAGTCCTTTTTTAAATTCAAAAGTTAAGCCTGTGTCTTTTCCTATTTTGTCGTAGGTGTTTATGGTTTTACCATCGGCAGAAAAAGAATATTCTATTTCGAATTGGTCGGCAATAAATTGCAAGGCTTCGTAGCAAGTTTTGTTTTGAAAGTTTAAGTTTTTGTTAGACGACTTAGGGTAGGCACCTAGTTTGTAATAACCACTACCCGACAGCCTGTTTAGATTACCTACAAGCAGGTCTAAGAATTTTTTTACATCGCCTAGCAGAAAAAATTCGGGTGTGTTATCAAATAAATAAAGGGCATTGAATAGCCGATATTGGTCGGACTCTAAGTCGAAATTATATTGGTACGACACCGCGTTCCCTTTTTTTACCGAAGGCTCTTTTAGTATGGTATATTTTTTACCACGCCAGTTGACAAAGTCGCCTACTTGAAACGCAAAAAAAGTTTCGAGCGTAAAATTAGCTTTTATTAAGTCTTGACCCAAAATAGCCTTGTTCAAAGCCGTTTTATCATCGATAATAACCTCTACTAATTTTTTGGTACCTCTATAGAATATCATTGTTTAAATGCTTTAATTTTAGTTTTAATCCATTCGACTTCTTTGCTTTGAAAACTATACTTTTTTAACCCTGAAAGGTCATTTTTTTGTAGCATCTCTTGAAGTTCTTTTTCAACTCGTGTTTCGATGGTTTCAACGGTTTTAAAGAACGTTTTCAGCTCGGGGGATATGGTGTCGCCTCGCAGTGTTTTTTTGGTCGCTATTTCGCTTAAATCAAACAAAAACGACTCTTTGATGGCTCTCAGCTCCGACACCTTTTGTTTATAAACCTCGTTGGGTGACTCTATTATTTTTTCTATCTTATGTGTAACCTTGTTGTTACTAAGGTATAAAGCACCTAGTATTTCCCCTTCTTTTAGGGTAGGCAGCACATAGTCATAAATACCGTTTTTAGACAGCACTGTATTATCTAAATTTTCGGGGTTAACAATATGTTTTATTACGTCTTGGTTTTGTGGAACTTCAAAAGTACCATCTGGGTTTTTTATTGCTTTCATAAAAATCTTGGTTTAATTGCGTTATAATTATCTAGTATTTCTTTTGATGATAAAGCCTTGTTATATATCATTACTTTCGATATTTTTCCTTTAAAATGTCTCGATATTCCATAAGTACCTTTAAATCCATCTCCCACATGTATATTTCTCATATATCCTGTTACTCCCGAGGTTTCTGCTCTGTTTGCCACGTTAGCTACGCCGTTGATATACATTGATAAAAGCCCTCCTGAGGTTCGTGTCATTGATGCGCTAAGCCATACGTTTAAAGGGTTGTTACCTTTAGATTGTAATAAATCCCAAACCGAAGAATCCGTGGTATTACTAGACATAAACCAGTATAAAGCACCATTCATATCTGTTGCTAATCTTGGACCCGTATTGTGATGAACTACATCAAAATTAGTGTCTATTAGGTTATCAAAGTTTTGGGCAGAATTTTGCAAATTAGCCCAAATCGTTATAGTAAAAGTCGGAATGTAAACACCCAAATCGCCTACTTCGGCAATGTCATCGGAACCATCAAAATCAAACGCATTGGTACCGTCAAAAGTAACTCCGCCCTTGAGGGTAGCGTGTTTGTTGTTCCCCGACAGGTCTTTCCATT
Organism: Candidatus Arcticimaribacter sp.; assembly: GCA_965277835.1. Lineage (GTDB taxonomy): Bacteria > Bacteroidota > Bacteroidia > Flavobacteriales > Flavobacteriaceae > Arcticimaribacter. The sequence goes on along the minus strand of OZ255841.1, from coordinate 1,136,939 downwards.
GTGTGCCTGTGCCCGAGTAAGACAGCGGGTTTTTAGCATCTAAATGTAACTGAAGCCCAGAGGTAACAATAGCACCTTCGGTTCTGTCAACGAAGGGTTCTCCTACAATTAATTTTTTATGTATCATACTTTGGGTTTAGAAATAGTGTACCAAAACTCCTCGTTTGTACCATCGTCTGTACATTCAATTGATATTAGATATTTCACACCGCTATCGCCTTTGAACTCCCCCGATATTAAATTGAAACTTGGTGTTCCTTTTGTTCCTGTAACTTTCCACACCAAAGAATATGCAGTACCGCTACCTATTAGCACTATTGTTTTGGTGCCTATGCGTGGGTTGGATATGTTTAAGGTCGTGTTTGCATTTGGAGTTAATCTAAACACAGCGTTTGCCGAAAAATCGATAGTTACACTTGCTGCTGGGGTTATGGTTGTTTTGCCCTTAAACTCGTTGTGCAGCTTGGCATAGTCGATAGACCCACTACCAACGCTTACCGAGGGGGCGGTTACCCAACTAAAACTTCCGTCCCCATCGGATTTTAATAATTCTCCTGTAGTTCCATTTCCCGACACGTTCAACGCCGCTGCGCCAACTGCGTTGTCTTTTATCTTAGAAGAATCAATAGCGTCGTTTTTCACTTGTAACGTATCTACTGCACCATCTGCTATTTTTGCGGTGCTTACTGCTTTCGAGGCAAGTTTGGCTGTGGTTACACTTCCATCGGACAAGGTTTGTCCACCCGCTTCTACGGCTTTTACTTTGGTTGCCAGTTCGTCCACCGAGTTATACCCTGTTTGGGTCGATTTTGTGCGGTCGTTTAGCTCTTTGTGCCACTCGGCAGCTTCTGCCACCGTAAACTCTTTGTTGTTAAAATCTCGTATTGTTTTTTGTACCATGATTATAGTGTTTTTATAAATCCTTTTTCTGTAAATCCTTTAGTCATAAAATTGACATTACTTGCTACAAACTTGGGGTCTATTGTACCGATAAAGCCATTGGCGATAAACCCCTTTGCCACAAAGTTTGCTTGTTCGTATATCACATTAAAATTTAGTATAATCTTATGTGTAGATCCTTTTGATACTACCGAAAACCCTTCGCTTAGAAACACCTTAAAACTCCGATTGTAATAACTCAATATCCGTTCTCCGCTTTGGGCAAGTAACCGTTTTAATATGCCTATATGTTGTTTTAGGTTAGTGTTTTGGTGGTGACACTCCAGTTTAATTTTCCTAAAAGGGCGTTTGTCTAGCAACCCTTTGTCTGCCAAAAAAACGGTTTTGGGCGACTGCTTTAGGTTTAGTAAATTATCTTCGGTGCTTACTTTCGATACGGTTATCCCTAAATCATTTTTTAGGTGATGGGTATCTATTAAAATCCCTTTTCCACCAGAACCTGCGGGAAGTATGGTAATAAACTCGTGTACGTCTTCTCTAAAGGTAAGTTTAAACAACGACTTGCCGCCTGAGTATTGTTTGGTTTCGGTTACGCTCAAAAGGCTTACGTTAAAATCCCCCTCGCTGGTTGAAAGTGTAAACAGTTTGGGGAGTTCTTCTAGCTTGCGTATCGACTGCTGGGCGTTGTTACTAAGTGCATTAATTGTAATATCTCTTTTCTTCCAAAAAATATCATCTTCGTGGAGTAAAGCCTCATGGGTATCACCCCAGTCGTAGTGAATATTACCCAAGCGTGCGGGCATATCCAAGCCACCACTTACGCTAAGTAATGTTAGTCCAAAATAGCTATATGTTTTTTTGTGTATCATGCCGAGAGAGAATCGTCTATACTGGTTAGTTTCAGTTCAATGGTTTCTAGGCGTTCTAGGTTTTTGTTAAACGCGGTGTTAACGGCTATTTGCGACAAATACTCGGAGCTTTGAGTGGCAATGTCCAAACCGTTTTTTATATCAATTCGAATACTGTTTATGGTACCTGCCAACACGTTTGCGGTGTCTTCGGTTATGCTTTTTATACCCCCTGCTAGTCCTTTTTGCTCTTCTTCTTGCGCTTCGCCAAACAGTCCGCCTTCTATGTCTGCTTGGGCAAGTATGCTCTCAAAACTTTTTAAGCCTTGTAGGGCTTCGTTCAAATCACTTTTTAGACTGCTACTCAGTTGCTTTATTTCGCCTGCGTTTAAATCGAACTTTTTGTCGTTGTCGCTATCAGCTGCCTTGGCAAATTCTTTAAAGAATTTTTCGGACACCTTTTTTAGATACTGCAGTTTAAAGGAATCGATGAGTGCGTTTTTCATTAAATCCTCGAAGGTGCTGGTAAAGTCTTTGGCGGCGATTTTCCCTTCTTTGAACCCTGCGAGCAATTCGTCGGCTATAGTGGCTTTGCTGGTGCCCGTAAGCAGCTCGTTTATTTCGTCTTGCACGGCTTCGGCTTCGCGTTTGGTTGCTTTTAGTTTTTCTTCAAGTTCATCTAGTTTTTCTTGACTGGTACCACTGCCACTGCCTTTGTCGCCTACGGTAAGACCCAAAAACTTAGTCTTTTTACGTGCTTTTTCTTCGGCATTAATTGCGTTGTTAAGTTCTTTTTGTTGGTCTATAAGGTTTGTTATTTTATCGCCCCTCGAAGTTGTTTCGTTTTGACCAAAGGCTTTGGACACATTATACTCTAGATCCTCTGCCATTTTTTCGAGCTCTCTTACCTTCTCCTCAAACTTTTTGGTGTCGGACTCAACCTCTATGGTAAACGCCGATTTTAGCACTTCTATCGACCCACCTACTATATCGCCCGAGGCTATGCGTGCGGCACCCGAGGCTACACCTGCGAACTGCTCTAGGCGTTTTCCTGTTTCTTCGTCTCCGCCAAACTGTGTCCACAAGTCTGCCGCGCCGCTAAACGCCTGTGCTGCTTTAAGGGCAGTTGCCTCGAAATCTTCTGCCAGTTTTTGGTTCCCCTCTTTAATTTGCGCTTGGTATGCCTCATATTCCTTTTGCCCTTTTTTGGTAGACGTATCTACGGCATCTCTCTTTTTCTTTAGCCCTTTTATGTGATTTCTTAGATCCTTGCGCGAGTTTTTATCTAGTACCTTTTGGTATTTATCCTCTAGGCTTAGGCTCTCTTCTATACGCTTTGCTGCTGCATTTTGCTTTGCCTTTTCGTTGTCAATTTGTTCTTTTATACGTTTTTCTTTCTCTTCATCTTTCCCTCCTAACTGTTTTTGTAGTTCGTCTATTTTCTTTTTAGAGGCATCGAAAATCTCAAGGTCGCTGGCGTTTATGCTTACACCAATTTGCGAGAGTGTGCTGAGTATTGCTAGGCGCTGGTTAGAATCCTCGGTAGCGTCATAGAGTTTTCGCAGGTGGGTTTTATAGTCCACTTCTTTTAGGCCATACGCTTTCCTTAGATCTTCGGCAAGTTCATTTTCTCCGGCATCGGTGACTAGTTTTACATTTGCATACTGCTGCTGAATTGTGTTTATTTTGTTATCCTTAAAATCTTGTAGGGGATCTGTGCTAGCCCCAAAAGTGGCTAGTTTTGTTTCTATTACATTTTTTTCGTTATAGTCTGTTGTTGTTTCGTACAGCTTTCTTAGGTAGCTTATATAGTCTTTTTCGTTTAGCTTATATTGTTTTCTAAGCGCCTCGGCTTTTTGCTGTTCCCCGTTTTCAATAAGCTTTTGCACCTCGACATATTGGGTGGCAACCGCCTCTATTTTATTTGCCTTAAAGCCTTCTAAGTCGTCTTTCCGTTCTTTTGGTAGTCTATCTATAGCAGTATAAACTGCTAATAGCTTATCGGAGTTACCTTGGTTGACACTTTTAAGATGGTCATAATAACCGTTGAGGGTTTCAAACTTTGCGAAAAGCTGATTTCCTGCTTTTAGCTCATTTTCTAATTGTTTATCGCCATGACGCACAGCCAATGCCATATCATTAAAATATTGCCTTGCTGCATCAATGTCATCGCGTTCAAAAAGCTCTAACTCGGTTAATTCTCTAGGCTTTGGCTTTCGGACTATGTTAACATCTAATTCTTTTTTTCTTTTAGCAGCAAACTCTGAGATTAATCTATTCTCTGATTCAATATACGCCTTAAAAGCATCTTGATTATTTTTAAAATCACCTTTGGTTATTTGTGATATTTTGCTTTTTACTTTTTCAAAATCTTCAACAACTTTAATTTGTGCACTTGCAAGCTTACTAATTTCAGTGGTGTCAAAACTTTCGAATACTTTGAGTTCGTCTAAAGACTTTGAATTTTCAATAATCTCTTTGGCATCACTAATTTTATAAATACTATCATATAACTCTTTAGTCTCAGTAGCAAAAGCCTTTAATATTGTGCTATATCTATAAGTACTAATTTCAGTATTTTGTGTAGCTAAATCTATTCCTTTATAAAATGAGGTAAGGCTCTTTATATAATTTTGGTCTGTCTTAGCTTCAAAAGTACCTACCGTAAATGTTTTTCCACTGACTGTTGTAGTTTGAGCTCCACCAACACCATTAAAACTTTGTTCTGAAATTTTTTTGAATCCATTTTTTATTTTACTTTTCTGATCTTCTAGGGATTCTTCTATGTCAATTTTAATATTGATGCCATTATCCTCGAATATTGTATTAACTTCCGCTATTAATTTTGCTCTGTCGCTGATTAATCTACCTAAATCTATTTCAGCATCAATCTTTACCTTTCCTGCACTTTCTAATGGGGCTTTAATTTTTTCAAATTGACGACGTTTTTCATGAGCTTGGTTAACTCTATTTAAAATTGATATTAACTCTTCGTTCGTTGCTTTTTCGAGATCTATATTGCCAATAAATTTGGGATATTTATTTTGAATTTCTTGTATAATCTCACTCCTGCGTTTGTCTTCTTCTGATAAAGATCCTAATTCAAGTATCAAACCTTGAATATTTGCCCGATACTTATCTACTTCGTAGTTTATACTGTTCGTGTCAATTACTGTTTGTTTAGTTCCGCCCAAAACGAAATTAAAAAATTTAGCAACGTTAGTACTTAAAAACGCCAGAACACCACCAAAGCTTTCAAAGGCAGTAAGGTTCTTAATTTTTTCATCAAAAAGAGCCCATTGATAAGATGCGCTTTCTGCTGCTGTTTTGTGTGCTTCTGCTGTTGCCCCAGCGGTGCGGCTCATGTACTCAAAGTGTATTGTTGCTTCTGTTGCATTTACGCCTGTGAGTGCAAGGGCAGTCGAAACTGCCTCGGAACTACCCAAAAGTTCTTCCAGTTTGCCTTGGCTACCTCCTGCTTTTTGGGACATCAATTCTAGGGCTTGCTGAAAGTTATGGGCCTCTGCCCAGCCGTAGCCCAAGTTATTATTTAGCCCCTCAATAGCAGAGCGTATTTGTGTAATGGCTTGGGCAGTAGGTACCCCTTGTTTGGTAAGTATGGCAACCGCTGCCGCAACCTCTTTTAGTTCTACACCCGACGAGGCTGCCAAGGGTGCCACTTTGCCGATGGAACTAGACAGCTGCTCAAAGGTGGTATTACCATGTTCTACGGTAGTAAAAAGCACATCGGACACCTCGTTTACCTGCTCGGCGTTGAGCTTCCAGGCATTGAGTACTGTGGTGAGTCCTTTTGCCGCTGCGGTAGTGCTGGTTACCCCACCTACAGCAGCTTTTAGGGCAGTCTCTAGCACCTTTATTCCTTCTGCCCCGTCGTGTCCTGCAGCGACAATTTCGTAATATGCCTCTGCCAATGCCACAGGACCATCTAGAGATACTTTAGAAAGTTCGAACACTCGAGAGGATATGGCATAAAAATTACTTTGGGTGGCTTTGGAGATGGTCTCCACCTTCTTCATAGCATGTTGATATTCTTTGGCTAATTTATATGCCTCTTCTGCCACCTTCTCAAATGCTTCTGCTGCCATAGAAGCAATAGCAGTATAGGGGTTGCTTTTAAGGACTGTTTTCGCTAATCCCTTTATGAGATTTTTTGCCTGAGCAACCCCTTTTATGAGATTGCTGTTATCTAATTTTGGTTTAAAAAGAATGGTGTTCGTCCCCTTAACTGCCATAGCATATTTTTTGTGTAAAAATAGGTTTTAGAGGGGCTATAATTAGTTTTTAAACGGTTGTAGAACAGTAGTTGCGATAGATTTCTTAAATTAGCTACTTATATCATAGAAAATGAAAAAAATAGTACTGTTACTTTTGTTAGTTCCTATACTTTCGTTTGCCCAAAATCCAAGTTATTATTTAGACGGCACACCTATACCTATAGTTAAAGGGAATAATACTGCTAATGATATATTTGATAGATACTTTAAAGACTATAAAGTAACACAAAGAGTTTTAAGTTTTGACGAGCCTCTAAGTGAGTTTGAGGTTGACTTTGACATTGTTTGCCAAAAGTATAGTATGGAGCCTCTTTTTATTAGGGGAGGAAGTGGCTTTGAGGATAAAAAAAGGAAGAGGCTGCTAAAAAAAGTGTTGAAACGGTTTAATGAATACTTTGACTTTAAAAAAAGCATACGCGACTACGACTATATATGGGGTGCACACCTAGACAGAGCCATAAGAGAAGGGCATGGCAATTTTTTGTTTTTAGAGACCTTGGGGTCGCCCGAGTCCAGCTACATGAACAGTCGCGGGCTTATGGTGTATGACTACGGTACCATAATACTTACCTTTAGAAACGGTAACCTGGCACGTTACTCCTTTAGAAATCGTTTGCCCTAGTAGAACAGTAAAGACGATAGATTTCTTAAATTAGCTACTTATATCATAGAAAATGAAAAAAATAGTACTGTTATTATTTGTTCTTTCTTCTCTTGAGCTTATGGCTCAAATTCCATCAACACATTATTTTTATTTAGACGGTACTCCAATAAGTATGCCCAAAAAATCTAATTCGATTAATGAAGTTTTTGATTTACACTTTAAAGATTATAAAGTTATTCAAATAGTTTTAAGTTTTTACGAACCTCTAAGCGAGTTTGAGGTTGAGGTTGACTTTGATATTGTTTGCCAAGAGTATAGTATGGAGCCTCTTTTTATTAATGGAGGAAGTGGCTTTGAGGATAAAAAAAGGAAGAGGCTACTAAAAAAAGTATTGAAGCGGTTTAATGAATATTTTGACTTTAAAAAAAGCATACGCGACTACGACTATATATGGGGTGCACACCTTGACAGAGCCATAAGAGAGGGGCATGGCAATTTTTTGTTTTTAGAGACCTTGGGGTCGCCCGAGTCCACCTACATGAACAGTCGCGGGCTTATGGTGTATGACTACGGTACCATAATACTCACCTTTAGAAACGGTAACTTGGCACGCTACTCCTTTAGAAATCGTTTGCCCTAGTAGCGTTGTTTAGCTACCCCGTTGCTTTGCAGTAGCAGTGACTAGTTGGGTGTATTGATAAAAAACCTTATTTTTGAAGGTGTTTTATTTAAAAAAATGATATGAAAAAGATAGTGACACTATTATTCTTACTTCCTCTACTGTCTTTTTCGCAAGAAGAATATGCAGAATATAACCTACTAGGGAATACATACAAAGTCGAAATTGAAAACAGATTAAGTTCTCAAAACTATAAAAAAGTCTATTTTAACCTAAACGAAAAAGGGAGTCACGCTCTTGTGTTTAATACGAATGCCGAAAGACTTGAGTTTGTTAATTTTTTGAGAGATTGTTATGAGGTATTCGAAGAATGGAAGGATATTTCTATACGGAAAAGAATTGGACCAATGCTCAAAGAAATATACACTAAACACACGGGCAATGCACTTCGTTTTTATAAGGGCTCTAAAGAGCATTTATCCCTTAAACCACAAGAACTAAAGGCTATATATTTTACGTCCAAAGAAAATAGATATTATTTACTTATCGAGGTTCCAAAAGCAATCTCTACTACTGATAAAAAAACAAAGTCGAAGATTCAGACTATGATGATTGAAAGTGAGGCCGAGCTCAATAGCATAATCTCTACACTAGACGATGATATGATAAATACGTTTTTAAAAGAAACGAAAAAGAAGGAATAGCACGCAAGGTTCACTCGTAGATTCTACAAAATAATATACGGCATAGTAATTGCGTATAAGCGACATAAAAATACTATTTTTGAACTTGCAAAAAAGACAGCGTATATAATATGAAAAAAATAATAGTTTTGGTGTGTGTCTGTTTGGCATCGTGCTCTAAAGACAGTAATGGAGTAGATCCTGCTCTTGTGGGTACATGGAGGCTCAACGACCTTAGTTTGGTTTCTACCAGTACAACTGTTTCGATAGACGTATTGGCTACTTTTGCTTCTTTTGCCAGTGATACCCTTACTAAAGAACATGTTATTACATGCTACAAATCGATAACTATGGTTTTTAATGAAGATGAAACGTTTTCTTTATCGAGAGATGATAAATCCGCTTTTTGCACAATGGATATAAAAGAAGCGAATGGCGCTTATTTGTTGTCGGGACAACGAATGAAATTTGTGCCAGCGACTACAACAATAGTCAAGGTAGCAGGTACATCTATAGTTAATTATAATTATTCTATTGAAGAGGACGGCGATTTAAAAATATTTGGTCCCTTTTTAGACGGTAACCTCGGAATATATTTTACTAAGCAATAATTACCGCTTCAACACTACAGAAGCCCCACTTTTTTTTCCTTTGGCGTTATCCCATGCTTCTACTTTAGAGAAGTCTTTGGCTTCGAATGTACAGTTTTCGTAAGCTTCGCCTGTGCAGTTGTTTAGCACAAAATGTGTGTTGTTAAATCCTTTTACAAAAGTAGTGTCATAGGCATTGCACTGGGCGTTGTCAAACAAAACGATAAAGCTATGTCCTACGGCTTCTATTTTGGCGTTGCCTATTGCGGTGGCTCTAGCGTTTAGCACCCTATGTTTACCCTTGGAATAGATATGGTGTGTGTTCAACTCCGATTCGCTAAACCATGCTAGTAGGTCGGCAGTGCTAATTGTTTTGGTGTTGATCATCCAAATAATATGTTCGGTTAGCATTTGCCATGCGGCATCTTCGCTAAAGTTTTTTCTAAGCCGCACTATGTTTTTCCAGAACTTAGAGCAGAGAATGTTTTCGTTTAGTTTGGCTTTTAGTAGCCGTTGGTACACAATTTCTAGTTTATCTTTCATCGTCGAGTATATTAAATAAGTGGTTTGGTTTTTCTTCGTCTGTGTTATATTTAGGTATTGCCGACGTAAGCATTATTAGGTTTTGAAACGATATTTTTTTGAATACCTCCTCGTAGCTAAAATGAAAATGTGAGCAAATACTCCCTATAAACTGGTGGGGGTTAAACCGTTTTACGTGTTCATTTGCATCGGATTGCTCTGACTTACAATTTTCAAAGAGTTCAAAAAAAAATCGGACTGCAACTTTAGGCTTATTTCGTAGAACAGATTGTATAGTTCTTTGGGGGTTATGTTACTTAGAATAAAATCGGCGTACCAGCTAGGGTGTTCGGTTTGTTTGCCGTGTGCCAAAATTGCGACGACCTCCGCCATTTCTTTACGATGCTTTATTGCTTCGTCGAGTGCTAGTTCTTCTGCTTCTCTTATTTCTTTGGGGATATTAAAAAGCGGGACTACGCATTTGGCTAATACCTCGAGTGTAGGTGGTTTTACGGTAAACGAAATTGTTTTTCTTCGTTTTAGGTTTTGAGGCAACATAGAGGTGTCAATAACATCTATATCGTATGTAGAGGGTTTCTCTATTAGCGCATTTATAAGCTGTTGTTCTGTTTCCATGATATAAAAAAAGGGAGGCATGGTTATACCTCCCTTAGGTTAATTTAAATAGTTTTAATCGAATACGGGTTACCTTCGGTTCCGTCTGCTGCAACAGGCATGTTGGCTGTGGCAACTATGTCTAAGTCCAACAAAGAACTTTTAGTAATAGAGCCGTCATATCGTGCTACTATTTTTGCATAGGGTAAGCTAATTACTTTTTTCTTCGAGTCGATAGCCTCCGAAGTTAATACCACGGAAAGATAAATGTCTGGGGCTGTTTTTGGTGCTTTCCACTCTTTTGTAGCTGCATCGTATGCGCCTCCCATAAGCATCACTAGGTTTGTCGCTTCAACTCCCAAGAGTTTGAAGTTTAAAGACGCTGGTGTGCTTCCTGTGTTTAATGTTAGGTAATTGTCTGACCCCTCGGTAGCGATTGTTTCTTCGTTCGCTTGTGTTCCGGTAAAGGTAATGGAGTTTAGAACTACTAAATCTCCTTTGAACGTAGTTAGGCTAGTGCCTACTACGCCGTCTCCTGCGGCGCCGATTTCGATTTTTTCGACCCCTCTGATATTGTCTTGTTTTGCCATAATGTTTGTGTTTTAAATGTTTATAATGTTTGAAATTTTAATTTTAAGTTATAGATATACATGCTATCCCTTTGCGGGTCTTTTACTATGCCTTTGTCTTCTTCTACCTGAAACCAGTAGTCGCCAAAAGAGGCGTCTGCTAGTATGTTTAATAAAATTGAACTTAGCTCTTTGAACTTAGATAAGTTTGCCCTGCCCGAAGTGGTTTCTCTAATATGAATAGCGACATTACAAAAACCGACTTGTAAGTATTCACTCGAATTATTTAAGAGCGTTAACGAAATATTTTGTGTCTCCTTTCCGTTTGGCACATTACCCACATATACCGTTCCGTCTATTAGATCGGTTACTTTGGTTATGTTTACTATTTGGTATAGTGCTTCTAAAATTTCGATATTAGATTTCATTTAATTACTCTTTATATAATTTTTGTACGTACTTGCTTTGGGTTATATAGTGTGCTTTAGTCTAGCCATATCTCACAATGTGTTTGCTTGTTCTTTAGGTGTGTAATTTTAAAAGAACGATTTTCGTAAACAAAAGTTTGTCCGTCTGCCTCAAAAGTATTTACCTCTTTTTGTACAGTAGTGTAGAACACAGACGAATAGTCTATGTTCTTACCTACTGCGGTTTGTTCGTACCGTCCTTTTACTTTTATTTCTTTAGTAGAAAGAGAAGGTATACCTGTTTTGCTTTCGGTCTCTGTTACAATTTTTATAACACCTGTATGTGGATATCTGTCTAGTATCATATCTCAGAAAACGTTATTGTAGGGCTAACGCCGTTTTTAAGTAAGTCAGCAGCCTTTGCATCTTTATATTTATCATATATGGCCTTTGCTCTTTTTAGCAACAGACCCTTGTCGTATTTTAAAGACAACTGACCTTCCTTAAATTCGGGCATCATTGCAATGTCCACATAGACATCTGCCGATATAAGTTCTACGTTTTTCAAAGCCCCAGAATTGTAGACAGCCGTTCCGTTTATAGAGCGGTTGTCTAACAATTTTTGAATGTGCTTCTCCGAAACCGAAGAGAACACAGGGTTCGCTTGTATTGCTTCTATAACTGTCATTAGATACCTAATTCTGATTTAAGTGCAGCTTCGTTTGCTTTAGAAAGTGAGTTAATCGCTTTCAATAATGCAGCGTCCGTAATTGTGGTTGCTACATCTTCGACACTAAGTTTGTTATATGCCGCTATTACCGTAGATTTTGTTCTGGCTTTACCATAGATAGTAAAGTTAGTATCGCCTTCTACTTCGCCTGCAGCTGCTACTTCTAGTTCGTCTGTGTCTAAAATGTAAATTGCGTCCGTGTTTTCTAAAACAGGAACTGCCAAGGCTTCGACACTTGTACTTTCTTTAGCAGGTTTGCCGTGCCTCCACATAGAGCCCAAAATAAAACGGTCTATAATTGCATATTGCACCCCTTCTACTGGGTGATCTACTTCTGCTAGTTCGCTATAGACAAGTCTGCCAAGGTCGAGCGTAGTAGTAAACGTTGCATTGCCTTGTTCCCAAGGCTCTACAGTCGTTTTGGTACCGTTGCGCTCTACCTGAACGGTTTTGTCGATAATAACCACAGTAAGTCCAAATTCGTTTTGCAAATGCTCCATTGCTTGCTCTTTGCCTACCCGAAATACTTGAGTAGATTGCACATTGAGGCTGCCTGCATACGATTTTTTGAATTGGTCGTTTACTCTAAGTTTAGAGAACAAAGCGGTGTCGAGGATTAAATACTTTAGTATATGTCCTTTTTTGCGCGCTTGGGTTTTAACCACTTCAATATCATCTATGGGGGTAGCCGTAGGTTTTCCCCAGGCTGCAGTAGTTGCTCCAAAACGATTTGTATCTGGAATTTGAAAATCTAACCGAATCGATTGCCCCGTGTTGTTCTTTGCGTCTTCTACTGAGGTAACCCCACTAGACAATGCTTGTAAGAACATAAAGTCGAGTCTATCGTGAACAGAAATTACGCCGTCTGCTAAATCCTGAAAAAGTTTGGTTACAATAAAACGTTCGTTTTTGCCCGTGTTTTTCAAAATAATAAGCTCTTGCAATTGCGCAGCGTTTTTGTTTTTTTGCAAACCTATTTTCGGTATATCACCCGTAAGAGAAGAATAACTTCCTCTACTTTTAAGTGGTAAAGCCGACTCGAGGTCAACCACATCTGCTACTACAGTTCTGTTGTCTGTCGAAAGCGACGACCATTTCATGTTTACAGATAACTCGGGCTTCAAATAGTTTTTGTAGTAAAACTTAACCTCGCCTGTTTTTCCGTTTATCTTCTCTGTAATTTTATCCGCTACAGGGACGATATTTTTTTCTATGTAATCTTTAAAAATTGATGCTCCCATAACTTATACTTTTATAAATTGGATTAAACTAAGTGCTGTTTTTGCGGTACTAGACACAGCGTATTTGAGGTATGCCTCGTTTACGGTGCCTCTAGTCATAATGCTCGCAGTAGCTTTCGCTGTTTTTAGCGATGCCACCAAAACACCGACATACGCATAGCCCGATGGCAGTGTGCCGTCTTTTGGTAATGGCTTGTAGGTACTGTCTGTGATTTTTTTGATGATAAGGTGTCCGGCCGATATTTCGGTGTCCGTAAACCCTGTTACATCAAGACTTCTACCTCCGGGTAGCGTCTCTAGGTTGTTAACAATTATAAGACTGTCGTTTGCCGTATTAACTGTTGTTGTTTTTGTTGTAATGTCTATCATTTTTGTTTTTTTTTTAGATTAATTCATCTGCAATTTCTTCTGCCTCTTTTTCGGAAATTGTGCCGTCTGATATACCTCCTGTGGGTAAGCCGTTTTTGGAGTTTAGAAACTGATTGTTTAGCGTTTCAAATTCTTTCTCAAGTGCCATTACTTGGCTTTCGATAGGTGCCTTGTTGCTAAGGTCAATTCTGTTTAACCATTTTGCTTGAAGGCTACTGGGTAGGTTCGATTTTTCTAATAAATCTTGTGCCTCTTTTACCCTTAGGTTTTGCTTTTTTTCGGTTTCTAAAAACGCCATACGCTCTTGCAGTTCCCTAGCCCATTGGGGTTGGTCGTCTGCTGTGGGAGGCTCTTGGGCGGTGTCTTTTCGTTGTTTAAAAGAATTGATACCTGCCGTTACTTTTTTGTCGTGTTCGGACTGCAGTGTTTTCGAATGTTCAAGAACTTTTTCGAACCCATGATCTTTCACATAGTTTTGCAGTGCTTCGGACTCCAAAAAAGTAGGAATATCCATTTGAACAGGAGTAGGTTTCAGCAAACTGATAACCCCCTCTATGTCGTCTTCGGTAGCGATGCGTAACACATCTGCCAGACCCTCGCTAAGCCCTTGCTGTTTAAGTGCTTCTTTGAGTTTCTCTTCCATTGCTTTTGAATTATTTAGATTAATAATAAGGCTAAATTAACGCGCATAAATGGGTTAAAATAGAATTTGAAAGACCCAAAACAGTAGTTGCGGTAAATAGTTAAAAAGAACCTAAAAACACCCAAAATAGTAAAGACAGTAAATAGCTAGAAAAACACAAGAATTGGGGGGAGATATGGAGAAATCTTATGTTTATGCGATACTAGTTAAGCATCCTAATTAATAACAGTAGTTGCGAGAGTTTAGATATAAAATAACATTTTAAATTTTATTTTTAGCGTTTTATATGCTTTATTTGTAAAATACTTACAAAAAAACAACCTAAAATGATTTTAGAGATACGTCTAAGTAACTTTTTTTCTATTAAGGACGAAGTTGTACTTGACATGAGAGCGGCTAATATTAACTCAAAAAACGCTAAAGCCCTCGAAAATAACCTAACAGAGTTTGATGGTACAAAGGTGCTAAAAATCGCTGCTATATACGGAGCTAACGCTTCGGGGAAAAGTAATATTATAAAAGCTATTCGTTTTTGTAGTGGAATGATAGCGTACTCTCATAATCATAATGAAAACACAACATTCAGTTTTACAAAGTTCAAGTTTGGGAATTCAACAAATAAGCCAAGTAATTATTTTGTTCGCTTTGTGGATAACCAAATTGAGTATGAGTATTCTTTTTCGTTAATGCAAAATGGTTTTGTCACCGAAAGTTTATTTTATTACCCGAATGGGCGGAGAAAAAAAATATTCACTCGAGACGAACGCTTGGGCAATACAAAAAAAGAAAAGTATTCTTTTGGAGGAGGAATAATAAAAAGACCGTTAGATGTAGCCGAGAGCACATCGGACAAAACCCTATATATATCGCGGGCAAGTCAAATGGACAGAGATATAGCGAAAAGTATTTTCAACTATTTTTATAACAGCATTTTTATACTGGGCTATCATAATTTTAACTTATCCAATGTAGAAAGTATTTTTAATAACTATAAAGAGCTTCTATTAAAAGCATTGCAAATTGCAGATAGCGACATTGTAGAGATTAAAATAAAGAAAATAAAAAAACAAGTGCCTGAGATTACACATGACCCATCTGCTGAAAGTATAAAAATTGGACATATAGAAGAAGAAGGTTTGGAGATAAAAACATATCACAGAGCCAACCCTAAGGTTGCGTTTAATCTTTTTGCCGAAGAATCTAAAGGAACTATAAAGTTATTTTATATAATGCTCAGTATTTTACATGTTATTAAAAACAATAGGATATTGTTGATAGACGAAATAGAAGAGAGCTTGCACACCGATATTGTGGCGTATATTTTTAATCTGTTTAAAGCAGGGGAAAAAGCACAGCTAATTTGTGCTACGCACAACACTAACCTCTTAGATTTATCGAAACTTAGAAAAGACCAAATTTATTTTGTAAACAAAAAAGAAGATGCCTCAACCGACTTGTACTCGCTATATGATTATAAGGACTTTAGAGACACTATGAACTTAGAGAAAGCTTATTTGCAAGGGCGTTTCGATGCTGTGCCTTATATAGATGATTCTGTTGAAAACCTAAAGTCACTTTTAAATGAGTAAGAGAAAAAGGCAAAATTCTAGAGGAAAAAAAATTAAGCCCGTGTATTGGGTTTTTTGTGAAGGAGATACAGAAAAAGCCTATATAGAATTTCTTAAAGATAAATATCGGATTCCCATTAAGATTAAGACTAAAGTTACTAAGACTAATATTAACGAGAAGGTAATCAACAACAAAAAGAAAGATGAGCCAAAGCACCCAAAGGATAAAACTTTTTTGATGTATGATGGGGATAGAGAGGATGTTTTGAAGCGTATTAGAGACATAAAAAATGTAACGCTATTAGTTTCGGCGCCTTGTATTGAGCTTTGGTTTTTGTTGCATTATAAAAATCAAACTGCCAATATTTCTATTAACGAATGTGGAAAAGAACTTTCTAATAGAAATAAAAACACCTATAAAAAAGGGGCCTTAGATAGCAAGTTAAAAGGTAAGCTGAACGAAAAGCACCTTGATGCCTGTAAAAGAGCAAAAGAGAAAACATTATTTAATAATCCGTCTTCCAATATATACGAATTAATAGAGATTTTAGAAGAGTTTAAGGCTTTAAAACATACACATCCTTGAGCTTGAACCCCCAAAATAGTAAAGACAGTAAATAGTTAAAAAGAACCTAGAACACCTAAAAGAGAAAGGGTTTATTAGGACTAGTTTTTCTTAGCTTAAAAATAGTTTTAACGGATATTAAAAATATATAAATTTGTGTTATGGGTAAATTTGATAAAACACTTAACAAAGTTTTAGCAGAATTATCAGACAAAAACATTAATTTTAACGGCTTAAAAAATCTATGCTACACTTAGGTTTTGAAGAAAGAGTAAAAGGGAGTCATCATATCAAGTAAAGCAAGTTAGAAATATAATTGTAAAGTACAAACTAAAGCTCTCGTTATGGAAAGTAAGTATGAAATTATTATGTATTGGAGTGAAGACGACCGCTCTTTTATAGCCGAAGTACCCGAACTAGCCGGCTGCATGGCAGACGGGCAAACCTATAAAGACGCTTTAGAAAACGTGCAAGTAGTTATCGCCGAGTGGATAGAAACCACAAAGCTAAAAAACAAAACCATACCAAAACCTAAAGGAAAATTGATATACGCCTGAGGCAGCATAGCTGCTTATCTCTCTTTATTTAAAAACGTGTTTTAAGTTTATTCGAGAGAAAATCTTATATTATAACTTACCTTTAGGGCTAAAAAAAATTAGTGAATGAAAAGAGCATACGTTATTACAAGTTTACTCATATTGCTTTGTTTAGTATCGTATAGCCAAACTGCGAAAAAATACATCGATAAAGGAAAATATAAATTTTATTCAAAAGACTATATAGGCGCAGTCGTAGATTATGGCAGAGCTATAGAAATTGACTCAAATAATGTAAATGCTTATATTAATAGAGGACTTGCAAAAGAGGAATTAAAAGATTATAGAGGAGCAATAGCAGATTATACCAAAGCCGTAACAATTGACCCAAACGATGCAGACACTTATTTTAGTAGAGTATCAACAAAAGATAAATTAAAAGATCATATAGAGTCGATAGCAGAGTATAACAAAGCTATTAAAATAGACCCAAACAATACAGACACTCATCTTCTTAGAGGAAAGGTAAAACTTCTTTTAGGAGACTATGAAGGAGCTATTGCAGACTTTAATAAAGGCATAGTAATAGACTCAAATAATGTAGATGCTTATATTAATAGAGGATTAGCGAAAAAGAATTTAGGAGATTATGAAGAAGCAATAGCAGATTATACCAAAGCCATTGAAATCGACCCAAACAATACAGACACTTATCTTTTTAGAGGAGAGGTAAAAATTGCATTAGAAGATTATAAAGGAGCAGTAGCAGACTGTAATAAAGCCGTAAAAATCGACCCAGAGAAAGCAAAAACGTATCTTATTAGAGGATTTGCAAAAGCTAAACTAGAAAATAGCAAAGAAACAATAGCAGATTTTAGTAAAGTCATAACAATTGACCCAAACAATGCAGAGGCTTATTTTAATAGAGGGATGGTAAAACTTCGTTTAGGGGATACAAACGAAGCCTGTTTAGATTTTTCTAAGGCAGGGGAGTTAGGCAGTGCAAAAGCTTATGAGTTTATTAAAGAGCTTTGTAATTAAACATAGTAACGCCCATTTATTTTATATAAAATAATGATAGCTTTAGGGCTAAATAAAACTAGGGAATGAAAAGAACATATGTTATTACAAGTTTAGTTATGTTGCTTTGTTTAGTATCGTGTAGTCGAACTGCAGAAGAATACATCAACAGAGGAAAAAGTAAATATAAGTTAAGAAACTATACAGAAGCAAAGGAAGATTATAGCAAAGCTATAGAAATCGATCCAAACAATGTAAGAGCTTATATTTATAGAGCAGTTTTAAAAAATGAATTAAGTGATTATATAGGAGCGATAGCAGACTATACTAAAGCTATAGAAGTTGACCCAAACAATGTAGATGCATATATTTATAGAGCAGCAATAAAAGCTCATTTAGGTGATTATAGGGGAGCTATAGCAGACTATACTAAAGCTATAGAAGTTGACCCAAACAATGTAGGTATTTATATTTATAGAGCAGAGATAAAAAATAAATTAACGGATTATATAGGAGCGGTAGCAGATTATACCAAAGCCATTGAAATAGACCCAAACAATGCAGATGCTTATCTTTTTAGAGGAGGAGTAAAAAATAAATTAAAAGATTATAAAGGAGTAATAGCAGATTATACCAAAGTCATTGAAATTGATCCTAATCATATAGATGCTTATCTTTATAGAGGATTGAAAAAAATTTATTTAGGGAATAAAGATGAAGGCTGTTTAGATCTTTCTAAGGCAGGGGAGTTAGGCAGTGCAAAAGCTTATGAATTTATTAAAAAGAATTGCCGCAAAAAGTAGCAACGTCAATTATTCTATATAAAAATATAACACTAGCTTTAGGGCTAAATAAAACAAGAGAATGAAAAGAATATATGTTATTACAAGTTTAGTTATGTTACTTTGTTTAGCATCGTGTAGCCAAACTGCAGAAGAATACACCAGCAGAGGGGAAAGTAAAGCTGTTTCAGAAGACTATAATGGAGCAATAGCAGACTTTAGTAAAGCTATTGAAATAGACCCAAACAATGTAAGATCTTATTTTGGTAGAGGATTAGCAAAAGCTCAATTAGCAGATTATAAAGGAGCGTTAGTAGATTATAGTAAAGCCATTGAAATAGAACCAGATAATGCAGAGGCTTATGTTGGCAGAGGAGCCCTAAGACTCTTTTTTTTAAGAAATAAATACGAAGCCTGTTTAGACTTTTCTAAGGCAGGAGATTTAGGCAGTGCATTAGCTTATGAGATGATTAAAAAGCATTGTACTTAAACACAGCAACGCCCACCCGCTTCTCTATACAATTTTCTTTCGCCTTTTTCCAAGGGGGTTATAAAGTAGCTGTGTCTGTAACACCAATGCTACCCCGCATTTTTTTAATGATTTTATAGACTGTGCTTTCGGGGGTTCGCGTTTCTATCGAGGTGTTGGTTACCGCTTGGCTAGTGCAATAGCCGTCTGCTTTTTCTTTTAGGTAGGTTTCATAAACGTGTTTGTGTCCGACAATAGTAGTAGAGATAATCCCCTGTTTAACCAAGTGGCTAAACAAGTTTTTTTCTTCTAATGTTTTTATAATGTCGTACACTTAGGTGTTCTATGGTGTTTATTTTCCTGTTTTAGCTAAAAACCAAACGGTAATTCCCGAGATAACGCCTACTATTATTTTCCAAAACACGTTACTCGTTAGGTTATTCTTTCGTTCAATAATTCGTATTCTGTTTTCGTAATCAATATGTTGTTTTGTGTTCTGTTCTTTGTCTTTGTCATACTCATCTCTTAGTTCTAGCATATCTTTTACAAAGCCTTTTTTTCCTGTTTTTGGGTCGTTTTCTAGTAGATTTTTTATGTAGGTTAGATTGCCTTTTATTTCGGACATATCGCTTTTCATTTTAGTGAAGTCCTCTTTGCTTGGTACAGTGTTTAGATCGTCTCTTAGGCTTTGAAACTCTTTTTCGACTACTGTGCCGCTATAATTTAGGGACGGGCAAACGCTACAGGGTGTTCCGTTGCGTAAGTTGCTATAATGGTGTTTGCAGGTTGGCATAGTTTAGTATTTTAAAAAGATTAGTGTTTGGGTGTTTATAAACAAGAGAACCTCTAGCACCAAATAATGAATGTTAAGGTGGTTGTGTTTAACGTATAGATATGCCGAAATAACAACGGGTATAACTAAAGACCAAAGACCGGCATAGAACACAAGAGGCGTAAAAAGGCTTATTGCTCCAAAGTAATGGATGTACCCTATTTTTTTGCTTTCCTTGTACATAGACACCATTATTAGAGTGAGAAAGGCAAAAAAGCCCGAAGCGATAACCCAGTCGAGTTGCAACAAAGTCCCTTCTATAAAAAGTCCTAGCACCAGAGTAGCGGCAATGATGTAGAATATTGTTTTGTCGAAATAGTATATTTCTGAAATTGAGTTTGGTAGTTTCATTGTTAATCTTTTTGTGTGTTGTTAGCTCCTATTATCGCTTGATCTTTGGCATCTTTTAGGTCTTTTGCAGCCCCTGTTGTTACTGCCGAAATATCGGTGCTCCAAACGGCTTTTGCAGTGTCTGTTCTACTGGCACTATCTGTGCTAACCTGTTCGCCGTCTAGGGTTACTTTGAGGTCGTCTCCCGTAAAATTCAATTGATCTGTTTTGGTTTTTATATCTGTTATGTTCGATGCCTTGTTTACCCCTGATATTATTGAACCCAAACTGCTTGCCCCCAATTCGGCTTCCGATGGTTTTCTGTTTAAATTACTAAGTACTACCCTGGCTTTGTTTGTCGGACTAGCATTGGGCGTTGGGTTATAGCTTGGGTTTATTTTTCGTGCTGCGGTGTCATCAAAATAAGCGTTCCATACTATGGTAGAGGCATCGGCTGCTATTTTGAAAAACACGGGTATATTTAGGGTTATAATATTGCCCGAGGCATCTACCGATATAAAATTTGGGTTGTCATAGCTAAAGGTAGTTTTGGCATAGTTCACCGAGTTATAAAGAATATCTATCATTGCTGTCCATTCTCTGTTGCTAGGGTTGCCTATGCCACTGGCTGCAACGACATCTATTGTATATCTGTCGTCTGTTCGTATTGCCGTACTGTTGTCGTTAAATGTTACGGTTAGGTTGGCTATTTTAGGCAGTATATTTAGACTTGCGTCATACCCTGTTAAAATCTCGTTTACTGGAGTTATTGCAATAGAGCTTGTGGTTACCGAACCTTTGAACAACTCGGGCTTTTTGCCTTTTGAGTGCATATAAAGCTCGTAGTTTGAGTTTATAGGAATAGTAAATACTTTTGTCCCAGCTGCAATTATACTCTCTCCTGTAGCTCCATTTATCTCCACTGTGGGTGGGTTATTTCCGTCTGCTCTTAGATAGAAAAAAGTATCTGCCAAATGCGGCACGGATAATTGTACCTGAGGTCTAATTTGGGCATCGCTAGTATTGGTAATTTTACTATTTACTTGTAGTACACTTATAATACCTGTGCCGTTGTTTTTAAGTAATGTTATTGTAGCGTTTGTAAACGTGATTGATTTGTCTGTGTTGCTATTAAAAACTAGGTTCCCTGTTATTTTTGCGCCTGTAATATCCGTTACTGTGTTTACATTTACGTTGGTCGCCTCTAGGGTTAGGTTGTTTGTCGAAACCCCAGTAAAACTAATATCGCCTGTGGCTTTTAGCGAAAATATCTTTTTACCAGTAACTAGTGTAGGGTTACACTTTATGGTAATATCCGACCCATTTATCGACACTGGTGTGGTGGCTGTGGTGGATAAAATAAGGTTTCCTGTTATGGTATATACGCCAGTCGATACGCTGCCTATTTGGTTGTTTTTGTTGTCAATGCTATGTTTGTATAGCATGTCGAAAATATCGTCTAAAGAGGTTGCAGAGGTAGGTACAGCAGAGGACGTACTAGCGGTTAAATTCGTTTGAGTGCTTAGCTGTACTGTGCCTATTTCTTGTTTGCCTCCACCTGTTACACCCGATATTTGGGCATTAAAAGTAGCTTCGAAAACAATTTCTTTTCCAAACTTAAACACGGAGTATTTTAGGGCGGTGTGGTTTGCATAGGCTCCTTTTGCGTGTAAGGTGTTGGCGTAAGCACCATCTACATTGCCACCTCCACCAGATGCACGTCTAAACGCCTCAACACAAATAGCGTTATCGGTACTACCGTTAATTACTCCTAAAACGCCCTCTCCTTGCACGTCTGCTATACTCTCTATGGTTGTGTCCGTAGGAAAAGAAACAGTAGCCGTTGCCTCACTATCTGCATTATATACGGGGTCTCTTTTGGTTAATACAATCTTCGCCCCTGATATTGCTGTGCCAAGTGCATCTATAAATTTATAATCTAAGGTTAAGTGGTTTTCTAGTTTTACCGCTTTATTCGCACCGAATGCTGCTAATTGGGTTGCCCAAGATAAGCCCGAAAAGTTTAAATACACAACTTTAGCACTAGCAGTAGAACCAACTTTATTATTAAACATTGCGTGTAAGAAGTAAGAAGATGCTGTTCCCAATTTTACCTTAAAGGTTTTATTAGCATCTCCAAACACTTTTACAGTATCTTCTACATCTGCTGTCCATTTTTGCCAAGTGGAAGACACAAAATTAGCTTCCTTAAAAGGTTTCCACGTTGTACCCACACATCTAATATCTATATAGCCGTCAAACACTTCTAATTTAACATTTGGAACTGTGTTGGCAATACCGTACTCAATTATACAAGTACCATTAGGTTTATACGACACCGCATTAGGTAGTGTGTAGTCTGCATCTTTTGTAAAAGGCGCACCTAAAAACTTAAAGTTTATTTTTGATGAACTATTTGAATTTGTAAGTCGTATTACGTTTCTTGCCGCAGGCTCTGCTGGAGCGGTAGAGTTTCTTTGGTCTAACGGGAACTTGAATACAAACGGGCTTTCCATAACCAATTTTGCATTAGTGTCAAAAAGTTCTACGGGTACAGTATGCGTATTTCTAAGGTCTTTCTCTCCAATATTCAGCTCAAAAGGTTGTTCCACCAACTGCCCTGCCGCTCCTATACGCACATCGCCTTGCAGTTTTAGACGTAGCTCTTGGTTGTTTGCTGTGTTTTTAAGGATTAATTTACCGCCTGTTAAATCGGAAAAACTGGTTGTAGATAGTGCCATTACCAAGCGCCCTGCGGTGGTTTGCTCGGCGAGGTTATCTAGCACTTTTGTAAGCGGACTACTTGCTGCCTCCGCAAGTTTGGTTAGTGTAATTCTGTCGGTAGCCGTACCCCCCAAAAACACACCATTAGAATATGTTGCTGTTGCCATTATGCGTATGTTAAGTTTGCTCTATTTGCCCACGCTTTTGTTAGCGAGGCAGTAGCACTGTTATTAGTTAAATTTGCTTTTGTTCTACTTAGGTTATTTGCCCTGTCGTATCGGTTTATTTGCCATTGGTTATTGGTGTTCAATCCGCCTTTGTATATATAGGCAGTCGTAGTGTCTTCGTTTATAGCTTCCCAAAGTGTATTGCTTTTTATGGGCTCCCAGTCTGTTTGGGTAAACGCCTTGGCTATTATATCGGTTTTGCAGCGTTGCAATGCTCCGTTATGCCAAATGAGATTCCCCGTATAGTAGGGTACACTGTTGTTGTGGATTAGTGCACCGTGTTCTTTTTCGGTGATTATTTCGCTAGGCAAATTGGTAGTTTCCCAAGCGGTGCCTGTGTACCTGTACCAGCCTTGTATGCGTCTTGTGCCTAACAAAAATATACCTGTGGTTTTGCGCACAAACCAAAGGTCGTGCTCTACCATTCCGCTAAGTTTTAGTAAGTCGGCGTAGGTGTCAACCTCACCTTTTAGCATAGACCCCGAAGCCCCTAGACCGCTCCCCCCACCTTTGTTAAAAATCAGCTCCCTTAGCTTGTTCAAAAACACCTCTTGAGAGTCGCTACCTATCGCTGCCCCGTTGATGGTCATGTCCGATAATTTCCCAAGGTTTTGCTCTATTACGGTACCCGTATATACGTTGTATAGATACACCTCGCCGCGTTCTATTTCTGCCCTAAAAATGCGCGGATATACCAGCTCGTTAATATAAAATGTGTCGTTGTTATTTTTGCGTATAGTAGCCATATTCTTAATTTTTTATAAAATTAAAAAACGCCTATCGCATAACTTAAAATAGCACGCCCCTAGAACAGTAGTTGCGGTAAATAGTTATAAGGGTGGGGTGGCACAGCCACGTTTTAAAAAAGTATTCAAGTTGTTACTTCTAGAGGTTGTCACTTCGAGTGAAAACCGTTTGCGGTTTTTGTATCGAGAAGGTGGCACAGCCACGTTTTAAACAAGCACTAATATTAGATAAGGTCTCGATACAATTCTTCGTACCTGTGTCGCTAATTACAGTATCTAGTAAGTAGGTCATCAATTTCTGGATGCCCCATTTCTTTTGCTTTTTTCCAGTCTTGGCAACCTTCTTTTTGGTACCCTAAGATTTGTCTTATCGTACCTCTATTATAATACACTAAAATGACTTCTGGGTTAAGCTCTACAAGGGTGTCATAGTCCTTAAGTGCTGCTTCATAGTCGCCTAGTTTAGTGTGTGCTTCTGCTCTAAAAGAATATGCCCATTCGCTACTTGGGTTAACTTTTATGGCTTCGGTAAATTCTGTAATCGCTCCGACATAATCTTCTAAGTTAAATTTATCACTTCCTTTCTTAATATATTCTTCTGCGGTTTGGCTATATGCTGTTAAAGAAAACAGTACGAGCAGTAGTAAAGATATTTTTTTTGCGTTCATGGTAATTTACTCATTATTTTTTTCAAATATAAGAAATAATAAACTGTAATATCTTGTGCGATATTGTATAATTTAATGTTAAAATTTAGTGGTTTAGAAGCTAATCAAAGCGAGATTAACATTAACCTATTTCTACACTTTACTAAGACCATATAAAAGGATTTTGGGTAGTTGAGTGCCAAATGTCAATAACGAATAATTACTGTTCTTCTACACAATATTTTTTAATCATTCTATTTGCTTTTTCAAGCCCTAGTTCTTGCGATTTATACCAGTCTAAACAAGCCTCGTTTATATGCCCAAGTTTATATTTTGCATAGCCTCTATTGCTATACGCCCACGCATTGTTTGAGTCGAGTGCTATAACGTTGTTATAATCTTCGATAGCCCCTTTGGTGTCTTCAAGTCGGTCTTTTAGAGCGCCTCTATTATAATAAAAAGTTGCGTTCTTTGGGTTGAGTTCTATGGCCTTGTCAAAATCTGCAAGCGCACCGCTATAATTTCGGGCGTCATACTTTATAGTTCCTTTTTCGAAATACGTTTCGGCAGTTTGGCTATACACCGCTAAAGAAACCAACATGAGCAATAACGAAAATACTTTTTTAGTGTTCATAATTATTAAACGTGTTTTCAAAAATAAGAAAATGAATTAATCATAGAAAATAAGTTTGTGAATCAAAAAAACCAAAACATGACACACAAATAAAGAATAGGGCTTTCCTATTATTTTTAAGTGTTACACAATTTTATTATATTTTTGTGTTCTATACGCTGTTATTGAGATCTTTATATAGATTTTTAACAAGGGCAATAAAACAAGTAAAGGACTATGTTGTATATAAAAAAAACAATAGCATTTATAGTTGTTATACTCTTAGTCTACTCGTGTGAAAAAGAATCGGGGTCAACCTCTATTTGTCCAAACAACGATTGTTGGGTAAAGCTATATACCGATTTTGAAAAAGATGCAAATGGATATCATCATATAAAACCCTTTTGGTTTTCCGAAATCTCGGGGAGGTTCGATTTGCATATAGAATCTATATCTACGATGCCTGCTTGTCAATACAATGCTATGGCTGTCATTTCCTCAAAATTTGATTCAGATTCTTATTGGGAAATAGATCGCGAACTGTCTTTTACGTTTGGGTTGTACAACCCCTTCGAAAGTTTATATACCCAGCAAGGCAATATTATTAAGGTAAGGGACACCACCGTAAACATAAACTTCTTTAAGGGACAGATAGTTCCTGTGGTGCAAACCAGCTCAATTTATCATAGTGTAAAAGATAAACGCATCTGCTATGGTTGGACCAACCCAAAATCGGGACCTACACCTACCGCAACCAATAGTTGTACCATGTATTCAAAAAGAATTGTAGGGCCGCTTATTAAAGAAATGATAGGGGACACCATTACTATCTATAGCAAAACCTTCTTCGACTGCGGGCAAAAATCACTACAGGTTTTAGACTCTATAAAAGTTATTATTGAGTAGGCTTTGCAATGGTAAAGCCTGTATCGAGAAGGTGGCACAGTCACGTTTTAAACAAGTACTAATTAGATAAGGTCTCGATATAATTCTTCGTGTCTCAGAATCACTCGACCTGACAAGGTCGGTATTTTAGTACTGCTGTCACTTCGAGTGAAAACCGTTTGCGGTTTTTGTATCGAGAAGGTGGCGTTAGCACCTCGCCCAGGCAGAAATTAAAAAGCGACTATGTCGCCTAAATAAGCGGTTTACGTTTTAGATCTACCACATTATATAGGGCAATAACATCGTTGAGGTAGAGGTCAAAATCTTCGTAGAACGGGTTTAGGGAATGACAGCGTATGGTACCCGTATCGAGGTTGTGTTCGGTTATTTTTTTTACGATAATACCTTCTTCTTTGTGGACAATAACAAAATTCCATTTGTTAATATGTAGCTTGCTTGTCCATAGGTGGCGTTGTATTTCTCTTGTAAGGAGCTTATCGCCGTCTAGTATGGCTTTAGAGCTGTCATCGTCCATAGAGTCGCCGCGGACTTCGAAACACACATAGTTGCCTTTGAACTCTTTGTCAACCTCCCAATATTGCACTGGTAGTTCGTCCATAAATGCTTCGTCGCCATAACCCGAAAGAAAACCTGCCTGGGCGTGAACCGGCACCAGAGGTACGGACATAAATTGCACTGGAATCTGTACTGCTTCTTTGTGATTGTTTTTTAGCATTGTGCCTTTGCCGTGTAATAGCCAAGCGTAGTTTATGTTGGGGTGCGCCTCGGTAATGTCGGACGCTAATTTTTCGGATACATTTTTGTTGCGCCCATTTAGAATATACTGAAAACGCATGCCGTTTTTATCGCCTATAGAAAGCCCCAAAGCATTTTTCGATAATTTTAAATACTCTAATAAACTCGAAATCCGCTGGGGAGGGGTAAGTATAGTTTCATTTTGTTTCATAATCTTCGATTACTTTTTTATAGCTTAATCTCTATTTTTAGTAATATTATCCTTTATTATTTACCCATAGCACAACACATAATGTGACGATTATTAGAATAGCAGCAGCAATAATAGAACTCCTTCGTATTACTTTTTTTCGTCCTTCTTCGCGTGTTGCTTTAATAGCTTCAATAGCCGTAAAACCACCTCGTTCTAAGAACTGCTCGGTTAAGTTAGTGGGCATAATGTAGTGTTCGCCTGTTTTTTTGTTAACGCGCATCATTGCAATTGGTTTGCTGTGGCTTTCTATTTCAACAATAAGCGCGCGTATCGACTCGAGCGGGCTATCGGGAAAAAGGCGTTCTTTTAGTATAACCCCCGAAATAGAGTAGTTTTTACCTTTTACATTCTCAACACAAAGAGCTAGTATTTTGTCCTTTGCTTTTCCGTTTGTTATTCCTTTAATTAAACTCATTCGATAGTCCGTTTAGTTATATTATTATAATTTCTATTAGTCCCAAAATAAACTTATTGCTGCAAAAATAATTGACAAAACAGCAATACCAAAACCCCATTTAGCCATTCTCTTGGTGGCGGGGTAGTCTTTTAGCATACGCTTTGCGAGTTCTAAATCAATCTTAGATTTCTCAAATTCAATTTCTTCCTTTTCTTGTACTCTCTTTTCAGCTTTTTCAATAGCCGTAAACCCACCTTCATCTAAAAAGCGCTGAGTAAATTCATTAGCCATTATTTTATAGCACCCATCACTACCAACATCATATATATCCACAATTGAAGGCTCGTTATTTTCTGTTTGATTATTTATGAAAGATTCTATTTTAGTTATAAGTGCAGCTATGGAAAGAATATGACTCTCAGGAAAAATATCGCTTTTTATCATCACAGAAGCCACACTATCGAAATACTCTTTCTCCTCATTATAACTTTTAAGACAACGTTCCAAAACCTTGTCCTTTGCTTCTCCGTTAGTATAACCCTTTATTAAACCCATTCGATAGTCTGTGTTCTGTTAATCTTAAATACTATGCCCTTGTTATATAATGCCTTAGACGTATTCTAAATATTTTTTAGCACTTTTTTTAAAAAAGTTTCAATTTGTTTCAAAATGTTTATATATTTGCTGTAATATTAATGCAATATAATTAAAAAAACGTAATGACCTTAGAAAAAAACATTTATAACATCTACGAGAGCCTCGATAGAGAAGACCGAAAAAAGCTAATATTTATATTGGCAGAAGAATGGAAGTTAACGCCTAATTCCTTGCATATCAATTGGTTTAGCCGTTCGTACAAGAACATACCCGAGTATAAACGCCAGCGTACCCTAGAGATAATGCAAAACTTTTTGGCAAATCGAAACAATGTGCTTCATTCAAAAATATAAGCTATGCACTTTTTTAGAAAACTTAATCCGTTTGTCGATACGACAGCCCCCAAAACACGCAAAAAACAACAGGTAGAAATACGAAGTTTTTTTCAATTAGTGCGGCTAAGCGAAGACCTAAAGGCATTGTTTCTAGATGAGATAAAAAAGCTAGAATCGCAACAAGAGCAACTATTAGCAGCCGAAAACTATGAGGCTCTGGCAAAAATTAAAAAACTAAAAGAGCAGTACCTCAGCCTCTATGAGAACCCTGCACTCAAAAAAAGAACTAAAACACAAACCCGATGACAAAAATAGAACAGAAGGTCGCGCATTTTAAGGCGTTATGCCACAGTTTTGGACTAATAGACAAACAAATAGAAACACTTAGCAAAAAAGCCCTTAGATTTTATTTTCAAGGGCAGGCGGATCAACGTTTAGGAAAACAACAAAAGACAGAACAGCCATTTAATATGGTCGATTATACCAATGAAATTTTAATTAACTCAATACCTAATAATCATGAATAGAAAAACAATTTACCAAAAAGTCGCCGAGGTGCAAAAAGGCATCGGGAAAATAGTAAAGGACCACACAAACCCAGA
The DNA here is from genome assembly GCA_965277835.1 of Candidatus Arcticimaribacter sp. GTDB lineage: Bacteria > Bacteroidota > Bacteroidia > Flavobacteriales > Flavobacteriaceae > Arcticimaribacter. The sequence continues at coordinate 1,108,420 of OZ255841.1, read as the reverse complement.
CTATAAGTCGAGCTATTTTGACATTAACACCCTTATCGGTAAGCTACACCCTTTGCTAGAAGAAAAGGGGCTAATGCTACTGCAACCCATTGCAGACAACAAAGTAAAATCTATTATTGTTAACCTCGATGACGGGGAGCAAATTAGCTCCGAAATAGCGTTACCTAGCTTAGACAATCCACAAAAAATAGGGAGTAGCATTACCTACTATCGCCGATACACCTTGCAGTCGCTGTTGGCACTAGAGACCGAAGACGACGATGGCAACATTGCCAGTACACACACAGAAACGGCTCAGCCCAACGCCACCGAGACCAACGACAAACCTTGGTTAAACTACATCGACTATTCGACCAAAGAAACAACGCCCGAGTGGAACAACGTCATAGAGGGTATAAACAAAGGGACTATAGGCACCGTAAACGAAATACGCAAATACTATAAGGTGAGCAAAAAGATAGAAGCAAAACTTCAGAAGCATATAGAATTAGCCAAACAACAAAACGAAGAAAACTTAGCATTTTAACTATGGGAGCAACATCAGAAATGTACATCAAAATTCAGAATGAAATGATGCACACCGTGGCACAAGCCCAAAACGGAAACATAACGCACCTCGACGCACTAATTGCCCTAGAGCAACACCGCCCTCAACTTGATATAAGCATGGCGATTATAAAGGAATTTAAAAGCGATCACTTCGACGACATAGCGCAAGAGGCAGCAGAACACAAAGAGGGGTACAAGGGCTATGTGGTAGAAACCCGAAATGGGGGCACGTCATTTGACTATAAACACATACCCGAGTGGCAAAACGCCGAACACATAAAAAAACAAATAGAAGCAAAATACAAGTCTATGTACGCTGCAAAACAAAACGGTAACCCGCACGCCAATATTAGTGCAGAAGGAGAAGCATTGCCTTTGCCAAAAATAGTACATAGAAAAGCGTCAATTATTGTAAAACCAAAGAGATAAAAAGTTAACACATGACCGATTTAAACATTATAGCAGAAGTAGTGCAAAACGTTACGGGAGTCGATTTTATCAATAACAAATCGCGAAAAAGAGCAGTTATAGATGCCCGTGTACTTTTTGGAGCACTAGCCAAACGGATGACCAAATTGCCGTTTAAGGTCATAGGCGATTTTATGCAAAAAGACCACACCTCAATAGTACATTATTGCAAAGTCATAGGCGATTTTTATGCGGCAGACAAGCATTTTAAACGCATGTACGACCAGTGCATCAAAGACCTAGAGCAGGTAGCAGGCGGCGATATTCAGGTGTGGTTCGAAATGAACTACCATCTAAAAAAATATACGCAATTAAAAGAAATATTAGACAATGGATAAATCAGAAGAAAAAAATATGCGCGATAGTTTTATATTTTATCGATCGTTTTTCGAAGCATTTATACCGTTAAATGAAGCACAAAAAGTACAATTATTTGACTGCATTTGTGGGTTTGCATTAAACCAAAAAGAAACCGAAGGCGATCCTTTGGTTATGGCTATGTTTAAGCTTATAAAACCACAGCTAGAGGCAAATCATAAGAGGTTTGAAAGCGGTAAAAAAGGCGGACGACCTAAGGGCGTAAAAAACAAAACTAAACCAAAACGTAACCAAAACGAAACCAAAGCAAAACCTAATGTAAATGTTAATGTTAATGTTAATGAGAATGTAAATGAGAATGAGAATGTAAATGAAAATGTAAATGGTGTTTACAAGAAATTTGCCCACCTACAAATTTCAGTACCAGAGTTTGAAAAACTGAAAGCGACTTACACCCAAAAGGAGATTGATAGCATACTAGAATCCATTGAGAATTATAAGAAAAACACCAACTACAAATCGCTTTATCTCACTGCCAAAAAATGGCTCGAAAAAGAACGACAAAACCTTGCAAGTCAAAACAACGCTGCTAAACGCAGCCATAATTTACCGCCAATAGGATGACCACAACAATAGACAAAAAACCGGCTTTTTATGCCGTCGATGTTGAGCAAGCTGTTTTGGGTGCCTTGCTGTCGGACAGCAGCAGAGCCCACGAAGCAATAGAAATCTTAACCGCTGTGTGTTTCTACAAAACCGAGCATCAGATTGTGTTTCAGGCGATACTCGATTTGAATTTGAAAAACGAAGCCGTTGATATTATTACGGTTTCTAAAAACCTAAGCGAAAAAGGAAAATTGAAACTTGTGGGCGGCGATTATTACTTGGTGCAACTAAGCAAAAAAGTAACGACCTCGGCACATATCGAGTTTCATGCCCGTATTGTTTTGCAGTATTTTATAAAAAGAGCGCTGCGCGACTCGTCGAACGGCACCCTGTATGACTGTCAAAAAGATAATGTAGATGTGTTTGAGTTACTAGACAACAGCTACAATAGGCTAAATGCCGTAACCGATTTAATAGTGTCGGACAGAACCACACCGTTCTCCGAAATTATAAACGAGGTCATCACCAAAGGCATAAAACTTTATAACAAAGAAATAAAAGCAGGGATACCCACACCTATTTTAAAACTAACCCAAAAAACAGGAGGCTGGCGTAACAGTGAGCTAATTATAATCGCCGCAAGACCCGGAATGGGCAAAACCGCATTTGCATTGTCCGTGGCATTAACCGCCATAAAACACAATATTCCAACGGCTTTCTTTTCGCTCGAAATGAGCAAAACCCAACTTACCTCGCGCATTATTTCGATGGAAACCGAAATACCTAACGAAAAATTTGTGGTGCATGGGCTTAGTCCAAACGATGTAAAACGCGCTAAGACCGTTCAGGGAAAACTGAACAACGCGCCTCTTTTTATAGACGATACGTCTTCGTTTAGCATTGAGCGGTTGCAGATAAAAATTAAGGCACTTAAGCGTAAAGAACACATAAAATTTGTAATTGTAGATTACCTGCAATTAATGACTTCTGCGACTAGCAAAAACGGTAACAGAGAGCAAGAAATATCTAAAATATCGCGGGGGCTAAAGGGCATTGCGAAAGACCTAAATATACCTGTAATTGCATTGTCTCAGCTGTCGCGAAGTGTAGAAAACAGAAGCGACAAACGCCCTGTAATATCGGACTTGCGTGAGTCTGGAGCTATTGAGCAAGATGCCGATATGGTAATGTTTTTATACCGCCCCGAATATTATGGCATAGAACAGTGGGGGGACGACTATAGGCACGGCAAAACCGAAGGCGAAGCAGAGTATAATGTGGCAAAAAACAGAAACGGGCAACCCGTCCGAAATCGGATGCGTTTTAGATCTGAGCTTACACTTTTTGGCGACCTCGAAGAAGCTCCCAAAGACCACGCCCCAAAAGATTTTAGTGAACCCGTTAAACCATTGCCGTTTTGAGAATAGAACTCGACATAGAACTTGCCATGCGAGACGACCTTGCCGACGGAAACACCATAAGAGATGGCGCGTTATATTTTATACAAAGTATGATCACCGGAAAAATAGAAGGGCCCTATCGCCTGCACGCCCTTATGAGCCTAGACGAGCAGCTGCAACTAAAAGAATATTTGGACCACCACATGCTTTATGTCCCAAAAATTAACCGCGAGCAACACATAAAAACAATTGCAGAATGATATATCCGCTTTTGCTTTTAGTCTCTTATATACTGGGCTACCTATGTGCTAAGCGTGGGTTGTTTACCAAAGAGAAAAAAGGCGAACTGATACTCAATTGCGATTTGCAACTAAAAGAATATAAACACAAGTTTACCATCGGCGGACTTGTCGAAGTAAAAAAAGGAAAACACACAATCGCCAAGACAAAACTTAAGCGTACAGAAGTAGGTAAGGTGGGGTGAGGGACTTGTTTAAAAAAGGCTTTTATATTAAATAAACTTTAGCATTAACTAGGATTATGCTTTTTCCACTCAGCCAAAATATATGGCGGAACGTCTATAGCTTGGTCTAGGTTTTTAGCTAGTAGGGCATTTATATTTAGGGGATTGTAATTGTATAAGTTATTAGTCCTGTCTAGGTGCTCAGCTTTGAACAACTTAGCACTTCTCAAATCAGCTCCGTCCAAATCAGCTCCGTCCAAATCAGCTCTTATCAATTTAGCTCTTATCAAATCAGCTCCTATCAATTTAGTCGCTATCAATTTAGCATCAACCAGAATAGCATCGTATAAATTAGCATCATTTAACTTAGCATCTGTTAAGTCAGCTTTTATCAATTCAGCATTTCTTAAATTAGAGTCGTTCAAGTGAGCACTTCTTAAATCAGCATCGTATAAATTGGCTCCTTCCAAATCAGATCGGTTCAATTTAGCTTTGAACAAGTTAGCTCCTCTCAAATCAGCACCACTCAAATCAGCACCTGTCAAATTAGCTCTTTCCAAAACAGCTCCATTCAAATTCATCCCAGCAAAATTGAGAAGCTTTCTTCGGGCTTCTCTTTTTTGTTTTTCATCGGTATAATGGTTGTCTATACTTGCTTGTATGGCGTTTATAAGATTAGTATTAGCTGTAGATCCTCTACTCTCCTCACCGCTTAGTGTTTCTACTAACTTTAGATAAGTGGCATTTACTTTGTTTAGAAATATGCTTTCCTCAGTTTGTTTGTATTGCCTATCTGTCTGAATGTGTCTTTTGCGTGTCCACAACAAAGTGATAATAGCTAATAAAATTAAAAACACATCGCGATATGTTATACCCAAATTATTTTTTGAGGATTCAAAAGGATTCTCACACCATCCAAAATATATACAAAGACCATAACCTATATAAATGCTAAGTGATACTATGGATAATGTGAAAAGCCCAGTTAACCGTGACGAGTTTTTTTTCATTGCGTATTGTGTTTAAAAAAATATGCTATAAAGATAGATAAAACTATTCCGCCGCTTGCCGTTTGGTAGCGCAGTTACTTTAATAACCCTCTATGTAAGGTCGAGGTGGCATTGCTGTCAGGTCGAGTGATTCTGAGGCACGAAGAATTGTATCGAGACCTTTAATTAGTGCTTGTTTAAAATGCGGCTGTTGTCGCTCAGTTGAGCCCATAAAAAAGCAGTACCTTTGTATAAACACAAAAGAACCCTTTTAAGATGAAACATGCCATAACCCTACTATTATTACTAACACATGTAATTGTTTTTGCACAAAGCGAAGAGAACTACTCTAAATGGAGTTATGGAATTGAATTTTCGAGGGATAATATTGGGATACCGTCTGGAGTAGAAGAAGGACTAACTACAATAATCAGTACCGAGCCTCCAACTATAATAGAACCAGAAAGGATTTATGACCCCATTAAATTTAATAACACAAATTATACTTTTGGGCTACAATTTGCGTATTCCATACATAAAAATTTTAATTTAGAAACAGGGCTGTTATATTCTAATAAAGATTATAATGAAAATGCTTTTTTAATTAAACAGCGCTATTTAACAATTCCCATATCAATTAATCTTACTGCTTTTTCAATAGGTAAATTTAAAGCCATTGCCAGAGGGGGGACTAAATTCAATTTTAATATTAAATATGATGAGGGTGAAAACTTTAGTAGATCAACACTCTTGCTAGATTTAGATAGAATATATAATAAGCCTTTTTCAGAGATATTTTTTGGAGCCTCTCTTAGCTACCAAGTGTTTAGAAATTTGAATGTAGAAGCAGGGTATAATTATCATTTGCTTGCATCAAATTTACTTAGCCCATCAGCTAATTATTATTCAAATCGAAAAAACCACAGTTGTTTTATACGTCTCAACAAAAAAATTAAGCGGAAGCCTAAACCAGAAGCAGACGTTTTGTAGGACAATATAGTCGTTTTTTAACTTCTACTTTGGTCGAGGTGGCAACGGTCCCTCTCAACACATTTTTCTTCGCCCTCTCCAAGAGGTTATAGCGTGGCTATATTACTTTATCGGTATAGGCTTTGCTCTTGCAAAGCCATCCGCTTCTCGATACATTTTCTTCGCCCTCTTCGAGGGATTATAAAGTGGCTGTGCCACCTCGAAGTGACAACACCTAGAAGCGACACCACCACTAAAATATCGACCCTGTCAGGCCGAGTGATTCTGAGGCACGAAGAATTGTATCGAGACCGTGTCATCAGTTCTTGTTAAAAACGTGGCTGTGCCTCTAAAACGTGATTGTACCACCTTGTTAACCCTCTTATTCAGAGGGTTTTTTTATGCCATTTTACTATCAAAAAAGTGAGAGTAACTCAGCCCAAATACGGCCTAAGTTTGTGCTATAAAAGTACTTTTTATGTGTATGTCAAAAGGATAAAAAAACACCATTTGACAGCACAGCACAAACATTATTAATTATTAAAAAAACAAAAAAATGAAAACAACAAGAACAACAAAAATGAAACTACTTTTAATAGGACTCGTCCTATTTGGTACAAGCAATCTATGGGCGCAAACATACAGTACTTATGTGCCTCACAGCCCTTTTACTGTTGATAGACCCGATGGAGATAAATGGCCGCAGAGTGATATAACATATTATTTTGCAAATGGCACTGCTGATTTACCTGGCGATTCAGAATTTGCAGTTGTCGAGGCAGCGTTTGATCAATGGGAATGCGAAATACCACGTACATTTACCCGAGTATATTCAGAATCGAATGCAGATATAATTATTTCATGGGTAAATAGTGGTCCATATTCTGATGGTCCGGGTGGGTTTCTAGCTAATGCAAGATCATTATATAGAGACTCTGATAAGACAATGCATGAGTCAAGAATATATTTTGATGATGCTGAAACATGGGATACTAGCATAAGAAATTCAATAGCACAACCCAAAGACTTAATCACTACTGCGCTGCATGAAATTGGACACGCACTGGGCTTACATAACCATAGTACTGATCCAAGTTCAATGATGTATGAGGGGTCTTCAGGATCACTACGCAACTTTGATGCTGAAACTCTTAATAGGGTTTCAAAAATATATTCTACTAGCCCTCTAACTTTTATAACATCAAATAATGGAACAACCCTTAAGTCGAGAACTTGGCAAAAGTTGAACGCATCGGGATGGGATAGTCAATCGGTCGAATGGAAAGTTTTAGACTATTCAGTTTTAACAAGATTAGACAGTTCAAGTTCTATTTATGTGTATCCAACCAGCTCTAGCTATGGTACAACAATAACTATAGGTATGAGAAGAAAGAATAGCTCTTGTAATAAATGGATATATCGAGATTTTACCCTTAATTAAAACTTAAAAGGATAGTTATATTATTACATAAATTGCTATTAAAATATCCCCTCTATAATAGAGGGGATATTTGTTTAAAAACAGTACGTTTACATAAGATATCTCATTAGAAATGAAAAAACTGTGTTTACTCTTAGTGATGGTTCTGTTTTTTGTAGGTTGTGATGATAATAGCATTCCTGAACCAATATATATTGACTCAATTGTGGAGTGTGCTGTAATAGAAGGGAATGAAGAAAATTCTATTTTTGGAACTTGGAAATTAGCTGAGTTTTTTGTTCATGACGTTACTCGAGGCGAGGTTGATAATAACGGCAATTTAATAAGAGTAGTTAAATGGACAGAAGCTAAAAACAACAGCTATCTTCTTATTATAAAGCCTGACGGGACTTTTAGTTCAACACAACTCATAAAGACATATCCCAATTGTACTACGGGTACAGCTACTATGACGGCAGATTTAATTAATTTTAAATATGATTGTAGTGAAACAGGAATATCTCCTAATAGGTATAGCTATAAGTTTGTAGACAAAAAACTTGAATTAATCGGTTATATTCCTTTTGCCTATGTGGGGGACGGTGAACGTTTCTGCAAACAAGCGCTTATCAATTAATACTGTTAAAAACAGTACTTTTGTACATATGCAAAAGAACCCTTTTAAGATGAAACATATCTTAACCCTACTATTGTTACTAGCACACGTAGTTGCTTTTGCACAAAACGAAGAGAACAACTCTAAATGGAGTTATGGAATTGAATATTCGAGGGATAATATTGAGATACCTAAAAGAATTAAATTTGTAGTTTTTTCCCATTCCCCTATAGGGACACCATCGGAAATAGAGTTTGAATCTATTAAATTTAATAACACAAATTATACTTTTGGACTACAATTTGCGTATTCCATACATAAAAAATTTAATTTAGAAACAGCACTTTTATATTCTAATAAAGATTATAATGTAAATGTATATTCTGATAAGAATAAAAATGTAATAGGCTCTTTAATTAAACAGCGCTATTTAACAATTCCCATATCAATTAGCCTTACTGCTTTTTCAATCGGTAAATTTAAAGCCTTTGCCAGAGGGGGCACTAAATTCAATTTTAATATTAAATATGATGAAGATGAAAACTTTAGTAGATCATTTTTCTCCCAAGATTTAGACAGAATATATAATAAGCCTTTTTCAGAGATATTTTTTGGAGCCTCTCTTAGCTACCAAGTATTCAGAAATTTAAATGTAGAAGCAGGGTATAATTATCATGCGCTTGCGTCAAATTTATTTGGACCAGTAGTTAATGAGTATTTAGACCGAAAAACCCACAGTTGTTTTATACGTCTCAACAAAAAATTTAAACGGAAGCCTAAACCAGAAGCAGACGTTTTGTAGTGCGACATAGTCGCTTTTTAACTCCTATTTGGACGAGGTGGCAACGCCACCTTCTCGATACAATTTTCTCCGCCCTCTTCGAGGGATTATAAAGTGGCTGTGCCGCTCAGTTGAGCCTATAAAAAAATGCCTCAAATAGAAGCGTTATGTGTTACATCAAAGATAATAGATTTTTACCATTCGGTGTCGTTATTAAGGTTCTTACTTTAGATTTTGAAGATAACTTAGGCGTTTGGTTAAGCGTTCTAGTTCGAGTATAGTTTTTTGAGTTTCTTCGTCGAGTACTTCGCTGTTTTTTAGTTTTACGGCGGTGCCTGTTGTACAAACTAGGAGCATTTTTTGTTCTGGGCTTATTTCGGTATAATCAATATCGATTCCCATAATTGCATTTCCGCCCAATGCTAGTGTCTGTAGCTTAAGTTGGGTTAGGCAAAACCGCTCGCCTTCTTTTAGGAGTTGGTCTGCTTTATTTCCTACTAAAGCATCAAAAATAGAAAGTGAATAGTCCACAAACTCGTAAGTGGCTATAGTCGATTGTGCCGTTACTAGCCCAATTGTTGTGTAGTCCCAACCAAATGGCGAACTAATTGAAATAGCCGGAATATGAGGTAAATGTGTTTCTATTTCGCCTGTCAATTTTTCAACCTCTTTTTTATATTTGGCTAGCGCATTACTCTTTAGTCTGCTACCACATTCTTGGCAATACTCTTCTTTTTTTACGTCTGCATATTCGTTTATTAGAGCAATACTTCTTTCAGATAAAAGGGTGTTGATCGTAAATACAGAACTTTTTATCTGCGCCCTACAGTTTCGGCATTGAGGAATAGTACGTGCCATTTTATAATTGTTTTTTCAAATATAACAAACTCTTATAAGACAGGAGCATTGCCATCTTCTCGATACTTTGCTCTGGCAAAGCCCACCTGCTTCTCGATACAATTTTCTTCGCCCTCTTCGAGGGGTTATAAAGTGGCTGTGCCACCTCGAAGTGACATATTAATAGTGCTTGTTAAAACGTGGCAACGCCGCTAAAATGCGGCTGTGTCGCTCATTATAACGTATAAAACAATACCTTTGTATATATGCAAAAGAACCCTTTTTAAGATGAAACATGCCATAACCTTGCTATTGTTACTAGTACACGTAGTTGCTTTTGCACAAAGCGAAGAGAACAACTCTAAATGGAGTTATGGAATTGAATATTCGAGGGATGATATTAAAATACCTGGATACCGACCTAGAATAGAAACCATCTGCTATTCATCTGGTGTTTGTATACAAAATAGATTTTATGCCCAAAACTATACTTTAGGGTTGCAGTTTGCGTATTCTTTTTATGAAATATTTAATTTAGAAACAGCACTCTTATATTCTAATAAAGACCGTATGAATAGTTCTTTAGCTAAGAAACGCTATTTAACAATTCCCATATCAATTAATTTTACTGCTTTTTCAATAGGGAAGTTTAAAACCATTGCAAGAGGGGGCACTAAATTCAATTTTAAGGTTCAAGATAGTGAGTCTTTTTCGCAAGATGACGATTTTTTTTCGGAGGTCTTTTTTGGAGCCTCTCTTAGCTATCAAATACTCAAAAATTTGAATGTAGAAGCAGGGTATAATTATCATCTGCTTGCATCAGTTTTACTTAGCCCAGCGGTTGATGATTATACAAACCGAAAAACCCACGGTTATTTTATACGTCTCAATAAAAAATTTAAACGGAAGCCTAAACCAGAAGCAGACGTTTTGTAGTGCGACATAGTCGCTTTTTAATTCCTATCTGGTCGAGGTGGCAACGCCGCTAAAATGTGATTTTTCTGCTCATTATAAACGTATAAAACAATACTTTTATACATATGCAAAAGAACCCTTTTAAGATGAAACATGCCATAACCTTGCTATTGTTACTAGTACACGTAGTTGCTTTTGCACAAAACGAAGAGAACAACTCTAAATGGAGTTATGGAATTGAATATTCGAGGGATAATATTAAGATACCTGGGAGAGAATTTACAAGACAAATCGAGTGCGAAGTATCTCCGCCTGGCTGTATACACTATAACCTTGATACCAGAAATTATACTTTGGGGCTACAATTTGCGTATTCTATACACAAAAAATTTAATTTAGAAACAGCACTCTTATATTCTAATAAAGACCGTACGCCTATTACTTTAGTTAAGCATCGCTATTTAACAATTCCTATATCAATTAATTTTGCTGTTCTTTCAATAGGGAAGTTTAAAACTATTGCAAGAGGGGGCACTAAATTCAATTTCAAGGTTCAAGATGAAGATTCTTCTTCACGAAACGATGATTTTTTTTCAGAGGTCTTTTTTGGAGCTTCTCTTAGCTATCAAATACTCAAAAATTTGAATGTAGAAGCAGGATATAATTATCATGCACTTTCGATAAATTTACTTAGCCCATCAGATAATAATTATTTAAACCGAAAAACCCACGGTTATTTTATACGTCTCAATAAAAAATTTAAACGGAAGCCTAAACCAGAAGCAGACGTTTTGTAGGGGTGGCGTTGCCACGTTTTAATTCCTATCTGGTCGAGGTGGCAATGCCACCTTCTCGATACAATTTTCTCCGCCCTCTCCAAGAGGTTATAGCGTGACTATATTACCTTCTCGATACAGGCTTTGATCTCGCAAAGCCCACCCGCTTCTCTATACATTTTCTTCGCCCTCTTTGAGGGATTATAAAGAGGCTATATTACTTTCTTGGTACAGGCTTTGCTTTCGCAAAGCCCACCCACTTCTCGATACAATTTTCTTCAAAAATCACTCGAAGTGACAAATCCCTGAATATTCTTTTAGAACGCGGCTGTACTACTTTATTAACCCTCTTATTTCAGAGGGTTTTTTTATGCCATTTTACTATCAAAAAAGTGAGAGTAACTCAGCCCAAATACGGCCTAAGTTTGTGTTATAAAAGTACTTTTTATGTGTATGTCAAAAGGATAAAAAAACACCACGACAGCACAGCACAAACATTATTAATTATTAAAAAATCAAAAAAATGAAAACAACAAGAACAACAAAAATGAAACTACTTTTAATAGGACTCGTCCTATTTGGTACAAGCAATCTGTGGGCGCAAGTGTGCGGAACAACACACTCGGGTAACCCTACAATTTACTATCAACCCTCTACTGGGCAGGCAGCACGAATGGCAAATGACCTCATTTGTATTGATGTGTTTTTCCACATTGTAAAAAACGGGTCTAATTTTAGCAACCCTAATTTAAGTGATGTTATAAATAATCTGAATAGATATTTTAGCCCACACAATATTACATTTAGAAATGTGGGCTCTCAAGAAATTAGTAGTGCTACGTACACAACACTTGAGGATGAGAATGAAGCAGAGGGATTAGGTCGAGACTATAACCGTTCGCGTGTAATAAACTACTATATAGTAGAACGATTATGGAATGATAAAGATGGTTATGAGGTTGGCGGAACTGTTCTTGATATCCCTTCGAATACCGCAATAGTAAAACATAGTGAGGTTTTAAGAATATCTTCTCCTCACGAAATGGGGCATGCCCTAGGTTTATACCATACATTTTCTAAAAAATTTGGACTTTCAAATCCAGATAGCTCTAACTGTACTGATACTGGTGACTTAGTTTGTGATACCCCTGCTGACACAGGTAGTCAATCTGCAACTGGGTATATGCCTGATATAACAAACATAATGTCTGGTTATTTTGGTTCTCGCACTAAATTTTCTAAAGGTCAGGCGGTTAGAATGCGTGAAGAAATAAGGAAAGATATAGTAAAAAATGCCATATCGTATAAACCAACACCTAATAATACGTCTATTAGTAGTGATAACACTGTACTTACTGGAGGAACGTTTAACACACTACGGGTTAAACATATGGGAGTCGACATTACTTATAATACTAAATGGAAATGGCGATGGATAATACCTTCGGGCTCGGGCTATGTAAGAGGTGCAAGCTCAGGATTTACTAACACTACCGTTCAATTTCTTCCTAGCAATTCGCTAAGTTCTGTGTACATTCAAATAGAAGTAACTAACACATGCGGACAAACTTCATATATAGGTAAAACATTTCAAATAAAAAAAGGCCCTAGCAACGGGTTCTGGAATTAAGAGAAGTACAACTAAAATAGCTTAGGGGAACCCTTCCCTAAGCTGTTTTTTTTAGTACCTTTAAAAAAAATCATTCTTATGAAAACCCTAGTATTATTTTTAGCCGTGGTTTTGTTTATAAACTGCAATAAAAACGAACTAGGAGCATGCCTAGAAGAAAGCTCAGTAAAAGAAACGTCTATCTACGGTACATGGCTGCTTAAAGGAGTATTTCTTGGTAGCGAGACTAGTGCTGATGCCGGTATAGATACATGCTATGATAGTAATGGAAGTATAGTAACGTTTACTGCAAGCAATACGTTTTCTTGGGATAGAATTAATGGAGACACATTAATACATCTTTGCTCTCAAGACACTTTCTCAGGAACTTTTGAATTGAGTAAAGACGCAGAATATAATTATATTGAACTCTCTTATAAATGTGAAGATAAAGATAAGTTGCGGGTAATAAAACATAAATATTCTTTTAGGAATCAATATTTATTAATTTCCACAGGATGTGAAGGAGGATGTTCTTCTCGGTACGTTAGGCAATCTTAGGTTTGTAGAGGCAACATAGCCACGTTTTAATAGAACGTTCTTACTCAGTAGAGCGTATAAAAACAGTACCTTTAAAAAAATCATTCTTAATGAAAACCCTAGTATTATTTTTAGCCGTGGTTTTGTTTATAAGCTGCAATAAAAACAAACTAGGAGACTGCTTAGAAGAAAGCTCAGTAAAAGAAACGTCTATCTACGGGACATGGCTGCTTAAAAGAATATCTGTTACTGATGATGTTACTTTTGATACTAAAGATGTATGTTACGATAATAATGGAAGTATAGTAACGTTTACTGCAAGCAATACGTTCTCTTGGGATAGATTTAGTTTTGGAGACGCATTATTACATTCTTGCTTTCAAGGCATTTTCGCAGGAACTTTTGAATTGAGTAAAGACGCAGAAGATAATTATATTGAATTCTCTTATAAATGCGATGCTGCAGATGAGTTACAGGTATTAAAACGCCCATATTTTTTTGAAAATCAATATTTGTTAATTTCTGGAATACCATGTCCTTGTGGGTTTTGGTACGTTAGGCAATCTTAAGTTTGTAGAGGCAACATAGCCACGTTTTAACAGAACGGTTCTACTCAGTAGTAGCGTATAAAAAACAGTATCTTTACACAAATCATTCTTAATGAAAACCTTAGTATTATTTTTAGCCGTGGTTTTGTTTATAAGCTGCAATAAAAACAAACTAGGAGACTGCCTAGAGGAAAGCTCAGTAAAAGAAACGTCTATCTACGGTACGTGGTTACTTAAAAGAGCAGTTAGTGCTCATGATGTTACCTTTGACACTAAAATTGTGTGTTACGAAAATACTGGAAGTATAGTAACGTTTACTGCAAGTAATACGTTCTCTTGGGATAGAGTTAGTGGTGAGGACGAAGGACTTAATTGCCCTCAGGGAACTTTTAAGTTGAGCAAAGAGGCAGAAGATAATTATATTCAATTATTTGGTGAATGTGATAAGGGAGTTAATATTGAGTTACGGGGATTTAAGCATCTATATTCTTTTAGAAATCAATATTTAGTGATTTCTGGACTATGTGAAGGAGGGTGTGCTTTTTGGTACGTTAGGCAATCTTAAGTTTGTAGAGGTGGCATAGGCACGTTTTAATAGAACGTTCTTACTCAGTAGAGCGTATAAAAAACAGTACCTTTACACAAATCATTCTTATGAAAACCCTAGTATTATTTTTAGCCGTGGTTTTGTTTATAAGTTGCAATAAAAACAAACTAGGAGACTGCTTAGAAGAAAGCTCAATAAAAGAAACGTCTATCTACGGGACATGGCTGCTTAAAAGAGCAGCTAATACTGATGATATTACCTTTGATACTGCAGTTAGTTGCTACGAAAATACTGGAAATATAGTAACGTTTACTGCAAGCAATACGTTTTCTTGGGATAGATTTAGTGAAGGGAGACTAATATTTCTTTGCCCTCAAGGAACTTTTAAGTTGGGTAAAGACGCATTAGAAAGTTATATTCAATTCTCTGATGAATGTGATGAGGGAGTTAATAATCAGTTACGGGGATTTAAGCATCTATATTCTTTTAGAAATCAATATTTAGTGATTTCTCCACCATGTATTGGAGGGTGTTCTTTTTGGTACGTTAGGCTTCGTTAGGTTTTTGTAGGGGCAACATAGGCACGTTTTAACAGAACGGTTCCACTCAGTAGAGCGTATAAAAATAGTACCTTTACACAATTATTCTTATGAAAACCCTAGTAATTCTTTTATTAGTCTTGTGTTCTCTTACTAAATGTACTAACAGTATTATAATTAGTGATGCTGATAACGGTAGCGATACTGTTACACAGACTATCTCTGGCACTGCTTCGCAAACCGTTACGTGTAATATAATAGAGGGCGACCAAGCAAACTCCATATATGGTGTTTGGAAGTTAGTCGAAAAACAGTCTGGAGGTATTACGGGTATTGGAGATGGATTTGTTAAAGCCGAAAATGGATATACAATTACTATTAAACCCGACGGAACTTTTAGTTCAACAGAATACACAATAAACTATCCTAATTGTACTACGGGTACAGCTACGATGACGACAGATTTACTTACTTTAAAATATGAATGTAGTGACTTTACATCTGCTGCTGTGTATAACTATACGTTTGTAGACAGAAAGCTTGAATTAAAACCACGTAGATCGCCATTAGGCGGTATATGTATTGACTTTTGTGGAGAACGTCTATGCAAGCAAGCGCTTATCAATTAGTACTTTTAAAACAATACTTTTATACATATGCAAAAGAACCTTTTTAAGATGAAACATACCCTAACTCTACTATTATTACTAGTACACGTAATTGCTTTTGCACAAAGCGAAGAGAACTACTCTAAATGGAGTTATGGAATTGAATATTCGAGGGATAATATTAAAATACCAGGAATCCGATCTAGAATACAAACCATCTGCTATCCATCTGGTGTTTGTATACAAAATAGATTTGATGCCCAAAATTATACTTTAGGGTTACAATTTGCGTATTCCATGCATGAAAAATTTAAGTTAGAAACAGCGCTCTTATATTCTAATAAAGACAATAATGAATATTCTTTAATTAAGAAGCGTTATTTAACAATTCCCATATCAATTAATTTTACAGCTTTTTCAATAGGTAAGTTTAAAGCCTTTGCAAGAGGGGGTACTAAATTCAACTTCAAGGTTGAAGGCGGAAACTCTTATTCGCAACAAAATGACGATTTTTTTTCAGAGGTCTTTTTTGGAGCTTCTCTTAGCTACCAAGTGCTCAAAAATTTGAATGTAGAAGCAGGGTATAATTATCATCTGCTAGGGTCACTTTTAGTTAATCCAACAGATGATAAATATACAAACCGAAAAACCCACGGTTGTTTTATACGTCTCAATAAAAAATTTAAACGGAAGCCTAAACCAGAAGCAGACGTTTTGTAGGGGTGGCATAGCCCCGTTTTAATAGAACGGTTCTACTTAGTGGAGCGTATAAAAATAGTACCTTTGTACAAAACATCCCTTAAGAAATGAAAAAACTGTGTTTACTCTTAGCGGTGGTTTTGTTTATAAACTGCAATAAAAACGAACTAGGAGCATGTCTAGAAGAAAGCTCAATAAAAGAAACGTCTATCTACGGCACATGGCTACTTAAAAGGTCATCTGGTTCTGATGATGTTAGTGGTGATACTAAAATTAGATGCTACGAAAACACTGGAAGTATAGTAACGTTTACTGCAAGCAACACATTTTCTTGGGATAGACTTAATGGAGATATAGCATTAGAAGCTTGTTTTCAAGACACTTTCTCAGGAACTTTTGAGTTAAGTAAAAAAGCAGAAGGTAATTATATTGGACTCTTTCGTAAATGCGATGATGATAAATTATGGGCGTTAAATCTACAATATTCTTTTGAAAACCAATATTTATTGACTTCTGGATCATGTGAAGGAAAATGCTATTTTTGGTACGTTAGGCTTCGTTAGTAGCGTTGCCATTTTCTCAATACAATTTTTCACTCTCTTCGAGGGGTTATAAAGTGGCTGTGACACCTCGAAGTGACATCCCGAAACCGTATCGAAAACACCTAACCTCGAGAGCGAGGCGTTGCTACTTATTGATTTACAAATGCTTTTGGGTATATTAATTTTCTTCGAAATCCAATTTTTTAGATAGTCTTTTTGCGCCATAATAATCAAGTAAAAAAACAGGAAAGGCACTTAAAACTGCAACTGTACAATTAGGATTTATATATTTTTGTTGTTGATTGCTAAGTATTTCGCCTTGGGAAAAAATACTCGTAGGTAGTGAGAAGGTATCATTGACTATAAAATTCCCCTTTTTTAAATGTACTTTTATTAGTTCAACCCAAGTATTGTGGTCATACTTTCTAAAATCTTTATATTCTTTACTGTTATCCCTATCAACATTTTTTTTGTAGCTTTTGTTTTCATTTATCGGGGCAGTTAAATTTTTAAAATCTATTTTATCTGAAAAATGTTTTAAAGCTTCTGCCATAGGGTAACTAATATATAGTTTCCCGCATTCTGTTTCGTTATCAAATAAACCCGATAATTTATTATCGGACGCAACTATATCATGACCATCATGATCAAAAAATAAGTATATTCCTGAAAAATCATCTGCATCAAAGCCTTCAAGAGCTTCCTTATTGTTACCCTTCTCTTTTAAGAGCTTGAATATATCTAAATATTTATCCTCTTTAATTTCTTTGTATAAATGATAGATATTATTACCATAAACAGACACTGTATTTTCATTAGAAGAGATATCAGAAAAAATTTTGGGAAAGGCTTCTATTATATTGACCTCGGGTTTCTTTCCTTCAAAAACAAATAATTTTCTACTCGGCATTGAATAAACCTGCTTTATACATTTTTTCGATATTATGAGCCTCTCTTAATTCCTTTTCAGTGCATTTTGAAAAAGAATTTATTTTGTCATTACTCATTATAAAATAACAGTCTGGTCTTAGCAAATCATTAGTCATAATGGAGGTGTTATGAGTAGTTAAAATAAATTGAGTATTAGCTTTTTTTAATTCTTGTACAATAGAAGCAGATAACTCGTGGTGGTAAAAAGCGTCGAACTCGTCAATAAATAAAAATGAAACCCCATTTTCTTTTTTTATTTCTTGTAACCAAACATAAAAAAGAACAAGAGCCTTTGTCCCTTGAGAAGCGATACGGGAAAACTCTATTTGTTTATCTCCAAAACTAAAAGCTATCTTTTCCTCTTCAGATCCTTTGAGAACTTCTAACTTACATTTAATATCTGCGTTATTTAAAAAAGTTTCTAAACCTGAAATCAAATCATTTTCTATTATATGTTGAGCTAATTCTCCGTCACCTACTCTTAAGCCTATGTATGAATTACTCCTCAAAGACCTAAAGAATAACATCCGTTCAATAAAATTATAAAAATCTTTAAACATCCTATTATTAGGGTCATCATCAAGAATTGTATTATTATTAATATATTTTAATAATGATAAATTTCCCTCTAAATCTTTTATAAGGTTTTCTGCTCCTTTAAATTTAATAATGATATCATCTCCTCCATAAGTAGATGCAAATACTTCTCCGTCAATAAAGAATTCTTCAGATATAAGTGTTTTAGAACCTGTTTTTTTATACTTATATACTACCTTCTTTGAATTAAATAAAAACTCATAACAAAACTCAGCTTCGCTAGCCCCATTTTCAGCGTTTAGATAATTTCTATATAAACGTTCATTAGATTGCTTGTCTGTTAAATGGCTAATAATATCAAAAACAGCTAACCCTAAATTTGATTTTCCTACTCCATTCTTCCCATAAACCATAGCATTTTTAATAATACCGTTTTCAACACATTCGGCATTAAATTTATAGTCGTTAGCCCCGCTTAAATCTAAGATAAACTCTTTATTAAAGCCTTTAAAATTCGTTACTGAAAATTTTGCTAACACAATAAATTGATATTTTCATCAAATATAATTTAATTAAACTAGACAGCTGTATTTTTTTTACGGATGTTTTTCCCTGCGAATGTGACCTAAAATTAAGATTGAGAACTACTCAATACAATTTTTTCGTCCTCTTCGAAGGATTATAACGTGGCTGTGCCACCTCGCTTCTCGATACAATTTTCTCCGCCCTCTTCGAGGGGTTATAAAATGGCTGTGCCACCTCGAAGTGACAACACCGCTAAAACGTGGCTGTGCCACCAACGCCACCTACTTTGCGACTAAACTAATGGTGGCTACATCTGTTTCTGAGATATGGAAATAGCCCAACGGAAAATTATTGTCGTTGCTGGTGTTTACTATATTGCCTAGCAGTGCCGTAGGGACGCTCTCAAAAGGGCCGCCCGAGTTTTGACCACTTTGGTCGTTCAGAACCCTAAAATACGTATAGTAGGCTTCGGAAACCCCTATCATTTTAAACAATACTGTTGCGGGTAGTTTTATCTCATCGTCTCTATAAATAAAAGAAAAACGATACTCTCTGCCATTAAAGAACTTATCCTCTAGCGCGCGATACTTGTTTTGAGACCCATCGAATAGATAAAAGTTTTTTTCTAATGCATTGTCCTTAAACGTTACTTCTACCTCTGTTTCTTTTCCTGTAAAAAAAGTTCTACTGCCTTGCACCACACTAATCAATTTTGTCGATTTAACCTTAGTCGCCTTGCCTTTGTAGGTCTCGTTGTTATGAATAACCGTAAGCTCGTACTCAACATCGTCCTGAGGGATAAACGTGGTAGAGGGTAGGTAGTTGCCGTCTGAGTTGGAGGACTTAAAAGGAACTACTGTATTGTCCGATAAATTGGTAATAAACACAGTAGCGTTGTTTACCGAAGGAATAGACGTGTCGAAATAATCTGCCGAAAGGCTTAGTTTTACAACCGTATTAGCCGTAACGGGTGTTGTGTTAAAAAAGACGTCGAAAGTAGCGTCTATAATTAATTTGGGTGCAGTAGAAGGGACATCAACGTTTATTACTTTTTCGCAACTCAAAAAAAGAAATACTGCTAAAACAGGAAGGGTTATTATTTTTTTCATCTGTTTAAAATTTAAAATTATAAGTAACCGAGGGTACAATACCAAAAAGAGACGTTTGCACAGCTTCGTTTCTAAGCGTTTTCATGTTTTGTCTAAACGTTATAGAGGCTGCATTTTCTCTACCATAGGCGTTATAAATTCCAAAAACCCATTCGCCTTTCCATTTTCTGCCTGCATTCTTTTCGGGGGTTAGTGTCGCCGAAATATCTATCCTATGATAGGATGGGAGCCTGTCCGAGTTTCGTCTGTTATCATCGTAAATAGGTACATTTAAACCAAGCAACTCATATTGCCCCACAGGATAGTTGGCAGGCTGACCAGTCTGAAACACAAAGTTTGCATTTAGCCGCCATTTTTTAGTCAAGTCATAACTTGCATTTATAGACAAATCGTGGGTTTTGTCGTAAGGGGTGCTATACCATTGACCTCTATTAATTCCTGGTTCGCTTGGGTTTCGTCCTGGGGTTAATTGCTCTGACCGCGATAGGGTATAAGCAAACCACCCTTTTAGTTTTCCTTGGTTTTTCTTCAATAAAACTTCTAACCCATAGGCTCTCGATTTTCCGCTTAAAATAACCGTTTCTATTTCGTTATTAGCAATTAGGTTAGCCCCGTTTATATAGTCTATTCTGTTTTGAATGTCCTTATAAAAAGCCTCTACTTCTATCGAGTAATCGCCGTCTTTTATCGACCTAAAATACCCTATGGCGTACTGGTCTAATAGTTGGGGATCAACGTATTTTCCGCTGGGTGTCCAAACATCTAAAGGTGCCGGAGAGGCTGTATTCGAAAGCAAATGCAAATATTGTGTCATTCTATTATAACTCGCTTTTACAGAGGACGTATCGTTTAAAAGGTAGGACATAGAAAAACGTGGCTCAAAATTATTGAAACGCGCAATAACATCGTTCCGTGTAAAATTCTGAACGCCGTTTCGTTCTACCGACTCATATTTCTTAAACTCATTATTATAAATAACCGCTTGGTCGTTTGCATAGGTATTTAGTTCGTCTTGTCCTAAACGCAAAAAATAACTAAACCTTATGCCGTATTGTAGCGTTAGTTTATCGCTAATTTTGTGGTCTGCTTCTAAATACGCCGCAAATTCGTTTGCGTATTTATCCGTAAGTTTTCTGTTAATAACACCATCGCTTCTAGTTGGTGCAATTTGCCCAGGGTTAAATTTGGTGTATATGTTATTAATACCATAACTCAGTTTAAAATCGTTGCTTAGGTAGTGCTTAAAATCGTATTTTAAATTAAAATTTGTAATACCAGACGCCCATTCGAACCCTGCAAGCTCGAGTGTTAACCCGTAGAAATAATCGGAATAAATTAACGATAAATTAGAAAACAGTTTGTCAGAAAACAGATGGTTCCAACGCAAGTTTACAACCGTGTTGCCATAGTCTATAACAAAGCTATCGCTAAGTCCAAACACATCTTTCCCGAAGTAGGTCGATAAGAAAAAATTATTTCGGTCGTTAACTCTATAATTTACTTTGGTGTTCAAATCATAAAAATAAGCAGAGCTATCATTGTTAAAAAGCGGTAAAAATATATGTGCGTAAGACGATCGCCCTCCGACCAAAAACGAGCTTTTGTTTTTCTCTAAAGGCCCTTCTATTAACAAGCGACTAGAGATTAAACCAATGCCACCAGTTGCTTTAAAATTCTTGCTATTTCCTTCTTTCTGGTAAATGTCTAGTACCGAAGACAGCCTACCACCAAACCTAGCAGGGATACCTCCTTTGTAGAGCTTTACATCTTTTATTACATCGGGGTTAAACACCGAGAAAAACCCAAATAAATGCGAGGAGTTATAAACGATGGCTTCGTCTAAAAGTATTAAATTTTGATCGACAGCACCCCCTCTAACATTAAACCCAGAAGCCCCTTCGCCAGCACTTGTAACCCCTGGTAATAATAAAAGCGATTTTATAACATCCGATTCTCCCAAAACCACAGGAATTTGTTTTATAGTATTTGCTGACAATTTATTAACGCTCATTTGTGCAACTTCAATATTAATCCGTTCCACATCGCTTTCAAGAACAATTTCGTCTAGGCTTTCTGCTTCTTCAGTAAGCGCAAAGTTGCGCACTGTTTTCTCTTGCAAATCAATAGTCTCCGACATCGTTTTATACCCCAAGTAACTCATTTGAACAAGGTATGTGCCTTTGGGAACCGTAAGAGAATAGAACCCATATTCATTAGTAATTGTCCCTGCGTTTATCTCGGGTATATATATGGTAACACCTATTAGAGTTTCGTTGTTAAAGTCATCGTAAATAGTACCACTTATTGTAACCTGCTCTTGCCCAAAGTTTGTGAAAGAACAAAAAAAGGCAAAAACTAAAAGTGCGTTTCTAAAATATTTCATTAAACTTTTAATATGTTAATTTTTTCTGTGCAAACTTATAGGTTTAATGCCGAAACTATATAAGTTTAATGTTAAAAATAAGAATAATTAATGGGTTAGCCTTTGTATAATTTAGACATTGGTTTTTGTAAACCGAAGATTCTATAAATCAAAGATTCTATAAACCGAAGGTTTTGTAAGTCGTTTATTTAAAGATTGTTATTAATAATATATACTATATAATGGCTACCTAAAAGTTAAGTTTTATTAGTTGAAACTCTTATAAAAAGCAAAAAAAACTATCTTTGTATAGTGAGTAAAATAGGAGAATTAGAAATTAAAATTATCGGAAAATCAGGGGGATTAGAATTAAAGCCTGAAAATTACGACATAAAACATCTTGCCAGTGTACTGCAAAATGTTGAAGATTTGTTGTACCCTAACAAAAAGAAAGACCGCCCACTTATAAGTTATAACATTGAAGAAGGATCGGTTAGGCATAAGTTTAAAACCCAACTCCAATATATAATAGGGTTTAATGCCGTTTTAGGTCAAATACAAGAGTCTAATTCTATTGATTTTCTTGACCTTAAAACAGCAAGAGCTGTTGAGAGTATTCAAGAACTATCACAACAAAAAGACTATACATTTTATATTAGCACTTCTGTTAATAACAGTACTGAGCTTTCGATTAATCCAAACACAAAATTCTTTAGAACTGAAAATATTTGGGTTGATGCAGAATTTTATTTTTATGGTGTTCTAAAAGATGCTGGAGGAAAAAGCAAAGCCAATATTCATCTTGATACCGATGATTTTGGATATTTAACAATTGAGACAGAACAAGACTTTTTAAAGGAAGAAAAAAAGAATTTACTATATAAAAACTTTGGAGTTCGTACCCTAGGGAAACAAAATCTAGAAACTGGAGAAATTGACACCAAAACATTAAAACTAGTTGAATTAGTTGACTATAATCCAAAATTTGATTCTGACTACTTAGACGAATTAATTTCAAGAGCAAAAAAAACTTGGAAAGACGTCGATGCAAATGATTGGCTATTGAACTTTAGAGGAGAATATGAAGCATAGTGTTTTTTTAGATACCAGTTTCTTTATTCGACTATTAAATAAAGAAGACTCTTTGCATAATAATGCTAAAGGCTATTTTCAATATTTTCTTCAAGAAGAAATAATACTTAGGGTTTCTACAATAGCAATTGCTGAATATTGCGTAAAAGGAAATATTAGCGAATTACCATTAAAAAGTATCCTAATACTTCCTTTCAACTTAGACCATGGAAAAAGAGCAGGAGAATTTGCAAGGATAATTTTTGAAGAAAATCAAATTAGTAAAGAAAAGATTTACCCACGAGCTATTATCCCTAACGATTCAAAATTATTTGCACAAGCTGACCTAGATAAATCAATAACTCATTTTATAACTTCCGATATTCGGTCAAAAAAAATATATTCAACTCTTAAAAAACAAGTTACTCCGAAGTTTGAATTAATTGATATTTCAACTCCTTATACCGAAGCCTTTGGGATTCTATTATAATATATAAATAAATCCCAGGAGGTTACCGAAAGGTTCTGTAAATCGTTTCTTTCCCATACTAAATTTTTGCTAAAACTCCCCATTCTTCCACTCCCCAAAAACTGTCCTTAAAAAAAGAGGGGTTTTAAAAAAGCAACTGTGTTTCTAATTCACACTTGTACTGAATAACCCAATGGTTATCAGTTCGTTATACTCGTTTTCTGTACTTATCTTTACACTTAAATAAAGCACCATAGTATGGTGTAGATACTACGGGGTTTTCTCGTAAAAACTAGAGTATAAAATGACAGGAGATTTTGGAGATAAAAAAAATGTGGACGGATTAAATTCTTCTAAAGACGTAGGGCAAAGAACACGACCTGCATCCATTAGAAAGCAGTTAGGCGACCTACTAAAAAGCGGAGGCGATATGACTATTGCTGCCGAGCAGGTAGTAAAAATAAACGAAGACGGCAGTGTGGTTGTCAATGTGCCTACTGCAACACAAATTGCAATGAAACTCAACAGTTGGGCACTCAGCAAAAAAGGCACCGAAGGGCTAAAAGCTATACAAATGATAATGGAACAGATAGACGGTAAGCCCAAGCAAACCATCGAATCGACAACCGAGCATAGCTTTACTCCAAAAGAGGTTAGAGAGCAGCGTATTGAAGAATTATTAGAAAAGCGAAAAGATGTTAACCGATAACGAAACCGTAGAGCTAGAAGCCTTGTTAATGGAACGTGAGGTGGAGTATGCTCGAAAGAATTTACTTGAGTTCACGAGTTTTACATTCAAAAAATTTAACCCTAAGTGGTACCACAAAGTGTGCTACAACATACTCGATCGGTTTGCAAAAAAAGAAATAAAAAACCTAATACTCTCTATTCCGCCTCAGCATGGGAAGTCCGAGGCAAGCTCGCGGCGTTTACCTGCTTTTGTGGCAGGCACACGAACAGATGATAAAATGGCTTTGGTAAGCTACTCTGCCAGTAAGGCTCAGAAATTTGGTCGCGAAATTATGGGGATTATGCGAGAGCCCGAATATAAGGCGTTGTTTCCTCAAACAATATACCCCGAGCGTGGGCATAGCGAAGCAAAAGCCAATACCAATATGGAGCGCGAAAGCCTCCACACCGAAGGCTCTATGCGGTTTGTGGGCGTTGGAGGCCCGCTTACGGGCGAGACCGTAGATATATTAATTTATGATGATCTCTACAAAGATTGGCAAGATGCCAACTCACCAATTTATCAGGAGAAAGTGTGGGACTGGTACACCACAGTAGCGACCACACGCCTGCACAACGAAAGCCAACAACTGATGGTTTTTACACGGTGGAACGAAAACGATTTGATAGGCAAGCTTAACGCCATTGGAGCGGTAGTTTTCTATGACGGTACTCAAGATTTGGATTATACTATTGACAACTTAACCGAAGGGCAATTTTTGTCCATAAACTTTGCGGCACTAAAAGAAGGGCATTCTACACCTTTTGACCCAAGAGCAAAAGGAGAAGCACTATGGGAAGAAAAGCACTCGAAACAAAAACTAGAAAACGCCCGCGCAAAAGACCCCGATAAGTTCGACTGCTTGTATCAGGGGAATCCAATAAATAAGCAAGGTGTACTTTACTCAAAACCTTTTAAAACCTATAGTACAATTCCTATTTTAAAAATGATAAAAGCCTATGTAGATACCGCCGATACGGGCAAAGACTTTTTGTGTGCGGTGGTCTATGGTATTCCGCTGGCAGGGGACAACAACAAATATGTATTAGATGTGCTATATACAGACGAAGGAATGGAAGTTACCGAAACACAAACCGCTTTGCTCTTTAACAAGAATAGGGTTAATGTCGCAAAAATAGAATCGAACAATGGAGGTAGAAGTTTTGCGCGCAACGTACGTGCAAAGGTCAGTGCAACCGAAGTCGATTGGTTCCACCAGTCGAGGAACAAAGAAGCACGTATATACTCTAATTCGGCAACCGTAAATAACGAAATCGTGTTTCCTGATAACTGGCATATCCTGTGGCCCAGTTTTTATAAGGCAGTAACCAAATTTAAAAAAGTATTTAGAGCAAACTCCACAGACGATGCCCCAGACAGCCTCACAGGAATCATTGAAACCGAAACCGAAAACATAAAAGTAATAACCCCAACCGTTGATAACACCGACCTAGGTTTATTTTAAAACAAAAATTATGGACATAGAACACATTTTAGAACAAGGAGACGCCAAAGAATTATTGAATATCCTTAGTGGAAAAACAGCTGTCGCAGATTATTATAAAGAATATAATAATGACCGAAGCATACGATCTACCCAAGTGGGTAAACGCTTAGACAAAGAGGTGGGTACCGAGACCGTAGCGGTGTCGCGTATACCCATTCCGTTTCAGCAAGAAATAGTAAACAACGCTGCTTCTTTTCTGTTTGGCAATCCCATAAATATTTATGACAGCAATGAAGAAACCACAAAAGAGACCTATACTTTATTTAAAAACTATTGGGCAAATATGCGTATGGATGCACTATTGCTAAAGTTATGCAAGGTTGTAAAGTCAGAAACCGAAGGGGCTTTGGTTTTCTATATAAAAGGAAATGAAAATTCCGAGGAATCACCTGCCTTAAAAGCAAAAGTACTTTCGCAAAAAAACGGTGCAATTTATCCGTTTTATGACGACTTTGGGAATATGAAAGCCTTTGCCTGGAGAACTACCGCAACAAGCGGAACTAAGACCACCGACACCATTAGGGTATGGACACAAACCACCGAATATGTGTTTATAGACAAAGGCGAGGGCTATACATCTACAGCGGAGCAAAATGTGTTTAACAAAATTCCGGTAGTGTATCTAAGTCAAGACGAACCCGACTGGTGGGCGGTCAAAGATTTGATAGATCGCTTTGAAATGAGTTTCTCAAAATTTTGTGATACCAACGATTATTTTGCCTCTCCTATCTACAAAGTAAAAGGAGAAATATATAAAGATGCTAACAACAACAATGGGATTAAAAAAGACAGTACGGGTAAAATAATTCAGCTACCCATAAGCGAAACCGACAAAGGCAATTTGGTTGTCGGCGATGTAGAAGTGCTAAGTTGGGACAGAGCTCCAGAGTCACTAAAACTAGAGTTCGAAACCACAAAGGGGCTTATATATGCACTCTCGGGTACACCCGATATTTCTTTCGACAATATAAAAGGACTGGGCAACATATCGGGCGTATCGCTTAAGCTTATGTTCTTGGCATCCATTATAAAACAAAAAAACGCAGAAGGCGACTACAGAGAGTTTGTCGATAGGGTGTTTAATGTAATTAAAGTAGGGATATCAACTATAAACACCTCGCAGAAAAAACAAATAAGTGAGCTGCAATTGCGGTTCGACTTTGCAAATATTCTGCCCGAGAACCTAAGAGAAAAAATAGACTTACTCTCTAACGCCACAGGCGGAAAATCTATTATGAGCCAGAAAACAGCACTCGACCAAAACCCATTGGTAAACAACACTCAAGAAGATTTAGAACATATTAAAAAAGAAGAAGGCACCTTTTTTGAAAACTCTGTTACACTGTAAAAAATACTGTAACATTAATGTAGCAATACACAAACCTTAAAAAACAACACTATGAAAAAAGAAGACACCACAGCAAAACCAAAAACAGCAAGACAACTTGTGCAAAACCACACGGCGGCACTCAAAATTGTAGCACTAAAAAACAAAGCAAAAGGCGATAGGCTGTTTGCCGTACACGGCAAAAACAACCATAACCAGTTGATACGAACAGACGAAAAAGGAAGTTTCTTTGAGGTGCTGAAAGCCGATGCCGAAAACTCTTTCGAGAATTTTGTGGCTTCGATAAAATGACCCAAACGCACTGGCAAAACACAACCGCTCTAAGTTTTTTTGTAGGAGTAGCAACAAGCGACCTAAAAATATCGGCTCCCATTTGGGAACAGACAACAACACAAAAGGTTAAAGAATAATTGAACGTGAATCATATTTCTAAGTTTTTTTTGCTCGCCTCAAAAGGGAATGGTACTAGCATAGCAACAAGCACCCCCGAAGAGCGGGCGATTGGCTTGCAAAGATCACTTAATCTAAAAAAAGAATTTGGAGCATACCTAAAAACCCAAGACATGAGAAGGGATTTATCATTACTAGAAAAACGCCGCGTTTTTGTCGCCTGGTACTTGGAGAAGTATCAAAACCAAAAAAACCTAAAGCAAGTAACCTACGAACTCTCCGAAATATTATTTGTGTCCACACGCACAGTCGAAGAGATTTTGTTTAAGAAGAGTTGAGGGGTGGAGTGTATAGGACCTAATATTACATAGCAATTAATTTTATTATTAGTATATTGAGTAATATAGAAAGTAAGGTATATTTAAGAATATATTGTAGCTATGAACTATAAAGCGTTCTTACTATCTGCTTCTTTGGTTTTTATGCTGTGTGTGTCTTGCACGCAAGCAGATGAGAGTCCTATAAATAAGCTAGAACGTATTTTAGAGGAGGAAGCACCTTTTAATATTTCGTATAAAAGAGTTGAGATAAACTGCCCAGAAAAGGACTCTATTTTATATAGGTTATTTCATTCCGACCAAAACATAAGGAAGGGAGGGGGAGGAAATATGGTAGAGATAGACGAGCAAAACTTTTCAACTTTAGCTTCGTTAATTGACCAATGCGGATGGCCGAAATTCGATAGTAGTATTTATGACGTAAAAACATTTGAGGAATGGAATATTAGGTCTGCTATGTTTTTGGTTTTACAGCATTCTGGTAAGTATAGAATGTCAAAATATTATTTTAATATTAAAAATGATGTAGAACACAATATTCTCGATAAAGGTAGCCTTGCCTTGTACCAAGATAGGTTATTGTTAGACTATGATTTACCTCAAGTATATGGCACTCAAATTGTGTATGGCGAATTAGGTAAGCTATGGAACCCAGAGAATGTAAACAAGCGAAGGTCGGCAATGGAACTACCACCCATTGAGGATTACTTATGGAATTATGGGTTAAATTTTGAAAAGGAGATTGCTAAACACAAGTCTGAGTAGAGTTTTATATTTTAAAAATGTTATATTTAAAATATATATTATAACTATGAATTATAAAGCGTTCTTACTATCTACTTTTTTGGTTTTTATGCTGTGTGTGTCTTGCAGGCAAGCAGATGAAAATCCTATAAATAAGCTGGAGCTTATTATAAGTGAGAAATTTTTCCATCATACTTCAACTAAAGACACTAAAATGAACTGCTCACAAACAGACTCTATTTTAGCTAGGCTATATAACTCCAATCGCGGCATAAGAAAAGTAGGGCGTATAGCAACAACAAGTAATGGAAATATTTATATCCTAGAATCGTTAGTTGAGCAATGCGGTTGGCCAAAATTTGACACACCTATTAATGAGCTAGAAACCCCTGAAGAATGGAATATTAGGTCTGCTTTGTTTTTGGTTTTGCAATATGCTGACAAGGATAAAATGGCAAAATATTATTTTAATATAAAGAGCGATGTAGAACACAATTTTCTTGAAAAAAGCAAACTAGCCTTGTACCAAGATAGATTGTTATTAAACTATGATTTACCTCAAGTATATGGCACTCAAATTGTGTCTAGTAGATTAGGTAAGCTATGGGATCCGGAGAATGTAAACAAGCGAAGAGCGGCAATGGACCTACCACCAATTGAAGACTACTTATCTGCTTTTGAGTTAAATTTTGAAGAGGAGATTGCCAAACACAAGTCTGAGTAGAATTTACAATACTGTCAGGTCGAGGTGGCATTGCCACTTTATAACCCCTCGAAGAGGGCGAAGAAAATCGTATCGAGACCTTATGTAATCCGTGCTTTTAAAATGCGATTGTGTCGCTAAAACGTAGCTGTGCCACCTCGCTTCTCGATACAGGTTTTTACCCGCTTCTTGATACAAAAACCGCAAAGCGGTTTTCACTCGAAACGACAGGCTGTTAAAACGTGGCTGTGCCATCTCGCTTCTCGATACAGGTTTTGCTCTAGCAAAACCCACTCGAAGTGACAGCACAGTGTAGCAGAAACCTACGGATGCCCACCTTGACTTTCCCAATATTCTCTCCACTGCTCTAACAATTCTGAAAAAAGCGGCTCGGGTATGCCTATGGCTTTGTCTAGGTGTATTGTGGTGTGTAGACCATAGTCGCCATCTATATTTTCAGCATCGGTAAAATCAGCCCCTTTTACATTGGCTCCAGAGAAATCAGTTACTTTTGAATCAGACATGATTAAATCATACCCTCGTAAATCAAATTCTCCTAACTTGGTTTTTCGTAAATAAGCTTCTCGTAAATCAGCTCCACTTAAATCAACTCCACTTAAATCAGCATTTCGTAAATTAGCCCAGTATAAATTAGCTTTTTGTAAATTAGCCCAGTGTAACTCAGCTCCTTCTAACTTAGCTCCGTGTAACTTAGCTTCTCGTAAATCCGCATATTGTAAATTTGCGTCTTGTAAATTAGTCCAATGTAAATCAGCTTCTCGTAAATCCGCATTTTGTAACTTAGCGCTTTCTAAATTAGCTTCTTCTAAATCAGCGCCTTCTAAACGCACACCTTTTAGGTAAACCCCTACTAAATCCATCTTGGCAAAGTTGAGCAGTTCTCTTTTTATTTCGGTTTTCTCTTTTTTGGTTTTGTCTTTATAGTAACTGTCTATACTAGCCTGTATGGAGTTTATAAGGTTCTTAATCTTGCCTTCTCCCTTTTCTTCTTTATTACCCTCTGCCAAAAGCTCTACCACTTTTAAGTAAATAGGATTTACTTTGTTTCGAAAAGCGTTGTCCTCAGTTTGTTGGTATTGTTTATCTACTTGCCTATGTCTTTTGTAGGTCCAGAGTATAGCAATGACGGCTCCTGTAAAGCCAAGTAATTGATGAAAATTTAAACCAAGCCCCTGCCTTATTTCTAAAAAACAACTATAGTAACAAGATAAAAGCAATATTCTTAGCAATATCAAAACTATAGGCAATGTTATAGAAATGATAATTAGTCGTTCTAAAATCCAATTAAATATTTTTCTCATCTTTATTTTAAAATAAGCTATAGTATTCTTTAAATATATATACTCTATTTCGTTTATAGCCTGTGAGCTCATGGAGTATCCCCAGCTCAACAAATTGTTTTAAAAACCTATTGGCTGTTGCGGGTGATAATTCGAGTATTCTGGCAACCTGCTTAGACCCAATAATAGGGTTTTGGTACAAATGTCTAACTAATTTTTGCCCATTCTCTACCTTGCTCCCTAGTTTTGGTAGTTTGTTAGTTTCTATATCGTCTTTTAGGGCGAGTATGCCTTTGAATGTTTGTATCGATTTTTTTGTAGTCTCTATTACACCCACCAAAAAAAAGTTAATCCACTGCTCCAAATTACTAGCCGTTCGTACTATGGTTAGGTTGTCGTAGTAATAGCCTTTGTTGTTCTCAAAAAAATCCGAAAGGTATAACGCAGGTTTTACAAGCAAGCGATTAGAGACTAGATATAGGGTTATTAGCAACCGCCCTATTCTGCCATTACCGTCCAAAAACGGATGTATGGTTTCGAATTGGTAGTGAACCAACGCTATTTTAATTAAGTCCGGTACTCGTATGTTGTCGTTGTGAATAAACTGCTCTAGGTCGTTCATCAACTCATCTACTTGCGAATGATGCGGCGGTATAAACACGGCATCTTTTAGGGTGGCTCCAATCCAGTTTTGACTTTCTCGGTATTCCCCAGGGCGTTTTTTTTCGCCCCGTACGTTCGACATTAGAGTTTTGTGTGTTTCTCTAATAAGCCGTGTCGATATAGGTAATGTACTTAGCTTTTCGATAGACTCGTTTATCGCGCTAATATAATTTTGAACCTCTGCCCAGTCGTCTTTTTTTTCGGGGGCTATGTGTTCTTCTTTTACAAGTGCGTCTTCCATATTGGTTTTTGTCCCCTCTATCCTGCTCGATGAGGTCGCTTCTTTTACAATATGCATTTGTATATAAAAGTCGATGTCGGGTACTAACTGGGAAAAAGCATTAAGCTCGCCTAGTAGCCTGTTGGCTTCTGCCAGAAGTTGGTTTACTTTGGGCGAAGATATAATCCACTCGTGGTTTATTTTTTCTGGCGAAAATGATTTGTAGTCTCTTTGTTGCAAAAAACTACCCGATTTGAAATCCTTAATATTCATAACGTCAAAATATACTTGTTTTTGCAAATATAAATATTTATACAATCAAAAAATGTCAAAAATGAAAATATAAATATTTATACAATCAAAAAACGCCAAAAATGAAAATATAAATATTTATAGAATCAAAAAACGTCAAAAATGAAAATATAAATATTTATACAATCAAAATGCAGTATTATATTCAACATCTTATGACTTATGGAATGGCTAGGGGTGAGGGTACCAACAAAAAAGCCGTCAAAATTAAGACGGCTTTAAGTATATGGGTATAGTCTTGTTTTTATTTGCAGTGACGCTCAATTAATTTATCGGCATCTTCATAGCCTAATTCTTTCAACTTGGCAAAGTCTGCACAGGCATCCTTTTTTTTCTTCATGCTAATTTTTGCAAGCCCTCTATTTATATACGCAGGCACATAACTTTCGTCGAGCTCTATAACCTTGCTATAATCTTTTATTCCGTCTTTAACGTTGTCTATGCGTTCTTTTTGCACGCCTCTACTAAGATAAGCAGGTATATTGTTTGGGTTAAGTTCTATAACTTTGTCATAGTCTTTTATTGCGCCTTCATAGTCTTGTAAACCTGCTTTTGCACGGGCTCTATAAGAAAAAGCGGTTACATTGCTTGGCTCTATTTCTATAGCCTTGTTATAGTCTTTTATTGCGTCTTCGTTCTTTGCCAGTCTTTCTTTTAGTGTACCTCTATTAAGATACGAAGATGCATCTTTTGGATCCATCTCTATAACTTTGCTAAAGTCTGCTATAGCGCCTCTAAAAGAACTTAACCTCATTTTTGTAAAGGCTCTATTAAAATACGCATCGGAATAGGTTGAGTCTAACTCTATGGTTTTGTCATAGTCTATTATTGCATTTCCATAATTTTTTAAAAGCACGTATGTGTTTGCTCTATAAAAATGAACCTTTTTGTTAGCAGGGTCAATTTCTATGGCTTTGCTATAATCTGCTATCGCTCCTTCGTAGTCTTGCGCTTCTACTTTTGCTTTTCCTTTTTCGGAGTACTCTTCTGCAGTTTGACTATATGTCACTAAACAAAGCAACATAACTAAACTTGTAATAACATATTTTTTTCTCATCTTCTTTTTTTTAACTAGGTTTCAAAAATAACATTTTAACTTATAAATAAAAGTTAATATTATTAAAAAATTAGCGTTGGCGACACAGCTACGTTTTAACTCCTATTAAGTTGAGCACGAAGAATTGTATTGAAAATCTAGTTACAGACAAGGGGAGCTAAGAATATATCTTTTTTATTTTCTCGTCAAACGTATCAGATTTGAAAAACAACAATTTTTTACCACTGAGTTTACTATAAATATAGCCTGTGGTTTCTAGTTCTAATAAATCGGTTCTTGCGGTTTGGTATGCCACCCCAAACGTGCTTTGTATTTCATTAATACTAAGTATTATGTCGGGTTCGTCTATAATAGATTTTACTACTTCTACTTGTCGTTCATTTAAGTTTTCGTGTTTAATTATCTTAAAAAGATTCTTTTTTTCGGCAACCTTTCGTTTAATATATTTTTCTAAACTTGTTAGGGCGCGTTTTACCGATTCTAAATTAAAATTGATAAAATAGGTTAAATCATTTTCATCGTATTCGGTGTATAAATATGCCTTTGCATATTGCGAGGGCGACTGCTTAATTATTCTCGATATAGATAAAAACTCCACTGCCCAATAGCCTTTAGAAATTAAGTACCAATAGAAAATTGCTCTTGCTGTTCTGCCATTGCCATCGACAAAAGGGTGTATATACCCAATAAGAAAATGTAATATTATTCCTTTAATTATGGGGTGTACAAAGTTTTTTTCATCCGATACGTTAGCAAATTTGCAAAAG
This sequence comes from Candidatus Arcticimaribacter sp., assembly GCA_965277835.1. Classification (GTDB taxonomy): domain Bacteria; phylum Bacteroidota; class Bacteroidia; order Flavobacteriales; family Flavobacteriaceae; genus Arcticimaribacter. The sequence goes on along the minus strand of OZ255841.1, from coordinate 1,074,598 downwards.
GCATCTATCAGTTTTGGCAATTCGGTGTGCTTTGGTGGGTCATAGAAAATCTCACCATTTATATCCACTATTTTCACATCGTCGGTAGTTCTAAAAGTTCCCTCGTTAGCCTTTTCTTCAAGGGTGTTTTTGGTCATTAAACCGTGAATGTATTTAATAATATCTGGAGTAAGTTTTTCGTCTTTAAGTGCAACAATTTCCTTTATTGTGGCATAGTTATTAAAAATCATTCGCTCCGAACTGTCCTTTGGTTTTCTTTTGGTTCTGAGCATAGTTTTGGCGACCTCTCTTGTGGTTACCGCCCCTTCTAATTGACTAGAAGCGATTGCTTCTTCCATTAGCGAACTTATAAGAAATCTGTTTTTTTCTTTTTCAGGAATTAAAGAATCTCCTCCTAGGGTTCCCCCAAGGTTCATGTCAAATAGATGAAGTTGTTTTAATATATTTCCCGAAATATTGTATTTGAAACTAAACCCATTGACATCGGACAGGGTTATATGCGAAATGTTTCTTTCTCTTTGTATCTTAAGGTATTTCCAGGCTAGTACAGGGTTTACATCAAGTCTTTTAACTTTATATTTGAACTGCTCCCAGTAGGGGTAGTCTTTTTCAATGTCATTTATTCGATTCATCAAATCCTGATCTCTTAGTATATGGATAAGACCGTCCGTGTCCCCGTGTTTAAACTTCGAGCCTGATGGTGGTGGTTCTGGTTTTTTCATATCAAAATCTACTAATTAACACAAAGTTAGTAGTTTTTAGTAGTTATACCAAACATAATCTACTAATTAATACAATATTAGTAGGTTTTAGTATTTAATGTATCATATTCTACTAGTCAATAAAAACAATAGGTACAAGTACTAAAATCTACTAAAACCTACTAATTATATTATAATTAGTAGGTTTTAGTATTCAAGGTTATCATATTATACTAGTTAATAAAAAAATAGGTGCAAGTACTAAAATCTACTAAAACCTACTAATTAGTTAGATATTAGTAGGTTTTAGTATTTAAATGTATCATACTCTACTAATCAATAAAAACAGTAGGTTTTATAAACCGCTTATATAGAGTAATGAACCCAAACGTAACTATGTCACTTCGAGGTGGCACAGCCACATTATAACAGCCTGTCACTTCGAGTGAAAACCGTTTGCGGTTTTTGTATCGAGAAGGTGGTGTTACCACGTTATAACCCCTCGAAGAAGGTAAGATAATTATAATAGAACCCTATTATTCAAGGGTATCCAAAAGGAGTAATATTTTAAGTGCGGTTTCTGTAGTGCCGTTGCCAATAAATTGTTGTGCTAATTTATGTACAGCTGTTTTGCGTTGCGCCGCATCTTTTTTGCCTGACAGCAAAGCAGAAAGCTCGGGTAATTTGGCAATAGCTTCAATATCTCTATTATTGGGTATAGCCTCTATATTTCCTAACTGACCTAAGTCGTTTCCTGTGAGTACCTTGCTAAGGCGAATACTTTTTGGTAATTGGTCTATCCCAATACCTTTTGTAGTAATAGGCTTTGGGATTTCAAAGAGTGCTTCACCCGAGGCTCGGCAATACCAGCTTTCTCCCATTCGGGCAACTAAGTCTAGTTTTTTTGTATCGAGCTGACCTAAGTCGTTGAGGTATTGGTCTCCAAAGTGCATTAGAACAACTTTGGCAAGAACTAAATTTCCGGCTCCTGCGCCGTCACCCAATGGAATAACCTGCTGTACTTTACACTCAAAAGACACAGGAGCTTCCTTTACTCGGGGTGGGCGTACTTTTTCGCTTTTTACTTGCGTTAAACCTGCCTTTACAAACTCGTTTACACCTTTGTCATACTCGGTACTGGCTAAAGACATTTGATGCACCATAGCATGGTTAACAATATTAATAACCACTTCGTCAACTTCTAATACGTTTTCGAGAGAATGTTTTGTGGTGTTGTCTCTTCCACGGCGTGCCGGAGAAAAAATCATAATAGGCGGGTTTGAACTAAACACATTAAAAAAACTAAAAGGGCTTAGATTAACGTTCCCGTTTTTATCAATAGTACTAGCAAAACAAATAGGGCGGGGTGCCACAGCAGTCAGTAGGTGGCGGTGTAGAGCACTACTGTCTAAAGTACTAGGGTCTATTGTTACAAAGCCGCTCATATACTTGGGCGTACTTTTGTGGTTACTTCGCCAAACCCTATGCGAACGCCATTTTTTTCGGCATAGCCACGCATAGACACCGTATCGCCATCATTTATAAACGTTCGGGTAGAACCGTCGTTCATTGCAATTGGTTTTGTTCCTGCCCAAGCGAGTTCAAGCATCGAGCCGTAGGCGTTTTCATTTTTACCCGAAATAGTTCCCGAGGCAAGCATATCGCCTACTTTTACATTGCACCCATTGACCGTATGGTGTGCCAGTTGTTGTACCATATTCCAGTACATATATTTGAAATTAGAACGGCTTACAATTTTTTCAGAAGAGTTTTCGGGTGTTATGCCTACTTCGAGGTGAATGTCATAGTTTTTATTGCCCTGATAATTCAAATAGGGTAATACTTTGGGTTCTTGTTTTGGACCCGATACACGGAATGGTTCCAGTGCCTCTAAAGGCACAACCCAAGGGGATACAGAGGATGCAAAATTCTTAGCTAAAAAAGGGCCTAAAGGCACATATTCCCATTTTTGAATATCGCGTGCAGACCAATCGTTAAAAAGTACCATTCCAAAAATATAATCCTCTGCTTTTTCTGTCGAAATAGATGCACCTAGTTTACTGTCCTGTCCAATAATAAAAGCCATTTCTAGCTCAAAATCTAGTCTGCTAGTTTGCTGAAAGATAGGCGTGTCCGCACCATTAGGTAAAACTTGTCCTTTGGGGCGATGAATTTCTTGACCACTAGGAATAATAGAAGACGCGCGCCCGTGGTAACCTACAGGGATGTGCTTCCAATTGGGTAAAAGTGCATTACTCGGATCGCGAAACATTATACCTACATTGGTGGCATGTTCAATACTAGAATAAAAATCGGTATAGTCTCCAACTTTTACAGGCAAATGCATTGTCGCTTCGGATTGCAAGAAAAACAAACCTTTGTCTGACTGCATATCATAGCTGCCACCTTGCAACCATTTTTGAATGACCAAACGGGCTTGCGACGTTGTTTCTTTTCCTAGAGCAATAAAATCGTTTAGCTGTGGTTGTTCTAAAACTGTGAGGTCAAAATTGAACACATTTAGTTTGCCCAGTGCAGCTAAGTCGAGAATGTAAGTACCAATAGCCACACCAACGCGAGGGGAGGTATTTGGCGTAGAAAAAATACCAAAAGGGAGGTTGTGTATGGAGAAATCGGAGTTTTTAGGGATATCTATCATTACTATTAGTGTGTTTTCTTTTTAAAAATACAATAGATTTTAGTATATTTGAGTATAGACCATATTAAAATTAAGGCGTAAAGTATTAATTTAAAATGTTTCAATTAATGAGAAAGTATAATATTTTAATTCTTTTAATAACCCTTAGTTGTTCTGCCTCGTTGGTTGCACAAGCAAAGGACTCTCTTTTGGTCAATAATATAAGTTTTACTAATTATAAACTTGAGCCCACCACAGGCTATAATTTTTTTAACCCTAAAAGCACAAAGACTACGTTTGTTGGGTTAAATATAGACACGGATTATATAAACAAACCTTTTTTCGAAGTATATAATAACGCATCATCTCTAAACGATGTGTATAGCAACCAAAACGAAATATTTATGTATTGTAAATCCAGCTATAAACACAAAAATCTTTATAGAGGTATAAAAATGGATTCTTTTAATCCTATGGGACTACCTAACAGCGGACTAGGAGTTGCTTCTGGCATTCTCAACCTAGCATTAGACAGGGTGCAGAAATAAGCGCGCATAAAGACAACTAAGCGATAGCGTTGTTTTAGTCAAGCCACGATTTAAAATAGTTGCCATCGTCAATTTTCAATGCATTTTCGGTAATTTGAAGCGGTTTAAACGTGTCTATCATTACGGCTAGTTCTTTCGTTTCTTTTTTGCCAATGCTTTTTTCGTAAGTACCTGGGTGTGGTCCGTGTGGAATACCAGCAGGGTGCAACGAAATATTCCCTGGGGCTACGCCAGTACGGCTCATAAAGTCGCCATCGACATAATATAGCATTTCGTCAGAGTCGATATTCGAGTGGTTATAAGGCGCGGGAATAGACTGCGGATGATAGTCGTATAGCCTTGGGCAGAATGAACAAATTACAAATGCGTTTGTTTCAAAGGTTTGATGCACTGGAGGCGGCTGATGTACACGTCCTGTAATGGGCTCAAAATTATGAATAGAAAATCCATAAGGGTAATTATAGCCGTCCCAACCAACTACGCTAAACGGGTGGCTAGCATAGGTTAAATGGTTAAGCATACCTTCTTTTTTAATTTTCATTAAAAAATCACCTTTTTCGTCAAAGGTTTCTAAGTTTCTGGGGAGTATATAATCGCGTTCGCAATAAGGCGAATGTTCTAAAAGTTGTCCAAACCAATTTCTATAACGCTTAGGGGTATAAATAGGATGAAAAGATTCGGCATATAATATGCGGTTTTCTTCGGTGTCAAAGCTAATTTGATAAATCATCCCACGCGGAATGATTAGATAGTCGCCAGACTCAAAAGGAATTTGCCCTAACAGTGTTCTTAAGGTTCCTGTGCCGCGGTGTATAAAAAGCATTTCATCGGCATCGGCGTTTTTATAGAAATACTCGGTCAGCGATTTCTTTGGGGCAGCCACACCTATGAGAATATCGTTGTTAACCATTAGGGGTTCGCGCGCCTCAAGAAAGTCATCTTTTGCAGCCACATTAAACCCAATTAGCTTACGCGAAGTAATGTTTTTTTCTACAGCAATTTTTGGACGTAAATCTATGGCATCTTCAATTCTCTTTACCTGTGTAGGTCGATTTGTGTGATACAAAAGAGAGGACATACCGTCGAAACCAATAGTCCCAAATAATTCTTCGTAATATAAATTACCATTAGGTTTGCGAAACTGCGTGTGTCTTTTCTGAGGGATTTTTCCGAGACTATGATAAATAGGCATAACTTAAGGTTTTTATTTAAAGTTAAACAGCAATCAATTTTATACCATCTTCGATGAGATGAGCAATGGACATATCTTTTTCTTGTAAGTTCTTTAGGTGTTTCAGTGCCTTATCTTTCCATTTTAGCTGGTCTTTTTTGAGGCAGTATTCATAAAAATTTAGCACCACAAGCCAATGCTCTGGGTTAACCGAAAGTATGTGTTTTCCTAAAGCCTCTAAACCCGATGCACTATAGTTTTTTGTGTTCCCAAATTTTTCGACCTCCATATATAAGGCGTTGGCTTCTGGGGGTTGGTTTTGCTCAGGGGTAGATATCAGTTTTTGTTTTTCAAAGGGGTAATGTTGTGTGTCTGCCGGCCCAGCATAAGCCGCTGTAACGGACTTGCCAATTGCCAAATCAAATTGCCCCCATTCGGGTTTAAACAATATTTTATCCTGAAACTGCACCGTACAATTTTGAAGAGAAATAAGCATAATCTTTCCAAATAAATTGCGTAGCCCAGTAATGATTTTTCCACTAACGGTTACGCCACTTTCAAACGTGAGTTGGGTTGTTTTTCCTTCAATAATTTTAAAGGCTTCTAAGTCACTAGGGGTCATATCTTCAATAGCCAAGTTGCTCCCTTTTAACTTACCCAAAGGAGACCCAAAACCGTGGGCGTGTTGTCGGCATCCGTGACCAATTAGTTCTTCGTTTCGAAATGCTAGGGCAGTAGGCCCCTCAGTCTGAATATAAGCTACTTTGCTTAGATTTTTTGGCTGTGCAATAGTTTGGGTGAATACCCCAGAAATTTGCAGCCCTGTGCTTAGTTCTACTGTACCTATTTCTTCTGACTGAATTAGTTTATCTACACTTTCTTTTCCTCCTTTTCGTAGCCCCATAGTATTGGCAACTTCTTCTAACACTTTGTTTAAATGCGTAAAACTAGGCGTAACAAACAAATGGGGTTGGGGTTCGGTGATATTAAATTTTTGGTGTATAACGTCAACGGTAAAAGGATGTTTTTTTACGTGATTAGAAAGACACCACTGACTTTCTCCTATCGAGGATAGTAAGCCTGCCCCGTATAGTTTATAGTTTTTTGAAGTTCCGATTAAACCATACTCGACAGACCACCAGTGCAAATTGCGCAGCTGATCCATTTCGGAGAGTGTGGTAGTTTGGTTTTGCAATGTTTTTATCTCTTCTTCGGCAGCTTCAATTTCATTTGGGGTACTGCTTTTATGTTCTTTAAGAATAGATAATTTACGAATGGCATTGAACATTTTTTTATTTGAAGGTGTGCTAATTGCTTTCGCTCCAATTTCTCCAAAGCGTTTTAAAAAAGCGGCGTATTCTGGGTTTGCTAACATAGGCGCATGCCCTGCCGACTCGTGGATAATATCGGGAGCCGGAGTATATTCGATATGTTCTAAGAGCCTAATTTCGCTAGCTATTACCAGTACATTATAAGCCTGAAACTCCATAAACGCACGTGGCGGAATAAACCCATCTACTGCCACGGCAGCCCAACCGATATCTTTTAGAATACGGTTCATGCCGTATAAATCAGGAATTTTATCGAGGCTAATCCCTGTAATGTCTAGTCCCTTGCGGTAGCTTTTGTGTGCGTGCTTTGTAAGGAAGTCCACGTTTTTGCGCATGGCATAACGCCAAACAGCCTGGTCAACACTTGTGTAATGGTCATAAGGTTGAGGCTTAATATATTGCCGTAAGTGTTCGGGCAAACGTGCTAATACCTCGTTGTTAATCATATCTTATAGGGTTCCTCGTAGTTCTTGTTCGCGTTCAATAGCTTCGAATAACGCTTTAAAATTACCTTTTCCAAACGACTGCGCGCCTTTGCGTTGAATAATCTCGAAAAACATAGTAGGTCGAGGTTCAATAGGCTTAGTAAATATTTGTAATAAGTAGCCTTCTTCGTCTCGGTCAATTAAAACACCAAGTTCTTGCAGTGCTTTAATTTCTTCGTCAATATGTCCTACTCTGTCCAAAACCGTTTCGTAATAGGTGTTAGGTACCCGTAAAAACTCAATGCCTCTGCTACGGAGTTCACGCACGGTTGCAATAATATTGTTTGTAGCAACAGCAATATGCTGTACGCCTTCGCCTTCATAAAAATCTAAATACTCATCTACTTGCGAGCGTTTTAACCCTTCGGCAGGCTCGTTAATTGGGAATTTTATACGTCCATTTCCATTGCTTACCACCTTGCTCATAAGAGCAGTATATTCCGTAGAAATATCGTTATCGTCAAATGTTAGAATATTGGTAAAACCCATTACATCTTCGTAGAATTTCACCCATTTGTCCATATTCCCCAAAGCCACATTACCAACCATATGGTCAATATACTTTAACCCTACCGATGGGGGGTTAAAATCTGGGGTTTTCCACTCGACAAAACCAGGGAGAAAAAGACCTTTATAATCTTTTCGTTCGACAAAAATATGTACTGTTTCTCCGTAGGTATAAATCCCTGACCGCACAACTCTGCCGTTTTCATCCATTTCGGTTGTGGGCTCTAGGTAAGACTTTGCACCTTTTTCTATGGCTGTGTAATAGGCATAGGTAGCATCGTCAACCCAAAGTGCTACTACTTTTACGCCATCTCCGTGGATGTCAATATGCGTTCCTATTTCAGTGTTGCTTTTTAGGGGAGAGGTTAAAACTAACCGAATTTTATCTTGAATAACCACATAACTTTCGCGGTCTTTTAGCCCTGTTTCTAAACCGGCATAAGCAAAAGACTGAAACCCAAAAGCAGACTTATAAAAATGAGCCGCTTGCTTAGAGTTACTTACATACAACTCAATATAGTCCGTACCATTGAGCGGCATAAAATCTTTTGCATCACTATAAATTTTAGGTAAATTAAGAGAATCTGTAACCATAACGTGTTGTTTTAGTTTGTGTTGATAAACCAAAAATAAGTATAATTTAAAACCTTTACGTCTTTAAAATCAAATATTTAACGTTGTGTTAATATATTGTTTTTAGTGTAGATTAGTTCCGTTTTATAGCACAATTTTTAACTCCAGTTTTTATCTCTCAAAAGACTTGAAATTTCTTTAGTAGTCATGTTCTCTATTTGGTCATCTCCTAAAAAATCTCCTAAATCTTTATACCTAAATCCTTGTATACCTCCTTTTGAATGTTTGCTAAAATCGGTTTCAAAAAAATCATTTTCATCAAACAGGTAATATTTAAGTCCAGTATGACTATCTCCCCATTTAATTAATGCATTTCTAAGTCTTTCTTTTTGCTTTTCTGTTACGTCCTCTGTAGAGGAATGAATTGTTAGTAGCTTTTGTTCATTATCAAAATCAGCAGTAATGCAATTTTCAATTGTTGCAATAGTTTTTACAGATTTATTGCGATATAGTCCAAAATAGGTAAATCTTTGTCTGTGCCAGTTTACAGGGCAGAAATATATTTTGTGTTCAAAATTCCACTCAAACGAAAAGCCAGTTGGAACAAAAATGAGTCTATATTTATATTTACTATCGGGTATCAAACCTACTTCATGACAGTAATCATTAAAGTCATTAAAAAGTAACTTTAAGCCTTCATCGTGTTTGTTCGATTCATATATCTGTTCTAAATTCTCTAATATATCTAAAAAAGATAAGTTGTTGAAATGAATAGTTTTTCCTTCATACGATTTTTTCAATTCGTTTTTTATTTTTTCTTCCTCTTGCAATTCGTATTTTTTAGTACTGATATGCCATAAATAATTTTGACGATCAGCTGAGAATATTTTAGCATATTTTGTCAATTTGTCAATGGATTCTGTAGCGTGTAGTTTAGTTTCAACAACAATTTTTGAAGCCTTTACCTCTATGTATCCGTCAATAACACCTCCTTTAATTCCAACTTGCTGTTTAAAAATGGGAGATGGGGAATAATCCACACCTTCAGTAATAGCTTGGATTAAGTCTTTGTAATACTCTGTTTTAATATCGTTAAGTAGTGAAAACATCAGTAATATATTATTTGTTACTGTATTCTCTTTTTGAGAATATTTTTGAAACTGACTAATTCTCATAATTATTTAAGATTATAAAGGTTAAAACTAGATTATTTAATAAAAACCCCAAATTAGGTCATTTGTATTCTATAGACTATTTTTATTTCAACTAATCGCGCAGAATAGTTTTTTATAAGGATATTTTTAGGCATTTTTACGCTTGGTAATCGACTTTAATAAATGCGTGTATTAAAGAATAAACTTCTTTTTAATTTAAAGTATTTTGGCTTTTGGCTAGGCTATTTTTTCTTGGCTAGGCTATTTTTTGTTATCTATAACCATAATTTTTTGGAGCGTCTTAGCCTCAAGGAAACCCTTGCGGTGTTTCAATATGGGTTTCGGTTAGACCTGTCTGTTGCGGCTTATGTATCTACCATTCCGTTTTTGCTTGTGTGTATAACTACATTTTTTAAAACACGTGCTATAGCATCTATACACAAGGGGTTTACCTATGTTTTTGTACTTGTGCTAAATATACTTTTGGCAATCGATGTGTTTTTATACCCTGCTTGGAACACAAGGCTAAATGCTACGTTTTTAAAATATTTGAACACCCCAGATTTAGTATTTGCATCTGCAACAACGGTGCAGACTATTTCTTTTTTCGTGCTAATTATAGTACTAACGTTTGTATGTATAAAGGCTGCAAAATTTTTGATATATAAAAAGCCTTTGGGGTTTAGCGAAAAACCACTGCTAGAAGCTCTTTTTTTAGTGCTAGTTACGGGCTTACTTATATTGCCTATGCGTGGCGGACTGCAAACAATACCCATTAACCAGAGTAATGTATATTTTTCTAAGAATATGTTTGCTAACCATGCTGCGGTAAACTACACTTGGAATTTTATGCATTCGCTAACCAACTATATAGACAAAGACAACCACCCTTTCGAGGCTTTTGAGGCAGACGAGGCAGCAACAATTTTCGATACACTTAGAACACCTTTACTAAAAAAAGACAGCCTAGCAAATTCTATTTTAAAGGTTGAAAAACCAAATATTATTTTAATTATATGGGAAAGTTTTACGGCTAAAGTTGTAGGCCCACTAGGGGGCAATCCTTTGGTAACACCAAATTTTAACCAACTAGCCGAAGAAGGTTTGTTGTTCAATAACTTCTATGCCAATGGCGACAGAACAGACAAGGGCTTGGTGTCGTTGTTAAGTGGCTATTACCCTCAGCCTAATAAAAGCATTATTAAAATCCCCGAGAAGTCTAAAAAACTAAAGTTGATTTCGCAAACAACAAAACGAATGGGTTATAAAAACGCGTTTTATTACGGGGGCGAAATAAACTTTGCAAACATGAACACCTATCTTTTTGGTAGCGATATAGACCAAATTTATGGGGGCGAAATTTTTCCTAAAAAAGACAGAAACTCTAAATGGGGCGCACACGACCATGTGTTTTTTCGGCATGTAGCAAAAGACATGAAACAACAAAAGGCAGAGCCTTTTTTTACAACGCTACTGACCTTAACAAGCCACGAGCCTTATGAGTTCCCAGGGGTTTACCAGTTCGGAAAAAAAACAGAAACCGATAAGCTTATGAGTTCAATGTATTATACCGATAAGGCACTGGGCGATTTTATAGCATTTGCTAAACAGCAAAATTGGTGGGATAATACGTTGGTTATAATTGTTGCCGACCACGGGCATTCGTTACCTTATCGAAATGATTTAACGTTTAACACGCCAAGCCGCTATAAAATACCGATGCTATGGCTAGGCGGTGCATTGGCTCAAAAAGGAGTAGTGCCAACCCTAGGGTCGCAGGTCGATTTGTCATTTACCTTAGTCGATTTACTAGGTGGGGACACGCGCGATTTTCCGTTTGGGGCGCATTTATTTAGCCAAAACAAAAAACGTTTTGTGTACTATGGGTTCAACGGGGGCTTTGGGTATATTGACGATTTGGGTTATATTGTCTATGATTTTGTGAAAGGCGATGTTATTGAGTCGGACGGCGCCGCGATAGAACCAAAAAAAGACAAAGGCAAAGCTATTTTGCAAGTGATGTATCAAGATTTTCTTGACAAATAATTTTCTTGAAAAACGCACCTAATAACGCGTTTTATATGCAATAAAAAAGAGCAGGACTCTTTCACGTATAAAAAATAAATAGATTAATCAAAAAAAACAAGAGAATTAATTTTAAAATCAAAAAAAAAACCTAAATTTGCCCTCTTAAAATTAAAAACATTAAAGAAAAATCTGTATTATGGCTAAAGAAACATTTGACCGTTCGAAACCCCATTTAAATATCGGAACTATTGGTCACGTAGATCATGGTAAAACGACGCTTACTGCTGCAATCACTAAAGTATTAGCGGATGCTGGTTACTCTGAAGCGAAAAGCTTTGATCAAATTGACAATGCTCCTGAGGAAAAAGAGCGTGGAATTACTATTAATACTTCACATGTTGAATATCAAACAGAAAATCGTCATTATGCACACGTTGACTGTCCAGGTCACGCGGATTATGTAAAGAATATGGTTACAGGTGCTGCGCAAATGGATGGAGCAATTCTTGTAGTTGCTGCAACAGACGGACCAATGCCTCAAACTAGAGAGCACATCCTTTTGGGTCGTCAGGTAGGTGTACCACGTATTGTAGCATTTCTTAACAAAGCTGATATGGTAGATGATGAGGAGCTTTTAGAATTAGTAGAACTAGAAGTAAGAGACTTACTTTCTTTCTATGACTATGACGGAGACAACACGCCTGTAGTTCTTGGGTCTGCACTAGGTGCTCTTAACGGAGAACAAAAGTGGACAGACACTATATTGAAATTGATGGCTGAGGTTGATAACTGGATTGAGCTTCCAACACGTGATGTAGAAAAAGATGCATTGATGCCTGTTGAAGACGTATTCTCAATTACTGGTCGTGGTACTGTTGCTACGGGTCGTATTGAAACAGGAATATTTAATACTGGTGACGAAGTTGATATTATTGGTATGGGTGCCGAAAAACTTAAATCTACAGTAACAGGAGTCGAAATGTTTAGAAAAATATTAGACCGTGGTGAAGCTGGAGACAACGTTGGTATCCTTTTAAGAGGTATCGAAAAAACAGATATAACCAGAGGAATGGTAATTTGTAAGCCAGGTTCTGTAACGCCACACGCTAAGTTTAAAGCTGAGGTTTATATCCTTAAAAAAGAAGAAGGAGGTCGTCATACACCATTCCACAACAACTATAGACCACAATTCTATGTGCGTACAACAGACGTAACAGGAAATATTGCACTTCCTGATGGCGTTGAAATGGTTATGCCTGGAGATAACTTAACGATTACCGTTGATCTTATCAGCCCAATAGCACTAAACCTTGGACTACGTTTCGCTATTCGCGAAGGTGGTAGAACAGTAGGTGCTGGACAGGTAACTGAGATTTTAGACTAACAAAGTTTTTTTATAGCACAGCGAGAAACATCTGTTTTTATACAGATGTTTCTTTAGTGTTAAATAGAAACGGGTTTAGCTCAGTTGGTAGAGCACTAGTCTCCAAAACTAGGTGTCGGGAGTTCGAGCCTCTCAACCCGTGCATAAAATAAGTATAGAATAAGTATGTTAGCATTTATATCCTACGTCAAAGAATCTTTAGAAGAACTTAAAAACCACGTGTCATGGGCATCTAGGGCAGAACTACAACGTTTAACGATTGTAGTTGTAGTCTTTTCGCTTTTGTTCTCATTAGCAATATGGGGAGCCGATTCGGTGTTAGGAAGTATTATTGATGTTTACTTTAATTTAATATAACAAAGTAATGCCCGAAGTAAGCGAAAAAAAATGGTATGTTGTTCGTGCAGTAAGTGGACAAGAAGCAAAAATTAAAGATTATATAGCTTCCGAAATAAGCCGTTTGGGTTATGATCTCTATTTAGAGGATATTCTTGTACCTACTGAAAAAGTTGTTCAAATTCGTAACGGGAAGAAAACCAACAAAGAAAAAGTATATTTCCCTGGGTATATAATGGTTAAGGCTGATTTGATAGGAGAGATTATACACATTATTAAATCGGTTACTAACGTAATAGGATTTTTAGGAGAGACAAAAGGCGGTGAACCCATTCCGCTTAGAAAAAACGAAGTAAACCGTATGTTAGGTAAGGTTGACGAACTCGCTCTTACCGAAGAACACAGCTCGATACCTTATGTTACGGGCGAAACAGTTAAAGTAATAGATGGTCCATTTAATGGGTTTGTTGGAACCATTGACAACGTAAACGAAGATAAGCGTAAGCTACAAGTAATAGTTAAGATTTTCGGAAGAAAAACACCACTAGAGCTAAGTTATATGCAAGTAGAAAAAGTATAAATGTTACATATATATTGAATGTTTTAGGAGCTTCCATCTTATTAACATTCTTAATTGAAAATTGAAATAATGGCAAAAGAAGTAGGTAAAGTAGTAAAACTACAAGTTAGGGGAGGTGCAGCGAATCCATCGCCACCGGTTGGACCCGCATTAGGTGCTGCAGGAGTTAATATCATGGAGTTTTGTAAGCAGTTTAATGCTAGAACCCAAGATAAGCCAGGTAAAATTTTACCTGTCGTAATTACTGTATATAAAGATAAGTCTTTTGACTTTGTTATAAAAACACCTCCGGCGGCTGTTCAATTGATGGAAGCAGCTAAGGTTAAAAAAGGTTCGGGAGAACCCAACCGAAAGAAAGTAGCTAAAGTATCGTGGGATCAAATTAAAGTAATCGCAGAAGACAAAATGCAAGATTTAAACGCATTTACTGTTGAATCTGCAATGAAAATGGTCGCAGGAACAGCGCGTTCTATGGGTTTAACCGTATCAGGAGAGTCTCCTTTTTAAATTTTATAAAAAAAGAAAATGGCACGACTTACAAAAAAACAAAAGGAATCAAGAGCAAAATTAGAATCTAATAAAGTATACTCTCTTGAAGAAGCCTCGGCACTAGTAAAAGAAATTACCAATACAAAATTCGATGCATCTGTCGATTTAGCAGTTCGTTTAGGCGTAGATCCTCGAAAAGCAAATCAGATGGTTCGCGGTGTTGTAACGCTACCTCACGGTACAGGAAAAACTGTACGTGTATTAGCTTTGGTAACTCCAGACAAAGAAGCTGAAGCAAAAGAAAGTGGAGCAGACTTTGTTGGGCTCGACGAGTACCTACAAAAAATCAAAGGCGGTTGGACGGATGTCGACGTTATTGTTACTATGCCCAGTGTAATGGGTAAACTAGGCCCTTTAGGGCGTGTGTTGGGACCACGTGGCTTAATGCCAAACCCCAAAACAGGAACAGTAACCATGGACATCAAAAAAGCGGTTAGCGATATTAAAGGCGGTAAAATTGATTTTAAAGTTGATAAAACAGGTATTGTTCACGCTTCTGTGGGTAAATCTTCGTTTACAGCCGATAAAATTAAAGAGAACGCCGATGAACTATTAAAAACAATAGCCAAGCTAAAGCCTTCTACTACCAAAGGTATTTATGTGAAAAGCATATATATGTCGAGTACCATGAGTCCTAGTATTTCAATAGACACTAAAATCGCTTAAGATTTTTTAAAATTAATTCATAATGACAAGAGAAGAAAAATCGGAAGTAATTAAAACACTCTCAGCAGAGTTGTCCGGTGTTAGCACGATGTATCTTACCGATACCTCAGGGCTAAATGCTAAGGACACTAGCGCATTGAGACGTGCTTGTTTTAAGGAAAACATAAAACTATCTGTAGTAAAAAATACGCTTTTATCTAAAGCGATGGATACTTCGGGCAAGGATTTTGGTGACTTAAAAGAAGTTTTAAAAGGAAATACCTCCTTAATGTTTTCTGAAATTGGAAATGCTCCAGCAAAAGTAATTAAAGGGTTTCGTAAAAAATCGGACAAACCCGTATTGAAAGGTGCTTATATAGAAGAATCAGTATATATAGGCGACGACCAATTAGATACTTTGGTAGCAATAAAATCGAAAGAAGAACTTATAGGCGAGGTTATCACCTTGTTACAATCGCCAGCTAAGAATGTTATTTCTGCACTACAATCGGGTGGAGGAAAAATTGCTGGATTATTAAAAACATTATCAGAACGTTAGTCTGATATAAATTTGTGTACGCACTCAACTTAAATAATAAATTAAAATTCAAAATAGAATAAAATGGCAGAGTTAAAAGATTTCGCAGAACAATTAGTTAATTTAACAGTAAAAGAAGTTAATGAATTAGCTGATATTTTAAAAAACGAATACGGAATAGAACCAGCTGCAGCAGCAGTTTCGGTTGCAGCAGGACCAGCTGCAGGCGATGGTGGAGCAGAAGAAGAGCAAACAGAATTTACAGTTGTGCTTAAAGCTCCAGGAGGATCTAAATTAGCAGTTGTTAAATTAGTAAAAGAGCTTACAGGTCTTGGACTTAAAGAAGCTAAGGAATTAGTTGATTCAGCACCGGCAAACATTAAAGAAGGAATCGCAAAAGATGAGGCCGAAGGGCTTAAATCTTCTTTAGAAGAAGCTGGAGCTGAGGTTGAGCTTAAATAGTTTTACCCGCACTAAAAGTATATTGCCTTTGGATTGTATCCAAAGGCTATACCCTTTTATAATGTATTATAAACATTCCAAATTTTGGATTGATTTGAAATTAACATAAAACTACTCCTGATGCCAAATATATCGACAAATAGAATAAATTTTGCTTCCGTTAAGAACCCTCCAAAATATCCTGACTTTTTGGATATTCAAATTAAATCCTTTCGCGATTTTTTTCAGCTCGAAACTAAATCCGATGAACGTGTAGAGGAAGGTCTTTTCAATACATTTAAAGAAAATTTCCCGATTACAGACACACGTAATCAATTTGTACTCGAATTTATCGACTATTTTGTCGATCCGCCTCGATATTCAATACAAGAGTGTATTGAACGTGGGTTAACCTATTCGGTACCTCTAAAAGCACGTCTAAAACTATTTTGTACAGACACCGACCACGAAGATTTCGAAACCATTGTACAAGATGTATTTTTGGGTACTATACCCTATATGACACCTAGCGGAACGTTTGTTATAAACGGCGCAGAGCGTATTGTTGTGTCGCAGCTACACCGCTCACCAGGGGTGTTTTTTGGACAGTCATTCCACGCTAATGGCACCAAGCTATATTCTGCCCGTGTAATTCCTTTTAAAGGATCTTGGATAGAATTTGCTACAGACATCAATAATGTAATGTATGCATATATTGATAGAAAGAAAAAATTACCAGTAACTACACTTTTTAGAGCTATCGGCTATGAAAGTGATAAAGATATTCTCGAAATATTTGACCTTGCAGAAGAAGTTAAAGTGTCGAAAAGTGGACTTAAGAAACACGTTGGTCGCAAACTAGCAGCCCGTGTACTTAATACATGGCACGAAGATTTTGTGGACGAAGACACAGGCGAAGTAATTTCTATTGAACGTAACGAAATTATAATCGACCGCGATACTGTTATTGAGAAAGACCATATAGAAGAAATTCTTGGAGCAAGCGCAAAGACTATTTTATTGCACAAAGAAGACGCACATATGTCCGATTATGCAATTATTCATAACACCCTTCAAAAAGACCCAACCAACTCCGAGAAAGAAGCGGTTGAGCACATATATCGCCAGCTAAGAAACGCCGAGCCGCCAGATGAAGAAACAGCGCGCGGAATTATTGACAAACTATTCTTCTCGAACCAAAGATATAATTTGGGAGAAGTTGGGCGTTATCGAATGAATAAAAAATTAGGTAATGACGAAGGCATGGACAAACTCGTTTTGACCAAGCAAGACATTATTACCATTGTTAAATACTTAATTGAGTTAATCAACTCTAAGACAGAAATAGATGATATTGACCACTTGTCTAACAGACGTGTGCGTACCGTAGGGGAACAATTATCGTCTCAGTTCGGAGTTGGGTTAGCCCGTATGGCTAGAACAATTCGCGAGCGAATGAATGTTCGTGACAACGAGGTATTTACCCCAATTGATTTGATTAATGCAAAGACATTATCGTCTGTTATTAATACGTTTTTTGGAACAAATCAGTTGTCTCAATTTATGGATCAAACCAATCCATTAGCAGAGATTACGCATAAAAGACGTTTATCTGCTCTTGGTCCTGGCGGACTTTCGAGAGAACGTGCTGGGTTCGAGGTGCGCGATGTACACTATACGCACTACGGTCGTTTATGTCCTATCGAAACACCCGAGGGTCCAAACATTGGACTGATTTCGTCTTTAAGTGTGTTTGCTAAGGTTAATAGCCTTGGGTTTATCGAAACACCTTACCGTAAAGTTGACAATGGTAGAATTGATTTAAAAAACCATATATATTTAAGTGCAGAGGAAGAAGAAAGCAAACTTATTGCACAAGCAAATATCCCGACAGATGAGAAAGGTAATATTCTTGGAGATAAAATTATTGCGCGCGAAGAAGCGGATTATCCGGTAGTTAAGCCCGAACAAATAGATTATACGGATATAGCACCAAACCAAATTGCTTCTATTTCTGCATCTTTAATTCCGTTCTTAGAGCACGATGATGCAAACCGTGCCTTAATGGGATCGAACATGATGCGTCAAGCAGTACCTTTGTTAAGACCTGAGTCGCCAATTGTAGGGACAGGACTTGAGCGCCAAGTAGCGTCAGATTCTAGGGTTTTGATTAATGCCGAAAGAGATGGTATTGTCGAATATGTAGATGCACAAAAAATAACAATAAAGTACGACTATACAGAAAACCAAAGCTTAGTTCGTTTTGAAAGCGATACAAAGACCTATAATTTAATTAAGTTCAAAAAAACAAACCAAGGGACTTGTATCAACTTAAAGCCAATTGTAAAGAAAGGCGACCGCGTAAAAGCAGGTCAGGTACTTTCGCAAGGCTATGCAACTCAAGATGGGGAACTTGCATTAGGTAGAAATATGAAAGTGGCATTTATGCCTTGGAAAGGGTATAACTTTGAAGATGCAATTGTAATTTCCGAAAAAGTAGTACGCGAAGACATTTTTACGTCTATTCATATTGACGAATATTCACTCGATGTGCGCGACACCAAACTAGGACCAGAAGAACTTACCAACGATATTCCTAATGTAAGCGAAGAAGCAACAAAAGACTTAGATGAATATGGTATGATTCGTATTGGGGCAGAGGTTCACCCTGGGGATATTTTAATTGGTAAAATTACACCTAAAGGAGAGTCGGACCCAACACCAGAAGAAAAACTTCTTCGGGCTATTTTTGGAGACAAAGCAGGCGATGTAAAAGATGCGTCGCTAAAAGCACCGCCATCGCTAAATGGTGTTGTGATAGACAAAAAATTGTTTACACGTTCTGTAAAAGATAAGCGTAAGAGAAATCAAGACAAACAAGATCTCGAAACACTCGAAGCACAATTTGAAGAAAAGCTCGACAACCTCCGTGAGGTAATGATCGAAAAGCTCTTTACTATAGTTAACGGAAAAACATGTCAAGGCGTTGAAAACGATTTGGGCGAAGAAATTTTGCCAAAAGGTAAAAAGATAACCCTTAAGATGTTAAGCGCAGTTGAAGACTACACACACTTAACTAAGGGTGTATGGACAACTAGCAAAGAAACAAATGATTTGGTTGCAGATTTAATTCACAACTATAAAATTAAAGAGAACGATTTGCAAGGGGCACTTCGCCGCGAAAAATTCACGATTAGTGTAGGAGATGAATTACCTGCAGGAATTAGACGTTTAGCAAAAGTATATATCGCCAAAAAACGTAAGTTAAAAGTAGGTGATAAAATGGCTGGACGACACGGAAACAAAGGTATTGTAGCCCGAATTGTACGTCAAGAAGAAATGCCGTTTCTTGAAGATGGCACACCTGTAGATATTGTACTTAATCCACTGGGTGTACCTTCGCGGATGAATATAGGACAGATTTATGAAACCGTACTCGGTTGGGCAGGTCAAAAACTAGGAGAAAAATATGCTACTCCAATATTCGATGGTATTGATGTAAGTCATATAGACAAAATTACAGAAGATGCAGGGGTTCCAAAACACGGACACACGTACTTGTACGATGGTGGCACCGGAGAACGTTTTGACCAACCAGCTACTGTAGGTGTAATTTATATGATTAAACTAGGTCATATGATTGAAGACAAAATGCACTCACGTTCAATAGGTACATACTCGCTTATTACACAGCAACCTTTAGGCGGGAAAGCACAGTTTGGAGGACAGCGTTTTGGAGAGATGGAAGTATGGGCATTAGAGGCGTACGGCGCATCGAGCACCTTACAGGAAATATTAACTGTAAAGTCAGATGATGTAGTCGGTAGAGCCAAAACATACGAAGCAATTGTAAAAGGCGAAACACTACCAGAACCTGGTTTACCAGAATCGTTTAATGTACTAATGCACGAACTTAAAGGCTTAGGATTAGACATTCGTTTAGAAGAGTAAAAGCGGACTTAGTTATGACACATATTTTTATGATACATAAAAATAAATTTAGTTTTAGAGCTAATACCAATGGGTTAATAAAAAGTCTTTTTTAATAAAAAATAAAAACAATAGGCAGTTATGATACGAAATAGCGAAATAATTACTCAAAAAAAATTCAATAAAATTACAATTGGATTATCTTCTCCTGAGGTCATTTTGGGAAATTCTAGCGGCGAGGTTTTAAAACCCGAGACTATCAATTATAGAACACACAAACCCGAGCGAGACGGTCTTTTTTGCGAGCGTATATTTGGTCCTATTAAAGATTTTGAGTGTGCTTGTGGAAAATATAAAAGAATACGATATAAAGGGATTATTTGCGATAGATGTGGTGTTGAGGTTACCGAAAAGAAAGTAAGAAGAGACCGTGTAGGGCATATTAACCTTGTGGTACCAGTAGCACATATTTGGTATTTTCGTTCGTTACCAAACAAAATTGGGTATCTCTTAGGTTTACCATCGAAAAAGCTCGATATGATTATCTATTACGAGCGTTATGTAGTAGTGCAGCCAGGTGCTGCAACCAATGAAGAAGGCGAGCCATTACAAAAAATGGACTTTTTGACGGAAGAAGAGTATTTAAACGCACTCGAAAAACTACCTATCGAAAACCAATATTTAGACGAGTCAGACCCCGAAAAGTTTATTGCTAAAATGGGAGCAGACTGTCTAATCGCTCTACTTTCTAGAGTTGACTTAGAAGAGTTATCGTACCAACTGCGACACAAAGCAAATAACGAAACGTCTAAACAACGTAAAACAGAGGCATTAAAAAGGCTTCAAGTTGTCGAGGCACTTCGCGATGCAAACCAACGAAAGCAAAACCTACCTGAGTGGATGATTATGAAAGTCATTCCTGTAATTCCACCAGAATTACGCCCATTAGTTCCTTTGGACGGAGGTCGTTTTGCAACATCAGATTTGAATGACCTGTATCGCCGTGTAATTATTCGTAACAACCGATTAAAGCGTTTGATAGAAATAAAAGCACCTGAAGTTATTTTACGAAATGAAAAACGGATGCTTCAAGAATCGGTAGATTCACTTTTTGATAACACAAGAAAATCATCTGCAGTAAAAACAGACTCAAACCGACCTTTAAAATCGCTTTCAGATTCATTGAAAGGAAAGCAAGGGCGTTTTCGTCAAAACTTATTAGGAAAACGGGTTGACTATTCAGCACGTTCTGTTATTGTTGTTGGTCCCGAGTTGAGATTATTTGAATGTGGTCTCCCAAAAGACATGGCAGCAGAGTTATATAAACCATTTATTACTCGAAAATTAATTGAACGCGGTATTGTTAAAACAGTAAAATCTGCAAAGAAAATTATAGACCGCAAAGAGCCTGTAGTATGGGATATCTTAGAGAATGTACTTAAAGGGCATCCGGTTTTATTAAACCGTGCGCCTACATTACACCGTTTAGGTATTCAGGCATTTCAACCAAAACTTATCGAAGGTAAAGCAATTCAGTTGCATCCCTTGGTATGTACGGCATTTAATGCTGATTTTGATGGTGACCAAATGGCGGTACATTTACCACTAGGACCCGAAGCTATTTTAGAGTCTCAACTTTTGATGTTGGCGTCTCATAATATTTTGAACCCTGCAAACGGATCGCCAGTAACAGTACCTTCGCAAGACATGGTTTTAGGATTATATTATATGACTAAAGCACGTGTTTCTACACCTAAAAATAAAATAAAAGGAGAAGGACTTATATTTTACTCTACCGAAGAAGTACATATAGCGTACAACGAAAAACGTATAGAGATTAATACTACCATTAAGATAAGAATAAAAGACCTTAATGAAAAAGGAGAGTTAGAATATAAAATTATAGACACTACCGTTGGGCGTGTACTATTTAATGAAGTAGTTCCAGAAAAAGCAGGCTACTTTAACGAAGTACTTACTAAGAAAAACCTTCGCGAAATTATTAGTAAAATTCTTAAAGTTACAAGTGTCCCCGAAACCGCAGATTTTTTAGATAAAATTAAGGGCATGGGATATGCGTTTGCATTTAAAGGAGGATTGTCATTTAGTTTAGGTGATATTATTATTCCGCCAGAAAAAACAAAATTGATAGACGAAGCAAATGCTTTAGTCGAAAATATTAAGGGGAATTATAATATGGGGCTTATTACTAATAATGAGCGTTATAACCAAATTATTGACATTTGGACAAACACCAATTCGCGCCTAACAAACTTGGCAATGAAACGAATTAGTGAAGACCAACAAGGGTTTAACTCTGTGTATATGATGCTCGATTCTGGGGCACGGGGTTCCAAAGAGCAAATTCGTCAGTTAACCGGAATGCGTGGATTAATGGCAAAGCCTAAAAAATCAGCAGCAGGAGGTGAAATTATTGAAAACCCAATTCTTTCGAACTTTAAGGAAGGACTTTCGATATTAGAATATTTTATTTCTACACACGGAGCGCGTAAGGGACTTGCAGATACGGCACTTAAAACCGCAGATGCAGGATACTTAACCCGACGTTTGGTCGATGTGTCTCAAGACGTTATAATCAACGAAGTAGATTGTGGCACACTTAGAGGAATTGAGGTTAAGCCACTTCGTAAAAACGAAGAAATAGTAGAATCTTTAGCAGACCGTATTCAAGGACGTATTGCTTTATTCGATGTTGTTAACCCATTGGACGGCGAGGTTATTGTAAGTGAAGGTCATGAAATTTCGGATGCAGCAGCAGGTATTATTAATGAGTTACCTATAAGCTCTGTAGAAGTACGTTCTGCGTTAACTTGCGAAGCCAAAAAAGGAATTTGTGTGTCGTGTTATGGTAGAAACCTTGCGACTGGTAAAACAGTTCAAAAAGGAGAAGCCGTAGGTGTTGTAGCCGCACAATCTATTGGAGAACCAGGAACACAGCTTACCCTAAGAACATTCCACGTAGGAGGGGTAGCTGGTGGTAGTTCGCAAGAAAACGAACTTCGTATTAAGTTTAATGGTGTTGCAGAAATAGAAGACCTTAAAACGGTTAAAGGTACAGATGCAAGTGGCAACGAGGTTAATATTGTAATTTCGAGAACGTCAGAAATTAAATTACTAGATAAGAAAACCAAAAGTGTTTTAAGTACCAATAATATCCCTTATGGGTCGATATTGGCAATAAAAAATAACAGTACGGTTAAAGCTGGGGATTTAATTTGTCAGTGGGATCCATTTAACGGTGTTATTGTGTCTGAGTTCCCTGGTAAAATTGTTTATGAAAACATTGAGCAAGGTGTTACATATCAAGTAGAAATTGACGAACAAACAGGTTTCCAAGAAAAAGTTATTTCAGATTCGAGAAACAAAAAGGACATACCTACCTTATTAATTCAAGACAAAAAAGGAACCACATTGCGTTCGTATAACTTGCCTGTTGGCGCCCATATAATGGTGGACGATAACGAGCAAATCGCCGAAGGTAAAATTTTGGTAAAAATTCCAAGAAAATCTGCGCGTTCTAGTGATATTACAGGAGGACTTCCTCGAGTAACAGAGCTTTTCGAAGCACGAAACCCATCGAACCCTGCTGTGGTTTCTGAAATTGATGGTGTGGTGTCTTTTGGAAAAATTAAAAGAGGAAACCGCGAGATTGTTGTGGAGTCTAAATTTGGAGATATTAAGAAGTATTTAGTTAAACTTTCTAATCAAATTTTGGTTCAAGAAAATGACTATATAAAATCGGGAATGCCTTTATCTGATGGCGCAATTGCCCCAGCAGATATTTTAAAAATCAAAGGTCCATCGGCAGTTCAGCAGTATTTGGTAAACGAAGTACAAGAGGTATATAGACTGCAAGGTGTTAAGATTAACGATAAACACTTTGAAGTAGTTGTACGACAAATGATGCGTAAAGTAAGAATTAACGACCCAGGGGATACTATTTTATTAGAGAATCAATTAATTCATAAATATGATTTCATTGCAGAGAACGACGCGTTGTTTGGCAAAAAAGTTGTAGAAGAAGCAGGCGATTCTCAAAACCTAAAAGAAGGGCAGTTAATTTCTTCGAGGGACTTCCGCGATGAGAACTCAATTCTTAAACGTGAGGGTAAAAACTTAGTTGTAGCACGAGACGCACGTTCTGCTACGGCAACCCCAGAGCTTCAGGGAATAACAAGAGCTTCGCTTCAAACAAAATCGTTTATTTCTGCGGCATCGTTCCAAGAAACAACCAAAGTATTGAATGAAGCAGCTGTAAGCGGAAAAGAAGATACCCTAGAGGGCTTGAAAGAAAATGTAATAGTAGGACATAAAATCCCTGCTGGTACAGGTCTTAGAGAATATGGAAACCTTATCGTAGGCTCTAAAGAAGAATACACAAGTTTATTAATAAACAAAAGCGAAGCAGAAATAGAAGTAGAACTATGAGCAACTCGAACACAGAAGAACAAAAAATTAATATTGAACTAGACGAAACAACCGCCGAGGGGGTATATTCTAATTTAGCAATTATTAATCATTCGGTCTCCGAGTTTATTGTAGATTTTATTTCTATGATGCCAGGTGCGCCCAAGGCTAAGGTTAAGTCTCGAATTATTTTGACACCTCAGCATGCCAAAAGGCTACAAAAAGCGTTGAGCGAAAACATCAGCCGCTTTGAGCAAGCAAACGGAGAAATTCAATTTCATGAACAACCTCCGATACCGCTAAACTTTGGACCTACCGGAGAAGCATAAAACAAAACAAACCTCGATTTTAAATCGGGGTTTTTTTATGTTAGGACAAAATAAACGGTTATGATAGACTGCCCTTAAATGTTAAATTTTTAGTTTTTTTTAAGATTTATAAAATATCGTTATTTAAATATAAAATAACATTATTACATTTGAGATAGACAAACACTTTAAGGCGCATTATCTTTCAGTCTAGTATTTGACTTTTAGATGCTCTAAAGATTTAAACTAGAAAGGTTATGAGAACAAAACTCAGACTATTCATTTTAGGGGCATTAATTTCTTTTTCCCTTCATTCTCAAGATTTATGGAAATTTAGTACAGATAAGTTATTATCTCGTGGTGTTGCTTCCGAAGAGAAGATAAAGACCCTTATTTTAGACACAGAGCAGTTTAAGGGTTTTGTACAGGGTAGAGGTCTAAAGGCAGAGCAAACGATAACGTTCCCCAATGAGTTAGGAAAGCTGGAGACCTTTGTAGTAGTAGAAGATAATTTACTATCTCCAGAGTTAGCAAAGAAGCACCCTAATATTGGCGTATATAGAGGTATAAGTAAAACAAGAAAAGACGTAACAGTGCGCTGGAGTTATTCCCCACAGGGTATAGCCGCGATGTTACATTACCCTGGAGGCTATCATTTTATTGAGCCAAAGCGTGGAGAGGATAAAAGCGTGCATTTGTTTTATAAGCGTAGTGACGTAAAGGGAGGCGGTTTTGAATGTTTGGTAAAAGGGGGCGACGTAGATGTGAGTAACTATAAGGCACGTTCAGTAGAAGCAAGAGGTTCAGACAGTATGTTAAGAACATATCGGATGGCGATAACCGCATCGGTATCATTCACATTGCTTTTTGGAGATAATAATGCTGCAAATGGGACGAATAAGGAAGACACTTTAGCTAAGGTGGTGAGTATGGTAAACCAGCTTAATCAGATTTATGAGGTGGAATTAGGAATTCGTTTTCAGTTGGTTTCAGGAGTAGATTTAATATTTGACGACCCAAAGACAGCACCCCCTCCAGGAGCAAAATCGATATTTGATAATTTTGGAGTAAATAAATACGATGTAGGACATTTATTTGAGCAAGGTCGTGGAGGTATTACATTTCAAGGTGTTGCATGCACTGATAATAAATGGTATGGAAGTAGTAGAGCTGACGCTATTATGGATACCGAATTTTTTTACACTTTTATTCATGAAGTAGGGCATCAGTTTGGAGCAAGCCATTCATTTTCGTATATGATTGAGCTTAGTACACCAGGTCATGCTATTGAACCTGGTAGTGGATCAACTATAATGGGCTATCCAGGGACACCACCGAGTGTTCAACCATCCATGAGTAAAGAGCCTTATTTTCACCACAATAATATTAGAGAAATAGAGAATTTTATAGCTAAAGCACCTTGTGGTGCAAAGACTGCGATTAGCAATAAAGCGCCAACTGTATCGGCAGGAGCGGATATAAGTATTCCTATGGGTACTGCTTATGAGTTGATTGCAACTGCTACAGATACCGATAATGATGTGTTAACGTATTGTTGGGAACAAATGGATGTTACTACTGTAGCTATTACGGAAGCATCATTTGGTCATACCCTTGTACTTGGTCCGCAGAACCGTTCGTTTGCGCCTGTGCGTTCTCCTAAACGTACAATCCCTACGATGTCTCGTGTATTGGCAGGACGATTAACATCAACTAGCCCTAGAAATAATAGCGATGATTGGGAAACTGTTTCTACGGTGAGCAGAACGCTTACTTGGGGGATAACCGTACGCGACCGTTCGGCTACAGTCACAGGAGTAGGACAAACCGTACGCGACATTAAATTAATACAAGTAGATCCCAATTCAGGACCTTTTAAAGTTACCTCGCAAAACACCACAGGTTTAGTTTGGAAGACAGGAAATGAAGAACGTATTATATGGGATGTAGCAAACACGGATAAAGCACCTATAAACACTAAGACGGTTTCTATTTATTTATCTACCGATGGAGGTCAAAACTTTAATACGCTTGTAGCAGCAAACACCCCTAATGATGGGAGTTATGAATATAAAGTCTCAGAGAGTTTAGCTTCGACTAGTACCCGCTTGATAATAAAGGCAGATGGGGGTATTTATTTTGCAGTAAACAGTCAACCATTTACAATAGTTAAGCGTCAGTTTGGAGTTGTTCTTAAGAGCAGTTCAATAACAGAATGTGACACAACCTCTTCTGTGTCTTATGGTTTTGATTTGGAGCGTTATGCTGGTTTTACAGGCGCGATTAATTTAAGTGCAACCAATCTTCCTTTGGGAGTTACTGCTGCGATAACTCCACAGACGAGTGCTTCAGGGGCAAGTGTGCCAGGAACAATTACATTTAGTAATTTACCTTCGTCAGGCTTATATTCTATGACCTTAGTGGCTACATCTGGATCGGTTAAAGATACTAGTCTTTTAGAGTACCGTCGCTTATCAACTAATGCAGCTACGCCAACGAGTTTAACTGCAACAAATGTATTTACGCAACCTTTGCGCCCTGTGTTTAGTTGGCAAGCAGGTAGTGGTGTTACAGGCTATACCATAGAACTTTCTAAACAGAGTGATTTTTCAACGATAGTGGTTTCATCTACATTAAGCACAAATATGTTTACACCTGCTCAAGATTTAGAGCAAGAGACAACTTATTATTGGAGGGTTAGGGCTTTTAGTAGTTGTGGAACAAGTGGTTATGCAGAGCAGACGTTAAAGACAATAATAATTACATGTGTATTTGATGGGAATGCTAATTTATCAGTACCAATAGCTGACGGGGTGATAGACCCTTCAGGCATTTCCTTATCAAAAGAGACTAGGATACCTCTATATATACCATATAACCATACGGTACTAGATATAGATGTAGAGCTTTCAATTTTTACGGATACGGAAAAGTTGGGGGTATTTCTTTCTTTAGCCAGATCTGATGGCAGAATAGTAGGTCTTGGGTATTTTTCTGGATCTGGACAAACCCTTAAATCACGCAGCCTTATAAACACTGTTTTAGACCAATCGTCAACAAAATCGATTTTTGAAGGGCTACCACCTTTTACGGACTCTTTTCGTCCAGAGGGTAATTTAAATGATTTTATAGGAAAATCTTCCCAAGGGACATGGACTTTGTTAGTAGATAATTCTAGTATTAACTCTAAAATTAGGCTAACAGAATTTAATATCAAGTTTTGTTTGGATGCTAAAGCAGTTGCAGACGATGATGCAGATGGATATTCGAACACTGCAGACAATTGCCCTACGATGGCAAATAAAGACCAAAAAGACAGCGACCTCGATGGCATAGGAGATGTGTGTGATACGCATCCTAAGGAGTTTAATAATATAATTATATCAAAATCAGATGAGACTTGTGCAAGTCGTAATAATGGCGCAATAGAAATAAAGGCTATAGAAGATAATTATGCGGTTAACGTAACAGGGCCTAATGGGTATAATAAAGATTTTACGTTTAAGGCATCTAGCTTTAAAATACCTGATCTTTCGAGCGGTACATATAATGTATGTGTTCGTATTCCTACGAAGTTTTACGAGATTTGTTTTAGAATCCCTATAAGCGAACCCCAGCCGCTGAGCGTGTCATCCTTTGTAAACGAGCGTGATTTATCATTGACGTTGTTACTTTCTGGGTCAGAAGACTATAATGTAGTTGTAAACAATGAACCTAAGCGTGTTCTATCACGCTCAAGTGTCAACTTAAATTTAAAAGAGGGGCTTAATGTGATAGAAGTAAAGACAGATTTACACTGCCAAGGCGTTTATAAAGAAGAGATTTATATAGCCAAACCTTCGGTATTATACCCTAACCCAGCAGAGGACTTAGCATATATTTTAGTAGGCGGCAAGTTGAGTCAAATAGACTATGTTATTTACGATATTCAAGGTAATGCACTTAAAGGGGACTCTGTGATAGTGGATGGTTCAGAACGGCGTGTAGCTATAGACATGAGTGGTTTATCATCGGGTAATTATTTTATAAAGATATATAACGGAGAAAATGAAGAAACGATAAAATTCATAAAGCGATGAGAAAAGGGATAGTATTATTAGTTACGATATGTTTGATGTATTCGTGCTCTAAGAGTTCAACGGCAGAGCCGACAGGACCTGCTCCTACCGCTGCAACCTTGTCTAAGCCAGAGAAAGACAATGCATGTGTACCAGTGTCAACCACATCTACTACGGGTGTTGTTCGTTTCGAATGGGCAGCGTCGCAAAACACGGATTCTTATACGGTTGTAGTGGCAAACAGTTTAACCAAAACAGAAAAGAAGAGTACAGTAAGCACCACAGAGACAACCTTAATCTTAGATAGAGGTGCACCTTATTCGTGGTGGGTTTTGTCGGGTGCTACGGGTCGTACTGCAACGACAAAGAGTGAGGTTTGGGGTTTTTATTTAGAGGGTGTTCAACAGCAGAATCACGCCCCTTTTTTAGCTAAATTGATAAACCCAGTTAATGGAGGTCTTGGATTCACTGCATTCAATACAAACTATGTTGAGTTTACATGGTCAGGCTCTGACTTAGATAATGATATTAGTCATTACCAATTTCATTTAGGCACAAGCACCTCTACTTTAAAATTAATAAAGGACAATATTACCCATACAAATAGTGAAACCCAATCGTTTAACACGCTTCCTGCAGAAGGGAAGGGTAAAACGTATTATTGGCGGATTATAACAGTTGACAAAAAAGGGATTGAATCATTATCAGAAATACATAGTTTTAATTTTCGGTAATGAATCATTATCAGAAATACGTAATTTTACTTTAGAGAAACGACTTTAAAGATTAATCGTTCACTTAGTCTAAGTTAATTTGCTGTATATTTTTTATAAAAGCAGTATTTCATTAAATGTTAAATTTTTAGTTTTTTTTAAGATTTATAAAATATTTTTATTTGTATATAAAATAACATTATTACATTTGAAATAGACAAACACTTTAAGACGCATTATTTTTCAACTTAGTATTTGATTTTTAGATGCTCTAAAGATTTAAACCAGAAAGGTGATGAGAACAAAACTTACACTATTTATATTAGGGATATTACTATCTTTTTCCCTTCATTCTCAAGATTTATGGAAATTTAGTACAGATAAGTTATTATCTCGAGGCATTGCTTCTGAAGAGAATATAAAGACTCTTATTTTAGATACAGAACAGTTTAAGGGTTTTGTACAAGGTAGAGGGTTAAAAGCAGAGCAAACGATAACGTTCCCTAATGAACTGGGGAAAATGGAAACTTTTGTAGTAGTAGAAGATAATCTACTATCTCCAGAGTTAGCGAAGAAACACCCTAATATTGGCGTATATAGAGGCATAAGTAAAACAAGAAAAGACGTAACAGTGCGTTGGAGTTATTCCCCACAGGGTATAGCCGCGATGCTGCATTACCCTGGAGGTTATCATTTTATTGAGCCAAAGCGAGGAGAGGATAAAAGCGTGCATGTTTTTTATAAGCAGGGAGACGTAAAGGGAGGCGATTTTGAATGTTTAACAAAAGGGAGAGGCATAGATGTAGATGTGAGTAACTATAAGGCACGTTCAGCAAGAGCTTCAGATAGTATGCTAAGGACATATCGGATAGCGATAACCGCATCGGTATCATTCACATTAATTTTTGGAGATAATAATGATGCAAATGGGACAAATAAGCAAGATGCCTTTGCTAAGGTGGTGAGTACGGTAAACGAGCTTAATCAGATTTATGAGACGGAATTAGGAATTCGGTTTCAATTAGTTTCAGGAGTAGATTTAATATTTGACGACCCAAAGACAGCACCCCTTCCAGGGGCAAAATCAATATTTGATAATTTTGGAGCAGATAAATACGATGTAGGACATTTATTTGAAAGTGGCAGTGGAGGTATTACATTTCAAAGTATTGCATGCACTGATGGTAAATGGTATGGAATTAGTAGAACTAACGCTATTATGAATCCCAAGTTTTTATACACTTTTGCACATGAAGTAGGGCATCAGTTTGGAGCAAGCCATTCATTTACGCATATTATTGAGTTTGAAACAGTAGATGAACATACTGTTGAACCTGGCAGTGGATCAACTATAATGAGCTATCCAGGGACATTTCCGAGTGTTCAACCAAGTGCAGATAGAAAACCTTATTTTCACCACAATACTATTAGACAAATAGAGAATTATATAGCTACCGTATCTTGTGGTGTAAAGACTGCGATTAGCAATAAAGCCCCAACTGTATCGGCAGGAGCGGATATAAGTATTCCTATGGGTACTGCTTATGAGTTGACTGCAACCGCTACAGACACCGATAATGATGTGTTAACGTATTGTTGGGAACAAATGGATTTTACTACTGTAGCTGTTACTAGTGCATCATTTGGGCCTACCCTTGTAGTTGGACCGCAGAACCGTTCGTTTGCGCCTGTGCGCTCTCCTAAACGTACAATCCCTACGATGTCTCGTGTATTAGCAGGACGATTAACAACAACTAACCCTATAAGTAATACCGATGATTGGGAAACCGTTTCTACGGTGAGCAGAACGCTTACTTGGGGAATAACCGTACGCGACCGTTCGGCTACAGTCACAGGAGTAGGACAAACCGTACGCGATATTAAATTAATACAAGTAGATCCTAACTCAGGGCCTTTTAAGGTTACCTCGCAAAACACCACAGGTTTGGTTTGGAGGACAGGTGCAAAAGAACGTATTACATGGGATGTAGCAAACACGGATAAGGCACCTATAAATACTAAGACGGTTTCTATTTATTTATCTACCGATGGAGGTCAAAACTTCAATACACTTGTGGCAGCAAACACGCCTAATGATGGGAGTTATGAATATAAAGTCTCAGAGAGTTTAGTTTCGACCAGTACCCGCTTGATGATAAAGGCAGATGGGGGTATTTATTTTGCAGTAAACAGCCAACCATTTACAATAGTTAAGCGTCAGTTTGGAGTTGTTCTTAAGAGCAGTTCAATAGAAGAATGTGACACAACCTCTTCTGTGTCTTATGGTTTTGATTTGGAGCGTTATGCTGGTTTTACAGGCGCGATTAATTTAAGTGCAACCAACCTCCCCTCGGGAGTTACTGCTGTGATAACCCCACAGACGAGTGCTTCAGGGGCAAGTGTACCAGGGACAATTACATTTAGTAATTTACCTTCGTCAGGCTTATATTCTATGACCTTAGTGGCTACATCTGGTTCGGTTAAAGACACTAATCTTTTAGAGTACCGTCGCTTATCAACTAATGCAGCTACGCCTACGAGTTTAACCGCAACAAATGTGTTTACGCAACCTTTGCGCCCTGTGTTTAGTTGGCAAGCAGATGGCGGTGTTACAGGCTATACGATAGAGCTTTCTAAGCAGAGTGATTTTTCAACGATAGTGGTTTCATCTACGTTAAGCACAAATACGTTTACACCTGCTCAAAATTTAGAGCAAGAGACAACTTATTATTGGAGGGTTAGGGCTTTTAGTAGTTGTGGAACAAGTGGCTATGCAGAGCAGACGTTTAAAACAATAATAATTGCATGTGTATTTGATGGGAATGCTAATTTATCAGTACTATTACCTAACTCGAAGCTAGACCCTAATTCAGGTGCTACCACCTCAGCACGAACTGAAGTAAAACTATATATACCATATGACCATACTATACTAGATATAGATGTAGAGCTTTCAGTTTTTACGGATGAGGATAAAGTGAGTACATCTTTCACTTTATACGCACCTTATCCCGAATGGTCAAGACTTGGGGATTTTGTTGGATTCGGAAGATCCTTTACAACACGCGGTCTTATAAACACTGTTTTTGACCAATCGTCAACAAAAGCGATTTCTGAAGCGCGACCACCTTATACAGGCTCTTTTCGTCCAGAAGAAAGTTTAGATTATTTTATAGGAGGATCTACTAAAGGGACATGGACTTTGGAAATATATAATTCTAGTCTTAAGGGTAAAGTCAGGCTGACAGAGTTTATCATCAAGTTTTGTTTGGATGCTAAAGCAATGATTACAGACGATGACGCAGATGGATATTCGAATAGAGCAGATAATTGCCCTACGATGGCAAATAAAGACCAAAAAGACAGTGACATTGATGGCATAGGAGATATGTGTGATACGTATCCTAATGAGTTTAAGAATATAACTGTATTAAAATCAGAAGAGACTTGCGCAAGTCGTAATAATGGCGCAATAGAAATACAGGCTTTAGAAGATAGTTATGCGGTTAACGTAACAGGTCCTAATGGGTATAATAAAGATTTTACGTTTAAGGGATCTAGTTTTAAAATACCTGATCTTTCGAGTGGTACATATAATGTGTGTGTGCGTATTCCTGATAAGTCTTACGAGCGTTGTTTTAGAATCCCTATAAGCGAACCCCAACCGCTGAGCGTGTCATCTTTTGTAAACGAGCGCGATTTATCATTGACCTTATTGCTTTCTGGTTCAAAAGATTATAATGTAGTTGTAAACAATGAACCTAAGCGTGTTCTGTCACGATCAAACGTTAACCTAAATTTAAAAGAAGGGCTTAATGTGATAGAAGTAAAGACAGATTTAGACTGTCAAGGTGTTTACAAAGAAGAGATTTATATAGCCAAACCTTCGGTATTATACCCTAACCCAGCAGAGGACTTAGCATATATTTTAGTAGGCGGTAGGTTGAGCCAGATAGACTATGTTATTTATGATATTCAAGGTAATGCACTCAAAGGGGATTCTGTGATAGTGGATGGTTCAGAACGGCGTGTAGCTATAGACATGAGTGATTTATCATCGGGTAATTACTTTATAAAGATATATAACGGAGAAAATGAAGAAACAATAAAATTCATAAAGCGATGAAAAAAGGGATAGTATTATTAATTACGATATGTTCGATGTATTCGTGCTCTAAGAGTTCAACGACTACAGAGCCGGCAGGGCCTACTCCTACGGCGGCGACTTTGTCTAAGCCAGAGAAGGACAATGCATGTGTACCAGTGTCAACCACATCTACTACGGGTGTTGTTCGTTTCGAATGGGCAGCATCGCAAAACACGGATTCTTATACGGTTGTGGTGGCAAACAGTTTAACCAAAGCAGAGAAGAAGAGTACAGTAAGCACCACAGAGACAACCTTAACCTTAGATAGAGGTGCACCTTATTCGTGGTGGGTTTTGTCGGGTGCTACGGGTAGTACTGCAACGACAAAGAGTGAGGTTTGGAATTTTTATTTAGAACGTGTTCAAGAACAGAGCCATGCTCCTTTTTCAGCTAAATTGATGTCCCCAGCTAAAGGAGGTTTTGGAAGTGTTCCGTTCGGTGGAAGCCAGATTAATTTTTTATGGTCAGGTTCCGATCCAGATAATGATATTAGTCATTACCAATTTCATTTAGGCACAAGCACTTCTACTTTGAAATTAGTAAAGGATAATATTGCCCATGTAAATATTGGAAATCAATCGTTTGACACGCTTCCTACAGGAGAAAAGTTTGAAACGTATTATTGGCAGATTATAACAGTTGACAAAAAAGGGGCTGAATCATTATCAGATATATATAATTTTATTTATCGATAATAAATTATTTTTTCAATCTAGCATTTGACTTTTAGATGCTCCAAAAACTTAAACCAGAAAGGTGATGAGAACAAAACTCGGACTATTCATATTAGGGGCATTAGTTTCTTTTTCCCTTTATTCTCAAGATTTATGGAAATTTAGTACAGATAAATTATTATCTCGTGGTATTGCTTCCGAAGAGAATATAAAGACTCTTATTTTAGATACAGAACAGTTTAAGGGCTTTGTACAAGGTAGAGGGTTAAAGGCAGAGCAAACGATAACGTTCCCTAATGAACTGGGGGAGATGGAAACTTTTGTAGTAGTAGAAGACAATTTGCTATCTCCAGAGTTAGCGAAGAAGCACCCCAATATTGGTGTATATAGAGGTATAAGTAAAACAAGAAAAGACGTAACAGTGCGTTGGAGTTATTCCCCACAGGGTATAGCCGCGATGCTACATTACCCTGGAGGCTATCATTTTATTGAGCCAAAGCGTGGAGAGGATAAAAGCGTGCATGTTTTTTATAAGCAGGGAGACGTAAAGGGAGGCGATTTTGAATGTTTGGTAAAAGGGGGTGTAGATGTGAGTAACTATAAGGCACGTTCAGCAGAAGCAAGAGGTTCAGATAGTATGCTAAGGACATATCGGATGGTAATAACCACAGTACCATCATTCACATTGATTTTTGGAGATAATAATGCTGCAAATGGGACAAATAAGGAAGATGCTTTCGCTAAGGTAGTGAGTATGGTAAACCAGCTTAATCAGATTTTTGAGACGGAACTTGCAGTTCGTTTTCAGTTGGTTTCAGGAGTAGATTTAATATTTGACGACCCAAAGACAGCGCCCATTCCAGGGCGAAGTACGGTATTTGATAATTTTGGAGTAAATAAATACGATATAGGGCATTTATTTGAAGAAAGCGGTGGAGGTATTGCAGAGATAGGTTCTGTATGCACTGAGAATAAATGGTATGGCGTTAGTAGAACTGACGGTATTATAGATGCTAGGTTTTTATACACTTTTGCACATGAAGTAGGACATCAGTTTGGAGCAAGCCATTCATTTTCGCATTTTATTGAGCCTATGTCAGATAATGTTGAACCTGGTAGTGGATCAACTATAATGAGCTATCCAGGAACACCACCGAGTGTTCAATCAGCTATGAGTAGAGCGCCTTATTTTCACCACAGTACTATTAGACAAATAGAGAATTATATAGCTACTATATCTTGTGGTGCAAAGACTGCGATTAGCAATAAAGCCCCAACTGTATCGGCAGGAGCGGATATAAGTATTCCTAAGGGCACTGCTTATGAGTTGATTGCAACTGCTACAGATACTGATAATGATGTGTTAACGTATTGTTGGGAACAAATGGATGTTACTACTGTACCTATTTCGGAAATATCATTTGGGCCTACTCTTGTAGTTGGTCCACAGAACCGTTCGTTTCCGCCTGTGCGTTCTCCTAAACGTACAATTCCTACGATGTCTCGTGTATTGGCAGGACGATTAACATCAACTAACCCTAGAGATAATAGCGATGATTGGGAAACCGTTTCTACGGTGAGCAGAACGCTTACTTGGGGGGTAACCGTACGCGATCGTTCGGCTACAGTCACAGGAGTAGGACAAACCGTACGCGATATTAAATTAGTACAAGTAGATCCCAATTCAGGGCCTTTTAAGATTACCTCGCAAAACACCACAGGTTTAGTTTGGAAGACAGGCGCTAGAGAACGTATTACATGGGATGTGGCAAACACGGATAAGGCACCTATAAACACTAAGACGGTTTCTATTTATTTATCTACCGATGGAGGTCAAAACTTCAATATGCTTTTAGCAGCAAAGACCCCTAATGATGGGAGCTATGAATATAAAGTCCCAGAGAGTTTAGTTTCGACCAGTACCCGCTTGATGATAAAGGCAGATGGGGGTATTTATTTTGCAGTAAACAGTCAACCATTTACGGTAGTTAAGCGTCAGTTTGGAACTGTTCTTAAGAGCAGTTCAATAACAGAATGTGACACAACCTCTTCTGTGTCTTATGGTTTTGATTTGGAGCGTTATGCTGGTTTTACAGGCGCGATTAATTTAAGTGCAACCAATCTTCCTTCGGGAGTTACTGCTGCGATAACCCCACAGACGAGTGCTTCAGGGGCAAGTGTGCCAGGAACAATTACATTTAGTAATTTATCTTCTTTATCAGGCTTATATTCTATGACCTTAGTGGCTACATCTGGTTCGGTTAAAGATACTAGTCTTTTAGAATATCGTCGCTTATCAACTAATGCAGCTATGCCAATGAGTTTAACTTCAACAGCTGTATTTACACAACCTTTACGCCCTGTGTTTAATTGGCAAGCAGATGGCGGTGTTACAGGCTATACGATAGAACTTTCTAAACAGAGTAATTTTTCAACGATACTGGTTTCATCTACTATAAATACAAACATGTTTACACCTGCTCAAGATTTAGAGCAAGACACAACTTATTATTGGAGGGTTAGGGCTTTCAGTAATTGTGGAACAAGTGGCTATGCAGAGCAGACGTTAAAGACAATAATAATTACATGTGTATTTGATGGGAATGCTAATTTATTAGTACCAATAGCTGACGGGAAGATAGACCCTGTTTCAGGTTTTTCCTTCACAGAAAACACTAAGATACCTTTATATATACCATATAACCATACGGTACTAGATGTAGATGTAGAGGTTTCAATTTTTACGGATGCGGAAAGATTAGGAATAGATCTCACTTTAATCGGACCTGATGGCACAGAGGTAAGACTTGGAGATTTTGCTGGAATCGGATCGACTCTTAAATCACACAGCATTATAAACGCTATTTTAGACCAATCGTCAACAAAAGCGCTTTCTGGAGCGCAAGGACCTTTTACGGACTCTTTTCGTCCAGAGGGGAATTTAAATGATTTTATAGGAAAATCTTCCCAAGGCACATGGACTTTGTCAGTAGATAACAGTCCTTCTAATACTAAAGCCAGGCTGACAGAATTTAATATTAAGTTTTGTTTGGATACTAAAGTAGTTGCAGACGATGACGCAGATGGATATTCGAATACTGTAGACAATTGTCCTACGATGGCAAATAAAGACCAAAAAGACACCGACTTTGATGGCGTAGGAGATGTGTGTGACACGTACCCTAAGGATTTTAATAATGTAATATTATCAAAATCAGATGAAACTTGTGCAAGTCGTAATAATGGAACAATAGAAATAAAGGCTATAGAAGATAATTATGCGGTTAACGTAACAGGACCTAATGGGTATAATAAAGATTTTACGTTTAAGGGATCTAGCTTAAAAATACCTGATCTTTCGAGTGGTACATATAATGTATGTGTGCGTATTCCTACGAAGTTTTACGAGCGTTGTTTTATAATCCCTGTAAGTGAGCCCCAGCCGCTGAGTGTGTCATCTTTTGTAAATGAACGTGATTTATCATTGACGCTGTTACTTTCTGGGGCAAAAGACTATAATGTAGTTGTAAACAATGAGCCTAAGCGTGTTCTATCACGCTCAAACGTTAACCTAAATTTAAAAGAAGGGCTTAATGTGATAGAAGTAAACACAGGTTTACATTGCCAAGGTGTTTACAAAGAAGAAATTTATATAGCCAAACCTTCGGTATTATACCCTAACCCAGCAGAGGACTTAGCGTATATTTTGGTAGGCGGCAAGTTGAGTCAAATAGATTATGTTATTTACGATATTCAAGGGAATGCACTTAAAGGAGATTCTGTGATAGTGGATGGTTCAGAACGGCGGGTAGCTATAGACATGAGTGGTTTATCATCGGGTAATTATTTCATAAAGATATATAACGGAGAAAATGAAGAAACGATAAAATTCATAAAGCGATGAGAAAAGGGATAGTATTATTAATTACGATATGTTTGATGTATTCGTGCTCTAAGAGTTCAACGGCAGAGCCGACAGGACCTGCTCCTACCGCTGCAACCTTGTCTAAACCAGAGAAAGACAATGCATGTGTGCCAGTGTCAACCACATCTACTACGGGTGTTGTTCGTTTCGAATGGGCAGCGTCGCAGAACGCGGATTCTTATACGGTTGTGGTGGCAAACAGTTTAACCAAAGCAGAAAAGAAGAGTACAGTAAGCACCACAGAGACAACCTTAACATTGGATAGAGGTGTGCCTTATTCGTGGTGGGTTTTGTCGGGTGCTACGGGTAATACTGCAACGACAAAGAGTGAGGTTTGGGGTTTTTATTTAGAAGGTGTTCAACAGCAGAATCATGCCCCTTTCTCAGCTAGATTGACAAACCCAGTTAATGGAGGCCCTGGACTTGTTAACTTGATTACAAACAATATTGAATTTACATGGACAGGCTTTGACTTAGATAATGATATTAGTCATTACCAATTTCATTTAGGTACAAGCACCTCTACTTTAAAATTACTAAAGGACAATATTACCCATACAAATAGTGAATCCCAATCGTTTAGCGCTTTTCCCGCCGAAGGAAGGGGTAAAACGTATTATTGGCGGATTATAACAATTGACAAAAAAGGGATTTCATCATTATCAGAAACATATAGTTTTAATTTTCGATAATAAATTATTTTTTTGAATTAGACTTTGTACCTTTTAAAAAGGTTTTGATGCCTTAGGTTTTTTCTAAATTTTATATAATATCGTTATTTAAATATAAGATAACATTATTATATTTGAGATAGACAAACACTTTAAGGGGCATTATTTTTTTCAACTTAGTATTTGATTTTTAGGTGCTCTAAAGACTTAAACCAGAAAGGTGATGAGAACAAAACTCGGACTATTCATATTAGGGGCATTAGTTTCTTTTTCCCTTCATTCTCAGGATTTATGGAAATTTAGTACAGATAAGTTATTATCTCGTGGCATTGCTTCCGAAGAAGAGAATATAAAGACTCTTATTTTAGACACAGAGCAGTTTAAGGGTTTTGTACAAGGTAGAGGTCTAAAAGCAGAGCAAACGATAATGTTCCCTAATGAGTTAGGAAAACTGGAAACTTTTGTAGTAGTAGAAGATAATCTACTATCTCCAGAGTTAGCAAAGAAACACCCTAATATTGGCGTATATAGAGGTATAAGTAAAACAAGAAAAGACGTAACAGTGCGTTGGAGTTATTCCCCACAGGGTATAGCCGCGATGCTACATTACCCTGGAGGTTATCATTTTATTGAGCCAAAGCGTGGAGAGGATAAAAGCGTGCATGTTTTTTATAAGCAGGGAGACGTAAAAGGAGGCGATTTTGAATGTTTAACAAAAGGCAGAGGTGTAGATGTGAGTAACTATAAGGCACGTTCAGCAAGAGCTTCAGATAGTATGCTAAGGACATATCGGATGGTAATAACCACAGTACCATCATTTACATTGATTTTTGGAGATAATAATGCTGCAAATGGGACAAATAAGCAAGATGCTTTCGCTAAGGTGGTGAGTATGGTAAACCAGCTTAATCAGATTTATGAGATGGAACTTGCAGTTCGGTTTCAGTTGGTTTCAGGAGTAGATTTAATATTTGACAACCTAAAGACAGATCCTTCTACGGTAACAAAAACGATATTTGATAATTTTGGAGCAGATAAATACGATGTAGGGCATTTATTTGAAAGCGGCAGTGGAGGTGTTACATTTCAAGGTGTTGCATGCAGTGAAGGTAAATGGTATGGAATTAGTAGAACTGAAGATATTATAAACCCCAGTTTTTTATACACTTTTGCACATGAAGTAGGGCATCAGTTTGGAGCAAGCCATTCATTTTCGCATATTATTGAGCCTACGACAGATAATGTTGAACCTGGTAGTGGGTCAACTATAATGAGCTATCCAGGGGTATCACCGAGTGTTCAACCAAATGCAGATAGAGCACCTTATTTTCACCACAGTACTATTAGACAAATAGAGAATTTTATAGCTAAAACACCTTGTGGTGTAAAGACTGCGATTAGCAATAAAGCCCCAACTGTATCGGCAGGAGCGGATATAAGTATTCCTATGGGTACTGCTTATGAGTTGACTGCGACCGCTACAGATACCGATAATGATGTGTTAACGTATTGTTGGGAACAAATGGATATTACTACTACAGCTGTTACGGAAGCATCATTTGGGCCTACCCTTGTATTTGGTCCGCAGAACCGTTCGTTTGCGCCTGTGCGTTCTCCTAAACGTACAATCCCTACGATGTCTCGTGTATTAGCAGGACGATTAACATCAACTAACCCTAGAAATAATAGCGATGATTGGGAAACCGTTTCTACGGTAGGCAGAACGCTTACTTGGGGGATAACCGTACGCGATCGTTCGGCTACAGTCACAGGAGTAGGACAAACCGTACGCGATATTAAATTAATACAAGTAGATCCCAATTCAGGGCCTTTTAAGATTACCTCGCAGAACACTACAGGTTTAGTTTGGAAGACAGGCGCTAGAGAACGTATTACATGGGATGTAGCAAACACGGATAAGGCACCTATAAATACTAAGACGGTTTCTATTTATTTATCTACCGATGGAGGTCAAAACTTCAATATGCTTTTAGCAGCAAACACCCCTAATGATGGGAGTTATGAATATAAAGTCCCAGAGAGTTTAGTTTCGACCAGTACCCGCTTGATGATAAAGGCAGATGGGGGTATTTATTTTGCAGTAAACAGCCAACCATTTACGATAGTTAAGCGTCAGTTTGGAGCTGTTTTTAAGAACAGGGCGATAACAGAATGTGACACAACCTCTTCTGTGTCTTATGGTTTTGATTTGGAACGTTATGCTGGTTTTACAGGCGCGATTAATTTAAGTGCAACCAATCTTCCTTCGGGAGTTACTGCTGCGATAACCCCACAGACGAGTGCTTCAGGGGTAAGTGTGCCAGGGACAATTACATTTAGTAATTTATCTTCTTTATCAGGCTTATATTCTATGACCTTAGTGGCTACATCTGGTTCGGTTAAAGATACTAGTCTTTTGGAGTATCGTCGCTTATCAACTAATGTAGCTACGCCAAAGAGTTTAATTGCAACAATTGTATTTACACAACCTTTACGCCCTGTGTTTAATTGGCAAGCAGATGGCGGTGTTACAGACTATACGATAGAGCTTTCTAAGCAGAGTGATTTTTCAACGATACTGGTTTCATCTACGTTAAGCACAAACACGTTTACACCTGCTCAAAATTTAGAGCAAGAGACAACTTATTATTGGAGGGTTAAGGCTTTTAGTAGTTGTGGAACAAGTGGCTATGCAGAGCAGACGTTTAAAACAATAATAATTGCATGTGCATTTGATGGGAAAGCTAATTTATCAGTACCAATAGCTGACGGGACGCAAAACCTTGAATTTGGTTATTTCTTGGCAGAAAACACTGAGATACCTTTATATATACCATATAACCACACTATACTAGATGTAGATGTAGAGTTTTCAATTTTTACGGTTGTGGTACTAGTGGGGTTAGATTTCACTTTACGGGGACCTGATGGCACAGAGGTAAAGCTTGGGGATTTTGAGGGATACGGCGGAGGAACCTCTAAAACAAATGGACTTATAAATACTATTTTAGACCAATCGTCAACAAAAGCGCCTTCTGAATCGCAACCACCTTTTACGGATTCTTTTCGTCCAGAGGGGAATTTAAATGATTTTATAGGAAAATCTTCCCAAGGCACATGGACTTTGTCAGTAAATAACAGTGTTCTTAATACTAAAGCTAGGCTGACAGAATTTAATATTAAGTTTTGTTTGGATGCTAAAGCAATTACAGACGATGACGCAGATGGATATTCGAATAGAGCAGACAATTGCCCTACGATGGCAAATAAAGACCAAAAAGACAGCGACCTCGATGGCGTAGGAGATGTATGTGATACGTATCCTAATGAGTTTAATGATATAGCTGTATTAAAATCAGAAGAGACTTGTGCAAGTCGTAATAATGGCGCAATAGAAATACAGGCTTTAGAAGATGATTATGCGGTTAATGTAACAGGACCTAATGGATATAATAAAGATTTTACGTTTAAGGCATCTAGTTTTAAAATACCTGATCTTTCGAGCGGTACATATAATGTGTGTGTTCGTATTCCTGCGAGGTCTTATGAGACTTGTTTTAGAATTCCTATAAGCGAACCCCAGCCACTGAGTGTATCATCCTTTGTAAACGCGCGCGATTTATCATTGACCTTATTGCTTTCTGGGGCAAAAGACTATAATGTAGTTGTAAACAATGAACCTAAGCGTATTCTATCACGATCAAACGTTAACCTAAATTTAAAAGAGGGGCTTAATGTGATAGAAGTAAAAACAGATTTACACTGTCAAGGTGTTTACAAAGAAGAAATTTACATAGCCAAACCTTCGGTATTATACCCTAACCCAGCAGAGGACTTAGCATATATTTTGGTAGGCGGCAAGTTGAGCCAGATAGACTATGTTATTTATGATATTCAAGGGAATGCACTTAAAGGAGATTCTGTGATAGTGGATGGTTCAGAACGGCGTGTAGCTATAGATATGAGTGGTTTATCATCGGGTAATTATTTTATAAAGATATATAACGGAGAAGATGAAGAAACGATAAAATTCATAAAGCGATAAGAAAAGGTATAGTATTTAAGTATTACGATTTTTGGCAAATTATAACGGTTGACAAACAAGGGAATGAATCAAAGTCAGCGATAGATAACTTTATTCGAGAATAAAGTGTTGTTTTGAATTGCGCCCCATACCTTTTAAAAAGCTTTGATGCCTCAGGTTAAAACTCCGAAGTAAAATGAAATTTGATTGATGGGTATTTTTGTTGTGTCATTTGAAGTGAAAAACTAGAATCTGCCAAAAATACCATTTGCCCTTGCTTGTCAGTTGCAAGGAACTTTTGTTTTACTCTTTTAAATTCAATAAACTCTTCGTTTTTTTCGTCTTCGGCTTCTACCCAACACGCTTTGTGTACATTTAGGTTTTCGTAAGAGCATATAGCACTGTATTCGTGTTCTAACCGATATTGAATAACTTCGAACTGAAGTGCTCCGACTGTACCAATAATTTTTCGATTATTTATTGAGAGGGTAAACAATTGAGCTACACCTTCATCCATTAGTTGGTCAATTCCTTTGTTTAACTGTTTTGCTTTCAAAGGGTCTGCATTGTTAATATAACGAAAGTGTTCTGGCGAAAAGTTCGGAATTCCTTTAAAGTGAATAACTTCTCCTGAGGTTAAAGAATCCCCAATTTTAAAATTTCCAGTATCGTGTAAACCCACAATATCACCAGGGTACGATGTATCTACAATTTTTTTACGTTCTGCAAAAAAAGTATTTGGGCTCGAAAACTTAACCTTTTTGTTATGGCGTACATGCAAATAGGGTTTATTACGCTCGAAAATCCCTGACACAATTTTCACAAAAGCCAAACGATCCCTATGGTTAGGATCCA
Organism: Candidatus Arcticimaribacter sp.; assembly: GCA_965277835.1. Taxonomy (GTDB): domain Bacteria; phylum Bacteroidota; class Bacteroidia; order Flavobacteriales; family Flavobacteriaceae; genus Arcticimaribacter. The sequence continues at coordinate 1,031,256 of OZ255841.1, read as the reverse complement.
TGTTTGCATGAATTTTAAACACAAAACCACTAAACTCTTTTTCATCGGGTTTAATTAAACGTTCTTCCGATTCTTTTGCTAGCGGGGCTGGGGCAATGTCTATAAAACAATCTAGCAATTCTTGTACACCAAAATTATTTAATGCGGAGCCAAAAAAAACAGGCTGTAGTTTTCCTGCTAAATAGTCTTCTTGCGAAAAACTTGGATATACACCGTTTATTAATTCTAATTCTTCTTTTAGGGTATTCAAAGGCGAACTCCCTATAAGGCGTTCTAGCTCTGGGTCGTCTAGGTTGTCAAAAGAAACCGTAGTTCCCTTTTTTTGCTTCTCATCCTCTAAGAATAGTTTTGCGTTTTTGTTCCAAACATTATAAATACCTTTAAAGTTATACCCCATTCCAATAGGAAACGATAAAGGTGTAATTCTTAGTTGAAGTTCGGCTTCTACTTCATCTAATAAATCAAAAGAATCTTTTCCTTCTCGGTCTAGTTTATTAATAAAAACAATTATCGGAATATTTCGCATACGACATACTTTCACCAACTTTTTTGTTTGTTCTTCTACGCCTTTTGCAACATCAATAACAACAATAACACTGTCAACAGCCGTGAGCGTTCTAAACGTATCTTCGGCAAAATCTTTGTGCCCAGGGGTATCTAAAATATTAATTTTCTTGTCTTTATATATAAAAGCCAGTACAGAGGTTGCTACCGAAATACCTCTTTGGCGTTCAATTTCCATAAAATCGCTAGTCGCTCCTTTTTTTATTTTGTTAGACTTTACTGCCCCAGCTTCTTGTATTGCACCCCCAAAAAGCAATAGCTTTTCTGTGAGTGTTGTTTTTCCAGCATCGGGATGTGAAATAATTCCAAAAGTTCTTCTTTTAGCAATTTCGTCTAAAAACATAAATCAAAAGTTTCGCCAAAAATACCAATATATATTTTAAAGACGATTTTTTTTGAAACTAGGTTTTTGATAAATAAATAGGTAGTTTTGAAGCAATGGAAGAAGACGTAATTCTTGTTACACCTACAGACGACCCCATAGGGCTAATGCCAAAAATGGAAGCCCACGAAAAGGGGCTTTTGCACCGTGCTTTTTCTGTGTTTATTATTAATAATAAGAACCAACTAATGCTTCAAAGACGTGCATTGCACAAGTACCATTCTCCGGGTCTTTGGACCAATACGTGTTGCAGTCATCAGCGCGATGGAGAGCATAACATTGAAGCAGGTTTGCGGCGACTAAAAGAAGAAATGGGTTTCGAGACACCCTTAGAATATTTGTTTAACTTTATTTATAAAGCACAGTTTGACAATGGTTTAACTGAGCACGAACTTGACCATGTAATGCTTGGGTACTATGAAGGAGAACCTAATATAAACAAAGACGAAGTGTCCGAGTGGAAGTGGATGGATATTGAAGATATTAGTATTGATTTGGAACAAAACACTGAGGCTTACACAGTGTGGTTCAATATTATTTTTAAACGTTTTTACACTACTTTTAAAGAAAGAGCATGAGAGTTACTGTAAGTAGAAAGGCATACTTTAACGCAGCGCATAGGTTATATAGAAAAGATTGGTCGGACGAGCAAAACAATGCTGTTTTTGGCAAATGTGCAAATCCAAATTTTCATGGGCATAACTACGAGTTAATAGTAAGCGTTACGGGACCGATAGACCCAAACACAGGCTATGTAATGGATATGAAAATTTTGAAAAACCATATTAAAACAAAAATTGAAGATGCTTTTGACCATAAGAACTTAAACCTTGAGGTCGAAGAATTTTTAGACACTATTCCAACGGCAGAGAATATTGTAATTGTGATATATAATAAATTAAAAGAAATACTTAACCCAGACCAAAGCCTAAAGGTTGTTCTCTACGAAACACCTAGAAACTTTGTGACTTATCCCGAAAATTAATGAGCCTTAAAGTAGGGGAAGACGTACCATATTTTGAATTATTAGACCAACACGGAAAATGTTTTAAGAGCGACACCCTGTTAGGCAAAAAACCAATGGTAATATATTTTTATCCTAAAAACCAAACCCCAGGGTGTACGGCAGAAGCGTGTGGGTTTAGAGATTATTACGAAAACTTTTTAGACCTAGGCGCAGAGGTTATTGGCATCAGTTCGGACGGTGTAGAGAGTCATGCTAAGTTTGCCGAAAAATATCAGCTTCCTTTTATTTTACTTTCCGACTCTAAAAAAAATGTGCAACGTTTGTTTAAATTACCCAAAATATTATTTGGGTTATACACTAAGCGTATTACTTTTGTAATTAACAAAGAAGGCAAGGTCGCTTATATTCACGATAATTTTCGCCCTGATAGTCATATCAAAGAAGCTTTGAAAGAATTAAGTGTGTAAAAACGTATCTTTGCCTAAAATATAATAGACTATGGCTAGCAAAAAGCAATTAAAAAAAGACATCAATAACATTATTGGAGCTTTGATAGAAGAAATTTATGTTTGGGAATTAATAAACCCCAAGGCTGATTTTAACAAAAGCGAAAAATTAATAGACGAGGCTATTGCGTTATTTGATGAATTAATTATAAAAATACATACCGATTACACAGGTTCTGCAAAAAAGCATTTTAAATCAATTGCTGAAGAACTAGATGCTGGGATAGCAACAATTTCAGGGAAAATAGAAAAACTTAGCTAAACCTACTCGGTAGGTTCGGTTTTTTTAGAGGTTAATAAATCTCCAAAGGCAACGCCATAAGTTGAGTTTTTTATCTCGTCGGTCATCTTACTGTATAGAGTATCTAAAAGTTTTGGGTTTGCGTAGTTCACTTCGTACAAACCTATATAAGCTGATATTTCTTTGTCCGCATGTAGCGTGGCGTAGTTTAGAGAAAACAGATACCTACGGCGTAATAAGTTGTCAGAAGCCTTAGTATATTTTGTTTCTTTTTCTTCGGGGGTTAAATCTGTATCTGCAAGATAGTCTTTAATGATTTCAAGGTTTTTGCCGTCAAATTTCTGAATCATTGATTGATACTCTTCCCACAGAATTTGATTGCTCGACCCATTAACGGTAGCACTACTTTCGAATGTTTTTAAGTTAGAGTTTATGGTTATTTTTCCTTTTTCTCCAAAAAAAGTAATTCTATCGTTTAGGGTATCCCCATCGTTTTTATCTAAATATAGATAGTAGATTTCGGGGGACTCTAAGTCATCGAACATAGAAAAAGAATCGCTTTTTTTCATAATAAAAGAATCAACGCTAACTAAGGCACTGTCTCTTATCTTTTGTAGGTAAAGCGTACCTTTCCTTAAACCCTTAATTTCACCAGAAACTTCCATTGATTTCCCAGAGGGTTCTCCACAAGAAAAAAGAATGCTTAAAAGAAGTAGTGTATATATGGGTCTTAGTTTCATAAAAAAGTAATGTTAATTGTTAAACCAATATGTTAATTTAAAGGTAAGGCTTCTAATCTTAGGTGTAAATGTACTGTCAACCATATAGTTGTCGTTATAAACTATAAAAAGGTCCGACAAAGGACTGAACCGCCATTGTAACCTCGAGTTTATTCCTAGTAGTTCCGACTGCGAATTATACTGGAAGAGTGTTGTCCAAAATATACTTTTACTAAAGGTAACGTCAACTTTAGGTATTACTAATAATAAATTAGAGGACGAGTGGGGTTGAGGTAATTTTATGCGGTTATAATTAAGTCGTAGGCTTGCTGTAAAATAAGGTTGAATTCTATAGTTCATTTGCGATGACACCGAAAATTTAGTTCCATTATAAAAATCACCATAAGAGGTAGATGTCCAAAAATTGAAAATCGACCCAGGGTTCGACCCATACGACACTTCGAAGTCGCCATAGTTATAACTTGAGTTTGCTGCTAAACCAATAGCATTGTCAACCCCTGTAGGCTCAAAAACATCTTGTAAATAAGTATATCTATTGTTATATCTTAGTTCTAAATTCGCTTGATTTGTAAACGAAAATTCAATAGTAGAAAAAGTGCCCCTATCGGTAGTTAGATAATCTTCTTTAGGTTTTCCGACATAGAAAAATGCTTGAGATAGGTTTATAGAACGTAGCGTTTTAGATTTAGTCCAAATTCGATACGTATAGCGCGCAAAACTTTTTAAGATACCAGTTCTTCGGATAAAACCTAAATCTGACTGGTAATCACCCCCAATACGGACAGTATTAAATGCTATGGAATGGACGTTTGCATTATAATCGAAATTTAACCCCGTAGCATAAGAGTCATTTTTTTTGGTAGGACTAAACGAATGATGAAAAAAAGACCTACCTGTCCAACGGTTGTTTTTTGTGGCTAGATTAAAATCGGCACCTACAACTCTATTGTAGTCATCTTGGTCACTTTCGAAACTATAACTTGCTGTTGTTGTTTGGCGGTTTACAAAAATAAAGTTCAAATTAGAACGATCTAAAATTTGCTGTTGCAGTGTAAAAACCGTGTTATTATTTGCCAATATTTCGTTTGGTATATCTTCTTGCGTTTGCATATTTAGAAACCCTAGGCGTAAGTTGTTATTTACTTTACCACTTAAACGAACTCCAGCAATAATTTTATTTTCGATAGTATTGCCGTCTTTATCTTCGGCTACCCCAATTCTTCTAGAGAAAAAAGGTTGTGCTTCTCGGCGGTCACCAAAGTTTATAAACAAATCGCTGTTTTGAATAAAAAATTGACGCTTTTCTGGTAGCGAAACCTCAAACCGTGTTAAGTTAATTATTTGGTCATCTACTTCGACTTGCGAAAAATCAGGGAATGCGGTTAAATCTAAAAACATTCCACTTCCGATAGACAGTTTAGCATCGCCCCCAAAGTTGAATACGTTTTTCGCTTCATTGGTTTCGAAGTCTTTTTGAGTAGAACCTCCGATATAAGGGATTAGGGCTATTGTTTTGGACGATTTTTTAAGAGGGCGTTCAAAATTTAATATACCCATAAACGCTAAACCAGCAATAGTTTGGTTTTGTGGCGTGTTAGCCCACGTTGACCATTGCTGTGTATGTGTGTCGTTTCTATATACATTAGACCTAAATTGGGTTGCCCCGTCTGGGTACTGAATTGATTTTAAAGGAATTCTTATTTCAGAAATCCAATGCCCATCTTGTTGGGTTGCTTCGGTTTGCCATTTTACGTCCCAGCTAGAGTTGTAGTCTCTTTGAAAATTGTTGCCACCATTCGATATTAAAGATTCTCTTTGCACGCCCATTGGGTTAGTACCAAACATAAAACCATTGGTAGCGTCCATAAATGTGTCTAGTAGAACAGTAATATTATCATTTCCTCGACCAAAAAAATCTCTTCTCAGCGAAGGCACTATAGTCTCTGAAGACTCCGAGTATGACATTGCCAATACATATAGGTTTTTTTCGTCAAAAAGAAATTTGACAACCGTAGGTTGCGTAGCCTTGAGAGTATCTGTTGGGAACCACTGCCAAAAGTCAGTAATTTCGTTTGCTTTCTCCCATGCTTTCTCGTTTGCTAAGCCATCAATTGTTATTTCTTCGTCTGTAAATAGAACTGTGGTTTCCATTTTTTCTTGACTAAAAACCAATAGAGGACACAAAGAAATTAGCAACACATATGTAGATAATCTTTTTATAATGTAAGTATGTTTAGTTTTTCTAGACTTCAAAAATAAGTATAGATTTTTATTAAAAAGCGTAAATGGGCATCAAAGTTATATTAGCAGATATTTTTTAGGGGTTATATTTTTTTAATTTCTCTAAATGTTATATTAATTCTTGAGCCAATAGGGCGCGCTGTTTTTGGAATATGATGTGTCCAATAGTGCTGTGTTGCCCCTCCCATAATTAATAGACTACCGTGTTTCAATTTTAGTTTAAATCGTTTTTCTTTATCTGTATTGTGTTTCAAATGAAAAAATCTTTCGGCACCTAAACTAACCGAAGCGATAATAGGATTGACACCCAATTCTTTTTCGTTATCGGCGTGCCACCCATTACTATCTTTTCCGTTTCGATAAAGGTTAAGTAATGCCGAAGTAAACTCAAAACGCTGTATGGTGTTTATTTTGCTTAAAATTTTTGACAAGGTGTCTGTCATAGGCTTCGGATACATTGTAATACCAGAATAGCGGTAAGGCTCTTTGTTAAATCCATGTAAGGAAGTTAGCCTAGGTTGGTCGTGTGTTTTTCCGAACAAGGTTATTTTGTCTTGTGCCCAAGCCGTTTCGCGTTCTAGTTTCAAAAACAGTAAATCGGCTTCTTTTGTTGTCCAAAAATTGGGGTAATATTCAATTTTGGCATTGGGTAATTGGGGTTTCCATATCGTTTTATGTTCAGAGAATAATTCGGTCATTATTTTTTTATTACATGGTTTTTAATTTTAGATTAAAAATATAGTTAAAGTTTTTAAATTAATTTTTTATCTTGTCGGAACAAAATTTAAAAACAAAATAATATTATTATGAAAGTACGTACAGGCTTTATCTTTTTATCAATCATTACAATTATTGCTACGGTAGCGATATATCAATTTTGGACACCTGTTATATGGAGTTTCCTAATTACACTACCCTTAATATTAGTAGGAATTTATGATATAAACCAAAAAGGTAAAACTATTTTAAGAAACTTTCCTATACTAGGTCATTTTAGGTATATGTTAGAAGCGATTCGACCAGAAATAATGCAATATTTTGTAGAGACTGACACCGAAGGTCGACCGATTAATAGAATGTTTAGGAGTTTAATTTATCAGCGTGCAAAAAATGTAAATGACACGGTGCCTTTTGGGACACAAATGGATGTATATCGATCTGGTTATGAATGGATGGATCATTCTATGTATGCTGTTGACGAGACCAAAATAGACCATTCTCCACGTATTCTTGTAGGAGGTAAAGACTGCAAGCAGCCCTATTCGGCTAGTTTACTTAATATATCTGCAATGAGCTATGGTTCGCTAAGTAGAAACGCTGTTTTAGCACTTAATAAAGGTGCAAAAATGGGAAGCTTTGCCCAAAACACAGGAGAAGGTTCTATAAGCCCATTTCACTTAGAACACGGAGGCGATTTGATTTGGCAAATAGGAACAGGCTATTTTGGATGTAGAACAAAAGAAGGCACGTTTTGCCCTAAGACATTCGAAAAAAGAGCTGCCCTAGATTCGGTTAAGATGGTTGAAATTAAAGTTTCGCAAGGTGCAAAACCTGGGCACGGAGGTATTTTGCCCGCAGCAAAAAACACCGAAGAAATTGCTGCTATACGCGATGTAGAACCTTTTACGGATGTACACTCGCCGCCTAGTCATTCGGCATTTTCTAACCCAACGGAACTTATGCAGTTTATACAATTATTGCGAAAACATTCTAACGGAAAGCCAATTGGGTTTAAACTTTGTATAGGACAAAAAGAAGAGTTTTTAGATATATGCAAAGCAATGATTGAAACCGGAGTTACTCCAGACTTTATTACAGTTGATGGAGGAGAGGGAGGTACTGGTGCTGCTCCTGTTGAGTTTTCGAACTCTTTGGGGATGCCTCTTCGCGATGGGTTGGCTTTTGTATATGACACTTTGGTAGGCTATAACTTAAAAAGTGAAATTAAAATAATAGCTTCTGGAAAAATATTTTCGGGCTTTCATATAGCACGCATATTATCGCTAGGTGCCGACATGGTAAACTGCGCACGTTCTATGATGATGGCATTGGGTTGTATCCAAGCCTTAGAGTGTAATAATAACACTTGCCCAGTTGGGGTAGCCACACAAAATAAATCTTTAATGAAAGGGCTTAACGTAGAAGATAAGACTGTTCGCGTGGCTAGCTTCCATAAAAGAACACTTAAGAGTTTTATAGAACTTATGGCTGCTAGTGGAGTTGATTCCCCAAATAAGCTAGAACGAAAGCATATTAATCGCCGTATTAGTATGAACGTAATTAAAAAGTACGACGAAATTTATCCTTATATAAAGGAAGGGTCTTTGTTATAGACCCTTCTTTTTATTTAATTAAATCTACACTTCGTGTAATAAATTGCGTTAGCTCTTCTCCTTTTAAAAGGTTTTGAGACAACCTTGCTAAATCGAGGGCTTGTTGAACTAAGCGTGTTCTCTTTTTCTCTGTTTTTGTGCTAAGAATTTGCCCAACCAAAGGATGATTTATATTAACCACTAAATTATAGGTTTCGGGGAAATTGCCAAACATTCCACCGCTTCCTCCGCTTTGTTGCATTTCTTTCATACGCCTCATAAATTCGGGCTGTGTTAACACAAACGGAAGTTGAGAACTACTTAGGGCTTCTAACTGAACAGTGTATTTTTCTTTTGGTACAACGTCTTCAATTATAGGCTTAAGCGTTTCTTTTTCTTCGTCACTAAGTTTAGAAACTGTAGCCTCTTCTTTTTTGATGAGGTTTTCGACAGTATCTCCATCTACCCGCACAAAAGAAGTGTTTTCGTGTGTGCTTTCTAGCTTTTGAATTAAGTGAGGTGCAATAGGAGAATCTAAAAGTAATACTTGATATCCTTTCTCTTTTGCAGCCTCGATATAGGCGTGTTGCTCGTCTTTATTCGAAGCGTATAAAACGATAAGTTTATCGTCTTTGTCTGTTTGCAAATCTTTTATGATTTCTTTTAGTTCTTCGAACGTATGGTAGGTGTCATCGACCGTAGGGTATAGTGCAAATTTGTCAGACTTTTCAAAGAATTTATCTTCAGAAAGCATTCCATACTCGATAACAACTTTTATGTCATTCCATTTTTGTTCAAAAGCAGCGCGGTCTTTCTTAAATAAACTAGCAAGTTTATCGGCTACTTTTCGGGTAATGTAATTGCTTATTTTTTTTACTGCACCATCGGCTTGCAAATAACTTCTCGATACGTTTAGTGGAATATCAGGAGAGTCGATAACACCTCTTAATAGTGTCAAAAATTCAGGGACAATACCTTCTACATTGTCTGTAACAAAAACTTGATTTTGATAAAGTTGAATTTTATCTTTCTGAATATTTAAGTCGTTATTTAGTTTCGGGAAATAGAGAATCCCTGTAAGATTAAACGGATAATCTACGTTTAGATGAATGTTAAATAAAGGCTCTTCGAACTGCATAGGATATAATTCTCTGTAAAAAGAACTATAATCTTCGTCTTTTAAATCGTTTGGTTGAAGTGTCCAAGCAGGGTTTGGGTTATTGATGATATTATCGACAGTTATTTTTTCTGGCTTTGCATCTTCTTTTGCATCTTCGGGGAGGGGTAACGTTTCCTCTTTTGTTCCAAATTTTATTGGAATAGGCATAAACTTATTATACTTGGTAAGTAAGCCCGAAATCTTAGCGTCTTCTAAAAACTCTTTAGAGTCTTTGTCTATATGTAAAATAACTTCTGTGCCACGCTCGGTTTTGTCGTGTGTGTCTAGGGTAAATTCGGGCGAACCATCGCACGACCAGTGTACGGCAGGTTCGTCTTTATACGATTTGGTAATAAGTTCCACTTTTTTTGCAACCATAAAAGCAGAGTAAAAACCAAGTCCAAAATGTCCAATAATGCCACTATCGGAAGCACTGTCTTTATATTTTTCTAAAAATTCTTCTGCACCCGAAAAAGCAACTTGGTTAATATACTTTTCTACTTCCTCTGAGGTCATTCCAACACCTTGGTCAATTATATGAAGTGTTTTTTTCTTTGCATCTACTTTAACTTCAATCATAGGATTGTTGAAGTCTCCTTTGGCTTCTCCAATGTTGTTCAAATGTTTTAGTTTGAGTGTAGCATCGGTTGCATTTGATATAAGCTCACGCAAAAAAATCTCGTGATCGCTATATAAAAACTTCTTAATAAGTGGGAATATGTTTTCTACTGAAACATTGATTTTACCTTTTGACATAGTTTTAACTTTTCGGTTATCATTTCAAAAAGAGTACCACTCTATAAACGCTGACAAATTGACATTTTATAAAACGGTTATGGCTGGAGTTTTTATTTTTTTTTGCTCCCCTTTAGGTTTTAGTCTATATCCTACCGAAATAATAACATCAAGACTATAAAATTTTACAGATTTTTTTAGAATTATCAATGTGCATTTTTTGCACATTGATAATTTCTTCTAATTCATTACTTTCAAAAATAACATTCAAACACCTTGAATTTTTTGACTTATTCACTCATTCATCAATTCTTTATATAGTAACTCCATAGCTTTATTTACTGCCTTTCCGATTACTTTTTCTCTGTGTTCGCCTAAATAGAATTTGTGACTAACTACACTTTTTTCTGTGGCGATTCCTATAAAAACAGTTCCCAAATCGGCATCGGAGTCGCCCTTAGACGGTCCTGCGTTTCCTGTAGAAGACACGCCAATTGTTGCACCTAGTTTTTTCCGAACTTCCATAGCCATTGCTTCTGCCACTGGTGCACTAACCACCGAGTGTGTGTTAATTAGTTCTTGTGAAACCCCAAGAACGTTTTCTTTTATTTCGGTAGCATAAGCAATAATACCTCCTTTAAAATATTGCGAAGCCCCAGGAACGGCACAAAACCGCGCAGCTATTTTTCCGCCAGTACAACTTTCGGCGACTGCCAAAGTGTGTTTTGTTTCAATAAATCGATTTTGCAACTGCACTTCGATAGCCCCTTCTTTTTCGAATCCAACTATTATTTCACCAATTAAAGCGTATAACTTCTCAATCTCAGCATCAACTCTTTCGTTTAGTTTTTCTTTGTCCTTTCCTTTAGCCGATAGGCGTAACCGAACGGCACCTAAATTTGGAAGATAGGCAAATTTAATATCCTTTGGGAGTTGATTTTCCCAGTCTTTAATACGTTCTGCTATAACACTTTCACCCAATCCTTGGGTTAATATAGTTTTATGAATTATATGGGGCAGGGTATAATGTTTTTTTAAGGCTGGAATTACTTCATTGGTCATTAGTTCTTTCATTTCGAAAGGAACACCTGGTAATGAAATAACAACGTGGTTGTTTTTTTCGAACCACATTCCGGCGGCTGTACCATAGTGGTTATCTAATATTTTAGCCTTAGAAGGGAGCATGGCTTGTTTTCTATTTTCGTCATTAATAGCTATAGATAGCTTGGCAAACATTGTTTCAATTCGCGATAAAACAACATCGTTTTTAACCAAGACATCGTCGAAGTAAGAACATAGAGTATGCTTAGTTAAATCGTCTTTAGTAGGCCCTAGCCCACCTGTTAAGATAATTATCTGTGCTCTTTTTTGAGCCTCGTCTAAACAGCTTTCTATATGTTCTTTGGTGTCAGAAATAGAGGTTATTTGACCAACTTCGACACCAATTTTGTTCAACTCTTTTGCAATAAAAACAGCGTTTGTGTTTATAATTTGCCCGATAAGAATTTCATCTCCGATAGATACAATTTCTGCAATCATATTATTTTACCTTAATTGAAAATAACTGACGCCCTTCTAGGGAGCCTACTAAAACATCGTTTTGAGAAACAGGACCTACTCCGGCAGGTGTTCCCGTAAAAATAATATCTCCAATTTTCAGTGTAAAAAACTGCGACACATAGGCAACCAATTCGTCTATTTTCCATAGCATTAGTTTGGTTGACGCCTGCTGTACAATAGTTCCGTTTTTAGTCATTTCGAAGTTGAGGTTATTTACGTCTGGTAGTTCAGCTTTATTAATCCAATCTCCAACAACTGCAGCTCCATCAAACGCTTTTGCTTTTTCCCAAGGCAATCCTTTTGCTTTTAGTTTTGCTTGTAAATCGCGAGCAGTAAAGTCTATGCCTAATCCTATTTCATTATAATATTTATGCGAAAATTTAGGTTGAATACATTTCCCAATTCGGTTTATGTGTACTAAAACTTCAACTTCGTGGTGTACGTCTTTCGAAAAAGGAGGGATAAAAAAAGGTTGGTGCTTCAATAACAGAGATGTATCGGGTTTCAAAAAGACCACAGGGTCTGTTGGCTTTTCGTTTTCCAATTCTTTAATATGGTCTGTATAATTACGTCCAATGCAAATAATTTTCATAATAGTTTAAACTTAGTCAATTAGGTTGTTTTACGTATTGGTTTTTGCACTCAAATATGCGCACCAACAAAATTAAAACTAACTTAGCTTAAATCCGTAATGAGTAGAAGAAATTTAAAGTGCTAATATTTTTAATTTAATATTCTAGTACTAAAAACTATTTGTACAATTCAGTTAATATTGAATAGGCAATCGGACTAGGATCTGATTGGGAATTATTTATAATAACAACTACAACATTTTTGGTGTTCGTACTATATAAAACAAAAGATTGATAGGCTATAGTTTGACCAGCATTATAGAATACTTTATCCCCAAGAAAGTCTTTACTAAAAGTGCCATGCCCATAACTAATAACTGTATCACCATTTTTTGCATCTACTGTTGTTTGCATAGTTTTTAGCGATGCGTCACTTAAAAAATTATTATTAAATAACGCATGGTACCATGTCGCTAAATCTTCGACTGTAGCAAAAATACTACCTGCTGACCATGCTACACTCTCTATTCCATTTCGAGAGAAACTACTATTAAGATTATCTCCTTTAGGATCCCATGAATACCCAATAGTATTGGTAGGCGTTTCATAGCTTATTAAAAATGTATTAGAAAGGTTTAAAGGAGTAATAATTTCTTGTCTAAGGTATTCATGATATTTTTTTCCAGTTACCTTTTCAATAATTAATCCAAGTAAAATGTAATTAACATTAGAATACCCATGCGTTGTACCATTAACAAAAGGGGGGGCTTGCACCTTCGCCAAAAATTCATCGATACTATATTTATAAGAAGGATTGGCAAAAATGGCATTAATAAGGTCGTTGTTAATCTCAATAGGGTCGGATATTCCACTAGAATGATTAAGAAGTTGCTTAACCGTTATAGTACCATTTATGTTGTCGTTTACCCTTGTTGGTAATAATTTATTTAAGTCATCGGTGAGACTAAGTTTATTTTCTTCGATAAGTTTGAAGATAAGAGCTGCTGTGTAATTCTTTGTAATACTTGCTATTCCTAGGCTCATAGTTGTTGCTAAAGGAACTGTCGCCTCAGAATTTCCAAAAACCCCAAAATCTAGTGTGCCATCACTTTTGCGCGCAACAGCTACAATACCTGAGTTTGTATAATCTTTTTTAAACCCATCTAATACTTTTTGTACAACTGGCGCTTGAGTACTCGATGCTTGAGTACTTGATGCTTGAGTGCTTGATGTTTGAGTATTTGTACCACTCGGTGCTTGAACACCTGTTGTTTGAGTATTTGTAGCACTCGGTGCTTGCGTACCCGATGTTGGCGTAGTTGTTTGTTCAGTACTACTTTTACTACATGATTGTATAAGTACACTAATTATAAATAAAACAGCTGAAATTTTTTTTAATTGCCCCATTACATTTTTATTTAAGAGTTATAACAGTTTAAAAAGCACTTTTTCAAAAATAATAATAAAGGTTTAAAGGAGTAAAAACTTCTTGCACTTTTTTAATAGTCTCATTACATTTATTTAAGAGCTATAACAGTTTAAAAGGGTTCTTTCAAATGTAGTGATAAAGGTTTAAATAGCTTCATTTTTTGCTATACCGGTTAAATATAATATTACCCCTGGTCCCGATTTAATTTTTCCTATGTCCCAATTAAATTTATCTTCTTTGTCTAACGATGCAACAAGAGCCTTCATTTCTTTAACGGAGTATGTGCGTAGGCAAGACACTATGCCGTCCCACAACACAAACAGGGGAACGATGGGGATTAGATACGTAAAAATAAGCCTCCCAAATTTAAAAGGACGGATAAACGGAGCTGTAAACAACACACTGAGTGGCGAAAAAACCATAGCCAATATACTTTGTACACTTCTTTCTTGTGCTTCGAAAATTGCTATAGGACTGTTGGTGTCAATTGCGTTTTTCAAAATTTTTGTGGCATCGGCAGGTTTAAAATGGTGTAGAGATAAAAATTGAGTTCTTAGCCCTTCCAATTCTTTTGGAACATTCCTTGCATCAACAGGTTTTTCTATATAGTTAAAATTTGAGGCTTGTTCTTTTGCAAATTTAAAAGCAGAGAGGTTGGGGTAATAGTCAGTTAGCGTTATCGTAAAATTAGGGATAGATGTTTTTAGCTGTTCGTTTAACCACATTAGTCCGCCACCGCCACCAGACCCTAAATCGATAATTTTAGTTGTATTACTTTTCTTTAGTACCCTCTCAAGAATAGGTATAATGGGTTTATAAATTTTTGTTTTATTGGACAAGAACTGTAAAAAATCGGTTCCATAATTCCTTAAAAAACTAGGGAACCACTTTAAATCTTCGAATTCGAATAAATGTATTCTAGCCATTTTTCAATTTGATTTTGTGGATACTACTATTCTCTTCTTATATATTTTTGGTTATGAGATACTCAAAGATACTTTTCTTTTTTATTTGTCAATAGCGCTATAATATAATTTCCGGCACAGACAGAACCTAAACCAATAAATAAGCCTCCTAAGACATCTATAACAAAGTGTTGAAACAAGAAAACCCTAGAAAATCCTACTAATAAAACCATTAAGAAAAGTAGTATTTGGTGGCTCTTTTTTTTGAAATACTGCATTAAATGAAATCCTATTAGGGCTATGGTTGTCGTATGCCCCGAAGGGAACGATCTAATATGATGAAAGTTTAAACCGTAGGCTTCTTCGAACTCTAGGGCTAATGATTCCATCCCAAAAAATTTGACAGGTCTATATGAGTGATAGAAAAAATAATCTTTCATTACACCAACAATAGCTAAGACTAATAACGAAGCAATAGAAAAACTTAACAGCGTATTTAGGTCTGTTTTGCTTTTAGAACGAAAGAGCCTAATAATAAGAAATACAAATATTATAGATAAAACCCACCCGTCCCCTAGAAGTGTTATGAGTTTAAAAAACGGGATTAATTGGGGGTATTCAAATAAATTAACGTTTAACTCTAAAGCCCCTTTAGGGAATAATGCTAATGGGATAAAAAATAAAAGAGCAATCCCAAAATTCTTATAAAGCAAATTAACTTTTGATAGCGTCATTATTATTAAGTTTACTTAAACGAAAAGCGGTTAGTACTTTTTTCGTGTATAGCGGAAAATCGGCATTGAGCAACCAGCCAAAATAACCAGGCTCTGTCTCTAAAATCATGTCTAGTGTTTTCCCTTTATGTTTTCCAAACGAAAGGCAAACTTGTTCTTTTTCGTTTATTACTATAAATCCAGCGGCATCTACAGAGCGTTTTTGAGAGGAAAACGTGCTTAAAAAATCTAAGTTATTTTCTAGTTCTTCGTAGCGGTCTATTTGTGCTAATAACACGTCATAAGTCGCTTTAGTGTCTGCCATTGCCGAGTGTGCATTTTCTAAATCCTTATCGCAATAAAAGCGGTAGGCTGCACCTAGTGTACGTTTTTCCATTTTATGAAAAATAGTCTGTACATCTATAGTTTTGTGGTTTTTAATATCGAAATCGACTTCTGCACGCATAAATTCTTCGGCAATAATAGGAATATCAAAACGGTCGGAATTGAAACCAGCTAAGTCGCAGTTTTTCATAAACCCATAAATTTCCTTTGCTAATGCTTTAAAGGTAGGCGAGTCCGCAATTGTGTCGTCTGTAATTCCGTGTATATCCGAAGCTTGTTTAGGAATAGGCATTTCTGGGTTAACAAGCCAAGTTTTACTTTCTTTATTACCGTTGGCTAATAGCTTAAGAATTGCTATTTCAACAATTCTATCTTTTGTAACACTAATACCTGTGGTTTCGAGGTCAAAAAAACATAAGGGTCGGTGGAGCTTTAGTCCCATAGAAAATATTTAAAAGTCGATTGATGTATCCCAATTTTCGAGGGCATCTGCAACTTTTTTTACAAACTCGCCCCCCATTGCTCCGTTAATTATACGGTGGTCATAACTATGACTAAGTATCATTTTTCTTCGGATACCGATAAAATCTCCGTTAGGTGTTTCGATAACAGAAGGCATTTTGCGAATTATTCCTAATGCTAAAATACCAACTTGCGGTTGGTTTATAATTGGTGTCCCTGTGATTGAACCAAAGTTCCCCAAATTGGTTATAGTATAGGTGCCTCCCTGAACTTCATCGGGTAGTAGTTTGTTGTCACGGGCACGAAGCGCAAGGCTGTTTACTGCTTTAGCCAATCCGACTAAATTTAGGTGGTCTGCATTTTTTATGACTGGAACAATTAAATTCCCATCGCCCAAGGCGGTAGCCATACCAATATTAATTGCTCTTTTTTGTATTATTTTAGACCCATCGACCGAACTATTCAACAGAGGAAATGCCTTAATAGCCTTAACTACCGCGGCTACAAATAAGGGCGTAAATGTTAGTTTTTCTTGTTCTTTTTTCTGGAAATTATGTTTTACCCGTTCTCTCCAGTCCCACAAATTAGTAACATCAACTTCGACAAACGATTGCACGTGAGCAGATACTTTTTTGCTGTTAAGCATATTATCCGAAATCATTTTGCCCATTCGCGACATTTCTATAACCTGATCTTGACTGGAAACCGCTATAGGTTGACTTTTAAAACTGGGTGTCGGTTTAACGGTATCAATTTTTTTGCTAGTGCTAGTAACTACATTAGGTATAGTTTTCTCAAAATTAGTTGAAGCAGTATTCCGAGTTTTTATATAGGCTAAAATATCGTTCTTGGTTACCCGACCTTTTTCTCCCGACCCTGCTATAGTATCTAATTCTTCGTTTGAAATCGATTCTTCTTTCGCAATATTTTTAACCAAAGGAGAGTAAAAGCGTTTAGACGTGTTATTTGATATAGTTGGCGGCTGAATGCTTTTTTGAGTAGTGGCTATGTCATTTTCTATAACTTCGACAGGGTTTTCTACAGGTGGGTCTAAAACAACGTTTTTATCTTCCGCAACATTACTTTCGTCTTCAACATCGTCCTCTAATTCGTTATCGCCTTCAGTCTCAATTACGCCTATTACAGTTCCTACGGAGACTACATCATTAATGTCAAACCGTTTTTCTATCAATACGCCTTCTACTTCCGACTGAATTTCGGAATCTACTTTGTCGGTTGCAACCTCAACTATAGTATCGTCAATTAAAATAGAATCTCCTACATCTTTGAGCCAAGCCGTTACAGTAGCCTCAACTACACTCTCGCCCATTTTAGGAAGTTTGACAAAGTATTTACCCATCTGAAAACCTTATACTAGTATAATAAAGCAAAGGTATCAAAAATCTTAGTAGTTTAATATAAAAAGATAATGAGGATTTGATGCTTACGATTGTATAGAATCTTCGTAAGGTATGCGTTTTAGAATACTTCTTCCTAGGGTTACTTCGTCGGCATATTCTAGTTCGTCTCCTACGGAAATGCCTCGGGCAATGGTTGAGATTAGAACGTTAAAAGGATCTAACTGCTTATATATATAAAACGTAGTAGTGTCTCCTTCGATGGTTGTGCTAAGTGCAAAAATGACTTCATTTATGTGCCCTTGCTTTACTTTATCAACTAAAGAAGAAATGGTTAAATCTTGAGGCCCTATACCATCTATTGGGGATATAATGCCATTTAGCACATGGAACTTTCCTTGAAACTGCCCTGTATTTTCTATTGCCATTACGTCTTGTATGCTTTCTACAACACAAATTTTATTGTCTAGGCGTTTTGGGTTAGCACATATTTGGCACACCGTAGCGTCTGCAATATTATGGCATTGAGAGCAAAATATAACTTGAGACCGAAAGGCATTCAGTGCAGAAGCAATAGCCTCTGTGTGTTCTTTGGGTTGTTTTAATAAATGCAAAACTAAGCGTAGTGCGGTGCGTTTCCCTATCCCTGGTAATTGAGACATTTGGTCAACAGCTTGTTCCAATAATTTTGAAGAAAATTCCATTTCGCAAGATAATCAATATATTACTTTTTTTGCTTTTGTATATTTGTCAAATATGAGCCCGTACGCCATCCTTTTTTTAATCATTTCATATTTTGGCTTACTTGTATTAGTCTCTTTTTTTTCTCAAGGCAAACGAAACAACACAACTTTTTTTACAGCAAATAGAAGCTCTCCGTGGTATTTAGTCGCTTTTGGGATGATAGGAGCTACACTGTCAGGGGTTACTTTTATTTCGGTTCCAGGGTGGGTAGAAGCCTCGAAGTTTAGTTATATGCAAATGGTTTTGGGCTATATCTTAGGCTATTTTATTATCGGAGCGGTTTTAATGCCGTTATATTATCGCCTAAAACTCACCTCGATTTATAGTTATCTTGGTGATAGGTTTGGGTCGAATAGCTATGTAACAGGGGCATCATTTTTTTTACTTTCAAGAATTTTTGGAGCTAGTTTTAGGCTTTATTTGGTTGCCAATGTACTGCAATTACTTGTTTTCGATGCTCTTGCAATTCCGTTTTGGGTTACGGTAACAATTACTATTTTATTAATTTGGGTATATACGTTTCAATCGGGGATTAAAACTATTGTATGGACAGACACCTTACAAACATTTTTTATGCTTACGGCAATGATATGCTGTATAGTAGCAATAAGCAATTTTTTAGGTTTTAGTTTTAGCGACTTGTGGTCTCAAATTAAGACAAGCCCCCAAACACAGATTTTCTTTTTCGATGACTTTAGGAGCGGCGATTATTTTTGGAAGCAATTTTTTTCGGGAGCGTTTATTGCTATTGTAATGACAGGGCTAGACCAAGACATGATGCAAAAAAACTTAACCTGTAGCAACCTAAAAGATGCTCAAAAGAATATGTTTTGGTTTACTATTATTTTAGTTATTGTAAAGTTTATTTTTTTGAGTTTAGGATACCTTTTACTTCTCTATGCGCAATCTCAAAACATCGATGCTCATAAAGATGAGTTATTCCCTACAATTGCGATGCTCCCAGAAATGGGCGTGTTTGTTTCGGGGATATTTATTTTGGGGCTTATTGCTGCAGCTTATAGCAGTGCCGACAGTGCGCTTACTGCAATGACCACAACAGTGTCTATAGATTTATTTAAAATGAATACGACAACAAACACAAAAAAAGACATTTTGTTACGCAAAAAAATTCATGTTGCGCTTTCTATAGTTTTGGTTGCGGTTATTCTTATATTTAAGTATGTCATAGCAGATGCCAGCGTAATAGCTAAGGTATTTATATTTGCAAGTTATACCTATGGTCCACTCCTTGGGCTTTATGCCTTTGGGCTTTTAACAAAATGGAAGATTATAGACCGTTGGGTAGCACTAGTGTGTGTGCTTACGCCGTTTCTTGGCTATAGCATTGCGTTACTAAGCAAATCGCTATTTAATTTTGAGTTTGGCTTTTTTATTTTAATCTTAAATGGTAGCCTTACTTTTTTGGGGCTAGTATTGATTCGTGCTAAGCAAAACTAAGGTACATACGGATTTCTCTACTCCAATCCCTGCGTTTTGAAGAAGTTCAGCAAAGGTTTTATTTTCCGAGCCGTAGTTAAAAAGAACACGCTTGGGTTTTAACTTTAACAGATAATCGTAGTATAACTCTTGATTTGTCGGATTCAAATAAACGGTAACAGTATCAATAGCGTTCCATTGTGGTTGCGGTGTTGTGTGTATTGGGGTGTTGTCATCTAAAAATCCTTCGCGATACCCAAGAGCATAAACAGGATGCCCTGCGGCTTTGAGTTTATGAAACGCTATATTGGAATACCGTTCGGACTTAGTAGATGCTCCTAAAATTAAGGTTGTTTTTTTCATTTGTTTAGTTACCAAATTATCATTGCGCTACCCCAAGTAAAACCGCTTCCAAAGGCGGCTAAAACTATTTTGTCGCCCTCGTTTACTTTACCTTCTTCCCAGGCTTCTGACAAGGCTATAGGTATCGAGGCTGCTGTTGTGTTTCCGTAACGCATAATATTGTTATATACTTGAGTGTCATTTAACCTAAACTTTTTTTGAATGAATTGTGAGATTCTCAAATTAGCTTGATGCGGAATAAGAAGACTGATGTCACTAGGCTGCCAATTATTTTTTGTTAAACCTTCATTGATAACTTCCGAAAAACGCGTAACAGCATGTTTAAAAACAACTTGCCCGTTCATATATGGGTAATAGCTCAAATCATCAGGGTCATTGGTTGCCATAATTTCAGGAACCCACCGATTGGTACTTGGACCAAGTAGCGACAATTCTTCTGCGTGCGCCCCTTCGGAGTAAATATGCGAAGACATAATGCCTTTGTCTTGGCTTGTTTCTCTTGTAAGCACAACAGCACCAGCACCGTCTCCAAATATAACAGAAACGGCTCTACCTCGTGTTGTCATATCTAAGCCTCCAGAATGATTTTCGGAACCAACAATTAATATGTTTTTATACATCCCAGTTTTAATAAATTGGTCTGCAGTGGACAAAGCATATATAAACCCGCTACATTGGTTGCGTATATCCATAGCTGGGCAAGCAGGAATTTCTAGTAATTGTTGTAATAACACACCCGACCCAGGGAAATAATAATCGGGGCTAAGTGTAGCAAATAATATTAGGTCAATATCTTTAGCTTCAACATTGGCGCGTTCCAACGCAACCTTAGATGCCTTTAACGCCATAGTTGCGGTTGTGTTACCGTCTCCTTTTTTAATATGTCGCCGTTCGTTAATTCCAGTGCGTTCTACAATCCATTCATCGGAAGTATCCATTATCTTTGATAAATATGCGTTGGTTACAATATGCTCTGGCACATATTTTCCAACTCCGATAATTTTTGAATTATACATATTATTAGAGTAAAGTGTGACGGGTATTATATGTAAATATATCTAATAATCTAAGATAGATAATTATTGTTTAGATAGACCCGAATAGACGCATCATAATTGGTATTTTTGAAAGCCTTTTAAAATTGATTAAAACTAATTTGTTTGCTATATAAAAAGTATTAAATTTGCAATCTGTTTTAAAAGAACACTGAAGAAAAGACTAACACTATGTCAAGAGTTTGTGAAATAAGCGGGAAAAGAGCAATGTTTGGTAACAATGTATCTAAAGCCATTAATAAAACTAAACGTCGTTTTGAAGTAAACCTCGTTAAAAAAAGGTTTTTTATTCCTGAAGAAGATAAATGGATTACACTAAAAGTATCTACTTCGATACTAAAAACTATTAATAGAAAAGGAATCTCCGCTGTTTTGAAAGAAGCAAAAGCGAAAGGGATGCCTATTAAGTACTAGATTATGGCAAAGAAAGGAAATAGGATGCAAGTAATACTTGAATGTACAGAACACAAAGAATCTGGACAACCAGGAACTTCACGATATATTACTACAAAGAACAAAAAGAATACACCAGATAGGATAGAAATTAAAAAATTCAATCCGATATTGAAAAGAATGACTCTTCACAAGGAAATTAAATAATCATGGCAAAGAAATCAGTAGCTACCCTTCAAACATCGTCAAAGCGTTTAACCAAAGTAATTAAAATGGTTAAAAAGGAAAACTCGAAAAGCTATTCTTTCGTAGAAACAATTACTTCTCCGGACTATGTAAATGATTGGTTAAAAAAGCAATAAGCAGTAATTAAAATACTAATTATTAATTATAATATAAAAAAGCTACTTTTACAGTAGCTTTTTTATTTAAAAACACAATGAGTTTATTAAAATCGTTGTTCTCAGAAAACCAAGCAAAAAGCTTAGGTAAGGGCTTAGAGGCTACTCGCAAATCTTTTTTCTCTAAACTTGGAACGGCGATAGCGGGTAAATCTACGGTAGATGTAGATATATTAGATGACTTAGAAGAGGTTCTTGTGAGTGCCGATGTAGGCGTAACCACAACGCTTAAAATTATTGATGCTATTGAAACACGCGTAGCAAAAGAAAAATATTTAGGAGCCAAAGAACTTAAACTAATTCTGCAAGAAGAAATTTCAGGAATTCTTATTCCACAATATCAGGGGTCTTCTTTTTCTTTTGCTGACAAAAGTGAACATAGCCCCCACGTAATTATGGTAGTGGGTGTTAATGGTGTAGGCAAAACGACTACAATAGGCAAATTGGCACATCATTATAAATCGGCAGGAAAGAAAGTTGTGCTAGGTGCTGGCGATACGTTTAGGGCAGGGGCAATAGACCAATTGCAGGTTTGGGCAGACCGTTCCGATGTTCCTTTGGTAAGACAACAGATGGGTAGCGACCCCGCTTCTGTAGCTTTTGATACCTTAGAGTCTGCGGTAAAGCAAAAAGCAGATGTAGTTCTTATTGACACGGCAGGGCGTTTGCATAACAAAGTAAATTTGATGAACGAATTGTCAAAAATTAAACGTGTTATGGATCGTTCAGTAGCAAAAGCACCCCACGAAGTACTATTGGTCTTAGATGGTTCTACAGGGCAAAATGCTTTTGAACAAGCAAAACAATTTACGCAAACTACCGAGGTTACATCGCTTGCTATAACCAAGCTCGATGGCACGGCTAAAGGTGGTGTAGTACTAGGGATATCGGACACGTTTCAGATTCCTGTGAAATTTATTGGGATTGGTGAGGGCATAGATGATTTACAGATTTTTGACATAAATAGTTTTTTACATTCTTTTTTTAATTAAATAATGTCCTATGATTAAAAGAACAACAAAAATTTTGGTGCTAGTAGTAGGTGTACTTCTTGTCATCTTTGCACTTGGACCAAAAGTAGAAACCCCAACCTTAGACAAACCACTCCCG
The DNA here is from genome assembly GCA_965277835.1 of Candidatus Arcticimaribacter sp. Lineage (GTDB taxonomy): Bacteria > Bacteroidota > Bacteroidia > Flavobacteriales > Flavobacteriaceae > Arcticimaribacter. The sequence goes on along the minus strand of OZ255841.1, from coordinate 1,008,562 downwards.
TCTGTACCTCAAAACTTAACTGAATTAAATAACTGGATTCAGTTTAGAGAAGAGGCGAACCAAAAGATAAAACCCCAAAACGAAGCGAGAATAGAGTTTTACGATTCTATCCCTCAGAAAACGAAATATAGTGTTCTTTATTTGCATGGTTTTTCAGCATCGTCTGGAGAGGGCACACCTTTTCACCAAAATATAGCAAAGCACTTTAAAGCAAATTTATATTTACCCCGATTATTTGGGCACGGTCTCGAAGAAGATGACCCTATGATTGGTTTTACAGGAGATTTATATTTAGACAGTGCCAGAGAGGCTCTTGCAGTTGCTAAGGCCTTGGGAGAAGAAGTAATTATTTTGGGTACTTCTAACGGAGGAACCTTAAGCCTTTTGCTTGGAGACGACCCTCAGGTTTCTATAATAGGTTTGTTTTCGCCTAATATAAAAATTAAACATCCTCTTGCAGGAATAGCAACTCTACCTTGGGGACTAGAAATTGCGACTACAGCAATAGGCACAGATTATCATATTATGGAGGGTGTTGTTAGCCCAGGGGAACAGTTCTGGACAACACGCTATCACTTGCAAGCCCCTAGCCATATGCAAAAAATCCTTGAAGAAGGAATGACTTCAGAAACGTTTTCTAAAATTAAAGTCCCTGTGTTTATGGGCTATTATTATAAAGATGAAGAACATCAGGACAATGTTGTGTCTGTCGAGGCTATGCTAAAAATGTTTGACCAACTAGGAACCCCCGAGCATCTTAAAGAGAAAATGGCGTTTCCAGAAGCAGGAGCCCATGTACTGACATCGTATATGACAAGCAAGGATTTAGAAAACGTAACTAACCAGACTATTCGCTTTTTTGAGACACACTTGAATAAGTAATTTTTCACCTTTTAATACTAACACCAGCCAATGCGTACACGAAGTACAGTTAAGAATAGAATTAATGTTATTACGCTAGGGTGTTCCAAGAATATTTATGACTCCGAAGTGTTAATGGGACAACTTAGAGCGAACCAAAAAGATGTGGTACACGAAGGAGAAGGTAATATTGTAGTGATTAATACCTGTGGGTTTATAGACAATGCTAAGGAAGAATCGGTAAACACAATATTAGAAAACATACAACGCAAAGAGGCAGGAGAAATTGATAAAGTTTTTGTAACAGGTTGCTTAAGCGAACGCTATAAACCCGATTTGCAAAAAGAAATCCCTAATGTAGATCAGTATTTTGGCACGAGTGAGTTGCCTCAGCTCTTAAAGGCATTAGAGGCAGACTATAAGCACGAACTTTTAGGGGAACGGATAACCACGACACCTAAAAACTTTGCATACCTAAAAATCTCTGAGGGCTGCGATAGACCTTGCTCTTTTTGTGCAATTCCACTAATGCGTGGCGGACACCGTTCAACGCCTATCGAAGACCTAGTAAAACAAGCCCAAACATTAGCAAAAGACGGCGTAAAAGAATTAATTTTAATAGCCCAAGACTTAACCTATTATGGGTTAGATATATATAAAAAAAGAAATTTAGCAGAACTACTTAAACACCTTGCAGAGGTCGAAGGAATAGAATGGATTAGATTGCATTATGCGTTCCCAACAGGCTTTCCTCTGGATGTTTTAGATGTGATGAAATCTGAGCCTAAAATTTGCAATTATATAGATATTCCACTACAGCATATTTCCGATTCTATTTTAAAATCTATGCGTAGAGGAACGACCAAAGAAAAAACAACGAAGTTATTGAAGGAGTTTAGAGAGCGTGTTCCTAATATTACTATAAGAACTACTCTAATTGTGGGTTACCCAGGGGAAACCCTAGAGCATTTCGAAGAGTTGAAAGAATGGGTTAAAGCAATGCGATTTGAACGCTTAGGTTGTTTTACATATAGTCACGAAGAAAACACCCATGCCCATCAATTAATAGACGATGTACCAGAAGAAGAAAAACAAAGGCGTTCTTCGGAGATTATGGAAATTCAATCTCAAATTTCGTGGGAGCTGAACCAAAATAAAGTAGGGCAAACACTACAATGTGTAATTGATCGCAAAGAGGGTAATTTCTTTATTGGAAGGTCAGAAATGGACTCCCCCGATGTGGATAACGAAGTCTTAGTTGATGCTACCAAATTTTATTTGAAGCAAGGCGAGTTTGTAAACCTTAAAATAACCGAAGCCGTAGATTTCGATTTATATGCTGTGCCTGCTTAACTTTTTTTAATGAAACACAGCATTAACTATCCATAGTTTTCCGTTTTCCCAAAACCCACGATAAAGAGGATTGTCAATTAGATAAACGACTTCGCCACTACCTATATATTCCATTCCAAACACTAAAGACTCGCTTTGTTGTTTTATGGCTTTATTGCCACTAAAACCTGCTACTGGTTTTGTGTTTTTTGGAAGCTGAACAACATTTCCTTCATCTAATAATGAATATGCAGTTGCATTGTTTTTAAGGCTATAATAATGTTTGTCGTACCCAAAAGCTAGAGGGTGCGTAACGTCCACTTTAGTATTGTAGATACTTCCATAAATAGCAGAGCTTATATCATTTCGGTCGGTTTCGGCAAAAGGAATTTCTTTTTCGTTGTCTTCTTCTGAGGCACTTTTTTTCTTCAATTGAAAATGGTCTTTGTCGGCAAAGGCTTTAACTGCCGAACCCAGTGCAATAATACGCCCACCTTTTTTTATCCATTTTAAAATCTCGGAGTTTTCGCTAGAGAACAAACTATAATAACCCGGTGGAAGTATAAGTACATCAAATTTAGCCAAGACAGATTCACTTAACCTATCTAACTGAATTTGAGTCACAGGGTAGCCCAGTTGTTGCTCAAAGAAGTGCCACGTTTCGCCATAGCCTTGCGGACTTGTATTGTCGCTTTTAATCAGTCCAACACGTTTTTTGGGTATAAATTTCATTTGATTTGAACCTAAATCAAGCCCACCATCTGAATATCCAGAACTCAATGGAACAATATTTTGATTGGTTTTTAGTGCTATTTTATTAATTGTAGCGTCAAAATCTTCAAGTTTTTTGTTTTCTCCTTTTAAAATAAACAAACTCCCTTCGGACCAATTTCTACCTCCATTTTGTATTGGTTTTAAATTATAACGTACTCTTATTTTTTTCTTTAAAAGAGTCGCTAAGAATTTAGCGTTTTTAAAACTTTTCCATTCAACGGCATAGGCATAGGCATTTGTTGCAGCATTGGGCTTTGCTTTCGAAGACGTAAAAGGCACTACGTTCTCTAGTTTTTGTTGGCTTGCCACAGCTTTAAGCCCGTGTGCATAGGGGAGTGCCCAAGAGGTAATGTCATAGGTTACGGAGTCCGATAGTTTTGGGTTGGGTTCAAATAATGTTTGAATAAATTTACCTTTTGTTCCTGTGCCATCTAATACTAATGCGTTAGTACTTAAATTTAAAGCACTATTTTTTTGAGTATTATAATTCCATCCTTTTAAGGTTGTATTTGTTTTTGGACTAGTATATGGAATATGATGTATGTCTAATAAATTTTTAAGCCCTTCAATTTTATCAGGCGTTCCTTCCATAGCATACGTAGTATATTTTGTAGCCTTATTCTCCGAAAAATATTTCTGAAATTCTTGGTTCAGTAAACTACTGTTTTTGTGTGCTACTTCTACTGTCGAAAGCCCAGTAGTGTAGTGGTGTGCAATGCGATCTTTTAAAGTTAAATTATCGCCAATTTCGTTTTTAATACTCAAGCCTGCACGTCCGCTTCCGCCTTGTTCATAAGTCATGCCAATAGCACCATGGAACATAGGGTAGGTGTCTCCATAACCAGGGTATAGCAAATCGAAAACTTCTTTGGTAAAATACGACCAGCCTTCTTTATCAAAATATGACGCATGGTTTTTGCCTATTGTGTGCTGAAATGTTCTTTGAAAATCGGTTACCATTTCGTTTAGTGGTTCGGCTGCTGGGGCAAAATAATACGGACTATTAACGCCTTGCTCATGAAAATCTACATGAATTTGCGGGTACCATTGATGGTAGTATTTTAGTCTTTGTTGCGTTTCTTTTTGAGTTACCCAAGCCCAATCTCTATTTAGGTCAAAATAATAGTGGTTAAACCTTCCAGTTGGCCAATTTTCATAATGCTCATTAGCAATAGGGTTATCATCAAAAGGCGTGCTTTTTACTTGGTTATACCAGTTTACATATCTATCTCTCCCGTCTGGGTTGATACAGGGATCCATAATAACAATTAAATTTTCGAGCCAGTCCGATTTTTCAGTAACAAGCGTATAAATGGTTTTCATGGCTGCTTCTGTGCTTACGGCTTCATTACCATGAACATTATAGCTAAGCCACACAATACTTTTAGGTTCAATATTAGAGACAGAACCTTCACTTAACCCAGATTGAATTAAATGGTTTTTTCTAATTGCATCAATATTAGATAAGTTTTCGGGCGTAGATATATATGCTAACTGTAGCTTTCTGCCTTCATAGGTTGTGCCATAAGATGTTAATTGAATTGAATTTGAGGCTTCTGCAATAGCTTTAAAATAATCGACAACCTGATGGTGCCTAGTAAAACGAGTTCCTAATTCGTACCCTAAAAACGTGCTAGGAGAAGGAATTTGTTGACTAAAGATAGGCAAAGCGATAAGCCCTAAAAGAAAACTTAAGTAAGTATTTTTCATATATCTGTATTAACCGTAAGATGTAAAGATAAAATTTATCTTAATATTTTTATATTCTTTACAATAGGAATATATTTACCTGTATCAAGATAGTATATGCAGTCAAAAGAAATTTCTTATAGAGAAACAGGTCGTGTGTCTAAAATAATTTGCGATTTGTTTGAAGACAATGCACATTTGCAAGCATTTATTGAGACCCCTCCAAAACTTAAAAACTTTAAATTACAACTAGACAAAAAGCAGGCAAGCTTTTCTAGTTCAACACGTAATACTTTAGTTAGCTCCCTTAAAAAACAATATGGTACTCTTGTTCAAAAAAAATCATTGGTATATAAAAACATAGAACGTTTAGCAGAGGCATACACGTTTACAGTAACCACAGGACACCAACTAAATTTAATGACAGGGCCTTTATATTTTATATATAAGGTAATTAGTACTATAAATTTATGCAAAACGCTTAAAGCAGAATACCCTGAATTTAATTTTGTTCCTGTTTATTGGATGGCGACAGAAGACCATGATTTTGAGGAAATATCTTTTTTCAATTATAAGAATAAAAAAATAAAATGGTATAGCAAAGAGACAGGGGCGGTAGGTAGATTTTCTTTGGAAAGCACTGAACTTTTGTTCGATATATTTAAGAAGCAGTTAGGCGTAAACACAACAGCAAAAGAAATTAAAAGTATTATTGAAGAGAGTTATTTGTCTTCGACAAACTTGGCTGAGGCTACGCGTAAGTTGGTGCATCATTTCTTTTGGGAAGATGGATTAGTAATTGTTGATGGAGATGACCATGCGCTCAAAAAAATAGTTGCTCCTTTTTTTAAACAAGAGCTAGAGACTTTTATTTGCAAGAAAAAAGTTGACGAAACAATTAAAGAAATCCGATTAGCTTATGACAAGGAGTATAGCCCCCAAGTTAATCCCAGAGAAATTAATTTGTTCTATTTAACAAAAAACGATCGCCTTCGGATTGTCTCAACACCAAACGGTTTTTCTTGTGCAGATAATACCACTTTTTGGACAAAAGAAGAGTTGCTTAGAGAATTAGAAGAAACGCCAGAATGTTTTTCTCCTAATGTTTTGATGCGCCCATTATATCAAGAAGTTATTTTGCCAAACCTTTGCTATATAGGAGGCGGAGGAGAAATTGCATACTGGTTACAACTAAAATCTTATTTTGATAGCCAGCAAATACCGTTTCCAATTTTGCTACATAGAAATGCTGCTGTATTGATACCCAATAAAATTGCAAAAAAACTAGACCGTTTAGATATTAGTTTTACAGATGTTTTTTTGAAGGCAGAAAATTTGATTAATAAAAAAGTGCGTCAAATTAGCAGTATAGATTTAGACCTTCAGTTTTTAAAAGAAAAATTAGAAAATCAGTTTGTGTACTTAGAGTCTTTAGTAGAACAAACCGATAAATCTTTTGAAGGCGCGGTTAAGGCACAAAAAGCAAAACAGTTTAAGGGTATCGACAAATTAGAAAAACGTTTGTTAAACGCACAAAAAAGAAAACTAGACGATGAGGTTCAGCGATTGACACAGCTGCATAATGCTCTTTTTCCGAATGATTCCTTGCAAGAACGCACATCAAACTTTTTTGAATTTTATATGGAATATGGGGCTAAGCTCAAATCTATTTTAGCTGAAGAACTAGACCCTCTATCGTTAAAGTTTAATTGTATTGTTTTAGATTAATTTTTATGATTAAAATTATTTACAATATATATTGAACTAAGATTAAATTGTATTTTTGCGCATGGAAGAGAAAGTGTTAATATTAGATTTTGGTTCGCAATATACACAGTTAATAGCGCGCCGTGTCCGAGAGTTATTTATCTATTGCGAAATACATCCTTATAATAAAGTTCCCAAAGACTTAAAGTCTTTTAAAGCTATTATTTTATCGGGTTCGCCATATTCTGCCCAAGCAGAAGAAGCCCCGTACATAGATTTTTTAGAAATTAGAGGTAAAATTCCAATTTTAGCGGTTTGCTATGGGGCGCAATATTTGGCACATTATTTTGGAGGCAAAGTTATTCCTTCTGATATTAGAGAATACGGACGCGCAAATTTATCTTATATAGCTTCAAACGAAGTGTTTTTAAATGCAATTGATGTAGGAAGCCAAGTTTGGATGAGCCATAGCGATACTATCGCTAAACTTCCTAAGGGGAGTGTTCGCCTTGCTAGTACTGTTGACATAGAAAATGCAGCGTATCGCATCGAAGGGGAGCTAACCTTTGCAATTCAATTTCACCCAGAAGTATATCATTCGACAGATGGTAAACAATTACTTTCAAACTTTTTAGTTGATATAGCTCAAGTAAAACAAAATTGGACTCCAGATTCTTTTGTGTCTAAGACTATTGAAAACTTACGAACCCAAATTGGAGAAGAAAAAGTTATTCTCGGTTTATCGGGAGGTGTAGATTCAACTGTTGCGGCTGTTCTATTACATCAAGCTATTGGCAGTCAGTTAACTTGTATTTTTGTAAACAATGGATTGTTACGAAAAGATGAATTTTCGAGCGTGCTTAAGCAATACCACAATATGGGACTTACTGTAAAAGGCGTAGATGCGTCTAAGCGTTTTATAGATAAGTTAGCTGGGGTTTCAGATCCTGAAACAAAACGGAAAACGATAGGGAATACATTTATAGAGGTTTTCGATGATGAGTCTAAACTAATTGAGGGAGCCACTTGGCTAGCACAAGGCACCATTTACCCAGATGTAATAGAGTCGATTTCTGTTAATGGACCTTCGGCAACTATTAAGTCGCACCACAATGTTGGCGGGCTACCCGATTTTATGAAACTCAAGGTTGTCGAACCACTGCGAATGCTGTTTAAAGATGAGGTGAGACGTGTAGGAACGAGTTTAGGAATTAATAAAGAATTGATTGGGCGACATCCTTTTCCAGGACCTGGGCTAGCAATTCGTATATTGGGCGATATTACACATGAAAAAGTTGCTATGCTACAAGAAGCAGATTCGATTTTTATTAATAAACTCAAAAGCGAAGGACTCTACAATGAGGTGTGGCAAGCAGGGGCTATTTTATTGCCTGTTAAAAGTGTAGGTGTTATGGGAGATGAGCGTACTTACGAAAAATGTGTAGCACTTAGGGCAGTGTCTTCAACCGATGGTATGACTGCCGATTGGGTAGATTTGCCTTATGATTTTTTGCGCAAAGTGGCTAACGAAATAATTAATAAAGTAAAAGGAATTAATCGTGTGGTTTATGATATTAGCTCGAAACCACCAGCAACTATTGAGTGGGAATAATATTATGAAAATAAGAGCCAAACATTTTTCTTTTCTTTTTGCATTTTTGATGACTATGGCTTTGACTGCCCAAATTCAACCAGATTCATTTGTCAGTCATAAGGTCAAAAAGAAAGAAACGATATATGGTTTAGCCCGAAAATATAATATTGAAATTGAACAGATATATCAGTTTAATCCTTTGGTCGAAAAGATAGGTTTGAAGAAAAGAATGGTACTTCAAATACCAGTATATAAAAAAGTTGAAGTCCCTATAAAAGAAAGCCTCCCAGATAGTTTATCGAAGTATTTGGTAAAACCCAAAGAAACAAAATGGCGTTTGGCGTATCGCTATGGAATAACCATACAACAGTTAGAAGCGTATAACCCCGAAATAACCGATGTGTTAAAGGCAGGGCAAGAAATAATAGTTCCAAAACGAGAAACGTCCGAAGTTTTAGCCCTCGATAAAGCGTTTAATTATTATACGGTAAAACCTAAAGAAGGATTTTATCGCATTGAGAAAAAGATAGGTATATCATCTAAAGATTTGATTGAACTAAATCCAGTTCTCGAGATAGCAGGTTTACAAGAAGGTATGGTTTTAAAAATCCCGTCTTCGCTTATTATGGATTTTAAATTAGAAGATGGTCTTTTAGTAGAAAAGGTTGATTTTAGAGAATCCATACCAGAAAACTCTAAAGTAACACTAGGCGTTTTATTGCCTTTTAAAGCAGACCAAATTGAATTTGATTCTATAAAAAAAACAGAGGAACTGCTTAAGAAAAGAAACCTTCATACAATAGCTCTCGATTTTTATTCTGGCGTTATAATGGCTGCGGAAGAAGCAGCCCAGTTGGGTATCGAAGTAGTGCTTAATGTTATTGACACGGAGAATAAAAAATCAAAATTGAACGATGAACTTAACAATAGAAATTGGTCATCGAACGATTTTATTATTGGACCGCTAATTCCTTCAAATTTCGACTTTATGTCTCTTAAAGATAGTTTGAAATTAATTCCGATGATTGCTCCGCTATCTTCCAACCCAGTAAAAAAGCGACCCAATGTGTACCAATCTATTACGTCTGCTCAAATAATAAGAGCGAAGATGTTTAACTACCTAAACACAGTTATTGACACCACTCAAAATGTGTTAATTATTACGGATACACTTAATCGTTTGGTAGAGAAAGAATTATATGACGCATATCCCTTTGCTCAAATTTTGCGACCCGAGGCAAAAGGGTATATAGTCCCAGATTTGATAGACTCTTTATTGTTAGATTCTATATCAAACAAAGTTATTTTTGAATCTCAAAACCTAAATTTGATAGCCAATGTAACGACTTTACTTAATTCACAAATATCAAAAGGGCGCGATATTCAGTTATTTACAACTTATAGGTCAAATGCTTATGACGATTTTAATATACCGAAAAAGCAGCTAGGAGACTTAAATTTCACATATATATCTGGCACATATTCTAATAATAACACCAAGGCTTTCGATTCGTTATATATAAAGTCTTTTGGTGATTTCCCTAAAACAGAAGCATTACGAGGTTATGACGTTACGATAGATGCAATTTTAAGATGGGTGCATCAAAAAGAACTGGTGGGCGAAATTGTTAAAGAGACAGAAAACCTTCAAAGTCGTTTCGATTATGTCTTGAATGCTGATAGTGTGGGATATCAAAATAGGGCTTATTATTTATTACAACACAAAGGGTACGAAGTCTTTGAAATTAATAAATTGGCGACCAAAAATTATTTATCAGAATAGTTTTTGTAATTTTGAGCCCGGCAAAAACAACATACGCTACACAAAACCGGAATGTCTGATACTAAATATATATTTGTTACTGGAGGGGTTACATCTTCTTTAGGGAAAGGTATTATTGCAGCTTCTTTAGCTAAATTATTGCAAGCTAAAAAATACCGCGTAGCGATTCAAAAGCTCGACCCTTATATTAACGTTGACCCTGGAACGCTAAACCCCTATGAGCATGGCGAATGTTTTGTTACCGATGATGGCGCAGAAACAGATTTAGATTTAGGGCATTACGAACGTTTTTTAAATACCCCAACATCTCAGGCAAATAACGTAACTACTGGTAGAATTTATCAAAGTGTTATCGACAAAGAACGTCAAGGGGCGTTTTTAGGAAAAACAGTTCAAGTGGTTCCTCACATAACCAACGAAATTAAAGAAAGAATATGCCTGCTAGGCGAAACAGGTAAATATGATATTGTCATTACAGAAATTGGAGGTACAGTCGGAGATATTGAGTCTTTGCCTTATATAGAAGCTGTACGCCAACTGATATGGGAACTAGGAGACGATAGGTCAATGGTTATACACCTTACGCTTGTCCCTTATTTGTCTGCAGCAGGAGAACTAAAAACCAAGCCTACGCAACACTCTGTTAAAACATTGATGGAAAGCGGGGTTAAGGCAAATGTATTAGTATGTAGAACAGAACATAAAATATCATCTGAAATACGAAAAAAACTTGCGTTGTTTTGCAATGTGAAAGAAGACTCGGTTATTCAATCGATTGATGCAGAAACAATATACGATGTTCCTATACTTATGGAAGAAGAGGGTTTAGATAAGGCGGTTCTAAAAACACTTAAATTAGAAGATAGAACAGGCGATTTAAGTAAATGGAAGGAATTTTTAAGAAAGTTTAAAAACCCAAAAGATCAAATACGCATTGGTTTAATAGGCAAATATGTTGAACTACAAGATTCTTATAAATCAATATTAGAATCGTTAATTCATGCCGGAGCATTTCATCAAATAAAAGTTGTTGTAGAATCAATTCACTCAGAGTTTTTATCAGAAGATAATGTCGCAGAAAAACTCAATGGATTAGATGGGATAATTGTTGCCCCAGGGTTTGGAGGTCGAGGCATTGAAGGTAAAATTCATGCAATTAAGTATGTAAGAGAACATAGAATACCATTTTTAGGAATTTGTTTAGGGATGCAAATGGCTGTTATTGAATATGCCCGAAATATAATGGGACATGAAGGGGCAAACTCAACAGAAATGGACGAATTGTGCTTAGACCCTGTGATTTCTATTATGGAAACCCAAAAAGACATTACTAACAAAGGAGGAACGATGCGACTGGGGTCTTGGGATTGCGAGCTTGCAAACGGCTCTTTGGTACACCAAATATACGGTGTTTCTTCTATTTCGGAGCGTCATCGCCATCGATATGAGTTTAATAATAAGTATAAAAAAGATATAGAAAACAGCGGACTTAAAGCAACGGGGATTAACCCAAAAACGGGTCTAGTAGAAATTATTGAAAACCCGAACCATCCGTGGTTTATTGGAGTGCAATACCACCCTGAATATAAAAGTACGGTACTCAATCCGCATCCGTTATTTGTTAGCTTTGTACAGGCAGGGTTGCAAAATAAAAACACAAAATAAAACCTTAAAATGAGGTTATAATATTATGGAACAAAAAAAAATAGACCCTTGGCAATTTGTCGGCTTTTTCCTTATTGCATTGATTTTAACTTGGATGCTTTATAATCAATCTCCTACAGAAGAAACCACAACAGGAGATGAAACCAAAACAGAGCAGTTACTTGAAGAGAGCGATGATACGCCAGAGAGAAGAGCAATACAAGCGCATACGGTAGAACTAAGCGATTCTATCCAGAGTAAGCAATTACAGGCAGAATATGGCTCATATGCTAACTTATACCATCCAAAAAATAGTGATAAACCTGTAACAATTGAAAACGAGAAAATAGCATTTTCTTTTAATTCAAAAGGCGCGCAAATTTCGACATTACGTTTAAAAGAGTTTGACAACTATAAGCAAGAGCCTTTATATTTAATTAACAAAAACCAAGAGCTTAGCTATAGTTTTAGTACTTCGGACGGGAAGATATTGAACACTGCGGATTTTTATTTCACACCGAAGGTAGTAGATAGAAATGGAAATCAGACAATTACGTTTACTGCGGCTATTAGTTCGTCTCAGTATATTGCTTTTGAGTATGTGCTTAATGCAAATGACTATATGATTAATTTTTCTATTCGCTCAGAGGGATTAAGTAGAATTATTAATACAAGAGAAGAGCAACAAATTACATGGGACTTAAAGCCTTTTAGAAACTCTAGAAGTATTGAATATGAGAACCGATACCATTTGTTAACATATGCCTTTGGAGATGATAAAGTGGACGACCTTTCTCCTGCATCTTCTGACGAAGAAACTGAAAAACAAGTGCATTGGATAGCCTATAAACAACACTTTTTTAATTCTATTTTAATTCCAGCAAACCCTTTCGATTCTGCTCTTTTTTCATCCGAAAGCCTAGTAGATACGGATATTAAAGACCAAAAACACACTAAAAATTATAAAACTGTAATTTCATTAAATAATTCGGGAGAGATAAACCAGAATTTTAAATGGTATTTTGGACCTACTGAGTATAGTACGCTTGCTCAATATGAACTTGGAATTGAAGAGTCTATCGACTTTGGTTGGGGTATTTTCGGTTGGATTAATAAGCACATATTTACGACACTATTTGATTTTCTGAGTTCCTTTTTACCTTATGGGATTGCAATTATTGTAATGACAATAATAGTGCGTTTGGCAATGTCCCCAGTAACTTATAAATCTTATGTGTCTCAAGTGAAAATGAAGGTTTTAAAACCCGAAATAGACGAAATAAACGCAAAGCATAAAGATAACTCAGTTAAGCGTCAGCAAGAAACAATGGCACTATATACCAAGGCAGGGGCAAACCCCATGTCGGGTTGTCTCCCCGCGTTGCTGCAGCTCCCTGTGTTTTACGCCTTATTTAGCTTTTTCCCAGTAGCATTTGCCCTTAGGCAAAAAAGCTTTTTATGGGCAGATGATTTGTCTTCTTACGATTCGATTTACGATTTATCGTTTAATATTCCGTTCTACGGCGATCATATTAGTTTGTTTCCCATTTTAGCATCTATAGCTATTTTCTTTTATACTATGATGACCGCAGGACAGCAATCTACTCCACAGCAACCAGGGATGCCAAACATGAAAGTTATTATGTATTTAATGCCTTTGATGATGTTGTTCTTCTTTAATAACTACGCAAGTGGATTGAGTTTATATTATTTTATATCTAATATCTTGACTATAATTTTGATGCTTATTATTAAAAATTATATTGTAAATGATGCTAAGATTTTAGCAAAACTCGAAGAGAACAAAAAGAAACCAAAAAAGAAAGGTGGTTTTTCTGCACGTTTGCAAAAAGCAATGGAAGAGGCCGAAAAACAAAGAAAAACCAAAGGGAAATAATAGTTATCGAACTTTTGGGTTAGTTCTTAAATAGGTTTTCTATTACTTTGTATTTATGAAAAAGAAAGTTGTTGTTGGGCTTTCAGGCGGAGTAGACTCTAGTGTTGCAGCATATTTGCTTAAGCAACAAGGCTATGAGGTAATTACTCTTTTTATGAAAAATTGGCACGACGAAAGTGTTACCCTTTCTAACGAATGCCCTTGGTTAGAGGACAGTAACGATGCTATGATTGTAGCAGACAAACTTGAGGTGCCTTTTCAAGTAATAGACTTAAGTACCACTTATAAAGAGCGCATTGTCAATTATATGTTCGACGAATATAAGAAGGGGCGAACTCCTAATCCGGATGTTTTATGTAACCGCGAAATAAAGTTCGATGTGTTTCTCGAAATTGCATTATCCTTAGGGGCAGACTATGTGGCTACGGGACATTATTGTAGAAAAGAAATAATTGAAAACCCTAACGGCGAACGCGTTTATCGTTTATTGAGCGGGAAAGATGCAAATAAAGACCAATCTTATTTTTTGTGTCAGTTAACTCAAGCTCAACTTTCCAAAGTTTTATTTCCAGTTGGCGAGCTTCAAAAATCAGAAGTAAGACAAATAGCAACTAAGGAAAATTTAGTAACAGCCGACAAAAAAGATTCTCAAGGACTATGCTTTATAGGAAAAGTTAGTTTACCTGATTTTCTTCAGCAACAGCTTAAAGCTAAAACAGGAGATATTATTGAGATACCTCAAGATTTTGTAGGATACCAAAATGTGCAAACAGGCTTTAATTCTCAACACGATTTTTTAATATATCACAGTACCAAGAAAATACATCAAATTTCTGATGGGAAAATCGTAGGACAACACGAGGGGGCTCATTTTTTTACAAAGGGGCAACGCAAAGGGCTAGCAGTAGGAGGCACCCCAGAACCTTTGTTTGTAATCGACACTGATGTCAATGAGAATATAATTTATGTAGGACAAGGCAAAGACCACCCAGGGTTGCTACGCCGAGGGCTTTTAGTTTTGAAAGATGAGGTACATTGGGTACGGACAGACATGGAACTAAGCCTTGGCGAAACGCTCGAGGTTTACGCTCGTATTCGTTACCGACAGCCATTGGAGAAAGCTACTCTGTATTGCACCGTAGAGGGACTATATGTTATTTTTGATGACCCCCAAACTGCAATTAGCGAGGGTCAGTTTGTCGCTTGGTACCAAAAAGATGAGCTTATAGGTTCTGGCGTTATTTCTTAAACCTCAATTGTTTTATTTGGTGCAATTTTATCGAAATCTAATACGACTTGATTGTGTAAAAGATCTTTGAAAGTTTCTTCCTTGCGAATGAGGTGGGCTTCATTGTTAACCCAAAGTACTTCGGCAGGGCGAAATCTGGAATTGTAATTACTTGCCATAGTTTGGCAATATGCTCCAGCATTTCGAAAAACAAGAAAATCGCCTTCTTTTATTTCTGAGATTTTTCGATTGTTCGCAAAAGTATCAGTTTCGCATATATAGCCTACTACAGAATAAAAGCGTTCCCTTCCGTTTGGGTTCGAAATATTTTCAATCTCATGGTATGACCCATAGAACATAGGACGGATAAGGTGGTTGAACCCACTATTAATTTGAGCAAACACAGTAGATGTAGTTTGCTTTACTACATTTACTTTTGAAATAAAATACCCAGCTTCGCTAACTAAGAATTTACCTGGTTCAAACGCTAGTGTTAGTTCTCTCCCGTATTCTTCACAAAAAGAATTAAATTTTTGAGTTAACCGTTCTCCTAGTTCTTCAATATTTGTTTCGATATCCCCAAGTTTATAAGGGACTTTAAACCCAGACCCAAAATCAATAAATTCTAAGTTTTTAAAGTTTTTAGCGGTTTCAAATAAAATCTCAGAAGCATGTAAAAACACGTCTATATCTAAAATATCACTCCCTGTATGCATGTGAATACCATTGATATTCATTTTTGTGTTTTCGGTAATGCGGATAAGGTGAGGGATTTGGTGAATAGAAATACCAAATTTAGAATCAATATGACCTACAGATATTTGACTGTTTCCGCCTGCCATTACATGTGGGTTAATTCGAATACACACAGGTATGTTAGGGTGCTTACTTCCAAATTGCTCCAAGATAGATAGGTTGTCAATGTTAATTTGAACGCCTAAATGCGCTATCTCTTCAATTTCACTTAAGGACACGCCATTGGGTGTGAATATAATATTTTGAGGCTCAAACCCAGCCTCTAACCCTAAGTTAACTTCTTGAATTGAAACGGTATCTAATCCAGTCCCTAGTTCTCTAAGGTATTTAAGAATAGAGATATTTGAAAGCGCTTTTGCGGCATAATTTAGGTTTAGATTTTTAACACCACTAAACGCATTTTTTAATCTGTTATATTGAAATTTTATTTTTTCAGCGTCATAAACATAAATGGGGCTTCCAAATTCCTTAGCTATAGAGCGTAAATTTTCGTGATTCATTATTAATAATTTTCACCAAAAGTAAAAACTATTTGCTTTTAAATATACTGCTGCAATAAAAATGTAAAATAATGTTACATATATAACAAAATAGTTTTTGCTTATGAATCTGAATATTTAGGCTAACTTAATTACTTTTGTCAAAATAAATTAATTGGCAAAGTATGAATTTACACGAATATCAAGGAAAAGAAATTTTAGCAAGTTATGGTGTAGGAGTACAGCGTGGAATTGTTGCTCAAACTACTGAAGAGGCTGTTGCTGCGGCAAAAAAACTAACTGAGGACACAGGCACAAGCTGGCACATTATTAAAGCTCAAATTCATGCCGGAGGGCGTGGTAAAGGTGGAGGTGTTAAACTAGCCAAAAACCTTGATGACGTTAGCAAAATTGCAGGGCAAATAATTGGTATGCAGTTAATTACCCCACAAACGCCCCCAGAAGGAAAACCAGTGCATCAGGTTCTAGTTGCCGAAGACGTTTATTACCCAGGAGACTCGGAAACAAAAGAATTTTATATTTCGGTGTTATTAAACCGTGTTAGTGGTAGAAATATGATTATGTATTCTACCGAAGGAGGTATGGATATTGAGACTGTAGCAGAGAATACACCAGACCTTATTTTTACAGAAGAGATTGACCCAGCTGTGGGTTTAATGCCTTTTCAGGCTCGTAAAGTAGCTTTTAATTTAGGGCTTAGTGGCAAGGCGTTTAAAGAGATGACACGTTTTGTAACCTCGCTATATACAGCTTATGTTAACTCGGATTCGTCATTGTTCGAAATTAATCCTGTTTTAAAAACATCGGACGATAAAATTCTTGCGGTTGATGCTAAAGTTTCGATAGACGATAATGCGCTATTTAGACACAAAGATTATTTAGAATACCGAGATATTCGTGAAGAAAACCCAATAGAAGTAGAGGCGGATAAAGTAGGGCTTAATTATGTGGACTTAGACGGTAACGTTGGGTGTATGGTTAATGGCGCAGGACTTGCAATGGCTACTATGGATTTGATTAAACAAGCTGGTGGCGAACCTGCAAATTTTCTTGATGTAGGAGGAACAGCAGATGCTAGCCGTGTGGAAACAGCATTTCGTCTGATTTTGAAAGACCCTAATGTAAAAGTTATTTTAGTTAATATTTTTGGAGGTATTGTACGTTGCGATCGTGTAGCACAAGGTATTGTCGATGCTTATAAAAACTTAGGCGATGCGATTAACGTACCTATTATAGTACGTTTACAAGGCACTAACGCAGATATAGCAAAAGAACTAATAGACAGTTCGGGGCTCAATGTACTTTCTGCTACAATTTTTCAAGAAGCAGCAGATAAAGTACAAGAGGTACTTAGTTAAACGTAACGTCTAAAGCGTATAACCCCAAAAGATGTCTTGGGATATTGCTGTTAATAGCTTAGGAAAGGCTATTTTATTTTCAAGTATGAGATTTTTTCGATAGGGAGAGTATGTTTTCATTGAATTGAAAATATTTACTATATTATTCCATTGAATTATTTAATCGAAATCTTACAAAGCCAAAAATTAAATATACGTTTTATGAAAAAAATAGTATTGATATCATTTATCTTATTTACTGGGATAAAAATGATTGCTCAAGAAACTGGAAATGACAGTTATACAATTCAAAGACTGATAATTTATAACTCAAAAGGTGAAGTATTATTGGAGAAAAATGATTTTGGTTGGATGACCCCTGCACTAAGGCACAATTCTAAAACAACAATTAGCGATGGACTGATGCGCTTGGCTTCCGAATTTGGATTAAAAATTTCTAGTCCTAAAATAGCAGGGATTTTTATGTTTATGACGGATTATAAACCGATTTCTCAATTTAGACAGCACTATTATTCTAATGTTATTGATGGAAAATTAAAAGTGCCAGAAAACAAAACAGATGCTCAATGGTTTTCTGTCAGCAAGGCTATTGAAATGATGTCATTACCAGACACAAAAGCACCACTTGTAATAAGAGATATGACTAAGCAATTATTGTATTATCCCGAAATAGTATGGGGCGGTACATACTTATTGTCTAAAAAAGAAGGGAAAATAGAATATAAAACTATTGAAAATTTTTACCCTATTAGATAATAGGTAAGGAGCCATAAAATAGGGGAGCCTTCTAAGATTATTGCTCTACTCGGCTAGGCGTTATTACAATTAGCAAAATCACTAAAACGACATATTGTCATTAATTTTATCTTCTAATAAGACATAATGACATTAATGTAATACTGGCATTTTATTTGAAATGATAAGTGCAGTATTAACCTTTAAAAATTATATGTTATGAATTTAGTAAAAAGAAATTTTCCGTTTATCCCTTCGTTTTTAGACCAATTAGCTGATAATGGTTTAAATCTTCAAAATACAAACCACCAACCTTCGGTAAATATTTTTGAAGAAGATTTGCAATTTGTATTACAATTTGCTGTGCCAGGTCTTAGTAAGTCCGATTTTAAAATAGAAATCGACGATGATTTATTAACTGTTGGTTTAGAGAAAAGCGAAGACTCTAAAGTCGATGTTAAAACCAAGACCGACTTTTATTACAGAAAAGAATTTGATTATAATTCTTTTAAAAGAACTTTTGCGTTACCCGAAAATGTCGAAACGCAAAAAATTGAAGCAAAATACAATGAGGGCATTTTAACTCTTACACTTCCTAAGAAGAAAGAGAGTTTACCGCAACCTAAAAAGCTTATTTCTGTGAAATAAAATTAATTTTGCTTTTGTTTATGAAACAGCTCCTAAGGGAGCTGTTTCTGTTTAAAAGGGTTTATTAAATAAATTTAATTAATTTTAGAGGATACAATAAACCCAAAACCCATGAGAACTTTATTACTATCTTTTTTTACACTTTTGTTTTTTGCTATTCCTTGTCAAGCGCAAGAGCGACAAATACCTATCGACACAATAGTCAAAACAACACATAGTACAAAAATTAAAGGGCAAACAATTAATTATAATGCCGAGACTGGTACCCAACCTGTATGGGATAAAGATGGAAAACCTATTGCAACTTTATTTTATACTTATTATAAAAGAACAAATGGAAGAAGTGTAGCACAGCGTCCTATTGTATTTTCGTTTAACGGCGGACCTGGTTCTGCTTCGGTTTGGATGCACGTTGCGTACACAGGCCCTAAGGTATTAAAAATCGATGATGAGGGTTACCCAGTTCAACCTTATGGGTTTCAAAGTAATCCGTATTCTATTTTGGATGTAGCTGACATTGTATTTATCAACCCTGTTAACACGGGGTATTCGCGAATTATAGAATATGAAGGAGAAAAGGAAGACAGAAAAACGTTCTTTGGAATTAACGAAGACATTAAATATTTGGCAGAATGGATGAATACGTTTGTTAATAGAAAGCAACGTTGGGAGTCTCCAAAATATATTATCGGCGAAAGCTATGGAGGTACGCGTGTAATGGGACTTTCTTTGGAACTGCAAAACAGACAGTGGATGTATTTGAATGGGGTAATTATGGTTTCTCCAGCCGATTATAAAGTGTTGCGTGTGGGCGGTCCTGTTTCTTCTGCACTGAATTTACCTTATTATACTGCAGCAGCATGGTACCATAAACAACTCCCAGATGAACTTCAAAACTTAGATTTATTAGAAGTATTGCCCCAAGCAGAGGAATTTGCAATAGACGAACTTATTCCTGCGTTGGCTAAAGGCGGGTTTTTAAGTAATGAAGACAAACAAAAAATTGCATCGAAAATGGAATTCTTCTCTGGAATTGACTCTAAGGTAATTATGCAACATAACTTAGATGTACCTAATTCATTTTTTTGGAAAGAACTTCTTAGACACGAAGGCAAAACCATTGGAAGGTTAGATTCTCGTTATACGGGAATTGATAAGAAAGAGTCAGGAATAAGACCCGATTATAGTTCTGAGTTAACGTCTTGGTTGCACTCGTTTACGCCTGCGATTAACCATTATTTGCGTAAAGAATTAAAATTTGAAACCGATGTAAAATATAATATGTTTGGTCCTGTACATCCTTGGAACAACGAAAAAGATAATACGCGCGAAAACTTGAGACAAGCGATGGCACAAAACCCATATTTAAAAGTATTAACTCAGTCGGGGTATTATGACGGTGCCACAACATATTTTAACGCAAAATATACACAATGGCAAGTTGACCCAAGTGGTAAAATGAAAGACAGGTTTTATTTTGAAGGCTACCGTTCTGGTCACATGATGTACTTGCGCCGTGAAGATTTAATTAAGGCGAATGAGGATATTCGAGTTTTTATTAAAAACTCTTCGGCAAATGGTAAGGCAGCTAAGTATTAGATGGCAATAAAAACGTTCGTTTTTACTAATTTAATTGACGGTTAAAGACCATAGGCTTTTTTTGCATTTTCAACCTGTGTTGTCTCTGTTGTTTCTGGATGCAGAATATAGTTAGGCGCAATAATTGGCTTAACTTTTTCTAAGGTAATTTCTGTTATAGTTGCAAAAGGAAAATCTCCGCCTGTCATTTTAGTTAAAATTTTTTCCATTTCCGAAAACTCGAGATCTGTTTTTTCAACGATTCTTGCGTTCCCTTTTACTTGAAACCCTTTTTGTACTAGAATATCTATAAAACTTACACATACATTTTTATTCTGTTTAATATTCTGCACGGTTTGAGGCGAGGCGATATTAGCCACAATTATTTTGTCAACGCCATAATAGTTAAAAATTTCTTTCGGCGAAACATTTGGTTTATTTTCGGGCGATACTGTTGCAAGCCAACACAGAACGCTTCTATTTATATAGTCTTTAATCTCTGTTGTTAGTTCCATCACTTTTATATTGAATTGGTATTTACAAACTTTCGTTTCCATGTGCGTAAGCCATAGAAAGAAATTGCGAAGTAAATAAGCGTTAAACCAAAATAAATAAATAATCCTTTATTGAAGTAGAGTGCTAGGGTTACTCCATTGATTAAAATCCAGTAGTGCCAAGAGCGGAGTATTTTTTTAGCCTCTAAATAACTGGCAATAAAACTAAATATAGTTGTAAAAGCATCTAAATAAGGGCTGCTGGCATCGGTATAGGTACTCAGCAGATAGGCTAAACCTAGAGCAGTAAAAATACCCACCAGAATAAGTAGGATGTGTTTTCTAAGCGGTATTTTTTCAATAGTAAACCGATTATTATTGTTACGCCCATTTTTCCAAATATAATAACCGTAGAAACCAATTATTACATAATAAATATATAAGATAGACTCTGCGTAAAGCCCTATATTATAAAATAAGGATATACTAACCAATGACCCTAGGATGCCAAAAAACCAACAGTTTATATTTTCTTTTATTAGTAAAATCAGAAAAATTAGACTTAACCCGACAGATATAATTTCTAATATTAAATTCACAAGGTTAAAAGTTTTGGAGAGCAGATAAAATAGTTTAACAGGCTCATATTAAAAGTAAAATTATAGTTGTTCTTTGAGTCTTTCAATCTCATCACGAAGGCTTGCAGCTTCTATAAAATTTAATTCTTTTGCTGCGGCTTCCATTTGTTTTCGTGTGTCTTTTATTCGTTTCTCTATTTGGGGTTTTGTTAAATAGCGCGTGGCTTCTTCTGCCGCTTTTTTGGTTTCTTTTTCCGAGGCGTATGTGGCAATAGAATTTTTAGATAGAGCAATGTCCAAAGATTTATTTAATGCAGTAGGGACTTTATTATTTACCCTGTTATACTCCATTTGTTTATCTCTACGATAGTTTGTTTGGTCTATCGTTCGTTGCATACTTTGAGTAACTTTATCAGCATAAAAAATTGCAAGACCATTTATATTTCTTGCTGCTCGACCTACAGTTTGTGTTAGCGAGCGTGTGGATCGTAAAAACCCTTCTTTATCGGCATCTAAAATTGCAACAAGAGACACTTCAGGTAAGTCTAAACCCTCTCTTAGTAGATTAACTCCGATAAGCACATCAAAGATTCCTTTTCGTAAATCTTGCATAATTTCGACACGTTCCAAAGTATCTACATCACTATGAATGTAACGGCACCGAATTTGAATTCGACTCATATATTTGGCAAGCTCTTCGGCCATACGTTTAGTTAGCGTTGTAACTAAAGTACGCTCGTCTTTTTCGGTTCGTTTATGAATTTCTTCAATCAAATCATCAACTTGATTTTCGCTTGGGCGTACTTCAATATTAGGGTCTAATAGTCCCGTAGGTCTAATAATTTGTTCAACAAAAATCCCTTCAGTTTTTTTTAATTCATAATCTGCAGGGGTTGCACTTACATAGAGTACTTGCTTTTGCAAGCCCTCAAACTCTTCGAACTTTAAAGGGCGATTATCTATTGCTGCGGGTAGTCTAAATCCGTATTCAACTAAATTTTCTTTTCGGCTACGATCGCCTCCGTACATAGCATGAACTTGTGAAACCGTTACATGGCTTTCATCAATTACCATTAAATAATCATCAGGGAAATAATCTAATAAACAAAATGGGCGCGTACCAGGGTCTCTGCCATCAAGGTATCGAGAATAATTTTCAATTCCCGAACAGTATCCAAGTTCGCGAATCATTTCTAAGTCAAAATTTGTGCGTTCTTCAAGGCGTTTTGCTTCTAAGTGCTTTCCAGTGTCTTTAAAAAAATCAATTCGTTTAACTAAATCATCTTGTATTTTGTGAATAGCATTCTGCAACGTGTCTGGCGAAGTCACAAAAATATTTGCAGGGTAAATATGTAGTTGCTCATATTTTTCTGTACGCTGATTTGTAATAGGGTCAAAACCTTCAATTTCTTCAATTTCATCTCCAAAAAAATGAATCCTAAAACCTATATCCGTATAACTGGGATAAACATCTATAACATCTCCTTTAACCCTAAAGTTTCCGCGTTGAAAATCTGCTGTGGTTCGCGAATATAAGCTCTGAACAAGTTGGTGTAAAAACTTAGTCCTAGAAATAATTTGACCGGACTTTATATCAATCACATTTTTTTTAAATTCAACAGGATTCCCTATTCCATATAAGCAAGAGACAGATGCCACAACAATGACATCCCTTCTGCCCGATAATAGGGAGGAGGTAGTACTAAGGCGTAGCTTTTCAATTTCGTCATTTATAGATAAGTCTTTTTCGATATAAGTCCCAGTAACGGGCATATAGGCTTCGGGTTGGTAATAGTCGTAGTACGACACAAAATACTCAACAGCATTATTTGGGAAGAACTGTTTAAACTCTGAATATAATTGCGCCGCCAAGGTTTTGTTATGTGCCAATACTAGGGTAGGGCGGTCTAGTTGCTGAATTACATTGGCAACCGTAAACGTTTTTCCTGAACCAGTAACCCCCTGAAGTACCATATATTTCTCTCCTTCAGAAAAACCTTCAACAAGCTGGTTAATTGCGTCTGGTTGGTCTCCTGTTGGTGAGAATACTGAAACTAGATTTAAAGACATATAAATATATTCTAGCCTTTAAAATTAAACATTTAAGACGAATAAGAAGACACCCTTTTAACTATCATTTTTTTAATAAAAGTCAATTGCACGAAGTTGTTATCTTTGATAAAATTATCTCTATGGAAAAGAAACTGATTTCGAAAAAGAAACCTTTTTATCCTATTATTGAAGAACTTAGCGATTATCTAAAAAAATATAATAGATGGGTTTATACTCCTGTGTATTACGAAGACCTTCTTCGATTTTCGGGTTCTATAGTAGTTTATGACAAAAATGAGGTGGACACATTGTGGATTAGAGTTTATTATACCGATAGTGAGCGTAAGGAGATAGATTATAATTTAAAGAAGGCTTATGCACTATTACATTCTGATGGGAACGAATCTACAATGCCTTATTTGAATATAGATGCGATTGATTATTGTACTTTTGGGAACTCTAAACCTTTTAGAATTAAGGTGCGAAATATCCTTAATGATAACTTCACGTATTTCTATGTAAAAAAGACAGATGCTTCTCGGGTTTACGGCTTGGAGTTTGAGCATATGCTTTCGCCCTATAATCTTAATTTTCTTATAAACGATTCTACTTTAATCGAAGAGCATATATCGGGGATACCAGGGGATGTTTTTATTGATAAATACTTAGATAAGTGTTCGCCCTCTGAACAAGCCCAGATAGCTAAAGAATATGTTAAGTTTAATGAGCGAAGTATGATACGTTTACTTGGAGATATGCGTGCATATAACTATGTTATTATTCCAACTCACGATTTTGACCAGGTGATTTATAAAGTTAGAGCAATTGATTTTGACCAGCAGTGTTTCGAAGGAAATTTTATGGTGTATAGACCACAATTTTTTAAAGAGAATTTTCCGATGATTGCTGTTATCAAGGATAAATTATCACCAGATTCTATTGTTCAATATAAAATTGAGGAACGTTCTATTTTGGCTAAACGCATTTTAAGCTCAGGCGATAGGTTAGATATTCTTCTTGAGATAATGACTTTAGACACGGTAACTAAGCCAGAGAATTTGGCAAAACTCTCTTCAGAGATTTACAGATTTACAAAAGATATTGCATTTAAAAAAAGCAGGAGTATGGGAGAAGTAATGAAAGCGTCTTTTGCGTATGTGCGTAGAAATTATGAAAAACTTAATATGACAAACTTGATTAAGCACAAATCATAATATCACAAGTTTGGTGTAAAATCGCATTTTTTTGTCTAATTGACGTAATCAATTTTCTCGAAGCTTTTAAGCACAGAAATTGAATTTGATTTAACCAACCCTGATTCTTTTTTAAGTTTTTCCTCAAGAATCTGTTTACGTTGAATTTTATTATAGAGATTGCTTTTCATTATTATTTAAATTCTTTTGGCATAGTTCGTATGAACTTATTCTTTTTATTCTCAGCAGAGTATAGAGTGTAAAATTTTATTCCTTTTCCATTTTGTTGTTTCTTAATCTAAGTTCAATGTAATTTACACATACTATTTGAAGTACTAGTTTTAATAAAAATCCTCATCATTATATTCATCAATATCACTGCCTTCATCGTTTAAATCGTGGTTTTCTTGGGTGTAAGAATCTGAGTTATTGTCTTCGGGAATAAACGTTTTTTCTGGAGCTTCTTCTGGCGTTTCTCCTTGTGCAAAAAGAAGGTTTGGGTATAGTGTCGATAATTCTTTTTCTCCTACTTCCATTAGCTCTACAAAAAAAGTCCAGAGGGCTAAAAAATCATAGACATAGATTAACTGATGATTATCTGCATTAAAAATGTCTTCAACTTTTGTTTGCCCCATAGGGTCAATGTTTTCATCCATATCAATTAGAGGAATTTCTTCTCCTTGTTCCCACGAGTCGTTTGTTTTATAAAAAGAAGCCATTTCCCTGCCTTCGAACCCAAAAGATTGAGCAATGGCATAGTGAAAATCCTCTAATGTTGCAGAGGCTTCAATTTCAATATCACGGATAACATCCTCTTCGGTGTCTAAAATAATTCTGAATTTGTATATCATAAAATTATTTGTTTAAGTTTTGATTTAAAAGTTGAAATAATAGATATGTCTGAGCCCCAAATAACAAAGATGCAAACAATAAATGTAAAGGCTGAGAGGCAAAAGGAAAATCAAAATTAGACATTAATATCCCCGTGCATATCTCTAGCCCTATAACGAGTAAAACCCATTTAATGACAGGGAACGAAAATTTTAATTTTTTAATTTTATAAAACACATATCCATTGATAAAAATTACGAGTAACGAAAAACTGCGATGCGCATAAAAATTTAAAGGGGCAGAGTTTAGCCATCGAAATTTTTGGTTATACCCATATAAATCAATTTGAGTATCAATAAATTGCCTTACTTGAATACCCATTCCGATTTGAACAATGGTGAGCGTAAGTGCAATAATGCCAAGCGATTTTAATGCAGAAGGGTATTTTAATTTAGCATCACTTTTGGCGTCAGTATAAGCATATAGATAGACTAATAAAGCTACGATAAACAATGCCATTATCATGTGTATGCTAATTTTAGTTGGAAGCAGATTAGAGTCTACGACCACTTTACCTAGCCACGCCTGAAACCCCATTCCTAGTATAACAAGAATTGATAAAAAGGGGATTATTTTTTTCTTTTTCCAGTATTTAAAAGAGAATATTCCAACGACTAAAGTAGCGAGCCCAGCTAAAGCTCCTAATAGTCGATTAATAAACTCTACCCAAGTATGAAACGCATTGAAATGCGCATAGTCGTGCTTAGTATATGGGTTCCAGTTTATTTCAGAATATTCTGTAGAACTGATAAAATTGTGTTTTGCAACACGTAGGTTCTCTTGAACAATAATAACTTCACCTTTATTATATTTATGTGTGGGTTTCCAGTCTAATTGTTCGCGTTCGGTCGGAGGTATTAAATATCCAAAACACTTGGGCCAGTCGGGGCATCCCATTCCGCTTCCTGTAACCCGTACAACAGCCCCTGCGGCAATAACGCCGTACACTAGTACAAGAGAAACTCCAACCCAAAAACGAAATTTTTTTGTCATAATTTTATATTCATTTCACCAACTTAAGACCGAGCTTTTCGCCTTCTTTTTTCATTAATTCAAAAGCGGCGGCAGGGTCATTCGGAATAGTTCCTTCTAAGATAGCTTCTTTTATAGTTTCTTTTATTTGCCCAATAACTCTCGAAGGTTTTAACCCAAAAGATGTCATAATAGTTTCTCCAGAGATAGGAGGTTGAAAATTTCTTATTTTATCTCGTTCTTCTACTTCTTCAATTTTTTTTCGTACAATTTTAAAGTTATTATGATACTGCTGAAACCGTTTTTGATTTTTAGTTGTGATATCGGCTTCACAAAGCGTAATTAAATTATTGATATCATCTCCTGCATCAAAAATTAATCTTCGCACTGCAGAGTCGGTTACCAAATCTTCGGCAATTATAATAGGGCGCGAACTCATTAATACCATTTTTTGAACAAATTTCATTTTTTCATTCAAAGGCATTTTTAAGCGTTTAAAAATTTTAAAAACCATTTTAGAGCCTACAAATTCATGCCCATGAAATGTCCATCCGTTTTTTTTATTAAACCGTTTTGTAGGTGCTTTCCCTATGTCATGAAGAAGTGCAGCCCAACGTAGCCATAGGTTATCAGAATACTGGCAGATGTTATCTACAACCTCAAGTGTATGATAAAAATTATCTTTATGCTTTTGTCCCTCAACTTCTTCAATTCCTTTTAAATTAATAAGTTCTGGTAAAATAAAGGGTAGTAAATCCGTTTGTTCTAAAAGCAAAAAACCATGAGACGGTTTTGTACACATTAGTATTTTATTAATCTCAGTGACACAACGTTCTTTGGTGATAATGTTTAGCCTTTGAGCATATTTTTTTATAGCATTTAGCGATTTTGCGTCAATTATAAAATTTAGTTGTGTTGCAAAGCGAATTGCTCGAAGCATCCGAAGAGGGTCATCAGAATAAGTTATTTCTGGTTCGAGAGGCGTTCGTATAATTTTGTTTTCTAGGTCTTTTAACCCATTGAATGGATCTATAAGGGTTCCAT
This sequence comes from Candidatus Arcticimaribacter sp., assembly GCA_965277835.1. Classification (GTDB taxonomy): domain Bacteria; phylum Bacteroidota; class Bacteroidia; order Flavobacteriales; family Flavobacteriaceae; genus Arcticimaribacter. The sequence goes on along the minus strand of OZ255841.1, from coordinate 981,254 downwards.
AGTTTTTTTTATTTAGGCTTACTGCCAAGGCGTTTATTGTAAAATCCCTTCGGTTTTGGTCATCAACTAAATTACCTTCTGCTACTTTTGGGTTACGGCTTTCAGTAGTATATGATTCTTTTCTGGCACCGACAAACTCTAGGTTAATATCTCCCCATTTGACCATTGCCGTTCCATAGGTTTTAAATACCTGAATTTCTGAGGCATTTGTAAGTCGTTTTTGCACAGCTTTTGCTAAATCAATCCCCGAGCCAATAACAACAAAATCAATATCGGTATGTTCTTGTGTTCGCCCTAGTATATGGTCTCGTACATACCCGCCAATTACATAAGTTTCTAATGCTAAATCATCTGCGGTATTTGCTATAGTTTTAAAAAGCCGAGTGTCTAGTAGTTTTTTAAAGTTAGTGTTTAGCATTAGGTTAGGCTCTTAAGGTTTTGTAGCTACCATCTTTATTCATTAAAATTATAGTCGAAGGATATAAATTTAGCTCTTCTTTTCTTAAAGGTACAATATAATCAACAGCGTCAAATATATTAGACTCTATGTCTTTAAATTCTTTGGGGTTTTCAAGACCACTTATATTTGCTGAAGTTGATACAATGGGTTTTCCAAAAAGCTGAATCAAATTTTCACAAAAGGTATCTTGAACTACCCGAATACCTACACTTCCGTTTTCGGCTAGAAGATTTGATGCAAGCCCTATTGCTTTTGGATATATTATAGTAGTGGGTTTTGATTGTAGGGCTAATGATTTAATATCAGTATTAATATTACCTACAACTTGTTGTAACATTTCAATATTAGAAACAAGGCAAATAAGAGCTTTTGAGTTATCTCTTTTTTTAAGTTTATATATTTTTTGTACGGCAATTTCATTAGTTGCATCGCAACCAATACCCCAAATTGTATCGGAAGGATAAAGAATTACTCCGCCTTTTTTTAAAGCAGTATAACTTTTATTAATAATAGCTTCCATAAAATTGACAATATACTACACGGCTACATTATGTTCTCTTAGTGCATTGTTTAGCGAGGTTTTTTTATCTGTACTTTCTTTTCGTTGTCCAATAATAAGCGCACAAGGAACTTGATATTCCCCAGCAGAAAACTGCTTTGGATAAGTGCCAGGGATTACAACAGAACGTTCGGGGACAACGCCTTTATATTCAATAGGAGTATCACCAGTAACATCAATAATTTTAGTCGATGCTGTTAGTACAACGTTTGCTCCAAGAACAGCTTCTTGCTTAACATGAACGCCTTCAACAACAATACAACGTGAGCCTATAAAAGCATCGTTCTCAATAATTACAGGAGAGGCCTGTAAAGGCTCGAGTACGCCGCCAATACCTACACCACCGCTGAGGTGTACATTTTTACCAATTTGGGCGCAGCTACCAACAGTAGCCCACGTATCTACCATAGAACCCGAATCTACGTATGCACCAATATTTACATAGCTTGGCATTAAGATTACTCCCGAAGCAATATACGCACCTTGACGTGCAACGGCATGGGGGACAACCCGAATACCTTTAGCGGCATAATCATTTTTTAAAGGCATTTTGTCATGAAATTCCATAGGACCTGCTTTTAGGGTTTCCATTTTTTGAATAGGAAAATATAGGATAACAGCTTTTTTTACCCATTCGTTTATTTGCCATCCACTACTAGTGGGTTCAGCAACACGAAGTTCGCCTAAGTCTAATTGCTTAATTACTGACCTAATAGCGTTTTGTGTGTCTTCTTGTTTTAAAAGTTGACGATTTTCCCATGCAGACTCTATAATCGATTTCATTAAATATGATTTTTAAAATTTGTGCAAATTTATACTTTTTTCACTCGACTTTGCTTAGTTTTTTTATACAAACAAAAGAAGAGATGTATATTTGTGCATGCCAGAAATTATAGCACTAGATTTTGGAACAAAATATACTGGAATAGCTACAACAGATTCTTCAAAGAATTTAGCTTTTGGGTTGACTACATTGCCTACACAAGAGGTTATTCCTTTTCTTCAAAACTATATGTTATCTCACACTATTGAATGTTGTGTATTGGGCTTACCAAAACGACATAACGGCTCTTTTTCGGAGGTTGAAAGTGAGATTAAAAAATTTATAACTATTTTAAATAAAAAAATACCAAATTTAACTGTAGAACGCTATGACGAGCGGTTTACATCAAAAATGGCTTTTCAAACCTTACTCGATTCGGGTGTAGGAAAGAAGAAAAGACAACAAAAAAGTTTAATAGATAAGATTAGTGCTACATTGTTATTACAATCATATCTCGAATTTCGAAGTAACAGCTTATGATACTACCTATTGTCGCATATGGCGCTCCTGTATTAAAGAAAAAAGGAATTGAAATCAATAAAGATTATCCAAACTTAGAACAGATAATATGTAATATGTGGGAAACCATGTACGAAGCTAACGGCGTTGGTTTAGCAGCCCCGCAGGTAGGGTTGGGTATTCGACTATTTGTAATTGATGCATCTCCTTTTTCCGAAGACAAAAAACTAAGTTTAGAAGAGCAAGAGGAACTCAAAAATTTCAAGAAGGTATTTATTAACCCTACGCTTGAAGAATTTGGAGAAGATTGGGCATTTAATGAAGGTTGTTTGAGTATTCCTGATGTGCGCGAAGATGTATATCGTCAAGAAGAAATAACAATTTGTTATTTTGATGAAAATTTCAATAAACACAAAGAAACTTATACGGGTATTATTGCACGTATAATTCAACATGAATTCGACCATGTTGAAGGTGTTTTATTTACTGATAAATTGTCTTCATTAAAAAAAAGACTAATTAAAAGAAAGCTAGTAAATATTTCTAAAGGGGATATTAAAGTGGATTATAAAATGGATTTCCCTTTGGCATCTAAAAAGAATAAATGAACTCTCGAGCCCAACAACTAAAAGCAATTGACCGCTTGCTAACTATTATGGATGAACTTCGAGAGCAGTGTCCATGGGATAAAAAGCAGACATTCGAATCTTTACGCCATTTGACTATTGAAGAAACGTATGAATTGGGTGATGCCATATTAGATAATGACGAGCAAGAAATAAAAAAAGAACTAGGCGATTTATTACTTCATATTATTTTTTATTCAAAGATTGGAAGTGAAACAAAAGCGTTTGATATAGGTGATGTTGCTACAAGTATTTCGGAAAAACTAATACACCGTCATCCACATATTTATGGCGATGTAGAGGTAAAGAATGAAGAGGATGTAAAAAAGAACTGGGAAGAGCTAAAGCTGAAGGAAGGTAAATCTTCAATTTTAGAAGGTGTCCCTAAAGGGTTACCATCTTTGGTGAAAGCACAGCGTATTCAAGATAAAGTGGCTGCTGTGGGTTTCGATTGGGAGCAACCCGAACAGGTTTGGGAAAAAATAGAAGAAGAGTTAAAAGAACTAAAAACTGAGGTAATTCAAAAAAATAAAAAGGGCATAGAAGAAGAGTTTGGTGATGTTCTGTTCTCGATGATTAATTACGCTCGTTTTTTAGACATTAATCCCGATACTGCCTTAGAACGTACAAATAAAAAATTTAAATCGCGATTTCAGTATTTAGAAAATCAAGCAAAAACTCAAGGTAAAAAACTACAAGAAATGTCAATAGAAGAAATGGAAACTATTTGGCAAGAAGCGAAGCATAAGATTAAAAACTAAGGCTCAAAGCTTTCATAGATTAACTTACCTAAATCTTGAACGGTAGCCTCTTTTTTAACAACTAAGGAATCATAGCCTTTTAAATAAAGTGAAGTTAAATAAGGGTCAACACCTCCTATAAAACCTCTATAACCATGATCTCCAGTTACAATTACCCTACAATTATCAAACTTATTGTCTGCTAATATTTTGCTTACTTTTGGTAGGAAAAATCTTGAAAATTTTATTTGCTCATTTAACCTTTCAATATTTTTATGAAGCTTTGGATTGGGGTTTTTTGATTGATATTCATCGAAATAAGAGTAAGGAGCGTGTGGTGCAAGTATATGGAAGTAATAAAAATTATTTTTTTTGGGAGTAAATTCTTTTAAGGCAGAAAGTACGTCTCGTCTAAATAAATTGTATCCTGAAAAATTCTTCCCTTCGAAAAATAGAAGCATACTTTTAGATAATAATTTATTTAATAAAGGTAGGTTTTTAAAAAAGAAAGCAAAATTATAACCATTATCCCAAGGGTATCTTTTTAAATAAAGAGATTGAGCCTCTGTTTTTTTGAATTTAACGTACCCATAAGAATTGGTTTTCACTTCTTTTTGTATAAGAGAATCCACTAATAGGTTATCTCTGAAAATATGAGTAAATTCTTTTGTAGCTTCTAAATTCACATCACTAATGGTGTCTATTTTTTTAATATAAGAAGAATTGTGAAGATTGAAATTGAAAATTGAAGGTAGAGAATAATTTGTGCCTAGTGCTAACGAAGTAAAACGATTATAAGCTTTATAGGATAGTTTTTCTAATTGCTTATTAATATCAAAATCTATAGAATCTTTAGAATAATTATAGATTTCACTTCTTGAACCTAATTCATCAAGTATTATTAGAATAACAGGGTCGCTTGATTTTTCAATATTTTCAAAAGGGATACCTGTATAAGAACTATTTATCTTATTTAAAATTTCACTTTTTGTGCCTGGAGAAGCTTCAGGAGGATTATATAAAAATGTAAGAGAAAGGAATAGGATAAATACGTTTAGAGCTTTGATATTCTCTTTTTTCTTGTATGATAAATAAGTAACAAAAGCAGTTATTAAAACAAATATAATAGAAAACGTTCTAACCCTTAATGCATGAATTACATGATTGGTGTCGTCATAAACAATGTAACTATATAAAAAATATATATAGAGTGAAACAAATATGAAGTGATATTTATTTTTGAATAGTAAGTCTATACAAAAAACAAAAAGAGGAATTAAAAGTAATTCCCATACTTTTATTTCAGTGGAAATAAAAACATTTATGATATAAGGAATTGTTAATATGAATAGAGACTTGTCACTTAGTTTAAGCCTATTTTCTTTTAAGAAGGTATAAAACTCTTTCAGTTTCATTTAATGTTTTCGATTTGATTATTTTAAAACTTTTGGATATTAAGCTTTCAAAACTGTCTTTTGATGGATATTCAAAATCATATCCTCTAGAAGAGAATATTTTTTGACATTTAGGGTCAGATAACGGAATATATTCTATTAAAACATAATTTATTGATTCAGCTAATAACTCTATAAAATATGAAATTGGAATATTATCGTTAATAATGTGATGCATTATTGCAAAACAGCAAATTAAATCTGGCTTTCCTATTCTGTCATAGATAGATGATCTCTCATTATTTACCCATCCAATAGCAGGAGAAGGGTTAGATAAATCTAAGAGTATAGGGTAAACATTTTTAATTTGCTCTTTCTGATTTATTTTGTAATTGTTCTCAACACATTTCCAGTCTATATCTAAGGATAATACTTCTTTAGAGTATTTTTTTGCTATAACCCTGCTATAATATCCATCATTAGAGCCGATATCCCATGCTAGGTTAAAACTCAGATTGTTTAAGAATGAGTTTACCGAGTCTTCTTTGTCAGAGACGTAACTTTTCTTTTCAGTTATAGTTTCTGAATTATAATCACCCCACTCACTATTTTTAGTTAAAACGTTAAGCTTAGAAATAAAATTTTTAAGTTGGGTAATAATATTTAAATGTTGAGTTTTGCTAATTGTTTTTGACTTTTTCGCGCTTTTTTGTTTTTTATCTACACTAGAAGACAACCAATTATGTAAAACAAGATGAGTAAAAACAGAAGGGCGAATTTTGTCTTTGAATGAAAGTAGCTTAGTTGTTAAGTTTAAAGGTATCCCGTTTATAAAATTAATGAGTAATTTACTCATATTAGGATCCTTATAGCTCATAAGACAAAGAGGACTTAGAAACATTTCACAAAATTGTTTATAAGGTTTCCAAGAATAATCATCGTTTGCGATTAACTCAAAACTAAGAGTATCAATAAAAATAGGTTTATTATCAATAAATTGTATGTTATAAGGAGTCGAATCTTTAAGGCTCATGTTATATTCAATAGATTTTTCTTGAATATTTAATGTTAGGAGAGCAGCGTCTTTCAATTGACTAAAAGACCATTCATAAGGATAAGTAATAGGAAATATTTTTTCTGGATTTAAAGTAAGGTACTGAGTATTAGAATGTTTTTTACCCTTAACTTCTTTATGAGGGATAATCCATTTATTTTCCGCTAATACGTTATAAAGCCCTGAATCAATTAGATGATCATAGTTCTTTTTATACGATTCGTTAACAACTCTAAAAACTTCATTATCTTCATAAAATATAAACCCAGAAGGGTCTCTAAACGAGCCTGAATCTCTCATTTTCGTTTAAAAATTTTTTTGACTTTATCTCGTATTTTTTTAAAAAAAACCAAAACACTTGCAAGACCAGCAACAATTAATTGGATTATAATCATTCCAGTTCCAGGGTCAATATATAATAACGGCATAACAACAAATATTTATAAGTGACAAATATAATTAGATTATTATTAAGGTAACAGTCGTAGTTAAACCTTTTTTAGTGTGTCAATATTTTTAATAGGGTTTTTTGCTCCAAAAACATAATTCCCAGCTACTAAAACATCTGCACCTACTTCTATGAGGTGTTTATGATTTTTGTCACTCACTCCTCCATCTATTTCAATTAAAGTATTACACTTTTTATCGGTAATTAATTTTTTAAGAATTTTAACTTTATTATACGTTTCTTCAATAAACGATTGCCCGCCAAAACCAGGGTTTACACTCATTATACAAACAAGATCAATATCATGGATGATTGATTCTAATAAATGAACGGGCGTATGTGGATTAAGAGCTACTCCGGCTTTCATTCCACAAGACTTTATTTTTTGAAGCGTCCTATGTAGATGAGTACATGCCTCATAATGTACAGTTAAAATTGCGGCATTCAATTCTGCGAAGGTTTCAATATATTGGTCGGGGTTAACAATCATCAAATGAACATCTAAAGGTTTTTTTGCATGTTTGTTAATGGCTTTAAGCACAGGCATTCCAAAAGAAATATTCGGAACAAAAACACCATCCATAATATCGATGTGAAACCAGTCTGCTGAACTTTCATTAATCATTTCAGCATCTCTTTGGAGATTGGCAAAATCAGCAGAGAGTATTGAAGGAGCTATAAGTATTGACATTATAATAACATTTAGTTATAAAAAAAGCAACCCGAAAGTTGCTTATAATTTTAGCCCAAATAAGTTTTTAAAACCTTACTTCTTGAAGTATGCTTTAACCTTCTGATGGCTTTTTCTTTAATTTGACGTACACGCTCACGAGTTAAATCAAATGTTTCTCCGATCTCTTCTAGGGTCATGGCATGTTCTTCTCCGAGACCAAAATATAAATGAATGACATCAGCTTCTCTTGGAGTAAGTGTCTCTAAAGCGCGTTCAATTTCAGTTTTAAGCGATTCGTGTAAAAGAGTTCCGTCTGGGTTTGGAGATTCTCCACTATTTAGTACATCATATAAATTAGAGTCTTCTCCTTCTACTAGTGGCGCATCCATTGATACGTGTCGACCAGAATTTTTAAGTGACTCTTTTACATCGTTAATTGTCATGTCAAGCTCTTTTGCAATTTCTTCGGCAGAAGGAGCTCTTTCATGTGCTTGCTCTAAAAAAGCATAGGTTTTATTAATTTTATTAATTGACCCAATTTTATTTAGAGGTAACCTTACAATTCTCGATTGTTCTGCTAGTGCTTGTAAAATTGATTGACGAATCCACCAAACTGCATATGAAATAAACTTAAACCCACGAGTTTCATCAAACCGTTTAGCCGCTTTTATTAACCCCAAATTCCCTTCGTTAATTAAGTCGGGTAGTGTAAGCCCTTGGTTTTGATATTGCTTAGCAACTGATACTACGAAACGTAAGTTTGCTTTTGTGAGTTTTTCTAAAGCAACTTGATCTCCTGCTCTTATACGTTGTGCTAATTCTACTTCTTCTTCTGCAGTAATTAAATCTACTTTTCCTATTTCTTGCAAATATTTGTCAAGAGAGGCAGTTTCGCGATTGGTTACTTGCTTGGTAATTTTTAGTTGTCTCATTCAAAAAAAGTATATGCGTTGTTAGTGAATATTTAGTTTTTACTTATCCGTTTTAGGTTCAATTAATCGCTCGATTAATTGTTCTACATTTCCTTTAATTACATTGCGTGCCTTATTATAATCTTCGCTTATTGATGGAGTGCCATTCCATTGTTCTTCAGTAGCAGAGTATTTTTTTGACGAAACCGAACAGTCAAAGGTTACAATTTTATATGCTTTTCCGATATCTTGATTAGATACTTTTTTTGGCATCCAATCATTAACGTTAAAGCCATCTTCAGTTAGTCCATTAATTGTTTCTGGTGTCAATGCTTCATCGGGTTCTGTACCTCTAAAAACGGCATGATAATTCAAATTATTTTCTTTTGCTAGTTTATTGAAATATGCAGCAGCAATTGGACTTCTTGCGGCACCATGAGTACAGACAAATAAAATTTCTTTAGATTCTTTTTGTTGACCATAAATTGCTAATGGAAGAACAATTAAAATTGATACTATTAATTTCTTTATCATTACTCTATTTCTAACTATTCTATTATAAGCTACAATAGTTATACGTTAAAGATTATAAAATGTTACATAAATTAAAAAAAGTTAATCTTTTTTTATGCGTTATTTACGTTCAGGTCTTGGCAAAAGGGCTTTTCGCGATACTTTTTGTTTGCGTGTTTTAGGGTCAATACCAAAATATTTAACCTCAAGACTATCTCCAATACTAAGTACATCTGAAACATTTTCGGTTCGTTCCCAAGCAATTTCAGATACGTGAAGTAACACTTCTTTACCTGGACGAAACTCGACTACTGCACCAAAATCTAAGATTTTAATGACTTTAACAGTGTATGTATCTCCAGCAACTGGATTAAATGTGATATCGTCAATTTTATTTAATACGCTATCAATCATTTCTTGGTCAGTACCTAAAATTTGAACAACACCCATTTCATTTTCTTCTTCAATTACAATGGTAGTGCCTGTTTCTTTTTGCATTTCTTGAATTACTTTTCCTCCAGGACCAATGACAGCGCCAATAAAATCTGATGGAATAGTAATCTTCACCATTTTTGGAGCGTGTGATTTAACATCTTCGGCTGGCGATTGAATGGTGTCAGTAATTTTTTCGAGTATATGTAATCTACCTTGTCGTGCTTGTTCAAGAGCTTGAGTAAGAATTTCGTAACTCAATCCTTTTACTTTAATATCCATTTGGCAAGCAGTAATACCGTCTTCGGTTCCTGTTACTTTAAAATCCATATCTCCTAAATGGTCTTCATCACCAAGAATGTCTGATAATACAGCAAATTTATCTCCTTCGGAGATTAATCCCATTGCAATTCCAGAAACAGGTTTTTTAATTTTTATTCCTGCATCCATTAACGCCATAGTCCCTGAGCATACAGTCGCCATTGAAGAAGATCCATTAGATTCTAAAACTTCAGAGACTACACGGACAGTGTATGGACAGTCATCGGGCATTACTTTTTTTAATGCACGTTGAGCCAAATTTCCGTGTCCAATTTCTCTTCTAGAAGTTCCACGTAAGGGTCTAGCTTCTCCAGTACAGAATGGAGGGAAGTTATAGTGCAGATAGAAACTTTCTTCGTCTTGATTGGTCGGAGAATCGATAATATTAGATTCGCGAGAAGTACCTAGTGTAACGGTGGCTAATGCTTGTGTTTCACCACGAGTAAAAACTGAAGACCCGTGTGTAGAAGGCAAATAATCTACCTCACACCAAATAGGTCTAATTTCAGTTGTGGCTCGACCATCTAGTCGAATACCTTCGCTTAAAACCAAATCGCGTACGGCTTTTTTATAAGCACTAGAAAGGTATTTAGAAATTAAGTCGTTTTTCTCCTCTAATTCTTCGTCACTAAAAGTAGCTTTAATTTCTTCTTTAAGCGTGTCAAAAGATTCACTTCGGTCTGCCTTAGAAGAAGCTTCTTTAGCAATAGCGTAGTATTTGTCATATGACAAAGAATGTATTTTTTGCTCTAAGTCTTCATCATGTGCTTCTTCTTCATATGTCCGCGTTTCTTTTTTACCAAATGCTTCAGCTAAGCGTATTTGCGCTGTAATTTGATTTTTTATCGCCTCATGACCAAAAGCAATAGCTTCAATCATTTCTTGTTCAGAAACCTCGCTAAATTCTCCTTCTACCATTGCGACAGAATCCATACTAGCTCCAATCATAATATCAATATCAGAGGCTTCGAGTTGTTGTCTGCTAGGGTTAATTATAAACTTGCCCTCAAGTCGAGAGACTCGAACTTCAGAAATTGGATATTCAAAAGGAATGTCAGAAAGTTGAATAGCAGCAGAAGCAGCTAAACCAGCTAAGGCATCGGGCATTACATTTTCGTCATGAGACATTAATTGAATCATAACTTGAGTTTCTGCATGATAATCTTTCGGGAAAAGAGGACGTAGAACTCTATCTACAAGCCTCATGGTTAAAATTTCATCGTTACTTGGTCGTGCTTCTCTTTTGAAAAAGCCACCAGGGAAAAGCCCAGCAGAGGCAAATTTTTCTCGATAATCGATAGTAAGGGGTAAAAAGTCAACGGGACTAGCTTTGCGTGCCGAAACGACAGTAGCTAAAAGCATGCAGTTCCCAGAACGCACTACAACCGACCCATCGGCTTGTTTTGCTAGTTTACCTGTTTCGAGCGTAATAGTACGCCCCTCAGGAAGTTGAATTTCTTCTGTAAAAGTTTTTGGAATCATTTTTTTCGTTTTTGTTAAGTCTAAACATGTTGTTGTGTTGTGTTATAGAGACCAATGAAAAACTAAGATTCAGCTTTTAATATTTCCCATAAAAGGGAAGGATTAGATTTATTTACGTAAACCTAATTCTTTAATGATAGCACGATATCGTGTAATATCTTTTGATTTTAAATAGTTTAATAAACTCTTTCTTTTACCTACCAGTTTAACCAAAGAACGCTCGGTATTATAATCTTTTCGATTATTCTTTAAGTGGTTGGAAAGATGGTTAATTCTGTATGAAAACAAAGCAATTTGTCCTTCTGCAGAGCCTGTATTAGACTTTGAGCTGCCGTGTTTTTCAAAAATATTTTCTTTTACTTCTTTAGATAAATACATGCTAATATTAATTTTAATGATTGTTATGTACGTTTGTATAATGCGGTCGCAAATATACATTTTATTTCTAAATAACTATTAACTTCTAATAGGTTGATTTAAAATTAAATCAATATATAGATTGATTTGTTTTTTTAGGTTTTTACGATGCGATATAAAGTCTAAGAATCCTTTTTCTAAAAGAAATTCGCTTCGTTGAAAACCTTCGGGGAGGTCTTTCCCAGTGGTGTCTTTTACTACTCTAGGGCCGGCAAAACCAATCAAAGCACCAGGTTCAGCAATATTAATATCGCCTAACATAGCAAAAGAGGCAGTAGTTCCACCAGTAGTTGGGTCTGTACATAGCGATATATAAGGTATTTTGGCTTCGCTAAGTTCGTTTAATTTTGCACTAGTTTTTGCTAATTGCATAAGAGAGAAAGCACCTTCCATCATTCTTGCCCCTCCAGATTTAGAAATAATGACTAATGGCATATTTTTTTTAATCGCATAGGTAATAGCGCGCGCTATTTTTTCTCCCACAACAGAACCTATAGAGCCTCCTATAAATTTAAAGTCCATACACGAAATAACGATGTCTTTTCCCATAGACTTGCCAATTGCAGTCCGAATAGCATCTTTTAACCCCGATTCTTTCATGCTTTTTTTAAGACGGTCTTTGTATTTTACAGTATCGGTAAAATTCAAAAAATCTTTAGAGATAATATTACTATCGATTTCTTTAAACTTATTATCATCAAATAGAATTTCAAAGTATTCTTTACTACCAATTCTTACATGATATTCGTCTTCTGGGCTTACATAGAAGTTGTCGGCAAGCTCTTGAGTCTCTATAATTTTCCCTGTAGGGCTTTTATACCACAAACCTTTTGGAATATCTTTTTTTTCTTCCGTTCGTGTTTGTATTCCTTGCTTATCTCGTTTAAACCAAGTCATTTGTTTTCTTTTTTACAATGTATTGATATTATTCAAATCTTCAAATGCTTTAATCAACCTTTGTTTAAAGGTTTGTTCTCCTAGGCGTAACCATTTTCTTGGGTCATAATTTTTTTTGTTTGGTTGGTCTGCTCCTTCTGGGTTTCCAATCTGAGTTTTTAAATAGTCGATGTTTTCAACCATATAATCACGGATACCTGCTGTGAATGCAAATTGCAAGTCGGTATCTATGTTCATTTTGATTACCCCATACCCAATAGCTTCTCTAATTTCTTCAACAGTTGAGCCAGAACCTCCATGGAAGACAAAGTCAACAGTGTTTTCAGGGACATTATAGTTTTTGGAAATATACTCTTGAGAATTTTTTAAAATCTTTGGAGTGAGTTTTACATTTCCAGGTTTATAAACGCCATGTACATTACCAAACGCAGCGGCAACAGTAAATTGGTCGCTTACTTTTCTAAGTTCTTCAAATGCATACGCGACTTCTTCGGGTTGGGTATATAATTTTGAAGCATCTACATCGCTATTATCTACACCGTCTTCTTCGCCTCCAGTAATACCTAATTCTATTTCGAGAGTCATGCCTATTTTTGACATACGTTCGAGGTATTTTTTACATAACCCTATATTTTCTTCTAGAGGTTCTTCGGATAAGTCTATCATATGAGAGCTATAAAGTGATTTTCCAGTCTCTTTATAGAATTTTTCACCAGCATCTAATAAGCCATCAATCCAAGGTAAAAGTTTTTTCGCACAATGGTCAGTATTCAAAATTACACTAGCTCCATATACGCTTGCCAATTCATGTATGTGTTTAGCTCCTGCTATAGCGCCTGCTATTGCTGCTTTTTGGTCAGTGTTGTCTAGGCTTTTTCCTGCATTAAAAATAGAGCCTCCATTAGAAAATTGAATAATTACTGGGCTATTCAATTCTGCTGCCGTTTCCATTACTGTATTTATGGTATTATTTCCAATAACATTTACCGCTGGTAATGCAAATTTCTTTTGTTTAGCTAAAGCAAACACCTCTTGAACCTTTGTTCCTGTAATTACTCCTGAAGGGATAGTCGAATTCATATTCATATTATATTATAGTTAATAATTTTCTAGGCATCAAATGTAATTGTTTTTTTAAAAAGGATAGTTTATTCCAATATTTAATACTGCTCTATCTAACGAAACTTGTTTCCACCACCTTCTACTTTTAATTTCTGAAGGGTCATAAGTTTTAAACGCAGTATCTAAGCGAAATATAAAGTAATTAAAATCATAACGAAGTCCAAACCCGCTTCCAATTGCAATTTCATCTAAATCATTAATTCCTTCAAATCGTTGTTTGGGGTTCTCTATATTATCTAAAACATTCCAAATATTTCCGGCATCTATAAAAAAAGCACCATTTAATTTACCAAAAATGGGGTATCGATATTCTAAATTTAAGGCTAGTTTTAAATTTGCTTCATTAAATTCATTGGTACTTTCTCCAATACCAGGACCTAGTTTATAAGCTTGCCACGCTCTATTGTCGTTTGCTCCTCCGGCGTAATACGATCTTATAAAAGGAATATTATCCGAGTTTCCATAAGGAATAGCAATCCCTGAGAAAAAGCGAAATGCGACTACATCATCTTTTCTAACACTCCAATGTTTAATATAGTTAAATTCTGTTTTAACAAATTGAGAAGGCACTAAGTCGAGTAGTTTAACTTTTCGAGAATCATTTTCATTTGCTCCAAGTAAATTAAGGAAACCAACTAATAAATTTCCATTGGTTTCGATTTTGAACTTTAAATGAGAAAAATCTTCATCAAATATATTTTCTTGATTATTTCTGCTAAAACTAAAAGATGAGCCTAAAATAAAATTATTAGAAGTAAGTCTATTTTCGCGTTCTTGTATTACACGGACGCTTTGATAAGAATCGGTTTCGGGGCTTAATATCGTATTGCCTTCAAGTACGTTGGTTATAAATTCAGTAGCTCCACTAGGTATAATTAAATCATTATCTGGAGATAAAAAACTTGATTGATAGTCAATTGATTTTGCAATTTCATTCAATCGGTCATACGAATTTTTGTAAACATTGAAATAGTTCGAAATAGCTAAATTGTTTACAAACTCTAGGTCAACGAGTTTAAAACTAAAATTATAAATTTCTTTTTTTGTCCAATTGTATTCTATTACTCCAGTAAAATTTTGTTTATCTAAGCCAACATTTCTCTGAGAAGAAGTACCAATACTAATGTTAGTAATTCCTTTTTCGAAATAATCTTTAAATACAGGTCTATTAAGGGGAAAAATTATTCTTGGAATTTTAAGATTCAAATTACTTCCAATTTCAAAAATATTGAAAAAAGTATCACTTGTATTCCCCAAGTCCTCAGAAGCTCCAAATGCACTTTTAAAACTAAACTCTAAAATTTCTGTGCCTTTAAAAACATTTCTACTAATTATAGAACTACCCAGTGTAATTCCAATATCTTGAATATTAGAATGCGTTAAATCTAAATCAAAGCCAATAGAAAAAGGTTTTCTGGGGGTTAAATAAATTGAAGAAACTAACTCTAATGGGTTTTGTTCGTCTGTAATAAAATTAATATTAGGATACTTGAATACTTGTAATTCCGAAAAATATTTATAGGTAGCCAAACGATCTTTATCGCTATATGGCATACCTTCTTTTATAAAAATACCGCTTGCTAATGATTTGGGTTTATAATTTAGTTTACCATCAGAAAATATGGTTATACCTTCATAGTTTAGCGTGTCTGTATAAATTGAAAAGTCTTCACTAGAAGAATCTTTTATGTAAAGATTAATTTTTTTAACTTTTTGAATTACGTATGGAACCTCTATAATAGAATCTCCCGCTCTTCTAACTTCATTCATAACTTCAACCTTTACAGGAATTTTATAGTCAGTTCCTAAACTATCTAAATAGACTTTAAACCGAATAGATTTTTGTTGAAAATTTTCAATTCCATTATCTCTAAATAAGGCTACTAATCGCGCTCGTTCTTTTTCAAAATCTTGAACTCTGAACACATTATCCTTTAACAGGAAACTTTCCGAAATATGATTTTTATAAATAGAATCTAAATCATTTGAAGCAATTGTACTGGTTTTTTCATCGATAGTAAATGCTTCGCCAGTTTCGACAAGGTAGTCAACACTTACTTTTTTGGGTGTTAGCTCATTAACTTTGGTTTCGATAGTTGTATTGAAGAACCCTATGTTTTTATAGTATTGTGTTAATTTATCAGAAGTAGTAGTAATGTTGTTTTCAGAGAAAATTGCAGGTGCTTCTCCCGACTTTTTTAACCAAGAGCTAAAATCTCGTTTATATTTTTTAAGTTGTAATACTTGTTTTTTTGAGTAAAGTTTATTTAGGCGATCTGCTCGTTTAGGTTTTTTGTTTAACCAAAGATCAAAAAGGCTGTCTGGTTTTTCTTTGGCAAGATTATAAACATGCAGTTTTAGAGGAATGCCAAGTAATTTAGTATTTGGTTGTAATACACTTAACTGTTTTATTTGTTCTTGGCGTATGTTTTTTCCGTTTTTAAAAAAAGACTCTTTAACTAGGAGCTTTTGGTTAGGCACAACTTTTTTTGTACTACTACAATTGTATAAGCATAAAGACAGTATGCTTATAATGATTATTTTTGTAAACCTTACTTTCAAGCTACTATTTGATTTGATGCAAAAATACACCATTTTATGATTACAAAGAATGAAATTAAACGAGTCAAGAGCTTACGAAATAAAAAGCATCGAAAAGAACTTCAACTTTTTGTTGCAGAAGGCGAAAAAGTAGTCCTTTCGTTGTTAAATGCAGGCTGGCAAGTTGAAAGAATATATACGCTCAACACATTGGGTTATCCGACAGAAGTTATTGTAACATCTAAAATAATGGAACAGATAACTTTGTTAAAATCCCCAAGTAATATGTTAGGTGTGTTTCATATACCTACAAGGGAACTCAATAATACATTAGGGTTTACAGTAGCTTTAGATAATATACAAGACCCAGGTAACCTAGGTACAATTATTCGGCTTTGCGACTGGTTTGGGGTTTCAAATTTAGTTTGCTCAAAAGATACGGTAGATTGTTATAACCCAAAAGTTGTTCAAGCCTCCATGGGGTCTCTAGCAAAAGTACAATGTACTTATACGGATTTACTACCTTTTTTAGAAAGCTGTAGAAAACCAATTTTTGGCACTTTATTAGAAGGAGAATCTATTTATAAAACTAAAATAGAAGAAGACAGTATTTTGGTTATGGGTAATGAATCAACCGGAATATCTACAGAGGTTAAAAAAATGCTTCAACACACTATAACTATTCCGCGCGTAGGGAAATCGATGGTAGCAGAAAGCCTGAATGTAGCCACAGCTACAGCTATTGTTTTGAGCCAAATTTTTAAACCCTAGATTATCTAAAGTTTAGATTAATAACTATCCCTTGAGTATAAAGATTTTTTATGTTTGAAGTCCAAGGGCTTAGAGGATTGCTGTCAGGGATTAATTCATTTTGTAATGAAAATATGCCACGTATAGATGGCGAAAACTTAAAATAAGGCAGATAAAAGTCAATTCCGAACCCAATTTCATAATTATAAGTTTGGCTAGTAACCCTAAAAATGGCACTTGAATTATCATCAACACTTTTTTCGTTGCTAGAAAGATTAAATGACGTTGATACGCCCCCTATTAAATAGGGTTTGAAATTATTAACTCGAATGGAACTAAATTTTATTAAAAGCGGTAAATGAATATATGTAGATTTGACTGATCTTAGATAGTCAGCATCTTTGGTAAGAAGAGGTGTACTTTCGGGGTAAATTAAATCTCTTTGGGTATAATATAAACCAGGTTCAAAGCGGAGATTCAAAAACCTATTAATTCTTAGGTCACTAACTAGACCTACATTAAAACCAAAGTTTTTAACTAATTCGATATCAGGGAGACCTTGCCCGCCAAGATTAGTTGGGGCAGAATATGGTTTAATCCCTAAGTTTGATCTAGAGCTGTCAATATATTCGATTTTATAACCAAAGTTATTGAAGCCAAAATAATAGCCATAGCGAATGAGTTTTTCGTCAATATCTTGAAGATGTTGTACACGCTCACGTATAGTAACATACTGAGAATAAGCAGCCTTGTTTGCAATTAGGAATATAGCAAACAAGAGGAAAACATTTTTCAAACTAAGGCTTTGTAGCACAATATATTGAAGCAACCCCTAAGGTTTGCGGGCTATCTTCTACTTCTATAAACCCAATTTTCTTTAAAATATTGTTGAACTTTTCCCCATAAGGGAAAATAGCCGCAGAGTTAGAAAGATAGTTATAAGCAACTTTGTCTCTAGCAAAAATTTTTCCTACCAAAGGGACTATAACTTTTGTGTAGATTGAGTAGCCTTGTTTTAAAGGAAATTTGGTGGGTACCGAGGTTTCTAAAATCACTAAAGTACCTTTAGGTTTTAGCACTCTAAATAATTCTGAAAGCCCAGTTTCTAAGTTCTCAAAATTTCTTACTCCAAAAGCTACTGTAACGGCATCAAATGAATTGTCATCATAATTAAGGGCTTCGCTATCTCCCAAAACCATTTCAATAGTACCATCAAGTTTTTTATCAATTATTTTTTCTTCTCCGACAGCCAACATTTTCGGGGAAATATCGAGACCTACTATTTTTGTAGCTTTAGTCTTTATTAGAGCAATAGCAAGGTCTCCAGTACCAGTAGCAATATCTAAAATGCTTTGAGGATGCTTAGCAGCTAAAATGTTAACTACTTTTTTTCTCCACCTAATATCGGCTCCCAAAGAGATTATGCGGTTTAAGAAATCATAGTTTTTAGAGATATTGTCAAACATCTGTTTAACTTGCTTTTTTTTCGAACCATGTTCGCTAGTATAAGGGGTAATATTTTTTTTCATAAAAAGCAAAGATAGAAAATGAAGAACCCTTGTCATATAGTTTATTATATTTGTTTTTGAGTTTACCCAATATTACTTTATGAAAATAATTATTGTAGGAGCTGGAGAAGTAGGTTTTCACCTTGCTAAACTGCTCTCTTTTGAGTCTCAGGATATTACGCTTATCGATACCAATAAAGACAGACTAAACTATGCCGAAACTCATTTAGATATTAAAACGGTAAAAGGTAATGCATGTTCTTTATCATTAATTCGCGAAGTCAATGTTGGTAAATCTGATTTATTTATTTCGCTAACATCTCAAGAGACTACAAATATCACAGTTTGTGCATTAGCTAAGCAATTGGGATGCAAAAGAACCATAGCACGTATTTCTTCTGTCGAATTTATTAATGATTCAGAAGATATAGATTTCACAAGTTTGGGAGTAGATGAATTAATTTCTCCAGAAGAACTAGCAGTCACAGAAATTCAACAGTTATTAGACCAGTCTGCTTTTGATGATAGCTATGAATTTGAGTATGGGGCGCTTACACTTATTGGAACGATTTTAAACCCATCGGTACCCTTTGTAGGTAAATCGGTGAAAGAAGCAGCAAATATATTTCCAGACGTGCATTTTATGCCTATAGCGTTGCAACGCAAGGGTACACAATACACAATTATTCCTAGAGGTGATACCGTATTTGAAGCCGATGACCAGGCTTATTTTATAACACTAAAAGAAGGTGTCGAAGAATTATATAAACTTACGGGGAAGAGTAAAGAGGATATAAAAAGAGTTATGATTTTAGGGGGCGGTAAAATAGGCGTAAATACGGCTCGCGAGTTGTGTATGAAGAAATTCAAAGTAACACTTATAGAACAAAATAAGACAAAAGCTTTTGAAATCGCAGATGAATTACCTAATGTGATGGTAATCCACGGAGACGGAAGGAGTTTAGAGCTCTTAGAAGAGGAAGAAATTAATACTACCGATGCATTTATTTCTGTAACAGAAAACTCTGAGACAAATATTATGTCTTGCTTAATGGCTAAATCTAAAAAAGTAAAGAAAACAATTGCTCTAGTAGAGAACATGGACTATTTTCAATTATCTCATTCGATAGGCATAGATACTTTAGTTAACAAAAAATTACTTACCGCCAATACTATATTTAGATATATAAGAAGAGGAGAGGTTATTGATATGAAGACATTAACAAACATGAATGTCGAAATTTTAGAGTTCAATGTAAAGCCAAAATCAAAAGTTAATGGTTTAGATATCCGCAATATTGATTTCCCGAGATCTGCTACCATTGGAGGAGTTATCAAAGACGGGAAAGCTATAATTGCTTTGGGAGGATATACAATTGTTGCAGGCGATAGAGTAGTGGTTTGTTGCTTGCCTAGGGCAATAAAAAAAGTTGAAAGCTTATTCCTATAAGATGCATAGAGTTAATATAAGAATTGTTGTAAGTCTTATGGGGCTTTTGCTCCTTTTCAATGGAGGGTTTATGCTTTTATCGTGTTTGGTAAGTTTTATAACTCAAGATGGGGTTACTTTGGAGCTTATCTACTCCGCTTTTTCAGTATTGCTTGTAGGCGCATTAACAATGCTTTTATCAAAGAATAATGTAAAGCAAATTCAAAAAAGGGAGGGATATATAATTGTAACTTTTGGTTGGATATTGATGTCTTTATCGGGAATGTTACCATATATTTTTACAGGTGCTATTCCTAATATAACAGATGCTTTTTTTGAAACAATGTCCGGGTACACTACAACAGGCTCTTCTATTTTAAAAGATATAGAGTCTATGCCCAAAGGAATCTTATTTTGGAGAAGCACAACGCATTGGATTGGGGGAATGGGTATAATTGTTTTGACTATAGCTATTTTACCTTTATTGGGGATAGGAGGGATGCAATTATTTGTTGCAGAAGCCCCAGGGCCTAGTAATGATAAACTACACCCTAGAATAACAGATACGGCTAAACGATTGTGGCTTATATATGTGGGCTATACAATTTCGGAAGCACTATTATTATACTTTGCAGGAATGAGTTTTTTCGATTCGATAAACCATGCAATGAGTACGCTTTCTACGGGAGGGTTTTCGACTAAGAATAATAGTATGGCGTATTGGAACGACACTCCAATTATTCAATATATTGTTACCTTTTTTATGATTATTGCGGGAACTAATTTTGTGCTAAGTTATTTCGCATTTAAAGGTAAATTTCAAAAAATATTTAGAGATCAAGAATTTCGGTTTTTAATTATTTTCATTGCACTAATGACAGTGCTTGTAGCAGTCGTATTGGTTAATAGTGTAGATATAGCGGAGAGTAGCTTTAATCACCCTCAGGTATGGGGTGTTTTCGAAAGCTCTTTAAGACATTCGTTTTTTCAAATTGTAGCTATTATAACAACTACAGGATTTGTTACGGCTGATTATACTATTTGGAGTCCTTTTTTAACCATAGTATTTTTTGGGTTAATGTTTATGGGAGGCTCGGCTGGGTCAACTTCAGGAGGGATTAAGGTTGTACGTCATTTATTGATGATTAAAAATGGGTTCTTAGAATTTAAAAGAGCGTTGCATCCCAATGCAATTATACAACCGCGTTATAATGGTTCAATTTTGCAACAAGATGTTACGTATAATATTTATGCCTTTTTTATATTATATATGCTTTCTTTTATTTTTGGAGCATTAGTTTTTGGAATGCTAGGATTAGATTTCGAATCTGCAATTGGAGTTGCTGCTTCGAGTTTAGGTAATGTAGGCCCTGCTCTAGGCTCTTACGGCCCTGCATTTTCATTTTCAGAGCTACCTATGTTGGGTAAATGGTGGGCGTCTTTTTTAATGCTCATAGGTAGATTAGAGCTTTTTACAGTTTTAATTCTATTAACTCCTTTTTTCTGGGAGAGAAATCAATAATCATATTTATTTTTCCATCGTTTTTTCAAAAAAGAACGAATTAATTCTTCTTTACTGTTTTTACCAGGTTCATAAAGTTTATTACCGCTTATTTCATCAGGTAGAAACTCATGGTCTGCAAAATTCAAATTGTGGTTATGGGCATATTTATAACCCTTGCCATAACCTAAGTCTTTCATCAGTTGACTTGGTGCATTTCTTAGAGAAAGAGGTACATTAAGGTTGCCAGTCTCTTTAACCAAGCTTTGTGCATTTTTAATAGCCATATAACTAGAGTTACTTTTTGGGCTTGTAGCTAAATAAATTACACATTGACTTAGAATTATTCGAGATTCTGGGTATCCTATTATATTAACAGCCTGAAACGTATTATTTGCTAAAACTAAGGCTGTAGGGTTTGCATTCCCTATATCTTCGGAAGCCAGAATAAGTAAACGTCTTGCAATAAATTTTAAATCTTCACCTCCTTCAATAAGACGAGCTAACCAATACACAGACGCATTAGGGTCGCTTCCTCTAATAGATTTGATAAGTGCAGAAATAATATCATAATGTTGTTCTCCGTCTTTATCAAATAACACGGTTCTGGTTTGGGCTTTTTCGAGTACAGTTTCGTTTGTTATATCTATAGTATCTCCTTTTTGACCCATAATAACAAGTTCGAGCAACGAAAGCATTTTTCGAGCATCACCATCTGAAAGTTTAAGAAGCGCTTGATCTTCTTTGATGTTAATTTTCTTTTGTGCTAAAACGTCATCTTCTGTTATTGCTCGCTGTAAGAGCATTTTAAGGTTTTCTTTAGTAAGCGGATTGAGTGTATAAACTTGACACCTAGATAATAACGCTTTTATTACTTCGAAGCTAGGGTTTTCCGTTGTGGCTCCAATTAGAGTAATATGCCCTTGTTCTACTGCCCCCAAGAGGGAGTCTTGTTGCGATTTACTGAAACGGTGTATTTCATCAATAAACAATAAAGGTCCTTTTTGGGTAAATAACCCGCTACTCTTTTTTGCCTTATCAATAATTTCTCTTACTTCTTTTACTCCTGAGTGAATTGCCGAGAGACTATAAAAAGGGCGTTTATTTACTTTTGCCATTAATTTAGCAAGAGTAGTTTTCCCTACTCCAGGGGGACCCCAAAGTATTAGCGAGGGTAATTGTCCAGTTTCAAGTGCCGAACGCAGTGCTCCCTGAGGTCCTACTAGATGTTCTTGCCCAATATAGTGGTCAAGTAGAGTAGGACGCATTCGCTCAGCTAAAGGTGAAATCATAGCTCTAAAATAGTGAACTTATGAGAATTTTCTTTGTCTAATGACTTCGTATAAAATACTTCCGCATGCTACAGCAACATTAAGCGATGCAATCGCCCCTTCCATTGGTAGTTTTGCTTTTTGGGTTATAAGATTTAAAATACCTTTTGAAATCCCTTTTTCCTCAGAACCCATAATAAGTGCTAAAGGCTTTTTTAAATCTTGCTCATATATTGTAGAGGTAGCTTTTTCTGTAATTGCAATAGTTTCAATTTCAAAACTTTGTAGTAAGTAAATGGCATCTTTTAAATGACTTACTTTTGCGATAGGAACAGAGAACAAAGCGCCAGACGAGGTTTTAACAGTATCTGAGTTTATTTGAGCACTTCCCAGTTGAGGCAGTATAATTCCAGACACATTAGTTGCTGATGCACTTCTAATGATAGACCCTAAGTTACGAGTATCAGTAATATTGTCGAGTAATAAGAATATAGGTAGTTGCGTTTCTTGTTTAGCTTTTTCGATTAGCTTTTCTAACTCCCAGTATTTAATAGGAGATATTATGGCAACGACACCTTGGTGGTTTTTATTAGAAAATCGGTTTAATCGTTCTATTGGGACATAGCTATGGCTTATTTTTTTCTCACGTAAAACATTTTCCAGTCTTTTAAAAAGAGTGCTTTTTTGATTTTTGAGTAAATAAACCTTCTCAATAGTTTGGTTTGCTTCGATACATTCTATTATTGAACGAATACCAAAAATTTCTTGTTTATCCATTCATGAAGTTTTTAAAATTATGAGAAAAAATTTAATTCGTTTTGATAAAAAAAAGAATTACATATCTAAATGCTTAAAGAGTTGTATAAGGTCTTTATGAGATTTAATTTTTTTAAAATCAGTCTTTAACTGCTTAACTTTTGATTGGTCTTCTTTTATAAGCAAAGGTAAGATATCTTTTAGTTTTAAACTGATTTCTTGAGGAGTGGTATTCTCCTTTGATGAGATATAATAAGACGTAATTTTTTTAAACCGTGGAGGGATGTCTTTCTCTAAAGATGTTCTTGCTTTTTTACCAGACACTAATATTTTTGAATTTCGCAGGAATAGATTATAATTTTTGGCATTGTATATAGAAACTAAATAGCCATCTATACTGTCTCCTTTTTTGTCATTAAATGATATATATTGATAGACTCTATTGTTGAATGTAGCACGAATATCTTTTTCTTTTAATAAAGCTGTTTTAGAGCTAGGTTGGTCTTGACGTCTTCCTATTTCAATTTCATCGTTATAACCATTATATCTTAAATACAATTGGGCTGTTTCTGTTACATTATTTCGTTCAACATTACCTAGATGAAATTGAGTTTCGAGGTAGGGGCTGCCATTAATTTCGGACAAGTCTATTCGAGAATCATCAATTTGATTAGTAATTTTTTTAATAGTCTCAAGTCTAAGACTATTGTTATTTAGTTGACTTTGGCTCCAAGCCATAAAACTCGAAACTATAAATAAAATACAGATTTTAAAATACGGCATATTCAAATATATAAAAAAAGCCCATCTAATATTAGATGGGCTTCTTCTTCTTTTAAAAGAATTATGAAAAAATTAATTGTTTACAGGAGTTTTATCAAATAATCCTGGAAGCGGAGAAGGGATATTTTCATTGTTATCAATCTCATTCTGTGGATATATAAAACGCTGTGGTATTTGACTTCCTGTTTTAGGAGGAACACCTAGTAGGTTATTAGTTCTTTTTACATCATGGAAAGCTTCAATCTCGCCAACTAATGTAATATATTTCTCTTCTAAAATTTCTTTTAACAGAGTCTCTCCAGTTGAAGTTGTTGGAGGGAAATCTCCGCTAAATTGAACTGCCAATTCAGCTCTAACAGCATTGAAAGCAGTACGTGCAGCAGCTTCATCACCAGTTCTGTGTGCAGCTTCAGCTTCAATTAACTTCACTTCGTACCATGAGATAAGAGGGAATGTAGCAGTTAAAGCAAAACGACCTCCTGTTCCAGTGTTTAAAGAAGTACCATCAAAATACACGCTTTTTCTGTTAGCATCTCCAGGAGTTGCTAATAATCTGTTTACATTGTCAGAAGGGTCTAACAAGTTAAATAAATGAGATCCATTAGCATCTAAATATCCTTCTCTTTGGTTTACCGTAAACTGATAATATAAATTAGCATTACCTGGTTGGTTACCAGTTTCAGCAGTAGTACCGTGAACAACACTTAAGTCTTCAGCTCTATTTGCTAAACCTTGCTTGGACGAAGAGAGTGCACTTGCATAATTTTTTGTATGAAGATAGTATCTTGCTTTTAATGAGTGAGCAACTCTTCCCCATGTACCATCACTTGCAAGACGATTTCCTGAATATAAACTAACAGGCTCAGATCCTACATTAGTAATAGCTTCATCTAATAATCCTTGTACGCCTTGATATATAGAAGCTTGACCATCATAAACAGGTGCAAAGTTTTCATCAGCTTTGTTAGCTTGAGTAAAAGGAATATTACCATAAAGTGCAGTCATTTCACCAAAAAGAGCAGCTTCTGCGATTTGAGCTACACCAGCTAATTTACTGTTTTTAGTTTCAGCAGCCGCTACTTTAGTTACTTGTGCCTGAGTAATTCCTTCAACGTAGGCATCATCCCACATGTCATTAAATTCTCCTGCAGTAACAGAATACCCGTTTAAAGTTATGTATTGTCTATCACTTCCTGTGAATTGATTTACAAATACTCCAGCATAGCGTGCACTATTACTTTCAGATAATTGTATCCAGCCTAGTTGAGCTTGCCCAACGATAAGTTCAGGGGCAGCTGCATTAAAATTGTTGGGGTCTTTGTTTATACCCTCTGTATATTTTTCACATCCTATTATAAGGAGAGAAAAAATAGTTATATATGCGATATATTTTTTCATATTATATTTTATTAAAATGAAACTTTAAGTGTTGCAAGATATGATCTAGTACCTGGATTACTAAAATACTCTAAGCCACGTCCTTTTGAAGAACCAGTTAAATTATTTTCAGGATCAAACCCTTCTATACCTGTAAATAAGAATAAGTTTCTTCCACTTACACTTAATTGAATATTAGATACAATATTGAGGCTTTGAATTAAAGATTTAGGGAAATCATAAGATAATGTAATTTCTCTTACTCTAGTCCAAGACGCATCTTCGACAGCTTCTTCAGAAACATCTCCAAAACCACCACCGTTTCCAGTCCACCAATTTTGGTTAACAGCAACTGGGCCAGCTCCAAAGTCAAATTCTCGTCCTCTAAATGTAGTTCCAGCTGCAATTGTTCCTCCAGTTGCAGTTTTCAAATCTTGTGAAGCAACTGATTCAATAGCAGTATCCGTTCCGACTCCAAAGAAACGTAAAACGCCAGCTGTACCATTCCATACATCATTTCCTTGTGACGTTTCTATGAATGTTGATAGTGTAAAGTTTTTATAAGAAACACTTGTTCCAAAACCACCTCTCCAATCTGGGTTCGGGTCACCAATAAAACCATCAGTAGTATTCGCCGATGGGAATCCATTAGCAGTAAGGTCAGTGAAATTTCCACTAGCATCTCTATTGAAAACACCACCTCTTAATACTGCAAAAGGTTGTCCCTCAGCAACTCCAGAAGAAGTTCCAGTAAATCCACTTAATATCAAATATCCACTTCCCGAAAGGCTAGTTACTCTATTTCTATTAGTAGTGAAATTAGCATTTATAGACCAAAAGAAATCATTGGTTCTTAGTAGAGTAGCATTTACATCAAGTTCAAACCCACTATTGGTTATGGTTGCAGCGTTTCTAAATTCGTTACTAAACCCATTTGATGGAGGAGTAGGTAATCGTAATATTCCATCTTTTATTGTGTTGTTATAATAAGTAGCCGAGATTGATAAATCATCGTTTAAGAGACGAATATCAAAACCAATTTCAAACTCTGTTTTACGTTCTTCTCTAAGAGTAGGATTTCCTCTTTGGCTTGATCTTGTAAGAGGATTTCCAAAAAGACTACCGTTAACACCATCTCCCCAGCCAGAAGCAACTCCTCCTGTAGTAAATACAGTTGATGTTGAATATGGTACAGGGTTAATACCAACCTCTCCATAAGAAGCTCGTATTTTACCGAATGAGATAGGGGTGTTTTGTGTATAAGAAGTAAAATCCCATCCTATTGAAGCAGAAGGGTAAAATATTAAACCTCTATCAGGAAGAGATGATAAGTACTCTCCTCTTGCGGTTACTTCAAAAAGAAGTTGATCCCAAAATTCGAAATTCAAAACAGCATAAGCACCAGACTGTCTATCCAATTGTGTACGGTCTTGTATATTTGAATTTTGAGAGGTTGCATTTCCAAAATTTAAGAAAACCTCATCAGGATTGGTAAAATT
Source organism: Candidatus Arcticimaribacter sp. (assembly GCA_965277835.1). Lineage (GTDB taxonomy): Bacteria > Bacteroidota > Bacteroidia > Flavobacteriales > Flavobacteriaceae > Arcticimaribacter. The sequence goes on along the minus strand of OZ255841.1, from coordinate 954,508 downwards.
AGTTTCTGTTCCAAAAACACCTCTTAATTTATATTGAAGGTTTTGAAGACCGACTACACCACTAAAACTAAAATTCTCTGAAAAATCATAGTTTCCATTAAGGAAAAAGTTCCAGTTTTCAGTTGCTTCAGTATAGCGTAATTCATTAAATTGTCCTTGAGATCCACCTCCTGCAGATCCTGCTGGCCAATAATTTTGACGTGAATCAACAAAATAATCTAAACTATATCGAGCAGTTAATCCTAAGTTTTCGTTGAAAGTAAGGTTAATCTCTGGAGTAATGATAAATCTATTTACATCATTAATGTTTTTTTGCTGGTTTATTGTCCAAAGTGGATTGTTATAAGTAGGAGCAGCATAGCTAAACGTTCCAGATGACGCATCAAATGTTCGCGATGAACCTAAATGTCTTCTATAACCTCTATGTGAGTTAGGTGTTGTTACTCCATTATTATAATGAGTTCCTTTATAATCTCTAATATCAAAATCTGGAGACGTTCTTAAATATCCTAAGTAAAGACCATTTAAGTTAGATCCAGTTTGAATACGATTAGAATCAATACTAGTATAGTTAGTAGATAACTTTACTTTGATAAACTTATTAAGTTGAGCATCGTTATTCATAGTTAATGTAGTTCTATCATAATCTGAACCACCTCTATAAATACCGTCTTGATTCCATTTAGCTACACTAAAAAATGTAGATGTATCTTCTCCGTTATATCTAAAGCTAAAAGAGTCTTCAAATACGATTCCGTTTTTAAAGACAGCATCTCTATTTACTTGATTATATGTCTCTCTAGAATTTTTTTGGGTAATTGGATAATATTTTGTTCCACCATCGGCTTCGAAATATATAGGAGAATCAGAAGTAACAGTATCTGCTCCACCTGATCTACTAGCTATTTTACCTCCGTATGAAAATCCAGTATTACCACCAGTTCCTATTGTAGCATCAGTACCATTGAAACCTTGACCATAAGTACTTTGCTTATCCCATTCTATGTTTACTTGATCTACAGAGACACTACTTTTATAATTAAAACTCCATTTCTTACCACCTTTTGAACCTCTTTTCGTTCTAATAACTAATACTCCATTTGCAGCTCCTGTACCATATACAGCTGCTGCTGAAGCTCCTTTTAATACAGATATAGATTCGATATCATCAGGGTTAATGTCATTAAGTCTCGATTGTTGAACAACCCCAGCAGTTCCTTGGTTAAAACTACTGTTCGAAATAATGGCTCCGTCTAATACTATTAAAGGGCTAGAAGCACCAAGAATAGTGTTTTGACCTCTAATTTGAATATATGCACCAGCACCTGGATCTCCAGAGTTTCGAGTGATATTGATACCTGAAGTTTTACCAGCTAAGCCTTGTAGTACACCAGACTCTCCAGATTTTTGAAGTTGGTCAACTTTAACAATACTTGTCGAAGAAAGATCTTCATCTTTCTTTTTCTCAAGACCTAGTGCTGTTAAAACAACTTCTTCTAACTCATTGTCAAGTCCTAGCGATATAGAGTAATTGTCTGCGTCTCCAACTGTAATACGTTGGTCAGCATAGCCTACATAGCTAACAACTAACACCTCGCCATCTTCAGCCTGAATGCTATAGTTCCCATCAAAGTCAGTAGTAACACCTCTTGTGGATCCCTCTATAACAACTGTAGCGCCCGGAAGCGGTTCTCCTGTTTCATCGGCTATCGTTCCCGATACCGATTTTTGCTGTGCTATCCCCAAGGAAAGTGTGAACATTCCTAAAAGAGATAACAAGAAATAGAATTTCTTCATAAATAGAATTTTAATTAGTTTAAATTTTTAAAGCCCAAACTTCATAAAATTTTGTTAAAGAAAAGTTTTAGTATTAGAGAAAAAGTAAGAAAACACACACTCAAAGCTTGATTTAAGTGTTAAAAAACAATAAAATTATTTACTATATATATTATATAAATACACACGTTAAGATATTGTTAATATTATTAAAATAATATGCTAAATATTACTTAAAAATTTATTTGAAGAAATATGATTATATAAAAAAACCACCTCGTAACGAGGTGGTTTTGTTTTAAAAGCCACTATCTGAATTTTTTAATACACTTTAGTTAAAAATCCAAAGTTTTGTAAATAAGTCAGATTTTGGAGTATTTGCATTTGTGTTTGTAGATTCTTGAGGATATAGTACTCTTTGAATAAATTGACTTCCAATCGGAGTTCCATCTGGTTTTTTAGGAATAGCTAAATAAGACGGAAATTTATAATCGTGTCTTCTTAAATCATTCCAAATCTCCGTATTCATACTAAACATTGCTAAGTATTTTTGAGTCATAATTTTCTCAAGTGTAATCGAAGTTGCAGTCTCTGCTGCATGGGCTGTTTTATATGCGGCTATTTGACTAGCATAATCAGCACTGCTTATTATTGGGGTTGCAAGTGTACCAATATGCGATGTATAAGCAGGAGTAACTAAATCTATTTGATTTTCAATAGCTTGGTTTAAAGCAGTTGCGGCTCTTCCCATATCTCCAGATCTAAATGCTGCCTCACTTTCGATGAATAAAAGCTCGAAATGTGTTACAATTAATTGAGGAGAAGTTTTCTTGCCATAGAAACCTTGAGGTCCAACAGGAGAGAAACTTATATTACTTGTACCTAAAGCATTTGCTTTTCCATTATAACCAACATCAAGACCATCGGTTGTAATGTCATTCCAATACGTATATACTCTAGGGTCTTTATTGGTTTTAAGATAGTTCATAAAAACGTCTGAAGCAATCATTTGATTGTTTTCAAACATATGAAACCAGCCGTTTAAGAATATATCTTGACCGCTATAAGGAAAAGTAAGGTCGTTACCATGACTAGTAAATCCAGCAGTTTTTGCTTGGTCAACAGCAGCTAGAGCTCTTGTTGCAGATCCACTAGGATCTTTTTTAGAGTGTACATTCTCATAGCGTGCTAATAAAGCATAACCTAATGCTTTCCATTTGGCAACATCACCGTTATAGGCAAAGTCTGCATTTCCAAGGTTAGAAGTAGAAGTTTTATCTAAATCGGCAATAGCTTCAGTAACCATTGCTATCATTGCTTTATAAATATCTTCTTGAGTATCAAATTTTGGGTAAGGCGTTTCAGATCCTTTTAAAGCTTCTGACCATGGCATATCTCCATAAACAGAAGTTAAAGTTCCAAGTCCTAGTGCAGTTATAATTTTAGCTGCTCCAACATGTTCCCATGCTTTAGATTCAGTTCCTCTTCTAATAACCTCACTAAGGTCTTTAAATCCATCGTATTGTCTGTCCCAAAGCGAGTTTATAGCTTGGACATCATATAAGTCATAGTTTACACCCGCACCATGGTTTCCTGCAAATTGCTGAACCCAAAGCCCAGACCAAGTATCCCAGTCTGTTCCGTTTGTAAAACGACCATACTTATATAGTATTCTTTCTTCACCTCTTGTGAAAATCAACCCTAAATCTACATCTTTCGGATTATTAGGGTCAATATTGATATTTTCTAAATTATCACAACCTGTTGTTGTAAATACTACAGCGGTTATTAATAATAGAAAAAACGAATTGAAATTGTTTTTTATTTTTTTCATGATAATGTATTCTTTTAGAATTGAAGATTTAATTTGAGACCATAACTTTTACTATTAGGAGTTGTTATAGTATTAAAACCTTGAACATTTCCAGCTCCTAATGCTCCTGTTTCTGGGTCAATACCAGAGTAATCTGTTTTAAGCCATAGGTTTCTTCCTGATGCAGTGATTCTTAAACTTTTAATAAAAGTGTTTTCTAACAAGCTGCTAGGTAAATCATATGATAAACTGATTGATCTAAGTCTTATCCAAGAACTGTCCTCAGCAAAGTTTTCGTCAATGTTATTATATATCTGATGATAGTAAGTATTGGTTAAAGGTACTGCTATAGTACTTCTTTGACCTGAACTTTCAATAACACCATCGAAAATCTTTGTAGCATTTGCATTGACATCAGTCGCAGAATAAAATCTGTCACCTGTTGTAGCACTCAACCCAGAATAAATCCAACTAACTTCAGCATCATTATATAATGTACCACCTTCTTTAAACTCTAAATTTGCGTTTAAGGATAAACCTTTATATGAAATTGTTGGTAAAATATTCAAAGTCCAATCAGGGTTATAATCTCCGAGAACTTGGTCTTCTGCAACTTGTGGTTGTCCTTGATCGTCTAATAAAAGAACTCCCGATGCGTTTCTTTTATATCCATTACCAACAAAAGTACCTAATGGCAACCCAGGTCGCGCTACTAGTTTGGTTGTGTTCCAATATCCGTAACCAATAATAATTTCTTCTAACCCTTCAGGTACACTAACGACCTTGTTTTCATTTTTAGAGAAATTAAGGTTTAAATCCCACTTTAGAGACTGAGATACAGAACGTAAAATATCATTTAATCCAACGACTAATTCAATCCCACTATTTTCTACTTCTCCACTATTGTTTATAAATTCGGTAAACCCAGTAGTACTAGATAAAGGTACGGGAAGAACTTGGTCTACAGTATTTCTTTTATAGTATGTAGCATCAAGTTTGAGGTATCGGTCAAATAATGTAAGTTCTACACCTGCTTCCCATGCGGTTGAAAGCTCAGGCTTGATATCAGGATTATTTTGTCGCGTACTTATAGTAAACTGAGGCTGATTTAAGTTAACGTTAGGCGTTATCCGAGCAAAAATATTGTTTGTTGAATATACCGGAGCGTCGTTACCTAGTTTTGACCAAGAACCTTTAATTTTTCCAAAGTTTAAAAATCCTGCATTATCTATCAATTCAGAAAATACAAATCCTGCACTTACAGAAGGGTAAAAGAATGAGTTATTCTTTTTTGGTAAAGTTGATGACCAGTCATTACGACCAGTAATAGATAAAAACAAATAATTTTGATAGGCAAAGTTAACCTCACCAAATAGTCCGATAATTCTTTTGTTTGCATCGCTATTAATAGCAGTATAATTTTTTGCGTTTGAAATATCGTTAAAGTTTTTTACTAGTAACTCTGTACCCTCTACATAAAGGCGGTCATATTGTCTGTCATAAACATCTAAACCTCCAAGGTAAGAAAGATTTAATCCTTCGGTTAAATCAACAGAACCAGTTCCATTTAAGTTGAAAGTAAAATCTTTACTGTTTGTTTTAATTTCATATAGGTCTCCCAGTCTTCCAACAGTATTAACTGAAGAAATTGGGCGAACTAATTTTCGATTATCAGAAAACGTATCAATACCAGTAGTTAAATTGATTTTTAACCAGCTTGCAACTTCATAAGACGCATTCAAATTACCTATTATCCTATCGACTTCTGCATTTTCACCTTCTTCGTTAACAATCCAGTTCGGATCTGGGACAAATGCACTAAACCATGTTCTTTCAGAATTTGAGTCTATCCAAGGACGATTAGCTAAGTCCCACATGTGGTGCCAGTAGGTAAGACCAGCTCCAATACCAGTATCTCCTCCTTGAAAGTTTACAGTTTTTACATTGGAATACGTAGCAAGTGCTCCTATTTTAAAACGTTCTGTTATATTATAATTACCTTTAAAAGTTAAATTAGTTCTATTATAGGTATTGTTTTTTACAATACTTTCTTGAGACGCATTACCTGCCGAGATATAAAAACTTCCTAATTCTCCTGATTTTGATACCGAAGCATTTAGGTTTACTCTTGTACCTCTTTGGAAGAAGTTTTTATAGTTATCTCTATATATAGGAATAGGTTGCCCAGTAACATCTGTAATAGTACCATCACCATTAAGGTCAGTAGTTGTTCCTGTTGGGAACGTTGGGTTACTAGCATAAGCTGGACCCCAACTCCAGTGTGTTACATTAGAATATAAACCGTTTCTACCTCTCGCATACTTTTCAGTAAAACCTGGATATTTGTTTACTTCTTCGAAAGCTACTTCACTTGAGAAGTTTGCATTAAATCCATCTGTTCCTTTTCCACTTTTCGTAGTAATGATAATAGCTCCGTTAACCGCTCTAAGTCCATAAAGTGCGGTAGCAGCACCTCCTTTAAGGACAGTTAAAGACTCGATGTCTTCAGGGTTAATATCAGCAGCCCTGTTAGAACCGACAACTTTCCCATAGTCTCTAAAGCTAATTCCACTAACACTATTTCTATCATTACTAGAGTCAGTTGAGTTATCCACAGGAATTCCGTCAATTACAAATAAAGGTTGATTGTTTCCAAGTACACTCGATGAACCTCTAATAGTTATGTTAGCTGAAGCTCCAGCGCCTCCGCTTGAACTTACGATATTAACTCCAGCAACTTTCCCGTTTAAGGCATTAACGATATTATTTTCACTTGAATTGGTAATATCATCAGTAGAGACTGCCTGAGCAGAGTATCCTAGTTGCCTAAGTTCTTTCGACTGTCCTAGTGAAGTTACTATTACTTCCTCTAATTCATTGTCAAGCCCTAAGCTTATAGAATAACTATCTGCGCTCCCAACTGTAATTTGTTGATCGGCATACCCTATGTATGAGACAACTAGTACCTCACCTTCTTGGGTGTCAATAGTATAGTTTCCGTCAAAATCAGTTGACACACCTCTTGTCGTACCTTCTACTACAACTGTAGCGCCCGGAAGAGGTTGTCCTGTTTCATCAGTTATCGTTCCCGACACCGATTTTTGCTGTGCTATTCCCGTAGAGAATGTAAACACTCCTATAAGAGAAAGCAAGAAATAAAGTTTCTTCATAATTTAGTTAAATAAAGTTTGATTTAAATTTGATGCAAAGTTTGTAAAATAATGTTAAATCATGCCGAACTCATATGTTAAATAAAGTGCAAATGTTATGTTAAATTAAGTTTAAAAAAAAGTTAATTTTATATTAACATAAAGTTTAATTACTCTCATTAAATATTGATAATCAATATATTAACATTGAAATAGATGTTATTTTTATAACTAAAAAAACACCGTTTTAAAAGTGCTTTTAAAACGGTGTTCAACTAAAGTAAAACAGTTTGTTAAGGTTTACTTAACTTTTAGTTTTGAGTAATATTAGGGTTTGCATTAATTTCATCTTCAGGGATTTTAAAAATCCAAGCATCATTAACCGAAGGTTTTCCTTGCATGAAACCATCTTGATATAAAACCTGAGAAGCTCCAGAGTTTGTAAGATCTATTGCTTGGTCCCAACGGATATGATCGTGGTAACTAAACCCTTCGCCATAAAGCTCAACATAACGTTGAAACTTAATTTGATCCATTAGAGTCTCTTTAGTGCTAAATTTTGTTATATCAAAAGCAGAATCTCTTGCCTCAGCAAGAGGTTTAAGTGCTGCTTGGGCTCCTGGAATATCGTTTTGCATTAGTTTAGCTTCAGCTTCAATTAAATACATTTCAGCAGACCTCATATATATTACATCATCTGGGTCAATAGTTCCAGGGTTTTTTTGCAAAAATTTCACATGCATATATGGATGTGTATTGTGTCTGCTTGTCATACCGTATTTTGCTTTAACAGCATTGCTGGCAGCTATAAAGTCGGCTTGATTGTCATAGTTAGGATCGCTTTGAGAGCTACCTCCCTGACCATTTGAAGCTGCCGAATTGGTATTTGGAGCTTTAGGTAAAACAGTTTTTTTGCGATAATCTGTATCGGGAATTTGATTGTATTTTTCGATATTAAAAAGTTTAGGGTTACCTCTGTTTTGGCTACCATTAAAAGTAGGCGAGATTAAATAGAAATAAGAGCGGAAATAAGTAGTTTCAGTATCTATTACACGTCCACCCCAAATTACTTCGGATAGGTCATAGGTGTTAAACCCAGATAACCAAGCACTTTCGTTCATCAATGGAAAACCCTCACGTGCTTTTACGGCGGCAGTTGCAGCAGTTGACCAATCTCCTTTCGATAAGGCTATACGTGCTTTTATACCGTAAGCTGCATTTATAGAAAGATGAGATTTATTATCAGGATTAGAAGCATTTTCAAAATATGTAATGGACTTATTAATGTCTTCTTCCATTTTGGTATAGATTTCCTCAACAGTCGATCTTTTTTGTCCTTCAAAAGGAGCTATAGTAGCTGTCATCAATGGTACTCCAGGGTCAGATGAAGGATTACCAATGATATAACCTTTTGCATAAGCTGTAACTAGCCGATAGTATGACCAAGCTCGATATGCATGAGATTGTCCAAGTATATTATTTAGTTCAGCATCTATAGTTGGTTTACTTTCTTCTATTTCATTAATAATTGCATTTGTACTAGCAATAAAATGATAGCGTTGATACCATAGTTGTTGATTAGAAAGAGATTGGACATCAGTATGAGTAGTCCATTGTAATTCACCTCTAAGCCAGCCATTGCCTCGAGAAGAGTGAATTAGAGCGCCTGTTAAAACATCGAACATTGGTATCCAGTATTGCTCACCTGCTCTACTATTTGAGCCTCCAGGTATTGGAGATTGAGCAAACATCTGTCTATGGAGACCATTTAAAACAAGTTTCATGTTTGCAGGGGTTGATAACGCATCAGCTGCAGAAATTGCCTGTGTAGGTTTTGTTTCAAGAAAATCTTTTGAGCAACCTGTTATTATAATCATTAAGACTAATAATAACTGAATATTTATTTTTCGTAACATAATTTATTTTTTAAGTTATTATTAAAAGGAAAGATTTAAACCAAGAGATACGATTCTAGAAGGATTATAGTCATTTCCAGCGGGCGTACCTGCCAAATTATATTGAGAATTTAATCCTTTTCTAGCAGTATTTATAAACAGATTCTCAGCTGCTACAAACAAGCGTAAACTTGAGAAGTCTATCTTTTCAATTAAACTTTTGTCAAAAGTATATGAAAAATTAATGTTTCGTAAAGCAACATAAGAAGCATCTGTTAAAAATCGAGTAGATAGCCTTTGAAATTGGTTAGTACTGCCATTTTGTAAACGAGGTACACTTGTAATATCACCAGCTTTGCGCCAAGCATTAAGTTGATCTACATGTAATGATCTTCCATAAGTTCCTTGGTGCATCATGTCAGCATAGCCATAATCAAGCATTTCACCTCCAAAAGAAAAGGTAAACATAAAATCAAGAGCAAATTGCTTGTAGTTAAATCTGTTTTGAACAGACCCGATGACGTCAGGGATAGAGTTTTCATTAGTATAAGCTCTTCCTGCATCTTGCCAATTATTAGTTGTTGCTTGTGTGCCATCTGCAGCTAAAACAGGAACTCTGCTTCCAGGAGTAGTGCCATCTTCAAACATATAGTATAGTGTATTTCCATTAGCTGGATCTACGCCGGCAGAATGGTATATATAGAAGTCATACCTTGATCGACCAACATCCCAACGTTTAGAGCCATTGACAAATGGCGAAGGGAGCTCGGTAATTTCATTATTTAAAGTAGAAGCCTGAAGTGTAAGATCCCATTTAAAATCAGTACTGTTAAACAAATGCGCAGTTAAGCCGAGTTCAAAACCCGAATTAAACATAGTTCCAATGTTTTCTGGTTTTTCATTTAATCCATTGGATAAAGCTATAGGTAAGTTATAAAGTAGGTCTGATGAATTTTTCTTGTAATATTCAATAGTACCATCAAGGAAATTATTAAATAAACTAAATTCTAATGCAACATCCCAACTTTCAACAGTTTCCCATGTTAAAGTGCTGTTTCCAAGGTTTGACCAAAAAATACCAGGAGCTCCAGCATTAGAGGTTATTTCATAGCGTGGCTGTGAGATATAAAAATCTAAACGAGAAGTACCACTTACAAGTAATCGGTCATTACCTACTTGTCCAAAAGAAGCACGAAGTTTAAGGCGATCAACAAAAGAAACATTATCCATAAAGCTTTCTTTATCAATTAACCATGACCCTCCTATAGAATAAAAATTTCCCCAGCGTACATCTTTGTTAAAAACAGAACTTCCGTCTCGTCTAGCAGAAGCACTTATATAATATTTATTATTGAAATCATAATTTACTCTTGCAAAATAACCTTCTGTTCTTTTATCCGAAGTATAACCGCTAAGGCGAGATGTTACTGAAAAATTATCAAATTCATAGATGCCTTCTGCAGTTTGTGTGTTTGCTAAACCTTGATTCTCAGAGTAATTTCTATCAAAACTTTCATGACCTAAAGTAACATCCAAATTATGAATATCATTAAAAGATTTATTGTAAGTAATAATTTGGTTAAAGTTTTCTACTACCCTACGAAATCTTGTTTCACCATATCTACCTGTAGGAGCGCCATCACCGACAATGTTATTTTCATAACTTTTATTTATACCGTCTTGAATGTCTTGCCCATAGTTTATTCTCACTTTTAAACCATCAATAATATTAAACTCAGAGAAAAACCTTAATCCAACATTGTCATCCCTATCAAGTTCGTCATTAAAAATAGCTTCGGCAACTGCATGACGACCAGGACTTTGTGGTCTCGACTGAATCCCAAAATCAGGATAGCCTTCACCATAATCAAATTGTCGATTCCCTGCCGCATCAAGAGCAAAATCACCTGTTCTGTTAACTACCCAAACAGGATAAACAGCGCCCATATTTTTAGCAAACCCAAAAGGGTTAACAATACTTGTTGTACCAGCTCCTGTTGGGCCATTTGTCTTAGCGGTTGTTAAGTAGGCATTACCACCAAGAGTTATCCATTCTTTAGGCGAAAATTCTGCATTTAACCTAGTTGTTAGGCGATTGTAATTACTTTCGATAACGTAGCCTTCTTCTTCAAGGTAAGATGCAGAGAAGAAAACTCTACTATTTTCTCCGCCACCCGAAACACTTAATGAATGGTTTTTTCTAGATCCAGTCCTTTGCAAGGCATCGAACCAATCTAAACCTTTAAAAATTACATTAGCGCTAGGGTTTAATCTTCCATCAGTTCCAACAATTGCATCGTTAGCTACATTAAAAGGGTTGTACCCAAGACGATTAAAAATGGTAGCTGAAGCTTCAACCGCAGGATTATCACCACTAAGCGTGTTTTTATAAGACTCCCACATAAGTTCATAATATTGCCCAGGATTAACAGCGTCATAATTGTTTACAGCTTGGGTAATAGAACCATATTGAGTAGAAGCACTTACGCTAACTTTCCCTCCTTTTTCACCTTGTTTTGTTGTGATAATAACAACTCCATTTGCAGCACGCGAGCCATATAGTGCTGTTGATGCTGCATCTTTTAAAATTGTCAATGATTTAATATCATCTTGATTTAAACTAGCCAAATCTCCTTCAAATTGGATGCCATCTAAAATATATAGAGGGTCGGTAGAACCATTTAATGTTCCTACACCACGAATAATTATACCAGGAGAAGAACCCGGTTGCCCAGATGCAGATATAATTTGAACTCCCGTAGCGGTTCCCTCAAGCGCAGCAATAGGGGATGTTATTGTTCTTAACTGCAAATCTTCCGATGTTATAGTATCAGCAGAACCAGTAAAAGATTCTCTAGATGAAGTACCATATGCTACTATTACTATTTCCTCCAGTTCATTACTAGGCTCTAAGCTTATAGAGTAGTTATCTGCACTTCCAATTACAATACGTTGATCTCCATACCCAACATAAGTAATAACTAATACTTCGTTTTCTGCGACTTGGATATTATAATTTCCGTCAAAGTCAGTTGCAACACCTCTCGAAGTTCCTTCTACTAATACTGTAGCACCCGGAAGAGGTTGTCCTGTTTCATCGCTTATCGTTCCCGATACCGATTTTTGTTGTGCTATTCCTGTAGAGAATGTAAACACTCCTATAAGAGAAAGCAAGAGATAAAGTTTCTTCATAATTTAGTTAAATAAAAGTTTGATTTAAATTCAGTTAAAAGTTTGCGAAATAATGTTAAATTATATTGAATTAATTAATGCTATATTAATGAAATGCAAATTTTATGTTAAAGTAAGTAAAAAAAATTAATCTAATATAAAATTTAATTATTTCTAATTAGTCATTGATAGTCAATATGTTAAATCTAGATTAGATGCTCTTTGTTATGGTTAAAAAAGACATCGTTTAAAAATATTTTTAAAACAATATTCAAATTAAGCTAAATAATTATACTTACATTAAGGTTTACTTAACTTTTAGTTTTGAGTTATTAGGGTTTGCATTGATTTTCATCTTCTGGAATTTTAAAAATCCAAGCATCAATAATAAAAATCTAAATATTTATAAAAGTTGCTGTTTTAAAATATTTTCATCACATAACTTATTGTTAATAAATAATGTAAGAATATAATGCATTTTATTAGTGATTAGGTTTGAATACTTAAAAAAGATTTTTACATTTGCAGCCCTTTAAAAAAGGAAAAAACAATAATATTATGCCAACTATTGCACAATTAGTACGAAAATCAAGAACCTCTATAACTAAGAAGAGTAAATCGGCAGCTTTGGATTCGTGCCCACAAAGAAGAGGAGTATGCACCCGTGTGTATACTACAACTCCTAAGAAACCAAACTCAGCAATGCGTAAAGTAGCGCGTGTTCGGTTGACTAATGGAAAAGAAGTAAATGCATATATCCCTGGAGAAGGACATAACCTTCAAGAACACTCAATAGTATTAGTTCGCGGAGGAAGAGTTAAAGATTTACCAGGAGTTCGATATCATATTGTGAGAGGCGCACTTGACACAGCTGGTGTAGAAGGTCGTCTTCAAAGAAGATCTAAATATGGAGCAAAACGACCTAAGAAAAAATAAGATTTTTTAAGTATTAACTTATGAGAAAAAGACAAGCCAAAAAACGCCCTTTATTACCGGACCCAAAATTTAATGATCAATTAGTAACACGTTTTGTTAATATGATTATGTGGGATGGTAAGAAGTCGGTAGCTTATCAAGTTTTTTACAATGCAATGGAAATTGTAGAAGAGCGTAACCAGGATGAAGAAAAAACATCATTAGAAGTTTGGAAAGAAGCTTTGTCTAATGTAATGCCTCATGTTGAGGTACGTAGCCGCCGTGTTGGAGGAGCTACTTTTCAGATTCCAATGCAAATTCGCCCAGACCGTAAAGTGTCATTAGCTATGAAATGGATGATTTCTTATGCACGTAAACGGAATGAGAAAACTATGGCTTTGCGTTTGGCAAACGAAATACTTGCAGCTTTTAAAGAAGAAGGAGCTGCTGTTAAAAAACGTACAGACACCCATAAAATGGCAGAGGCAAATAAGGCATTTTCACATTTTAGATTTTAAGGGGTTAACAGTAACTGAATAATGGCAAGAAATTTAAAATTTACTAGAAATATTGGGATTGCTGCTCATATTGATGCAGGAAAAACCACAACTACAGAACGAATACTATTCTATACAGGAGTAAGTCATAAGATTGGAGAAGTACACGATGGTGCGGCTACAATGGACTGGATGGAGCAAGAACAAGAAAGAGGAATTACTATTACTTCTGCAGCTACAACTTGTAATTGGAATTTTCCAACTGAGCAAGGAGAACCTTTAGCAGATACTAAACCATATCACTTTAATATTATAGATACTCCAGGTCACGTTGATTTCACAGTAGAGGTTAACCGATCTCTTCGTGTTCTCGATGGGTTAGTTTTTTTGTTTTCGGCGGTAGATGGTGTAGAGCCACAGTCCGAAACAAACTGGAGGCTAGCAGATAATTATAAAGTACCTCGTATTGGTTTTGTTAATAAGATGGATAGACAAGGGTCTAACTTTCTTAATGTATGTAAACAAGTACGAGAAATGCTGAAATCAAATGCAGTGCCAATTGTGTTAAACATAGGTGATGAAGAAGATTTTAAAGGTATTGTTGATTTAGTGAAGAATAGAGCAATTGTTTGGCACGAAGATAATTTTGGTTCTACATTTGATGTTATTGATATCCCAGAGGATATGAAAGAAGAGGTAGAAACACACCGTGCTCAACTAATTGAGGCTGTTGCAGAGTATGATGAAGGGTTATTAGAAAAGTTTTTTGAAGACCCAGACTCAATTTCAGAAGAAGAAATACACAAGGCTCTTAGAGATGCTACTCAAGATATGAGTATTATTCCTATGATTTGTGGTTCATCCTTTAAAAATAAAGGAGTACAATTTTTGTTAGATGCTGTGTGCCACTATTTACCTTCTCCAGAAGATAAAGAAGCAATAGAAGGGAAAGACCCCGACACAGATGAAATGATATCAAGAAAACCATCGGTTAACGATCCGTTTTCGGCGTTAGCATTTAAAATAGCTACTGACCCATATGTAGGACGCTTAGCATTTTTCCGTGCATATTCAGGACGTTTAGATGCAGGTTCTTATGTATTAAATAATCGTTCAGGGAACAAAGAACGTATTTCGAGAATTTATCAAATGCACTCGAATAAACAAAATTCAATTGAATATATTGAAGCAGGCGATATTGGGGCAGCTGTAGGTTTTAAAGACATTAAAACAGGAGATACATTATCTGCAGAAAAGCACCCGATTACCTTAGAGTCAATGGATTTTCCAGACCCAGTAATTGGTATTGCGGTAGAGCCAAAAACAAAGGCAGATGTAGATAAGTTAGGAATGTCTTTAGCAAAACTAGCTGAAGAAGATCCAACGTTTCAAGTAAAAACAGACGAAGCATCAGGTCAAACTATAATCTCTGGAATGGGAGAATTACATTTAGATATTATTGTAGATCGTCTTAGACGCGAGTTTAAAGTTGAGGTTAATCAAGGTAAACCTCGTGTAGAATATAAAGAAGCTTTGACTAAAAAAGCAGATCATCGCGAAACTTATAAAAAACAAACAGGAGGTCGAGGTAAGTTTGCAGATATTGTATTTACAATTGAGCCAGCCGAAGAAAACAAAACAGGTCTTGAGTTTGTTAATTTAATAAAAGGAGGAAATGTTCCTAAAGAATATATTCCATCTGTAGAAAAAGGGTTTAAAGACTCTATGAAAAATGGACCTTTAGCAGGTTTTGAAGTTGATGCAATGAAAATAACATTGAAAGATGGTAGTTTTCACCCTGTAGATTCAGATTCACTTTCTTTTGAATTGGCAGCTAGGTTAGGCTTTAAGTCTGCGGCAAAAGCAGCAAAAGCTGTAATTATGGAGCCAATTATGAAGGTAGAAGTGTTGACCCCAGAAGAGAATATGGGAGATATCGTAGGAGACCTTAATCGTCGTCGTGGACAAGTTAATGCCATGGATGATAGAGCAGGTTCTAAAGTTGTTAAAGCTTTAGTACCACTTTCTGAAATGTTTGGTTATGTAACCGCACTGAGAACCCTTTCATCGGGTAGAGCAACTTCTATAATGGAATTTTCGCATTATGAAGCTACACCACCTAATATTTCGCAAGAAGTAATTACTGAAGTTAAAGGCCAAGAATCTTAAATTATTAGCAAGATGAGTCAAAAAATTAGAATTAAATTAAAATCTTACGACTATAACTTAGTAGACAAGTCTGCTGATAAAATTGTAAAGACAGTAAAAACTACAGGTGCTGTAGTAACAGGACCAATTCCGTTACCAACACACAAAAAAATATTTACTGTACTACGATCGCCTCACGTCAATAAGAAGTCAAGAGAGCAATTTCAATTGTGTTCTTATAAGCGTCTATTAGATATTTATAGTTCATCTTCTAAAACTATAGACGCATTGATGAAACTAGAATTACCTAGTGGAGTAGAAGTAGAAATAAAAGTATAATTTAATATAAAACAAATAATAATGTCTGGGTTAATAGGGAAAAAAATCGGTATGACTAGCTTTTTTGATGCGCAAGGGAAGAACATTCCTTGTACTGTTATTGAGCTGGGTCCATGCGTGGTTACCCAAGTCAGAACCGAAAAGGTTGACGGGTACAATGCTCTTCAACTTGGTTTCGATGACAAGGCAGAAAAGAGAGCAACAAAAGCAGCTCTTGGGCATTTTAAAAAAGCCAATACTGTACCTAAACGAAAAGTCATCGAATTTCAAGATTTTGAAGAAGAATATAAATTAGGAGATACACTAACAGTAGATCTTTTTAAAGAAGGAGAGTTCGTAGATATTTCTGGAACCTCTAAAGGAAAAGGTTTTCAAGGCGTTGTAAAGCGTCATGGATTTGCAGGTGTTGGACAAGCCACACACGGACAACACAATCGTTTACGTGCACCAGGGTCAATTGGAGCAGCTTCATATCCTGCACGTGTATTTAAAGGAATGTTAATGGCAGGTCAAATGGGAGCAGAGAAAGTGAAAGTGCAGAACCTAAGAATATTGAAAGTAGTTTCGGAGAAAAACCTACTTGTTGTTAAAGGGGCAGTTCCTGGTCATAAAAATGCTTATGTAATTGTTGAGAAATAATGGAATTAACCGTAGTAGATATTAAAGGAAAAGAAACAGGTAAGAAAGTCCAACTTTCAGAATCTGTATTTGGTATAGAACCTAGCGAACATGCTGTATATTTAGATGTAAAATCACATTTAGCAAATAAACGTCAGGGTACCCATAAAGCTAAAGAACGTGGCGAAATAAAAGGTAGTACACGTAAAATTAAAAAACAAAAAGGTACAGGTACAGCCCGAGCAGGTAGTATTAAAAACCCATTGTTTAGAGGTGGAGGTCGTGTTTTTGGTCCACGTGTTCGTGATTATAGCCAAAAAGTCAACAAAAAAACAAAATCTTTAGCAAGAAAATCAGCCCTTACACTCA
Source organism: Candidatus Arcticimaribacter sp. (assembly GCA_965277835.1). Taxonomy (GTDB): domain Bacteria; phylum Bacteroidota; class Bacteroidia; order Flavobacteriales; family Flavobacteriaceae; genus Arcticimaribacter. The sequence goes on along the minus strand of OZ255841.1, from coordinate 937,818 downwards.
AGGCAAAAGAGAACGCAATTATTGTTTTGGAAGACTTTAAACTTGAGTCTCCAAAAACGGCAAATTATTTGACCATATTGAAAGACTTGGGTATTGATAACAAAAAATCATTGCTAGTGTTGGCTGAGCCAAATAAAAATGTATATTTGTCATCACGCAATTTAAAAAATTCTAGCACCATAACAAGCTCAGAATTAAATACTTACAAGATAATCAACACCAATAGCTTGGTTTTATTTGAAAGTGCAATTGCTGAAATAGAAACCTTTTTGAATAAAGAATAGAGTTTATGAATATTTTAACTAAACCTTTAATTACAGAAAAAACGACAGCATATAGCGAAAGCAATAATTGCTATACGTTTTTAGTATCGCCAGAAGCTAACAAAATTGAAATTAAAAAAGAAGTAGAAAGAGTTTATGGTGTCTCTGTAGAAAAAGTAAGGACTCAACGTTATGGCGTTGAACGCAAAGTCCGTTTTACTAAAACAGGTATCCAAAAAGGTAAAACAAATAGCATCAAAAAGGCAATTGTTCAAGTTGCTGAAGGTGATGCCATTGATTTTTATAATAATCTTTAAAAGCGTCAGATGTCAGTTAGAAAATTAAAACCGGTAACACCCGCGCAGCGTTTTAGAGTAGTAAATGGATTTGACGCAATTACTACTGATAAGCCGGAGAAAAGCTTATTAGCTCCGAAAAAGCGTAGTGGTGGAAGAAATAACACAGGAAAAATGACCATGCGCCATCTAGGTGGAGGTCATAAAAAACGCTATCGTATAATTGACTTTAAGCGTAATAAATTTGATGTTGCTGCAGAAGTACTATCAATAGAATACGATCCTAATCGTACTTCGTTTATTGCACTTTTGAAGTATGAAGATGGCGAAAAACGATATATTATAGCTCAAAGTGGATTGAAAGTAGGGCAAAAAGTTGTCTCAGGAGAATCTGTTGCCCCTGAAGTTGGCAATGCTCTGCCACTATCTGCAATACCATTAGGGACAATTATTTCTTGTATAGAAATGCGCCCAAGCACTGGAGCAAGTATAGCACGAAGTGCTGGCGCCTTTGCACAACTAATGGCACGAGAAGGCAAATATGCAACAGTAAAGTTACCTTCAGGCGAAACTCGTTTAATATTAGTAAAATGTATGGCGACTATTGGAGTTGTGTCTAACTCTGATCATCAATTATTAGTCTCTGGTAAAGCAGGACGATCTCGATGGTTAGGAAGACGACCACGTACACGTCCAGTAGCAATGAACCCAGTTGACCACCCTATGGGCGGTGGCGAAGGTCGTGCTTCAGGAGGTCATCCACGTAATCGTAATGGAGTTCCTGCTAAAGGATACCGTACGCGTTCTAAGTCAAAAGCGAGTAGTAAATTTATCATAGAACGTAGAAAAAAATAAATAATATATGGCACGTTCATTAAAGAAAGGACCTTTTGTACATCATAGCCTCGAAAAGAAAATAATGGCTAATGCAGAGTCAAAGAATAAATCAGTTATAAAGACTTGGTCTCGTGCTTCGTTAATAACACCTGATTTTGTAGGACAAACAATAGCAGTACATAACGGGCGACAATTTATTCCTGTATATATTACAGAAAATATGGTGGGACATAAACTAGGCGAATTCTCTCCAACAAGATCATACCGTGGTCATGCAGGAGCTAAGAATAAAGGAAGAAAATAGATAGTTATGGGAAATCGTAAACGACAATCAGCAGAATCTATTAAAGAAGCAAAAAAGACATTGGCTTTTGCTAAACTTAATAATTGCCCTACATCACCTCGTAAGATGAGATTAGTTGCAGATTTGATTCGCGGAGAAGAAGTAAATAAAGCATTAGCTATTTTAAAATTTAACCCTAAAGAAGCATCTCGTAGAGTGGAAAAATTACTTCTTTCAGCGTTAACTAATTGGCAAGCAAAAAATGAAGATGGCGATATTGAAAAAGCAGCTTTATTTATAAAAGAAATTCGTGTAGATGGAGGCAGTATGCTTAAAAGATTAAGACCAGCACCTCAAGGAAGAGCTCATCGAATTCGTAAGCGCTCAAATCATGTAACATTAATTTTAGGATCAAATAATTTAGATAACTAGTATGGGACAAAAGACAAACCCGATAGGAATGCGTTTAGGAATAATTCGCGGATGGGACTCTAACTGGTACGGAGGAAGGAACTATGGAGACAAGATAGCAGAGGACAATAAAATTCGTAAATACATTCATGCTCGTTTAATAAAAGCTAGTGTATCAAATGTAATTATTGAACGTACACTTAAGTTAATAACAATAACAATTACTACGGCACGCCCAGGAATTATAATAGGGAAAGCCGGACAAGAAGTTGACAAACTTAAAGAAGAGCTAAAGAAGATTACTTCAAAAGAAGTTCAGATAAATATTTTTGAAATTAAACGCCCAGAATTAGACGCAAAATTAGTTGGAGCAAGTATTGCACGACAAATCGAAAGTCGTATTTCATATAGAAGAGCAATAAAAATGGCTATTGCTGCGACTATGAGAATGAATTCTGAAGGAATTAAAATTCAAATTTCAGGACGTTTAAATGGAGCAGAAATGGCACGTTCGGAAACGTATAAAGAAGGACGTATTCCGTTATCTACTTTTAGAGCGGACATTGACTATGCATTAGTTGAAGCACACACTACATATGGTAGATTAGGAATTAAAGTTTGGATTATGAAAGGTGAAGTATACGGTAAACGAGAGTTGTCCCCTTTAGTCGGAATGTCTAAAAAAAGTAATACTGCGGGAGGTAAGAATAATAACTCTCGACAAAGACGTAGAAAATAAATAGAAATTAAAAGTAATTAAGTAGGTGAATTATGTTACAACCTAAAAGAACAAAATTTCGTAAAGCGCAGAAAGGTCGAATGAAAGGGCTTTCGCAAAGAGGTAACCAACTTTCTAATGGAATGTTTGGGATTAAATCTCTTGACTCGAAATTTATTACTTCTCGACAAATTGAAGCAGCGCGTATTGCTGCTACTCGATATATGAAACGTGAAGGACAGTTATGGATTAAAATATTTCCAGATAAACCTATTACAAAGAAACCTCTTGAGGTACGTATGGGTAAAGGAAAAGGTGCACCAGAGTATTTTGTTGCGGTAGTAAAACCTGGACGTATTTTATTTGAAATATCAGGAGTACCTTTTGATGTTGCTAAAGAGGCATTACGTCTTGCAGCTCAAAAACTTCCTGCAAGGACAAAATTTATAATAGCAAGAGATTTCTAACATAAAAAAAAAGAGCCATGAAAAAAATCACATTACTCGTAGCAATAATATTCTCGGTGAATTCATTTGCACAAACAGCACAAGAATTTTATACACAAGGTACCATAAAACAGACATCAGGAGATTTTAGAGGTGCTATTTTAGATTACACAGAAGCAATAGATGTTGACCCAAATTTTACGGCGGCTTATGTTAACAGAGGAATTGCTAAAAATGACTTGAATGACTTAAGAGGAGCAATGTTAGACTTTAATAAAGCAGTTGAAGTTGGACCAAATTTTATTGCAGCTTATAAAACTAGAGGATTGGCAAGATCAAATGCTAAAAATTATGAAGGCGCCATAGCAGATTATGATAAAGTATTAGAGCTTAATCCAAAAGACGAAAGAATCCTTGCACTAAGAGGTATTGCAAAAGTTATATTGGGACAAAAAGATGATGGATGCCTTGATCTTTCGAAAGCAGGAGAAATGGGATATTTAGGTGCATATGATTACATACAACAGAATTGTAATTAAAAAAATAGATTTAAGAAGATAGAATAGTAATAAAAATGAAACAAACGGAAATTAAAAACCTTCAATTAGAAGATTTGCAAGACAAGTTAGCTGATTATAAAAAACAGTTAGCTAGCATGCGCATGGCACATGCTGTTACTCCGCTAGAAAACCCATTACAGTTACGAAACACACGTCGCATTATCGCACGTCTTCTTACTGCTATATCTGAAAAGGAACAAGAAATTAAACTAGAAAATGGAAACTAGAAACCTAAGAAAAGAACGAATAGGCGTTGTGACCAGTAACAAGATGGAGAAGTCTATTGTTGTTGCGGAAGTAAAACGTGTGAAACACCCTATGTATGGGAAATTTGTTTTAAAGACAAAGAAATATGTTGCACATGATGATGCTAACGATTGTAATACAGGTGACACAGTTAGAATTATGGAGACGCGACCTTTGAGTAAATCAAAGCGTTGGCGACTTGTAGAAATATTAGAAAGAGCTAAATAAAATGTTACAACAAGAGTCTAGGTTAAAAGTAGCCGATAATACTGGTGCTAAAGAAGTACTTACTATAAGAGTATTAGGAGGAACTAAAAAGCGATATGCTTCTATTGGAGATAAAATCGTAGTTACTATTAAAGAAGCTGCACCTTCGGGAACTGTAAAGAAAGGACAAGTTTCTACTGCAGTAGTAGTACGAACAACTAAAGAAATTCGTCGACCCAATGGGTCATATATTCGTTTTGACGATAATGCTTGTGTATTGCTAAACCCAACAGGTGAAATGCGTGGCACACGTGTTTTTGGTCCTGTGGCTCGAGAATTACGCGATAAGCAGTTTATGAAAATAGTTTCGTTAGCACCCGAAGTACTTTAAAAAAGAGTGATGAATAAAATAAAAATTAAAAAAGGAGATAAGGTTCGTGTTATTGCTGGATCGCATAAGGGTACCGAAGGCACTGTTGCTAAGGTATTGCGAGACGCGAATAAAGCAATAGTTGAAGGCGTAAACCTAGTAAAGAAGCACACAAAGCCTAATGCTAAGAACCCTCAAGGGGGGATTAAAGAGAAAGAGGCTCCTATTCAAATTTCAAACCTTTCATTATTAACTCCTGATGGTCAAGCTACTCGTGTAGGATACCGTGTTGAAGGTGATAAAAAAGTTAGGTTTGCAAAAAAAACAAATGAAGTAATTTAGTTATGAGTTATCAACCAAGACTGAAGCAAAATTTTAATGACCGCATTATTGGTGCCCTTACTGAAGAGTTTGGCTATAAAAATGTAATGCAAGTTCCTCGATTACAAAAAATTGTAATTAGCCGTGGTGTAGGAGGTGCAGTTGCTGACAAAAAATTGATAGACTACGCAGTAGATGAATTAACAATTATTGCAGGTCAAAAAGCAGTTTCTACTATATCAAAGAAAGATGTGGCTTCGTTCAAATTGCGTAAAGGAATTCCAATTGGTGCTAAAGTAACCTTACGAGGTGAACGTATGTACGAATTTTTAGACCGCTTAGTAACAACTGCATTGCCACGTGTACGTGATTTTCAAGGTATAAAAGCGACTGGTTTTGATGGCCGCGGAAATTATACTTTAGGAATTACAGAGCAAATCATTTTTCCTGAAATAGATATTGATAAGGTAAATAAAATTAATGGGATGGACATTACATTTGTTACTTCGGCAGATACAGACAAAGAAGCAAAATCACTGTTAAACGAATTGGGACTTCCCTTTAAAAAGAATTAATATGGCAAAAGAATCAATGAAAGCTCGTGAAGTTAAAAGAGCAAGAACAGTTGCTAAATATGCTGAGAAACGCAAAGCTTTGAAAGAAGCAGGAGATTTCGAAGCACTTCAAAAACTTCCACGAAACGCATCGCCTATTCGCATGCATAATCGTTGTAAATTAACAGGAAGACCAAAAGGATATATGCGTCAATTTGGACTTTCACGAGTAGTTTTTAGAGAAATGGCAAATCAAGGGCTTATTCCAGGTATAACTAAAGCTAGTTGGTAATTAAATTTAAAAAACTATGTACACAGATCCGTTAGCAGACTTTTTAACAAGAATTCGTAATGCAAGTGCAGCAGGTCACCGTATAGTGAACGTGCCAGCATCAAAGATTAAAAAAGAAATAACAAAAATTCTTTTCGATCAGGGATATATTCTTAGTTACAAATTCGAAGACACAGAGAACAACCAAGGAAATATTAAAATCGCATTAAAATACGACAAGATAAATAAGCAACCTATAATTAAAGAAATTCAAAGAATTAGCACTCCAGGTTTACGTAAGTATGCAGGAGCACTAGAACTTCCTAGAATTTTAAATGGCTTGGGTGTGTCAATTATATCTACTTCTAGTGGGGTAATGACAGGAAAACAAGCAAAGCAAAAGAATATAGGTGGCGAATTACTATGTTACATTTATTAAATATATAAAGAGAAAAAATAATGTCTAGAATTGGCAATAATCCGGTTAATGTTTCAGCAGGTGTAACTGTAGATATTCAAGCAGACAAGTTTGTTGTAAAAGGCAAGCTAGGAGAACTTGAACAAGAATACTCTGGAGTTACTTTAGAGGTTTTGGATAACACTATTATTGTAAAAAGAAACTCCGAATCTAAAGACCATAAATCTAAGCATGGTTTATATCGTTCATTGTTAGCAAACATGATTGAAGGTGTATCTACTGGATTTACTAAAGAATTAGAATTGGTAGGAGTAGGTTATCGTGCAAGTAACCAAGGGCAAAAATTAGATTTAGCTCTCGGTTTTTCACATAATATTCTTTTAGAGATATCTCCTGAAGTTAAAGTTGAAACTGTTTCAGAAAAAGGAAAGAATCCGATTATAAAACTTAGCTCTCACGATAAACAATTAGTAGGCTTTGTTGCTGCTAAGATTAGATCGTTTCGTCCACCAGAGCCTTATAAAGGTAAGGGGGTTAAATTTGTAGGGGAACAAATAAGAAGAAAAGCAGGGAAATCTGCATAATTATAAAAAATAATGGCACTAACTAAAGAAAAAAGAAGGCTAAGAATTCGGATGCGCGTTCGTAAAACCGTAAAAGGTTCGGAATCTACTCCACGCTTATCTGTATTTAGAAGCAATAAAGAAATTTATGCTCAATTAATAGATGATACCTCCGGTAAAACTATTGTTGCAGCATCTTCTCGCGATAAAGAAATTGAAAATAAAGAAGGCAAGTTAAACACAGCTTTTACTGTCGGTAAACTTATTGGCGAAAGAGCTAAAACTGCAGGTATTACTACAATCGCTTTTGACCGTGGAGGTTATTTATATCATGGGCGTGTTAAATCTTTGGCTGAAGGAGCGCGTGAAGCTGGACTTAAATTTTAAAATATGTCACAAAATTATAAAAATGATGAATTGGTAAGACCTGGAGGTCTTGAATTAAAAGATCGCTTAGTTGGTGTACAACGAGTTACTAAAGTTACTAAGGGAGGTCGTGCTTTTGGTTTTTCTGCTATTGTTGTGGTTGGAGACGAAAACGGTATTGTAGGATACGGTCTAGGTAAATCTAAAGAAGTTTCCGAAGCTATCGCAAAAGCTATTGAGGACGCAAAGAAGAACCTTGTAAGAATACCTATAGTTAAAGGGACTTTACCTCACGAACAAAAAGGAAAATTTGGTGGAGCGCGTGTGTTTTTAAGACCAGCCTCAGAAGGTACAGGAGTTATTGCAGGAGGCGCTGTAAGAGCCGTATTAGAGTCTGTAGGAGTACATAATGTACTTTCTAAGTCTCAAGGATCTTCAAACCCTCACAATGTTGTAAAGGCAACTTTTGATGCTTTACTTCAACTAAGAAACCCTCTTACTATAGCAAACCAACGTGGAATATCATTAGATAAAGTTTTTAATGGTTAAAAATAATCTTTTACAAATGGCTAAAATAAAAGTAAAACAAGTTAGAAGTAGTATTAAATGTATTCAGAACCAAAAGCGAACACTCGAAGCATTGGGACTTCGCGGAATTGGGAAAGAAGTAACCCATGACACTACTCCAAATATACTTGGAATGATAAAAAAAGTTGAACATTTAGTTTCTGTTTCAGAAGCATAAATTTATATAAAAATGAAATTAAGCAATTTACAACCAACGCTCGGAGCAGTACAAAAAAGTACAAAGCGCTTAGGTCGTGGACAAGGATCTGGCAAAGGTGGTACGGCAGCTCGTGGGCACAAAGGAGCTAAATCGCGTTCGGGATATTCTAGGAAACTTGGTTTCGAAGGAGGACAAATGCCTTTGCAAAGACGTCTCCCAAAATTTGGGTTTACAAACATTAACCGTGTCGAATACGAAGGTGTAAATTTAGATACATTGCAAGCACTTGTAGATGCTAAGAAAATAGGTGAAACTGTTTCTATAGAGCAAATGGTTAAACTTAGACTTGCAACAAAAAATGAGCGTATAAAAATTTTAGGTAGAGGCACACTTAAAAGTACTATTGAAATAACAGCTCATAAATTCACAAAAACTGCAAAAGCAGCCATAGAGGCAGCTGGAGGGAAAGCTATAGAATTATAATATACGCATGAAAAAATTTATAGAAACCCTTGTAAATATTTATAAAATCGAAGAACTACGAAATCGTATAGGGTTAACTCTATCTATTTTATTAGTGTATCGATTGGGAGCTCAAATTGTTTTACCTGGGATTGACTTTGTACAATTGAAAGAGCTTTCTAACTCAGTAGGCGAAGGTGGGCTACTAGGAATTTTAAATGCGTTTACGGGAGGTGCGTTTGCTAATGCGTCTATATTTGCTTTAGGTATTATGCCTTATATATCAGCGTCTATTGTAGTTCAGTTGATGGGTATTGCTATTCCGTATTTACAGAAACTTCAAAACGAAGGAGAAAGCGGACGTAAAACCATTAATCAAATAACACGTTGGTTAACTATAGGAATTTGTATTGTACAAGCACCAGCTTATTTATATGGGCTTAGTGCACTAGGCGTACCAGACTCTGCATTTATTCTTGGAAGAGGCCCATTATTTATGTTTTCTTCGATTTCTATTTTAGTTACAGGGACAATTTTTGCTATGTGGTTAGGAGAGAAAATAACTGATAAAGGAATAGGAAACGGAATATCTCTATTAATTATGGTTGGTATTATTGCAACACTACCGGCTTCATTTACTCAAGAATTGGTAGCAAAAGTATCCGATAATCAAGGAGGCCCAATGGTTATTCTAATTGAAATGATTGTTTGGGTGGTCGTCATAATGCTTTCTATATTATTGGTTATGGCAGTACGACAAATTCCAGTACAATATGCAAGACGGGGTACTGCTGGTGCAGGTAATCAGGTTTCGGTTGGTTCACGTCAGTACATTCCATTAAAATTAAATGCATCGGGTGTAATGCCAATTATATTTGCTCAAGCTCTAATGTTTGCTCCAGCTTATGTTGGTGGTTTAATGGGAGGTAGTAGTTTTGGTATTTGGTTACAAACTAATTTTTCGGATATTTTTGGTTTGGCATATAATATATTGTTTGCATTTCTAATTATTATTTTCACATATTTCTATACAGCTATTACGGTACCTACAAATAAAATGTCAGATGACTTAAAGCGAAGTGGAGGCTTTGTTCCAGGTATTCGCCCTGGTAACGAAACAAGTGAGTTTTTAGATAAAGTAATGTCTCATATTACATTTCCTGGGTCAGTTTTTTTAGCAGCTCTTGCAGTATTTCCTGCAGTTGTTGAAAACTTTGGAGTACAACCTGGCTGGGCATTATTTTACGGAGGCACCTCTCTACTTATTATGGTGGGAGTAGCGATAGATACAATTCAACAGGTTAATTCATATTTATTAAACCGACATTATGATGGTTTAATGAAATCAGGGACTAATCGTAAAAGCGTGGCTTATTAATTAATATATGGCAAAGCAAGCAGCAATAGAACAAGAGGGAACGATTATCGAATCACTTTCAAACGCAATGTTTAGAGTTGAATTGGAGAGTGGCCATGTAGTAACAGCACATATTTCGGGTAAAATGCGCTTACACTATATTAAATTATTACCCGGTGATAAAGTAAAATTAGAAATGAGCCCTTATGACCTTACTAAGGCAAGAATAACCTATAGGTTTTAAGATAAAAGAGAATATGAGTATAATGATTAAAAACATATTAGCCTTTATTTTAATACTAACAGCATCTTTTAGTATATACAGCCAAACAGCTGAAGAATATATTGAAGAAGCTAATAAAAAGTTTGAAAATGAAGATTATGCTGGTGCAGTTGCAGATTATACGAAAGCTTTAGAAATTGACATTAGAGATGGAATGGCTTATACTAATAGAGGGCATGCAAAATTTTATTTAGAAGATTATAGAAGTGCAATGGAAGATTTTGATAAAGCTATAGAGATTGACTCAAGAAATGCGATAGCTTATGTAGGTAGAGGCGATTTGAAAAAATTCTTCGAGAAATATAGAAGTGCTATAGCAGATTATAGTAAAGCGATAAAAGCTGATGAAAAGAATGGAGACGCTTTTATGGGTAGAGGAATTTCAAGACTCTACGTGAAGAATATAAAAGGAGCTTGTTCAGATTGGTCTAGAGCAGGGGAACTCGGACGCAGAGATGCTTATGAGTGGATTAGAAAAACATGTAACTAAAGATTAATTCATTTTAGAATTATAAATTTTAATTAAAGTTAAAAGATGAAAATAAGAGCATCAGTTAAAAAAAGAAGTGCCGACTGCAAAATAGTTCGTAGAAATGGCACTTTATATGTTATTAACAAAAAGAATCCTAGATTTAAACAAAGACAAGGATAAATTATGGCAAGAATATCGGGAGTAGACATTCCTAAACAGAAACGTGGCGTTATCGCTTTAACCTATATCTTTGGAGTAGGAAAAAGCCGTGCTCAAAAGATTTTAGAAACAGCTAAAGTTAGCGAAGACAAAAAAGTATCTGATTGGACAGATCAAGAAACAGGAGCAATTCGTGAAGCAGTTGGAGCTTTTAAAATTGAAGGCGAATTACGGTCAGAAATTCAATTGAGTATAAAACGACTGATGGATATCGGTTGTTATCGCGGAATTCGACACAGATCGGGTCTTCCATTAAGAGGGCAACGCACTAAGAATAATTCGCGAACGCGTAAAGGAAAACGAAAAACAGTAGCTAATAAAAAGAAAGCAACTAAATAACCTTTGATTATGGCTAAAACAGCAACAAAAAAAAGAAAAGTTATTGTTGAATCGGTAGGTGAAGCACATATAAACGCTTCGTTTAACAATATCATTATATCGTTGACTAACCGCAAAGGAGAGGTTATTTCTTGGTCATCTGCCGGGAAAATGGGTTTCCGTGGGTCAAAGAAAAACACACCTTATGCAGCTCAAACTGCAGCAGAGGATTGTGCTAAAATTGCACAGGAGGCAGGTTTACGTCAAGTAAAAGTTTATGTAAAAGGTCCAGGTAATGGTAGAGAATCTGCTATTAGGACGTTACACAATAATGGTATTGAGGTTACCGAAATTATAGATGTAACCCCGTTACCACATAATGGATGCCGACCTCCGAAGAGAAGAAGAGTATAATTAATTATTAACCGACAGAGAAATTGATGTTATCGAAGGAGTTAGACCTTAATTCATAACATTCTTTGTTTTAAAATCAGCTAAATGGCAAGATATACCGGTCCAAAAACAAAAATCGCACGAAAATTTGGGGAACCTATTTTTGGAGCAGATAAATCGCTAGAAAAACGAAACTATCCTCCAGGTCAGCACGGTAATAATCGTCGACGTGGAAAAAAATCTGAGTATGCTATCCAATTGATGGAAAAACAAAAAGCAAAATACTCTTATGGGATATTAGAACGACAATTTCGTATTTTATTTGAACGCGCAAACAGAAGTAAAGGAGTAACAGGAGAAGTTCTCCTTCAGCTTTGCGAGTCAAGACTAGATAATGTGGTTTATCGCCTTGGAATTGCTCCGACACGAAGTGGTGCCCGACAATTAGTTTCTCATCGACATATTACGGTAAATGGTTCGATAATGAATATACCTTCTGCACACATTAAACCAGGAGATGTTGTTGGCGTTCGCGAAAAATCAAAATCTCTATTAACGATTACAGACTCACTCGAACGTAATTCTTCGGTATATGAATGGCTAACATGGAATGGTGCCACCTTAGAAGGAACATTTGTTTCGACTCCTGTTCGGGAGCAAATTCCTGAAAACATCAAAGAACAATTGATTGTAGAATTATATTCAAAATAAAAAAAACTATAGAAGCATAACACTTATGGCTATACTTAATTTCCAAAAACCAGACAAAGTTATCATGATTGATTCATCTGAATTCGAAGGTAAATTCGAATTCCGTCCTCTTGAACCAGGATATGGATTAACCGTTGGTAATGCATTACGAAGAGTATTGCTTTCTTCCCTCGAAGGATTTGCAATTACTACTGTTAAAATTGATAATATTGATCACGAGTTCTCTACAATACCTGGAATTGTTGAGGATGTTACTGAAATTATCTTGAACTTAAAGCAAGTTCGTTTCAAACGTCAAATAGAAGATTTGGAGAATGAAAAAGTAACAATAGCTATTGGCGGTCAAGAACAACTTAAAGCAGCTGACTTTCAAAAATTTATTTCAGGGTTTCAGGTTCTAAATCCAGACCATGTAATTTGTAACTTAGAAAAGAGTGTACAATTAAACATGGAACTCACTATAGAAAAAGGACGTGGTTATGTTCCTGCTGAAGAGAATAAAAAAGCAAGTGCCGAATTAGGTACTATTGCTATTGACTCTATCTATACCCCTGTTAAAAATGTAAAATTTAGCATTGAAAATTTCAGAGTAGAGCAAAAAACAGATTACGAAAAATTAGTTTTCGAAATCATAACTGACGGATCAATTCATCCTAAAGATGCTTTAACTGAAGCTGCAAAAACGTTGATATACCATTTCTTACTATTCTCTGATGAGCGTATTACTCTTGAGGCAGATGAAATTGCAAAGACCGAAACATACGATGAAGAATCGTTACATATGCGTCAATTGCTTAAAACTAAATTGATTGATATGGACCTTTCTGTTCGTGCGTTAAATTGTTTGAAAGCTGCTGAAGTAGATACTCTAGGAGATTTGGTTTCATATAACAAAAATGATTTAATGAAGTTTAGAAACTTCGGTAAAAAATCGTTAACCGAATTAGATGGACTTGTAGCTTTAAAAGGACTTTCATTTGGAATGGACCTTGCGAAGTATAAATTAGATAAAGATTAATTATATTTTATATAAAATAATATGAGACACGGAAAAAAAGTAATGCATTTGGGTAGAAAAACTGCTCACCGTAAGTCTATGTTAGCTAATATGGCGTGTTCTTTAATTGAACACAAAAGAATTAATACTACTGTTACCAAGGCAAAAGCATTAAAGCAATTTATTGAACCTTTGATTACAAAATCGAAGAACGATACTACACATAGCCGTAGGCTTACATTTAGACAATTGAGAAATAAAGTTGCGATAACTACTTTGTTTAGAGATATATCTATAAAAGTAGGAGATCGTCCAGGCGGATATACTCGTATAATTAAGCTAGGTAATCGTCTTGGAGATAATGCTGATATGGCTATGATTGAACTTGTAGATTTTAATGAAGTATATTCTAACAAAGAAGAGGCAGCTAAGAAGACAACCCGAAGAGGGCGAAGAAAGAAAACAACATCTGAGGAGGCTCCAGCTACTCCTGACACAGAGGTTGTTGCTGAACCAAAAAAAGAAGATACTGAAGCAGAGAAGAAAAGTGAATAGAGAAGATTATAACTTACTAGAAAATGTCCAAAAGGGTAAACAGTTACTGTTTATCCTTTTTTAATATATTTAATTGTAGTTTTTTAAGTTTTTTATGAAATATCAAGAAAAGAAACAAGCTATAGTTTTACTGCAAGACGGTACTATATTTTCAGGAAAATCTATTGGAATAGAAGGCAGTGCTTTTGGGGAAATTTGCTTTAATACTGGAATGACAGGATACCAAGAAATATTTACTGACCCTTCGTATTATGGGCAGTTAATGGTAATGACTAACGCACATATTGGTAACTATGGAACTACCCCCTTAGACCAACAGTCTAAGAGTATTAAGGTTGCAGGAATGATTTGTAAAAACTTTAGTTTTCATCATACGCGCCCTATTGGAACTCAAGATTTACTTGCTTATTTCAAAGAGCAAGGTACAATTGCAATTTCCGATGTAGATACACGAGCTTTAGTTCGATATATTCGAGATAATGGTGCAATGAATGCAGTAATAACTACCGAAGTTAATCGTTTAAGCGCGCTTAAAGAAGAATTGAAAAATCAACCTTCTATGGTAGGGTATGAGTTAGCATCAAAAGTATCTACAAAAGAACCTTACTTTTATGGAGATTCAAATGCAACATATAAAGTAGCAGTGGTTGATTTGGGAGTTAAGAAGAGTATTTTAGATAACTTAGCATTACACGATATTTATATTAAGGTTTTCCCTTATAATGCTACTTTCGAAACATTGTCTGCTTGGAACCCCGATGGTTACTTATTATCTAATGGACCAGGAGACCCAGAACCGTTAGTAGAAGCACAAGCGTTAGCAAAAGAAATTATTAAACGCGACTTACCTTTATTCGGAATTTGTTTAGGTCATCAAGTAATAGCAATAGCTAATGGAATTTCGACTTTTAAGATGTTTAATGGGCATAGAGGAATTAATCACCCAGTACTTAATTTGTCTATGGGTAAAGGCGAAATAACGTCTCAAAACCATGGTTTTGCTGTTAATAAGGAAGAGGCAGAACAACACCCAGATGTTGAAATTTCTCATATCCATCTCAATGATAAAACAATTGCAGGGTTAAAAATGAAAAATAAGAAATGCTTTTCGGTTCAATATCACCCAGAGGCTTCCCCAGGACCTAACGATGCTAAGTATTTATTTACTACGTTTGTCGAGAATATTAAATTACATAAAAGTTAAATTATTATGAGTATTATTATTAAAGTACACGGAAGACAAATTTTCGATTCAAGAGGAAATCCTACCGTAGAAGTAGATGTTATTACAGAGAATGGAATTTTAGGTAGAGCTGCTGTGCCTTCAGGAGCTTCTACAGGAGAACACGAAGCAGTAGAACTGCGAGACGGTGGTTCAGATTATATGGGTAAAGGTGTTCAAAACGCAATTTCTAATATTAATAATAAAATTGCCGAACATATTATAGGTACTTCTGTTTTTGAACAAAGTCTAATTGATAAAATGATGATTGATTTAGACGGAACGCCTAATAAATCTAATTTGGGCGCAAATGCTATTTTAGGGGTGTCTTTAGCAATAGCAAAAGCGGCTGCAAACGAATTGAATATACCGTTATATAGATATATCGGAGGAGTTAGTGCAAAAACACTTCCTGTACCAATGATGAATATCATAAATGGAGGCTCACACTCAGATGCGCCTATTGCTTTTCAAGAATTTATGGTAATGCCAATTATGGCAAATAGTTTTACGCATGCGCTAAAAATGGGTACAGAAATTTTTCATCACCTTAAAAAAGTACTTCACGATAGAGGTTTAAGTACAGCAGTAGGGGACGAAGGAGGTTTTGCACCTACATTAGATGGAACGGAAGACGCTTTAGAAACTATTATAAAAGCGGTACAAAATGCAGGCTATACAGCTGGAAAAGATGTTATGATTGCTTTGGATTGTGCTGCAGCAGAATTTTATAAAGATGGAATTTATGATTATACTATTTTTGAAGGTAATAAAGGCGTAAAGAGAAATTCTGAAGAACAAGCATCTTACTTAGCTGAATTAAGTGAAAAGTACCCTATTATTTCGATAGAAGATGGAATGGATGAGAACGATTGGGAGGGCTGGAAGTTGTTAACCGAAAAAGTAGGGGATAAGGTTCAGTTAGTAGGAGACGATTTATTTGTTACCAACGTAGAACGTCTCTCAAAAGGGATTAATGAGGATATAGCTAATTCTATTTTGATAAAAGTAAATCAAATAGGAACTCTCACGGAGACAATAGAAGCTGTTAATATGGCGCACAACGCAGGCTATACGTCTGTTATGTCACACCGCTCTGGTGAAACAGAAGATAATACGATAGCCGATTTAGCTGTGGCTTTAAATACAGGTCAAATTAAAACAGGATCTGCTTCTAGGAGTGATCGTATGGCAAAATATAACCAATTATTGCGTATAGAGGAAGAGCTAGGTCAAATAGCTTATTTTCCGCAGAAGAACGCTTTTAAAGTGTAATTAAAAATTACAAGAAAATAAAAAAGGGGCTTAAAAGTCCCTTTTTTATTTTTATAAATACTTAAAAAGCGTTAAATTGTTGGTTACTTAAAAATATAGGCTATGGAAAAATCAGTAACATTAACGTATAAAAACGAAACTATTGAACTTCCGCTAGTTGGCGGAACAGAAAATGAATTGGGAATTGATATAAAAACTCTAAGAGCTTCAACAGGCTTGGTAACGTTAGACCCTGGGTTTAAGAATTCGGGTTCTTGTAAAAGTGCAATTACTTTTTTAGATGGAGAAAAAGGTATTTTAAGATACCGTGGTTACGCTATAGAAGATTTAGCAAATGGGGCAGATTTTCTTGAAGTGGCTTATCTTCTAATTTTTGGAGAACTTCCGACTAAGGCTCAGATAGAAAAATTTCAAGAAGACATTAATGAAGAGTCAATAGTTGACGAAGATTTGAAATTAATTTTGAAGAGTTTCCCAAAAGCAGCACACCCTATGGGTGTTTTGGCTTCGTTAACTTCTGCGTTGACTGCATTTAACCCTTCTAGAGTTAATGTAGATTCTCAGGGAGATATGTATGCAGCAATAGTTACTATTATATCAAAGTTCCCTGTTTTGTCAGCTTGGACGCAAAGAAAAGTAAAAGGGCTTCCATTAAATTATAGCGATAGTAGTTTACCTTATGTAGATAATATTGCTCAAATGATGTTTAAAAAGCCAAATAAAGATTATGTGCCAAGCCAAACAGTAATTAGCGCTCTAAATAAACTATTAATTCTTCATGCAGATCATGAGCAAAACTGTTCCACATCAACGGTTCGTATAGTTGGATCATCGCATGCAGGTTTATTTGCTTCAATTTCTGCTGGTATTTCGGCATTGTGGGGACCACTTCATGGCGGGGCTAACCAAGCGGTTATCGAAATGTTAGAAGCAATTAAAGATGATGGTGGTGATGCTAAAAAGTTCATGGAGAAAGCAAAGGATAAAAATGACCCATTCCGTTTAATGGGCTTTGGACATAGAGTATATAAAAACTTTGACCCTCGTGCCAAAATTATTAAAGTAGCCGCAGACGAGGTTTTGAGTGAACTAGGCATTGTTGACCCTATCTTAGATATTGCAAAACGTTTAGAAGAAGAAGCACTTTCTGATCCTTATTTTATTGAAAGAAAATTATATCCTAATGTAGATTTTTACTCTGGTATTATTTATAGAGCTTTAGGTATTCCTACTCAAATGTTTACGGTTATGTTTGCTTTGGGGCGCTTACCAGGTTGGATAGCACAATGGCGCGAAATGCGAGAAAATAACGAACCGATTAGTCGTCCGCGACAGATTTATACTGGTGAAACAAACAAGGCATTTAAAACGATTCAAAATCGTTAAGTAAATGCGGTAAATTATTTATTGGTAGGTTTAATAAATCTTAGAATCTTCCCCATTGGGTAAAATAGATTCTAACTCGACTTTTAAAAAAAGCCAGTCTCCCATTTTTTCAACAACTCCACTTATTTCAGAGGGTTTGCCTATAAATGGAAGTATTTCTTTATGAATCGCATTACCGTCTTTATCGGTAATTAGGTAGTATGTCGAAAAATTATTCTCGTCATTTACAACAAGGACAGGTGGAATACCCCCAGATATACAACGAACAGCACAACTTCGATGTATTTTACCTTTCCCTGGTTTCATAACACCAAAATAACATTTAGGGTCGATAATTTCTCCATGTAGTTTTTTTGTAGGAGCTATCATTTCTTTTAAAGGAGTTTCTACAATCGTGGCATCTACTAGGTTTACTTCCTCTTCACTCGTAATTTGTAATAATGTTTTACCATTATAGTAAATTAAATTCCCTTTTATAGCTAAGGTCTTTCCGTCTAATGACTTTTCCTTCTCTTGTAGTTTATTTAAATAAGGATTTGCACTAGATTTCCCAAAACCTAAAAGTAAAATATTTTTATAATTGTTTTCTCCAAGGTTAACCCTCAGCATTGGATAAGGGTCTCTGTGGAAAACGCCTTTGATTTCAGAAACTTCAGTTAATTCGAAAGTACTATTCTTAAATTTGTTTTGCGAAAAACTAAAAACGACAGCGCTAATTATAGTAGATAATAGGGCAATAATTACAAATAATTTGATTGTCTTTTTTGTTTTACTCCCCAGACTTCCTTCAATATAAGGTACAAAAAACTCTTTTTTACCGCTCATTCGATTAAATTTTTATAGGTTCAGTTTCAGTACCCTCAGGGAAAGCCACAGGATTTATATAAATAACGTTATCAATTAACTTTAATTGATAAGTCGCTACTTTTTCGGTATAAGGAGGCGGAGATTGTCCATTTTCGGGTAAGTATTGGTAACCATGCCAAGGGCAGGTAATACACCCATCTATTATTTTTCCTTCACCTAAAGGACCGCCTTGGTGTTTACATACATTATGAATAGCCGAAATTTTATTGTCGTATTTATAAATAGCTACCCGTTCATTTTCTACAACAAATATTTTTGCTCTACTTTCTTCAATTTCGTCAACATTACAAACTTTAAGCCACCCGTTTTCGAGTGCACTTTTTTTAGCATCAATTTTCACTTCCCTAAAAGCAGCTATAAGATGCAAACTTATAAGCATTATAAAACCAATTAAGAAAACACCTGTAGTAAGAGGGAAAGTCTCTTGTTGAAATGCACCTAAAAAAACATGAAAAACAATTAATATATATGCTAAATAAACTAGCATATGAAGGCTTTTCCAAATTTTTGGAGATAAGTTATTTAAAAAAAAATCATGACTTGTTGAAGCCATAGTAAACAATATCAACAAGGCAAAAAAACCAAGTACTTGAAAAGGGAAATTTATTAATGAAGAATATTCTAAATTAGAAATGAATAAAGAAATTACTGGATTTGTATCGCCTAGCGTGTGGAACTGAACCAATGAAAGTACGCCGTGAACTAGAGCAACTATAAACATACCTACGCCTAAATGCCTTCTGTTGTATAGTATGGGTAAGAACCTTGTGTTTAATCGACTTAAAGGACCAATAGCTAAAATGATATGTAACATAATAGCTGCTAAAGATCCAGAAGCTCTTATTATTAAAGTTTCGGCACTCGTTTGAGAATTAAAAATAATTGTGATTAACATGAAACATATAAAGTAAGATAGTATGCCATATAATATAATTTTATCATAGGCTTTTTTGTACTTATTCCAAAGGACAAGTTGATAGTCTAACCCCATTAAAATATTAGTTTTGTGATTTCCATATTTTTTATTTCATCATAAATAATAATCCCAGAAGGATGTTTTTCTGCCTCAAAATAGTAAAACCCTGAGGAAGTTATTTGCCCTAAATTTTCGAGCCTATTACCATTGTTATCTAAACTATAAATTGAAGAAGCCGCCGATTTTAAAGTTTCCTTTACAAATACATTTACTGTTTTATTGTCGAGTTGAACTTCAATTAAAGAATTTGTATAGGTATTTTCAACTTTAGATTGAAACGTTCTATTAACGCTTTCTTTTGGAGTGCTAAAATTTAAGTTGAAAAGAATAAAGAATAAAGGGACTGGGGAAAGTATAGTAATAAAAATCCAAATAAACTTATGAGCTTTTCGTAGGCTAGAGGTCATAGTTGTTTTTTTGTTGATTGAAACATTTTTCTAATAAAAAATGGCCAAGTTGCAATAATCCCAAAAACTAATAAGAAGCGCACCTTTTTTTTGCTACCAGCTAACAAAGGGTCAACATTATTAGCTCCTTTTAATAGAAAATAAATGCCAAATAATAATCCTATTCCGTAATAAACAAGAATTATAACTCCAATATTTTGTGCTAAGAACATACTTTTATAAGACTTAAATACAAGATTATATTAGGGCAGAATCTGTTATCACTTCTAATAAAGCAGGGCCATTGTGGGCTTCAATTTTTTTCATAGCAGGGATTAGTTCATCAACAGACTCTACACGAATGCCTAGCGCTCCACAGTCATTTGCGAAATTAGCAAAACTAGGATTTTTCAGTGACGTTTGCCAAACATCTACTTCAGCACTTTTTTGTTCTTTTGATATTTTCCCTAACTCAGAGTTATTTAATACAATATGTTTAACATTCATATTATACTTAACTAAGGTTGTTATTTCAGTCAAATATTGTCCTAGTCCACCATCTCCAGACACCGACCATATTGGTCTTTCGTGCCCTTGTGCTGCCCATGCTCCAATTGCGGCAGGGAGTGCAAACCCGATAGACCCTAAATAACCAGACATTAAAACAGCTTGGTTTTTTGGCTCAAAATAACGCCCAAAAGAATAGGTGTTGTTTCCTACATCTACTGCAATCACAGCGTTATCTGGAATTACTTTATTCATAGCATCGAATACAGCAATTGAACTTAGACCTTTGGCACTTGTATCTGTTAATCTACTTTGTTTTTCTTCTCTCCAAAAAGCCCATCTTTTTTCTATTTCTTCACGTTGATTAATAGTATTTGTTTTCCCTTTTGTTTGAGATTCTAATAAAATTAATGTTTCTGAAATTTCTCCCCAAAGTGCAACATCTACTTTATGAAATTTGCTCAAAGCCAGTGGATCAAAATCTACTTGAATAATTGGTTTTTTCGGCGTAATTCCAGTATGATTTGAGAACGAGGCTCCAAAGACAATTAATAAATCGCTTTCGTTCATAAACCAAGAAGCGATAGGTGTTCCACTACGACCCAAAACGCCACAACCCAACTCGTGATGGTCTGCAATTAACCCTTTTCCTTTAAACGTAGTAACTACTGGGCAGTTTAGGCTTTCTGCATAAGAAATAATATGCTTCATTTGAAAACGAGCCCCATGACCTACTATTATAACAGGTCTTTTAGCGGTTTTAATTAAATCTACTGCTTCCGAAACCATTTCTTTTGGTGGAGAGATGGTAAAAGGAGTTATTCTATTTTCTGGAGTTTGTGCTTTTTGTTTTTCTGGTTTCTTTGAAAACGCAACCTCATCGGGGAATGTTAAATGTGTAACATCTCGTTTAATAAGGGCGTATTTAACAGCTAAAGCCATTAACTCGCTATGATTAGAGTTTGTGTGTACTGCATGGTTAAACTCAGCTACACTATCAAATGCTTTTACCAAATCTACTTCTTGAAACGCTCCAGTACCTACTACTTGTGTATTTACTTGCCCCGATAAAGCCAAAAGCGGTGCTCTATCTACTTTTGCATCCCACATTCCTGTAAACATATTAGTAGATCCAGGACCCGCAATTCCAAAACAAGCGGCAGGCTTGCCAGTTAGTTTTGCATAACCCGATGCAGCAAGCGATGCTGCTCCTTCATGGCGAATACCAAAGTATTTTAGTTTTCCTTTTTTTTCTTGTCTGCGCATTGCATCTGCAACGGCTAAATTACTGTGTCCAACCATTCCAAAAACAGTATCAACTCCCCAGTTAACCATTGTTTCTATCATTACATCAGAGACAGTATCTTCGTGTGCGTCTTCTTCTTCTAAACCAACATAAATACCATTTTCTTCTTCTTTCACAGGGAACGTATCTATACCATCGTCATATCCACCCGGTGGTTTTCCAGTACAAGGATCAAAATCCCAACCATGCCAAGGACATCTTAATAAACCATTCTCTATAGAGCCTTCGCCTAGTGGTCCTCCTTGGTGTGGGCAACTATTGTCAAGTGCCGAAATTTTACCTTTATAGTGTGTTAAACAAATGCCTTTATGATCTGCTGTTACCGTTTTTACGCGCCCTTCTGGCAATTCATTTCTGTTAGAGAGTACCTTATGCCAAACAATTTTTTTATCCATTTTTTAAAAAATAATTAATTCTTAACTTGAAAGTATATACTAATAAATTATAGTGTTGAAATAATATATGTTGTATTAGGGACTAAGATAACTTTTTATTTTTTTTAAAAAAAGCGATGCTATATTTTTATACGGTTTTATTTTTCTCTGATTAGAATATGATAGAAGACCTAGAAAAAAAATTAACTTTGAAATATCTGAAAATCAGTATTGTAATTTAATATCCTAATGTTGCACTTGTAACTTGAACCTACCTAGTGGACTAGTATATTAATATTATTAGATATTAAATCAAAAAACACTATCTTTATAATGGGTAATAAAAACGAATTTTAAAATGGTATTGAACCCGCAATTTATCGAAGACAGTTCTGGTAAGAAACTGGTGGTTTTACATCAAGAAGAGTTCGACCAACTTATCGCACAGTTTGAAGATTTAGAAGATATTCGCCTCTATCGAACTGTAAAAAAGAACGATACAGGCGATCGTATTCCTATAGATCAGGCTTTTGAAGCAATAGAAACCGAACGCGAGTTTGGATGATATTTTATTTTAATAAATAAAAGATGCTTTTCCTCTAAGGGTTACCACACAGTAACACTGTGTTGATGTTCTCTAAGTTCAATTATAGTTATATATCAAATTTAAGTTATACATAATAATTATATTTGTCTGCCAAAATTAAATTATGACATTCCTCTCATCTGAGCTTACACCTATTTTAAAAGATATCGTTAAAGAAAATTTCGATATTAGTTATTCTGACTTTGAGTTTCAGGCTACTCGAAAAGAGTTTGCAGGAGACATTACTTTAGTTGTGTTTGGACTGTTAAAAAGCATTAGGCAAAACCCTGTTCAAATTGGAGAGACACTAGGCAAGGCTTTGGTTGAGCGTGTAAATTGGGTTAAAAACTACAATGTAGTAAAAGGCTTTTTGAACTTAGAAATCGACGACTTTTTTTATATAGATAAGCTAAAGAATGTTGAAGAGAAAGAAAATTACGGGAGAATTCCTTTGACTGAAAACAGCCCAACGGTTTTAGTAGAATTTTCGTCTCCAAACACCAATAAGCCTCTACATTTAGGGCATGTTCGCAATAATTTTTTGGGCTACTCTGTGTCTTCTATTTTGGAAGCAAGCGGTAAGAAAGTAGTGAAGACACAAATTATAAACGACAGAGGTATACATATTTGTAAATCGATGGTTGCTTGGCAAGAATTTGGAAAAGGAGAAACACCAGAAAGTAGCGGGCTAAAAGGCGATAAGCTGGTAGGGAATTATTATGTTTTGTTTGACAAACATTATAAAAACGAGATTGAGACTTTGATTTCAGATGGGGTTTCTGAGGCAGAAGCAAAGGTTAAAGCACCATTATTTTTAAAAGCTCAAGAAATGTTGAGGCTTTGGGAGGCTGGCGACTCAGATGTAGTTGCGCTATGGGAAACTATGAACTCTTGGGTTTATAACGGTTTCGAAGCAACCTATAAAGCAATGGGAGTGGATTTTGACTCGTATTATTATGAAAGCAAAACATATTTATTAGGCAAAGAATTGATTGAAGACGGCTTATCGCGTTCGATATTTTATAAAAAAGAAGATGGTTCTGTTTGGGTAGATTTAACAGAAGAGGGCTTAGACGAAAAATTACTATTGCGTTCGGACGGAACAGCGGTTTATATTTCTCAAGATTTTGGCACGGCATTACAACGATATCGCGATAACCCTACGATGAACGGGGTGGTTTATACGGTAGGGAATGAGCAAGATTATCATTTTCAGGTGCTTTTTTTGGTACTAAAAAAGCTAGGATATAGTTGGGCACAATCTCTTTTTCATTTGAGTTATGGCATGGTCGATTTACCACAAGGGAAAATGAAAAGTAGAGAAGGCATTGTAGTTGATGCGGATGATTTGATACTTGAAATGAAAGAAACTGCCCAAAAGATTGCTGAAGATTTAGGAAAGCTCGAAGGTCTTTCGGACAGCGAAAAAGAAAGTTTATATTATACTATAGGTTTGGGTGCGCTCAAGTATTTTATCTTAAAGGTTGACCCCAAAAAACGTATTCTTTTTAACCCTAAAACGTCTATTGATTTTTCGGGAAACACAGGGCCTTTTATTCAATATACCTACGCTCGGATTCAATCTATTTTAAGAAAAGGAAACTCCAAAAACAACGGGTTAAGCACCGATATTACTTTAGATTTAAGGGAGAAAGAAATCATGAAACATGTGCTACTCTACCCAGATACAATACAACAAGCAGCCAAAACGTATAGCCCTGCTATTATTGCCAATTACACTTATGAACTCGTAAAATTGTTTAACACGTTTTATCAAAGCGTTTCTATTTTAGGGGAAACGGATGAGACGCTTCGGAATATGCGGGTTACGCTTTCAACTCAAGTGGCTAAAGTGCTAAAAGATTCTTGCTCTTTATTGGGAATAGATGTCCCTGATAGAATGTAATTTAAAAACTGTGTTAAAATAGAGTGTAGAATTAGGAGGGTGCTTAGGAAACCCTAAATTTGATATATCACTTTGAATTATGGACAGGAAAAAATTTTTAAAGAAAAGTGCAAAGGGTTTAGGAACTATTATAGCTTTTCCTACAATAGCTGTTGCATGTAGCAAAGAGAGTACCTCTAGTACTATCGACTCAGGCGGTGTTATTGCACCAACCCCAGACCCTAATTGTGCGGTTTCTCCTGCTTCAACGGCAGGGCCTTTCTTTACAAAATCTCCATTTGAACTTGTTAGAGAAAACATTATCGGCGATAGGGAGGGTGTCCCTTTGGTTGTTAACCTAAAAATTGAAAACACAAATAATAATTGTCAACCCTTAAAAGGGGTTGTGGTTGACCTTTGGCATTGCGATGCAAAAGGGAACTATTCGGAATACTCGGGTCAGTTGGAGGGCGATTTTACTGCCAAACATTTTTTAAGAGGACGACAAACGACAGGAGACGATGGCATAGCCTCATTCGTAAGTATATACCCTGGGTGGTACCCTGGCAGAGCACCTCATTTGCATATTGAGATTAGAAAATCTACAGGGGAATCGCTTCTTATTACCCAAACGGCGTTTCCAGAAAATGTGTCTAATGCGGTTTATGCCAACAGTAAATACAAAGGTAATTTCGATACGTCTAATACTGCCGATGGGGTTTTTAGAACAGGCTTAGACGAAAGCCTAGCAACCTCTGTTACAGGAAGTGTTACCGATGGTTACACCCTAACAGAGACTATAAAAGTTGCGTTTTAAGTTACCCAACAAATGTCATTTCATTTAGCCAAAAATCTTCTACGGCTCCGTCTGTAGCTTTTTTATAGTCGGCTATGTGTGTACTGTTCATGTGGTCTTGCCACAACGCTCTGCTCTTCCAATTTTCGTAGAACAAAAACAAATTTTCGTCGTCGTTGTCTTGGTGCAAATCATAATTTATACATCCTTTTTCGGCTCTTGTAGGTGCTATTAGTTTTAGTAATTCACGTTTTACTAATTCCTTTTTTTCGGGCTTGACTAATATTTTTGCTACAATGGTTAGTTTTTCGGGTGTCATTTTTATCGGTGTTTTATTTTTCAATTGCTTTAACCTCTTCAATGTCATTTGGTAAACCATCTTGCCTATACATAGAATATTCTTTTAAGCAAACAAGATTAATATTCTTTTTCCATTTTACTTCAATTAGTATAGAAATAGTCATTAACACATATTTACGAGCCTCGTCCTCTGTTTTATCGTCTCTATGTTTATTTAATATTTCTTTCGATGCTTTATTCAAATCTATTATAGAGGCATAAAGATTAAAGTCATCACTAATTTTCTTTAACGAATACTCTTTAATTTCTTTTTCGTCTATTTCTTTTGTTGAAATATTTGGTAAGTCTGACTTTTTTATAACGTAAAGAGAATAGCTAACCACAGTAGTATTAGATAAATAGATAATATCAATATCGCCATATTTTTCTGTGGTCAACTTAGGGTCTTTTAACTGATTTACATAATAATCTAGACCTGTATGAAATGCAATAATAATATAATCGCTATTAATTTTCAATTTATCTACTGCTCTGAAAAGGTCTTCTTGTTTAAGTAAATATGTTTTTGTTTTCTTTAAATCAAAAATTTCTCTGACACCATATTTAATATAATCGGATAAACCTGAAGCTAAAAATGAATTGAAATCTACATAATGAATCTCTTTATTTTTCGAGAATGCATCTTTTTGATATAATGTTCGAATACCACTAATAGACGATTTATCAGTGTCCCCCTCAATAGGCTCTTTATTTTTTATTTCATACAAATTATTTACAGTTTCTTCAATTTTATCTTTAGTTGATTGCTCAAATTGTTTTACCTTATTTTCTGAGATTGATGCTTTTTTAGCGTTTTGTTCATATCCCTCTTCTAACTTTTTCTTTAATTCTTTAATAAAGTGTATAGGGTGTTGTTTTTTATTTTTATTGTACCATTTTGGGGTAATAAAATCCAAATTTGTAGCAGATAATAGCTCTTTATTATTTAGATGTTCGGTAACTAGTTTTTCAAAGAAATCCATAGCATCAATCCAACTTTTAATTTCGCTTTGAGATTTAGGAATAGTTGGGAAGGTAGGTATGTAGTATTGAATTATTGAATATTGCCTTAAAAAAAGAAGGGTGAAATAAGATGAAATCCATTTCTTTATAATCCTATCAGATGTTATTCCACGTGGGTCTGGAAATGGATATAAGTGGGATATCCAAATATATTTAGTGTTGTATGGGTTTCTAAACTCACTATAGAATTGAAAAATTTCAGTCATATTCTCAGGGAGTAAATCATATTTTGGAGGGTGAGATTGTGTATAACTAAAAATTTGTTTAATACACGAATAGCGCTTTTTGTATAGGAGTACGCCGCCTAGTGCATAATGAAACTCCAAGAACCTTTTATGATTTCCCTTCCTTTTTTCATCTACAACTTCTTTGTTTTTAATATCTTCATTAGTAGGGTCATACTCTAGTTCAATGATATCAGTTATTCGGCTATATGAAATAAATTGATGTGCTGTTTCCCAATGGTCCAATACCATATCGTCTCTTTCGTTTTGAATAGCTAAAATTAAATTACGCCACATCCAATTATATGTGTCTTCAGATACCCTAAACTTAAACGCTTCACCCAACAACAAAACACTTCCTAAAGTTCTTACTTGAATATTTGCAAATCTTTGATTATTTAATAATATGAGCTCTTTGATTATTGTATAAACTAATTCATAATAAGCGATAGGATAAACTATAGGTTGTTCTCCTGCATCATCTCTTATTTTTCTAAACTCAGTATAAAGTTCGTTAGAAATAGTTTTAGTTAAGGAGGCATTGTTTCTGTTAATAGAATATAAAAGAACATCCCCAATAGCTTTAAAGTATTTTAATTCATTGTCTTTCTTGTTTTTTTCTAATTTTTCTCTATGTTTTTTGATTAGATATTTAACAAATTTAGAGGGTATATAATATGTAATAATTTTATTGACTAATAATATAAATGATATAACAAGGGATATAGAGGAAATGATTAATAGTATTACCGCAGAATTGTCAAGCAAGTAGCTTAGCTTTGATAATGCATTAATAGGCTTAAGTTTTAATGACCATATAAGTGAAATTATAAGTGAAATAACTAGTAGTTTTTTAAATCGTTTTTTTAGAGGCTCTTCGTCAAATAATTCAACAACTAGACTTGATGAATATATTTCGTCAATTTTTGCTATTACTTGTAAGAGTATAGGGTAGGCTACCCCCAAAAGGGTAATTATTACAGTCCAATAAACGCCTGTTTCTATCATTTAAAATATTAGTTTTTCTTTTATTATTACACTAGTAAAAGTTAATAGGTGTTTTTATAATAGCATATTATGTATAATATAAGAATAATATTCTTTTTACAAAAATTAATATTCATTCAAAAAACTTAAATTTGCTTTTTAGTTAATATTTATGTTCGACAATTTAAGCAGTAAATTAGACAAGGCCTTTCAGGTA
This sequence comes from Candidatus Arcticimaribacter sp., assembly GCA_965277835.1. Taxonomy (GTDB): domain Bacteria; phylum Bacteroidota; class Bacteroidia; order Flavobacteriales; family Flavobacteriaceae; genus Arcticimaribacter. The sequence goes on along the minus strand of OZ255841.1, from coordinate 909,838 downwards.
CTGAAAGGGCACGGGAAGATTACAGAAGTTAATGTAGCGGAGACGCTAAAAGAAGTGCGAAGAGCATTGCTCGATGCCGATGTTAATTTCAAAATAGCAAAAGAGTTTACCAGCCGAGTTAAAGAAAAAGCAATAGGGCAAGAGGTGTTAACCACGCTAAACCCTGGGCAATTGTTGGTTAAGGTCGTAAAAGACGAACTAACCGAACTCATGGGGAGCGAAGCCGTGGGTGTTAATTTGGCATCTAAACCCAGTGTTATTTTAATGTCGGGGCTTCAAGGTTCTGGTAAAACTACGTTCTCGGGGAAACTGGCATTATTTTTAAAAAACAAAAAAGCAAAGAACCCACTTTTGGTAGCTTGCGATGTATATCGACCTGCAGCGATTGACCAATTAACGGTAGTTGCCGAGCAGGTAGGTGCAGGAATTTATAAAAACCTAGAAGAGAAAAATCCAGTTAAAATTGCATCGGATGGGGTTGCTTTTGCCAAAGCAAATAAACACGATGTAGTCATTATAGATACCGCAGGTCGCTTGGCAGTTGACGAGGCGTTGATGAAAGAAATTTCGGATATTCATAAAAAGGTTAAGCCTGATGAAACGCTTTTTGTTGTAGATTCAATGACAGGGCAAGATGCAGTGAATACGGCTAAAGCGTTTCACGATACTTTAAATTTCGACGGCGTTGTTCTTACAAAGTTAGACGGAGACACAAGAGGTGGGGCAGCATTGTCAATAAAAACAGTAGTTCAGAAACCGATTAAGTTTGTTGGAACTGGTGAAAAAATGGACGCGCTCGACATTTTTTACCCCGACCGTATGGCAGACCGTATTTTGGGTATGGGCGATGTTGTCTCTTTAGTAGAAAAAGCACAAGAACAGTTTGACGAAGAAGAAGCCCGAAAAATAAGTAAGAAACTCGCCAAAAATCAATTTGGGTTTGATGATTTTCTTTCTCAAATTCAGCAGGTTAAGAAAATGGGGAACATGAAAGACCTTGTAGGGATGATTCCTGGAGTAGGAAAAGCGGTAAAGGATGTTGATATAGACGATGACGCATTCAAATATATCGAAGCAATGATAGGTTCGATGACACCGGCAGAAAGAACAAAGCCCGAATTATTGGATATGAGCCGAAAAAAGAGAATAGCAAAAGGGGCAGGGCGTGATATTGGCGAAGTAAACCAAATGGTAAAACAATTTCACCAAATGAGTAAAATGATGAAAATGATGCAAGGAGGGAAAGGAAGAAATATGATGCAAATGCTTCAAGGATTACGTTAAAAATTATGGTTTTATTAGACGGAAAGAAAACCTCGCAAGAGATAAAAGAAGAAATTAAAGTTAAGGTAACTGCACTAAAAGACCAAGGCAAACGTGTGCCTCATTTGGCAGCAGTCTTAGTGGGTAATGATGGCGCAAGTCTAACCTATGTGGGCAGTAAGGTGCGGTCGTGCAAGCAAGTAGGGTTCGAGTCTACACTTGTACAGCTCGAAGATTCGATTAGCGAGGAAGATTTATTGAAGCACATTGAAAAACTAAATGAAGATCAAACGCTCGATGGATATATAGTACAACTTCCGTTACCTAAACATATTAACGAAGAACGTATTTTGTTGGCAATTGACCCCAACAAGGATGTAGATGGGTTTCACCCCACAAACTTTGGACGAATGGCTCTCGATTTAGATACATTTATACCTGCTACTCCTTTTGGAATCATGCAATTAATAAAACGATACAATGTCCCTACGTCTGGTAAACATTGTGTAGTTATAGGACGAAGTCATATTGTAGGCAGACCCATAAGTATTTTGATGAGTCAAAAAGGAGAGAACGCCAACGCCACAGTAACCTTAGCACATAGTAGAACACAGAACTTAGCGGATTTAACGCGTCAGGCAGATATTATTATTTCGGCATTGGGAGTCCCCGAGTTTTTAACCGCAGATATGGTTAAAGATGGCGTTGTAGTTATTGATGTAGGAATTACCCGTGTTTCTGATGCATCGCACCCCAAAGGCTATGTAATTAAAGGCGATGTTGCTTATGATGAGGTTGCTAAAAAATCTAGTTTTATAACCCCAGTACCAGGGGGCGTAGGCCCTATGACCATTGCCATGCTGTTGCAAAACACCTTATTGGCAAGGGAACGGAACAAAAGGTGATAGGCATAATAACCTTAAATTAAGATACACTATGAAAAAATATTATATTTTCTTTTTTATAATTTTTATGTTTTCATGTGTAGAGAAAAAGCATTCTGAAAACACCCAAAAGGCAAAAGAAACACACACACAAAGTATTAGCAAAACCTCTATAGTTGTGCTTGGGACAATACAAGATGCAGGTTCCCCACAAATTGGATGTAAAAAAGAGTGTTGTGTTCATTTATTCGAAAACCCAGATAACGACAGACAAGTAGTTGCACTAGGTTTGATAGACCCCACAGAAAGCAAAACGTATTTATTTGAAGCCACTCCCGATATGGGGAGACAAATAAAACGACTTACTCAATACGAGAAGCAAAGCGAAAAAGAAACCCCAGACGGTATTTTTTTAACTCACGCACACATAGGACATTATACTGGATTAATGTTTTTGGGAAAAGAAGCTATGGATGCTAAGAACGTCCCTGTTTATACTATGCCAAAGATGAAAGAATACCTCACAACTAATGGCCCTTGGAGTCAGCTTATAATAAGAGAAAACGTGAGTTTAAACGTAATGGAGGACGGAAAAGAAATTCAATTATCGGAGGCTATTAAAGTAACTCCTTTTTTGGTGCCACACAGAGATGAGTACTCCGAAACCGTAGGCTATACGATTAAAGGGCCAAATAAAAGTGCATTATTTATTCCAGATATTGACAAGTGGAGTAAATGGGATAAAAATATTATTGATGAAATTAAGAAAGTAGATTACGCATTTTTAGATGCTACGTTCTATAGCGGAAAAGAAATTAATAATAGGGATATTACTCAAATTCCTCATCCTTTTATTATAGAGAGTTTAGAACAGTTTAAGGGATTAAATAAACAAGAAAAGAATAAAATTATTTTCATTCATTTTAACCATACCAACCCTGTAATTGACCCCAACAGCGATGAAACCAAAATAATAATTGAGAAAGGGTATAGAATTGCACGGATTAATGATGTGTTTGAATTGTAAGTACTTAGAATTATAGAAATGCAAAAAATAGTCTATTATGTAGCAATTTCATTAGACGGCTTTATTGCAGGGAAAGATGATGATATTAGTCAGTTTAGCCCAAACGGAGAGGGCGTAGAAAAATATTTATCCGACCTTAAAAAGTTTGAGACTGTAATTATGGGACGCAGAACTTATGAGTTTGGATATAAGTTTGGGCTTGAACCAGGGCAAGCTGCTTATCCTCATATGCAACATCATATTTTTTCAGATTCAATACAGTTGAAGAAACGTGCAAATAATGTTCATATAGAGACAAAATCTATTGAACGTGTAAAAGAGATTAGAGCTAACTCAAAAACAGATGTGTATCTATGTGGAGGCGGACAGTTTGCGGGTTGGTTGCTCGATAATGGGCTAATTGACCAACTAAAAATAAAATTAAACCCAATAATAATAGGGGAAGGAATAAGGCTATTTGGGCAATCGACAACAAAAGCAAATTGGAAAATTATTGAACGTTTGTCATTTGATGATGGGCTTCAAATTTTGACGTATGAGATAGAAAATAACGCTATATAGCTTTTTATGAGGTTGTTGGTAATATAATAATTATATTTACTATATTTAGAAGAACTTTAATATGATATATAGGATTTACGACTCAGAAGCAAAAAAACTTTTGGATAAACCAGAAACAGGGATGGGTTATCAAATTATAGAGGCTTCTCAATACAAAAAATACCAACTTAGAAAATATGTTGTTTATAATACAAACTTGGCTGTTGAGTTAAATTCAGATTTCACAAGTAACAGAGAAAGAATAATAAACAAAAGTTATAGTGAAGCATTAGAGGCTTCTTGGTTTATGCATCTTGATATAGATACAATTAAAATTCTTGAAGGACCTTCAACAAAAGGTTTTATGGCTTTTGAATCTACGAAAATGTATAATGAAGGTACTGCAGGAGCAAAAGATAACCCGAAAGAAGAAGCAAATGGGTTTGATACTTTTGTTAGGATTTCCGCATATGAAGATGATAAAAGAATAGATTTTGAAAACAATAGGCTAAAAGACGGTTCATATACTACTACAAATGAAGATTACGAAAACTGTGTTAGAAATGGTAATGATCCGATTGATAGATATGCTTTGCCAAATAACGAAAAAATAAAATGGTCATTTTACATTAAACCTAAAATAGGTGATATTTTTCAAAAAGGAATTGTTCAACCAGCATTTAGTCATAATGGAGGAGGAATTGAAGCCTATTTTGAAAAAGGTACTTCGGAAAAGACATATATTGAAAAAAGAGAGTATGGAAAATAAATTACACCTTTCAAATAGTTTTTCTAACTACTTGGAGAATCAACCAGAACAAGGGATGGGTTTTCAAATAGTAAATATTGAATTGAAAAATGGTAAATTATTAAAAGAGCGCGTAATATTAAACTCAGCTTATCTCAAATTAAATAATAATGAAACTATTAAAAATAAGGATATTAAAGCAATAAAAATTAAGACAGAAAATAACGCTTAGTCTATTAGCTAGCAAATAACTGGTCTATGTTTTTAAAGCACTTAAACTCTAAAGCATTCCCCGAAGGGTCGTAGAAAAAGAGCGTCATTTGTTCACCAGCTAAACCCTCGAACCTTAGGTAAGGTTCAATTTCAAATTCAATATTTTTCGATTGTAAATGTGAGCTGAACTCTTGAAAATCATCCCAAGGCAAGACCACACCAAAATGAGGTACAGGCACCGATTTCCCATCTACTTCGTTGAAGTGTTTATATCCTTTATGTGTTTTATCTTCGTGTAGTACTAGTTGATGCCCAAAAAAATTATAATCTGCCCATTCCTCGCTTGTTCTTCCTACATTGAAACCTAGGGTGTTTTCATAAAAATCTCTAGCGATTGTTATATCGTGGACAGGTATTGCTAAATGAAAAGGTGCTATTTTTTGCATACTCAAATATAATATTTTTATTAATTGTACTTAATTAATTTAATACAGGTTTCAATATTAAATTATCTTTGCCCGATGACAGAGACTGACTTGGAACAAAAAGTAGAACAAGGTATTTATTTACCTCTTATGGAGGCTTTTTATACTTTGCAAGGTGAAGGATATCACAAGGGGAGTGCAGCATATTTTATTAGAATAGGGGGGTGCGATGTGGGGTGTCATTGGTGCGATGTAAAAGAAAGTTGGAATGCAAAATTGCATCCGCCGACTGCTGTTGATGATATAGTGAGAGAAGCCAAAAAATGGTCAAATACTGTTGTGGTTACTGGCGGAGAACCGCTTATGTGGTCTATGACACCTTTGACGTCTGCGCTTAAAAAATTAGGTATAGCCACACATATCGAAACTTCTGGTGCATATAGTTTAAGTGGTTCTTGGGATTGGTTTTGCTTATCGCCAAAAAAAACAAAATTACCGACTAAAGAGACCTATCAGATAGCAGATGAGTTGAAAGTTATTATCCATAATAAGAGTGATTTTGAATTTGCGGAAGAACAGGCAAAATATGTTTCGGAAAACTGCTGTTTGTTTTTACAACCCGAATGGAGTAAACGCGAACAAATGATGCCTCAAATGGTTGACTATGTGTTGAAGAACCCAAAATGGAAAGTTTCATTGCAAACCCATAAGTATTTGAATATCCCATAACGAGTTGACACTATTATTTTGATTACAGACAAAACTGAAATAGAATATACAGAACGCCTCGAAATACTTCCAAAACAGGCTAAAGAGAAAGTATTGGAAACGAAAAAGTTTTTTAATAAAATAAAAAAACGTGTCCCTAAAAAGTTAGATATAAAAGTAGCTGAAATTCATGAGGATGTTTTTTCAGAAACTGATTGTACGCTTTGTGCCAATTGTTGCAAAACGACTAGCCCACTTTTTAATAAGCAAGATGTTGATAGAATTTCAAAATACTTAGGGCTAAAGCCTGCTCAGTTTGAACAAGAATATTTGCTTATTGACAATGATAATGATGTGGTTTTAAAGAAAACACCTTGTGCTTTTTTAGAAAATAATAATTGTTCAATTTATAGCGTAAGACCTAAAGCTTGTAGGGAATTTCCACATACAAATCGTAAGAAAGTATATCAAATAGCCGATTTGACTATAGCCAATACGTTTATTTGTCCAGCGGCATTTGATATTGTTGAGCGAATGAAAAGCTTAGTTAAAGTCTAGTCTTTGTATAATAAATACTTCGCTCTAATTTTTCGAAAAGCCATTAAATCTTTTTTCCAACTAGCTTTAATCTTTTTTTCAGATTTTCCTTTTTTAATTTGTTTTTGCAATTTTTTAGTCCCAGCGATGTATGCAAATCGTTTAAAGAAAAAGCTTTCTTTGTTTTCAATTTTATTGTAGGCATCTAAAATCCAACTCAACTCAATTTTATTAACTTTCGGATAATTTCTTAAGTCCACCCCCTTGCATAGTTCCCCTTTTAGCTTAGGGTATTTTGCTCCAAAGTTTGGCATGGGCGTAAAACTAAAGTTATAATCCGAAAAATCAGGATGTCCATAAATTTGAAATTGCATTTCTGTTCCCCGACCAATACTAATGGATGTTTGTTCCAATAGGCATAGGCTAGGATATAGGTTGATAGATTTACTATTTGGCAAATTAGGAGAAGGACGAATAGGTAAAACGTAGGGTGTTTTGTGTGTATAATTTTTTAGTGGTACGACAGTAAGATTACATTTAACTTGATTATTTAACCATCCTTCATTATTAATCATTTTTGCATACTCACCAATGGTTAAACCATAAACAATCGGAACATTGTGCATGCCTAAAAAACTTTTAAATTTATTTTCCATAACTGGTCCGTCAATATAGTGTGCGTTTGGATTAGGACGATCTAGCACAAGGAGTGGAATATTATTTTCGGCACAGGCTTCCATTACTAGGTGTAAAGTAGAGATGTAGGTATAAAAACGCACTCCTACATCTTGAATATCGAATACTATAATTTCAATATCTTGTAAGTCATTGTGCTGAGGTTTCTTGTGTTTTCCGTGTAACGAAATTATTGGCAATTTTGTTTTGGGGTCTATTGAGTTAGAAATATCAGCTCCATTATCGGCTTTGCTTCTAAAACCATGTTCTGGAGCGAATACTTTTTTGATTTTAATTTTTAGAGATAAAAGAGAATCGATTAAGTGTGTTGAACTATTCTTATTTTTAATTAAGCTAGATGCATGCGCTACTACCCCCACATTTTTATTTTGTAAAAAGGGTAAGTAATGATCAACTTGTTCTGCGCCTAAAATAATTTGAGCTTGTAATAAGTTAAAAGCAAAGACACTTAACCAAAACGATAATAAAAATGTATTTTTGAATGTAATAACCATAGAAGTATAAATTTGAATTTCGAATTGTTTTTAGCGCATCGAATGCGCACTCAAGGTACAAATAAAGGTAGTACATCAAGTCAAATTATAAAAATTGCAATTATTTCAATTGCTTTGGGTATAGTAACGATGTTAATTGCTGTTGCTACTGGGTTAGGACTTAAAGAAGAAATTAAAAATAAAACTGTAGTTTTTACAGGAGATCTCAATATAACGCCATTTGAAAATAATAATTCTAAAATATCAATACGTCCTATTCAATTATCAGAATTGAACGAAAAATATTGGAACGACAAAGAGAGTATCAAACATATTCAAAGAGTTGTAAGCAAAGCAGCTTTAGTAAAATCTAAAACTGATTTTGAGGGTGTTATAGTAAAAGGGGTAGGGGTAGATTATAACTGGGAGAACTTAAGTTCTTATATGGTTTCTGGGAGGTTTCCAAACACAAAAGACAGTCTTACTTCTGAAATTCTTCTTACAGAAACATTATCTAAACGCTTAAATGTAGGGGTTGGCGACCGAATTACAGCCTATTTTCAAAGTGCCTCAAAGACAGGAACCCCCAACACAAGGGTTTTTAAAATAGTTGGCTTGTATGAGACGGGTTTTCCAGATTTCGACTCTACGTACTTGTTAGGAGACATAAGACATATTCAAAGAATAAACCGCTGGAGTGCTGATGAGGTAGGTGGTTTTGAGGTTTTTTTGAAAAAAGGAGCTAATGTAGAACAACAAAACTTAAAAATATACAATGCACTCCCTCCGCATATTGATGTGATTTCTGTTGACCAAATATTCCCTGGTTTATTCGAATGGATTTCTTTGTTCGACTTTAATATTGCAGTTATTCTTTTTTTAATGATTTTAGTAGCTGTGTTAAATATGACCACAGCATTGTTGATTTTAATATTAGAACGAGCAAAAATGATTGGTTTATTAAAGTCAATGGGCGCTAAAAATACGCTTATACAAAAAGTGTTTTTATGGAATGCAATTTATATAATATTTAAAGGATTAGTGATTGGAAATGTTATTGGTTTAGGGTTGCTATTTGGGCAACAAAAATTTAATTGGATTACTCTCGATCCGATTACATATTATGTCTCCGAAGTGCCAATTTTATTATCGCTACCTAATTTTTTAATATTAAATATTGGCATTGTTATAATCTGCCTGTTTTTGCTTTGGATACCTTCTTTTGTGGTAAGCAAAATAGACCCGTCGAAGATTATGCGAGTTCAATAAAAAATTAATTGTTTTTTTACTTTATGCCATTCAATTAATGTAATTTGCACAATATATTTTACGTTTATGCAATATGCAGAAAATATTTTGCAAACGATAGGTAACACGCCTTTGGTTCGCTTAAATAAAATAACAAATTCAGTAGAAGCCTTAGTTCTGGCAAAGATAGAAAGTTTTAACCCTGGTAATTCTATAAAAGACCGTATGGCAATTAAAATGGTTGAAGATGCGGAAAAGGACGGGCGTTTAAAACCAGGAGGGACTATTGTCGAAGGTACTTCAGGGAACACAGGAATGGGGCTTGCATTAGCGGCTATTGTAAAAGGGTATAAATTAATTTGTGTATCAACAGATAAACAATCGAAAGAAAAGTTTGATATACTAAAAGGCTTAGGAGCAGAGGTAATTGTTTGCCCAACAGATGTAGCTCCCGAAGATCCACAATCGTATTATTCAACGTCTAAACGTATTTCTGAAGAAACTCCTAACTCTTGGTATGTCAATCAATACGATAATCCTTCGAACACTTTAGCACATTATGAGCAAACAGGACCAGAAGTATGGAAACAAACCGACGGTAAAATAACGCATTTTGTTGTAGGTGTCGGAACAGGTGGAACTATTTCGGGTATTGCTAAATTTCTTAAAGAGAAGAACCCAAATATAAAAATATGGGGAATCGATACGTATGGGTCAGTTTTTAAGAAGTATCACGAAACAGGTGTTTTTGATGAAAATGAGATATATCCTTATGTAACCGAAGGAATTGGAGAAGATATCCTTCCCCAAAATGTAGATTTTAGTTTAATTGATCATTTTGAAAAAGTTACTGATAAAGATGCTGCGGTTTATACAAGAAAACTAGCATTAGAAGAAGGTGTCTTTGCAGGAAACTCATCTGGTGCAGCGATTAAAGGGTTACTTCAGTTAAAAAATAATTTCACAAAAGATGACGTAGTAGTTGTCCTTTTTCACGATTCGGGCTCAAGATATGTTGGTAAAATGTACAACGACGATTGGATGAAGGATAAGGGCTATATGTAGTACATTCACGTAAATATTTAACCGCTTTTTTCTTAATTTTTACTTATGAAAAAATTAAGAAAAAAGAATTTATAAAATTGAAGAGTCTGGTTTATAATAAAAAATATTATAAAAACTATATTTTAAAAGGCTTTACATATACTAATAATTGATTTTTTACGTTAAAAAACTAAGGTATAATTAACAGAAAGTTGTTAAAATTTATAACTTTGTATAACTTAAGGTATTAAATCTTATGCAGTCTTTTCGACGTTGTTGTTTTAACAGGCTTTTTGTATATATAACTTTTCTATTTTTTGGAGGCTTTTTATTTGTCTCTGGGCAAGCTACAATAAACCCTACACTGTCTACTGGACAAGGCGGAACGACTGCTACAATTACAATTTGCGAAAATACCGCTGTAACTTTTACTGCTGCTCCTGGTAATGGAGCCCCTACAAGTACATATGCTTATAACTTTTTTAGAATACGGGGAGTATCAGCTCCAGTATCTGTTCAAAATGGGGCTAGCACAACATATACTACTACTGATGTTCTGAACGGAGATATGTTTTTCGCTAGGGCTACGGGAACAGGTCCTTCTGCTTTAGGTACAACTACTAGAATAGAAGTTAATGTTCAGGCACGGATTGACCCAGGAATAATTTCAAATGCAGCTCAAACTATTTGTGGCACATTGCCAAGCGATTTGGTGCTGATAAATACAGGTTCAGGTAATATAATAACCTATCAGTGGCAACAATCTAATGATAGAAATGTTTGGGCTAATATAGCTGGGGCTACAACTACAATACTTAGTTTTCCACAAGGAGCAGCATGGATACCTACATTAACAACATATTATAGAGTTGTGGTAACCAATGTGGATGTGGTAACTTGTACAAGTATTTCTAATCTAACTACAGTAACAGTTCAAAATACTGCGGGAGTAGCTCTTACATCCGATTCTAGTTCAGGGAATACTTTTTGTGATGGAGATTCGGCAACACTTACCGCTACAGGTGGAGGTACGTATCAATTTTATATAAATAATGTTTCTGTTCAGGGGCCAGGTGCACAGAGTACTTATACTTATGCTGCTTTTACTAACACTGTTACTGCATCAGTAATTGTTAGAAATGGTGCATGTTCTATTCGGAGAGATATACGCTTAATAAAAGATGATTTAAATGCGGGTACAATTTCAGGTGTAGTTTCTGCTTGTTTTGGAGGAGATGCTGCTTTTACTTCAACAGCTTCAGGTACAATAAATGGTGTTGCAGTTCGGGCAGATTCGACAACCAATTATCAATGGCAAAGCTCTACAGATAATAGTAATTGGAACGATATTTTACAAGGCACAACAAATACGTCTACATACACCGCAGTAGGATTAACCCAGACCACTTATTTTAGAAGAAAATTAGTGAGTATCTCTAATGGTAAATCTTGTGAGGTTTATACAAATCCGATTTTAGTTAATGTAGCACCAGATCTTAGAGGTGCTACTATAACGCCACCCACTCAGACCGTTTGTATAGGTGATACGCCTACTATGTTAACAGTTACAGGCGGAGCTCCTTCAGGAGCGGGTATTTCCTATCAATGGCAACAATCTATAGACTCAGGGGGTACATTTACTGATATTTCTGGAGCTATAGGTATAAATTATACGCCCCCATCTACATTAACTTCGACGACTCAGTTTAGGAGGGCTACACAATCAACAAGAGTACCTTCATGTATAGAATATAGTACAATTCATGTACTTCAAGTTAACCAAATAACCCCTGGAGTGTTAGCTACATCACAAGTAGCAACTTTATGTGAGGGGGAGACTCCTGCTATTATAACTGGGACTGCGGCAACAACCGGCATAGGTACTATTTCATATCAATGGCAGCAGTCCATTAATAATATTACTTGGGCTGATATTAACGGTGCAACTTTTATTAATTATTCTTCAGGTACACTTACTCAAACGACTCATTTTAGGAGAATAGATTTTGCAAATTATAATGGTTCTCGTTGTAGTTCTTCTACAAATTCAATACGTATTGCAGTTCAGGCACGAGTTGATCCAGGGACAATATCGAATGCAAACCAAACTATTTGTGGGACATTACCAAATGATATGGTGTTGACTGGCACAGGTACTGGAGGTACAATAACCTACCAATGGCAACAATCTACAGACAGGAGTTTTTGGGCTAATATACCTGGTGCTACAACTACAACACTTAGTTTTCCATCTGGATCGCCTCTGATACCTACTGTAACAAGTTATTATAGGGTTGTGGTAACCAATATGGATACGGTAACTTGTACAAGTATTTCAGATTTAGCTACAATAACAGTTCAAACTCCTTCAATAATAACTCTTACATCTAGCTCTACTTCAGGAAATTCTTTTTGTGATGGAGATACAGTAATGTTAACTGCTACAGGTGGAGGCACTTATGAATTTTTTATAGACAATACTTCAGTTCAAGGACCTAGTACGGTGAGTACATATACACATCCTACTGCTTTGAGCAATAGCGTTACAGCAACTGTAATTGTTTCAAATTCAGGATGTTCTACCCAGACGAGCATACGTTTGATAAAAGATGTTTTAGTAGCAGGTACAATTTCAGGTACAGTTTCTACTTGTTTTGGGGGTAATGCTGTTTTTACGTCACTATCATCAGGTACAATAAATGGTGTTGCAGTTCCTGCAACCTCAACAACTAATTATCAGTGGCAAAGTTCTACCGATAATATTAATTGGAGAGATATTTTACAAGGGACAACGAGTACGTCTACATATACCGCAGTAGGATTAACTCAGAGTACGTATTTTAGGAGAAGGATAGTAAATCCGAGTAGTAACATAAGGTGTGATGTTTATAGTAATTCATTTTTAGTTACCGTAGCTCCAGACCTTAGGAATTCTGGAGTAACTTCTCCTAGTCAGGTTGTTTGTGTAGGTGATACGCCTACTAGAATAATAGTTACAGGAGGCACAGGTGCAGGAGGAGGTCTTTCGTATCAATGGCAACAATCTATAGATTTAGGTGTTACATTTACTGATATTACTGGAGCTACAGGGGCGAGTTATCTTCCTCCATCTACATTAACAACAAGTACTCATTTTAGAAGAGCTACACGGTCAACTGCAGTACCTTCATGTATGGGATATAGTACAGTTCATGTGCTTCAAGTTAACCGAGTAACCCCTGGAGTGTTAGCTACATCACAAGTAGCAACGTTATGTGAAGGGGGGACTCCTGCTGCTATAACTGGGACTGCGGCAACAACTGGTATAGGTACTATTTCATATCAATGGCAGCAGTCGGTTAATAATGTTAATTGGACTGATATTAGCGGTGCAGCTTTTATTAATTATTCCCCAGGAGCACTTACTCAAACGACTCATTTTAGGAGAATAGATTTTGCAAATTATAATGGTTCTCGTTGTAGTTCTTCTACAAACTCAATACGTATTGCAGTTCAGGCACGGGTTGACCCAGGGACAATATCGAATGCAAACCAAACGATTTGTGGGACATTACCAAATGATATGGTGTTGACTGGTACAGGTACTGGAGGTACAATAACCTACCAATGGCAACAATCCACAGACAGGAATATTTGGGCTAATATAGCGGTAACAAGTACGACACTTAGTTTTCCACAAGGCGCAGCATGGATACCTACTGTAACAAGTTATTATAGGGTTGTGGTAACCAATATGGATACGGTAACTTGTACAAGTATTTCAGATTTAGCTACAATAACAGTTCAAACTCTTTCAATAATAACTCTTACATCTAGCTCTACTTCAGGGAATTCTTTTTGTGATGGAGATACAGTAATGTTAACTGCTACGGGTGGAGGCACTTATGAATTTTTTATAGATAATACTTCAGTTCAAGGGCCTAGTAGGGTGAGTACATATACACATCCTACTGCTTTGAGCAATAGCGTTACAGCAACTGTAATTGTTTCAAATTCTGGGTGTTCTACCCAGACGAGCATACGTTTGATAAAAGATGTTTTAGTAGCAGGTACAATTTCAGGTACAGTTTCTACTTGTTTTGGAGGGAATGCTGTTTTTACGTCACTATCATCAGGTACAATAAATGGTGTTGCAGTTCGGGCAGATTCGACAACTAATTATCAGTGGCAAAGTTCTACCGATAATATTAATTGGAGAGATATTTTACAAGGCACAACGAGTACGTCTACATATACTTCAGGAGGATTAACTCAGAGTACATATTTTAGGAGAAGGATAGTAAATCCGAGTAGTAACATAAGATGTGATGTTTATAGTAATTCATTTTTAGTTACCGTAGCCCCAGACCTTAGGAATTCTGGAGTAACTTCTCCTAGTCAGGTTGTTTGTGTAGGTGATACTCCTACTAGAATAATAGTTACAGGAGGTACAGGTGCAGGAGGAGGTCTTTCGTATCAATGGCAACAATCTACAGACTTAGGTGTTACATTTACTGATATTACTGGAGCTACAGGGGCGAGTTATCTTCCCCCATCTACATTAACAACAAGTACTCATTTTAGAAGAGCTACACGGTCAACTGCAGTACCTTCATGTATGGGATATAGTACAGTTCATGTGCTTCAAGTTAACCGAGTAACCCCTGGAGTGTTAGCTACACCACAAGTAGCAACGTTATGTGAAGGAGAAACCCCTGCTGCTATAACTGGGACTGCAGCAACAACTGGTATAGGTACTATTTCATATCAATGGCAGCAGTCCATTAATAATATTACTTGGGCTGATATTAGCGGTGCAACTTTTATTAATTATTCTTCAGGTACACTTACTCAAACGACTCATTTTAGGAGAATAGATTTTGCAAATTATAATGGTTCTCGTTGTAGTTCTTCTACAAATTCAATACGTATTACAGTTCAGGCACGGGTTGATCCAGGGACAATATCGAATGCAAACCAAACGATTTGTGGGACATTACCAAATGATATGGTGTTGACTGGCACAGGTACTGGAGGTACAATAACCTACCAATGGCAACAATCTACAGACAGGAGTGTTTGGGCTAATATAGCTGGGGCTACAACTACAATGCTTAGTTTTCCATCTGGATCGCCTCTGATACCTACTGTAACAAGTTATTATAGGGTTGTGGTAACCAATATGGATACGGTAACTTGTACAAGTATTTCAGATTTAGCTACAATAACAGTTCAAACTCCTTCAATAATAACTCTTACATCTAGCTCTACTTCAGGGAATTCTTTCTGTGATGGAGATACAGTAATGTTAACTGCTACAGGTGGAGGCACTTATGAATTTTTTATAGATAATACTTCAGTTCAAGGGCCTAGTAGGGTTAGCACATATACACATCCTACTGCTTTGAGCAATAGCGTTACAGCAACTGTAATTGTTTCAAATTCAGGGTGTTCTACCCAGACGAGCATACGTTTGATAAAAGATGTTTTAGTAGCAGGTACAATTTCAGGTACAGTTTCTACTTGTTTTGGGGGTAATGCTGTTTTTACGTCACTATCATCAGGTACAATAAATGGTGTTGCAGTTCGGGCAGATTCGACAACCAATTATCAGTGGCAAAGTTCTACCGACAATATTAATTGGAACGATATTTTACAAGGGACAACGAGTACGTCTACATATACTTCAGTAGGACTAACTCAGAGTACATATTTTAGGCGAAGGATAGTAAATCCGAGTAGTAACATAAGATGTGATGTTTATAGTAATCCATTTTTAGTTACCGTAGCTCCAGATCTTAGGAATTCTGGAGTAACTTCTCCTAGTCAGGTTGTTTGTGTAGGTGATACCCCTACTAGAATAACAGTTACAGGAGGTACAGGTGCTGGAGCGGGTATTTCATATCAATGGCAACAATCTATAGATTTAGGTGTTACATTTACTGATATTACTGGAGCTACAGGAGCGAGTTATCTTCCCCCATCTACATTAACAACAAGTACTCATTTTAGAAGAGCCACACAATCAACAAGAGTACCTTCATGTATAGGATATAGTACAGTTCATGTGCTTCAAGTTAACCAAGTAACCCCTGGAGTGTTAGCTACACCACAAGTAGCAACGTTATGTGAAGGGGGGACTCCTGCTGCTATAACTGGGACTGCAGCAACAACTGGCATAGGTACTATTTCATATCAATGGCAGCAGTCGGTTAATAATATTACTTGGACTGATATTACCGGTGCAACTTTTATTAATTATTCCCCAGGAGCACTTACTCAAACGACTCATTTTAGGAGAATAGATTTTGCAAATTATAATGGTTCTCGTTGTAGTTCTCCTACAAATTCAATACGTATTACAGTTCAGGCACGGTTTAATCCAGGGACAATATCGAATGCAAACCAAACGATTTGTGGGACATTACCAAATGATATGGTGTTGACTGGCACAGCAGCTACTGGAGGTACAATAACCTATCAGTGGCAACAATCCACAGACAGGAGTGTTTGGGCTAATATAGCGGCTACAAGTACAATACTTAGTTTTCCACAAGGCGCAGCATGGATACCTACTGTAACAAGTTATTATAGGGTTATGGTAACCAGTGCGGGTGTTATAACTTGTACAAGTATTTCAGATTTAGCTACAATAACAATTCAAACTATTCCTAGAGTAACTCTTACATCTAGCTCTACTTCAGGAAATTCTTTCTGTGATGGAGATACAGTAATGTTAACTGCTACAGGTGGAGGTACTTATGAGTTTTTTATAGACAATACTTCAGTTCAAGGGCCTAGTACGGTGAGTACATATACACATCCTACTGCTTTGAGCAATAGCGTTACAGCAACTGTAATTATTGCAAGTTCTGGGTGTTCTACCCAGACGAGCATACGTTTGATAAAAGATACTTTAGTAGCAGGTGTAATTTCAGGTACAGTTTCTACTTGTTTTGGAGGTAATGCTGTTTTTACTTCGACAGCTTCAGGTGTAATAAATGGCGTTGCAGTTCCTGCAACCTCAACAACTAATTATCAATGGCAAAGTTCTACCGATAATATTAATTGGAGAGATATTATACGAGGCACAACGAGTATTACTTCTACATATACCGCAGTAGGACTAACTCAGAGTACATATTTTAGAAGAAGGATAGTAAATCCGAGTAGTAACATAAGATGTGATGTTTATAGTAATCCATTTTTAGTTACCGTAGCCCCAGACCTTAGGAATTCTGGAGTAACTTCTCCTAGTCAGGTTGTTTGTGTAGGCGATACGCCTACTAGAATAACAGTTACAGGAGGTACAGGTGCTGGAGCGGGTATTTCATATCAATGGCAACAATCTATAGATTTAGGTGTTACATTTACTGATATTACTGGAGCTACAGGGGCGAGTTATCTTCCTCCATCTACATTAACAACAAGCACTCATTTTAGAAGAGCTACACAATCAACAAGAGTACCTTCATGTATGGGATATAGTACAGTTCATGTGCTTCAAGTTAACCAAATAACCCCTGGAGTGTTAGCTACACCACAAGTAGCAACGTTATGTGAGGGGGGAACTCCTGCTGCTATAACTGGGACTGCAGCAACAACTGGTATAGGTACTATTTCATATCAATGGCAGCAGTCCATTAATAATATTACTTGGGCTGATATTAGCGGTGCAACTTTTATTAATTATTCTCCAGGAGCACTTACTCAAACGACTCATTTTAGGAGAGTAGATTTTGCAAATTATAATGGTTCTCGTTGTAGTTCTCCTACAAATTCAATACGTATTACAGTTCAGGCACGGTTTAATCCAGGGACAATATCGAATGCAAACCAAATGATTTGTGGGACATTACCAAATGATATGGTGTTGACTGGCACAGCAGCTACTGGAGGTAGAATAACTTACCAATGGCAACAATCTACAGACAGGAATATTTGGGCTGATATAGCGGTAACAAGTACGACACTTAGTTTTCCACAAGGCGCAGCATGGATACCTACTGTAACAAGTTATTATAGGGTTATGGTAACCAGTGCGGGTGTTATAACTTGTACAAGTATTTCAGATTTAGCTACAATAACAATTCAAACTATTCCAACAATAACTCTTACATCTACTTCTACTTCAGGGAATTCTTTTTGTGATGGAGATACAGTAATGTTAACTGCTACGGGTGGAAGTATGTATGAATTTTTTATAGACAATACTTCAGTTCAAGGGCCTAGTACGGTGAGTACATATACGCATCCTACTGCTTTGAGCAATAGCGTTACAGCAACTGTAATTGTTACAAACACAAGGTGTGTTACCCAGACGAGCATACGTTTGATAAAAGATACTTTAGTAGCAGGTGTAATTTCAGGCACAGTTTCTACTTGTTTTGGGGGTAATGCTGTTTTTACTTCGACAGCTTCAGGTGTAATAAATGGCGTTGCAGTTCCTGCAACCTCAACAACTAATTATCAGTGGCAAAGTTCTACCGATAATATTAATTGGAGAGATATTACACTAGGTTTAACGAGTACGTCTACATATACCGCAGTAGGACTAACTCAGAGTACATATTTTAGGAGAAGGATAGTAAATCCGAGTAGTAACATAAGATGTGATGTTTATAGTAATCCATTTTTAGTTACCGTAGCCCCAGACCTTAGGAATTCTGGAGTAACTTCTCCTAGTCAGGTTGTTTGTGTAGGCGATACGCCTACTAGGTTAACAGTTACAGGAGGCGTAAATGCAGGAGCGGGTATTTCATATCAATGGCAACAATCTATAGACTCAGGAGTTACATTTACTGATATTACTGGAGCTACAGGGGCGAGTTATCTTCCTCCATCTACATTAACAACAAGTACTCATTTTAGAAGAGCTACACAATCAACAAGAGTACCTTCATGTATAGGATATAGTACAGTTCATGTGCTTCAAGTTAACCAAATAACCCCTGGAGTGTTAGCTACACCACAAGTAGCAACGTTATGTGAGGGGGGGACTCCTGCTACTATAATTGGAGCTGCAGCAACAACTAACATAGGTACTATTTCATATCAATGGCAGCAGTCCATTAATAATTTTACTTGGACTGATATTAGCGGTGCAACTTTTATTAATTATTCCCCTGGATCACTTACTCAAACGACTCATTTTAGGAGAATAGATTTTACAAATTATAATGGTTCTCGTTGTAGTTCTCCTACAAATTCAATACGTATTGCAGTTCAGGCACGGGTTAATCCAGGAACAATATCGAATGCAAACCAAACGATTTGTGGGACATTACCAAATGATATGGTATTGACTGGCACAGGTACTGGAGGTACAATAACCTACCAATGGCAACAATCCACAGATAGGAGTGTTTGGGCTAACATAGCGGCTACAAGTACAATACTTAGTTTTCCACAAGGCGCAGCATGGATACCTACTGTAACAAGTTATTATAGGGTTGTGGTAACCAATATGGATACGGTAACTTGTACAAGTATTTCAGGTTTAGCTACAATAACAGTTCAAACTATTCCTACAGTAACTTTTACATCCAATTCTACTTCAGGGAATACGTTTTGTGATGGAGAGACAGTAATATTAACTGCTACGGGTGGAGGCACTTATGAATTTTTTATAAGTAATATTTTGGTTCAAGCATCAAGCACGGCGAATACATATACACGTCCTACTGCTTTGAGCAATAGCGTTACAGCAACTGTAATTGTTACAAATTCAAGTTGTATTACCCGGAGAGAGATATTCTTGATAAAAGAAGACCTAGATCCAGGTGTAATTTCAGGAACAACTTCTACTTGTTTTGGGGGTAATGCTGTTTTTACTTCGACAGCCTCAGGTGTAATAAATGGCGTTGCAGTTCAGGCAACTTCAACAACTAATTATAGGTGGCAAAGTTCTACCGATAATAGCAATTGGAATGATATTTTACAAGGTATAACGAGTACGTCTACATATACCGCAGTAGGATTAACTCAGAACACTTATTTTAGAAGAAAATTAGTGAGTATATCTAATGGTAAATCTTGTGAGGTTTATACAAATCCTATTTTAGTTAATGTAGCACCAGATCTTAGAGGTGCTACTATAACGCCACCCATTCAGACCGTTTGTGTAAGCGATACGCCTACTATGTTAACAGTTACAGGCGGAGCTCCTTCAGGAGCGGGTATTTCGTATCAATGGCAGCAATCCATAAACTCAGGAGCTACATTTACTGATATTACTGGAGCTATAGGTGTAAATTACACCCCTCCGGCATTAACTATGACTACTCAATTTAGGCGAGCGACAATTTCTTCGATATCACCAACATCATGTATAGAATATAGTACAATTCATGTGGCTCAAGTTAATCAGATATACCCTGGGATATTGGCTACATCACAAGCAGCAACTCTATGTGAGGGGAGTACTCCTGCTACTTTATCTGGAACTACGGCAACCAGCACCTTAGGGACGCTAACATATCAATGGCAACAATCGAGTAATAATTTTACTTGGGCTAATATTAATGGTGCAACTTCAGTTAATTATTCACCTGGATCACTTACTCAGACTACTTATTTTAGGAGAGTAGCTTTTGCAAATTATAATGGTTCTCGTTGTAGTTCTGCTACAAACTCAATACCTATTATAATTCAGGCACGGGTTAATCCAGGGACAATATCGAATGGGAATCAAATTATTTGTACAGCATTACCTACTGATATGGTATTGACTGGCACAGGTACTGGAGGTAGAATAACCTACCAATGGCAACAATCTACAGACAGGAATTTTTGGGCTAATGTACCTGGTGCTACAACTACAACACTTAGTTTTCCAACAGGATCGCCTCTAATACCCACTGTAACAACCTATTATAGAGTTGTGGTAACCAATATGGATACGGTAACTTGTACAAGTATTTCAAATTTAGCTACAATAACAGTTCAAACTATTCCTGCAGTAACTCTTACATCTAATTCTACTTCAGGGAATACGTTTTGTGATGGAGAGACAGTTATGCTTACTGCTGTAGGAGGTATAGGGATGTATCAATTTTTTATAAATAATATTTCGGTACAAGGACCTAGTACTCAAATGACATATACACATCCTGTTTTTTTGAGTAGTAATGCTACTGCTACCGTAATTGTTACAAATGGAGGTTGTGCCCTCCAAAGGGAAATTCTTTTAACAAAAGACGATTTAACTCCAGGGTCTGTTTTAGGAGCTACTTCCATTTGTTTTGGCACAGATGCACCTACATTTACATCGGCAGTAGCGGGTACAATAAATGGGGTTCAAGTTCCTGCAAATACAGCAATCAATTATCAATGGCAGAGTTCACTTGATAATGCTGTTTGGAGAGATATTTCATCGGGGACAGGTACTTCTGTGGTTTATACAGCTCGAGGATTAACCCAGAGTACTTATTTTAGGAGAAAAGTAATAAATGTTTCTAATGGGAAGTCTTGTGAGGTTTATAGTAATTCGGTTTTAATTACCGTAGCACCAGATCTTTCAGGTGCTACTATATCTCCTGCTAATCAAGTGGTGTGTGAAGGCGATATTCCTACTCCATTAACTGTTACAGGAGGCACTCCTTCAGGAGCAAGTATTTCGTACCAGTGGCAACAGTCTACAAACTCAGGAGGTTCTTTTATGAACATTACTGGAGCTACAGGAGCAAACTACGCTCCTACCGCATTAACTACTAATACTCAATTTAGGCGAGCGACAATTTCTTCAATAGCACCTGTAAGATGTATAGAATATAGCACAATTCACGAGATTCTGGTTAATCATATATACCCTGGAATATTAGACACGAGACAAAGTATAACAATATGTCATGGTACTAACCCTCCGACCTTGTCTGTTGGTGCTTCAGGAAGAGCGGCAACTAGTACTATAGGAACATTGACATATCAATGGCAGCAATCGACTAATAATGTTAATTGGGCTGATATTACTGGAGCAACCTCATTTAATTATTCACCAGGGGCACTTACTCAAAACACTTATTTTAGGAGAATGAGTTTTGCCAATTATAATGGATCTAGATGTGGAGACCCCACAAATGCAATACTAATTACTGTAAATAACGAAATAACACCTGCAGGAGTTATTGGGACGCAAACTATTTGCGAAGGGACTCTTCCAACTTCATTAAGACTATCAGGAGGTACCTCAGTATCGAGGCTTACTTATCAGTGGCAGCAATCAACAGATAATATAGCGTTTACAAATATTGCAAATACTACCTCAAATTTAGACTTTACGGCTAACACTAATTATAACCCTTCGGGAACTACTTTTTATAGGGCTATAATAACAAGTACTACTGTACCAGCATGTACAGTTACTTCTACAGCAGCAAGAATAACAGTTATACCTCAAGGGACTATAACCCAAATTGCGGGCCCTGGTCCTAATGTGCAGAGTGTATGTATGGGAAGTCCAATTATATCTGCTGTTTTTGAGTATGGAGGAGGTGCTACAGGGCTTACAATTACCCCTTCAGTGCCAACTTCAGGAATAAATTTTGTAAGGACAGGTGCCTCATCATATACACTTATGGGAACTCCAACAGCAGATATAGATTTTACTATTACAACTGTAAATACAGCACCGTGTTTTACTATAAGTACACAATATAGAATTGAAATAATAGGAGTTGCAGTTATGCCTACAACTATTCGAAAAAGTCTTAATCGTTTAGAGGATACAGTATATCAACAAGGAGGGGTATGGCAAAATAACACTTTATGTCAAGACCCTAATACCAGTGTTATAACAGACTTTTATGTTTCACCAGATTTAACAAGCCCTGTTGCTCCTACAACTTTACCTGTTTATGACTGGGAAATTAGACCTGGGAATGCAGGGGTTATTAATTCTAATACGGGTAGCGTAACATGGAATCCAGCTTTTTCAGGTACAGCAACTATTAGCGTACGAGAGTTGGGTTGTGGCGGAAATTCTCCATGGTTACATACTCCAATATATATTATCCCTTTCACTACACCACCAACACTGGCTAGTTCAATAACAATTCCTGCAGTAGTTATACCAAGTTTTTATACACAATCTGGATTAGAACTAGGGGAGATACCTACTTGTCAAGTTACTCCATCTACAAGAGACACTAAATTTTTCTCAAATGTAGTAGGTGGACATAGAGGGATTGAATGGAGTATTGAAAATGTTGCCCCAGGAGGAGGAATTAGTGGAGTTACAAGTCCGGGAACTATAGGTTCTTTTTCAGCGATTGTGGACTGGAATGATGGTTTTTGGGGAAGCTTAGATATAAGAGCACAAGTAATTAATTGTAATGGAAGTCGGGGAGTTTCGGCTATAAGAACTATTAATATAGGACAAGAAGATGCTACTACTCCTACTATTTTAGTCGATGCACCAACATTACTACCTTCTTGTCCACCTTCAGGAAATTATCAAACCCGATTTACCGCAACTGCCCCTGTTAGTTGGTCTCTTGACAATAGTGCAGCAGGAACTATATCACCTATAAATAGCACTACAGCTTCTTTAGTTTGGAATAATAATTTCTCAGGGCAGGTTAGTCTTACTGCTACGTCGCAAGGAAATTGTAGAACAGGTACAACAGGCATTATAATTATAGTTCCTGGGCGAGCAACTTTAGATGTTGGTCCTGTCCCTGCTTTAGCTGACGTTACTGTATGCCAAGGATCTCTTCTTAGTGGTATTGAATATCAAATAGGAGGATTTCCTAATTCGGCTAATGTAATTAATTTACCTCGAGGAATTACTAGTACTTTTACAGCAACGCATCATATTGTAGATATTATATATTCTGGTACTACGAATGCGCTTAATCAATTATATTTGATACAGATTAATGGTCAAATATATGAGTACCGTACAGTTGCTGTATCAGAATCTGCAGCTACTGTTGTAGCTGGTCTTGCAAATGCTATAAACACATTCCCAGGCTCTTCTATAACAGCTAATATTATTGGAGGGAATACGTTACAAATTCGACCTACGGTGGCAGGAGTATTTATGCGTGGAACAGTAAGAACTATTATAGGAGCGGTTACTGTAAATATTCGACAAGTTGCAAGACCTATACGGACTTTAACTTTAACAGGTACAGTAACAGCAGAGCCAGGAACATACGATTATACGGTTACTACTACTGGAGGAGCACCAAACTGTCAACAGATATCAAGAATAGGTAGAATTACTGTAACAGGAGTTTCAACAGCAGTTCTTACAGGGACTAATAATGATCAAACTATTTGCTTTGGCCAACCTATAAGTACTATTACTTATACTGTTAGTAATGCAGCATTTGCTGTTGCTAATGGTTTGCCACCTGGTGTACGTTATGATTATTCTGTAGCGAACGGGCTTGTAATTTCAGGAACTCCTTCTGAAGATGTAACAACAACAAGAGAATATGTATATACTGTAGAAACCACAAATAATGCAAATGGATGTCTGCCAGAAGTTAGTATAACAGGGACTATTACGGTTGAACCAAGATCAAGATTGACTTTAACTTCAGCGGTAACTACCACTAATCAATCTATTTGTAATTCGGGTCCAGTGAGTCCTTTTGTACCTATTGTATATACTTTAGGTGGTGATGCGATTAATTATATAATTTCTTCTGCTACACTACCTTTGGGACTATCAGCTACGTTTAGCCCAACGGCTAGAACGGTTACTATTTCGGGTACAATATTAGAAACTGTTACGACCACTACGGTTTATAGTTATACTATTACTACTACTGGAAATGTAGCTTGTACTATACCTACAGTGGTTACTGATCAGATAACTGTAAACCCTAATCCTATTATAACATTGACTTCAGCACTAGGGACGGATAATCAAACAGATAGAGCTGCTCTTTGTGATGGATCATCTATAATTTCGATAACTTATGAACTCGGAGGGGGAGCGTCAAATGTTATTACTAATGGTCGTTTTCCTCGTGGCATAACCCAAATTATTAGCGGTACTACTGTAGTTATTTCAGGGACTTTGAGTGCAGGAGTAACTGCAACCACTACTTATTCTTATGTTATAACTACTACAGGGAATATATGCCAACCTCAAGCTTCAGTATCAGGTGAAATAGAGGTTCGCCCAAGACCGACGATTCAGTTGACTTCAGCGGTAACTACCACTAATCAAACTATTTGTAATTCGGGTCCAGTGAGTCCTTTTGTACCTATTGTATATGCTTTAGAAGGCGATGCAACAGGGTATAATATATCTAGTACATTGCCTTCAGGCATAACAGCGACGTATGATACAACAAATAGAATACTTACTATCTCGGGAACCCCAACGGCAGGGCTTGTTACCACTACAACTGTTTATAGTTATACTATTACCAGTACTGGTAATATAGGATGTATACCACCTGCGGAAGTTATGGGTCAAATAACGATAAACCCTAATTCTTCTTTAACATTGACTTCAGCTTTAGGGACAGATGACCAAAGAGGGACAAATGCAGTTTGTGATAACACTGCTATCACACCAATAGTATACGAACTTTTTGGAACAACTCAAATTGCAAATGCCTCTGGATTACCACCAGGAATGGCACCTAGTGTTGTGGGTACTAGCGTAACTATTTCGGGAGTTTTAAGTACAGGAGTAACTACTAATACTACTTATTCTTATACTATTACTACTACAGGAAATATATGTCAACCCGAGGTTTCGGTATCAGGGGTAATAGAAGTTTTACCACTTAAGAGACTCGAACGGACTTCGCCAATAGGAACAGACAATCAAGTTATTTGTAATTCTGGCTCAGTAAACCCGTTAACTCCTATTGTATATACTTTGGATGGAGCTGCAACAGGGTTTAATATATCTGCTTTACCTGCTGGTATAACAGCAGTATTAAGTCCAACGGTTAGGACAATTACTATTTCGGGTACTCCAACAACAGGACTTGTTACTACTACAACAGTTTATAGTTATACTATTACTACTACAGGAGCTTCAACATGTGGATTAGATATAGTTGCTACAGGGCAGATAACAATAATGCCTAATTCTTCTTTAACATTGACTTCAACTTTAGGGACAGATGACCA
Source organism: Candidatus Arcticimaribacter sp. (assembly GCA_965277835.1). Taxonomy (GTDB): domain Bacteria; phylum Bacteroidota; class Bacteroidia; order Flavobacteriales; family Flavobacteriaceae; genus Arcticimaribacter. The sequence continues at coordinate 883,949 of OZ255841.1, read as the reverse complement.
AAGAGGGGCAAATGCAGTTTGTGATAACACTGCTATTACACCAATAGTATATGAGCTTTTTGGAGCAACTCAAATTGTACACTCTGGACTACCGCCAGGAATGGCACCTAGTGTTACGGGTACTAGCGTAACTATTTCGGGAGTTTTAAGTACGGGAGTAGAGGTACCGACTGTCTATAGCTATACTATTACTACTACAGGGAATATATGTCAACCCGAGGTTTCGGTATCAGGGGTAATAGAAGTTTTACCAGTTAAGAGACTCGAACGGACTTCGCCAATAGGAACAGACAATCAAGTTATTTGTAATTCTGGTTTACCTAATGCATTAACTCCTATTGTATATACTTTGGGTGGAGCTGCAACAGGGTTTAATATATCTAATTTGCCTGCTGGTATAACAGCAGTATTAAGTCCAACGGTTAAGACAATTACTATTTCGGGTACTCCAACAACAGGACTTGTTACTACTACAACGATTTATAGCTATACTATTACTACTACAGGAATTTCAACATGTGGATCAGATATAGTTGCTACAGGACAGATAACAATAATGCCTAATTCTACTATAAGATTAGTTTCACCTGCAGGAAGAGATAATCAGAGTGGATTAGATGCAATTTGCGATGGGACAGCAATAGTCCCAATAACTTATGAACTTGGGGGAGGAGCAACTCAAATTATACACTCTGGATTACCGCGAGGAGTAGTACCTAGTGTTGCGGGTACTAGCGTAACTATTTCGGGTACTATAAGTGCAGGAGTGACCACTACTACTACTTACTCTTATACGATTACTACTACAGGGAACATATGCCAACCAGAAGTTTCAATTTCGGGCGAAATAGAAGTCTTACCTACTCAAATGATTAGGTTAACTTCACCGGCAGGGACAGATAACAGTCAAGCTATTTGTAATTCTGGCTCAGCAAACCCGCTAACTCCTATTGTGTATACTTTAGGCGGAGCTGCAACAGGATTTAATATATCTAATTTGCCTGCTGGTATAACAGCCGTATTAAGCCCAACGGTTAGGACAATTACTATTTCGGGTACTCCAACAACTGGTCTTGTTACTACTACAACGGCTTATAGCTATACAATTACTACTACAGGTAACCCAACGTGTACTCCAGCTACAATTACAGGGCTGATAACAATAATGCCTAATTCTACTATAAGGTTAGCTTCACCAGCAGGAACAGATAATCAGAGAGGTGTAAATGCAGTTTGCGATGGAACAGCAATAGCTTCAATAACTTATGAGCTTGGGGGAGAGGCAACTCAAATTGTATATTCTGGATTACCGCGAGGAATAGCACCTAGTGTTGTGGGTACTAGCGTAACTATTTCTGGTACGTTAAGTGCAGGAGTAACTACTACTACTACTTATTCTTATACTATTACTACTACAGGGAACATATGTCAACCAGAAGTTTCAATCTCGGGTGCAATAGAAGTTTTACCTGCTTCTTCAATTCGATTAACCTCTCCAGCATCAACATCCCGCCAAACTATTTGTGAGTCTGGATCAATGAATCCACTAACCCCAATAATATATGTTTTAGGTGGTAGTGCAACAGGCTTTACGGCAACAGGTTTACCTCAAGGTATTACAGCTAATCTTAATGTAGCTACGCGCGAAATAACAATTTCGGGGACACCTCTTCCAGGAACCTATACAACAACTAGAGTAGTACTCCCTTATATAATTAGAACAACAGGAGGTTGTAATTCAACATCTATTTCAGGTAATATAACTATTAACCCACTGTCACAACTTACATTGACTTCGGGAGTTACGACTAATGATCAAAGGATTTGCTCGCGAGAGAATATTACACCTATTGTTTATACTATTAGTGGAACTGCGGCTAATGCAGTGTTAGGTGGATTACCTCCAGGCGTTTCAGCTTCTCAATCAGGAAGCACAATTACAATTACAGGGGCTCCTAATGTAACAATTAGCACTACTACAGCGTATAGCTATACTATTTCAACAACAGGTAGTTTTTGTGCACCAGAAGCTGTTATGAGGGGAATTATTAGAGTAGATCCGGCTGTTATAATAGACAATGCTTATATAACAGCTAATGATATTACAAATTTAACTTGTGTAGGCACAAGAGATGGTTCTATTACAATTCCATCAACGCCAACAGCAGACTTTAACCTTAGAATTAGAGGAGGAGTTAGCCCAGTAACTCAGGTAGACCGAATAACGTTAAACGCTCAACCCGCATTAGGCGATGTATATAATGTGATTATCAATGGCATAACATATACTCATACGGTTATTGCTTCTTCTTTTGGAGGAGCTACTCAAACTACTGTTGAAGTTTCTCAGGCATTAGTAAATGAAATTAATTCAGCGACAGGTCCAAGAGTAAGTTTTGTGACTGCCGTAGCTAATACTAACCCTACAAGTATTCGCTTAACAGCAGATAGCCCAGGAATTCCTTTTACATACTCTGCAAATTTATCTACTTCAATAACGGGACCAGCTTCAAGCGTTCCATCATTAACACTTACTAATGTAGTTAGTAATGTAACTACAAACTATTCTTATAATTGGACAGGGCCTAATGGGTTCTCAAGTTCTAGTTTAAGTATAGGGAGTTTAGAAGCAGGAACATATACATTAAGTGTAGGTACTGGAGGAAGATGTATTTCTACAAGTAGTTTTACTGTAAGCGAACCTGGTTCGCTTACAGCAACAACAAGTTTATGTAACGGTGGGTTTAGAGTTAGTGTTTCTGGGGGTAGGTCACCTTATACACTTAGATTATATAATAGTTCTAATAATTTAATTTCTACTGATATAACTAGAGGCATTCAAAACTATACAGGTCTTACTCCTGGGTTTAATTATAGAATAGAAATAACAGATCCTAGTTGTGCTGTTCCAACTCAAATAGCAGTTACTATTCCTTTTGAAATGGCATTCGATGTTTCTCGTACTGTAGTAACACCTGATTATTGTAACGAACTTCCTAATAATATTGGAAGCGGATCCATACAACTAGCAACAACAGGAGGATCTGCATTTACAGGAGGGTCAGGAAATTTTGAATATAGTTGGACTAGTTCAAATGGCAATACGTTTAATACACGTGATATTACGGGCTTATTACCTGGTGACTATACGGTTACGGTACGAGACAGAATTTTAGGATGTACCGGGACACAGAATTTTGTAATTCCACCGATTGATGTACTGGCAATAACAGCTCCAACAGTAACTCTTAATAGTGCAGGTAATGTTGAATTAGCATGTGCGGGTGATACTACCTCACTTCAAATAAATGTTGCAGGCGGGTCAGGTAGTTATCAATATAGTTGGGAAAGAAATGGGGTTACTATAGCAGGGCAAACCACACAGCAACTTCAAAATATAGGTGCAGGGCGCTATACTGTAGTAGTTACTAATGTTCCTCCTCCTGGAATTGATCCAAACAATTTATGTAGAGTTACAAGGGTGTTTAACGTGGTTTCACCTCAACCATTAGCAGTTACTTTAAATACAAGTAGATTTCCAGTGGCGAATTCTTGTCAAAACGCTTTATTCTCTATGCCAATTACTATTTCAGGAGGTACACCTCCTTATACTTTAAACTTAAATTCTGGGGTAAAAATGGCAACAACCTCAAGCCCAACTTATATTTTCACAGATCTTAATCCACAAACTATAGGAGCAAATTTATCGTTGTCAATTACAGATGCAAGTATGTGTTCAACTACAGCAACTGCATCGGTTAATGTACCTATTAGTTACCAATTTGACACTGTTGTAACCGATATTGATTGTCGAAATAATGTCTTGGGTCAGCTTAAAACAACAGTAACACCTTCTATACCTGCAAGTCTTACTTTAGTTGTACAATGGCTAAGTGCAAATCTTAATCGATACAGTACATGGAATTCATCTCAGGGTCTGATAACTAATTTAACGTTCCCAGGTAGTTATCGAATGCTTATAACTACTCCAGATGGATGCGAATTATACAACCAATCTTTTAATGTTAGAGACCTTTCTGGACAATCTTTAATGGTTAATATAACCAAGGAACAAGGTTTGATTGATTGTACAAATACAAAAGGCAGAATAGAGTTAGAAATTATGCAAGGTAGTCCACCTTATACGATTACTTGGGAGCGAATGGCACCATCTTCCACTACTTTTGTTGACCTTCCTGGGCTTTCAGGTAATGCAATTGTTACTGGACTTGATATTGGAACATATAGAGCAACAATAAATGATGCCTCTTCAACATCAACAGCCACAATTTGTCAAGGCAAATTGGTAACTCGAAATATTGTGTTGAAAAACGAAAGCTTTATGATAACTGATTTAACAACTAACACCTTGTCAACTACTTGTATACAAGGCGCTTCAGGAGGATCGGTCTCATTTAAGATAATAAATACACTTAGCAATCCAAATAATGCAGTTGCTACAAGTACTTTTGATCTCGATGGAACACTTTTAACTTTGGGTAGTGGCAACTTTACTTTCGATGCGCAAAGAAGAATATATACGATTTCTAATATAGCAGCAGGGAGTCATGTGTTAACTATTCGACAAGGTCTTGTGGCAGGTTGTGTAACTACAGAGAATTTTACAATTCCAGATAATGCAGGAGCAATTATTTATTCTGGTGAAATAGATTATACTTTAGGAGTATGTTCGACTACTATGGTTTTATCAGTTAACGCCTCTGATGTTACTGGCGGAGTACCAATTGTTGTTAATAATTCAAGCACATATGATTATAGTTGGAGATTCACGCCTCAAGCTATACCTGGTCAACCACAAGGGGTAATACAAAACTTTGTAGGGTCAAGTATATTAAGAGCAAATCCAGGGTCTTATGAGCTTACAATAAGAGATAGAAGAGGTTGTACTAATGACTTAGCAAACCCAATTGTTATTAAAATAACAACTCAGGCAAGTGTACCTTTCTCAGTAACTGGAGCTTTGACAGATAGTAATAATAATAAAGTAACTAATATACCTGACGATTGTGTTCAAAATAGTACAAAAGGAATTATTGGGATTAATATATCAGGAGGAATACGTCCTTATGAAATAAAATGGTATTATAGGCAAACTGCTGGAACCCAAGTAGGTGGATATGCAGAACTCCCTAATTTTGCTAACTCAACTATTCTTCAAAATATAGACCCAGGTAGTTATCGATATGTAATTAGATCATTACAAGCGTCTTGTTCATTGGCTAATACAGATAGAGATCAACTTAGATATAGTTATTTAGAAGGAGTAATCGAATTACCGTCTAATCCAAATTTATATATCCTTTCAGGACCATTTATTGAAAATCAAGACTTATGTCAACTTAAACCTGGTAAAATAACGGTTGAAGTATTCGATAATAATCAAAGTAGTTTAACTTTTACCTACGAAGGAGTTGCTCTACAATTAGATGCGAATCAAAGAACTCCAAACACCTATACGCTTATTTTAACAGACCCTAAAGAGTTAGGAACTCTTAGAATTATGAATGAAGATGGGTGTGTTATTGAACGCACTATAGATTTGAAACTGGGAGATGCTTCGTTTAAATTTAATTCTGCTTCTAAATCATCTTCTAATATTATTTTAGCTCGCGAAAACGTAACTTTCGAGAACACATCTACACTACCTTATAGTCATTTCGAATTTTTCTATGGGGATAATAGCGATTCTTATAACTCTCTTACGCCTATGAATACAGTAGCAGGAACAACAACTTCTACTACTGCCACATCTACTGTTGTTACACCTACTGGGACAGGTGTAACAGTTAATACTATACCACCTCATAAATATCCTAGCTCGGGAACATATAGAGCTATGTTACGTATTTATAACAATGCAGGATGTTATAATGATGAAATTGTACTTATTTCTATTGGGCAGGGTTATAGTATTAGGCTACCAAATGTATTTACCCCAAATAATGATGGTGTTAATGATTCCTTTAGACCTATTGTCTCTGGATTAATAAAATTAGACTTTTCGGTGTTTGATTATAGCGGTAGTTTACTCCATGCAGAATCAGTTCAGGGGAGTCCGACAAATTTAGTAGGATTAGCTAGTCAAAGTAACACTATGGGGGTAGTAGGTTGGGATGGTGCCAATGCAAATAATTCGCCTTATTATGTTTATTCAGTGGAAGGTACATTAATAGATGGAACGACTAAAGTTGAACGATCTGGAACATTTATATTACTTAAATGATGAGAGTAGTAAATAAGATATTTACTATAATAATATTTGCCTTAGCTTTTTGGGTTAAAGGGCAAGAGGATCAATTTGCTAATAAATCACGTTTTATGCAGAAAAGTAACCCTAGTTTTTTTGGTTATAATAATTTAAATAAAATAGGATTTCTTTATAATACGGTGTCAGTTAGTGATTCGGATAATTCTGATAATAAATATTTATTTGGTGCTCTATCTATGGAAAATCAAAACTTTAGTTTAGGTTTCGAAGTAAATTCATTTAAATTGCAAAGCAGTGCATTTACTATTAACAAAGGAAGAGCAGCTTTTGTTTATAGACTTCAACTAAGTAATAACTTATATTTTCTCCCTTCATTTTCTTTAGGATTTACAAGTTCGTCAATTAGTGCAAGCAATTTAGTTTTTGAAGATCAAATAAACATTTTCACAGGCGCTATAAGTAACGAGTCTACAGATCCTTTGAGTTTGAACCTTGCATCGTTAAATTATATTGATATTGGAGCTTCTTTTATTGTTCACAATGATACATTCATTGCTGGTCTTAGCCTTAAACAATTAAACGGTCCTAACGCTTCTTTAAATAAGGATGAAACAAATAAACTCCCTATTTTAATATCATTGCAAGGAGGTTATGAATTTGATATAAACCAATATCAAAATGGATTTTTACCAGAATCTTCTTTTTTATATTTATATACTAACGTTACTTCGTTTAGTAGTGCATTGCAAGTGACTCTCTCGCAAGATGTTCAATTGGGAACTTTTGCTATTGGACTTACCCAAGAATTATCAAAAGCACAATCTTTTGGACTTACTAGCGTTGGGCTTTCAGCAGCTACTTCGTTCGAAAATTTTGATTTAGGTTTTCAATATAACTTTCCTATGAGGCAAGTTGGTAAAATACATGCACCTAGTCTTTTTGAGTTATATTTAGTATTTAATTTTAGCATATATAGACGAAATACTCGAGGTAGGTTTAAACGTATTTCTATAGATAATTATTAGTCTCTAAATATTTCATTTGGAAAAACAACAGGGCTTTCTATACCATTGGTGCCCACTGAAGCTATACCAAAAAAGAAATTATCAATTACAATACCTTCTAATGTTGCCTCGGAAACATCACCAACAAATCTAGAATAATCCCAAGTAGCAGATGTTGTCTCTCTCCAATAAATACGGTACCCTTTTATGTTTTTATCATCTATTTTTTTCCATTTGAATTTTACTGATGCTTGAACAATACCACCAATAGAAACCTTTTTAACTGCAGGAGGTGCCCAAGCAATAGATGCCAAGTTAATTGCATTTACGGCAGTTAGTTTTTTGGCGTAATCGAAATTTACAGCTTCGAGGACATCCCCGTATTTAATTCCATTTTCGGTACGAAGGTCTTGGTGTTGTTGTGTGTAATTTTCATGAGCTTCCATAATTCTAATACCAGCATATCCGACATCATTAAAAGGTCTATGGTGTCCACCTCTGCCAAAACGGTCTAACCTATAAATCATTTTAGGGTTCATTTCTGGCATATATTGGTTAACTGTTTTATGTACATAGCGTGCTAATTGTCTTGAAATCCCATCAACTTCACCACCGTAGTACCGTCTGCTTTTTCTTTGTTGCTCGGTTTCGGTAGGAGGTACAGGCTCAGAAAAAATGCGAAATGTCCTATTATCAATTACCCCGTCAACTCCTTTTATATTTCCAATCATATCATTGTTAAGAATCCCGATAATTTCCCAACCTTGTTTTTTTGCATATTCGGCAAGCCCTTTTCCTCCAAAAAGCCCTTGCTCTTCTCCTGCTAAGCCTGCATAAATAATACTGTTTTCAAAACTATATTTCGAAAGTATACGGGCTGCCTCAATAGTACCTGCCATTCCGCTAGCATTATCGTTTGCTCCTGGCGAATCATCAGTATAGTTATTAGGGTCAGATATGCGCGAGTCAATATCACCACTCATAATTATATATCGGTTAGGATATTTAGTTCCTTTTTGAATAGCCAGTACATTGTTAATCCATACGGGTTTTATAATTCTTCTTCCATCGGGTTCCACATAGTTTTTTTGATATTTAACTTCGATACAACCCGAACACGCTTCAGCAATTTTTTGAAAACTTTTAAAAATCCATCTCCTTGCAGCCCCAATTCCTCTTGATTCTGAAAGCGTATCACTAAGAGTGTGGCGTGTTCCAAAATTCGCTAGTTTTGTTATATCCTGTTCAATTCTATTCGCCGACACTTCATTTATTATGCTATAAAAATCTTTGTCCGATTGTGCCTGTAAAGAAATAAGAGTTGATGTGGCTAATACGAAGTAAGCCAAAAGTGATTTTGTCATTAGTTTTATTGTTTTAAAAAGGATAGTCATTTTTATTAATTATAGTAGCCGCAATATTCCTTCTAATTTCTGCAATATTGGGATAATTTTCATAACGCGTATATTGCTCTAAAGCAGCTAGCATAGTTTTTAGTTCTTCATTTTTTGAAAAAGAAATAATAGCTTCTTTGCCTTTCGATTTTATTTTTTCAATGGCATTGAATAAATATAACTGAGTTATTTCAATTTGATTTTTTTGATTTCCAACTTCAAAGCGATTACAGTTTTTCTCTGTTCTCAAAAGTGAAGATTCAACCATATATATTTCAATCAAAATATCAGAAATTGCAAGTAATATTTGTTGTTGGCTATTGAGTTTTGAACCAAATTCTTTTACTGCTGCCCCCAAAATCATGAGCGCGGCTTTTTTTAGGTTTTTAATTAAGTGTTTTTCTTCGGCAAATAAGTTGGTCGAGATTTTAGCTTTTGGTATTCCGTTTACCAACTCTTTTTCTACACTAGTAGCGGCAGCCATTAGATCCAAATCACCTTTAAGTGCTTTTTTCAATAACATTCCTACCAATAACATTCTGTTAATTTCGTTTGTACCTTCGTAGATTCTTGTAATTCGGGCATCTCGCCATGCTGTTTCTACAGGAGCATCTGAAGAGAAACCCATCCCTCCAAATATTTGTATGCCTTCATCTGAGCAGTTTTGTGACATTTCCGAAGCTACAATTTTTAGGATAGAACACTCTATTGCATATTCTTCGACTCCTTTTAGTTCTGCTTCTTGATGAGATAAACCATTATTTAATAGTTCTTCAACTCGTTTTTCAATATCAAAACCAGCCCTATAGCAAGCAGATTCACATACATAGGTATTTGTTGCCATTGTAGCGAGCTTAGATTGAATTGCCCCAAACTGGGCTATAGGTTTTTTAAATTGAATATGCTCTGTGGCATATTGAACCGAAATTTTTGTAATTCTTCTTTGAGCTTCTAAACACCCTGCGGCAAGTTTTATTCGCCCAATATTTAAGGCATTTATTGCAATTTTAAAACCTTTTCCTCTTTCGGCAAGCATATCGTCTACTGGCACTTTGGTTTCGTTGAAAAATATTTGACGCGTAGAAGAAGCTTTTATTCCAAGTTTGTTTTCTTCTTCTCCTAAAGTAATTCCGTTTTCGAGGTCTTTTGGAACAATAAAACCCGTAATATTTTTGTCATCTTCAATACGCGCAAAAACAATAAGTATGTCTGCAAAGCCAGCGTTTGAAATCCACATTTTTTGCCCTGTAATTTTATAATGACTACCATCTTCAGACAAAACTGCTTTTGTCTTTCCCGAATTAGCATCCGAGCCTGCCCCAGGCTCTGTTAGGCAATAAGCTCCAAACCATTCTCCAGTAGCTAGCTTTGGTAAATATTTTTGTTTTTGAGTTTCATTACCATATAATGCAATAGGCATTGTACCAATTCCAGTGTGTGCTCCGAATGCTGTAGAAAACGACCCGCTCGCCCCCGATATATAATCGCAAACTAACATGGTAGAGGTAAAAGGCATTCCTAAACCTAGATACTCTTCGGGTACACTAACTCCCAAAAAACCTAGTTCTCCAGCCTCTTTCATAAGACTTTCGATTAACTTATAGTCCTTTTGTTCAAAGCGTTCACGGTTAGGGATAATATCTCTATTGACAAATTCTTGGACAGATTCTTTCATCAAAATTTGATCTTCGCTAAAATCTTCGACTGTGAAAACAGTTTCTGCATTAGTTTCACTAATTATAAAACCACCCCCTAATACTTTGTTTTTTGTAGTACTCATAGTTGAATTATTTAGTTGATGATACCCTATTTACTTTTCTTTGATTTAAGTTTTAATTAAAAATATTATTGATAAATTTTATTAAATAAGTCTTTGTAACGGTCTTTAATTACTTTTCGTTTTACTTTCATTGTAGGAGTTAAATGCCCTTGGTCAATACTCCATATTTCGGGAGTAAGTTCAAATTTTTTGATTCGTTCCCATTGCGAAAAATGGACATTATGTTGATCGATATCTTTTTGAATTGCAGCAATGACTTGGGGACACGAGCAAATGTCATTAGGTGTGGCTCCTGTGTCTATATTTTGCTCTTTTATCCATTGTTCTATATATTCAAAAGAAGGTTGAATTAAAGCAGCTGGCATTTTTTGACCCTCACCAATTACCATAATTTGTTCAATAAATAATGATTGCTTCATTTGATTCTCTATTACTTGAGGAGCAATATATTTACCGCCAGAGGTTTTAAATAATTCTTTTTTACGATCGGTTATTTTTAAAAATCCATCTGAGTCAACAACACCTATATCACCTGTGTAGAAATAGCCATCTTTAATAACTTCAGCAGTCATATCTGGGTTTTTGTAGTACCCTAACATAATGTTGGGACCTTTACAAAGGATTTCGCCATCTTCGGCAATTTTCACTTCTATTTTTTCAATAGGTTTACCTACAGTGCCAATTCTTAAACCTTTATCTCTATAGTCGTTTACGGTTATTACGGGAGACGTTTCGGTAAGCCCGTAACCTTCAGCAATGGTAATTCCTGCAGCAGTAAAAATACGTGCCAATCTAGGTTGTAGTGCAGCACTTCCAGAACTAATTGTGTGTAATTTACCACCTAAAGCCTCTTTCCACTTGGAGAATATAAGTTTGCGGGCAATCTTTAATTTTAGTTCATATAGAAAGCCATTTGCTCCATAGGGTTCATAGCGTAACCCTAGATTAATAGCCCAATAAAAAAGTTTTTTCTTAATACCACTAAGTTCACTGCCTTTGGCATATATTTTATCATAAACTTTTTCTAAAAGCCTAGGCACTGCTGTCATAAAAATTGGCTTTACCTCTTTCAAATTTTCAGAAATGGTTTCTAAAGATTCGGCAAAATGAACACCAATACTTTTGTAGTAGTATAAATAAATTATCATGCGCTCATAAATGTGGCATACTGGCAAAAAACTTAGGGAGTAAAAATTTTCTTCATACTCTACGGGCAATCTTTTTGCACTGGCAAACACGTTCGAAGCTATATTGTTGTGGCTTAGCATTACGCCTTTTGGGACTCCCGTTGTTCCGGAGGTATAAAGGATGCTTGCGAGGTCTTGCGGGCTAACATTGTTTTTGGCAGTATCGACTAGTTTTTGGGTTTCGACATCATTACCATTTAAAAACTCAGTCCAAGAGCGGCAGTTTTCAATAGTATCAAAGGAGTAAATTTCTTTGAGATGGGAAAGGTTTTTTTTAACAGTATTTAGCTTATCAAAAATCCCTACATCCGAAATAAAGCAGTATTGACTTTCGGAATGTTGAAGGACATATTCATACTCTAAAGCTGTAATGGTAGGATAAACAGGTACAGTAACTGCACCAAGTTGCAAAACAGCTAAGTCAACAACACACCACTCGGTGCGGTTGTTGGTAGAAATTAATGCAATTTTATCGCCTTTCTTTACGCCAAGTTTTATGAGTGACTGACTTACATGTTGTATTTGTTCATAGAACGCTTCAGTAGAAAGACTTTGCCATACGCCATCGTATTTTGTGGTTACACATTTGTCAATTGGGTTTTGACTTCTTTGTACTTCTATAAACTCAAATAAACGGGTCGGTTGCATCTGTGAAATAATTTAGTAACTAAATTTAGTTAAATAAATTTAAAGAACAGAATATTAAGTATGAATGTATGGAAGTTTGATTTTAAATTATGGAGCTTATTATTTAGTTTTCTTTAAAGCATCTAAAAAAAGATTGAACGCTTTTGCGCGGTGACTAATTTTGTTTTTCACTTCATTGCCTAGTTCGGCAAAGGTTTGGGTGTAGCCTTCAGGAATAAAAATAGGGTCATAGCCAAAACCTTTATCTCCTCTTTTTTCAAAGATTATTTCGCCTCTAACAATACCTTCGCAGTCGAACTCTTGCCCTTGTATGTGTGCGGCTATTATGGTTCTAAATTGGGCATTTGTTTTTTTGCCCTTTAACTCGCTCCATACTTTTTCTATGTTTTTGTTATTGTCTTTTTTAACGCCTGCATATCGTGCAGAATATACACCTGGTGCGCCATTGAGTGCGTCTATCTCTAAACCCGAGTCGTCTGCAAAGCAACTATATCCATAATTATCTTTTATATGATTTACTTTTATCTTTGCATTTTCTTCTAGTGTAGTTCCTGTTTCTTCAATTTCTTCATTGCAATTGATATCTGATAAACTCAAGATTTCAATATTAGAAGGAACGAGTTCTTTAATTTCTCTAAGTTTATTAAGATTGTGGGTTGCAAATACAAGTTTCATTGTTTTGAATTAAGAATGATGATAAGGTTCATTTTTTAGAATGGTGTTTGCTCGGTAGAGCTGTTCTACAAAAAACAAACGTATTATTTGGTGCGAAAATGTCATTTGAGATAATGCAATTTTATAGCGGTATTTTTCATAGATTTCTTTAGAAAAACCATAAGGTCCGCCAATTATAAAAATTAGCCGTTTACAGCCAGAAACCATTTTCGTGTTTAAAAATTTAGAAAAACTGACAGACGAAAACTCTTTTCCGTTTTCGTCTAATAGCACAACTGTATCAGAGGCTTGCAATTGTTTTTCAATTAAAACCCCTTCTTTTATTTTTTGTTGCTCTTCGGATAATTTTTTTGTGTTTTTTATATCTGTTATTATATGTAAACTAAATTTAATATAGTGCTTAAGGCGATTTTCATAAATTGAGATTAATTTTTCTAAATCCGAATTATCAGTTTTCCCTATACAGATAAGTTTTATTTCCATGTATCAAAACTACAAAACTCCCTTATAGTTTTATTTCGAGATAGGCGCAAAATATTTTTATCTTAAATAATTCCTTTAATTATGTTATATTAAGTTTTGAGGGATTAGTATTTTTGAAAGAACATCGTTATTAAATGAAAGATAAATTAAAACAAATACCACTTATAAGAAACCTTGTTAGGGCTTTGGAGATGATTAAAATCAAAGGTAAATGCGATTTTTCGGTTTATGACCTTATCGAAATGTATGTAATTGGTATAATAAAAGGCACGTTAACTGCTCGGGCGGGTAGTATTTCGTTTAGTTTTTTTATGGCTTTATTTCCTTTTCTTCTGTTTGTTTTAAATTTACTGCCTTTCATTCCAATAGAAAATTTTGATTTAGTCTTATTAGAATTTATTGAAGCACTATTACCACAAGAAACACACACATTCTTTTCTTCAATTTTCGAAGACATTCAAAACAAGCCTAGAGGAGGGCTGCTTTCATCAGCTTTTATATTGTCAATTTTTTTGACTGCAAATGGTGTAAACTCTATTTTCTCTAGTTTCGAAGAATCATATCATATAGACTTCACTCGAAATTTTTTTAGACAATATTTTATTTCAATGGGAGTAAGTATTTTACTCGCTTTCCTTTTGCTAATTGCAACGGCTGTTTTTATTTTTTTCGAACTACATTTCTTAAAGAATATCGAAGATTTTATACCTAATACTATTAATTGGCTCCGCGTAGGGCAAATATTCTTTTTTATATTGCTTGCATATTTTTCTATCTCCATTTTGTACTTTTTTGGAACCAAAGGAAGAGTTACGCGCTTTTTTTCTTCAGGTGCTTTTATGACTATTTTTTTGTTAATTGTTAACACCTATCTTTTTGGTATATATGTAGATCGGTTTTCTACGTACAATCAACTTTATGGCTCAATAGGAACCTTATTGTTATTTATGTTATATATATGGATTAATTCTATTTTATTATTACTGGGTTTTGAGCTTAACGCTACGCTTAATAAAATAAATAAATCAGTCTAGAGTAATACTAATACTTGTTTATGCGTTTTTTTATTGATGTATTATTACCATTGGCATTACCAAAACCTTTTACGTATTGGGTTACGGAAGAAGAATATGAATTTTTATCCATAGGATTTAGAGTAGGTGTGCCGTTTGGTAAGAATAAAATGTACACAGCAATTGTATATAAAAAGCATCGCGTTGCGCCACAAACATACGAACCCAAAACCATAGCCGTAATTTTAGAAGACTTCCCAATTATTACGGAACAGCAAATACACCTTTGGAATTGGATATCTTCTTATTATTTATGTTCAATGGGCTCTATTCTTAGGGCAGCTTTACCATCGGCACTTTTGTTGACTAGCGAAACTTTAATACGCAAAAACACTCAGAAAGAAGTAGTATTAGAAAAGTTTTCGGATGAAGAGTTTTTAATTTTAGAAGCTTTGGATGTAAAGACCTTAACTATTGAGGAGGTTAGAAAAATAGTAGGATATAAAAACATTTTCCCTTTAATTCAAAAATTACTTGATGAAGACGTAATAGAATCATTTCAAGAATTGAAGGAAAAGTTTAAACCTAAGCGAGTTCGTTATGTTAGGCTTGCTAAACGTTTTTATAATGAAAAAGTACTTACAACATTATTTGACTCTTTAAAAAATGCACCAAAACAAAATTCAATTATTCTTGGGATTTGCGGTAAGCAAGGCGATTTGGATCAATGGATAAAGGTGTCTTCTTTATTAAAACAAACTAATACAACTTCTTCGACACTTAAAACATTGATTGATAAGGAGATTTTAGAAGAAACATTTTTTGAAGAAGATAGAGAACCTTATGTGCCTAAATTAATTAAAAAAGCATATAGCTTATCGTCAGATCAAAAAGAGGCTTTTGTTACAATAGAGAGTCAGTTTAATACCTACGATGTAGCTTTATTAGAAGGTGTTACTTCTTCTGGTAAAACAGAGGTTTATTTTAAATTAATAGAGAAAGCCTTAGAACTGCAAAAACAAGTTTTATACCTATTACCAGAAATATCGCTAACTACTCAAATGATTCATAGATTGCAAGAGCGATTTGGTTCAAAGGTAGTTGTTTACCATTCTAAGTTCTCAATTCATGAGCGGGTAGAAGTTTGGAATAATATTCTTAACAAACGTGATAAGGCACAAATTATATTAGGCGCACGGTCTTCAATTTTTTTGCCGTTTAAAAACTTAGGTCTTATAATTGTAGATGAAGAGCATGACAGTTCTTTTAAACAATTCGACCCTGCTCCTCGTTACCATGCACGAGATACTGCTATTGTTCTAGGGAAACAGCACGGAGCTAAGGTGTTGTTAGGTTCTGCAACCCCTGCCGTCGAAACACGTTTTAATGTCAGTCAATCGAAATACGGTTACGCTCAACTCAAATCACGTTACGGAAAAGTACTAATGCCTAGTATCGAATGTATTGATTTGAAAGAATCGTATCGTAAGAAAAAGATGAAAGGATTGTTTTCTCACCAATTGATTGATGCAATTCAAAATGTTTTGACAGACAAAAGGCAAGTTATTTTATTTCAAAACCGTAGAGGATACGCTCCTGTAATGGAATGTTTTACATGCGGACATATTCCTCAGTGTACAAATTGCGATGTAACATTGACCTATCATAAATATAGTAAACAATTGAAGTGCCACTATTGTGGTTATCATATAGCTAAACCAGTAGCTTGTGGTTCTTGTGGGAGTAACTCTTTAGACATTAAAGGGTTAGGTACTCAACAAATTGAAGAACAGGTTAACACACTTTTCCCAGATGTGAAAGTAGCTCGAATGGATTGGGATAGTACAAGAGGGAAGCAGTCTTTTAATACTATTATAGAATCTTTTACTCAAGGAGACGTGCAGATTTTGGTTGGGACTCAAATGCTAACAAAAGGATTGGACTTTAAGAATGTAGCTTTAGTAGGCGTTATAAATGCTGATCCGTTACTGAATTACCCAGATTTTAGAGCCCACGAACGCGGATTTCAAATACTTTCTCAAGTTGCAGGTCGTTCGGGGCGTTCCAAAGAACAAGGCAAAGTAATGATACAAACGTTTACCCCAGATCACACAATATTAGCTCAGGTTATTAATAATGATTACGATTCATTTTTTACAACACAACTTAGAGAACGAGAAGAGTATCAGTATCCGCCTTTTCATAGATTAATTCGTATTGCATTAAAAGCGCGAGATTATCAAAAAGCAGATATGGCTTCCCAGTGGTTTGCAAATACTTTGGCTCTTAGGCTTAAGAGTCCTATTTTAGGTCCAGTATCTCCTGCCATTTCGCGTATTAGAAATCAATATCATAAGCAAATTTTGATTAAGTTTACAAATAACACCGAAAGAAATAAGGTTAAAGAGGTTATAAAAAGAATTATAAAAAGTTTTGAAACAATTTCTGGTTATAAGGGTGTGAAAGTTTCAATTGATGTTGACCCTCAGTAAATTATTTCAACATAAAGGATTGATTATCAGAATGTAAAAATTTTTGGCATGGTTATTGTTTTTAGGAGTTACGATATTAATTTTTAATTTATTTAACATGAAAAAGAGTATATTTTTATTTTTTAGTTTAATTATTTTCTTAGCTTCTTGCTCAAAGGAAGAATCGAGTTCAGTAGATATAGATACTACTAACGTTGATACTCTTGCCTTTTTGGAAGATACGGAAGAAAGGCGAGCAGTATTAGAATTAACAGACGAGTTAATAGATGATGCAATAAACTTGTCTTTTACAGCACCGTCATTAAGTGCTCGAGGCGCGAGTAGTTCTGCTTCTCAGAATTCTCACGATTCGTTTAAATCTCGACACGGGAGGTGTGCTACTGTTACTGATACTACAGCAAATGGAGTAAAAACACGAACTATTGATTGGGGAACTACTGGATGTAGAAATCGTACTGGTAAAATAATTATTACAAGTTCGGTAAGTACTAGTACAGTTGGTTCATATAAGCAAGTAGTATATAGTAACTTTACGTCTTATGGTATAAAAATTGAAGGTACAAGCCGTAGAGAAGTAACTGCTGTTGATTCTAATGGTAATAGAACTACCCGTAGAACTTTAACAGGAGGGAAGTATACATATTCTGATAATTCTGTTGAAACTGCTGAATCGTCAAAAGTTAAATTCAAATATAGAACAGGAGATAGAAGTACTCATTATACAACAGTAACGGGGAGCGAAAGTTCTAAATACACAGCTTCAAGCGGTACAGTAACAAACTATTCGAGAACAATTAATTCAGCTCTTAAATATTTAAAAAGTTGTGAACGATATACGCGTCATTACCCAGTAGAAGGAAAGGTTACAATAGTAGATGGTACAACAACTAAAGTTATTGACTATGGTAATGGTACTTGCGATAACACTTATGTAGTAACTACTAATGGTGTTTCACAAACTATTACTATTAAGAAAAGGTCATGGTGGTACTAAGCCATTTGCTTTAAAATAGAGTTAAATACTCCAATAAATTTAAAAGTTTATTGGAGTATTTTTTTTGGTATTATTTAACTAATACACATTGCTTTTTTAAAGCTATCTTTAGAAATAAAAATAATTTAAAATATTTTGTTGTATGCTAGTGTTTGCTTATTTTTGCACACTTAAAATAATATAAAGTATGAATCATTATGAAACTGTTTTCATTTTAAATCCCGTTTTATCTGATGAACAGATAAAGGAAACAGTCAAAAAATTTGAAGACCTTTTAGTAGATAAAGGGGCTAAGTTAATCAACAAAGAAGATTGGGGGCTAAAAAAATTAGCGTACCCTATTCAAAACAAAAAAAGCGGTTTTTACCACCTTTTTGAATTTACTGTATCAGGAGAAGCTATTTCTCCTTTAGAGGTAGAATTTAGAAGAGATGAGCGTATTATGCGTTACCTTACGGTAAAACTTGATAAACATGCTGTTGCTTGGGCAGAGAAACGAGTAAAAAAACAAAAAGCCTAGTTGATTATGTCAAAAATTGAAGAACAAAATTCAGGAAAGAAAGAAGGGGAAATACGTTATTTAACTCCTTTAAGTATTGAAACAAATAACAAGAAAAAATACTGTCGTTTTAAAAGGTCAGGTATTAAATATATTGATTATAAAGATCCCGATTTTTTAATCAAATTTGTGAACGAACAAGGTAAATTACTTCCTCGTCGCTTGACGGGAACATCGTTGAAGTATCAAAGAAAAGTTTCTGTGGCTGTTAAGCGTGCACGTCATTTAGCTTTAATGCCTTATGTAGGCGATTTATTAAAATAAAAAATTAGATAAATGGAACTGATACTCAAAGAAGATGTTCAAAACCTTGGATTTAAGGATGACATCGTAAGTGTAAAAAACGGTTATGGGCGTAACTTTTTAATCCCTCAAGGGAAAGGCGTTATGGCAACTTCATCGGCAAAAAAAGTTCTTGCAGAGACTTTGAAGCAACGTGCTTTTAAAGAGAAAAGATTAGTAGATGAAGCTCAAAAAGTGGCTAAGAAAATTCAAGAACTTGAAATTAAAATAAAATCTAAAGTTGGAAGCGGCGATAAATTATTTGGTTCAGTAGGAAACCAAGATATAGCCGATGCTCTTGAGCAAAACAACCAAGCTGTTGAAAAGAAATTTATTACACTACCAGGTAAAACGATTAAGCGATTAGGTTCTTATGAGGCTACTGTGCGTTTGCATCGTGATGTAGTTGTTCAAGTACCTTTTGAGATTATTGCAGAATAAGGTATTTGTTATACTCCGAATATTATTTATTAACCCACCTACTAAGGTGGGTTTTTTTATAAAATACTAACCAACTTTCAACTTAAAGTAAGATATTTGCTTTTAAGTTTGTTTTGATTTAATAAAATGAAACCTTCCATACCCAAAGGGACAAGAGATTTTTCGTCTAAAGAAGTTGCTCGACGCAACTATTTCAAGAATATATTATTTACATCATTTGAAAAATTTGGTTTTGAACCTATTGAGACCCCATCATTTGAAAAAACAGAAACTTTATTAGGAAAGTATGGAGACGAAGGTGATCAATTAATTTTTAAGATTCTTAATTCAGGGAATAAGCTTAAAAAGGCAGATTTAGAAGCATTGAAAAATGAGAAGTTAGCTCTTTTTTCAAACTCTTTGTCAGAAAAGGCTTTGCGATATGACCTCACAGTTCCATTTGCTAGGTACGTTGTGCAGCATCAAAATGAAATTACATTTCCATTTAAACGTTATCAAATTCAACCTGTTTGGCGAGCCGAAAGACCACAGCATGGTCGTTTTCAAGAGTTTACACAATGCGATGCGGATATAGTAGGGAGCACATCTTTGTGGCAAGAGGTAGAGCTATGCACCTTATACGACCACGTTTTTACGTCTCTCGGATTAGAGGACACCTGTTTAAAAGTTAATAACCGTAAAATTTTAGCTGGTATTACTGAGGTATTAGGGGTATCGGAACAAATGATAGATTTTACTGTTGCTCTTGATAAGTTAGATAAAATAGGTAAAGAAGGAGTGATAACAGAATTAACAGTAAAAGGCTTTTCAGAAGAGGCAATAAATAAAATCATTCCGTTTATAGAGCTTAAAGGCGATACCGAAGAAACAATAGAAACATTAACTCTTTTCCTTAAGGATTCTGAAATTGGTACTAAAGGGATAGAAGAGCTGAAGTTTGTAGTAGATTCTGTTAAGAGAATTGGATTAAAGTCAATGCAGATTATGGTTGACGTAACTTTAGCTAGGGGGCTTAACTATTATACGGGTTGTATTTTTGAAGTACCTCCGCCTAAAGGTTTTAAAATGGGCTCAATTGCTGGCGGTGGTCGATATGATAACCTAACCGCAGGCTTTGGGCTTAAAAATATGAGTGGCGTAGGTATATCTTTCGGGTTTGATAGAATTTATTTAATACTTGAAGAATTAAAACTTTTTCCAAAATCAGCGCAAACACAAACACAAGTGCTTTTTGCAAATTTTGGAGATGATTATGCTTTTTTATGTAATAAGCATATACAAGAATTGCGTTCAAATAATATTCGTTGTGAGTTTTATCCAGACTTTGTTAAAATGAAAAAGCAGTTTTCTTATGCCAATTCCAAATCAATACCTTTTGTTGTTATAATAGGTTCAGAAGAAAAAGAAAACGGGGTTTTTATGCTTAAGAATATGGACTTAGGAACACAAACTAGTTACCCATTAAAAGACTTGAATAAAGTTGTGAGTGAGGTTCTATTAGATTAATTACGCTTATAGATATTAGTTATTCAAAGCTGTTTTATAAACATTTAGGCATCGTTCTCTTGCAATTTTATGATCTACAATAGGCTGAGGATAGGTAAGCTCTTGGTAATTAGGCACCCATTTTTTTATATATTGTAATTGTTTGTCAAATTTTTTTATTTGCTCGGTTGGATTAAAAATTCTAAAATAAGGAGCTGCATCTACACCACACCCAGCTACCCATTGCCAATTACCTATATTGCTAGAGAGCTCGTAGTCTAATAATTTTTCTGCAAAATAAGCTTCGCCCCAACGCCAGTCTATTAGTAGATGTTTACATAAAAAACTTCCTACTATCATTCGTACCCGATTATGCATAAAACCAGTAGCGTTAAGTTCTCGCATACCTGCGTCAACAAAAGGGTAGCCTGTGTTTCCGTCACACCATTGTTTAAATTCATCTTCATTATTTCTCCATTCAATACGCTCATATTGAGGCTTGAAACATTTATTTACCGTATGTGGAAAATGCCAAAGGATTTGCATAAAAAACTCGCGCCATATTAATTCTTTTAAAAACGTATTGTTTTGCTTCATAGCAGCAATTGCAGCTATTTTCCGTATGCTCAAAGCCCCAAATCGAAGATGCACTCCAATTTTTGAGGTTCCATTTAAACTTGGATAATCTCGCGTGGCATTATAATTTTCAACTAAAGTGGACTCCAAATTATAAACAGGGTATTCTATATCCGAAGGAATAAACCCTATTTCGGGTAAAGCTATTTGAGGTGATTTTAGCGGAGCTAAATTAGCAAGTAGGGTTTCAGAATTATAATGTGTAATTCCATTTAATTCGAAAGACGTAAGCCATTTTTTAGAGTAAGGCGTATACACTTTATAGGGTAGCCCATCATCTTTTACGATTTCATTCTTCTCAAAAATTACTTGATCTTTAAAAGTTTCAAACTCTATTCCTTTAAGTGCTAATAGTTTTTTAATAATAGAATCTCTATTCTGTGCATAAGGTTCATAATCATGGTTTGCAATTACTTTTGCAATAGGATATTCGGCAGTAATTTTTTCGAAGACATCTTTAGGTTTACCCAAATACATTCCGATATTACACTTGTGTTTACCCATAGTATTAGATAATTTCTCTAAAGCTCTATGAATTATAGATACTCGTGCATCGTCTTTATTAGATAATTGATTTAATATGTTGGTATCAAAAATAAAAATGGGCATTACTTTATTATCTCCAGATAAAGCCTTGTAAAGACCAACATTGTCATCAATGCGTAAATCTCTTCTAAACCAAAATAGAGTTAGTGGCTTTGTCTGTTTAATGTGTTTTGAAGATGTCAAAAGGGTTTTTATTGAAATTTGTTAATATGCTATAAAATAATTTTGCGCTTGGTTATTCTTCTTTGTAGTCGCCAAATAATTCAATTAATTTATGATAACGAAAATTAAAAATGTCGTTTAGTTTTTTCTTCACTAAAATTGGGTGTGCAATTTGACCAAGAATCCCTAAAGGAATTTTATAATCGATAATATCAATCATTTCTACTCCATTTTTTATTTCTTTAATAAAGTGCTTATGGTGCCAAAATGAATAAGGCCCCATGCGTTGCTCATCTACAAAATATTTTTGATACTCTACATGTGTTATTTCGGTAACCCATGTTATTGGAATCCTTAGAGCAGGGGAGACCGTATATTTTATTATTTGACCTGCGTACATCTTATCTTCTATTTCTTCTAACACCTTAAACCCCATATATGGGGGAGTAATTATTTTTAGGTTTGCTGGGTTGCTTAAAAAATCCCAAGCCTTTGGTACTGAAATAGGTAGTTTTTGAGTTTTTTGGAGTCGGTATATTTTCATTGGTAATTATAAGAAGGATTTAGGTTTAAATTTAGAAATAAATTAAGTTAAAATTTTTTGTTAAAAAAAGCACAATAGATTATATTTAAAATATATAACCTGTTACATTTGACTTAAATTAAAACAAAACTTTATTTTATGAAAAATCTTACTTATTTCTTAATTTTTTTGGTAGGGACGTTTACTTATGCGCAAGTTAAAACGCCTCAGCCTAGCCCTGCATCTGAGTTTACTCAAGTAGTGGGTTTAACAGATGTTTCTGTTAAATTTTCGCGACCTGCTAAACGTGGACGCGAAATTTTTGGAGGCTTAGTTCCTTATGATAAACTTTGGAGAACAGGAGCAAACAAAAATACAACGATTGAATTTGGAGACGCCGTTACTATTGATGGTAAAGAAGTAGCTGCAGGAGAGTATGCTATTTTTACTCGTCCAGGCAAAACTTCATGGGACGTTATTTTTTATTCTGATGCCTCTAATTGGGGTACTCCAAGAAAATGGGATGACGAAAAAGTAGCAGCATCTATTAAAGTTACACCTATGGAAACTCAAATGGAAATAGAATCTTTTTCTATTTGGATTTCAAAATTGCATAACAACGGTGCTACTCTTAATATAGGTTGGGATAAAACTGTTGTAGCTATTCCATTTGGAGTGCCTACGGTTGAAAAAGCTACAGCTTCTATTATGGAGGAACTTAAGAAAGAACCAAAGCATAGCGATTATTATAGCGCAGCTGTCTTTTATTTGCAAGAAGGTAAAGACCTTAAAAAAGCAAAAGAATGGATAGCAAAAGCTGTTGAAGGTAACGAAAAAGCGTTTTGGTATCTTAGACAACAATCACTAATCCTTGCAAAGTTAGATGAAACAGAAGGAGCAATTGCTGCTGCTAAAAAATCATTAGCTTTAGCTGAAGAAGCAGGTAATGCTGATTATGTTGCATTAAACAAAGCATCTTTAAAAGAATGGTCTAAATAATTAGTAGTTAGATTAATTTTTATTGTTCAAAAAAGCCCTGCTTCGGCAGGGTTTTTTAATTCCCATCGGCAAACTTCTTGCTCAAAATTAATACTCCCTGGTATTGTTAAATACGTTTCAATTTTTATAAACCCCAGTTTTTCTAGCAAACGATTAGGTGCTGGGTTATGAGCATAGGGTTCGCAAATAATTTTTTTGAGCTGAAATAACTTAAAGTATATAGGAATACACTGTTCAATAAATAATTTACCCAACCCAGCCTTTCTTTTATTATTCTCCCAAAGATGAAGATGCATTTTAGCGTCTCTATCAAAAACAATGTGACTTAAATTTGAATGACCAACGGGTTTTTTGTTATCGCACCAAAGTAGATAAAATAGTTCTTTATTTGCTAAGGGTAGGTTAATTTGTTCTTTGATTGAATTTACCCACTCTACTTCATCTGGTAATAAAGTAGAATCGCTCCCCATATTTTTTAAATATTGAGGCGTAGCAGAATGAAAATAATTTACAATAGAGGTAGCCTCATTAGTTTTTAGTTGACGGACGCTAATCATTATTATAAAATTAACTAAAGTTATATAAGTTAAATTTTCAACTGAACTGTGTTTTTATATTTATTGTTTTTTAGGCAGTATGGTTTGCAAAATATATCCTAACCCTATTGTTAATGTAGCACCAATGAGGTTGAGCCATAAATAACCAAAAACATCCATGTAAAATATAGTAATAATAACGGCTTCCGAAATAAGTGCCGCATAAAATATAGCGCGTGCTTTAATGTGTTTTATAAATATTGCAACTATAAAAATACCTAATATAGTACCATAAAAAATGGATCCAATAATATTAACTAATTGAATTAGGTTTTCCACTAAACTACCAAATAATGCAAAAAGAATGGCAATAACACCCCATAGAAAAGTAAAAAACTTAGACGCGTTGACGTAGTGCAAATTTGATAAATGATTACGGTTACGTTTATATAAATCAACCACAGTTGTGGCAGCTAGTGCATTTAATTCGGATGCTGTAGAACTCATAGCTGCCGATAAAATAACAGCAATTAATAAACCAATAAGACCGTTGGGTAAGTATTTTAAAATAAAAGAGACAAAGACATAGTCTTTGTCATTAGTTTCGATGTTTGGATCTACGGATGAGATTATATCCTTAGCCTTAGAGCGTAATTCTTTTTCTTTATTATCTAGTTGAGTTACTTTTTCAATGTCAATATTTGGATTTACGAGTAAACTGCTCTTTTGCTGTTGTACTTGTTTTAATTCTATTTCTAATGCTTTAAAATCTTCGTTATATTTTGAGTTGTGAACTGTTTCGACAACTTTAGGGTTAAAATGAATTGGGGCAGGCTCAAATTGATAAAAGACAAAAACCATTACGCCTACAAGTAGAATAAAAAATTGCATGGGTACTTTTAAAAACCCATTCATAATTAATCCTAGCTGGCTTTCTTTTATAGATTTACCAGATAAATACCGTTGTACTTGACTTTGGTCTGTTCCAAAATAGGATAAAGCCAAAAATAGACCTCCCGTAATACCACTCCAAAAAGTATAGCGGTTATTTAGGTCAAAACTAAAATCGATTACATCTAGTTTACCACTTATTCCAGCAATATCAAGAGCTTTTAGAAAACCAATATCTTCTTGAAAACTATTGATTATAAACATAAAAGCTACAATCATTCCGAAAAATATAACAAACATTTGCTGTTTTTGAGTTACATTTACGGCTCGTGTGCCCCCAATCATTGTATAGAGAATAACAACAATTCCAATACCTAAAATCATTACTTTTAGGTTCCACCCTAAGACGACACTTAAAATAATAGCCGGAGCATATATTGTAATTCCAGCAGCTAAACCTCGTTGAACTAAGAATAAGATTGCAGCTAAGGTTCTTGTTTTTAAATCAAAACGGTCTTCTAAAAATTCATAAGCAGTATATACTTTAAGCTTATGATATACGGGTATAAAGAATAGACAAATAATAACGACAGCCAAGGGTAAACCAAAATAGAATTGAACAAATCCCATACCGTCATGATAGGCTTGCCCAGGTGTAGATAGAAAAGTAATAGCACTGGCTTGAGTTGCCATTACTGATAAACCAATAGTCCACCAACGACTATTACTACCTCCTTTTAAATAATCTTTAATTGTATTATTCTTACTATTCTTCCAACTACCATAGATTACTATAAAAGCAAGCGTTCCAATTAAAATAAACCAATCAATTGTTACCATGGGATAAAGGAATTCATGAATAATAGAAATAGAATCCAATAGACTATGTTTATGGATATTAAGTAAACGTAGATTCTATATTTTTTAGAAAACATATTATAAGGCTAACAGATTAATTAGTAAACGATACGCACCTGGAACACCCGCAGGGAGTTCTCTAAAAAAGCTTAATCCAGTATAGACAATTGTTCCACTACCGTGATTTGCAACTAATATGCTTCCTAATTTTTCTGATTCTCCAGTATCATTCATTCCTAATAAAGGCGTGAAACGATTATCCCATTGGTTTGGAAAGTATAGACCACGTTCTTGCACCCAACCTTCAAAGTCTTTACTGGTAATTTTATGTGGAGAATTAAGCGCAGGATGTTTAGGGTCTAAAATACGGACATCACTAAATTCGTCTGTAACGCGGTCTCTAGAAAGTTTAATAGAGAAGGGAGCAAGTTTATTTGTTTTAAGCCTTCGATTAGTATTATATTGAGTGACTAGAGTACCCCCAGCTTCTACAAAATCGAAGAGTAATTGATTTTTATGTGCCAATGATTCAATCACATTAAATGCACGAATACCAATTAATACGGCATCATATTTTTTTAATTCATTGAGCGTTATAGTTTCAATGTTAATAGGTTCAATAGATAACCCAACAGCACTTAATCGTTCCATAACAGTGTCGCCAGCACCAGCAATATAACCTACTTTAATTGATGGAAGATTTAAATTTAAACGGACAGCTTTAGATTCACTAGGTTTAGCAATAAACTGTTTTGGTATATGGTTATACTCAAGTTTTTCAACTGAATATACATTTTCTTTTTTATCATTTTGAATTACCAAAGGGTTAAGTAAACCACTTTCTGCTTCTTCCGTTGGGGTGAGTTTATATTCAAGAAATTGAGAACTTCCTTTACCTTTTAGTTTAAGGTGAAGCGTAGTTTTGTCAACTTCCCATCCCTTTGGATAGCATAGCTCAATGTCGCCTTCAAAAGAAGGACCATAGTTGGTAACATTTAAACGAATAGTTTGTGTGTCTTTATTCGGATATAAAAACACGGGCTGCTCGAAGTTAACTCCTATAGCAGGGAGTATATAAAAAGGATTAATTACCTCTCCTCTTACAGGGTCTGTTTTTCTATGTTTTACAGCTTCTTCAAAGTGTATTGAAGTACCTTTAATATTTAGACTGAGTTTAGCAACAATAGGGTCTGGAGTTTGTGGTTTTCCAATTAAATGTTTGTTTTTAATGGAGAAAGTACCTAAATCTCCTTTTTCTAATAACCAATATGGAGTGCTTAATTTATTTGCTAATGTTATTTCGAAAGATGTGTTTAAAGCATTGTTTTTTGTTAGGCTTTCGTTAAGTGGTTCAACATTATTCTTAGTTTCAATAGATTCAAGTTTTATATCAAAATCACTTTGTTGTACAATACTTACTCCAACCTTAAGCAATTCTCCAGGGACACCATAAGGATGTTCTGCATTAAGTTTTATTTGTAGACCACTACAAAGCATAATTAACTTCTTGGCGTCTGCTAATTTTCGATCCTTCCATAAGGAAGAAGGCAAGGCTTTGATTGCTTCATGAATTTGTACTAACGCTTCGACACTTCCTTGTGGATGTTTAAAATCAAAATTTTCTATGGCAGAAGTCACCATTTCTCCAATACTGTCTCCACCATCTACACGTGACCAAGTCGTATTAATTCCACTAAAAAGATTATTATCCTGAGGTTTTTCTCCTTCTATAATTTTTAGGTATTCGGTTCGACCTCCTAGGCTAGGGGAACTTCCAAACCCTTGTGATTTATGAGAACTTCTACTCCTCGCAGCAATTTCATTATTAGAAGTACCAGTAAGAGGGTCAAAAACACCAATCTCTAAAGCAACTAAATCTGATTTATCGGCATTATTGAAATTCTCTCTACTTCCGTAGAACCACCATGAGGTGTTGAAAAACAAGCGTTTTGCCTGCCATAGCTCAGTCGTTTTTAATTGCCCTGGATATGAGATAGCATTATTACTCAACGCAAAAGCCTCTTTACTTAACAGGGCAGAAGAAGTATGATGCCCATGCGTTCTCCCCGCTCTAGTATAATCAAAACGATTTATAATAATGTCTGGCTGAAACATTCTAATTCGATTTACAACTTCTCCAAGAATTTGCTTTTTATTCCAAACATTTAAAGTTTCTCTTGGGTGCTTTGAAAAACCAAAATCTACAGCTGATGTAAAATATTGATTTCCGTTATCTATGTTACGAGCTTGCATTAATTCTTCAGTTCGTATAACGCCTAAAAGCTCTCTGAGCTCGGTTCCAATTAAATTTTGCCCTCCATCGCCACGTGTCATAGATAAGTAGGCCGTATGCGCATTTACATGATTGGAAAGATAAGAAATCAATGCTGTGTTTTCATCATCTGGGTGAGCTGCAATATAGAGTGCAGAGCCAAGAAAGTTTAATTTTTTAAGTTGATTATAAATTTCAACACTTGAACTTTGACTAAAACTTTGTAGAAAGCAAAAGCAAGTGATTAATAGAGTGTAAAATGTTTTTTTTGTCATATTAGTTAATTTTAAATGGTATTCTATAACGTTGAGAAGCATTATCATTTTCTTGCCAATACTTTCTTCGTTCTGTGTGTATTCGTGTTGCTGTTGAGGTATAGATTTTCCCTCTACTATTAAACGTTTCTACCCATCCTTCAATGGTATAGGGGAAAGCGTTTTGAAATTCGATAGACAACGATCTATCTAATGTTGGATACTTAATGGTATATACAGATGTTTTTTCATTTTTTTCAATACTTGCAGAAGCGTCATAGACTTGAATTGGTTTATGTGATAACCTTATAGACTCGAGACTTAACACTAATTTTATATTTCCTGTAGGTAGTTTTTGGGGTTGTAGTCGAATTAAATTCCAAATTTCATCTTCTGTTCTAAAGCCGTTTAAGATGATGTTTTGGTCTGCTTGTCCTTCAAAATAAGAATGAGACGTTACTTCTAATTTATTTTTTCTTCGATTAATTTGTAAATAACTATGGCCACACCATTCTTGTATTGAAGCACTATTTTTTATTAGCGCATATGGGCTTTTTAATTTAACAAATGAACTGCTCATAATAGAATAGGGATAAATTCCTGTTATGAAATTTTTAGTTCTATTAGATTTTAAAACTGCTATTGTAGTTTTCGATTTTCTATCTGCTTTTACTTGTACATTTTTTAAGAAATCTTCGGTAACGAAAATTAAAACCGCTTTTCCGTTGCGGTCTTCTCCATAGCGCGATTGTTTTAGTTCATAAGAATTAATTTCGGCATAACCATCGAACCAATGTTGTTTAAATTCTTCTGAAAGCCCTTGTGCTATAGTAATTATAGGTATAGCAAACAATAAGAATGAAGTTATGAAGCGCATAGTTTTAGTCATTAGCTTTTGAGTTTACAATTGATTTTAATGTTTGAATAACTTGAGACATAGGTAACCCAATGATATTAGTATAACTACCCTGTATTTGTTCTACTCCAATAGATCCAATCCATTCTTGAATTCCGTAGCTTCCTGCTTTATCTAATGGGTTAAACGTTTCAACATAATATTCTATCTCGTTACGACTTAAATCTCTAAATGTTACGTTACTAATTTCGTGTATCACCTTTTGTTTATTTGGCTGTGTAAAAGCAACAGAAGTAATTACGTCATGTTTTTTTCCAGAAAGTAAAGTAAGCATTTTAGATGCTTCTGTTTTTGTTTTGGGTTTACCAAGATATTGTTTATTTCGCCAAACAATAGTATCAGCAGTAATTAAAATGTGGTTAGGTTCTAGTTGTTTTTTAAAAGCATCTGCTTTTAATTTCACCAAATAATCTGAAATATTAGCCCCTTCTAATTTCGAGTCAAAAACTTCGTTAACATTAAGTTTTTGTAAGGTAAACGGAATTTTAGCGTCTTCGAACATTTGCTTTCTACGAATAGAATTTGAAGCAAGTATTATTTCAAAGGGCTTAAAATAGTTGGTGTACATACTAATCGTTTTTTGCCCCAATAGCAGTTGACCATTTTCCTTGTACGCGTAGTACTTGCTCTATAATATCTCGAACACATCCTTCACCACCTTTTTTGTGTGAAACATAATTCGCTATTTTTTTAACATCAGACACAGCGTCTTGAGGGCAAGAGGCGATGCCTACTTTGGTCATTACTTCTATATCGGGTGCGTCATCTCCCATATATGCTATTTCTTCTGGTTTAAGGTTATAGCTAAAAATAAAATCCTCGTAAGGTTCTATTTTATAATGCGCTCCAAGGTATATACTATCAACGCCTAAGTCTTTAAGCCTATTTCGTACGCCTTCATTAGTTCCACCTGATATAATAGCAATTTTAAATCCTTGAGTTAAAGCACATTTTATGGCATACCCGTCTTTAGTATCCATTTCGCGATACATTTCTCCGGTAGTTGTTATCAATACTTTCCCATTAGTTAATACGCCATCAACATCAAAAATAAATGCTTTGATGTTATTCAAATAGGTCTTATAATTCATTGAGTCCATTGTTTTTCTGAATCGATTCTGTAAGGGTTAAATATAAGTTTTTAAATAAAGGATTTGAGAATTGATCTATATGTTTTTTAAGTGTAATATAATCTTTTCGAATAGCTGGTCCTGTTTGTGCATCTTTTGCTGAAATAGACTGAACTTTCATTGCGGTTTCTTTAATTAAAGGTTGTAAAAGCTCAAAGGGTACTTTTTGTTCTTCACAAATAGTCGCCCCTATTTGATATAAATGGTTAGTAAAATTATTTACAAAAACCGCAGCAGTGTGTAGTGCTAATCGTTGAGGCGAATTTATTTGATGAATATTTTGACAGATAGTCATAGCCAATTGCATTAGAATATGTTCTGTTTCTTTTGAATTTCCTTCTATGCAAAGAGGTAGGGTTTTAAAGTTAACAGCTCTATTTTTAGAGAATGTTTGTAAAGGGTAAAACACGCCGTGGTTTTCACACTTTTTCAGGGCATCTATAGGAACACTCCCAGCCGTATGAACGACAATTCCTTTGAGATAACTAAGTTGGTTTGCAATTTTTGAGACAGCGTTATCGCTTAATGCAAGAATGTATATATCGGCAGACTTAAGATTTTTTAAACTATCAGTAATGGGAACATTTTTTTCAAATGGTTTCAAAGAGCTTAGGGTACGGTTATACCACTGAACCACTTCAATTTTTGAGTGCTTTGAAAATTCTTGATACAGATGGACACCTACATTACCTGTGCCGAGTAAAACAATTTTCATTGAAGTAAAATTCTTTAATAGTGCTTACAAAAATACTTTTCTTTTCTACTTTTAGTTAGTTTTTTGGTTAACTTTAACTAAAGAACAAAGTTCAATTTATAATAATATACTTATATGGAACATTTATTTACAATAGGCGTTTTTTTTGCTGGATTAGGAGTCTTGTTTTGCAGTTTTGGATTTTTTTGGTTTGTTTCGGTTTACCAAAAAGTAAATGCTACTAAAACTAAAGAGTAAGGCTATTTTATAAAATGGCTATGAAGAAAAAAATTGAGGATAGGACAGACTTACACTTTTTGGTAGATACATTTTATAAAGCCATTAGGGAAGATGAAACATTAGGACCAATATTTAATAATACAATTTCGGATTGGCCCGAACACATAAATCATTTAACGGATTTTTGGGAGTCTAATTTATTTTTTAAGGATAAGTATAAGGGTAATCCTGCACTAAAACATCGGGCTGTTGATAACAAACACGATAACTCTATTAGTGCGTTACACTTTGGAATATGGCTAAACCATTGGTTTGCAACTTTGGACACATATTTTGTAGGCGAAAAAGTTTTACTAGCTAAAAATCGGGCGCGTAATATGGGTTCACATCTTATGCTAAAGATTTTTGAAGCACGGAATTAAGTTTAATAGCCAATAAATTATTTAAGCTTATCGTTAAAAAAATCTATTGTTCGTTTCCATGCTAAGTTTGCTGCATCTTCATCATACCTTGGTGTTGAGTTGTTATGAAAACCATGTTTTACATCGGGGTATATATGTGCGGTATGTTCAACATTATTTTCTTTAAGCGCTTTTTCATAATCTGGCCACCCAGCATTAACCCTTTCGTCTAATGCAGCATATTGCAGTAAAAGGGGAGCTTTAATATTTGCAACGTCTTCGGCGGATGGTTGCCCTCCATAAAAAGGAACGGCTGCGGATAGATTAGGCAGCTTAGTCGCCATCATATTAGATATCCACCCTCCAAAGCAAAACCCGACAACTCCAATTTTGCCAGTACAATTCTCGTGGGAAGCGAGGTAATTATAGGCAGCAATAAAATCTTCGAGCATTTCGTTTCTGTCACGTTTGCGTTGCAGTGTTCGTCCATCATCATCGTTGCCAGGGTAACCTCCCAAAGGCCATAGAGCATCTGGTGCAATAGTTATAAAACCTTCTAAGGCAGCTCGTCTTCCTACATCTTCTATATACGGGTTAAGCCCCCTGTTTTCGTGCACTACAACAATTCCTGGTAGTTTAGTTTTTATATCTTTAGGTTTAGAGAGTAGCCCGCGAATTTCTCCTCCACCTTTTGGGGAGTCGTAGGTAATATAGTTTGACGTTAATCTTGGGTCGTTTTGTTTTACTAGAATAGAATCTAAATAATTAGGCATAAGAAAACTAAGTAAAGTAGGAACAGTAAGACCTCCAACTGCGTATAATGATAGTTTTTCAATGAATTGCCTCCGCTCCAATTTATTATGCGCATAGTCATCATATAAATCGAAAACTTCAGGGTTAATGTTTTTCTTGTTTAGCTTTTCCATGGTTTTAATATTGGTTAGGGTTACCCATAGTAAATATGGTATGAATAAGGTTAATTATATGTTTAGAAACTAAATTTAGTAAATAAAATAGACTTGATAAAAAATCTTATAGGGCTTATTAATTTTTGATGTAACTTGTTTTTTTAATTGATGGGGTAGAGGGGGGTGAAATAAAAAACTGGTAGAACTTAAATATATTTGCCATTAAATTTTAAATTTACGCTCATACAATTCAGTAGTTTAATATGAATCAAATTATCACTTTTGGCGAGGTATTAATGCGGTTATCTCCTAGGGGTAACAAAAAATTTATTCAATCAAATGTATTAGAGTTATATTTTGGCGGCACAGAGTTAAATGTAGGTATTTCAATTGCTAATTTTGGCGAAGAAGTAAAGCACGTGAGTTGTATTTCCGATGATTTTATTGGAGACACAGCAGTTTCTTATATAAATAAATTTGGGGTTGACACCTCATCACTAGTTTATTCTAAAAGACCTTTGGGCGTATATTTTTTAGAAGTAGGTGCAGTAATGCGGCCTAGTTCAATTTCTTATAACAGGTCACACTCTTCTTTTTCAGAGATAAAACCGTCAATGATAGATTGGGATAAGGCTTTAAAAAAAGGTAAATGGTTTCACTGGACAGGCATTACACCCGCACTATGTAAAGGGGCTTATCAAACCTTGAAAGAAGGTTTAATAATGGCTAATAAAAAAGGTATAGTAGTCTCTACCGACCCCACATATAGAAGTGGTTTATGGAAATATGGCGAAGACCCTAAAACTATTTTAACCGAGTTACTTAACTATTCTAACATTTATATAGGCGGTGTCAATGAAATGAATGAAGTACTTGGCACAAATTTTAAATCGTCTGATGAAGATTTTATACAAGCAAGTAAAATGCTGATTGAAAGATTCCCCTCAATAGAAAAAGTTTTTGATAAGGTTAGAACTGCTTTAAACGCCTCTTGGCATAAAATAAACTCTAGAATGTGGAACGGAAAAGAGTTTAAGCAAACCGAAGCCTTAGAAATAACACATATTGTAGATCGAATAGGCACAGGAGATGCTTTTGCAGCAGGGATAATCTATGGGTTACAAAAATATGACGATTATAAATCGTTGCGGTTTGCAAATGCGGCATGTGCTTTAAAACACACCTATGAAGGTGATGTTAATTATGCAACAGTAAAAGAAGTTATAGGATTATTAGAAGGCAACACTTCTGCACGTTTCAATCGCTAGATATTATATTTGAAATTCTTCGAACCGTTCTTGTTTTAATTTGTCCCAATCTTCTTTAATTATACTGAAATAAACGTCATTTCTGCTTTGCCCATTAGAATCGATATAATTGTTTCTAAAAACACCTTCTTTTATTGCTCCTAATTTTTCAATTGCTTTTTGTGAACGTATATTTTCTTGGTCTGCACTAAATTGTATTCGCCTAAATCCAATATTTTCAAACCCAAATTTTAGCAGTTCATATTTACAAGCCTTGTTTAAACCAGTTCCTTGAAATTTCTCCCCATACCAAGTCCAACCGATTTCACATTTTTCACTTGCAGTATTCAAATATCCATATCTAGTACTTCCTGCTACTTGACCACTTTGTTTATCGATAATTAAGAATGGGTAACAAAGCCCATTTTCTTTATCTCTAATTGTATTCTGTAGATAATTTTCAAAATCCAATTCTGTTCGTATATACATTCCCATATATTTCCAAATAGTGTCATTGAAAATAATTTCTTTAAGTTCCTGGTTCCTCAAATCCTCAAAAGGGATGAGTGAAACTTTATTATTCCCAAGTTCTATATATGATTTTAAAATCTGTTCATTCATTTTATGCTCGTTTCTAATAGTATTGTACAAGAATAATTACGTGATTAAATAACTAATTTAATAAATAAAAAGGATTGAAAAATTCAAGATAATTATCATATTCAATATTTAACTTCTTTTAAAGTCAAAATAAAAAACAAGAAGTATCTTTATACGCAATTATTTACTCCCTTTTGATGAAAGAAAAACTACTTAGTTACCTTACTTCTAATCGTTTAATGATTCTCCTTTTTGTAGCTTTTCCTACTGCTATGGGTATAGGAACTTTTTTAGAAAGTTGGTATTCGACCGATGCTGCAAAAATTTGGATTTATAATGCATGGTGGTTTGAGCTAATCATGGTTCTATTCGTGTTTAGTTTTATTGCCAATATGTTTAAGTATAAATTATTCCGTAAAGAAAAATGGGCAGTTTTGTGTATTCACCTTTCTTTTATATTGATTTTAATAGGCGCATTTATTACGCGTTATATAGGTTATGAAGGTGTTATGCCTATTCGTGAAGGAGAATCTACAAATGTGTTTTTATCGGAGAAAACGTATTTAGATATTTTGGTGGATGGTGATTTCGAGGGTAAAGCGTTGCGAAAGGCTATAAATAAAAAAATGCTTTTGTCGGAACATGTGGCGCACGATTTTGTTATTAAGGATGATTTTAAAGGCAATGATTTTTCCATTCACTTTGTTGATTATATGGAGAATGCAACTGAGGGCTTGGTACTTGATTCTGAGGGGGAACGGTATTTAAAAATTGTAGAAGCAAGTGACGGTAACAGGCACGATCATTACTTAAAAGAAGGTGAGGTTGTTAATATTCATAATCTTCTTTTTACTTTAAACAACCCCATCGATGGGGCTACTAATATCGAAGTAATTGATGGAGCGTATTACGTAAGTTCCCCTTTTGAAGGAACGTTTATGCGTATGGCAGACCAGTTCGAAGGTAAATTGATAAAAGATAGTATTCAACCTTTAAACCTTCGTTCTTTATATACGCTCCCTAATTTTCAATTTGTAATCCCCGAACCTGTATTGCGAGGGAAATTTGATATTGTTAAAGCAGAGCAAGGGCAAGATTTAGAACAAGACGCGTTACGTTTAGAGATAAAAACTCAAGACACATCCAAACTAATTACGGTTTTAGGAGGTAAAGGAATTACAAATAATTATAAGAAAATAAAAGTAGGAAACTTAGAGTTTAATGTAAAATATGGTTCTAGGTCACTTGAACTACCATTTAATATTCGTTTAAATGATTTTATAGCAGAGCGTTACCCTGGAACTGAGAAAAGCTATTCGTCTTTTAAAAGTAGAATTATTGTTGAATCGACAGAACGTTTTGATTATGATATCTTTATGAATCATGTATTAGATCATGAAGGATACCGTTTTTTCCAATCTTCTTTTTCGCCTGATGAAAAAGGAACTATACTATCGGTAAATCATGACTTTTGGGGAACTTGGGTAACCTATATAGGATACTTTTTATTGTATATAAGTTTAATGGGAATTTTCTTTATTGGCAAAACGCGTTTTAAAACCCTTACAAAAAATTTAGATAAACTTAAGTTGAAGAAGAGCCAACTTGTAGTATTGTTTTTGATAAGTTCATCTTTTGCATGGAGCCAAAACAATGACAGACACCCTAAGGCAAGTGTTAATTTCGATTCTTTAGTAATAGCTGATGCATTCCCAAAAGAACACGCAGAAAAATTCGGGTCTTTAGTAATTCAAGACTTGGGAGGTAGGATGAAACCTGCAAATACATTTTCATCTGAATTGCTTAGAAAAGTTAGTAAATCGGATACTTATAAAAATTTAAACTCTGATCAAGTACTTTTATCTATATTAAATAGTCCTTTTGTTTGGTATAACATTCCGTTTATTTATTTGAAACGAGGGAATGATTCTATAAGGTCTATTATAGGCGTAAACTCAAAAGACAAGTATGTTTCGCTTACTTCGTTTTTTGATGCAACAGGGACGTATAAATTAGCTCCTCATTTAGAAAAAGCTTACAGAGCATCAATACCTAATCAGTTTCAAAAAGATTTTATAGAAGTTGATAAACGTGTTAATTTGTTATATTCAGCTTTGGAAGGAAAGTTACTTCGCATATTTCCTATTCCTAATGACAAGAATAATAAATGGGTGTCTTTTCCAGAACTTAAAGAAGCTAATTTTAAAGGGGCAGACTCCTTATATGTACATAATGTTTTACCCTTATATTTTCAATCTCTTCGCGCAGGGAAATCTACTACTGATTATCAACAAGCAGGGGAGTTATTGCAAAGTATAGCGGGTTTTCAAAAACGTTTTGGGTCTAAGGTACTGCCTAGTGAAGATAGGGTGAAAGCAGAAATTTTATATAACAAATACGATGTTTTCAAGAAATTATTTAGCTGGTATCTCTATGTTGGGACACTTTTTTTCTTGATTTTGATAGTTCAGATTTTTAAAACTGCTACATGGATAAGAAGAAGTGTTACTTTTTTTAAATCATCTATTGTTTTGCTATTTGTTCTCCATACCGCAGGGCTTATTGCACGATGGTATATTTCGGGGCATGCACCTTGGAGTGACGCATATGAGTCTATGATTTATGTAGCTTGGGCGACTATGTTTTTTGGCTTAGCGTTCGGCAGAAAGTCCGATCTTACTATGGCAGCCACGACTTTTGTAACTTCAATGATTTTGATGATTGCGCATTGGAATTGGATGGACCCAGCTATAGCTAATTTACAACCAGTACTAGATAGTTATTGGTTGATGATTCATGTTGCTGTAATTGTAGGGAGCTATGGTCCTTTTACACTAAGCATGATTATTGGTATTGTTGTTTTGTTTTTAATTATACTGACAAACTCTAAAAATAAGAAACGAATAGAAATTAATATTAAGGAATTGACAATTGTCAATGAACTTTCGCTTACTGTGGGTTTGGTTATGTTAACTATCGGAAATTTTTTAGGAGGTATGTGGGCTAACGAGAGCTGGGGCCGATATTGGGGCTGGGATCCCAAAGAAACTTGGGCACTAATAAGCATAATGATTTATGCCTTTGTTATTCACATGCGATTAATCCCTTTTTTGAGAGGGAAATGGATATTTAATTTGTCGAGTATTGTAGCCTTTGCTAGTATTATGATGACTTATTTTGGAGTAAATTTTTATTTAGCAGGATTGCATTCTTATGCAAGCGGAGATAAAATTATTACTCCCGATTTTGTGTATTACGCTGTTTTATTTATTCTAGTTTTAGGAATAGTTTCTTATTGGAGATATAAAAAAATGTATAGGTAATACCTAAGCATGAAGAAAAGTTATTATAACCATTTTTTAGAATTACTTCTTGCTACTTTGTTGATTAGTACTTCTGGAGTACTCGGAAAATATATTGCATTAGACCCACCAGTAATTATATGGTGCCGCTCTTTTTTGGCTTTCCTTGTTCTGTTACTTTACTGCAAGTATAAGGGAATAAACATAGGTGTTAAATCAAATAAAGATATACCTAGTTTGTTGCTTAGCGGTATTCTTTTAGCTGCCCATTGGGTAACTTATTTCTATGCACTTAAACTTTCTAATGTGAGTATTGGTGTATTATCGTTATATACTTTTCCAATTATTACTACTTTACTAGAACCTTTTTTCGCGAAGTCTAAGCTTAGTTTTATACAAGTTATTCTTGGTGTTTTTGTTCTTATTGGAATTTATATACTTGTTCCAGAGTTTAGTTTAGATAGCGGCGTAGTTAAAGGTATAATTTGTGGGCTTTTCTCAGCTTTGTTTTATTCTTTACGTACGTTACTTTTAAAGCCATATATGAAAGATTATAATGGAATTGTAATTATGCTACATCAAACAGCTATTGTAAGTGTTATTTTAATTCCTTGTTTGTTCTTTATGAATATTTCAGAAATTCCATCTCAATTCCCATATTTACTTTTACTAGCGATTTTAACTACAGCAATAGGGCACACCCTTTTTGTTAGAAGTTTACGCTACTTTTTAGCTAGCACTGCTAGTATAATTAGTAGTTTGCAACCTATTTTTGGCATTATTCTTGCCTTTATCTTTTTAAATGAAATACCTACCTTTAATATTTATATAGGAGGGAGTATTATTCTTTTTACTGTTTTTGTTGAGAGTTTAAGAAGCAAATAAAATTATTAAAATTTTGAGCGTATGAAGAATTATATACTGTATATAGGTTTAACGATTTTTATTTGCTTTAAAACCGAAGCCGTTAATGGACAAACTACTTTAGAAACACTTGTAATAAAAAAAGAGTTATGGCAGAAAACGGGAATTGATTCATATAGTTTTACTCAAAAAATATTTTGTTATTGTTCGCCCGATTATGTTCTACCTCGTAGAGTAACAGTTGAAAATGGGGAAGTTACATTGGTTGATGGCGAAAAATTTGATAGAAGTAAACACCCAGACTATCTTAGTGTATTAAAAAGTTTTGATTATATCGAAACTAAGATAAATAAAGGAGTTGCAGAGGCTAAAATTGAGTACGACTCTATTTATGGGTTTCCTACTTATATTTATTTCGATATCGATGCTCGAATAGCAGATGAGGAAACAACATATAAGTTCACTGATTTTTCAATATCAAAAAATAAATAGCAGAGGCTATTCAAAAGCATCCATAAATTCGGATTGACTTGCTTTATTACTTATTAATGTTAATGCTTTTTCTACAATAGAATCAGCGTCTTCAAATTTGAAACCTATCCCTATAATTAATTTTTTTAAGAGTAATCGTTCTTCTTCGAACACAATATTATCTGCATATATCATAACAGAAAGATCATATAGACGTTCAATTCTTCTTTCTTGACTTGATGGAGGATTAATAGGGTATTGATCTGCGTTATTTAGGATATACTTAAATTCATCTTTTTCAATTTCAAGATTAACCGCTAAACGCTTTAAAATTTGTTTCTCTTCACTGCTAATAAAACCATCGGATAGTGCTATACGCACAATTGCTGCAAAATGACCTCGATTACGTTTTTTAAAACCAGAAGAATAAATATCAGATATAGACATAGAAAAATTTATTATTGATTGTAAACTTATAAAAAATATGTAAAAGTCCTACATAGATAAAACTTTTTATAAATTTATTTTAGGCACTCTCATTACTTTGTTTGTAGCAATATTCAAAATGAGCTTTTAACACTTTGTCTGAAGTGTTTTTATTCTTCTTTGCCCATTTATTAATATTACTCTGAAGTGTATTTAGATACACCTTTATTTCTGGGTGTAAATCTTCATTTTCTTTTAATACTTTTATTTGCTCTATAAAATTGAGTTGGAGTGCACGTTCATAGATGTCAGCTTGTGTTCTATTATTAAAAATGTGGTTGAATAGAGTATCGATCATTATTTGAACCTCTAAACCTTGTCCAACTAAAGTTTGATTTGTAGATAACATTCTGTTTAACCTCTCTTCGGATAATAATCTATTTAGTGCGGCACGTTGCAAGTTTTGAATAAGATTTAAATTTCCTTTGTTATTTATATTCGAAATTAAATTTGGATCCATCAACCAACTTGGGGTATTCCATAATTCTTGGTTTAGAAAATTTAAGGCTCTTAATTGTTCTGCTTTGTTGGTATTTTTATAAGTAACAACACCTTCTTGGTTTGTATGATGAAGGGTTTGATGTACTCCTCCAATGATACGATGTACATGGTAAATATATAGTCTATATATGCGTATCATTTCGCCATACAATTCGTTCAAATCATTGTAATTACTATCTTTTTCTAAAGTCCAATCTGCTAAGTTTTTGGCAACAATTCTAAGATTTTTCAGCCCATAATTACTAGCTTTTATAGGATCGTCCCCAATATTTTCGGTTTGAGAGTTCGGGTCTATTCCGCGTCCGCCAAACATATATACAGGGTCTAAGGATTTGCTGTCAACAAAAGACTTTAGTTCGGCAGTTTCTTCATCTACGGTTTTATTGCCAAAATAACGGTATCCCCATTCAATTGCATAATCATCGTATGGTCCTAATTGTCTTATAAAACGAATGTTTTTATCTCCAGGCTGGGCAACATAATTGAACCGTGCATAATCCATAATAGTTGATGCTATCCCCATTTTTTGGGTAAATGTCCCAGAACGTAGAGAATCTACAGGATAAGCTGAACTAGCTTTCATGTTATGAGGTAACCCTAGAGCGTGCCCTACTTCATGGGAGATGACTCTGCGTATTGTTTCTCCAATTTCTTCTTTGGGTGTATCGAGTGTTCTTGCTTTTGGGTTAGCAGCAGCGGTTTCTAATAAATATCGATTACGATAAGAGCGAAGATGATTGTGGTACCAAATAATATCACTTTCAATAATTTCTCCTGTTCTTGGGTCAGAAACACTTGGACCAATTGCATTTCTAGTTGTTGAAGCAACATACCTTACAGTAGAATAGCGAATATCTTCGGGGCTAAAGTTGGGGTCTTCTTCTAGTGTTGGAGGGTCTTTGGCTAAAATTGCATTTTTAAAGCCTGCTTTTTCAAAAGCAGTATTCCAATCCTCAATCCCTAATTTAAAATACGGACGCCATTTAAGTGGAGTAGCAGGGTCTAAGTAATATACAATAGGTTTTACAGGTTCTACTAGTTCTCCTCGCATATAAGCCTCTGGGTCTTTGGGTTCTAAACGCCATCTTCTTATCAGTTCAATTTTATCAGACTTTAAAGCACCAGAACTATAATCTATTTTACTAATTGAAAACCAGCCTACTCTCATGTCTTCATATCTTATTTTCATTGGATTTTCTGGTAGAGCAATAAAAGAATGATTTATTTGGAAGCTAAACGTTTTACTAGGGTTTGCCCTAGGTGCTTTTGATGCACTGAATGTAAGCGTATGTAAGATTTCGGTATTCTTAGGAAAGCTTTTTGCACTGTCAATGAAACTTCTATTTTTATCAACTCCACCAATTTTATAGTCCTCTTTTTGCTTTTTTCGAATAACATTAAAACCTGGAGAGTCGTTTAAATAATATTTGCTAACGTCTATTAAGAATTTATTTTCTTCTTTGTTTTTAATGTCAAATGCAGCTATAATAGGCTGAAAATTATTCTCGGCAACGCTTAAACTAATAGGATCTTCTTCTGAGGCTACATTGCTATATGATATTTGTTTCCAAATAATTTTTTTTCCTTTTTTAATAAACCGAATTACTTGTTGAGCAATCTTAGAACCAGCATTAGTATAGGGGGAATAGTTTGCAGGTATTTGTGCAATTCGAGAAACAACGAGCAGGTCTTTATTTAATAAAGTGCTATCAATTTCGAAATATAAATGATTTTCTTCATCAAGATAAGTTGTTATTAACCCTTTATTTGGAGTCATCTCTTTGGTTATTGAGTCAATACTTTTAAGAGATTTTTTGCTATCTTTTTTTTGGGCATAGACACCCATTGATAAGACTAATGTAATTAAGAATAATTGAATTTTCATGTTTATCGAATTAATTTAATAATATAATTAACCACCTAAGTAATTAACATTAGGTGGTTTAAACAATTTATTGTGATAAATACAGGTATAATTTATTATACCTAACTAAAAAAACATTGATTCCATTAGTGCCCTGTCATGATAAACTTTTAATGCAGGAATCTAAATTTTTAAATATTCGATCTTTTGAAACCAAATCTGGAATGATATCAATACGCTCCATCATGTATTTAGGTTGTCTTTTTAGACCTATAAATAGAATTTTTACATTTTGTTTGGCTAAATCTAATAATACAGTTTCTAATGCATATAACCCTGATTGATCTATGTATGGAACTTTATTTAATTTAATAATAAGTATGGAAGAGGATTTGGGTATTTGCTTTGCAATTTCTGTGAATTTAGAAGTAGAACCAAAAAATAAGGGGCCATCAATGTGTTTAATAAACACTTCGTCTTTTAGATTTGCAGGGAGGTTTTTTTCGTCCTCTTCTTGCAACTTCTTTTCTTTAGATAGAGGAACTATATTTAGGCTTTCGCTAGTTAAATCCCCAATTTTTTTCATAAACATTAATGATGCAATAACTAAGCCTATACCGACAGCATAAACCAAATTCCATGTAACCGAAAGGAATAGTACTACAAGTAAAATGATAACTTCATTTCTAGGCATTGCAGGGATGGCTTTAAGACCTTTATAATCCATTACTCCAATTCCTACAGTAATAAGTATACCAGCAAGAACAGCAGCCGGAATTTTTGAAGCAATTGGACCTAGTGCTAATAAAATCACTAATAAAAGGAGACCCGATATCATACCAGAAAGTTTTGTTTTACCTCCTGCATTTATATTAACTACTGTTCTAATAGTTGCTCCAGCGCCAGGTATTCCTCCAAATATTGATCCAATACTATTTCCAATACCTTGTCCAATCAACTCTTTGTTTGGTTTATGTACGGTTTTGGTCATATTATCAGCAACAACAGAAGTAAGTAAAGAATCAATAGCACCCAAAAATGCTAGAGTTATTGCCGTAAATATGTATTTACTAAAGGTGCCTATATCCAAAGCGCTTAAGAATGACTTAGGAATAGGTAACCCAGAAGGAATGGAAGCGATGGGTCTATAATCTAGCCCTAAAGCTATTGCTCCTCCTGAAACCACAAATAGGGCAACTAAAGTACTCGGTATTTTGTTAGTAATGCGTT
This sequence comes from Candidatus Arcticimaribacter sp., assembly GCA_965277835.1. Taxonomy (GTDB): domain Bacteria; phylum Bacteroidota; class Bacteroidia; order Flavobacteriales; family Flavobacteriaceae; genus Arcticimaribacter. The sequence goes on along the minus strand of OZ255841.1, from coordinate 840,752 downwards.
TAAATCCAAAAATTATAAAAATGGTTAGACCAGCTAACATCAACTCTAAAAGATCAATACTTTTAAGTATTCGGGGGAATATTTTTATGGTACCAACAACACCAGAGGCATTTTTACCTGCAAGTGTTTTTGTTTCTACCGCAATATCTTCTTGTGTTATTTTTTCGGCTCTTTCTATAGTAGTTTTAAAGTCTTCTAAAACTAAAAGGCCTTCTTGTGTTTCATCTTTAAGAATGTTTTCTAAAATAATTTCTTCTGCATGAGGTTTAAATTGCTCTACATAGGCTGCATCTTCTTTAGGGTAATAACCAAGAGAAGGAGCAATTTGTGTAATTAGAATAATTACTCCAATAGCAGTCATAAATCCTGACACAACAGGGTAGGGGATATATCTAATATATTTTCCTAAACCAACAAGACCTATTCCAATTTGAACTATCCCAGCCAATAGAAAGACAAAAATTATTGTGGGTAATGCTTTTTCAACATTGCCTTCAAAATTAGAAAGAATTTCGGCTATAAAGACCATACTTACTGCGGTCATAGGAGCCGTAGGTCCAGATATTTGAGTTGCTGTTCCTCCAAAAAATGCAGCAAAGAAACTTAAAAATATTGCTCCATATAACCCAGCACTTGGACCTAATCCAGAGCTAACACCAAAAGCTAATGCAAGAGGAAGAGCAACGATACCAGCGGTAAGACCGCCAAACAAATCTCCTTTGAGATGTTTAAAATTGAAATCAAAAAAACTATTTTTCGCCATTTTTATATTTGTATATTATTTTAGTGTTTAAAGATGTAAATATAAATAAAAAAACCAGTATTAATTTACTAGAAGCAAATGGAGAGTAACTTAAAGTTTAATTACGTGTTTTAACTTTAGTTTTCTTTAGATGTATTACGGGTATTTTTTACTTTATAGGATTTTGAAAAAGCTATAATCCGATTAATTACCAATTCGCTAGGTCTATTCTTGGTATTAGAGACTTTCTTTTTGAGATCGCTTTTTGCCATAAGTAATTTACTGCAAACATATAACGGCAAAAAAGCAGAAAAAGTATATTAGGCAGACAAAACTATTTGATTGTCTTCAATAAGTTTTCTAATATTTATTACCGCATATCGCATACGTCCTAAAGCAGTATTGATACTAACTCCAGTATTTTGTGCAATCTCTTTAAAGCTCATGTCTTTATATAGACGCATTATTAGAACTTCGCGTTGGTTATTTGGTAACTCCGTAATTAGTTTACGTAAATCATTTGCAACTTGTAAATCAATCATTGTGTTCTCAACATTTGGAGCTTCATCGTTTATAGTCTGAAAGACATCAAAGTCGTTCTTTATTTCAATTGTAGGAATTCGATTGCCTTTTCTGAAATGATCAATTACTAGATTATGAGAAATCCGCATAACCCATGGTAGAAATTTTCCTTTTTCTTCGTATAGCTTGCCTTTAAGAGTTTTGATAACTTTAATAAAGGTGTCTTGGAAAATATCTTCTGAGATTTCATGGTCAAAGACTTTAGAATAAATAAAGTTGTAAATCTTTAGTTTATGACGTTCAATGAGAATAGAAAGTGATTTTTCATCACCTTTAATATACTTATCTACAAGTATAGCATCCGATAATTTAATGGTAGAAACTGACATATACATACTTTTAAAACACCTATAATGGTGTGGGTTAATCGTTACATTTAAAAGTAGAATTGTTGTATACGCCTTAATTTAGATAACAAACATATAAATATTATTTTAATAAAGCAACATTTATAAAAGATAAATTTAGTAGTTGACTTATAAATTATATTAAAATTAAACCCGTATTATGATTTGAACCTTATAGCAAATAGTTATAGATAAGTTGTATCTTTATCTCTTGATTTTTTTTGTATGACAGATGTAGAAAAGTTAGATTCTAAGCATCATATTATAATATTAGGTGCACAACTTCATAATCTCAAAAATATTGATGTAGCTATTGAGCGTAACAAGTTTACCGTAATTACGGGCTTGTCAGGTTCTGGGAAATCATCTTTAGCGTTTGATACGCTTTATGCAGAAGGACAACGCCGATATGTCGAAAGTCTTTCTTCTTATGCACGTCAATTTATGGGGCGATTGAACAAACCCAATGTTAGACTAATTAAAGGAATAGCACCAGCAATAGCAATTGAACAGAAAGTAAACACGTCTAACCCCCGCTCTACAGTAGGTACAAAAACAGAAATATATGATTATCTTAAACTTTTATATGCACGAATAGGAAAGACTTATTCTCCGGTATCAAATCAAGTTGTAAAGAAAGATGGTGTTACTGATGTAGTAGATTATATATTCTCTTTGGAAGAGAACAGTAAATTATTATTGTTAACCAAAATATCGAACACTCAAAATAGAAGTCAAGAAGACGTTATTAAAATATTAATTCAACAAGGTTTTGCCCGAATTTATAGCGATGGAAAAATACAACGTTTAGAAGATGTAGTAAGTCACCCTCCCGAAAAATTTGAATTAATAGTAGACAGGGTTGTCCTTACTAAAAACGATGACTTTAGAAACCGACTATCAGATGCCATAGAAATAGCTTTTTTTGAAGGGAACGGTAGTTGCTCAGTTATTTCTGCTAATGGGGAAAACCGAAAAACATTTTCGAGTAATTTTGAATTAGATGGCATTAATTTTTTAACCCCTAATGTTCATTTATTTAGTTTTAATAACCCTTTTGGAGCCTGTCCAAAATGCGAAGGCTATGGCGATATTATAGGTATAGACCCCGAGTTAGTAATTCCAAACACGGCTTTATCGGTTTATGAAGAGGCTATTGCTCCTTGGCGAGGAGAAAGCATGAGTAAATTTCAGAAGAAATTAATTGATAATGCGTATCAATTCAAATTTCCAATTCATAAACCATACTATAAATTAACAAATGCGCAAAAAGAGCTTTTATGGACTGGTAACCAGTATTTTACAGGCTTACACTCTTTTTTCAAAAAGATTGAATCGAAAAACCATAAAATTCAAAACCGAGTGTTATTATCTAGGTACAGAGGTAAAACATTTTGTAATGTCTGCAATGGTAAACGTTTAAGACCAGAAGCCTCTTATGTAAAAATAGACGGTAAAAGTATAGTCGATTTAGTAGATACGTCGCTAGATGACCTCCTTGATTTTTTTGAGCAAGTAAAACTTTCTAAGCAACAAAAAGAAATTGCAGATAGATTATTAATTGAAATTAAGAATAGACTAAACTTCATAAAGAATGTGGGCTTAGGGTATCTTACTCTTAATCGAAAATCAAATACTCTATCGGGAGGCGAATCACAACGAATTAACCTTGCTACATCTCTTGGCAGTAGTTTAGTAGGGTCTATGTATATTTTAGATGAACCAAGCATTGGATTACATCCACGAGATAATGAAAGATTAATTGGCATACTTAAACAGCTTAAAGATTTAGGGAATACAGTTATTGTTGTAGAACACGATGAGGAAATAATGCAAGCGGCAGATAGAATAATTGATATAGGTCCAGAGGCTGGGACATTGGGAGGTGAAGTAGTCGCTCAGGGGACAATGCAAAACATATTAAAATCGTCTTCTTTAACCGCCCAATATCTTACAGGTAAATTAAGTATAAAGGTTCCTGAAATCAGAAAATCAAGCTCAAAAAGAATTTCAGTAGTAGGAGCAAGAGAGAATAATTTACAGAATATTACAGCACATTTTCCTTTAAATACAATGACAGTAGTTACTGGAGTATCAGGGAGTGGAAAAAGTACTTTAGTAAAAAAAATACTTTATCCCGCACTTCAAAGAGAGCTTGGCATATTTACAGAGAAACCAGGGCAATTCACAACTTTAGAAGGAGATTATGATTCGATTAAGAATGTAGAATTTATAGATCAGAATCCTATTGGACGTTCTTCTCGCTCTAATCCAGTTACATATATTAAAGCCTATGATGATATTCGAGCTTTATTTTCTAGCCAACAATTAGCTAAAGCAAGAAACTATCAGCCTAAACATTTTTCATTTAATATTGATGGGGGTCGATGTGAACATTGTAAAGGCGAAGGAACAATAGCTATAGAAATGCAATTTATGGCTGATGTTGTTCTTCAATGCGAACATTGTAAAGGGAAGCGTTTTAAGAAGGAAGTTAGAGAAGTTCAATTTGAAGGTAAGTCTATTGACAATATTTTAGAGCTAACCATTGATGATGCTATTACTTTTTTTAACCTTCATGGGCAAGCTAGGCTTGCTAATAAATTAGCTCCGCTTCAAAAAGTAGGCTTAGGATATATTACTTTAGGGCAATCTTCTGCAACTTTATCGGGAGGAGAGGCTCAAAGAGTTAAACTCGCTTCGTTTATAGGTAAAGGTGATCATCGTAATAAAATACTTTTCATATTCGATGAACCGACTACAGGTTTACATTTTCATGATATTCAAAAATTATTGACTTCGTTTGAAGCGTTGCTTGAAAAGGGACATTCTTTAGTAGTAGTTGAACATAATGTTGATTTAATTAAGTGCGCAGACCATATAATTGACCTAGGTCCAGAGGGCGGAGAGAAAGGCGGAAAGCTAATTGGAGAAGGCACGCCAGAAGAAATAGTAAAAATAAAAGAGTCTTATACAGGAAAGCACCTAGCTAAAAAATTAAAAACGTCTTAACAAAATTTTAACAACTCAAATATTTGTTTGGCTTAATAATTGAATATTAACTAAACGAGTTTGTTTAATTTCATAAATATTGCTTTTTAGTTATTTTGTGGTAACAGCCTTCTAAACTTTAGGAGGCTGTTACTTTTTTAAAGAACTTTTTAATTACGCGGTTAACTTCAGACGATAAACCGAAAAAATAACTGAGCGCGATATAAATAGAACTGACTAGAATTGATTTTACAATAATAGAAATATATGGATTATACTCCAATCTAATATTTTTGAAAGCCACAAATAGAACAGCAATTAATATTAGTACTTGAAGTGATTTCACTCCAAATGGTTGAATATTATATTTGAAGTAAACTAATATAATCTTTAAAAAGTTAAAAAGACTTACGACAACCAATGTGGCAATAGCAGCACCAATAAAACCATATGTTTGTATAAGTTTAAAATTGAGAAAAACAGCTAAAGATGCCGCACTAATTGAAAAAAACAAGAGATAACGGTAGTACTTTGAATTGGTAATAATATTATTTAGGCACCCTAATGATGCTGAAAATAATTTTGAAATAGAAATAAACAAAATAATTGGTATCCCTAAAGCATATCCCTTTTTATTGTTTAGAGACTCTATTAACTCGTAGATAGCATCTAAATTAACGTTGATTAAAATAAAAAGTAAGCCAGATATTAAGAGTAAATTTAACGAGCTTTTTTTCAATAACTCTTTTAACCTATCGTAGTTATTGGCGTTTAACGACTCGGCAACCAATGGACTAATAATTTGGTTCATTGCTCTTGAGGGAGTATCGATTACTGCCGCAATAAAAATTGCAACCATATAAAATGAAACTAACTCGGGATTGAGTAGTTGTTCAATCATAGACTTATCCAAGTCTAAAATGATACTAGCAGAAAATCCTGTTAAAAAAATATAGCTGCAATAACGGAGCAACGTTTTAAAGTTCGAAGGTAGTTCCCAGTTGACTTGAGGTGTATAAACCCATAGCGCATACGACAAAACTAAAAGAAGCCTTAAGTAATAACCGATAATTAATGCATATATAAAACTGTCAAAGTCAATCCAAGAAACTAAATATAGTATTAGTAAAACGGTTATCATTATACGCTGATATACTTCTTTTAGAAAATTGCCTATAACTGTTTTCTTTTGAATACGAAGCCAGCTATAAAAAATTTCAAAATATGCAGTAGCAATAGCAACATTAAAAATTAGAAAGATGTAATCTTTTACTGGTGAGTTATCTGAAAAAATGAGGTCTTTAATACCGTCAAACCTATAGATTAATATGGCTAATAAAAGAATAACAATAAGAGGAAGTAATATAGAAAATATCAATAGATTATCTCGTTCACGTTTGTTATGACAAGAGGAATAATATTTAATAATAGTGAACTGTATGCCATAAGAGAATATGGGTTGAATAATATTTGAATTTGCTAATAAGGCACCGATTAAACCGTGGAACTCTGGACCTAAAATACGCGGATAAAAAATAACAGTATTAAGCCCACCCAATGCAAAAGCAAATAAAGTGCTAAGTACATTATAAAAAGATTGGCGCGCAATAATTCCCATATACTAAGTAAGACGTTTTTTTATACCCAAAACTAATAAGCCTAAGAACACGCAAAAAGCTGTTAATTGAATTTTACTACCCACAGAAATTAAAGGGGGGTTAAACTTAAATTCAATTATATGCTCACCCTTTGGAATGGACATACCTCGTAAAATATAATTTACATTAAAATGGCGATGCTGTACGCCGTCAATATATGCTTCCCATCCTGAAGGATAATATATTTCTGAAAAAATTGCAAAACCATCATTAGATGAGTTGCTCTCATAACGTAGAAAATCTGGACTTTTTTTAACTAAAATCAATTTAGCTAATGTATCTAAGCTGTACATTGTTTTCAACTCTTTTGCACTAGTATCCTCGGTTACTGTTTGTTTAGAAAAATCTATGGTTGACATCATTTGGTAGGTCTCGTCTGGAGACTCTGTATGAATTAACTCTTGTGTAAACCAAGCATTCCCTAGGGCTTCAGGATTTAAAAGCGGTTTTACTCCTTCTTCGGATTCATAGAGGATGTACTTTACATTGAGAATGTTTAAAATTTCTTCTCTACGTGTTTGTTCAAATAAATCAAAAATTTCTTCATAGCGTCTAGGTTTAGCTCCATGATACCCCCCAACAGCGTTATGGAAATAAGAAGTTCTCGCTCCTGCCAAGCGTAAAGCAGGTTCATAAACCCGATAATGACTAGTATCGCGCTGAATTGCTAAATCTGCTTTGGTGGCTATAAAAGGTACATTCGCTCTTGATTTAGAAGTGAAAAGATCTCGATTGAGATATCTATTTGAAATACTCCCTAAATCAATAATTAATAATAAAAATATTAGCCCTAGAGCCCAATTAGCTTTGAATTTTTCTTTTAAATATAGCCATAAAATAATACTGATTGCCCCGACATATAAAAGTAGCCTCCACACATCTTGAGAATAAACTGATTTTCTATCCTTATAAATTTGTTGCATTAATTCAGGTCCAAAGACTTGACTATAATAGCTATCCATATTGCTTTCAAATGGTAATATACTTTTTACTAAAAATAAAATCACTCCCAGTATAGCAAAACATAGCGTAGTATTTTTTAGAGCTTTTATCCGCTCTTTCTTCTTTACTTCAAAAAACTCATAAAGCCCTAAAACGGCTAAAACTGGAAAAGCAAATTCAAGAATAACTTGAATAGAAGAAACAGCTCTAAATTTGGAATAAAAAGGAACATAATCTATAAACAGCTGTGTAAGAAACGAGAAGTTTTTACCCCAAGACAATGCGAGAGATAAAATGATTCCGAAAAACAGCCATCTTTTTTGTGAAGACCAACCTAAAAACAAAGACAATAATGCTAGGAAAATCACAATGATTCCTACGTAAGCTGGTGCTTCTAGTATGGGTTGGTTTCCCCAATAAGTAGGGACATTATGACTAAATTCTTTTGCTTGCCCATGACTAACTCCTTGTTTTATTAAGTATTCATACGCTTTTGATGTAGTACCCAAATTCTCTCTTGAACCGCCTCCTTGTATCCTTGGTGCTATTAAACTTAAGCTTTCAAAAATCCCATAGCTATATTCTGTAATATAATCATAAGACAAACCTGTTCTGCTTTCTAATGGTTCACCAGTAACAGATAATGTAAGTTCGCTTTTGCCACGCGTACTAAATTTGGTGTATTCCGAAGTCGTTAGTAAAGCAGTAGCATTTAAACCAAGAGCTAGTATTCCTGCAGCAATAAAAATACCTGCTTTTTTAAATAAATCTATAAGGGTACCTTTTTTATAATAGACCCAAAATTGAACTAAACCAAAAATCAGTAGCAATAAAAGCAAGTAGTAGGTCATTTGATAGTGGTTTGCCCTAATTTGAAGCCCTATTGCAAGTGTGCTCAATGCAAACCCCCAAAAATATTTACCCCTAAAGATTAATTGTACTCCAGCTAAAACAAAGGGTAAATACCCTAAGGCTTGTGCTTTAGTATTATGCCCAACTTGAATAATAATTAAAAGATAGGTTGACAACCCATATGCTAAGGCTCCAACAACGGCATATTTTATTGGTATTCGCATTGAGAGTAAAAGCACATAACACCCTAAGAAGTATAAAAACACTAAGAAAGTTGGATGAGGTAGGCTTTGGAAAAGCCTATGAATTGGAGTTAAGAAATCGAAAGGGTATTTTGCTCCCAGTTGATAGGTGGGCATACCTCCAAAGGCATTATCTATCCAATATAATTCTTTCCCATTTTCCCTGCTTTCTTTTAGTTGCTTAGACATTCCTTTATATTGCTGAATATCTGATTGGATTAATTTTTTACCACTAAGCACAGGATAAAATAAAGCTAACGAGATAATAACAAAACCAAAAAGAATAAGTAAGTGTGGTAGTATCTCTTTAAATCTAATAGAATCAGTCAATTTCTTCATAATCAATATATTCTCCTAAATCATCGGAAGAAGGTTTTACTTTAGTATTCTTTTCTTTATTTTTGGGTTCTTGTTTTGGTTGATATTGTTGTTGCGATTTTTTTAAAGCTCGTTTAATGTAAATGCGCAAAATCCATGGGATTAGCCTCCACAAAAAATAAATTATAATGAAAAATATAAAGGCTAATTTTAACAAATTGTGTTTTTAACAATCAAATTTAGTGAATTGCTAAAAACTAAATACATACCGACCTTTAAAATGAATAGTATAATTCTTAAAAAACATTTATATTGCTTAAAAAAAATGAAGAGAAGTTCTTTTTTAGTAGTGACTATTCTTTTGAACCTCCCTCTTTTTGCACAATATACAGATCAAATTAATTCGAATAGACCTGGAATATCAATAGGCGCTTTTTCAGTAGGAACAGGTGTAATTCAAATTGAAGCAGGAGGTGAATACCGATCGTATAAACATAAAGGGTATAATAATTCTGTTTCCGATGGTAGTATTATGTTTTTGTCTTTGCGCTGGGGATTCCTTTTAGAACAGTTAGAGCTTACATACGAAGGTTCTTATTTAGCCGATGAGTTGAGAAATAAAATTTTTACCCCAAATTTTAAGTATAGGCGAAGTGGCTTTTTAACAAATTTTATCGGGGTTAAATATTTGGTGTATGATCCTTTTAAAAAACAAGCAGAAGAAGAATTAAATGTTTATAGCTGGAAAGCAAATAATTCTTTTCGATTACGTGATTTACTTCCGGCTGTATCAATTACTGCAGGAGCTAATTTTAATATTGAAGAAAATCAAAATGCGTATCCATATGGAGATGTTTTTAATTTACTTTATCGTCCTATTTTATATCAGAACTTAGGAATTCCTATGGAAACAGAGCCGTTGTTAAATTTTAGAGCAACTATAGCCACTCAATCCCATTTTTTGGCAACATGGGTTTTTGTAACTAATTTTTCATATAATCGAATTATTACGGATTATCCCGAAATGAGTTATATTTTAACACTTACACATACATTTAGCCCTAAATGGTCAATATATTTAGAGAATCATGGGATATATAGCGATTTGTATAAAGACCAAATATTTCGGACAGGCGCAGCATATTTATTAACAGATGATATTCAGCTTGAAAGCACTATAGGAGCAAACGTAAAAGATACACCTTCTATATTTTCTGTTAATGCAGGAATTTCATATCGTTTAGATTTTCATAAGGATAAGGTAGTCCAAACACAAGAGGAAATAGCAAAACAAGAAACACTTAAAAAAGAAAATAAAGCTCTTAAGAAAACTGCTCGTGGAGCAACAAAACGTGGTAAAAAAGCACAACGTAGAGCTCGAAAAAATTAGTGGGTATGATTACAATTCGAAAAGTAGAAACATCAAGTCAATATAATACATTTGTTAAATTTCCTTTTAGCTTATATCATAATAACCCTTATTGGGTGCCACCTATTATTAATGAAGAACTAAGAACGATTGATCATAAAAAGAATCCTGTTTTTAAAAATGCTTCTGCCGATTTTTTCTTAGCATATAAAAACGATAAAGTAGTAGGGCGTATAGCTGCAATGGTTAATTGGATTGAAGTAGATCAACTAAAAAAACGGAAAGCTCGTTTTGGTTGGTATGATGTTATAGATGATATAGAAGTAACAAGAGTATTGCTTAATGAAGTTGAGAAGTTTGGCAAAAAATACGATTTGGATTTTATAGAAGGTCCTGTAGGGTTTTCAAATTTGGATAAAGCGGGGTTATTAGTCTCGGGTTTTGAAGAAATGAATACTATAATTACCCAATATAATTTTCCGTATTATGAAAATCACCTTTTAGAATTACAATATGAGAAGTTAGCACAATGGGTGGAATATGAAATTAAAATTTCATCATTTGAAGAATCACCAGAAAAAATAAAACGTTTTGCTGATTTAGTTCTTAATAATTTTCAACTAAGACTTGTTAATTTTAAAACAACAAAGGGTATTTTACCTTATGTAGATAAAATGTTCGATTTATTAGGAGAAACATATAATAAACTTCAAACTTTTGTTCCCATTCAGCCTTACCAAATAAAACATTATAAAGAAAAGTATATTCGATATATACATCCAGATTTCATTAAATGTATTGTAAATAAAAAAGATGAATTAATAGCTTTTGGAATAACAATGCCCTCTTTTACTAGGGCTTTGAAGAAAGCTAATGGTCGATTTTTTCCTTTTGGTTTTCTTCATGTTTTACGGGCACGATATTTTAATAATCGAGCTTCTTTTTATTTAATAGGGGTACATCCTGATTATCAAAATAAAGGCGTAACTTCTATTATATTTAATGAAATTCAAAAAGTATGTAATAAAAGAGGAATTACTACTGTAGAAACCAATCCTGAATTAGAAGAAAATAAAGCTATTCAAAAAATGTGGGGGAGTTATAACCATAGACTCCACAAGAAGAGAGCCACATTTACTAAGAAAATCTAGTTTACCCATAGTACATTTAGGCATAATTAAGTTTAATATTATTTTATACTTCTGTTAGTATAGCAATAAAATTCTTAGTTGTTTTTGCTTTTATATATACTTCTATTTAATACCTTTGAGTGTCTGTGAGTTGTATTTATAATTTATTGGCAAATTTTTTTATGACTTTAAATATTGGAAGTTAACTTTCGATATTTGCCCTAAACATTATTGTTATTAATAGAATTTATAAAAAAGCAAAAAATGATTATTGGAGTTCCAAAAGAAATTAAAAATAACGAATACCGTGTTGGGCTAACCCCAGCGGGAGTTATAGAATTGGTAAGACATAAACACAAAATTTATGTTCAATCTACAGCAGGAATAGGAAGCGGTTTTACAGATGAAGAATATGAAAATGCTGGGGCAAATATTTTGCAGAAAATAGAAGACATCTATCAGGTAGCTGAAATGATTGTTAAGGTAAAAGAGCCTATTGAACCTGAATATAAGTTAATAAAAAAGGGTCAATTATTATTTACATACTTTCATTTTGCTTCCTCTGAGAAGTTGACTAAGGCGATGCTTTCTTCAAAAGCAACTTGTATTGCTTATGAAACGGTTGAAGTAAATGGCACATTACCATTATTAACACCCATGTCTGAGGTAGCTGGTAGAATGGCTGTACAGCAAGGAGCTAAATTTTTGGAAAAACCTTTAAGAGGGAAAGGTATTCTTTTAGGAGGTGTCCCTGGAGTTGCCCCTGCTAATGTTTTAGTTTTAGGTGGCGGTGTTGTGGGTACGCAAGCGGCTAAAATGGCAGCTGGCTTAGATGCTAACGTTATAATTTTAGACATTAACTTAGATAGATTACGTTATCTAGTTGATATTATGCCTAAAAATGTTAGTACTATTTATAGCAATGAATATAATATTAGACAATTAATTCCTACTGCAGATTTAATTATTGGAGCTGTACTAATTCCAGGGGCTAAAGCTCCTAACCTTATTACCAAAGATATGTTAAAGGATATGGAGAAAGGTACTGTCTTAGTTGATGTAGCAGTAGATCAAGGCGGATGTATTGAAACCTGTGAACCAACCACACACGAAAACCCTACCTATATTATTGAGGATGTGGTTCATTATTGCGTTGCAAATATGCCTGGTGCCGTTCCATTTACGTCAACAATAGCATTAACAAATGCGACATTACCTTATACAATTAAATTGGCAAATATGGGCTGGGAAAAAGCATGTGAACAAGATGAGAATTTAAAGAAAGGGTTAAATATTACAGATGGTGAAATCGTTTATAAAGAAATTGCTGAAGTATTTAATTTACCATATAAAGATTTATAAAAAGTTTTCTGAACCAACCACAAAACTATATTATTTGGTTATAAATACACAATAAGTTCTACGTTATACGCTAAACTTCAATTCACTTTTAGTATTAGGCAGTTTTTGTTTTTTGGATTAATAGAAAAACGTTGATCAACACGTTTCCCTATAACCCAAACAATAGATTGTTCGGAGCATAAGAGCCATTGGTTTTCTTTTTCGATTTGCGAATACTTTTCATCTTTAAAGTACTTACTTAACTTTTTCTTCCCTTTCATCCCAACAGGATAAAAATAATCCCCTTGCTTATGTTTTCTAAGGGTTAAAGGATATTTTAATAGTTCATTATTTAGTGCAGCAAATGAAGATTTGTGGCTATAATTAGAAGCTAAGCAAATATTTAAAGGATATTCTATATCTTTTTTTCCATCCCATTTAATTTCATCAGTACTTGGTTTAATATTGGGGCATATTATCCATTTTTCTCGATTCATTAATAATCGATGTGTTTTTGAGTATAGCTGTTTACCGCTTTGGGCATTTAGCATTTTTTTTAAATCATTTAATTGAAAACCAAAGGGGCTAAAAAGCTCATGCAAATAATAATTTAAGGGGGTGAGTTTTTTAATAGAATCGACAAGCACGGTTATGTTTTTATCTTCAAAAAGAAAATGATCCTCTTTCCATTGGTTAGTAATTTTGGTTAAAACCTGTTGACTGTGCTTTAAATTACTTAAAGTAGTTTTAAAATTCTCGATTAAGTGGGGCTCTGTGTTTATCCAATCTGGAATAACTTTGTTGCGAAGCGCATTTCTTAAATATGTATTTGAGGTATTAGATTTATCTTCTCTCCATTCCAAAGAATGTTTTTGTGCATACTCTAAAAGTTCTGCTTTAGTAAAAACTAATAGAGGCCTACTAATAGTATCGGTGTTTTCAGGAATTCCGGTTAACCCAAGCAAACCTGTACCACGCCCTAGATTAATCATAAAAGTTTCAAGTTCGTCATTGAGATGATGTGCTGTAACTACTTTAGAAAAATTATATTCCTTACATAGAGAATTAAACCAATTGTATCGTAATTCTCGGGCAGCCATTTGAGTTGAAACTTTATGTTGTTTTGAATAGGCGTTTGTGTCAAACTTTTTAATAAAAAATGGAATCTGTTTTTTTGTGCAAAAAGTACTTACAAACAATGCATCGGCTTCACTCTCATCTCCTCTCAAATTGAAATTACAATGTGCTACTGAAAAATCAATCTTATTTTCAGCAAGCAAGTTTAACAGAACCATACTATCTAAACCTCCGCTTAGAGCTAAGAGAAGTTTTTGATTTTGGAAGCCGTTAAATTTTTTGTCAATATGTAACCTAAAACGCTCAATCACTATGTAAAAATAAGCGAAACTAGAATATAGGTTACTTTTTTATAAAAAAATCGATAAAATTTGTGTATTAATTAGGGATATAGTAATATTGTACCTGCTATGAGCAAAAAAAACATACATATAAATTTTATTCTATCTTCGAATAATCGTAGTTATGCTCCTGTATTTCGCCGCCCCTAGGGGTGCTTTTTTTATGAGAATCTAGGTGAGTCCGATTCTATACTTCAATTTTTCAAATATTTTTTTAATTATAATTTAAAAGTTCAATAATGAAAATCGTTATTGCAAATACTGAACATATACACCACGCACAAGCAATTAGTTTGTGTATAGATGAATCTGCAAAATATAGGGGAACAGGTATAGCACGTAGAACCCCTGAATATATTATAAAGAAAATACAAAATGGGAACGCAGTTATTGCTGTCGAAGATGATACCTTTGCAGGGTTTTGTTACATAGAAGTTTGGGGGCATGGTAAATATGTTGCCCATTCTGGGCTTATTGTTGCGCCTCAATTTAGAGGGCAAGGCTTAGCAAAGTCAATTAAAAAAAGGGTTTTTGAATTGTCGTTGGAGAAATATCCTGGAGCTAAAATATTTGGAATTACTACGGGGCAAGCCGTAATGAAAATTAACTATGAACTTGGCTATAAACCTGTTCATTTTTCTGAACTTACTGATGACCCAGAGTTTTGGCAAGGCTGCCAAACGTGTAAGAATTATGATGTTTTAATTAGAACTGAAAGAACAATGTGTCTATGTACAGGAATGTTGCATGACCCTATTAAAAAGAAAAAATAATTATATACTAAATAAGAATATATGAAAAAATTAGTGTTAGCATATAGTGGCGGATTAGATACGTCTTATTGCCTTAAACTTCTTTCACAGGAAGGCTATCAAGTATATGCAGTAAGTGTAAATACAGGAGGTTTTTCGGAAGAAGAAATTGAAAACCAAGAAAAGAAAGCGATGCAAATGGGGGCGTACTCATACACTAGTATTAACGCTCTGAATTCATTCTATAACAAGATTGTTAAGTATTTGATTTATGGGAATGTATTAAAAAACAATACATATCCACTGTCTGTAAGTGCAGAGCGTATTGTACAAGCCTACGAAATAGTAGAGTTTGCAAAAAAGAATGATGCTCAATATATTGCTCATGGGAGTACAGGGGCGGGGAATGACCAAGTTCGTTTCGATTTGATATTTCAGGTTTTGGCTCCATCAATTGAAATTATTACCCCTATACGCGATAAACAGCTTTCTCGTAAAGAAGAAATTGAGTTTCTTAAATCGCACGGGATAAACCTTTCTTGGGAAAAAGCACAATATTCAATTAATCAAGGATTGTGGGGTACTAGTGTAGGGGGAACAGAAACACTTACGTCTCATTTGCCTTTACCAGAAAAAGCGTTTCCGAGTCAGTTAGTAGAAACTGAACCTAAGAAACTGTCTCTTGAGTTTGAAGCAGGAGAGTTAGTGGCGTTAAATGGGGAAAGAAATAACCCGATTGAGTTAATTCAAACTCTTGAAGAAATTGCTAAATCATTTGCCATTGGCAGGGATATTCATGTAGGGGATACCATTATTGGAATAAAAGGGCGTGTAGGCTTTGAGGCAGCAGCACCGCTTTTGATTATAAAAGCACATCATCTGTTAGAGAAACACACGCAGTCTAAGTGGCAACAGTTTCAAAAAGAACAGTTATCAAATTTCTATGGAATGTTATTACACGAAGGAAATTATTTAGATCCTGTTATGCGTGACATAGAATCATTTTTAGAGAATAGTCAAAAAAATGTAAATGGAACAGTTTTTATTAAATTATACCCTTATCGTTTTGAATTAGAAGGTATTGAATCTCCAAACGATTTGATGAACGCAGCTTTTGGAAGTTATGGTGAAATGAATAAAGGATGGTCAGCAAAAGATGCTAAAGGGTTTATAAAAATAACTGCAAATGCGCATGCTATTTACGAGAGTATAAATAAAAAAGAATAATTATGATATCAGCAGGAGTAATAGGAGGGTCGGGTTATACAGGTGGAGAACTTATTAGGCTAGTTTTAAATCATCCACAGGTTGATTTGAAGTTTGTGTTTAGCCCTAAACGAGAAGGCATTCCTTTGAGTGATGTTCACCTCGATTTATTAGGAACAACCTCTATAGAATTTACAAGCGAAGTAGATACAAACATAGATGTTGTTTTTGTATGCTTAGGACACGGTAATTCTTTAAAATTTTTAGAGGAATATAAATTTTCAAGTAGTACTATTATTATTGATTTAAGTAATGATTTTAGGTTAAAAGAGGATAGAAATTCCCTTAATAGAACTTATGTATATGGGCTGCCCGAATTTCAGAAAAAACAAATAAAAGGAGCAAATGCTATTGCAAACCCAGGTTGTTTTGCAACAGCAATACAATTAGCTCTTTTACCATTGGCAGACAAAAAATTATTGAAAAGCACAGTACATATAAACGCCGTAACTGGGAGTACTGGAGCTGGAGTTCAGTTATCTCCGACCTCGCACTTTAGTTGGCGCAATAATAATTTTTCTTGGTATAAACCTTTTACACACCAACACTTAGGGGAGATTCAAGAAACTTTAAGTGAGGTGCAAGGAGAGTCAACCGAAATTCTTTTTTTACCTCAACGAGGAGATTTTACTAGAGGAATTTTTACTACTGCATACACTAAATTTGAGGGCAGTCTAGAAGATGCGTTTCAACTATATAAAGAGTTTTATGCTTTAGACCCTTTCACGCATATTTCGAGGAAAGAAATTGCACTAAAACAAGTAATTAGTACAAATAACTGTTTTATTCACCTCCATTTACATCAAGGGTTTTTATTGGTTACTTCAATAATCGATAATCTTATTAAAGGCGCATCTGGTCAGGCATTACAAAACTTAAATTTAATTATGGGTTGGGAAGAGGATTTGGGTCTCAACTTAAAAGCAAACGTTTTTTAAATCAAAAAAAAAGTAAAAATGAAAATAGCTATAATAGGAGCAGGGAATTTAGGGCTAAGTATAGCCAAAGGACTTGTTATAAACAACACAATTACTACGTTATATTTAACTCGAAGAGACTTAAGTCTTATTTCGGATTGGGAGGGGCATAAAAATATATTTATAACCTCTGATAATTTAGAAGCGGTTAAAAATTCGGATATTATAATTTTTGCAGTTCAACCGAGACAGTTTGGAGATATACTAACTTCAATTAAGCCTAGTCTTACGGACAAGCATATTTTAATTTCGACTATAACAGGTTTTAAAATAGAAAGTATTGAAGCCATAATAGGTACTCAATTCCCCATTATTAGAAGTATGCCGAATACGGCAATTTCTATTGGGAAGTCAATGACTTGTATATGTTCAAATAATGTGGGGAAAAAACGCGTAGAAATTACCAAAGCAATATTTAATGGGTTGGGTACTTCAATAGAAATAGCAGAAGAGCACATGCAAGCAGCTACAGTTATATGTGCAAGTGGAATAGCATTTTGGATGCGTTTAATACGGGCGATGACACAAGGCGGAGTTCAATTGGGGTTTGAAGCAGAAGAAGCTTTGAATATGTCGGTATATACGGCTCTTGGAGCAGCATCGTTATTAATAGAAAATAAGTCACACCCCGAAGCAGAAATTGACAAAGTAACCACACCTAGGGGGTGTACTATTACGGGTTTAAATGAAATGGAGCATCAGGGTTTGAGTTCTTCTTTAATTAGAGGTTTGGCTGCATCGTTTAGCAAGATAGATGAAATGAAAAGCAAATAATATATGAAACTTTTTGATGTATATCCATTATATGAGGTTACCCCAGTTCGGGCAAAAGATGTTTATGTTTATGATGAGAACGGACTTGAATATTTAGATTTTTATGGAGGTCATGCAGTGATTTCTATTGGGCATGGGCATCCACATTACACTGAAAGATTAAAAAATCAATTAGCACAAATTGGGTTTTATTCCAATGCAATTCAAAATCCTTTGCAAGAGGAAGTGGCAAGTACTATTGCAAGCCAGTCTAATTGCTCTGAGTATCATCTTTTTATGTGTAACTCGGGGGCAGAGGCTAACGAAAACGCACTTAAATTAGCTTCTTTTGAGACAGGCAAAGAGCGTATTATTGCATTTAAAAATGGATTTCATGGAAGAACTAGTATTGCGGTTGGGGCAACAGATAACGAAAATATTAAGGCTCCAATAAACCGTAGTCATAAGGTTACATTTTTAAATTTTAACGATGAAAAAGCTTTGAAGGATGAGCTAAAGAAAGGTGATGTTTGTGCAGTTATTTTTGAGCCTATTCAGGGTGTAGGAGGGTTAGATGAACCTTCGGAAAGTTTTGTAAATAAATTGAATAAGCTTTGTAACCAATATAACGTATGCTTAATTGCAGATGAGATTCAATCAGGTTTTGGAAGAACAGGAACTTTTTTTGCATTTCAGAAATATAAAATTACGCCTCAAATAATTACTATGGCAAAAGGGATGGGTAATGGTTTCCCAGTAGGGGGCGTTTTGATTCATTCAAGTATAAAAGCAAAGTATGGTATGCTAGGTACTACTTTTGGAGGGAATCACCTTGCTTGTGCTGCGACTTTAGCTGTTCTTGAAGTTTTGGAGAAACAGAATTTGCAAGACCATGCAGCAACGCTTGAAGCATATTTTATGCAGAAGGCTAAAGACATAAAACAAATAAAACAAATTAAAGGACGAGGGTTAATGCTTGGGTTTGAATTTGATTTTGATGTAGCTCCACTCCGCAAGAAAATGATTTATGATAAGAAAATATTTACAGGGGGAAGTAGTAACAAAAGACTGCTCCGAATTTTACCTCCTTTAACAATTCAGGAATCTCATATAGATGTGTTTTTTGCAAAATTAAAAGAGGCTCTTGAGGAATTAAATAACTGATTTAATTATGAAAAACTTTTTATCGCTTCGGGACTTACCAGATTTTAATGCTGCAATAACACTTGCCAGATCGTTAAAAAAGGATCCGTATCAATTTGAGAATTATGCGAAAAGGAAAACCTTGGGACTTATATTTTTTAATCCTAGCCTTAGAACCCGATTAAGTACTCAAAAAGCAGCTCAAAGCCTTGGATTTAATTTAATAGTTATGAATTTTTCAAATGAAGCCTGGACGCTAGAGTTTGAAGATGGAACGGTAATGGACGGTTCTAGTTCGGAACATATTAGAGAAGCTGCCGCGGTAATTTCGGTTTATTGTAATATGGTAGCAATACGGGCTTTTGCTTCTTTGTCGGATAAAAACAAGGATGAATCTGAGATTGTGTTAAATAGTTTTGTAAAGTATGCTACAATACCTGTGATAAATATGGAAAGTGCGACGGGACACCCTTTGCAAGCTTTGGCAGATGCGGTAACACTTGCCGAGTACAAAAAAGAAATAAAACCAAAAGTTGTACTGACTTGGGCACCTCACCCCAAAGCATTACCACATGCAGTAGCAAATTCGTTTGTAGAAATGATGCAGTATCAAGATGCAGATTTTATAATTACTCACCCTAAAGGTTATGAACTAAATCCAGAGTTAACTAAGGATATTCCTATTGTCTATAACCAAGATGAAGCTTTGGAGAATGCTGATTTTGTATATGTTAAAAATTGGTCTTCATACTCTAATTATGGCGCTGTACTTCGAACAGATAAGAATTGGATGTTGACACAAGAGAAAATGAAAAGTACAAACCAAGCTAAGTTTATGCACTGCCTTCCGTTGAGGAGAAATGTAGTAGCAGCAGATGATGTACTCGATAATTCAAATTCATTGATAATAGAGCAGGCAAATAACCGAACGTTTGCGGCACAGGCTGTACTCAAAACCTTATTAGACTATGAAGGAAATTAATATTGTTAAAATAGGAGGAAATGTAATTGATAATCCTAATGAGTTAAAATCCTTTTTAAAGATTTTTGCAGATTTAAAAGGACTGAAGATATTGGTTCATGGAGGAGGTAAAAAGGCAAGCCAGTGGGCGGAACGTTTAAATATCCCCGTGCAACTTATTGATGGTAGGCGAATTACCGACTCTGACACACTTGAGTTAATAACGGGTATATACGCTGGGCAAATTAATAAGAACATAGTTGCTTCACTTCAAGGATTAAATTGTAATGCAGTTGGATTGTCTGGGGCGGACGGGAACGCTATTCGGGCTGTTAAAAGGACACATAAAAATATAGATTATGGATGGGTTGGGGATATTGTAGACGTAAACACAGATTTTTTTAAATCGCTGCTTTCGCAAAATATTATACCTGTGTGTTGTGCTTTAACCCACGATGGGAAAGGGCAATTACTCAACACAAATGCCGATACTATTGCCTCGAGCATAGCAATTGCTTTAGGGAAAGAGTATAGAGTTACGTTGCATTATTGTTTTGAACAGTTAGGAGTTATGCGGTCGTTAGAAAACCCAGATTCACTTATCGAGCATATTGACTCTAAATTATATAGTGAATTATTAAATCAAAAAATTATTTCTGACGGGATGCTAGTCAAAATGGAGAATGTATATAATGCTCTTAAAAAAGGAGTTAATAAAGTAACAATTGGTAAAGCAGAAATGATTTCAGGAAATACAAAACACACTTCTATTACATTATAACATGGACATAAAAAAAATTACTTTAAATGCTATTGAGCTTTTAAAAGACCTTATCTCAATTCAATCTTTCTCGGGAGAAGAAGACCTTACGGCAAAGCGAATTGAACAATGGTTTATAGATTATAATATCCCTTTTTTTAGAGAGAACAATAATGTGTATGCTTTCAATAAGTTTTATGAAGAAGGTAAGCCGACACTTTTACTTAATTCGCACCATGATACAGTAAAGCCTAATGCTGCATATACTAAGGATCCATTTCATCCACACATAGAAGATGGAAAACTTTATGGTTTGGGTAGTAACGATGCCGGAGGGCCTTTGGTCTCATTACTTTCTCTTTTTACATATTATTATGATTATCCTAACCCAAAATACAATATAATTATAGCTGCTACAGGAGAAGAAGAAAGTTCGGGGACTGACGGATTAGATTCTCTTTTGATGACATTGCCAAAAATTGATTTTGCTATTGTAGGTGAACCAACATTAATGAAATTAGCTATCGCTGAAAAAGGCTTGGTAGTTTTCGATGGCGTTGTAAGTGGAACAGCTAGTCATGCGGCACACCCTAACAACGACAACCCAATTATGAAGCTCCCTGAAGTTTTAGATTGGTTTAAGCATTATGAATTTGAAAAAAAATCAGAAGCATTAGGGTCAGTTAAAATGACGGTTACTCAAGTCAATGCAGGAAGCGAACATAACGTGGTGCCCGCAGAAGTCAATCTTGTTATTGATGTACGAGTAAATGATTGTTATTCGAATGAAGAGATTGTTAATCTTTTGGAAGAAGCACCTTGTAGATTAATTCCACGCTCAACAAACTTAAACTCATCTTCTATTCCAGTAAACCATGAGTTGGTACAAGCAGGGATACGTTTAGGTAAAACTACTTATGGCTCTCCAACACTTTCAGATCAATCAAAACTAAGTTGCCCTTCTTTAAAACTAGGTCCAGGAGATTCTACACGTTCGCATACTGCAGATGAGTTTATTTATGTTTATGAAATAGAAGAAGGGATTGATTTTTATATTAAACTTTTAAATGAAATACTATGAAACTCTGGCAAAAAGGAGAAGCAGCTCACAAAAAAGTAGATCACTTTACAGTAGGCAATGATAGAGTACATGACCTAGCACTTGCCGCATATGATTGTGAAGCGTCTATAGCGCACGCAAAGATGCTGTCCAAGATTAATCTAATAACCGAAGATGAGTTTAAGTCTCTCGAAACAGTTTTGAAAAGACTAAAAAAAGAGGCTGTATCAGGAACGTTTGTTATTGAGGAAGAATTTGAGGATATGCATTCAAAAATAGAACATGTTTTGATAGAGGAATTAGGGGACTTAGGAAAAAAAATACATACTGCCCGCTCAAGGAATGATCAAGTATTGGTTGCTATGCACTTATATCTAAAAGGCGAACTACAGGAGATTAAGAAA
This sequence comes from Candidatus Arcticimaribacter sp., assembly GCA_965277835.1. Lineage (GTDB taxonomy): Bacteria > Bacteroidota > Bacteroidia > Flavobacteriales > Flavobacteriaceae > Arcticimaribacter. The sequence goes on along the minus strand of OZ255841.1, from coordinate 818,744 downwards.
ACTACAGTTAGTTTGTTCAATTTATTTATGAAACTAGCAGAACAGCATCAAAAAGATTTGTTGCCTGGGTATACTCATCTTCAGGTAGCAATGCCCTCTTCGTTTGGAATGTGGTTCTCTGCCTATGCAGAAAGCCTTATAGACGATGTTCAGTTTTTGAATACGGCATTGGCTATAGCAGACCAAAATCCTTTGGGGAGTGCTGCTGGTTATGGTAGTTCTTTTCCTATTGACAGAGAATATACAACTAAATTATTAGGGTTTAAAACATTGAAATATAATTCGGTTGCGGCTCAAATGAGTAGAGGTAAAACTGAAAAAACAACAGCAATGGCATTGAGTATGTTCGCAGGAACATTATCTAAATTTGCTATGGACGTATGCCTTTATATGGGGCAAGATTTTAATTTTATTACATTTCCCGAAGATTTAACCACAGGGTCTAGTATAATGCCTCACAAGAAAAACCCAGATGTTTTTGAATTAATACGAGGAAAATGCAATGTGCTTCAAGGGCTTCCAAATCAATTAACGTTATTAACAACAAACTTGCCTAGCGGATATCATAGAGAACTGCAATTAGCAAAAGGATTGATTATAGAGGGAATCCAAGAAATAAAGTCGTGTTTAGATATGTTGCTTTTTAGTCTTCCTAAAATAATAGTAACAACTAATATAATAAATCAGCCTAAGTATGATTATCTTTTTACTGTAGATACGTTGAACAAAGAAGTTCAAGAAGGGAAACCTTTTCGAGATGCATATAGAGAATTAGGTAAAGCTATAGAAGAGAAAACATATATTCCCAACCGAGCCGTTATGCATTCGCATATTGGGAGTATTGGTAATTTAGGTCTAGACAAGATTAAGCAAAAAATGGAAGAATTAATCTAGCAGAAAACCTTGCGTGTCATTTTGTCTATAAAATAATATAAAAACAGACAAATTGTCTTTATTTTATTTAGGTACATCTTTTGCAATAGAGGTATTTAGAAAAAATATAGAAAACAATGACCTTAAATAACTTAACTTTAAAATCTCAAGAAGTAGTTCAATCTGCTCAATTATTGGCTCAAGAAAAAGAGCATCCACAAATAGAGAATGAACATTTGTTTTGCGCACTTTTATCAGTTGATGATAATGTATTGCCTTATATTTTTAAAAAGTTACAATTAGATTTTAATCAAACAAAACTAATAGCAGAACGCACTTTAGATAAGTTTGCTAAGGTTGAAAAAGGAGGTCAACTACAATTTTCTCAGAAAGCTGCACAAACTTTAATGAAAGCTGTTCAAAAAGCCCAAAAACAACAAGACGAATTTGTAGCAACCACACATATTCTATTGGCACTTTTTGACTCTGATTCGAGTATTACAAAAATTTTGAAAGACCAAGGAGTAACTCAAAAAAACTTAGAAGAAGCCATTCACGGTTTGCAAAAAGATGAGAAAATTACTTCTGCATCAGCCGAGTCAAATTTTAATAGTTTAGAGAAATATGCAAAGAACCTTAATCAACTTGCAAAAGAGAATAAGTTAGATCCAGTTATAGGTAGAGACGAAGAAATTAGACGTTTACTTCAAATACTATCTCGGCGTACTAAGAATAATCCTATTCTTGTAGGAGAACCAGGGACAGGAAAAACGGCGATAGCCGAAGGATTGGCTCATAGAATTATTGAAGGCGATGTTCCAGAGAACTTAAAAGACAAGCAAATTTTTGCGTTAGATATGGGAGCTCTTATTGCAGGAGCTAAATATAAAGGAGAATTTGAAGAACGACTAAAGAGTGTAATTAAAGAAATTACCAATAGTAATGGAAACCTTATTTTATTTATTGATGAAATTCATACACTTGTGGGAGCAGGGGCAAGTGAAGGCGCAATGGATGCAGCTAATATATTGAAACCTGCACTTGCTCGCGGAGATTTAAGAGCTATAGGTGCAACTACATTAGATGAGTTTCAAAAATACTTTGAAAAAGATAAAGCTTTAGAAAGACGTTTTCAAAAAGTGCGTGTTGATGAGCCTGATATCGAAAGTGCTATTTCTATTCTTAGAGGGATTAAAGAGAAATATGAAACACATCATAAAGTTCGTATAAAAGACGAGGCGGCTATTTCGGCAGTAGTTTTATCGAGCCGTTATATTATGAATAGATTTTTACCAGATAAGGCAATTGATTTAATGGATGAGGCTGCATCTAAAATTAGAATGGAAATAAATTCTAAGCCTGAAGAGTTAGATACATTAGATCGAAAAATTAGGCAAATTGAAATTGAATTGGTTGCTATTAAAAAAGAGAAAGAATTTCAAAAAATAAAAAAACTAAATCAAGAACTAAGCGAGTTAAAAGAAGAAAGGGACACACTTTTTGCGCAATGGAGCCAAGAGAAAGAGCTAGTAGATGAGTTACAGCAAACTAAACAAGAAATAGAAACATTAAAAGTAGAAGCTAACCGTGCCGAAAGAGAAGGAAATTATGCTGCTGTTGCTGAAATTCGTTATGGAAAACTTCAAAAAGCAGAAGAGAGAATAGCAAAACTGCAAAGTGATTTAAGTACTTTTCAGAGCCATAGTGCATTGATACAAGAGGAAGTAACGGCAGATGATATAGCGGAGGTAGTTGCTAAGTGGACAGGTATTCCTATAAGTAAAATGGTAAAAACTGAAAAAGAAAAACTAATTAGCCTAGAAGAAGAATTACATCAACGTATTATTGGACAAGAAGTTGCCGTAAATTTAGTAAGCAATGCTATTAGAAGAAATAGAGCAGGATTGCAAGATCCAAATCGTCCAATAGGGAGTTTCTTGTTTTTGGGTACAACTGGAGTAGGAAAAACAGAATTAGCAAAAGCACTTACCGAAGTGTTGTTTGATGATGAGAATAGTATTACTAGAATTGATATGAGTGAATACCAAGAGCGTCATTCTGTGAGCAGACTGGTAGGTGCGCCCCCAGGCTATGTAGGTTATGATGAAGGGGGGCAGTTAACCGAAGCCGTTCGTAGAAAACCATATTCTGTAATTTTGTTAGATGAAATTGAAAAAGCACACCCAGATACGTTTAACATTCTTTTACAGGTACTTGACGAAGGTAGGTTAACTGATAATAAAGGACGTTTAGCTGACTTTACTAATGCCGTTATTATTATGACAAGTAACTTAGGTGGTAGAGAAATTCAATCTGTTTTTGAGAACCATGAAAATTTTAATAAAGCTCAAGAAGAAGCAAAAAATGTAGTTTCTAAAATTTTAAAAGAAACACTTAGACCTGAATTTTTAAACAGAATTGATGATACAGTTGTGTTTTCGCCTCTAACACGTAAAGAGATTAAAAAAATAGTTGAACTTCAGTTACAGCCGATAAAAAAGAGATTAGAGCAAAACAATATTATATTAGACCTTTCTGAAGAAGCAAAAGAGCAATTAGCAGTCCTTAGTTTTGATCCAGAGTATGGGGGAAGACCTGTAAAAAGAGTGCTTCAAAACGAGCTTTTGAACCCTATTAGTAAGTTGATTTTGCAGAAATCAGATATAGAAACTCAAACGCTTTTTGTAGATTATAAATCGGAAGTATTTGATTTTGAGTTACAACCTTTATTAAGTTCTATATAACATATTAGGATGTAATAACTGATTTCATTTCTTTTGTGGGAGTTAAAAACTCTATGAAAGAAACTCAGAGAATATACTTTTTAGATGCACTTCGCACCTTTGCTATACTTATGATGTTGCAAGGACACTTTGTTAGCGGAGTGTTAGACTCGGTATATAAAAACTCTGAAAGTTCACTTTATACGTTTTGGTTGTATTGTAGAGGTTTTACGGCTCCTGTTTTTTTTACGGTTACTGGCTGGGTAGTCACTTTTCTGCTTCTTAAAAATCCAACTCAGGGGATGAAAAACCCAAGAATAAAAAAAGGATTAAAACGAGGAGCAGAACTCATTGCATGGGGGTATTTGTTACGACTAAATCTTCCATCACTTTTTTATGGAGAACTCAACACTTCTTTTTTAAAACCCGATGTATTACAAATTATTGGGTTAGGGTTAATTTTTATAGTAGGTATATACTCGTTATGCCATTATTTGAAATTAGGTTTAGGAATAATTTTTCTAGTAATTGGAGTTACTATTTTCATTCTAGACCCTCTCTATGCAAAGCTTGTTTTTGAGGAACTCCCAATATTTTTGGCAGCATATTTGACAAAAGCGAATGGAGGCGTTTTTTATTTATTTCCTTGGATTGGATATGTATGTATAGGGGCATTTATAGCTTATGTCTTTGGAGGCAAATCGCATAACTTAAAATATAAGAATATTGGCTTTGCTATATTAGGGATGCTATTGATTTTTAAATCCTCTCCTTTTTTTATTTGGATTTATGACCAAACTGGGTGGACAATTTTTAGGCAAGTAGCGTATAATAATTTCTTGTTTATTCGATTGGGAGACGTACTGGTATTAATATCTTTCTTTATGACCTTAAATACTTTTTTCTCAAAGCAATTTTGGGTTTGGATTGGACAAAAAACCTTGACCATATATATAGTCCATTATTTTATTTTTTATGGTAGCCTTTTTGGTATAGGGGTTTATAAATATTATAAACACTCGTGGACACCTATAGAAACTGTTTTCGGAGCCCTAATATTTATACTACTATCTCTTTTGATAACATTGCTTATTCATAAATATAGGAGTAAAGTGTTTTTGGCAGTTAAAGAGAAGCTGAGTGTAAGAGATTAGACGCGAAATAGTATTTAATTTCTTCAAAATATTTTATGTTAGAATAACAAATTACAGTAAAAACTATTTTATTCCATAAAATCCTTTTTATCTATGCCATTGTTAAATTTTATGTCTGTCCATTTTACCGTTACCCAAGGATCATCGCTTATATGAGCATCCCAAGTTGACCTTTTATATTGACGTGTTGTTGGAAGCAAAATTCCATCTACTTCTTCATATTTTATTTGCATTAAGTTTGGTATTTCCATTCTACCAAAATCGGCTACAGTAAAGAGAAATTGATCTACTAGTTTTGTTTTCTTATTAATATAAAGCTGGTAAATGTCAGTAGGTTTATCTACTGCAGTGAAGGTAACTTTTACAATGTCATATTCTTGATTATCTATTGTTTTCTCGCCAATATATTCGTATTTCAAACCTGGGTCTAGCATCTTCTGAAACATAGTAAACCAATAAAAATTAGTTGGTCTGTTAAACGCAACTCTTTTTAGAGCAATAGAATCGTTTATAATTTCTCCATTATGTTTTAACCAATATTTATTGCCGTCATATCCTTGTTCAATAGTTTTTTCAAAATTTGCAAGTGTTCGTTCGTGTGTTTCGTATCTTCCATAAGACAGCTCCCCATCGAAAATATATTTCTCTATAGAAATATCGGTTTTCCCATTAGATGCTACATAAGTGTAGGTATAAACCACATCTTTTTTCTTTCTTAGTGTTGCATAGTTCCCAATTTTCTGAGTCATATCATAAACTAGCTCGTGTCCTTTATTTTGAAATTTTAATTGATTTATTTCTTGTTTATTAGATTGATTTTTACTCTTGCAAGAGAAGAGTAAAGCACTCAATATTGTGATAGTTAAAAAATTAAATTTCATTAGTTTAAGTTTTTGGTTTTTAACCATTGATACATCAAATCTGCTATTTTTTGATTATTTAAATCTGACATAGGAAAATGTGTGTTGCCTTTTATTCCTTTTTCGGGTAAATGTACAAGAGTTGCATCACCTCCGTATTTATTGATAATGGCTACCCATTTTTTTGCCATCATTAAAGCAGCTCGCCATTGTTCTTGACCTGGATTGTCTAGTACTTTTTCTTTTGGGATGTAATCACCATAATAAATAATTATAGGTATTTCAGTTAAATTTTTAAAAGCTTCTAACGGAACGCCTCTTGCAGATAGTGTTCCACCTAAGTACGGAATTGAATCGGGAACTTCATTTTCAGGAAAAACAAAGTTACTCCCAGGTTCATAACTCACTATGGCTTTAATGTTTTTATTTTGAAGTGCTGTTAACCAGCCTTGCCCTCCACTATGAGAGTGTGTTACCAAAATACCTTGCCCAATTTTGTTAAATAGTTTCGATACTGTTTTAATATTCAAGTTTATATCAAGAGGACCAGTATCAGGTGTTATTTGTCGGAAGAATTGATTTAAAGCTTCTGGCTTCTTTGAGAATTGAACGTTAGGATAAAACGTATTATTTACTCCAAGTCTAAAAATTCCAAACCAAAGTTGGTCATCTGTATTTGCCTTAATGGCTGTAGGTTCTGTGCTTCTACCAGATTGCCCTCGCCTTGGTTGGTCAATCAAATAAATAGAATATTTCTTTTCTAAGAATATAGATTGAAAACCTTTTCTACCATCAGGAGTTGTTTGCCAAGTACGCATAGATTGACCGTAGCCGTGCCAAAATACTAGTGGGAGATTCCTTGTTTCAGAGGGTATTTGATAAAAAACTGTAGCATGGTCTCCGTGTAGTGTTTGACCTTCAGTACTTTGATTATTTGGATTAAAAAAACCGTGATCAATAGGATTAAATACACCAGGGCTTTTTGCCACTTTTCCTCCAATAGTAAAACTACCTTGCTCTTTAATTTTAATTATATTATCGCTTTCGCCTTTATTTTTACAATTATCACAAGAAGAATATAATAAGCTCAATAAAATTAATAGTAGTGGTTTCATTATCAGAACTTTAGAAATAGTTTTTTGAGAACGGATAACCCCATATTTTTTTACATATGAAGAGGTCGGTTTTCTGTTGCGGTAAGAGCTGCTTCTTTTACTGCTTCGGCATAAGTAGGGTGTGCATGGCTCATACGGGCTATGTCTTCTGCAGAGGCTCTAAATTCCATTGCGGTTACGGCTTCGGCGATGAGGTCGGCTACGCGTGCGCCTACCATATGTACACCCAAAACTTCGTCTGTAGATGCGTCTGCAAGAATTTTTACAAAGCCATCGGTATCCATACTTGCTCTAGCACGACCTAGTGCCCGCATAGGGAATTGACCGCTTTTATAGTTAACCCCTGCTTCTTTAAGCTGTTCTTCTGTTTTTCCTACAGCAGCTACTTCTGGCCATGTATAAACTACACTTGGAATTAAATTATAGTCTATATGTGGTTTTTGTCCTGCCAAAAACTCGGCTACAAGAACTCCTTCTTCTTCTGCTTTGTGCGCCAGCATAGCACCACGTACTACATCGCCAATTGCATAAATATTAGGGGCGGTAGTTTGCAAATGATTATTCACTTCTATTTGCCCGCGTTCGGTTAATTGCACTCCTGCTGCATTTGCATTGAGTCCGTCTGTATAAGGTTTTCTACCTACAGATACTAAACAATAGTCTCCTTCAAAAGAGACCTCAGCTCCTTTTTTATCCGTTGCTGTTACTTTTACTACATTTTTAGAACGTTCTACTTTGTTAACACCATGCGACAGATAAAATTTAATACCTTGTTTCTTTAGCACTTTGGTTAACTCTTTAGAACAGGCACTATCCATAATAGGCGTAATTCTGTCTGCATATTCGATTACGGAAACCTCGGACCCTAAACGTTTATATACTTGCCCTAACTCTAAACCAATAACCCCTCCGCCAATTACGATTAAGTGTTTAGGGATTTCTTTTAGCTCAAGAGCTTCAGTAGAAGTGATGATACGTTCTTTATCTATAGTGATAAAAGGTAAAGATCCTGGTTTAGAACCTGTTGCAATAATACTATTTGTTGCTTCAATGGCTTGTGTTTTATCGCCTTTAATTTCGATATGGGTAGCATCTACAAAACTCCCAAGCCCATTAAATACCGTAATTTTATTTTTGCTCATCAAAAAATCAATACCTTTTGTAGTTTGCTCAACAACAGAACGTTTGCGTTCAATCATCTTTTTAAAATTCACTTTAATTTCACCAGGGATTTCAATACCATGTGCATCAAAATGTTTTACAGCATCTTCAAAATGGTGAGAAGAATCTAAAAGTGATTTTGAAGGGATACACCCTACATTTAGGCAAGTACCACCAAGCACATTATATTTTTCAATTATAGCTGTTTTCATACCCAGTTGGGCACACCGAATGGCAGCAACATATCCTCCAGGACCAGAACCAATTACTGCGACATCAAATTTATCCATCTTTATTTCAATTTTATTATTATAAAAATACAAATGTATTTAGTTCAGTTGGATAAACTTACACTTTTTTTATTTTCTGATTCAGAACCAAAAGTATATTGAGTTTAAGAGGGGTGTTTGATTTGTAACTTGAACCTACGCTAAGTTTCCACAGAAACTAGATGTATAAACATTAAAATTTCGTTAAATTCGCGTGCACCTTTATTTTTAGTACAGTGAATATGTTATTGCAAAATGGGATAATGTTCTGTAGCTGAAAATGAAGTTGTATTAATAATAAATAATAGTAATTTAAGTTTGTCTTAATGAGAAAAGTTATCGTTTTATCTTTGTTTCTTTTAATGTTTTCATGTACTAAAAACACAACAGAAGAACCTGTCGCTGCTAAATTCGAAGTTGTTGTTAGTACTCAAGAAGGGGGTGATGTTTCTACTACTGGAGGCACCTATGAGTTTGGTAAAGAAGTTACTGTTACGGCAACACCTAAAGATGGATTTCAATTTGCAGGCTGGGAAGGAATAGCTGTTGCGCAAACAAATTCTAATCCTTTAACTATAAAGGTAACAGAAAACACTAATGTTAAAGCTACTTTTGTTCGAGCAAAACACGCTTTAAAAATCAATGTTGTAGGAAAAGGAAAAGTATCGCAGAAAATAACAAATGTATCTAATAAAGCTAGTGGCAGTGTTACTGAGACTACCGACGAATATACTGAAGGTAGCTCCGTACGCTTAGATGCTGTTGCAGAAGACGGATGGATATTTTATAGTTGGTCGGGTGCAGCTATTTCTACAAATAAGCAGACTGATGTGACTATGAACGAATCTAAGGTAGTAACGGCTACTTTTGAAGAGAGAATAATGCCCCGACATCATTAAAACAAACCCTGGAAATGCTTTAGGGAGCGAGTTTAGAGCGATAGGGAGATGGAAAATAAGAGGGCTTAATGGAGAGGTTTCGGCGAAACACGCTAAGGGTCAATTACAATGCTTAATGTCGGAGTTAATACTTAGAACCGATGGCACATTTACAATCATTTTCGCAAATTCACTTAAAATCAATGGGACTTTCAATCCACAGAAAGTAGATAATACTTTGGTTAATATATTTTTGACGACAAATAATAAAAACTATGGCTCTTTAACAAAACTGACCATTACAAACAGTTACATTAGTTTTACATTTGAGTCTTCGGATTGTAATGCACCCACGACAGGAGAGGGCGATAGAGATAAAACCTATGATGAAAGCCAAGACCCTGATACGCTTAAGAACAATGGGAATTGTAAAATCACACCTTTATTAACTGAAGGGCCTCAAGAACAAGCCAAAGATCAAAACACTCCTATTGATATGGTAACATATTCTTTTGACACAAGCTGTACAGATCCATTAACCGCCACAGCGGTTAATTTACCTGAAGGTGTTAAAATGAGTTTTAGTAACAATCAAGCTAAGGTTAGCGGTATCCCTACCACAAATGCTTCGGGAACATACAATTATATCATAAGGGTACAAAGTAGTTCTACTTCGATGACTGTAGTAGGGATTATTAAAGTAAACGCAATTATTCTTCCAAACAAACCTCCAAGTGTTCCAAAACTTAGCGCGCCAGATAATGGAGCTACAATCACGGCATCGCTATCGCTTAACTTGTCGTGGGAAGCCTCTACCGACCCCGATGGAGATGCAATTACCTATGGTATATATTTAGGAACTACAAAAGACGCAGGTAGTATTGTAAGCACTACTACAACTACAAATTTCACTACAGGTATGTTAGTAGAAAAAACCACCTATTACTGGAGAATAGGGGCTACGGATACGGCAGGAGACACTGTTTATAGTGAAGTGCGGAGCTTTACGACTAGTGAGGCAAATAACCCGCCTTCTGTACCTGTTCTTGCTTCTCCAACACAAGGGGGAAGTGCAGAAATATCGTCGGTAAAACTTCTATGGAATAGAAGTACCGACCCTGAAAACGATGCTATTACATATAACGTGTATTGGGGCAAAAATAACCCACCTAGGGCTAATATAGTAAAAGGCAGAACCTTTAATACTTACCCGATAGATGACAATCAATTAACAGTAAACACGACTTATTATTGGCAAGTAGAGGCGGTTGACAGTAAGGGCGCAGTAACCACTAGTGCTATAAGTAGTTTTATTGTAGCGGCAAATACACCACCATCTCCTACAAGTAACGTTTACACGGGTAATGTAACTTTAACCACACAGCAAGAAGTAGATGACTTTGGAGCAAAAAACTATATGGAAATCACAGGAAGCTTAACAATAAATGGAACTTCAATAACTAACATTGATGCACTATCGACCTTAACTTCGGTTGGAGGATATTTACGGATAGGGCATAATAATGATGTCTTAGCAAATTTAGATGGCTTATCTAGTTTGACTTCAATTGGAGGATATTTATGGGTTGCATATAATAATGTTTTAGCTAATTTAGATGGCTTATCTAGTTTGACTTCGATTGGGGAATATTTATTGGTTGGATTTAATAATGCTTTAGTTAATTTAGATGGCTTATTTGGTTTAACTTCAGTACCAACAATTATTGTACGGAATAATAACGCCCTTACCAGTTTAAATGGTTTATCTAATTTAACTTCAGTTAGTGAATATCTTTCTATAACTAATAATAATGCTCTTGCCAGTTTAAACGGCTTATCTAGTATAACTTCATTAGGGCCAACATTATTTATCAATCGTAATGCAATACTTGCAGACTTTTGTAGTCTTCGTACTGTATTAATAGGGAAGACTTTTTCAAACTATGGCGTATATGCTAATGCATACAACCCCAGTCAAATACAAATACAAAGTAGTATGACTTGTAGCTCGTCTGGAAATCAACCCCCAACAGTGCCTAGTCTTAGCACTCCTGCAAATGGCACAACACTTACTACCACTAACACAGCTGCTTTGGCTTGGACTGCCAGCACCGACCCCAATGGAGGTGGGGTAACCTACGATGTGTTTTTAGGAACAACAAACCCACCAACAACAGTAGCACAACCTAATGTTGCAACAACACTATATAATGCAAGTTCGTTAAGCTCAAATACAACCTACTACTGGCAAGTAGTAGCAAAAGACAGTAGAGGCGGAGTTGCGAGTAGTACAATAAGAAGTTTTACGACTACTAGAACTATAAGCCAAAACCGTCCTCCAACTGTACCTAGCCTTAGCACTCCTGCAAATGGCACAACGCTTACTACTTCAAACACAGCTGCTTTGGCTTGGACTGCCAGCACCGACCCCGATGGAGATACAGTAACTTATGATGTGCTTTTAGGGAATACAAGCCCGCCAACAACAGTAGCACAACCTAATGTTGCAACAACACTATATAATGCAAGTTCGTTAAGCTCAGGGACAACCTACTACTGGCAAGTAGTAGCAAAAGACAGTAGAGGTGGAGTTGCGAGTAGTACGATAAGGAATTTTATTACAAGAAATAATGTTTATACGGGTAATGTAACTTTAACTACACAACAAGAAGTAGATGACTTCGGAGCAAAGGGCTATACGAGAATCACAGGAAATTTGGCAATAAGTGGAACTACAATTGCTAATATAGATGCATTGTCTAGTTTAACTTCAGTAAGATATATCGATATTAGAAACAATACAATTCTTACCAACTTAAATGGATTGTCAAATATAACTTTAGTTGAAGACACATTTTATATCGGATATAATAACGCCCTTACTAGTTTAAATGGCTTATCTAATATAACTTCATTAGGATATATTAATATATCTAGTAATAACGCTCTTACCAGTTTAAACGGCTTATCTAGTAGTTTGACTTCATTGCGAGTACTTGTTGTACAAGTTAATAATGCACTTACCAATTTAAATGGCTTATCTAGTATAACTTCATTAGGTTATTTAACTATTGACAATAACACAAAACTCACAGATTTTTGTGGTCTTCGTACTGCACTTATAAATACTAGTTATAGAGTAACAGGTAATGCGTATAATCCTACTCAAGCACAAATAAGAAGTATTCTTACTTGTATGTCTTCTTTAACAGCACCTAGTCTTAGCACTCCTGCAGATGGTACAACGCTTACTACCACTAACACAGCTGCTTTGGCTTGGACTGCCAGTACCGACCCCAATGGAGGTGCAGTAACCTATGATGTGCTTTTAGGGAATACAAACCCACCAACAACAGTAGCACAACGTAATGTTGCGACAACGCTATATAATGCAAGTTCGTTAAGCTCAGGGACAACCTACTACTGGCAAGTAGTAGCAAAAGACACCAACGGCGGAGTTGCTAGTAGTACAATAAGAAGTTTTAATACAAGAAGTAACGTTTATCAAGGTAGTATAGTTTTAAGTACGCAACAAGAAGTAGATAATTTTGTAGGATATACAAGTATTACAGGGTCGCTTACTATAACTGGGTCTTCAATTACTAACTTAAATACCTTGTCTAATTTAACTTCAATAGGAGGGTATTTAAATGTTGTTAGTACAACTTTTACTAATATAAATGGATTATCGACTTTAACTTCAGTAGTAGGAACTATTAGTATTAGTAATAATGCAGCCCTTACCAATTTGAGCGGCTTATCTAATATAACTTCAATTACACTCCTTACTATAAAAGGTAATAGCACTCTAACTAATTTAAGTGGCTTATCTAGTAGTTTAACTTCAATACAAGTACTTACAATAACGGATAATAACGCCCTTACTAGTTTAAATGGTTTACCTAGTAGTTTGACTTCATTACGAACACTTTATGTATGGAGTAATAATGCTCTTACCAGTTTAAATGGTTTATCTAATATAACTTCATTAGATAATATTTCTATACTTAGTAATAACGCTCTAACTAATTTAAATGGCTTAGCTAGTAGTTTGATTTCATTAAATTCTATTTCTATATATAGAAATAATGCCCTTACCAGTTTAAACGGCTTATCTAGTATAACTTCATTAGGTTATTTAACTATTGACAATAACACAAAACTCACAGATTTTTGTGGTCTTCGTACTGCACTTATAAATACTAGTTATAGAGTAACAGGTAATGCGTATAATCCTACTCAAGCACAAATAAGAAGTGTTCTTACTTGTATGCCTTCTTTAACAGTACCTAGCCTTAGCACTCCTGCAAATGGCACAACACTTACTACCACTAGCACAGCTGCGTTGGCTTGGACTGCGAGCACTGGCTCCAATGGAGGAACAGTAACCTATGATGTGCTTTTAGGGAATACAAACCCACCAACAACAGTAGCACAAAGTAATGTTGCAACAACACTATATAATGCAAGTTCGTTAACTATAAGTACAACCTACTACTGGCAAGTAGTAGCAAAAGATAGTAGAGGCGGAGTTGCGAGTAGTACAATAAGAAGTTTTAATATAAGAAGTAACGTTTATCAGGGTAGTATAGTTTTAAGTACGCAACAAGAAGTAGATAATTTTGTAGGATATACAAGTATTACAGGGTCGCTTACTATAACTGGGTCTTCAATTACTAACTTAAATACCTTGTCTAATTTAACTTCAGTAGGAGGGTATTTAAATATTTTTGGTACAACTTTTACTAATGTAAATGCATTATCGACCTTAAATTCAGTAGGTTATATTAACATTAGCAATAATACAGTCCTCACTAATTTAAGCGGTTTATCTAATATATCTTCAGTTGGAGAGCTTCTTATAAGTCTTAATAACGCTCTAACTAATTTAGATGGTTTATCTAGTTTGACCTCTGTTACATTTAATTTAAGTATTAGGTCTAATAATGTCTTAGCTAGCTTAAACGGTTTATCTAATTTAACTTCAATTGGGGGGTATCTTGATATAATTGGTAATAACGTTCTAACTAATTTAGATGGCTTATCTAGTAGTTTGGCTTCGACTTCATTGAGAGGAATTAATGTGTCGGATAATAGTGCCCTTACCAGTTTAAACGGCTTATCTAATATAACTTCAACTGGGAATCTTTTTATAAATAGGAATAATGTCTTAGCTAATTTAGATGGTTTATCTAATTTAACGTCAATTTTGTATCTTTCTATAGTTGGTAATAACGCTCTAACTAGTTTTTGTGGTATTCGTACTCCATTTATAAATAAGGTCTTTACAAGTTCCAATTACACAGTATCGGGTAATGCGTATAACCCTACTCAAGCACAAATAAGAAGTGTTCTTACTTGTATGCCTTCTTTAACAGTACCTAGCCTTAGCACTCCTGCAAATGGCACAACGCTTACTACCACTAATACAGCTGCTTTGGTTTGGACTGCCAGTACCGACCCCAATGGAGGCGCAGTAACCTATGATGTGCTTTTAGGGAATACAAGCCCGCCAACAACAGTAGCACAACCTAATGTTGCAACAACACTATATAATGCAAGTTCGTTAACCGTAAGTACAACTTACTACTGGCAAGTAGTAGCAAAAGACAGTAGAGGCGGAGTTGCTAGTAGTACGATAAGAAGTTTTACGACTACTAGAACTATAAGCCAAAACCGTCCTCCAACTGTACCTAGCCTTAGCACTCCTGCAAATGGCACAACGCTTACTACTTCAAACACAGCTGCTTTGGCTTGGACTGCCAGCACCGACCCCGATGGAGATACAGTAACTTATGATGTGCTTTTAGGGAATACAAACCCACTAACAACAGTAGCACAACGTAATGTTGTGACAACACTATATAATGCAAGTTCACTAAGTTTAAATACAACCTACTACTGGCAAGTAATAGCAAAAGACAGTAGAGGTGGTGTCGCTAGTAGTACGATAAGACGTTTTAATACAAGATCTAATGTTTATCAGGGTAGTATAAATCTAACTACCCAACAAGAAGTAGATAATTTTGGTGCCAATGGATATACAAGAATTACAGCGACGCTTACTATAAGTGGAACTTCAATTACTAATATAAATGCGTTAGCAGGCTTGACTTCAGTGGGGTCTCTTTTTATTAGAAACAATAACATGCTTACTAATTTAAATGGATTATCAGGTTTAGTTACAGTAGTATCTGGAGATCTTACTATCCAGAATAATAATGCACTCGTTAATATAGACGGCTTGTCGAATTTAACCTCAGTTGGAAGACATTTGTCTATTACTAAAAATACTGCACTCACTAATGTAGATGGCTTGTCAAGTTTAACTTCAGTAGGAAATGTTCTTTCTTTCAGAGATAATAGTGCGCTTACTAATATAAATGGTTTGTCGGGTATAACTTCCGTAGGAGATGGTCTTTATATTCAAACTAATAGTGCACTCACTAATGTAGATGGCTTGTCAAGTTTAACTTCAGTAGGAGGTGATCTTTATATTCAAGTTAATGGAGCCCTTACAAATATAAATGGTTTGTCAAGTTTAACTTCAATAGGAGAGGATATTAGAATAGATAGAGTAGGTATTACTACTCTAACAGGTTTATCTAGCCTGGTTACAGTAACAGGAGGTTTTTTTATAGCTAGTAATACAAAGCTTACTAGTCTAACTGGAGTATCTAGTTTAACTTCAATAGGAGGCGATTTTAACATCACTAATAATCAACTTGTTACCAATTTAAATGGGTTTTCTAGTTTGACTTCGATAGGAGGTGATTTTTATATTAACGGTAATAGAGCTCTCACAGATTACTGTAGTGTTCGCAATCTATTTACAAGTAAGACTTTTTCAAGATATACAGTATCTGCTAATGCGTATAACCCTACTCAAGCACAAATAAGTAGTGCTACTGATTGTAGGCAATGATGCAATTAAAATGTCCTAGCATCATTTAGAATGTTTTTGTAAAATACACCCCCTTAGTTAATAATATAATAAGGGGGTAAGGGTTTTATTATTGTATAATAAACAGTAATAGGGGATAACCATGTAGCAATAAACTCTATTAAGAATAAGAGTTAATATATTACAAAGTATATTAGTGGAGTCGGAGGGAATCGAACCCTCGTCCAAACAAGCAATAAAATAATTTTCTACATGTTTAGTTTTCAATTGATTTTAGAGAATATACTGACTGAAAACCGCCTATATAATCCTTAGTTCCTTTAGTTGAAAAATTTGAACGGAACACTCAAATTTCGATGTTGACTTTTATGGTGCCTCTATTCTGAACGCCGTCAACAAGGGCTTTCAAGAGACATCCTGCTTCCTAACCTAGTTAGGACTGGGCAATAAACTTACTATAATTCAGTTTTTATGCAGCTAGAGCGTAATTATTTTCGCCATTTAAAGGTTAATTCCATGATTAACGAGCTGTGAATTAATGCTCGACATGCTTACTATCCGATTGGTCTTGCTGTCAAAACCAGTCGACCCCTTAATTTTCAAAGAACTTCAATTAATATTGTTAAGGACACAAAAGTATCTATTTTTCCTAGAACTGACTAGAACCGATTAATTGTTTTTCGGATTTCTGTTAGCCTTCCGAGTATTTTTTCTAATAAGTCTAAAGGCAACATATTTGCGCCATCGCTTTTTGCCAAACTTGGATTCGGGTGTGTTTCGATAAACAAGCCGTCCACATGGTTTACTATACCTGCACGGGCTATGGTTTCGATTAATTCGGGGCGACCTCCCGTAACACCCGAAGCTTGGTTGGGTTGTTGTAGCGAGTGTGTAACATCGAGAACAGTTGGGGCAATAGAACGCATTGTAGGAACACCTCTAAAATCTACAATTAAATCGGTGTAGCCAAATTGAGTACCTCTGTCGGTAATCCAAGCAGAGTTATTGTCGCTATCTTTTACTTTTTGCACTGCAAATTGCATACTTTCGGGACTCATAAACTGCCCTTTTTTTAGGTTTATAACTTTTCCTGTTTTTGCAGCAGCAACAACCAAGTCAGTTTGTCGAACCAAAAAAGCAGGTATCTGAAGCACATCAACATAGTTAGCTGCTTTTGCAGCATCTTCAACTTCGTGAATATCGGTTATTGTAGGTATATTTAGTTTTTGCCCTACTTTTTTAAGAATTTCAAGAGCTTGCACATCGCCTATACCCGTAAAACTGTCGATACGGCTACGATTAGCTTTTTTAAAACTGCCTTTGAAAACAAAAGGGATTTCAAATTTAGTAGTAATCGCCAAAATCTTTTCAGCAATTTCAAATGCCATGGCTTCGCTTTCTATAGCACAAGGACCGGCTAACAAAAAAAACTGACTACTATTAGGGTGATTTATATTAGGAAGTTTTGAGAAATCCATGCTTTTTTTTACAAAAGTATAGTTTTTAGGTAATCAACGAAGGATTGAAAACCTTTAAATTTTACATAAAAGCTAAATATATAAGGTATATTTGCGCGATTTTAAAATAAAACTGAATGTCTAAAATTAAGAATATTGCAATTATTGCTCATGTCGATCATGGGAAAACAACCTTGGTAGATAAAATTATGCATCATTGCCAACTTTTTAGAACAAATGAAAGTACAGGGGATTTAATTTTAGATAATAACGATTTAGAGCGCGAGCGCGGAATAACAATTCTATCTAAGAATATATCTGTACTATATAAAGACACTAAGATTAATATAATAGATACGCCTGGTCACGCTGACTTTGGCGGAGAAGTCGAACGGGTTTTAAATATGGCGGACGGCGTTCTACTTTTGGTAGATGCTTTTGAAGGCCCTATGCCTCAAACACGTTTTGTACTGCAAAAAGCAATTCAATTAAAATTGAAACCTATAGTTGTTATAAACAAAGTTGATAAAGAGAATTGTACCCCTGAAGAAGTGAACGAGTCTGTTTTCGATTTAATGTTTGAGTTGGGTGCAGAAGAATGGCAGTTAGATTTTCCGACAATATATGGTTCTGCCAAGCATAATTGGATGAGCGATGATCATAAAATAAAAACAGATAATATAGAGCCACTATTAGACACGGTTTTAGAGCATATCCCTAGCCCTAAGGTAGAAGAAGGCTCGCTTCAAATGTTAATTACATCTTTGGATTTTTCTTCTTACACAGGACGAATCGCTATTGGTCGTTTACAGCGAGGTACGTTAAAATCAAATACGGTAGTTAGCCTTGTTAAGAGGGATGGAAGCATTATAAAGTCACGTATTAAGGAACTTAATTTATTCGATGGTTTAGGCAGGAAACTTGTTGAAGAGGTAAATGCTGGAGACATTTGTGCTATAGTAGGTTTAGAAGATTTTGAAATTGGAGATACGGTGGCAGATGCTTTAGAACCCGAAGCACTTCCGACCATTGCTATAGATGAGCCAACAATAAGTATGTTGTTTACCATTAACGACTCGCCTTTCTTTGGGAAAGACGGAAAATTTGTAACGTCAAGGCATATAAAAGACCGATTAGAAAAAGAGCTAGAAAAAAATCTTGCTATGCGTTTGCAAGAAACGGATTCGGCAGATAAGTTTATTGTCTTTGGGAGAGGAGTATTGCATCTTTCCATTTTAATTGAAACCATGAGAAGAGAGGGCTACGAACTTCAAATAGGTCAACCTCAGGTAATTATTAAAGAGATAGACGGTAAAAAACACGAGCCTATTGAAGAGTTAACTATAGATTTACCAGAAAATTTTTCGGGAAAAGCAATTGAAATAGTAACACTTAGAAAAGGAGAAATGCTAAGTATGCAGCCTAAAGGGACACGTATGACTTGCGAGTTTTTAATTCCCTCGAGAGGGATTATAGGTTTACGAAATCAGTTATTAACAGCGACAGCAGGCGAAGCTATTGTAAATCACAGATTTAAAGAGTTTAGTCTTTTTAGAGGCGAAATACCTGGGCGTAATAATGGCTCTCTTATTTCAATGGAAAAAGGAAATGCAATTCCTTATTCGTTAGATAAACTACAAGAGCGCGGAAAGTTTTTTGTTTACCCTAATGAAGAAATTTATACAGGTCAGGTAATAGGAGAAAACTCAAGAGGAGACGATATGGTTGTGAATGTTACCAAAACTAAGAAGCTATCTAATGTACGTTCATCGGGTGCTGATGATAAAGTACGTTTGGCACCTCCGATTAAGTTTTCGTTAGAAGAAGCCTTAGAATATATTCAGGAGGATGAATATGTAGAAGTTACCCCTAGCCATCTTCGTTTGCGCAAAGTTTATTTAGATGAAAACGAGCGTAAGCGCAGATCAAATTAGGGAACCCTATTATTTGGATTAACTATTCTTTTTGTACAACCTCGTATATTTTCCCTTCATCGCAGCGTAATATTTTACCAGGGAATTTTGCAATCATATTATAATCGTGAGTAGCCATTATAATAGCCATTCCGTGTTGATGAAGGCTCCTGAAAATCCCCATAATCTCTAAACTTGTTTGAGGGTCTAAATTACCTGTGGGCTCATCGGCAATAATAAGTTTGGGTGAGTTGAGAAGTGCACGTGCAATAGCAACACGTTGTTGTTCTCCGCCCGAAAGCTCAAAGGCATATTTATGAGAGACTCCTTCCATTCCAAGGATAGATAATACACCTTTAACACGAGTTTTTATTTTATCCTTATTTTTCCACCCCGTAGCTTTTAGAACAAAATTGAGGTTTTCAAAAATTGATCGATCATTAAGTAGTTTAAAATCTTGAAAGACTACACCAAGTCCACGTCTTAGAAAAGGAATTTCTTTTTGTTTAATTGTATTTAAGTTATAGCCTGTTACTTGACCAATTCCTTTGCGCAGAGGTAAATCTCTATAAATAGTTTTGATAAGACTACTTTTTCCTGTTCCGGTTTTACCAATAAGAAACACAAATTCCCCAGACTTAACTTCAAGGTTAACATTGTCCAAAATCGTTTGATTATTTTGAATTATTGTAGCATTTTTAAAGTAAACTAATGGTGATTCCATTTAAAGGTAAATTTATGTCAACTTATATTTTATATAGTAATAAATTACTCATACTTTGTAAAAATAAGAACATTATATTTTAACAAGAATTTTTTATAGATAATTTATACGTTTAAAAAAGTTCTGACGTTCTATAACTAAACAAATAGATTTATTTTTGTCGTATGCAAAGAGTTAAAACTAAAAGTAGTTTTTTTTTAGTTGTTATATCCTTGTTTTTATTTGCTAATAAGATAGAAGCACAGTTGGGAGAGGCAAAAACGCCTTTAACACAATCTTCATATTTTTTTGCCTCCGAGCATTTTTCTCAAGCGGGGCACTACTATAGTCTAGTTGATTTCTATCCTATTTTAAAAGATTTTCGAACTCCTGCAGAGTTTTATAAAATAACAGCAGACCTGCGTTTAAACCGACAAGGGTCTGAAAAAAAACTTTCTAGGTTTATTGTAAATAACCCAACGAGCTATTTAACAGGAACAGTTTACTATGACCTAGCTACATTTCATTTTTTGAATGGTAAATATTCCTATGCTCTTAAATGGTATAACAGCATAAAAGCCAGTAATGTTGAAAAGGGAAAAAGAAACGAATATTACTTTAATAAGGGATACACTCTTTTTGCTACTAAACGATATAAACAAGCAGGAGAATTATTTAAAAAGATAAAAGATGTACCCAAATATCAATACGATGCAAATTATTATTTAGGGTATATCGCGTATCAACAAGAAGACTATAATCAAGCTATTGAAAGTTTTAACAGTTTAGCGGTAAATAAAGATGACACTACCATAGCCTATTTTCAGGCGGACATGAATTTTAAGTTAGGACAATTTAAACAAGCAATTTCGTTGGCAGAAAAAGGGTTAGATAATGCTAACGAAAACGAAACCTCTGAGCTTTCAAAAATTATAGGAGAGAGTTATTTTAATTTAGAAGATTATAAATCGGCATTACCTTACCTCGAAGCTTATAAGGGTAAAAAAGGAAAATGGTCTAACACAGATTTTTACCAATTGGGTTATACCTTTTATCGGATGGAACAATATGATAAGGCTATTAAACAATTTAATAAAATCATTTCTGGGAATAACTCAATTGCTCAGAATGCATATTACCATTTAGCAGATTGTTATTTAAAGAAGAACAAAAAAACGTCTGCACTTAATGCGTTTAAAAGTGCCTCTAATCTTAAATTCGATAAAGTTATTACTGAAGATGCTTTTTTAAATTACGCACGGTTGAGTTATGAAATAGGTAATGCTTATGAAAATACGTTAACATTATTAACCACTTTTTTAGATCGCTACCCTAATAATGAGGCGAAACCCGAAGTAGAACAATTGTTAATAGATTCTTATGTAAATTCGAGAAACTTTGATGCCGCATTACTTGTTTTAAAGAAAAAATCGGGGAGTAAGTTTAATGGACCTTTGCAAAAGGTATATTATATGAAAGCAGTTTCTTTATATCAAAATGGGATTTTTGCAGAGTCGGTATCGTTTTTTGAAAAAGCATTAAAAATAGATAAAGACCGTACTATTGAAGCTAACTGTTTATATTGGATGTCATTAGCACAATATGAATTAAATAATTTCGATGCTGCAATTGATAATTTAAAACGTTTTGAAAACCATTCGTTTGCGGATAAAGTAGTCAATTATGAACAACTGTCATATCATTTAGGTTATGCGTACTTTAAACAAAAACTATATGAAGAAGCTATAGTTTCTTTTCAATCTTTTTTAAATCAATCAAATATAGAAGATGCCTATCGTAGAGATGCTATGTTGAGAGTAGCAGACAGCCATTTTGTACTAGGAAAATATTGGCCTGCAATAGAGATGTATGACAATGCTATTAGAATAGGAGTAAAAGAGGGGGCATACGCCCATTATCAAAAGGCACTAGGCTATGGGTTTGTTGATCGTAACTTAAAGAAAATAGAAACTTTAGAAACTCTTATCTCGGGTTATTCGGAAACACTATTGTTAGATGATGCTTATTTTGAATTAGCACTAGCTTATACTAAAAACAACAATACGTCAAAGGCAATAGCAGCCTATAATCAATTGATAAGTGATTATACTAAAAGCCCTTACCGCTCAAAAGCTCTTCTGAACAAAGGTTTAGTATTATATAATGACGAATCTCTTGAAAAAGCAATGAAGGTTTTGCGGCAAGTTGTTCAAGAGTATCCTAATGATGAAGTAACACGGCAGGCTTTGAGAACTGCAAAAGAAATTTCGATAGACCTCGCTACTGTAGATGAATTTGCCGCTTGGACAAAGCAATTAAAAGGAATCACTTTAGAGGACAATGAACTAGAACAAGCAGCTTTTATGTCTGCTAATCGTTTGTACAATAATAACAAAAAGAAAGATGCCCAAAAAGCATTAGAATCTTATTTAATAGAATATCCATTGGGTCCAAACCAATTACAAGCAAAGTTTTTATTAGCCGAATTATATTTTCAAGAGAGTGAGTGGGCAAAGGCAATTGAGTTATATATTGATGTACTAGATCAATCTACCCACGAGTTTACGGAGCAAGCTCTGGTAAGGGTAACACAATCAATGGTGAATAACAACCAAAAACTCGACGCTCAACCGTATTGGGAAAGGCTTGAAGAAATTGCTCAGTTTAAAGAAAATCAGAGATATTCTTTATTTAATTTAATGCAACTCCACTATGAACAAGAGCGTTTTTCACAAGCAATTTCATATACCGAAAAAGTACTGGCATTAGAAATAATAGAGCAGAAAATAAAATGGGATGCTTATATTATATTAGCACGGTCTGCGGTTGCTTTAAATGATTTAGAAAGAGCAACAGCAGCTTATAGTGAACTCGAGAAGTCACCAGACACATCCTTGGCAGTAGAAGCCTTATATTTTGATGCAGAGCAGAAGCACAAGAAGCATCAATATGAAGACTCGAATAAGGTTATTGAAAAAATCGCTCAATATTTTTCGGGATACCCTGAATGGGGAGCTAAGAGTTTGTTGTTAATGTCTCAAAATTTTTATCAACTAGACGATGCGTTTCAAGCTACTTTTATTTTAGAATCGATACTTACAAATTTCACTCAGTTTCCAGATATTATAGAACAAGCAAAATCTAATTTAGAAAATATTGAAGCGATTGAGGCAAAAAGTAATTCATCTATAAACATTAAAAATGAGGATGAAGAAAATTAACAGTATCCACATAATCTGGATTGGATTATTTTTTAGCTGTTCTTTAGCTTTTGGGCAAGAGGAGGAAGAAAATAATATTGGCGTACAAGAGGTTACTATAACTAAGTCTTATACCCCAAGTTTGTCAGAGGTTTTTAAAATTAGAGCACAACCTTCTATAATAGATTCTATTGGGAGAGAAAAAAGAAATATTAGTTATAGCATTTTTTCTGTTCCTGTCGCTTCAACATTTATACCATCTAAAGGAGGTGCTCGTATTCTTCAAAAAAGGAAAATAACGCCAAAATATAATGCAACACTAAGCTCTGCTTTAGGAAATTTTAGTCATTTTTATTTGGATCATTCTGCGCAAATCAATTTAGATAGAAGGCAGTATGTTAGTTGGCTGGTTAATTTTAATGGATTATTAAAAAATTTATCTGAACAAACTTTAAATACAAAACAATCCTCTTTTCTAGTTCATTTAGCACATCAATATAATACGAATGATTTAAGTTCTTCTTCGCAATTATTTTTTAGAAATAATAGTTTTAACTTTTATGGATTGCAAAACCCTATTGAAGATAAGTTTATACTGGATAACTTAGACCCTAGGCAACAATTGAACTCCCTCTCGTTCAAATCTAATTGGCAATGGTTTGATATAATTTTAAAAGAAATTAGTTTAACAGCACATTTAACCACCGATAAATTTAATACTAATGAACTACAGTCAGAGTTGAATACCAAACTTCAGTTTAATATATGGGATATTGCTATTGGCGCAGACGTATCAACTCGATACTTAAATAATAAATTCAAGGCAGATTATTTTTCAGATACAGCATCTTCGTTTTTATCTGGAATTTCTCAAGCGGATTTGTTTGCTACGTCAAATAAAAACCGCTTTAAGTTTAAAGCAGGTGTTCGAGCAGCGTATGGCTTTGGTGATGATTTTGATAAAAAGAATTTTTATCTTTTTCCAATACTAAATTTATCGTACCAACCTAATAAAGGTAATTTAATTCCGTTTTTAGACGCGTCGGGCGAAATAACTCAGAATAGCTTTAGAGGACTAACAGACATAAACCCTTATACTGCTCCAGCAATAGCGTTAAAAAATTCATCTATTCCGTATGAGTTTAAAGCAGGGATACGAACTAAAATTTTTGTAGGTTGGGAATTTATAATGAATGCATATTATCAAAAACAAGAAAATAGACCTCTTTACAGAAATTTTGGTTATGATAATACAAACCCGAATTATGATGCTTTTAGATATGGAAATTCATTTGAAGTTATTTATAAAGAAATAGAAACGACAGGTTTCGATACTTCAATATCGGCAAAATTTAGAAATGGTGGCTCTTTATATTTAAAAGCGTTATGGCGAGATTATTCTGTTTTAGATAAAACAGAGGCTTGGAATTTACCTGAAATTCAGTTTGATTTTAAGGCAAATATAAAGGTTAGGGAGAAGTTTTACGCACAAGCCGATGTTACTTTTTTTGGAGCTAGAAAAAATTCGTACCGACAACGATTTTTATTACAATTACCAGAGGACGCCCCTGAACGTATAGCTGATTTACCTTCTTTTTTTGATGCAGGAATTAAATTTACATACCAATTTAATAGTCGGTGGGAACTTTATGTAAAAGGCGAAAATCTCTTCAACGCTAAAGAATACCATTGGTCTAATTATCAGGTTTACGGAACTCGAGTTTTAGGAGGTATTCGATATAATTTTGATATTAGCTTTTAGTTTTTTGACACGTATTTAGCTTGACAAAGAATCAATTTAACTTACATTTGTCCTTATTTTATAAATAATTTTATAATGAAAAAAGTTTATTTCTTTCTTTTAAGTGGCTTACTATTTACCTCTTGTACTGCTCCAGAAGCCGATTTGATTATTCATAATGCAGTTGTGTACACCGTTAATGATAATTTTGATATAGCAACCGCAGTTGTAGTAAAAAATGGAAAATTTATAGCTGTCGGGGGCGAAGACTTATTAGAAAAATACAGAGCTATAGACGTAGTTGATTTGAAAGGACTTCCGGTATACCCAGGGTTTATAGACGGGCATTGTCATTTTTATAACTTTGGTTTACTTCAAGGGCAATTGGATTTGAGCGAGACTACTAGTTTTGATGAAATACTTAAAAAAGTAACTGAATATTCTGAGGAACATCCTAATATCCCTATACTTGGGCAAGGTTGGGATCAAAATAAATGGGAAAAGAAAGAATACCCAACAAAAGAACAATTAGATGAATTATTTCCAAACCAATTAGTAGCTCTAAAAAGAGTAGATGGACACGCATTGTTGGTAAATCAGGCTATGTTAGATTTAGCAAAAATTGATAATAACACGGAAGTTGAAGGCGGAGCGTACATAAAAAAAGATGGAAATTTGACAGGTGTGTTGATTGATAATGCTATGGATAGAGTTTATGCTGCATTGCCAAAACCAACTATAGAACAGCAGACAGAGGCTCTTTTGGCTGCCCAAAAAATATGCCTTAAGAATGGTTTAACTACGGTGGATGATGCAGGACTTAATATAGAGCAACTTCAATTGATAGATAGTTTACAAAAAAATAAGATACTTGATATTCGTGTTTATGGGATGATAAGTAACAATAAAGAAAATTTGGAATATTATTTACCTCGAGGACCAATACAAACAGACAGATTAAATATACGCTCTGTAAAAGTTTATGCCGATGGAGCATTGGGTAGTAGGGGAGCCGCTCTAAAAGAAGATTATGCGGATGCTAAGGGAAATAAAGGTTTTTATTTAACTCCAATCGAAGAAATAGAAGAGCTTGCATATACATTAGCTGAAAAAGGATTTCAAATGAATACACACGCTATTGGCGATGCGGCAAATTTTGAAGTTTTGAAAATTTATGAAAAAGCGTTAGCAAATAAGTTAGACCCAAGATGGAGAATTGAGCACGCACAAGTGGTTTCCATTTCGGATAGAGCACTTTTTGGGAATAAAGTAATTCCATCAATTCAACCTACTCATGCAACAAGTGATATGTTTTGGGCAGACGAACGTTTAGGAAAGGAACGCATTGAAGGTGCGTATGCATATAAGAGCCTTTTAGATTGGTCTGGCAAAGTTGTTCTTGGGACAGATTTTCCTGTGGAACATGTTAGCCCTTTAAAAACATTTTATGCAGCCGTTGCCCGAACTACCGAAGAACAATTACCAGAAGGAGGTTTTCAAATGAACGATGCTTTATCTCGGTCAGAAGCATTAAAAGGAATGACAATTTGGGCGGCTTATGCTAATTTTGAAGAAGATATTAAAGGAAGTATTGAAGTAGGTAAAATGGCAGATATGGTTGTTTTATGGAAAGATATAATGAAAGTAGATATTCATAAAGTTCCAGAAGTTGAGATTATTACCACTATTATAGATGGAAATATATCTTATATGAAGTCAAACAACTAAATAAATTAAATTTGTTAACTAAAAAACGAATAAAGGTTAATTTTTTTAATTAAAAATATAAAAATAATTAATTAAAAACATATATTTGCTAAAAATTAGTAATTATGTGTGGTATTGTTTGCGCTTTTGATTTAAAGCAAAGTTCTAAAGATTTACGTCTTCAAGTTTTAGAAATGTCTAAGAACGTTAGACATAGAGGTCCAGATTGGAGTGGTATTTTTTCTAATTCCAAAACAGTAATGGCTCATGAACGTCTTGCTATTGTTGATCCTATTTCAGGAAAACAACCTTTAATTAGTTCGGATGGGCGTTATGTTTTAGCTGCTAATGGAGAGATATATAATCATAGAGAACTTCGAAGTCAACTAGACGGAGAATATGATTTCCAAACTGCATCAGATTGTGAAGTGATTATTGCATTATATAAAAAGAAGGGACATCGTTTTATTGACGAAATGAATGGGATTTTTGGGTTTGCATTATACGACACTGTTGAAGATACATATTTTATTTCTCGAGACCACATGGGTATTATTCCTCTATATATGGGTTGGGATCAGCATGGAACATTTTATGTGTCTTCTGAGCTTAAAGCATTAGAAGGTGTATGCACAAAAATAGAGTTATTCCCTCCAGGGCATTATTTGTTAGGTGGTTCTTCACAAGAACCTATACGTTGGTATAATAGAGATTGGATGAAATACGATGCGGTTAAAGATAATAACACAAGTATAGAGGATATTCATGATGCACTTGCTGCAGCTGTTCGCCGTCAATTAATGAGTGATGTTCCTTATGGTGTGCTGCTTTCGGGTGGTTTAGATTCATCGGTAACCTCTGCTTTAGCAAAATTATATGCGGCTAAGCGTATTGAAACCGATGATAGCCAATCAGCTTGGTGGCCTCAGTTACATTCTTTTTCGGTTGGTTTAGAGGGGTCTCCAGACCTTGAGGCTGCTCGTAAGGTAGCAGCACATATTGACACAGTACACCATGAGATTAAATTTACAATTCAAGAAGGCTTAGATGCAATTCGAGACGTTATATACCATCTCGAAACGTATGACATTACTACTATCCGCGCTTCTACACCTATGTACTTAATGGCGCGAGCAATTAAGGCTTTGGGAATTAAAATGGTCCTTTCGGGAGAAGGAGCCGACGAATTATTTGGAGGATATTTATATTTTCATAAGGCACCTACGGCGAAAGATTTCCATGAAGAGACTGTTAGAAAACTCGAAAAACTTCATCAATATGACTGTTTACGTGCTAATAAATCATTGGCTGCTTGGGGTGTCGAAGGAAGAGTACCTTTTTTAGATAAAGAATTTATGGATATAGCAATGCGAATAAATCCTAAAGATAAAATGATTACCTCTGAACGAATGGAGAAATGGGTAGTTC
Source organism: Candidatus Arcticimaribacter sp. (assembly GCA_965277835.1). Lineage (GTDB taxonomy): Bacteria > Bacteroidota > Bacteroidia > Flavobacteriales > Flavobacteriaceae > Arcticimaribacter. Next base: position 790,658 of record OZ255841.1, on the reverse strand, counting down.
GCAAGGCATTCGAGAAATATTTACCAGAGAGCGTTGCTTGGAGACAAAAAGAACAATTTTCGGATGGTGTAGGTTATGATTGGATTGATACTTTGAAAGAAGTAGTGGAACACAATGTTACAGACGAACAAATGGAAAATGTACAATATAGATTTCCAATTCAAACGCCTCAAAATAAAGAAGAGTTTTATTATCGTTCTATTTTCGAAGAGCATTTTCCTAGCGAAGCAGCTGCTCTTTCTGTACCTTCTGTACCTTCTGTAGCATGTAGCACTCCAATTGCTTTAGAATGGGATGAGGCATTTAAAAACATGAATGACCCTAGTGGACGAGCTGTTTCTCAAGTCCATGATAAAGGGTATCAAAAGGAATAATAATAATTGAATTTTTTGCGTATTATTTATATTAACTTTTTTAATATAAAAGTGTTAATAACTTCAATGTTTAACGCATATTTTATTAGAATTAGAGAAGCTGTTTTTGTACCTTTGAGAGTATATAAAACCTAGTTTTTTTATAATTAATTATAACTAATTTTAAGTAATGAGCGAAGACGTAAAAAAAGACCAATATTCAGAAGATAGTATTCAGGCTTTGGAAGGAATGGAGCATGTTAGAATGCGCCCTTCTATGTATATTGGAGATGTGAGTTTTAGAGGATTACATCACTTGGTTTATGAAGTGGTAGATAATTCTATTGATGAGGCTTTAGCAGGGCATTGTGATATGATTTCTGTTATAATAAATGAAGATAACTCTATTACCACTGAAGATAACGGAAGAGGTATTCCTGTGGGGATACATAAAAAAGAAGGTGTTTCAGCCCTGGAGGTAGTAATGACCAAGATTGGTGCAGGAGGTAAATTTGATAAAGACTCGTATAAAGTTTCTGGTGGGCTACACGGAGTTGGTGTATCTTGTGTAAATGCTCTTTCAGAGCACTTAACTGCTACTGTTTATCGCGAAGGCAAAGTGTTTCAACAAGAGTACGAAAGAGGAAAACCACTAGATCCTGTTACAGAAAAAGGAACGACTGACAAACAAGGGACAGTAGTTAAATTTAAGCCCGATCCTCAAATTTTTAAGGATGCTTTAGAATATAGCTATGACACACTTGCAAGTAGAATGCGTGAGCTTTCGTACCTTAATAAAGGAATTAAAATAACCCTTGAAGATAGGAGACATAAGAATGAAAATGGTGAATATGTCAAAGACACTTTTTATTCTCAAGAAGGACTTAAAGAGTTCATCAAGTTTTTAGATGCTACGCGAGAACCTATTATAGAAGAAATTATTTCTATTGAAGGAGAAAAGAATGATATTCCTGTTGAAGTTGCAATGGTCTATAACACATCGTTTTCTGAAAACTTACATTCATACGTAAACAATATTAATACGCATGAAGGAGGGACACATATGTCTGGGTTTAGAAGAGGGTTGACCTCTACGCTTAAGAAATATGCCGATAATTCGGGTTTATTAGATAAATTGAAATTTGAAGTAAGTGGAGATGATTTTCGTGAAGGGCTTACTGCTGTTATTTCTGTAAAAGTTGCTGAACCTCAGTTCGAAGGGCAAACAAAAACTAAATTAGGAAATAGAGAAGTGACTTCTGCGGTTTCTCAGGCAGTTTCAGAAATGCTTGAAAATTATTTGGAAGAGCACCCTAGTGATGCAAAAATAATTGTTCAAAAAGTAATTTTAGCAGCTCAGGCACGGCACGCAGCTCGAAAGGCTCGTGAAATGGTTCAACGAAAAACGGTTATGAGTGGAGGAGGGTTGCCAGGTAAACTGTCGGACTGTTCAGAACAAGACCCCACTAAATGTGAAGTTTTCTTAGTTGAGGGAGACTCAGCAGGCGGAACTGCTAAGCAAGGTCGTAATCGAAAATTTCAGGCAATTTTACCTTTAAGAGGTAAAATTTTGAATGTCGAAAAAGCAATGCAACACAGAGTTTTTGAAAATGAAGAAATCAGAAATATTTATACTGCTTTAGGTGTTACTATTGGAACTGAAGAAGACACTAAAGCATTGAATTTAGAAAAACTTCGTTACCATAAAGTTGTGATAATGTGTGATGCAGATGTAGATGGTAGTCATATTTCTACATTAATATTAACGTTCTTTTTTAGGTATATGCGCGAGTTAGTCGAATTAGGATATATTTATATTGCTACGCCTCCTTTATTTTTAGTTAAAAAAGGAGTTAAAAAAGAATATGCATGGAATGATAAAGAGCGCGAGGCACTTATGGAGTCATTTGGACAAGGATCTATAGTACAGCGATACAAAGGGCTTGGAGAAATGAATGCAGAGCAATTATGGGACACAACAATGAACCCCAGTTATAGAACTTTGCGTAGGGTAACTATTGATAGTGCAAGCGAAGCCGATAGAGTTTTTTCTATGTTAATGGGCGACGAAGTTCCACCACGGAGAGAGTTTATTGAAAAAAATGCTATTTATGCTAATATAGATGCATAGAAAATTATTAAATTTATTAAAAAATAATATTTATGAAAGTAACAGTTATTGGTGCTGGAAACGTTGGAGCTTCATGTGCCGAATATATAGCAATTAGACGAATAGCTAGCGAAGTAGTCTTATTAGATATCAAAGAAGGAACTGCTGAAGGAAAAGCATTAGATCTTAGCCAAACGGCAACGACTTTAGGGTTTAATACTCGAATAATTGGAGTAACAAACGATTATTCTAAAACTATGAACAGCGATGTTGTAGTCATAACTTCGGGAATTCCTAGAAAACCTGGAATGACCCGCGAAGAACTAATAGGTATTAATGCTGGTATTGTTAAATCGGTTTGCGATAATGTATTAAAAGATTCTCCTAATGCAATTATTATAGTAGTATCTAATCCTATGGATACAATGACTTATTTAGCACTAAAGGCTACAGGTCTTCCTAAAAATAGGGTTATCGGAATGGGAGGAACACTAGATAGTTCTCGTTTTAAAACATATTTATCAATGGCGCTTAATAAACCTGCAAACGATATTCATGGAATGGTTATAGGTGGTCATGGTGATACTACTATGATTCCTTTAACACGTTTGGCTAGTTATAATGGAATTCCTGTAAGTCAGTTCTTGTCAGAAGAAGAGCTCGAAAAAATAGCAGCAGACACTATGGTAGGAGGGGCTACACTAACTAAATTACTGGGAACTTCTGCTTGGTATGCTCCTGGAGCTTCAGTAGCATATTTGGTTGATAGCGTTCTCAATGATCAAAAGAAAATAATCCCATGTTCTGCTTACCTCGATGGAGAATATGGCGAAAGCGATATCTGTATTGGCGTTCCATGTATTATAGGTAAAAATGGAATAGAAACAGTTTTAGAGATTGAGTTAAACGATGCAGAGGTTATGAAATTTAGAAAAAGTGCTAAAGCTGTTAAGGCAATGAATGAGGCATTATCAAGTAATTTATAACCAAATACTTTAAGGATTTTTAAAAAACCGCTTTAAAGCGGTTTTTTTGTATATAAAAAGAACTATAAAGTTGTCAAATCTTTGCTTATATTTGCTCGCCTTTAATATTATGCTTAAAAATTAAATCAATGCAGAATAACGGATTAATAAAGTTTTTTGGGATTCTTTTTGGAATCGTAAGTATTTATCAGCTTTCTTTTACTTTTATATCAAGTAGTCAAGAAACTAAAGCGGATCGCTATGCCGAGCTTAGAATCTCAGAAGATAGAGAAGATTATTTGACACTTAGGGAACAAGAAAAAATCACATATTTAGATTCAATTGGTAATCTATCTATTTTTGGGTTTACTTCTTATAATGATGCAAGAGCAAAAGAGTTAAATAAAGGACTTGACTTGAAAGGGGGGATTAATGTAATTCTTCAAATTTCGATTAAGGATATTTTAAAGAATTTAGCAAACTACACAAGAAACCCAGTCTTTAATAAAGCTCTTGATGATGCTGATATTTTGCAAAAAGAGTCTGACGAACCTTATATAGAATCGTTTTTCACTGCTTTCGAAGCAATACAAGGTGATGTTACTTTGGCTAACCCAGATATTTTTGCAAACAGAACACTTAGTGATATAATCAACTTCGAAATGTCAGACGATCAAGTTCGTCCAATTATTCGACAAAAAATTGATGAATCAATTGTTTCAGCTTTTGAAGTGTTAAGAAAAAGAATAGATAAGTTTGGGGTTACTCAACCTAATATCCAACGCTTAGGGACTTCTGGAAGGATTTTAGTAGAACTCCCTGGAGCTAGAAATGTAAATAGGGTTAAAAACTTGCTTCAGAGTACAGCTCAATTAGAGTTTTGGGAGACATATAAAAATGAACCATTTTTAAACTTTATACAAGAAGCAGATAAATTATTAGCTGAAAGAAATATTAAGAGCGAAAGCCCTGAGCCAAAAGAGGAAGCTTCAGCAATTGATGATTTATTAGCCGATGTTGAAACTAAAGATTCTACGGCTACTAATAATACTGCTAATACAAATCCGCTTTTAGATTTAATCGTAGGATACGGATATCAAGGTGGTCCAGTACTAGCTCAAGTTGCTAAAAAAGACCAAATTAAGGTAATGGAATATCTTAATTTACCTGAGGTAAGAAGATTGTTACCACAAGAATATCGTTATGTAAAGTTTGCTTGGGGAAAACCTCTTGAAAACTCTGATTTTATTGAATTATTTATTTTAAAATCAAATAGAGACGATATTCCTCCTCTTAGCGGAAGCGTAATTGATGACGCAATTCAAGCGTTTGACCAAGTAGGAAAACCCTCTGTTTCTATGCGAATGAGTACCGAAGGTGCAAGAATATGGGAGAATATGACTGGGAAAGCTTTTAGAGAAGGAAGTAATATTGCTATTGTATTAGATGATATTGTTTATTCGGCCCCGACTGTTTCAAATGGAGCAATTTCAGGTGGGCGTTCAGAAATTTCAGGAGCATTTACACTCAATGAGGCGATAGATTTAGCTAATGTACTAAGAGCAGGTAAACTACCTGCATCGGCGGATATTATTCAATCGGAAATAGTAGGACCTTCTTTAGGTAAAGAAGCTATTGAAAGTGGGTTTTATTCGTTTATTATAGCTTTGATTATTGTATTACTCTGGATGATTTTTTATTATGGTTCTTCAGGTATTTTTGCAGACATAGCCTTAGTATTTAATATTGTACTTATTTTTGGAGTACTTGCCAGTTTAGGAGCTGTACTTACTTTACCTGGTATTGCAGGTATTGTTTTGACTATAGGTATTTCTGTCGACGCTAATGTTCTTATATTCGAAAGAATTCGCGAAGAATTAAAGAAAGGAAAAGGACAGATGAAATCTGTCGCCGACGGGTTTAGCAATGCGTTATCTTCAATCTTAGACGCAAATATTACTACTGGACTTACTGCATTAATTTTATTCGTTTTTGGTACAGGACCAATTAAAGGGTTTGCTACGACGTTGTTAATAGGTATCGTAACATCTTTGTTTACCGCTATATTTATTACTCGTATCTTAATTGATGGACGTTCAATAAAAGGGAAAATAGTTTCTTTTGCTACTCCTATGACAAAGACGTTTTTTCAAAACATGAATATTGCATTTTTAGGGAAACGTAAAGTTGCTTATATCGTTTCTGGCATATTGATTATAGCAAGTTTAACGTCTCTTACAGTTAATGGATTAAATCAAGGAGTTGATTTTGTTGGGGGGCGATCATTTACTGTACGTTTTGATAAAGTTATTAACCCTAGTGAAATTGAAAGTGCTCTTGTAGACGTTTTTGGTAGTGCAGAAGTTAAAACTTTTGGAAATGCTAATCAATTAAAAATTACAACTAAGTATAAAGTAGATGAAGAAGGAACAGAAATTGATAATGAGATTTATGATAAACTTTATAATAGCCTTAAACCTTATTTTCCAGAAGGATTTAGTTACAGTAACTTTTTAGACGGGAACGATGAAAAAGTATTAGGTATTATGTCATCTATTAAGGTTGGTCCAACTATTGCCGATGACATCAAAAATAATTCATACTTAGCCGTAATAGGATCTTTGATAGTAGTATTCTTATATATTTTATTGAGATTCCGTAGATGGCAATTTTCATTGGGGGCTGTAGTAGCAGTTTTTCATGATGTACTTATTGTTCTTGGAATTTTTTCTTTGACATATTCGATAATGCCTTTTAGTATGGAAATTAACCAAGCGTTTATTGCAGCAATATTAACCGTAATAGGGTATTCATTAAACGACACGGTAGTTGTTTTTGACCGTATTCGAGAATTTGCAAGAGACCATACAAAATGGGAGTTTAACAATACAGTAGACTCCGCACTAAATAGTACTCTAAGTAGAACCTTAAATACTTCTTTAACGACTTTACTAGTATTATTGACTATTTTTATATTTGGAGGCGAGTCTATTCGTGGATTTATGTTTGCTTTAATTATTGGAGTTATTGTAGGAACTTATTCATCAGTATTTATAGCTACTCCAGTTATGTTTGATACACAGAAAAAGAAAGCACTTTCTAAATAAACGGACACTGTATTTAAAATAACTTTTAGTTATTATCGCCTATCCTATTTTGCTCTTCTTGAGAAGACTGCTCACGGTTTTTGTTTTTATTAAATTTTGAACCAAAATTATAAGTAGCTTGGAAATATACATTCCATCTTGACCAGTCGGTAATTACGGAAGCATCTACACCATTGGATTTAATTGCACCAATAAATTTTCTATTCAAAATTTCACCAACTCCCAAATTCAGTTTCAGCTTGTCATTTAACAATGTTTTGCTTAATGCAAACCCTACGCCAGCTATCCACTCGTGCTCAATTTGTCCTTCTAAACCTCCCGATGAATAATAAGATGTAATTTCAGAATTGATATCCCACGGTAAAAGGTATTCAATGCTGGTGTACCATGTAAAACCCCACCTAGATAAGTTAAAATCAGGGTTAAGGTCTTCAGATGTAAAAGCATTATGATTAACAATAAAACCCGTAAATCCATCTAAGCCCTCTAAAAAATTTACAGGAGCGAACAGTCTAAAACTCCAGTTTTTGCTTTGAGATAGATTAATTACTGACCGCGAAATTTGCGAGGCTTCATTATTTTGAGAAATAAGCTCAAATAAAGCATCTTTAGTATCACGATAACTTACACTAAAAAAAGGTTGATCATCATAAGTTAAATTAAATTGAAAACTATTGGTAAAAGCAGGAGTTAAATTAGGATTGCCTTCATCAAAGGTATAAGGGTCAAAGTAGTACACAAAAGAGTTTAGAGAATTATAAGAAGGTCTTTGAATACGATAGCTATATGAAATATTAGCACCGAGGTTTTCTGATAGTTTTCTTGTAATACTTGCGCTTGGGAATAATTTTGAAATCAATCGTTCTCTTGTTCTTTCGGGGTTTGTTGATGTCCCAGTAGTTCTACTTTGTTCCCAGCGGACACCTCCAGAAAAAGACCATTTATCAACTGTTGCTGTTAGTTTAGTATAAGCCGCAAATATACTTTCATCTATAAAAAATATGTTCGATTGGTTATTGTCTAAAACAAAGACTTGTTGTTGATTTTGGACAAAAGAGGTTAAATCATTTTTAGTGTCAACTAGCGAATATTTTGAACCAGCCATCCAATTAAAATTATCGTTAACAGTACGTTTATAATCAAATTTATACGCTAGAATAGTATATTCACCTTTTTGGGTATAACGTTGATCATTGTAGTCAATAGTACTAGCACCTATTTGAAAAATGTTGTTTAGATTGTCATTTGTATAATCGACATAATTAAAATCGAAATTAAGTTTAGTTTTTTCATCATCATATTCATAATAAGGGTTAATATTTAAAACTACTTGTTGACGATCAAATCGATTTCCTGCTTGTAAAGCACTTGTTAAACTTCCATCAATAATGCGTGTAATACTAAGCGCAGTTCTATCAGAATCTGTATAAACTCTTCTTCCGCTAACACCTATACTGTGTTTATCATTTATATAATAATCTAAACTACCATTAACTCTAAAATTTGCTGGATCATAAGGTGCTATAGATTCTTGATCAAAAGTTTGATTATTTACTTTTCGTACTAAAAATAAATCTTCTCTCCATCCATTTTGTCTATATCCAGAACTTAACTGCCAATTCAATTTGTTTTTATAACTACTAATAGACCCACTAGCCCCATATTCATAAGTATTATCATACCCTTGATGAAGTCTCACATTCCCGTGAGTTCCTAGTTTTGCATTTTTTTTAAGAATAATATCAATAATAGGACCAGAGCCTTCAGCATCAAATTCTGCTCCGGGTTGTTGCACAAGTTCTATTCTGGCGATATTATCTGCGGGGAAATCCCTTAATAAAGAAGCAGTATCAATATAATCGGTTCGCTTACCATTAATAAGAATTCGTATATTTTGTTGCCCAGCATAACTTATGCGCCCGTTAATGACCAAAACCCCAGGAACTTTTTTCATTACATCTTGTAAATTTGAATTTATAGATTCTGAATTTTCGAGATCTACAATAAGTTTTTCAGAAGTTTGTCGAATGACAGGTCTATTGCTTTTAACAACAACTTCGTTGAGAGCTTGTGCTTCTTCTTTTAAAGTAAAGTTAAGCTCTTTTATTTCTGTGCTTTCGTCAATTTCGAAAGGCTCTGATTTTAATGTCTCAAACCCAAGAACAGAAATCTCAATCCAGTATGTCCCTGTCGAAACGTCTTCAATATTATAATTTCCATTGGCATCGCTCACACTACCTTTTACAAAGTCGTCATTGTCATTTGAAAGGTATAACACTACATTAGCAAAGGGAAGGACTTCTTGTGTGTCGGTTTTTATATTCCCTGTTATTTTCGATTGTGCAAAAGCTATGTTGATAGACATTAATAAGCATAAGCCTATTTTAGTAAGAATTTTCAAGAGAATAATATTTTAAGTTAACTTAAATATATAAAATATAGTTCATTTATACAATCCTCTTATATATTTATATAAAAAAAGCCACTTCGAATGAAGTAGCTTTTTTTTAAGAAATAAGTAAAATTTATTAGAACTTATAGCTAAGTGCTAAAGAATAATTTCTACCTAATATTCCATGTTGTGAAACTTCAGTAGAATATAAAAAACGACTACCTGCTTGTGCAGTCATTGTAGATGCTAAAGTTACATCAGGATAGACATCAAAAGCATTATTAATAATACCTGTTAACCTTAATTGAGGTGTAAACTTATAGGCAAAACGTAAATCCGTAGTTAGTTTAGAAGATAAGTCTTGGTCGGTTCCACCACTTGCAGGAGCAGTAACTGTTACTTTTCCAAAAAGAGTGTTATATAAACCTATATCAAACTTTTCAAAATCATAGTCAGCAATTAATGCTATTTTAGATTTTGGTCGAGAATTGGTAATTAAACCAGCTTCTTCACGAGCAAAAATTTCTACACCTTGTAATTGTGATGGCGTATCAATACTTTTAATTGTTGTACTATTAAAGTTTCCAATAAGCCCAAGAGCTAAATCATCTTTTCTCCAGTTAACAACAAAGTCTAAACCAGTAGTTTGAGTATTCCCTGCATTAATCCAAGCTTGTACCGAGACTACACCAGCGTTTTGTAATAAAGTTTTAATACTTTCATTAGTACCTCCTGAAAATTGAGAAGAGAATAATATACGATTATCTACGGCAATGCTATAAAAGTCAACGCTACCCGAGAACCCTTGACCATTACCAAAGGTTATCCCTGTAGTAAAGTTTAGAGAAGTTTCGGGGAATAAATCTTTAATACCTAAATTTCGTACAGCAGTTGTACCATTTTGAAGCGTACCTTGTAGCAATGGCTCATTACTACCAGCTACAATGATAAACTGTGTATTCGATAATTTTTGTTGATGTAAAGAAGGCGCTCTAAACCCTGTAGAAATACTTGCACGAATAGCAATATTTTCATTTATCTTATATCTAGATGCTGCTTTCCAACTAAAGTTTGAACCTACGTCTGAGAAGTTTTCAAAACGACCTGCAAAAGAAACTAAGAATTTTTCAGAAAAATCAATATCTAACCCCGAGTATATTGCAAAGTTATTACGTGTCCATTCTCCTTCTTGATCTTCGCTAATACCTGCAAAAGAATCACTTCCACCTCCAAAACGTGAAAAAGCATCACCTTTAAAGGCTTCAAATTTTTCAGTTTTATATTCTAGTCCAGCTGAGAAAGAAAGGGTTTCATTAAACTTTTTTGATAAATCAACATTTTCAATAACATTTGCAAATGCATACCCACCTGGCTTAAACGAAGTAGGACTCCAATTGTTAACAGCAAGATAATCTCTATTTACCGAGTTATTAACTGTATAATCAATACTATTTTTACCGTGTGTTATAGAAAGATCTAAAAACCATTCTTTCCCTAAGTCAAGATTAACTCCAATCACATTAAAAATATCTTTAACATCTCCTTCAAAAGTTGGATGATATCCTACAAAATCTTCAGGTTTAGTAGTTAAGAAATTGGCATCAGCAACATCTCTTCTCCATCCTGGGAAACGATAGTAAGCAAACGATCTATTGAAACGCCTAGAGTATCCGTGAGTGGTATAAAACTCAGAATTTTCTCCAAGAGGGTGTGAGATATTTACAAAAACGGTTCTTTGCTTTAAGTCAGGACGACCTACAATCATTCCTAGTTGAGGGTTTTCACGAGCAAAATCAATTTCATTTTGACGTGAGGTAGCAACATCAATAGCACTTAGCCCTGGTGAACCTGCACGATTTGTTTTTTCTTGATTTGTATATGCAAGTGTAAAGTTAATACGTCCGCCATCACCAAAGGGTAATGTTGTATTATAGTCAGCATTAAATTGAAATCCATCTCCAGAAGAGGTAATCCCAGTCCCTGTATTAAAAGTAGAAAAAGCAGAATCTTTCTTTAAAATAAAATTCATTACCCCTGACATTGCATCGGAACCATACTGAGAAGATGCACCGTCTCTAAGTACTTCAATACGTTCTACAGCAGCGATAGGAATAGATTTTAAATTTATTCCAACTTCTCCTTTACCAGGAGTTCTGTTCAAATACGCTTGGGCTTGTTGGTTTACCCTTTTACCGTTTATTAATACCAACGTTCTCGAAGGGCCTAAGCCTCTTAAATCAGCTGGGCTAAATCCTGCGGTTGCATCAGAAATAGGTTGATCTTGAGCATTGAAAGAAGGTATAGCAAAAGTTAACGCACGTTCAATTGATGCTTCACCTACATTTAAAATGTCCGAAGTCTTTATATTATCAATTGGCACAGCGGAATCAATAGCTGTTCTAGGTTTAGAACGGTTACCTGTAACAAGTACTTCACTTAGAGAAACTCCAGATTGCATGACTACTTGAATTTGGTTTCCATCGCTAACTATTTCTTGGGTCTCAAAGCCTACATAAGAAAAGACCAAAGTAGAATCGACAGGTGCATTAATAGAAAAATTTCCATCAAAGTCTGTGGTAGCGCCTATTGTGCTTCCTTTTACTACAACACTTGCGCCAGGTAATGGAGTGCCGTCAATATCTTGGACAGACCCTGTAACCTGAGCACCAACTGCGAAGCTTAGAAAAACAAATAGGATGAATAAAAAGTTGATTTTTTTCATAAAATATGGTTTATTTTAGTTAATAATATTCTAAATATACAATAAAGTTCAGTAGTATTGAGCTTTACCAGTATAATTAAGTAGTTCAAAGAGAGAAGATTAAAATTTAACTTTGTTTATAATTTGTAAGAAAATGTTATTTGAATTAACTTTTAGTTTACTTCCTTTTACACAAACTCTACTTTCAACGTATCAAGATATACATAAAACACAGGCGCAAAAGTTAGGCTTAGTTCGTCTTTTACTGCATCGGTATAAGGGGCAATACAAAGCAAACGTTTGTTTTCAAAATCGGGGCTTAATATAGATAAACCAAATAGATTTTCAGAGCCAAGAATTTTATCCCCCAAAGAGACCCATGGGCCTTCAATGGATTTCGATTTATAAAGCCTTACCCCTTTATCTACTTCAGAGTCGGGTTGCTTTTCGTATAACCTATTACAAGTAGAAATAATTAGATAGTATAAACCACTTTTTTTGTTATACACTATTTTTGGAAGTTCTAATTGAGTAAAACTTTCTTCATCAGGAACACTTATAGGAGGAAATAATTTGTCGATTTTATAATCATTACCATCTTCTTTTACTATAGCTCTAACCAATGCGCTTTTCCGCGGCGTAATTTTTCCGCCCCAAAAAAGGTTTATTTCTCCATTATCGTCAATAAAAATAAAAGGATCTCGCCATGCCAATATAGGGCCATTGCCTTCGCCTTCGTTACCACCAAGATTATTTGGAGTATCTAAGTAGTACCCTATATTGGTAATTTTTGCCCAATCTTTACTAGGAGAAGATAAGGGGCTATTTGCAATGTGGTCTATAGTGTATCCGTCTTTTGAGGTAGCTAATGTAATATTTTGAAGAAATTTATGATTAGAATCTACTTTTTCAAGCCCTGTAAAAGCAACAAGTTTTTTACCGTTTGGCAAAGGCTTTATTGAGCCGCTCCAAATGGAGTGATAATTATGTTTGCTTGATAGTGTTTTTAAATCTAAAAGACATCCTTCGTCTTTCCAGCTTTTTCCATTGTCTTCAGAAGTAAAATGCCTTATATGAAATGGAAAATCATTACGTTCCGATGGTTTTAATGGTGTTCCATCAAGTTTTAATCGTGAAACGGCTAAACAGTATAAATGAGAAGTAGTAGCTTCTATATATGACCAAGCATCCCAAAGGTGAAGCGCTGGGTGTTGTATGCCGTTTTTAAATTTAGTTTTATGTGCGGGAGGGATATTAATTTTTATATTCATAAAGCAAAAGGGTAGAGAAAATTCGAAACGAATTTAAAACGTAAATGAGTGCTAATTTTATTCGTTGATTAACCTGTAAATTAAAACAGCAGTACGCTGAATTAATAGATTCATTGTTTTTAAATTTAATGTCTCATTGGGTGTATGAGCCCCAGTTCCCATAGTTCCTAAACCGTCGAGGCAATCTACATATTCGGCAACAAAAGAAATATCGGCTGCTCCACGCTTATTAGGATCATAAGCTAGAACTTCTCCGTGCCCCATATCGAGACTAACTTTGTTTAATCTGTTTAACACCTTTTTGTTCCCTTCGGTTGGTCCCATAGCAGGGTAACTATCCGTAAAGCTAATTTTTGCAGATGTATGTGGCAAGTTGTTTTCAACAATAGCTCTCATTTTAGAACGTGCTCTGTTTTTCTGATCTTCGGAGATAAAACGTAAGCCTCCTTTTACAATAGTAGTTTGAGCAACCACATTAGATTTTCCAAAAGCATCTCCTTTGCTTTGTTGTGCATCGAAATTGACAAAGGTGCCACCTAAAATAAGACCAGGGTTAAAGGTTAAATAAGTTTCGCCTCGTACATCGTTATAAAATTCGTTTAAAATTCTACTCATTTCAAAGATAGCACCCGCCCCTGTTCGCTCACTAAAAACACTAGATGAGTGCGATCTTTTGCCTTCAACCTCAACACTCCAACCCGATGAACCTCTTCTTGCAACAGTTGCATAATTTAGCCCAGTTGCATTTTCGAAACCAAGAGCAATATCACTTTTTTTAGCAGCATCTATAAGGTCTTTCCTTGAAATAGATAGTGGCTTTCCTGTACTTTCTTCATCTCCTGTATATGCCACAATAATACTTGCGTTTTTTAATAAATTCAAATCATTAAGTACTTTCAAAGCATATAACATAACAACATTGCCGCCTTTCATATCATTTGCTCCAGGGCCATAGGCTATGCTATCTTTAACTTCAAATTTCTGAAAAGGACTATCTTCTTCAAACACGGTGTCTAAATGTCCAATTAAAAGAAGCTTTTTACCTTTTTTCCCTTCTGTAGATGCAAATAAATGCCCCGATCTATTCATCTCTTTTGGCATTTCAATCCATTGCGTTTTGAAGTTTATTGCATCGAATTCTTTTTGTAAAAGCATTCCAACTTTCTTCACTCCAGCAAGGTTAAGAGTTCCACTATTGATATTAACCATCTGTTCAAGAAAATCAATAGACTCTTGATTATAGGATTGTGCTTTCTTAATGATTTTTGACTCTGTTCTATTGAGTTGTGCTTCAAGTTGAATACTTGTTAAACAAAACAAGAACGATAATAGACAAGTTAATTTAAATGTCTTTTGTAAGGGATTGTACGATTTCATATTGTGCGAAAAATTCTTTAACGATTACTTTTAATGCAGTATATAAAGGTACTGCAAAGATTAGTCCTGTTGTGCCAAATAGTAAGCCAGCGATTAATATAATTATAAAAATTTCTAAAGGGTGCGATTTTACACTACTCGAAAAAATAAAAGGTTGACTAAAAAAATTGTCAATTAACTGTCCAATTACAAAACCAATCATTACAAAAATTGCTTTTGGGAGAATTACGGTACTGAAGTCTGCCTCTATATTAGATGTCATCGAAAGAATTAACATTAGAATTGCAGCAATTAATGGACCTATATATGGAATTAAATTTAGTAAGGCACATAAAAACGCAATGATAAAAGCGTTTTTAATTCCAAAAACTAATAACACAGTACTATAAATAACTAATAATATTGATATTTGAATGAGTAGCCCTATAAAATACCGAGACAATAAATTATTAATTTTTTTAAGTGATTTTTTTATTCTCTCCTTGTACTCTTTTTTAATTAGAGAGAATATCATACGTTCTAATAAATGATCATCTTTTAAAAAGAAAAATGAAATAAATAGAATAGAAAAAAAGCCGATAGTAAAGCTACTTAACCATACAATCAAAAAGTTTAAAAAATCGGGAATAGCGTTTAAATTCATACTACTAGTCCAATCGTATTCCATCATCCATTTTTCCCAGTAGTTGTCTCCAAGTGAAAAATAATTAGATATTCGATTAAATAAAATTTCGGTTTTCTGTTCTAATTCTTGAATATTAAGAAGCGATAAATTTTCGCTTTGTTGTGTTATTATTGGAATAAGCAAAGAAAAAAGTCCCACAATTACTAGAGTAAAAATAAGCATTGTAGCTAGTGTAGCCAGTGTATTATTAAATTTCAAGTGTTTTTTAAGAAAATCAACAATGGGTCTGCCCATTAAAGAAATAATTGCAGCTATTACAATATAAATAAGAAGAGATTTTAATAAGTAAAGTATATATAGGGATAAAACAAATGCTCCCAACAATAAAACAGCTCTAAAAATTCCTTGCGATAGTATCTTTGCATTCATTGACTAAATATAAGTAATTATTTATATCAAAATATACTAAAGGTCAATTCAATATTTTAAATTGTACTTGTAGCTTGAACCTACCTTTTGAATTCATCATATTTTTTAATCAATCTATTGCAAAATAAAAGTTAACTTTACCTATAACAGAGTAACCTTAATAAGATGAAGTTTTTTTAGAAAGGCTTTTTTAAAAAAATATTTTCCACTATGATATTTCATAAAGTAATTTTAGCTACACTATTAATAAATTTTATAGTTCAAGATAATAACGTGTTGGGGGAGTGGATAGCCACTCATGATGAAACAGGAGAGAAATCTAAAGTTGAACTCTATATGAAAAATGATAAGTTATACGGTAATATTCGAGTGGTATTGGATAAAGAGAAAAAAAACGAACGCTGTACAAAGTGTAAAGGAGAAAGAAAAGATATGCCTATTGAAGGGTTGATGATTATTAGAGGGATGAGTCGCGAGGGTTCAACTTGGACAAATGGAGATGTTTTAGATCCTGTGAGCGGAAATGTTTATAAGTGTATAATTAAGCTTAAAGACAAGAACACCTTAGAAGTTAGAGGGTATTTAGGAGTTTCAATATTTGGGCGAACACAAATATGGAAACGAAAAATTTAGACAATGTTTTAAATGTACTAATTAATATTTCTATTAATTAGCGACAATGTATGGCAGGCTACAAGTGCAGCAGTTTCTGTTCTTAGCCTTTGATTGCCAAGGCTAACAGGTATATACTTATTCTTTTTTGCAAAAGCGATTTCTTGATTACTAAAATCTCCTTCGGGCCCTATAAGAACACAATTATTTTTAGTATTTATGTTTAAGTCTGCTAGAAACACTTTTTCTTCAGCATTGCAATGTGCAATATACCCGCCTTTTTGTTGGTCAATAAAAGCCTCAAAAGGAGTAAGATCGTCTAATATTGGTAAATGAAATTGCTGAGATTGTTTTAACGCTGATTGAATTATTTTAGTTAAGCGTTGTGGTTTAATTACTTTTCTTTCTGAATTTTGAGACAAAATAGGAGTAATTCTAGATATCCCAATTTCAGTTGCTTTTTCTAAAAACCATTCAAACCTATTCATATTTTTAGTAGGAGCAATTGCAATATGAGTTTTGTGATGCGGTTGTGGGTGGTTAATTTCCGATATTATAATTCCATCACACTTACGTGGATGTATGTTTTGTAATTCAACTTTTAATTCAAGACCATTACCATCAGTTACAGAGACTTTATTGCCTACTTGTTTTCGAAGTACTTTTAGCAAATGCTTACTTTCTTCTTCACTAAAGCTAATAGTATTTTTATTCTTATCTATATGTGTATGAAAAAATAAATCCATAGTTAAAATTTAAGCCGAGCCGATGCTATTTCGTTGAGTTTCCCAAAATCGTTGTTCAAATATTTTAAGTAGCCTACTATTCCAATCATGGCGGCATTATCAGTAGTATAAGCAAGTGGAGGTAGAAAAACGTGCCAACCTTTTTCTTTTGCGTTTGTTTGTAAACTAGATCGTAATTCCGAATTAGCAGAAACGCCTCCACCTAATACGATATTATTTATTTTGTGAAGCTTAACAGCTTTATCAATTTTTTTCAAGATAATTTCTATTAATGTAAATTGAATAGAGGCGCACAAATCGTTTAGATTTTGATTGATAAAATCTTTTTCTTTTTGAACGTTCTTATTGATAAAATTAATAACAGCAGTTTTAAAACCACTATAACTAACATCTAAATTTTGAGTCTTAGGAATAGGAAACTTAAATGCATTAGGATTTCCTAATTTTGCTTTTTGGTCAATTATTGGTCCTGCAGGATATCCTAGTCCTAATATTTTCCCACATTTATCAAAAGACTCCCCGATTGCATCATCTAAAGTTGTTCCTAAAAGCTCAAAATCAAAGTAGTCTTTAACTTTAACAATTTGTGTGTGCCCGCCAGAAACATTTACTCCTAGGAATGGAAAACTTGGAATAGGAAACTCATCTTTTATAAAATGTGCTAGCAAGTGTGCTTGCATATGGTTTACATCAATTAAAGGAATTGAGAGCCCAAGACTCATTGCTTTTGCAAAAGAAGTTCCTACTAAAAGAGACCCCAAAAGCCCTGGTCCTCTGGTATAAGCTATTGCACTCAAATCTTTTTTAGAGATTTTTGCAGCTTTGATTGCTTGCTCTACAACAGGCACAATATTTTGCAAATGAGCCCTTGAAGCTAACTCTGGGACTACGCCTCCATATTTTTTATGTATATCTTGGGTAGCAATGATATTTGATAAAACCTTGTCATTTCGTAATATTGCAGCAGCAGTATCATCACAAGAAGATTCTATTGCTAAAATGTAGCATGGTTTTTGCATCATTAATTGCTAACTTTCATTGATAATTCAAAAATAACAGTTTCCATTAAGAAGTTTAACAAAATAATAATCCTTTTACTATCTACACTTATTGTATTAGGGATAGTATTGTTTTCATTGTTATCACTTTCAAGTGTTCAAACTCAATTTGCAAAGCGAATTACAAAGAATATAAATACGCGCTACAATACCGATATATCAATTTATAAAGCACAAATTAAGCTCAACGGAGGTGTTTCTATAGAAAACATCTTAATTCAAGATCATCATAATGACACGCTACTCTTTATAAAAGAATTTAAAACATCGTTGAAAGGGTTAGACCGTTTTTTGAAACGCGATTATGATTTTACATCTATAGGTCTCAATGGAGTTAAATTGAATTTAAAGCAATACCTCAATGAATCGGAGTCGTCATTTCAGGTTTTTATTTCTAAGCTCCCTAAAACGTTTAATAATAACGAAACACTTTTTACATTCAAATCTAAATATGTTAAGCTTATAGATTCTCAAATTATTATTGAAGATTTGAATAAGAAAGAGTCTAAAATACAAATAGATGATATAGACTTAGCCTTACGTGATTTTGATTTTGACTCAGAAAGATTGAATGTCTCGCTTGAATCGTTACATGCCAATTCTGATAATTATGGCGAGCTGAATAATTTTCAAACTGATATTAAATATTCTTCAGATAGTTTATTGTTTGATAACTTATTACTTGACTTTAATGATAATAAAGTAAAAGGCGAGGGAGCAGTAGCTTTTAAAGGAGGGAATTTAACAAACCTAGAACCTTCAGAATTTAATATTGTATTCTCAGAGGTTTCTGCTAATTTGGGGCGTATAAATTTTTTAAAACCATTTATAAATAAAAACTTAAATATTGATACGGGTTTAAAATTATTTGGTTCTCCAAATAATTTCAATGTTGAATTAGAGCTATTTGATGAGAATGAATCTTTAATACAAGGAGATATTCAAATTAAAAACATTTTCAACGCTGAAGAAAAATTATTTACATCAGATAACCTTGAAATAATAACATCAGCCAATGCACTTAAGTTAGCTATTCATGATAGTATATATAGACGATTAGAACAGTTTGTGAAATTAGAGGAACAGGTAAAACTTCGGTCTAATATTTTTATTACTGATACTCAAATTAATTTGAATGCAAATATCGAGACACAGTTAGGTAGTATAACACCTATAATAAATGGGGAACGTTTAACAAAGGAACAAGATTGGAATTATAATATAGATATAGGGATAGAGAATTTTAATGTCGGCAAGGTAGTCGATGAAAACAGCTTTGGATTATGGACAGGTTCTATATCAACCAAAGGAATTTACAATTCTCTACAACCGTTTTTAAGTGAATTTAACGGCACTATACTTCGAGGAAAGATTGGCACTAAAGAAATCAGTAATTTTAATTTCTCAGGAACTAATAGTTCAGAAAATTTGACTGCTAGACTTAGTGCAGATGAAGAAGACTATCAGTTTGATTTTAAAATAACATTTAATCAAGCACAAGAGCATATTAAAATTGAAGGAGAAATTGAAAAATTTAATTTATCTACTAGCGGGCTTGCTGAGGCTAATAGTGAAGTAGTATTTAGTTCTAAGGGGTTTCGTTTTGAAAAAAGAAAAGATATACAAGGCGAAAGTCAATATAAATTAGAATTAGAAACACCTAAGGTTTCAAGTAATATTAGCGTAACTACTTTCGATGATTTGACTTTAGAAGCTACCTCTAATAATGGGAATAAATCAATTTTTATTAAAGATTCAGATGCTCTTGAACTTACTTTACAAGGAGATTTTAAGTATAAAAATTTAGGGCAATTAGTTAGTAATATGATTGATAATTTACTTTTTATTAAACCAACTCTAAAGCAAGAAACAGCTATAGAATCATTCAGTTTTGATTTTCAAATGAAATCTAAGTTAATCGAAGCATTGTACCCTAATTTGTCGACACCAGATAACTTTTTTATGTCTGGAGTAATTAGCTCTGATATTAAACAAACAGAAGTAGTTTTTGATGTTCCTATTTTATCATTTGAAGACTATTTGTTCAAAGGGCTTCATTTTGAAATGGATTCTAATAATTTAATTTATAATAGTTTTTTATCGGCAGAAGAGGTGCGATTGAATAAACTTAAGTTAAATCAGTTATATATAATTTCAACTTCGATAGATCAAAAAAACAGAATTCGTGCTGAAGGTATTTTAGGAGATATAGTTTCAAATAATTTTGAAGTTAATTTTAGCTATAATAATATTAATCAGCAATCCTTTATAAACTTTGAATTATTAAATATCCGCTTTAAAGATGCTCTTTGGTCATTAAAAGACAAAAAAACGAGTAGAATTGTTTTTAAAGCAGATGACAATACTTACAATATTGAACCCCTGTTAATTCATAATGGAAATCAATCTATAGGATTAGAAGGCGCGTTTAATTCTACTGATAATTTTTATTTAGAGGGTTTTGTTCAAGATGTGGTTTTTCAAGATATTTTTCCTGCTACAGATAAATTTGATATACAAGGGATATTAAATTCTAAGGTAGAATTTTATAAAACACCACTTAAAAGAGACTCAGAAGTAGAATTTAAAATGTCAGACTTAATTATTAACTCTGTTGAAATGGGAGATTTAGAGTTTACAACAAAAGGGAATACTGACATTAATTCGTATCAGAACAATATAAAATTAATGAAAGGGGAGAATGAAGTTGTTAAAGGGAAGGGCGGAATGCTAATTTTTGATGAACGTATAACATTGGATATGGATGTTAGTTTGGACGCTTTTGATTTATCTTTTTTATCAGCTTTAGGTAAAGATAAAGTAACAAACATTACATCTCTTGTGACAGGAGAAGTTAATTTTTGGGGACCAATTAGTAAAATTTCACACAAAGGTTCGGTATTACTAAATAATTTTAATATTTCAATACCTTATACCAATACAGCTTATGGGTTAGAGAAAGATGCAAGAGTAACTCTTTATGATCAAACATTTAAGTTTGAACCTGCTCAAATTTTCGATACTAATGAAGGAACATCTGGCATTTTAGAAGCATCATTATCTCATCTTAATTTTTTGGAATGGATTATAGATTTGAATATAACGTCTGACCGTTTACTTTCGATAAATCGTTTAAATAGCGAAGAGTCTTTATTTTATGGCTCTGGATATTTAGATGGCGAAATTAATTTAGTTGGTCCAATTACTAATTCAACTCTCGATGTGCAAGGAGCGACTGCTGACGGTACTTTAATAAAAATCCCTTGGGCAGAGAGCAATACTCTTGCCGACATATCTTTTATTGACTTTCTTCCTAAATCTTCATTGTCAAATTCATTTACGCCTGTAGAAGAGCAAGATCCCTTAGAAATAGTTATTCCTAAAGGTTTGGAAATGAATTTTGATTTGGATGTTAATAATAAAGCAGAAATAGAAATTGTTGTGGATCAAGAATCCGAAAGCACTTTAATCGGCAAGGGTGCCGGAAACCTATTAATGGAAATTAATACTGAAGGTAAATTTAATATATGGGGAGATTTTATTACATATGAAGGAATCTACAATTTTAAGAATTTAGGGTTTATAGACAAAAAATTTAAAGTTAACCCTGGTGGAACCATAGTTTGGGATGGAAACCCTCAGGATGCCCAAATAAACATTGAGGCGGTTTATCAAGTTCCAGGAGGTGCCAATCCAGCAATTCTCATAGATAACCCTAATTTTAATAGAAAAATACCTACAGATGTATTGATTCAATTACAAGGAAGTCTTTTGAAACCAAATAACCCTTTGTTTGAAATTAATTTCCCTAATACCGATGGAATTTTAGCTTCGGAAATTAATTATAAACTGGCAGATGAGCAACGTAGACACTTGCAAGCAATATCTTTATTGTCACAAGGCGTGTTTATTAGCGATGTTTCTTTTTCTACAGATGGATTGGCTAATAACTTTTATGAAAAAGCATCTGATTTTTTTAGTTCTATTATGGGACGAGATGATAATAAACTTAATGTAGGGGTAAATTATTTAAGAGGGGATAAGCGACCCGATTTGAATCTTCAATCCGAAGATAGGATTGGGGTAGCTTTTGAAACCCAGATTAGCGATAAAATTTTATTTAATGGAAAAGTAGGTGTGCCCGTTGGTGGAGTAGAAGAAACAACTATTATAGGTAATGTACAAATTGATTTTATACTTAATGAAGACGGCACTTTAAGAGCAAAAGTATTTAACCGAGAAAACGAATTTCGATATATTAACGACGACTTAGGCTATACACAAGGTTTAGGATTATCATATCAAGTTGATTTTAAAACCTTTAAAGATATTATTAGAAAAATTAAAAATCAGAATATTCCAGAAAACGATTCGCCGAGCAAGGAAATTCCTATTTTAAGTTCTATTGAAGTGTTAAACGAAAATGAAAAGAACTAAATCGTTTTAGTCCTAAGATGTTAATCTAGTTTTTTTTAATGTGTATATATAATGGTATTTGTTTAAATTTACGCTTGGTTAAAAAATCATATGAAAAGCTCACTTAAAAAAATAGCAGTTTTAACGTCAGGAGGAGATGCCCCAGGAATGAACGCCGCTCTGAGAGCAGTTGTTAGGGCTAGTGTATATCATAATGTAGAATGCTATGCGATACAATATGGATATCAAGGGCTAATAGAGAACGATTTTACTTTGATGAACGCTCGTAGCGTAAACAACATAATTAATAAAGGAGGGACTATTATAAAGTCAGCTCGTAGTCTTGAGTTTAGAACTCCTGAAGGCAGAAAAACGGCACATGATAACCTTACTGAGTTAGGGATTGAAGCTCTAATAGTGATAGGAGGAGATGGCTCTTTTACTGGAGCGATGGTTTTTCAAGACGAGCACGATTTTCCTGTAATAGGAATACCAGGTACTATTGATAATGATATTTTTGGGACTCGTTATACCTTAGGATATGACACTGCTACAAATACGGTAGTTGAGGCAATTGATAAAATTAGAGATACGGCGAGTTCACATAGCAGACTTTTTTTTGTGGAAGTAATGGGTAGAGATGCAGGACACATTGCACTTAATTCTGGAATTGGTGCGGGCGCAGAAGAAATTTTAATTCCTGAAGAAAATCTAGGATTAGAACGCTTGTTAGAATCTCTTAAAAGAAGTAAAAAATCTGGGAAATCGTCAAGCATTGTAGTAGTTGCAGAAGGTGATAAAACAGGGAAAAACGTATTTGATATAGCTTCTTATGTTGAGAAAAATTTCCCTTATTATGAAGTTAGAGTTTCTGTTTTGGGACACATGCAAAGAGGAGGAGCACCTAGTTGTTTTGATCGCGTGCTAGGCTCGAAAATGGGAGTTTATGCAGTAGAAACTTTGCTCGAAGGAAAATCTAATGTAATGGTTGGTGTGCAAGATGATTCGATGGTTTTAACGCCTTTAAATATGGCAGTTAAAGGAAAATCTGAAATAAATAAGAACTTGATTAGAGTATCTGATATACTTTCAATCTAAAATAATTATAAACAATAACAATTAATTAAATAAATTATGTCCTTAAAAATTGGAATTAATGGGTTTGGTCGTATCGGACGATTAGTATTTCGATCTGCGATGAAACAAGACGATGTAACAGTATTAGCTATTAACGATCTCTTAGAGATTGATCACTTAGCATATCTTTTAAAATACGATTCTGTGCATGGAAATTATGACGGAACTGTCGAAGTAGTTGACAATAAGTTGATAGTAGATGGGCATCCAGTAAAAATTACTGCAGAACGCAACCCTGAGGATATTGGTTGGGGAGATTTGGGAGTAGATGTTGTGGCAGAGTGTACAGGTATTTTTACTACACTCGATAAAGCGCAAACACACATTAATGCTGGGGCAAAAAAAGTAGTTATTTCTGCACCTTCAGCTGATGCTCCTATGTTTGTAATGGGAGTAAATCATAACGAAGCTACTGCAGATCAAAATATTGTTTCAAACGCTTCTTGTACTACAAATTGTTTAGCTCCAGTTGCTAAGGTTTTACATGATAACTTTACGATTGAAGAGGGGCTTATGACTACAGTACACGCTACTACTGCTACACAATTTACGGTAGATGGACCTTCTAGAAAAGATTACCGAGGGGGGCGTAGTGCTTTGATAAATATTATACCTGCAGCAACAGGAGCAGCAAAAGCAGTTACCAAAGTAATTCCTTCTCTTCAGGGAAAACTTACAGGTATGTCGTTTCGTGTACCAGTAGCGAATGTTTCGGTTGTTGACTTAACCGTTAAAGTTGCTAAAGACACTTCGTACGAAGAAATTAAAAAGATAATGAAATCAGCATCCGAAAACGAGCTTAAAGGAATTTTAGGTTATACGGAAGAAGCAGTTGTTTCTCAAGATTTTATAGGAGACGCAAGAACATCAATTTTTGATGCTGAAGCAGGAATTGAGTTAAACAAAAACTTTTTCAAGATAATTTCTTGGTATGACAATGAGTGCGGGTATTCAAATAAGCTTATTGATTTAGCAAAACACATTAATAGCCTATAGTATATGTATTTAATTGTTGATAGTGGGTCAACAAAGACCGACTGGTTTGCTATTGATGAAAACGGTATAGTATTATTTTCTACCCAGACATCGGGTTTAAACCCACAAGTTCTTTCATCTGCAATTCTTACGGAGCGAATTATAAATAACTATGATTTGTTTCAGAATAGAGAAAAAGTGGCAAAGCTTTTTTTCTATGGGGCTGGTTGTGGAGTTGAATCAACCAAAAAACGGATTCAAAAAGTATTTAGAGAAATCTTTCTTAATTGCGAGTTTATTATTAAAGAAGACACGCATGCCGCAGTATATGCTACAGCTACAATTGGAACACCTTCTATAGTTTGTATTTTGGGTACTGGTTCTAATTGCAGTTATTTTGATGGCGAAAACATTATTCAACATATAACCTCATTAGGTTATATTTTAATGGATGAAGCTAGTGGCAACTTCTATGGTAAGCAATTAATTAGAGGATATTTTTTCAATGAAATGCCAAAACATCTTTATGATTTGTTCGGAAAAGAATACGATTTATCTGCAAATACTTTAAAAGAGAATTTATACCGAAAGGAGAACCCCAATGCTTACTTGGCAAATTTTGCTCAATTTTTAATTACTCATAAAGATGACCCTTATATACAAGATATAATTAGTGAGGGTTTAAGCCGCTTTTTTAAGCACCAGCTTTTTCAGTTTAGTAATGTCAAAAAAGTTCCTATTCACTTTGTAGGTTCAATTTCTTTCTACCTTAAAGATGAAATCGAAAAGGCTATAGAAGAATTTGGACTTATAATGGGTAAGATAATAAAACGCCCTATTGATCAGTTGGTGTCCTATCATGTAGGGCTTTTAGAAGAGCATTAAATTTGTACTATTTTACTGCAATCATAGAAATTTCAATTCGCACAAATTTTGGTAGATTGGCAACCTCAACTGTTTCTCGAGCAGGGGCGGTTTCTTCATTAAAGTAAGTGTCATATACTGAGTTAATAGTCGAAAAGTCGTTCATGTCACTTAGAAAAATAGATGTTTTTACTACATTTTCGAAAGTCATATTTGCAGCCTCTAAAACAGCATTTAAGTTTTTCATTACCTGTGTAGTTTCTTCTTCGAGTGTACCCTCAACGAGTTCCATTGTGTTGGGGTTTAGGGGAATTTGACCCGATAGATATAAGGTGTCGTTAGACAGGACAGCTTGATTATAAGGCCCTATGGGGTTTGGAGCATTTGGAGTTGTTATAATTTTTTTCATAGTATTTATAATTTAATTTTCGAGAGAAACTAAGATACTTATATCTATTTGAATTTAGTATTTTTATTATAATTAAAAAATATCAATAAGATAAATAATAATCTCTTTTAATATGATAAAGAATGAATAAAATAGCATACTTAATCGGAGCTGGAGCCAGTGCAAATGCGTTACCTATAATAAAGAATATACCCGATAGAATTCAAAATTTAATAGGTTTATTAGAATCAAGAAAATATAAACTCTCTAGTGAAGATAAATTTGATCGTTATATAAAGTTTGCTTCAGAAAGTAAGAATCATTATCAAAATAAATTGATTGAAGATTTAAAGTGGTTGAAAACAAAAAGTTCTGACCATGCAAGTATCGATACATTTGCTAAAAAATTATTCATAAGAGGGAAGGGTGAAGAACTTAGAAAATTAAAAATTGCTTTATCTGTTTTTTTTGTTTTCGAACAAGTTGTAAATAAAGTTGATAAGCGGTATGACACTTTTTTTGCATCAATCCTTAATAAAAATGTACTCTCTCTCCCTGACAACATAAAGATTATATCTTGGAATTATGACTATCAGTTTGAGTTATCATTTTCTGAATATTCTAATAATACAGATATTCAGAATAGCTCTAGTAGATTAATGTTAATCAAAAAGAATACTAAAAAGATAGAGGGGAAAGATGAATCTTTTAGAATTTATAAATTGAATGGGACTATTGATTTTATATCAAGATTTCAAGGCGAGCAGATGTATGCTTCTAATCTTAATGTTATTTTTGATTTGGAATTGGTAGATAAAGTTATAAAAAATTATGTAGCAGTAAGTTATGTAGAGGAGGATAGATACAATTTAATCCCTAACCTTTCATTTTCTTGGGAAGAAGAATTACTAGGACATAATGAGGGTAGTACCATCGTAGATTTAACAATACGAGGCACTTCAAATGCTGTAGCTTTAGTTATCATTGGGTATTCTTTTCCCTTTTTTAATAGAGATATTGACCGAAAGATAATTGGGAGTATGAAAAACTTAAAATCGGTTTATCTCCAAGACATAAACCCAGATATTATTGAGCAAAGGTTTAGGGCGATAAAAGATGATGTAAGTGAAATTAATTTTATTCAAATAAGTGATACAGAACAATTTTATTTACCAAATGAGTTATAAGCCTTTAGCTAATAAATCAATTAAAGTAGATTAACTTTTATAACCTTCTATCTGGTTCACGTCTTTTATCGTATTTTAAATCGCTAAGTAGCCCAGATTTTATACCAATAAAAAAGCTCCAAGACGTTCGATTTCCAAAAGGTACCCAACTAAAATTCATGCGCCAACTTCCTAAATCGCGATTAAATCTAAATTGAGTATAAGTAACCCCTTTTTGCTTAAAATCGTACCCAGATGAAAACCCTACTTGCCATTTTGGTGTAAGTTCAATATCTCCAGAAAACATCAAAGAATTTGTAGAGATTTCTTTTTGCCCCCTTGAGTTATTATAAGTTAAGGAATGTGCAAACTTTATACTCCAAGGAATTTTTGCACGATATAAGTCGTTTTGTTCTTCATCGCTTTCACCACTTTCTTGGTTTTGAAATCTGTTATCTGAAAAATTGTTGGAAACTCCAAATAGGTTATCATCTCTTCCTCCACCTGATAATCGTTCAAAGTCGTTATAGGAGAATTTATCATCTTTTTTTTTCTCTTTTTTATCTTCTTCGCTGGGGTCTTTCTTTTTGAAATCATCATTTGATAATGAAAAACCTGTATTTATATTACTACTCGTAAGCCGTGCTAAACCCCCACCGTTTTTGATATGAAATTTATTAATCCTTACATTATTTTCGTCAATACTATAGGGGTCGAGTGTTGCCCCTATGTTAATACTTACTTTCTCTTTTATAATTGATGCACCAGTTGTTACGCGAATAGGAGATAAGTTGAATTCTTCTGCGTTAAAATTATAGCCAGTGCTAAAGTTTAAGTTATTTAATATATTAATTTTTTTAGGCTCTGGGTTTAACGTGTCTTTATTGGCGATTTTGGCTTCAAAATTATTACTTAAACTAATTCCCATTGTTCTTGATTTTGACCGTGAGGGAGTTCCAAATAATGCTGTTTCAAATCTTGTGTATTCAGCTGTATTGCCATCAGCATCAACTATATACTCATCATAATATTGTTCAAAACTTGGTTGCTCACTATAACTAATTGATGGTCTAATGGTATGCCGAATAGATTGAAGTTTTTTACCTTCTTTAAAGTTTAAAACCCCATATAGTGTAGTTCCAATACTTGCACTATAATTATATTGCCTAAAGGCAGCAAACCCTTTAATAGTGTCTTTTACTACTTCTACTCCTTCTTTGTAGTCATTATATCGTACGGTTTCGGGAGTCCAAATTTCAGAATAATTTGCAGAGGTACTTACACTCAAATATTTAAAAATTTTAAAATTTGTGCTAATGGGAATAGTATGCGACATACCTGTTTGTGCATCGTCGAACATTTCTTTTTTGAATAGAGCTTCTTCAGTTGTTTGAATTCTAACTTCGCCGCGCGTAGAGTATTGAAAATTAATGTTTTTAAAGAAACCCTTTTTTGTTCCTTCTTTTGGAGCAAAAGGAAAAATCCGTTCCATATTTGCCTGAAAAGTAGGTAAGGTTAAATTAGCACTTTGAGTATTCTTATTTTGGTTTAAAGACGTTGTAAGCGAAAAACTTACTCTAGGGTATTTCGGAAAAGTCTTAGAGTAAGATATGGAAGAACTAAGCGTGTTATTCAAAAAATTTGAATCATTTAACTGATTGACTGATTGTGTAAAGTACGAACTACTTCCCAAATTAACTGAAGCCGAGAAATTTGAGTTTGGGCTTGCTTTAGGGGCTTTTGAGTGCGACCAACGAAAATTATATACAGTCGAATTACCATACCCTGGGAATCCTTTTTCGCCGTTCACTATTTTTTCATATCGAAAACTTAAATTCCCTCCAAATTTATAAATCACTTTATATTGTGAGTCAAGGCGTACCCCGTAGCTTCCATTAGTATAATAGTCCCCCGACATATTCAAGTCAAAATAGTCACTAATATTTAAATAGTAACCTCCATTTTGAATGTAATATCCGCGCTCTCTATTTTCTCCGTATGTTGGAAAAATAACTCCAGAAGATTTTTGATTGTTAGAAGGGAAGTATGCAAATGGCACCGCAACAGGTGTGGGAACATTAGCAATGTATAGGTTACTAAAGCCTGCAACTATATTTCCCCCTGGTATTATTTTTCCTTTTCTTATTCTAATATAATAGTCAGGATTTTCTGGATCTTCTGAAGTTGTAACCTTTGCGTCTTTAATATAATATATAGAGTCGTTTTCTTTTCTTGCAAGGCTCGAAAAAACATTCATCCCGCTTTGCTCGGTTTTTGAATTCCAAATCAAAGCTTTTTTGGTGTCAAAATTAAATTGAATTGAATCTGGGTTTATTTCGTTTTCGGCTTGTGTAAATTTTGGTTTTTGTGTCAACAGACCAGAAGTATCTGCAATTCGCCCCGCATAGACTAGGTTTTTAGTATAATCTAATATAATAACCCCAGCCTCTAAAACTAAGTCTTGATACGATAATTTTGCATTATTATATAGCCTTATTTTTTTATCAACTTGGTCAATTTTAACAGAATCAATTGCACTGTATTTTATTAAATCTAGTAGTAATGGTTTTGGTTCTACTATAGAATCTTTTGCCTCATTGTCCCTTTGTTGGGTTGACAATGAGTCTTGAGCAGCAATTTTTTCTTGAATAGTATTGACCTGCGCACTAAGAGGGCATACTTTTAAAAAAAGAATTGTTAATAAGGCTGAATAAAAAGACTTTGTTAGCAAGACTATATAGGCTAGTTTTGTATATTATAACGCATCAAAATTACATATATTTTTGATGCATATAGTTGTTTTAGGTATTTATTAGTAATGAGATTATTTCAAAAACACGTTTCTTTTTCTTTATGGATTTGTGTTGTCTTTTTTGTACAGGTAAGTTTTGCGATTTTTGATACCACAACAAAGTCTGATAATCCTTTTGTAGTAGTACTAGATGCAGGACATGGAGGAAAAGATAGTGGCAATAGAGGGAATGGGTATTATGAAAAGAAAATTGCCCTTAGTATAGCTTTAAAGATAGGGGGGATACTAGAAAAAAATCCTAATATTAAAGTAATATATACTCGAAAGACAGATAAATTTGTTGACCTTATTGAGCGGGCAAGGATAGCAAATAAGGCAGATGCTGATTTATTTATTTCTATACATTGCGACTCCCATAACTCCCAAGCCTTTGGAGCAGGTACTTTTGTTTTAGGGTTGCACGCCAATCAGCGAAATTTTGAAATAGCAAAGAAAGAGAACTCAGTAATTTTTTATGAAGAGAATTACCAAGAAAAGTATGATGGCTTTGACCCTAATAACCCCGAGTCTGTTATTGGCTTGACATTGATGCAAGAAGCCTACCTCAATCAAAGTATTTCAGCCGCAGATGCAATTCAAAAGAGTTTTGTAAATAACCTAAAACGTAAAGATAGAACAGTAAAACAAGCAGGGTTTGTAGTACTAAAATATACTTATATGCCTAGTGTTCTCGTTGAGACAGGATTTTTAACTAATAAAATAGAAGGTGCATACTTGAACTCTTTGAGAGGACAAATTCAAATGGCAGAGACAATTGCAAAAGCTATAGTTAACTATCATAACTCTTTGGAGTTGTCGGTTAATAATGCGATTTCTTTAGAAACTAAATCGGATGAGACAGAAAAAACTAAAACTACCGATAGAGTTTTATTTAAAGTACAAATTGCAGCCGGTTCTAAGCCTTTGGATATAGAATCATATAATTTTAAAAATTTAAACCCTATTTCGCGAAATAAAGAGGGAAATATATATCGATATTATTATGGCTCTACGTCTTCTTATTCTAAAGTTAAAAAGCTAAAGCAGAGGGCTATAAATAAGGGTTTTAAAAATGCTTTTATTGTTGCTTTTAGGAATAATGAAAAAGTAAAACTTTCAACAGTAATCCCTAAATAATTATTGCTATTTTTGAATAAAAGGAGTTAGTATATGAAATTGTCAAAAGAGATTAAAGCGGTTTTATTTGTTTTTGGAGGAATATTTTTGTTTTTAATTGGGTATAACTTCCTTGATGGAACATCATTATTTAAAAGTGAAAATAAATTATATACCATATATAATCAAGTTGAAGGGCTTCATTCGGGCACCAAGGTTACTGTCAATGGGCTTACTATTGGGAAAGTAACTAACATTGACTTTTTATCGGGGACTGACAAAATTTTAGTTTCTTTTACTGTAAGGAGCGATCTTGAGTTTTCAAAGAATAGTATGGCAGAATTATATGAAGCTGGACTTATAGGAGGTAAGTCAATTGCTGTTATTCCAGTTTATGATAATACTGTAGTGCAAACTGGAGACACACTTTTGTCTAGAGTAAAGCCTGGCTTTACTGATGTTATTGGCGAAGAAATTATAACTCTGCAAGTAAAATTGGAAGCTTTATTAACTAATGCGGATATACTTTTTTCTTCTCTAAATAATATTATGGATGATAAGGCTCAGAAAGAACTGAACAAAGCCTTAATAGGGGTTTCCGTTACTGTTGACAATTTAAATTCTGCTTCGCAGTCGTTGTCAAAAATTTTAACTAACCAAAAAGGTAACATTAATAAATCCTTTGAGAACATAGCAAACATCTCGGATAATTTAAATAAAGTTTCTGATTCTCTTGCAACAACTAATGTTAAGCAAATGATTAATGAATTTGAAATAGTTGCGGTTAAGTTAAATAAGGTTTTAACTTCAATTGAAAGCGGAGAAGGAAGCATGGGGAAATTGCTAAAAGATGAGGCTCTTTATAATAATCTTGTGAATAGTACAAAAGAAGTAGAATTACTAGTTAAAGATTTAAAAGAACACCCTAAGCGATATGTTCATTTTTCTCTTTTTGGTAAAAAAGAAAAACCGTATAAACCTGAACCTGAGAATGAAGAATAATCTATGATGATTTTAGAGTTTTTACCCAATTTTGTGTTTGTTATATTGTTAATTATATCAATCACTCTTTTTGGTAAAAACATTTTAAAAATTAAGCAGAATATTTATTTAGGCAAACCGATTGACCGTTTCGACAAACCTTCTGAACGAAGGATGAATATGTTTCGCGTTGCATTGGGTCAGTCTAAGATGGTAAATCGACCGATAGCAGGATTGCTCCATATTATAGTTTATATAGGTTTTTTGATTATAAATATTGAGTTACTCGAAATTGTTATAGATGGTATTTTTGGGACACATAGAATATTTGCTCCTTATTTAGGGGAAACATATAATATTTTAATAGCTTCTTTTGAGTTCCTTGCATTTTTAGTTTTGATTGCAGTAACTGTTTTTTGGGTTCGAAGAAATATTATTCGCGTTAAGCGTTTTTGGAAGGGAGAAATGAAGGGTTGGCCAAAACTAGATGCCGATTTAATTTTATATTTTGAAATGATTTTGATGTGTCTTTTTTTGACAATGAATGGCGCAGATTTTTATATTCAAAATAATTTCCCTGAACTTGAGGGTTATCAACGCGCAGGTTTTTTTCCTGTGAGCCAATATCTATCACCTATATTTAATGGTATGTCTTTAGAGTCCGTTGTTCTTATTGAAAGAACCGTATGGTGGGCACATATTATTGGGATTTTTGTGTTTTTAAATTATTTGTATTACTCTAAGCATTTGCATATACTTTTAGCTTTTCCAAACACCTATTTTGCAAATCTGAATGCTAAAGGCAAGTTTTTAAATAACAGCATAGTTACTCAAGAAGTTAAAATGATGCTCGACCCAACACTAGAAGCTGATATAGCTCTAGAAAACACATCTGGTGAACCTGATAAGTTTGGTGCCTCTGATGTAACGGATTTGAATAGGATTCAACTATTAAACGCATATACGTGCACGGAGTGTGGACGTTGCACTAGTGAGTGCCCAGCTAATCAAACAGGAAAATTATTGTCTCCTCGAAAGATTATGATGGATACACGTGATAGATTGACTGAGGTTGGAAATAATATTCGAAAAAATAAAGGGGTTTTCGTCTCTGACGGCAAGCAGCTACTTGATAATTATATTACTAAGGAAGAACTATGGGCTTGTACTACATGTAACGCCTGCACTGAGGCTTGTCCTATAGATATTGATCCCCTTTCTATTATTATGAGTATGAGACAGTATTTGGTTATGGAAGAATCTGCAGCCCCTTCCGAACTTAATAATATGATGAGTAACATTGAAAATAACGGAGCTCCTTGGCCTTTTAACCAACATGAAAGGACGAATTGGTTTCAAAATATATAAACTTAAAATTTAAACGCATGCACAAAGAAGAAGCAGAAGATTATTTACACAAGAAAGTTGAAAATGGAGAATTAATAAGCCCCGTTTTACCTGAAGGTATTAAGAACTACCTTATTGATATTGACGGAACCATTTGCGATGATATTCCAAATGAAGAACCCGAACGAATGGCAACAGCAGAGTTATACCCCGATGCATTAGAGACGTGCAATCGTTGGTATGATGAAGGTCATTTAATTTGCTTTTTCACGTCTAGAGTTGAAGCTAATAGAGAGGTTACAGAAGCTTGGCTTAAAGCGAATGGTTTTAAGTACCATAGTTTATTGATGGGCAAACCAAGAGGAGGAAATTATCATTGGATTGACAATCATTTAGTAAAAGCAACTCGATATAGAGGTAAATTTACTCAGTTAATAGAGAAAGAAGTTACTATTCAGGTTTTTGATGATGAAAACAATCAATAACTAAAACAACCATGATTAAAGTACCAACACTTGCAGAGCTTACAGCTGAAGGTAAAATTCCAGAAATTTTATTTTGGGTTGGTTGTGCTGGAAGTTTTGATGATAGAGCAAAGAAAATTACTAAGGCTTTTGTAAAATTACTTCATAGTGCAGGAGTTTCTTATGCTGTATTGGGAGCCGAAGAGAGCTGCACAGGTGATCCTGCAAAACGTTCTGGTAACGAATTTTTGTTTCAGATGCAGGCACTAGCTAATATTGAGGTACTTAATGGTTATGGAGTAAAAAGAATTGTAACGACTTGTCCGCATTGTTTTAATACCCTAAAGAATGAATATCCCGAACTTGGGGGGTCTTATGAAGTTGTGCATCACACTCAACTGTTAAAAGAGCTGTTGCAAAATGGTAAATTGACTATTGAGAAAGGATATTATAAAGGTAAAAGAATAACGTTTCATGACCCTTGTTATCTAGGTCGTGCAAACGATGTATATGAAGCTCCAAGAGAATTGATTAAAAAATTAGATGCAGATCTTGTCGAAATGAAAAGCTGTAAATCGAGAGGGTTATGTTGTGGGGCAGGAGGTGCACAAATGTTCAAAGAACCAGAAAAAGGTATTAAAAACATAAACACTGAACGGACAGAACAGGCTCTTGAAACTAAACCCGAAATCATTGCAGCAGGTTGCCCCTTTTGTAATATTATGTTAACCGATGGCGTTAAGTCTAAGGAGAAAGAAGTACCAGTATTGGATATAGCCGAGTTAATTATAAACGCAAAAAATATTTGATTTATGTTAGTGCCTTTTAAAGAATTACCTGACCATGCTCGTGTTTGGATTTACCAATCTTCTCATCCTTTTACGCCCGACACGAAACAAGAAATAATTTCAACACTCGAAAACTTTCTGAAAAATTGGACAGCCCATGGGACAGCCCTTATTACTTCGTATGAAATGCCATATGATAGGTTTATTGTCATTGGACTTGACGGAGAAGCACAAGAAGCAACAGGGTGCTCTATAGACTCATCAGTTAGGTTTATTCAGAGTTTAGAGCAGCAATACAAAATTGATTTGCTCGATAAAATGAATGTTACGCACAAGAAAGGGTCTGACTTTTTATATACACCTCTCAAAGAATTTCGATCTATGGCAAAGAAGAGAGAAATAACCCCTGAGACTATAGTTTTTAATAACTTAGTTACTAGCAAAGCGGAGTATAAAACGCATTGGGAAGTATCTGCAAATCAAAGCTGGCACTCTCGTTTTATAAAGTAGTTGTTTCTTAATTATAACACTGGTTTCAGTAACCTTGTTGCTAGTTTCGTAAAATTTTGCTGATGAGTAATTGCAAAGAGTGGAAGGTAAGGGTAAAACTCAATGGAACTTGGTAACGTTCAGAATTTAATTAAGCGTTATTCATAATTAAAGAGAAGTAATAAAACAAAAGTTAGACAGAATGAATAAACAACCAAAACCAGATTCAAAAAAATATACGGATTTGATATCCGAAATCCAAAAAGGGCAAATTAAAATCCCGAAATTTCAACGGAATTTTGTGTGGAATATTGAGAAAACAGCAAAACTTTTAGATAGCATCTTAAAAGGTTACCCGATTGGAACATTTATTTTGTGGGAAACAAACGAGCGATTAAACGATATAAAAAACATTGGAAACCTCGAGTTGCCACCTGTGCCAGATGGTATAAAAGTTCAATACGTATTAGATGGACAACAACGAATTACATCTTTGTATGCAGCGTTTTTGGGGGCTTCAATCCAAAAAGAAGGAGAAAAAAAAGTCACTAATTATGATTTAATATTTGTTGATTTAGAGGAATGTATTGATAATAATGATGAACAAATTATAGTTTCAGAAAAACCTAAAGGTCTTTTTATAACACTAAACGAAGTGTTAAATTTCAATGATAATCTTCTCGAAATAAAAGATCGTTATTCAGATAAACAATTCAAGAAAATTCATCAGTATTCGCAAACATTTTTAACATACGATTTTTCAACTGTCGTTCTTCGTAAAGAAGATATAGATTCAGCAATAGAGGTTTTTACTCGTATAAATACGGGCGGAGAGACTTTGACACTGTTTGAAATTATGTCTGCAAAAACTTATGACGAGGAGCAAAATTTTGACATGGAAGACAGATTTAAAAAATTGCTTGAAGAACTTGAGAGTATTAATAAATACAATACTATTTCAAGCAGTGTGATTTTAAATGTATTAGGTTTAATTTTAAGTGAGAATAAAGAGTGCAAAAGAAAGGTTGTTTTAAAATTAGATAAACAAAGAATAATTGATATTTGGGAAGATGTTATTTCTGCCTTAAAAGACAGTATAGATTATTTTCGTTCTGTTTACAGGATACCAGTATCAACACTTTTACCTTATGATGCACTTTTAGTTCCTTTTAGCTATTTTTTTTATTATCAAAAAGAGAACCCAAAAAGAGAGCAAATTAAATATTTAGAAGAGTTTTTTTGGAGGGTATCACTCTCATACAGATATTCGAGTTCAACCGAATCTAAACTTGCTCAAGATATAAAGAGAATCGACAAAATTATAAAAGAAGAAAGACCAAAGTATGATGAAATGAAAGTTGTTTTAAACTCGCCAGAAGATTTAATTAACACGAATTTTAGTGCTGGAAGTAGCTATTGTAAAGCTGTACTTTGTCTTTTAGCATACTACGAACCAAAAGATTTTCAAAACAACGGGAAAGTTATTCTTGATAATTCATGGTTAAAGGCGGCTAACAGTAAAAATTATCATCACTTTTTCCCAAAATCTTATTTAAGAAAAAAAGGAATAGAAAACGAGAATAGTATTGTAAATATAACTTTAGTTAGTGACTCCTTAAACAAGCGTAAAATTAAAGCAAAAGCACCGTCAATTTATATTCAAGATTTTATGGATGAGAATCATAACTTGACTAAATCTATAAAATCACACTTGATTGATAATATCGATGATTTTGGAATCCATAGCGATGATTATTCTGTGTTTTTAGAGAAGCGTTCAGCTGCAATTTATGAAGCATTAAAAAATCGAATTGACCTAAAAAATAGTGAAGGTGTTGAAGATACAGAATTAAAAAAGTTAATCTTAATAGGGGAAAATGAAAAGTTAGAAATGAAATCAAGTCTGCGTTATGATTTGAGACAAAATGTCGTTAATAAAAAATTAGAGCATATTATCGCAAAAACTATATCAGCATTTTTGAATAGCGAAGGTGGAAATTTAATCATAGGGATTGACGATGATGGAAACGTGTTAGGACTTGAAAAAGACATTGATACTTTATCTAAAAAAAATATTGACGGATTTGAATTGCATTTGCGAAATATCATAAAAAAATATTTAGGTTCAAGTTTTGAGATGTATCTTAAGGTTACATTTCCGACAATGAATGGTAAGACAATTTGCAAAGTAAAAATCCTAAAAAGCGGAAAACCTGTTTTTGCTACTTTTGATGGAAAAGATAGTTTTTATGTCCGAAATGGAAATTCTTCTATTCCGAAGAATAGAGAGGAACAAAGTGAATATGAAAAGCTGCATTGGAAATAATAACTATAGCAATAACGTATATAGAACATAGTTTGAGGAGCTATAAATACTAATTTTCGCACTTTTTTAGAAGCCATAAAATTTAAAAATTATTCAATAAATAAATTTTGTGTACTTTAATGAAACATGAAATAATACTTGATTAAAAAGAAAAAGCGTAAACCATTAAAAATGAATTACGCTTTTTATAAAACTATGTGACCTCGGCAGGATTCAAACCTGCAACCTCTTGAGCCGTAATCAAGTGCACTATTCAGTTATGCTACGAGGCCTTTTGTGGGTGCAAATATAGTTTTTTTTAATAATCTAAGTATATTTTATTTTTTGAAAATGAATGAAATATGCAGAGACATTAGCTAAGAAAAATAATTACTCTTTTTGGCATATCCTTACCAGTTTTTTATTTTTTTTAATACACGAATATGTTCTAAGTGATGTTTACTATGCCAAGTATATAAGCTAAGTACGACGTGTAGAGGATATTTTTTAAACCCTT
Source organism: Candidatus Arcticimaribacter sp. (assembly GCA_965277835.1). GTDB lineage: Bacteria > Bacteroidota > Bacteroidia > Flavobacteriales > Flavobacteriaceae > Arcticimaribacter. The sequence continues at coordinate 753,168 of OZ255841.1, read as the reverse complement.
CGGAGTGAAGGTATTCTTGTTCAAATTCGTTGGGAGAAAGTGAATTAAAAAAAGATGCCCATCGGTGGTGCAATCCTTCTAAAATTGAAAGACTAGGTATAATATTAGTATCTGTTGCATCTTTGAGTTCAGCCCATTCAGATTCTTCATAGCCTTTTATTTGTGGTGTAGATTCTAAAAAAGCGTGTTTGGATCTTAGATAAGCATGACTATGACTATCAGCCAAATGATGTATTAACTGAGCAATAGTCCAACCTTCGGGGCGATAGGGCGTTTTTAGTTGCTCTTCATTAAGGCTTTCGACTTCGGTTTTTAAAAGCGAGGGGAAGTTTCTTAAGAACTGTATCATTTCATTTTTCTTCTCAACACTAGGTTGTTCTTCTTTTCGGTTAAAATTTCCGATAGGGTATCGTAATTTTTCTAAGGTATCCATAAATATAAATTATATAGTTTTAGTTTTTTTAAACATAAAATAAAGCCCAAAAAGAATCATAGGAATACTAAGCCATTGTCCAGTAGAAAACAAAGGAAGATAAGTTTCGAAACCACCTTGGCTTACTTTTACAAATTCTACTAAAAAACGAATGCTAAACATAACAACAAAGAATGTACCGAATAAGTACCCGTTTTTAAGGTCAATTTTATTATTATAAATATACCTTAAAAGGAAAAAGAGACCGATATATCCTATTGCTTCATATAACTGTGCAGGATGCCTTGGTGCAATTTCATTTCGATTAGCAAACACAACTCCAAAGTTGGTGCCAGTATATTTGCCAACAATTTCGGAATTGAAATAATTACCAATTCTTACGCAAGCAGCACCGATACTCACAGGAATTACTAAACGGTCTAAAACCCAAATAAGAGGTTTGTAGTTATATTTTCTTTGGTATAAAAACAAACCAATTAATATACCAATAGTAGCTCCATGACTAGCTAATCCTCTGAAGCCAGAAAACTCATATCCTTTTATAAGACCAAATAAGAGGCTTTCGTTTTCTTGTTCTTGAATGGGTAATAAAACCTCAATAAGATGATTTTGATAATATGCCCAATTATAAAAAAAGACTTCTCCTAGTCGAGCTCCAAGTAATGTAGCAATAACAACATAAAAAAGTAAAGGTTCAATAAATTGCACTGAGACACCCTCTTTGGTATACATTTTTTTCATTAAGTAATAACCCAAAGTAAATGCAATAAGAAACATTAAGCTATAATAATGAATTCCAAAACTTCCTATTTTAAATAGTGTTTCGGATGGTGCCCATTGTATTTTTGAGAATATCATCATGTATTGTGTCATTTGAATATTTGAGTTTAAAAATACCTAAATTTTATGAAAAAATGAGAGAGTTAGGGAACAGGATCAAAACCGCCTTTAGAATTAGGGTGGCAACTTAATATTCTTTTAGAGGTTAAATAAAACCCTTTTAAAAGACCATGCTTTCTAAAAGCTTCTAACCCAAATTGAGAGCAAGTTGGTACATACCTACATGATGCAGGCATAAATGGGGATATGAAAAACTGATATCCTTTAATAAGTAAAATAAAAGGGAATATCAATACTTGTTTCATAGGTTTTTTTAAATGCTAAAATCTGTTCCATCTTTCCCATCTTTTAACTGTATCCCAAAAGTTAAAAGTTTGTCCCTTATAAAGTCTGAGGTATCAAAATCTTTATTATCTCGTGCTGTTTTTCGAATGTCAATTAACATGTTTATAGTGCCTTCTAGAGCTGTGTTTAATGAAGTTTGGGTATCCGATGATTTGAGGCATACGCCCATAATATCTTCAATGAAAACATGAAGTTTTTCATTCAGTTTTTTTTGATCTTCTTTGGTTATCGAAGCATTTTTATTTTTAACAGCATTAACAAATCGAATGGCATCGAAAAGAAGTGCAATGAGAATAGGACTGTTGAAGTCGTCATTCATAGCAGCATAACATTTTTCTTCCCAAGCATCTATGTCAAAACCCGTTGTTTTCTCGGAAGTATCAAGTGCAATAAGAATCTCTAAGCCTTCTTGAAGTCTTAAAAATCCTTTTTCAGAAGCAAGTAAAGCATCTTCACTTATGTCAACAATACTCCGATAATGGGCTTGTAAAAGAAAAAACCTAACTATAGGAGGGCTAAACGCTTTTGAAAACATAGTATTATTTCCCGAAAATATTTCTTCGGGTAGAATGTTATTTCCGGTTGATTTAGCCATTTTTTGACCGTTTAGCGTCAGCATATTTGCATGTAACCAATAATTTACTGGAGATTGATTAGAAATTGACTCGGCTTGAGCAATCTCACATTCATGGTGTGGAAATTTAAGATCCATTCCGCCTCCGTGTATATCAAAATGGTTCCCAAGATATTTAGTACTCATTGCTGTACATTCAAGATGCCATCCTGGGAAGCCATCACTCCAAGGAGAAGGCCACCGCATAATATGGCTAGAGTCAGCCTTTTTCCATAGTGCAAAATCTTGTGGGTTCTTTTTATCAGTCTGACCGTCTAAAGTTCGGGTATTATGAATGAGGTCTTCAATTTTTCTACCACTTAGTTTACCGTAGTCATATACTTCATTATATTTTAAAACATCAAAGTACACCGATCCATTAATTTCATACGCAAGACCTTTTTCGAGAATAGATTCTATTATTTTAATTTGCTCTATTATATGTCCCGTAGCAGCAGGTTCAATACTAGGGGGTAGGTTATTGAGTTTAGCTAATGTTTTATGAAAATCAACGGTATATCGTTGAACAATTTCCATAGGTTCAATTTTTTCTAACCGTGCTTTTTTGGCAATGCGGTCTTCTCCTTCGTCAGCATCGTTTTCTAAATGTCCTACATCTGTAATATTTCGAACATACCGAACTTTATAGCCTAAGTGTTTTAAGTAGCGATATATTAAGTCAAAAGACATAAAAGTCCTACAATTCCCCAAATGAACGTTGCTATAAACAGTAGGTCCACAGACATACATGCCTACATAGTCTTCTGTAATGGGAATAAATTTTTCTTTTTTCCCGCTTAAAGAATTATATACAAAAAGATGTTGCATTAGAATTCTGTATTGAGTTGGATATAATCCAAGAACTCACGTTTAGTATCTTTGTTTTTAAAAGCCCCTCCAAATTCAGAAGTAACTGTACTACTACTTATGTCTTGTATTCCTCTAGAGTTTACACATAAATGTTTTGCATCAATAACACAAGCCACATCTTCTGTTTTAAGAATTTCTTTAAGTTCGTTTACAATTTGCAAAGTAAGACGCTCTTGAACCTGAGGGCGTTGAGCATAGTATTGAACAATACGATTTATTTTGGACAAACCTACAACAGATCCTTTAGAAATATAAGCGACATGAGCTTTCCCAATTATAGGTAGTAAATGATGTTCACAGGTAGAATATAATGTAATGTTTTTCTCTACAAGAAGTTCCCCATATTTATACTTATTATTAAAAGTAGAAGCTTTGGGTTTATCGATTGGATTAAGGCCGCTAAAAATTTCATTGACATACATTTTAGCAACTCGTTTTGGAGTATCTCTTAGGCTATCGTCAGTTAAATCTAATCCTAAGATTTGAAGGATATCGGCAATTTTTTCTTGAATTAATTCAATTTTCTCTGAATTACTTAATTCAAAAGCATCATGACGAATAGGGGTAACGGTACTATTAGAAATATGATCGTCTTCATATTGGTCAATAGCACCTTTTATAGTATTGTTCATTTTTGTAGTGTTCTTAGACATCTACAAAGATAAGCATTTATGATTGATGTTTTCAACAGATAATGTATTGACTTATGCGAAAATTAAAACTTTAACGTATATGTTAACCCTAAGTTTAATCGATTTGTTCTAAGGTTGATGTTATCGGTTAGTCCAGAACTAAAAGCAGCTTGTTGCCCATTTATTTGAGCCCTACTAACACTAAAGTCTAAAATATGCCCATCAAGATTAATTCCAACTCCAGCACTCCTTATTTCAGTACTGTTATCAAAGTTTATTAAAGAAGCTTCTTGTTTTAAATAACCTGCACGGAAACTAAGTTTCCCAAAACGATATTCTCCGCCGACTTTTAAAACCCCTGCGGTTTTTAATTGTTGTCCAATAATATTATTTTGATTATTCAAAAAAGCATCATTAGGTTCATTGAATTTGGCAGATTTATAATCTACTATTGTATAATCAATACTAATAAGACCTTTTAAACCAAATATATATGCAAAACTACCTGTATATTTTGATGGTGTATTGAATCTGTAAGCGGGATATACTTTCACCACATCGGGGTCAACATTTACTAAACCATTAGTACCTTGATTATATACACTTTGGCTTAATTCTTCTCGAACTCTAAACCAAGTTGGACTTTCGAAACTAGCCCCTAATCTTAAGTGCTTATTTATTTTGGCAATTCCACCTATTTGAAAAGAGAATCCTCTTCCTGTAGCTTTAAAGTCATTATCAAAATTAAAAAGAGTAAGAGGAGAAGTACTCGAATAGTTATTTTCTATAAAGTTTTTACTTTCTTCATATAATAACGTGTGCGAGTTTAGGTTGATACCTAAATGAAGTTTTTTTAGATAAACTGCACTGAAATTAAAATTATATTTATTTATTCCTCCACGAGTTCTAGTGCTATATTCGTGGTAATAACCACCAGACCCAGGTGCTACAGCACTAGAATATTGCGTGTTTGTTGCATTATTAGTGTTTGGGTTTATTAAATAAGATTGGTATCCTAAAAGCCCTTCATCTGCTCCGGCGTTGCCTTCTTCGGTTAAGAAGATATATAAATCAGAAACGGTTTCGGAGCCTAATAACTCAAAGTCTTTTAATTCATTCCCTTGAGCAAAACCAAGGAAATAAGAATCAATACCATTGTTATTGTTACCCTTAGCAATAAAATTATTTTCAAAATCGGACACTTTTTGCGAATTGAAAGAAGCACTAATTTTAGACCATGGGCTTTCGTCATCTTTAAAAATAAGAGTAAATCCAATTTGATCAAATAGAGAATGATTGTAATTAGACTCAAAAGGCGTTCCAATATAAGTACTTCTATTATTATTTCTTATTCCACGTAGAGACACTGACATTTGAGAAAATTCAAAAACTGAACTAGCAGCAGGATTGTCATTTAATGCGCTTAGGTCTCCTCCTAAGGCTCCAAAAGCTCCACCCATTGAAATATATCGGGCTGTTCCAGATAAACTAGGCGTGCTATACCGAAGTATATCTTGGAGGTTTTGTGCACTCATAGAGATTGCAAAAAAGAATAAAAGAATGGCTATATGAAATTGTTTCATGGCTTAAAATTTAGAGTAAATAAATTATGTTTTTAGTTCCTTCGACTGGGGCTTGATGAACGAGAGCCGCTGCTACTTCTCCGCCCACTACTGCTGCTACTTCGGGTAGTATTCCCGCTACTACTACGCCGAATATTATTATTGCTACTACTTCGAGTAGTACTCCTACCATTAGACGAGGAATTATAATTATTATAGGTTCTGTTAACAGTTTGTGGTTGGCTTGTCGAACGTGCGCTATTATTTGTAGAATAACGCGAGTTAATATAACGCGTATTTTGAGTATTATATACTCTTCCAACGGTATTAGTATAACTACCTCTCCTAGAAGAATTAGTACTTCTTACATTAGAAGTTCCTGCGCCTCTTCTGCTTGTCGAATTGGTAGTTCTTGTATGACCTTGCCCTCTTCTAGCATTTGTAAATGCTCTGTTTTTGGGAGACCTTATTCTATTATTCGGATGGTTCCAATAAGGAGAATACCCCCAATTGTTAAAGGCATAACCCCCTATGTATGGGTTGTAATATCCGTATGGGTTATAATACCCAAAATTATTATATCCGAAATAGAATGAACCGTTGTTGTAACCCCAGTTCCAAGCAAATGGATCCCAATAGTTTGATTGGAAGAAAAGACCATTTCTATTAAAAGTATTAAAACGATATGGATTATAAGAATATGGACCATAATCCCAATACCCAAAACCATAATCAACAGCATTGTTTACTACATACACTTTTGTGCTTTGAGGCGTACTTCCCCATTGTTCCCTAGGTTGTTCTACTTCATTAGTATTACTAGTATAATTATCAGCTTCTGTAAAATGTACTTTTCCTTGATAATTGCTCCAATCATACTCTTTTGCTTTTTCATTAAAATAAGTAGAGTAACCATTAGAATTTGTGTTATTAGTATTAGTTTGAGTCTTATTAGCATTTATTTGTCTTTGCTGCTGATCAGAGTTGTCAGCTAAGCTAGAACTATAAATAGGGTCTTGAGGATAATTATAACTAGTGATTTGAAAACCTCCACAGGAAATAAAAGCTAAAGATAAAAAACTAAGAAACAGAGTTTTAAAAATTAAAGCGGGGATATAAGTTTTCATAACACTTGATTTTAGTAGTTATAACAAAAGTAAATAGTTAATTTTGTCATAACAAATGATTCGATTATATAGTATTCAAAATTTATGCCAAAGTAATGCCAAAGAAATTAACAAAGAGATCAGAAGACTACTCAAAATGGTATAATGAGCTGGTTATTAGAGCTGATTTAGCTGAAAACTCTGCTGTTAGAGGTTGTATGATTATTAAACCTTATGGTTATGCTATCTGGGAAAAAATGCAAGCAGAGCTAGATAAAAAACTTAAAGATACGGGACATCAGAATGCATATTTCCCTCTTTTTGTACCCAAGAGCCTTTTTGAAGCAGAAGAAAAAAATGCTGAAGGTTTTGCAAAAGAATGTGCTGTTGTTACCCATTATAGATTAAAAAACAATCCTGACGAAAAAGGAAAATTGATGGTTGACCCCGAAGCAAAACTAGAAGAAGAATTGGTAGTTCGTCCGACTAGCGAAGCTGTTATTTGGAATACATATAAAAATTGGATTCAATCTTATAGAGATTTACCTATACTAATAAACCAATGGGCTAACGTTGTTCGATGGGAAATGAGAACACGTTTATTTCTTAGAACATCAGAATTTTTATGGCAAGAGGGGCATACCGCTCACGCTACAAAACAAGAAGCATTAGAAGAGACTTTATTAATTAATGATATATACGCCAATTTTGTAGAGAATTTTATGGCAATTCCAGTTATCAAAGGAGTGAAGTCTGAAAGTGAGCGTTTTGCTGGGGCAGAACAAACATATTGTATAGAGGCTTTGATGCAAGATGGAAAAGCACTTCAAGCGGGAACATCTCATTTTTTAGGACAAAATTTCGCTAAAGCTTTTGACGTGAAATTTGCTAACAAAGAAGGAAAACTTGACCATGTTTGGGCGACATCTTGGGGTGTTTCAACGCGTTTAATGGGAGCACTCATCATGACACATTCCGATGATAATGGTTTAGTGCTACCTCCTAATTTAGCTCCTATTCAAGTAGTTATTATTCCTATATATAAACAAGAAGAAGAGTTTAGAGCAATAAGCGAAGTTGCAGAAAAAATTAAACAAGAATTACTCGATTTGGGTGTTAGTGTTAAGTATGATAATAGGGATAATATTAAACCAGGGTTTAAGTTTAATGATTATGAATTAAAAGGAGTTCCAATTCGGATTGCTATTGGTCCAAAAGATTTAGAAAAGAATCAGGTTGAACTAGCAAGGAGAGATACGCTGACCAAGTCTTTTGTACCAATGGAAGAAGTTACGAATGTTATTCCTAGATTATTAAATGAAATTCAAAAAAAGCTTTTCGATAAAGCCATTCGATTTAGAGAAGAACATATAACAGAGGTAAATGACTTTGACACATTTAAAGAAATCATTAATAATAAAGGTGGCTTTGTTTCTGCTCACTGGGATGGTACTTCAGAAACTGAAGAGGAAATAAAAAGAATTACTAAAGCTACAATTCGATGTATTCCTTATAATGCTCCTATTGAAAATGGAGAATGTATATACTCAAAAAAACCATCTACTCAGCGGGTACTATTTGCTATTGCCTATTAATAAGGCATAGCAAATTATTTTCGCTCAAAATATATATAATTAAAGATGGAATTAAAATTTAACAAAAGGGTTGCAGAGTATTTATTTTCGTTTTAAATTTGCGACCATAAAAAATGGCCCGTTCGTCTATCGGTTAGGACATCAGGTTTTCATCCTGGAAAGAGGGGTTCGACTCCCCTACGGGCTACAAGATTAAAAATATTTTAAATGGCAAACCATAAATCTGCATTAAAGAGAATTAGATCTAACGAGAAAAAGCGTTTACGGAATCGTTTTCAACACAAAACAACACGGAACGCAGTCAAAAAGTTAAGACAACTTACTGACCGTACAGAGGCAGACACTCTATTAAGGAGCGTTACTTCTATGTTAGATAAACTTTCGAAAAAGAATATTATCCACGCAAATAAAGCAGCAAACTTAAAGTCAAAGCTGACTAAGCACGTAGCAGCTTTATAGTTTTATAACTTTACTAAATAGTAGAGTTATAAAGAACTAAGCCGATAAACAACAATAAATTAAGTCACAATTTCTTCTTTTAAAAGAAGAAATTGTGCGTTTACGAGGAAAATAATAGGAGATAGATAAACCTACGAGTTCATCGAGATTAAAAACTCCTCATTGTTAAGCGTTTTCTTAAAGCGCTCGTTTATAAACTCCATAGCCTCAACAGGGTTCATATCCGCAAGATATTTACGCATTATCCACATTCGTTGTACTGTACTTTCATCTAATAAAATATCATCGCGGCGTGTACTAGATGAAATGAGATCGATAGCAGGGAAAATTCTTCGGTTCGATATTTTTCGATCTAGCTGAAGTTCCATATTTCCAGTACCCTTAAATTCTTCAAAAATCACCTCATCCATTTTAGAGCCTGTTTCTGTGAGCGCAGTCGCTATAATAGATAATGAGCCTCCATTTTCAATATTACGAGCGGCACCAAAAAATCTTTTGGGTTTGTGTAGCGCATTTGCATCAACACCACCACTTAATATTTTCCCTGAAGCAGGTTGAACCGTATTATAGGCACGTGCTAATCGGGTAATTGAGTCTAAGAGAATAACAACATCATGTCCACATTCGACAAGTCGTTTTGCTTTTTCTAATACAATATTAGCCACTTTTACATGACGGTCTGCTGGTTCATCAAAAGTAGAGGCAACAACCTCTCCTCTTACATTACGTTGCATGTCTGTAACCTCTTCTGGGCGTTCGTCAATTAGTAAAATAATTTGATATACTTCGGAATGGTTTGCAGCTATTGCGTTTGCAATATCTTTTAAAAGCATTGTTTTACCTGTTTTAGGCTGAGAGACAATCATGCCTCGTTGTCCTTTACCAATAGGTGAAAATAAATCAATAATTCGGGTAGAAATAGTACTTTGTTTTTCTGCTAGCTTAAACTTTTCTTGTGGGAAAAGCGGTGTAAGATGTTCAAATGATACGCGATCGCGTACTATTTTTGGATCAAGACCATTAATTTTATTTACTTTAATTAACGGAAAATATTTTTCTCCTTCTTTTGGAGGACGTACTGTTCCAAGTACGGTATCTCCAGTTTTCAGTCCAAATAAACGAATTTGAGATTGCGATACATATACATCATCGGGAGATGATAAATAATGATAATCTGACGAACGTAAAAAACCATATCCTTCTGTCATAACATCGAGTACCCCTTCGGATTCAATTATACCTTCGAATTCATAGTCTGGTTCTTTATATCGGTTACGTCTATCTTTATTATGATTAATTTCTCCGTTTTTCTTTTTTTGATTTGGGTTTCCATTCCCATTTTGTTTAAAATCGCTTTTAGACTGTTCTTTCGATTGGTCTCTATTATTTTGTTCTCTATTATTATTGTGCTGAGGTCTTTTTTCTTTTACTGGAGGGCTTTTTTGTTCCTTATCTCCAGCAGGCTTATGATTTTGTTTACTGTCGTCTTTTACAGCTACTTTGTTTTTTACAGTTACTTTATTCTTTACAGGCTTGTTAGCATTAGGCTTATTGGTATTAGGCTTGGGCTTATTAGCATTAGGCTTAACTTCAGGCTGTTCAACAGCAGGTTTTTTAAGTATATCTGGGTTGGCAGAAACGCTATCTATAATTTGATAAATTAAATCTGTTTTCTTTAGACTTGTAATGCGCTTTATACCAATGCTTTTAGCAATAACCTGTAGGTCGGCAAGCTTTTTGTTTTTTAACTCTGAAATCTCGTACATTTTTTTATGAAGTTCTCTTACTTGTAAAGTTTTAAGTAAGCGTGAAATTTTTCTTGAAAACAACCAACTAAGGTGGTGATTGTATTGGCAATATTACAAAAATATATACAACCACAACCTAAAAATAATTAATTTTGAAAAAAAATAATGCTTCAAAGAATTCAATCTTTATATTTAATAGCCTTTTTCCTTATTACGCTATTAACTTTTTTCTTATTTCCTGAGTTAGAAGTTCAGGCGAGTAAGACGATTCAACAGCTATTAAATTATGTACCACTATTACTCGTTGGTCTTACGATATTTAGCATATTTATGTTCTCAAAACGGAACGTACAATTCCGTATAAATATATTTATATTGATTGTATCAATAGTATTAGAACTTTCTATTGCTACTAATTTTTTCAAAAGTATAGATGTTTTAAACACAACAGTACTGTTACGATTTGGTTGTGCGTTAGTCTCTTGGTGTGGTTTGTTATTGGCAAATAAATATATTCGTAAAGATGAAGCGTTAGTCCGTTCTATAGACCGTTTACGCTAAATTTTCATAGCTCCACGAACGCCTAGTTCAATTACTTCAAGGTTTTGAATTTTTTGTTGATCAATTTCAAAGCGAAGCATTGTTCTCATTTTATGAAACCCATGAATACCTACTGCTCCAGGGTTCATGTGCAGCAAGTCGTTTTTTTTATCTTGCATAACCTTTAGGATATGAGAGTGTCCAGAGATAAATAGTTTAGGGGAATACTCAGATAACAACGCTTTTGCTTTTTGAGTATAACGACCAGGGTATCCGCCAATATGTGTTATAATTACTTCAACTTTTTCACAAAAGAAATGCTGTACTTCAGGGAAAGTAACCCTTATTTTTTGATTGTCAATATTTCCATAAACAGCTCTAAGAGGCTTTATCTCTTCTAATTGGTCTGTTATGCTTAAATTTCCAATATCACCAGCATGCCAAATTTCATCACTTTCTTTGGCGTATTGGAGTATGCGATTATCAATATAACTATGAGTATCCGATAGAAGTAATATTTTTTTCAAAAGACAATGTTTTGAGTACAAATTAATTTAAATCTTAAATAATAAAAGCAAAAGCAATAATATTTTGCATCTCTTTATATTCTAATATCTTTGCTAGAAAGAATATCCGTGCGCTATTTTGTTAATCTCTCTTATCTCGGGACACCTTTTCATGGATGGCAACTCCAACCTAATGCTATAAGTGTACAAGAAACATTAGAAGAAGCGTTTTCTAGAATATTAAAATCTCCTATTAAAATTACTGGCGCAGGGAGAACAGACACTGGAGTACATGCTCGTTTGATGGTTGCCCACTTTGATGCAATAATACCAGCTAATACATCTAATAATTTAGTTCATTTATTAAACCAATATTTGAGTTCTGACATTGCAATTCATTCAATAACACCTGTTAAAGATGATGCTCATGCTCGTTTCGATGCAATTTCACGTACTTACGAGTACCATATTTCTACACATAAAAATCCGTTTAATAACGGGCTTAGCTATTTATTTAAATATAATTTAGATTTGGACAGAATGAATGAAGCTGCAGAACGAATTAAAGAGTTTAAAGATTTCGAGGCGTTTTCAAAAACAAATACCGATGTAAAAACTTTTTTTTGCGATATTAAATATGCACATTGGGAACTGATGAACCATAACTATATATTTACTATAACTGCTAACCGTTTTTTACGTAATATGGTTCGTGCTATTGTAGGCACACTTCTTGATGTTGGTCTTCATAAAACCTCATTAAAAGAATTAGAATTAATTATAGAAAGTAAAGAAAGAAGCAAAGCAGGGTTTTCTGTTCCTGCACATGGGTTATACCTTACGGATATTCAATACCCAAAAACAATATTTAGAAAAGAATGAAAAAAATTGCAGTAAAACTTTTTGACATCAAGTTGTTTAATAAGCTGATGAGGTATTCAAAACCTTATCGAGGAACTTATTATCTAGTTTTAATTTCTGCAGTTTTATTGTCTTTTTTCTCTGTTCTTAGCCCTTATCTGCTTAAGATAGTAGTGGATGATTATATTATTCCAAAAGATTATAACGGTCTCTTATTCTTTTCTTTATTGATGCTGATTACGCTCACTTTAGAAGCAGTGTTTCAATTTATATTTATTTATTATGCGAACTGGCTTGGGCAAATGATAGTAAAAGATATCCGCATGGAGTTATTCCAAAAATTAATTCGATTTAAAATGTCATATTTTGACACTTCTGCTGTCGGGCGTTTGGTTACTCGTGCAGTTAGTGATATCGAAACAATTGCAAGTATATTTAGTCAAGGTTTGTTTATGATTGTTGCCGACTTACTTAAGATGTTGGTTGTTGCAGTTATTATGCTCTATGTAAATTGGAAGTTATCGCTCATTGTATTTTCTGTATTACCCGTGATTTTATATGCCACTCGGGTGTTTCAAAAATCAATGAAACGGGCTTTCGAAGATGTAAGAAAGCAAGTGGCAGATTTAAATACTTTTGTTCAAGAGCGTATCAGTGGAATGAAAATAGTTCAGCTCTTTAATAGAGAATTACTCGAGCAGGAGTCTTTTATAAAAATTAATAATAAGCATAAAAAAGCGTGGTTAAAAACCGTATGGTTTAACTCTATTTTTTTTCCTATAGCTGAGATATCTACTTCTATAACTATTGGTTTATTAGTATGGTATGGTGGTTTGAACGTAATATCTAATGGTAGTGTGTCTTTAGGGACTATATTTTTATTTATTCAGTTATCGCAAATGTTATTTCGCCCATTAAGACAAATTGCAGATAAGTTTAATACATTACAAATGGGCATGGTTGCTGCTAATCGAGTTTTTGATGTCCTTGAAACAGAAAGCCAAATTGAAGATAAGGGTACTTTTATTTCTAATAAAATACAGGGAAAAATTGAAATTAAGAATTTACACTTTTCGTATATAGAAGGAGAAGAAGTTTTGAAAGGAATTAATATAGAGGTTCAACCTGGCGAAAAGATTGCTATTGTAGGCGCAACAGGAGCAGGGAAATCAACAATTATCAATTTGCTTTCTCGTTTATACGAGTTTGATTCGGGCGACATAAGAATTGATGACACCTCTATTCGAGATTATTCTGTCGAAAATTTACGAAAGAATGTAGCTGTTGTTCTCCAAGATGTTTTTCTTTTTGCAGACACCATATACAATAATATAACATTATATAATTCTAAAATCACCTTAGAAGATGTTCAGATTGCCGCAAAGAAAATAGGGGTACATCAATTTATTAATTCATTGCCAGGAGGATATCAATATAATGTAAAAGAAAGAGGGGCTATGCTGTCTATGGGGCAACGTCAATTAATAGCTTTTTTAAGAGCTTTTTTGACCAACCCTGCAATTTTAGTCTTAGACGAGGCAACGTCTTCTATTGATTCGTATTCCGAAGAATTAATTCAGAATGCTACAAAACATATAACCGAAGACAAAACTTCAATTATAATAGCACATCGTTTGGCAACTATTCAAAATGCTGATAAAGTTATTGTTATGGATAATGGAAAAATTGTAGAAGTAGGTACACATAAAGAGCTATTGAATAAGAAAGAAGGGTATTATCAAAAACTTCATCAGGCTCAGTTTGTTGAAGTTAACTAAGATTTTTAGAACGATAAATCTTCGCTTAGCGTTCTTCTTAATTTTTCAATAGAAGAAATACTCATAAACTCCCCATTTTTTATATAAGTTATTGTGCCCCGTTCTTCTGAAACTATAATAACTAAAGCATCGGTTTTTTCAGATATTCCAACACCAGCACGATGCCGAAGACCAAAACGCTTAGGTATTGAATTAGAATCAGAGATCGGAAGTATTACCCGTGTAGCGACAATAGTGTTGTTTCTTATAATAATAGCACCATCATGTAGTGGACTATTTTTACAAAAAATCGTTTCTAATATTTGAGAGAAAATTTCTATTTTAGTTCGGTCTCCTGTGTTTGTTAAAAAATCTAGAGAATTAGAACGTTCAATTACAATAAGCGCCCCTGTTTTTTCGCTTGCCATTTTTTCGCAAGCGGTTGTAAGGATAGATAAATTTAGTTTGACAACTTCGGTGGGCTGTTGTTTTAAAAAATTAAAATAACGAAATAAATTTTTTCTGCTAGTATAATTGGTCGAACCTATTAATAAAAGGAATTTCCTGATTTCTTGTTGAAAAACAACAATAAGGGCAAAAAAACCAACACTAATAAATTTCCCAAGAATATTACTTAAAACATTCATGTTTAATGCATCGGTTAATACCCAGATAAGGTATATAATAACAATTCCAAGAAAAATATTTATTGCAACAGTTCCTTTTACGAGTTTATATAAATAATATAAAAGAAGAGCAACCAAAATAATATCGGTTATATCTATAAAACTGACTTCAAGAAAACTTAGATTGTCCAAGGGTCGAGGTTTTTGTAAAATTAGAAAAACTATTGAAGTACGTCTATTAAATCAATACATTCTTTTGCTTCTTTTACATCATGAACTCTAAGAATTTGAGCTTTTTTGAGCAGAGCAACTGCATGAAGTACAGAAGTTCCATTCAAAGCCTTTTCAGGAGTTGTATTTAAAGTTTTATAAATCATAGATTTTCTAGAAACTCCCGCTAAAACTGGTAGCCCGAAATTTTGAAAAAAATCTAGCCCGTTTAGTATTTCAAAATTATGAGCTATTGTTTTTCCAAATCCAAACCCTGGGTCTAATATCAAGTCATTTATTCCTGAGTCATATATTTTTTTTATTCTTTCTGAGAAAAAATATGTTATCTCATCAATAACATTATTATATTTTGGATTAATCTGCATAGTACTAGGTGTTCCTTGCATATGCATTGCAATAAAAGGAACTTGATAATGTGCCACGGTAGCTAACATTTTGTCATCTAATGTACCTGCTGATATGTCATTTATAATTGCTGCTCCTCTATCTAAAGTTTCAGCTGCAATTTCTGCTCTAAAGGTATCAATGGAAAAAAGTGCATCGGGGAACTCTGAGATTAAGTTTTCTAAGACAGGTAATAACCGTTTTTTTTCATCTTCTATGCTAACTTTTTTGGCATTAGGTTTCGAGCTATACGCGCCTAAATCAATAAAATCAACGCCTTCACTTATTATTTTTTCACAATGCTTTAACGCAGTTACTATATTATTATGTTTTCCTCCATCGAAAAAAGAATCTGGAGTAAGATTTAGAATACCCATAACTTTGGGTTTAGAAAACTCAATTAATCTTCCTTTGCAGTTGATTGATGTTTTATGAATAATATCCATATATAATTTTTAGGAATATTTTGAAAGGCTTAAAAAATTAAACGAAATTTACACATATTTGTTATACTTATGAAATCTACAGAAGAACACTACAAAGAGATTACAAATTTGTGTAAAGAATTATTTATTAATAAAATGAAAGATTATGGGACAGCCTGGAGAATTTTGAGGCTACCTTCTTTAACAGATCAAATATTTATAAAAGCTCAGCGAATAAGAACTATACAAGATGTTGAAGAACAGAAGATTGAAGAGGATCAGGTAAGTGAGTTTAAAGGGATAATTAATTATTCGCTGATGGCATTAATACAATTGGAGTTAGGAGTGCCTGAGCAACCTGATTTAAAAACAAACGATGCAATAGACTTATATAATAAATATCTTAAGAAGACTTTTGATCTTATGCAAGCCAAAAATCATGACTATGGCGAAGCTTGGCGCGACATGAGAGTAAGTTCATTAACCGATTTGATTTTGCAAAAACTTTTGAGAGTAAAACAAATTGAAGATAATCAGGGAAAAACAATTGTGAGCGAGGGAATTGATGCAAACTATCAGGATATAATTAATTATGCTGTTTTCGCTTTAATTCATTTAGATTTGCAAAATTAATTATAAAAAAACATAAAATATGCGAACTAAAATTGTAGCCGGAAACTGGAAAATGAATAATGACAAGGATGAAACAAATTCATTAATTGAAAATTTAAAGACGAATAAAAATTTTGGAGATACGCGGGTTATTATAGCGCCCTCTTTTATTCATTTGTCAGATGCTGTTTTGTTGACTAAAGATTCAAAAATTGAGGTTGCCGCTCAAAATATGCACGAAGCTGTTTCGGGTGCATATACGGGAGAGGTCTCAGCTAGTATGCTCCTAAGCATAGGAGTTCGTACGGTTATTTTAGGTCATTCTGAAAGACGCGCTTATTTTGGGGAACACGATACTCTTTTATCAAAGAAAGTTCAAAATGCACTAACCCATAATATGGATGTTATTTTTTGTTTCGGAGAAGAATTAAAAGATAGGAAGGCTGAGTCTCATTTCGAGGTTGTTAAAACCCAAATTAGCAATGCTCTATTTGAGTTAGAAGCAAATGCTTGGGATAGAATAATCCTTGCATATGAACCTGTATGGGCTATTGGTACAGGAGAAACAGCAACCCCAGAACAAGCACAAGAAATGCATAGCTTTATTAGAAACTTAATTGAGAATCAATATGGTTCAGCTTTGGCAAACCAAGTTTCTATTTTATATGGGGGTAGTGTAAAACCAGCAAATGCTCAAGAAATTTTCTCTAAACCAGATGTTGATGGAGGTCTTATTGGTGGCGCATCACTAAATGCCACAGACTTTACTGCTATCATCAAGTCTATATAAATGTCTATTCATTATATTCAACTTGTTTTTACTTTAAATCCCGTTCAACCTACTAGTGAAATACTTATAGCTGAGTTAGGGCAAATTGGTTTTGAAAGTTTTGTTGAATTAGATAACGGATTAGAAGCATATATCCCAAAGACAGACTGGGATGAAGTGTTTTTAAAACAAGTAGATATTTTAGAAAACACCAAATATAATATTACATATACTATTAACTCTATTCCACCAAAAAATTGGAATGAAGTATGGGAGTCGGATTTCAATCCGATTATAGTTGGCGATAACTGCGTAGTTAGAGCTAATTTCCATAAACCTGTTGATGTTAAATATGATTTAGTAATTACACCTAAAATGAGCTTTGGTACTGGGCATCACCAAACTACTTATATGATGCTTCAATATCTTCTGGATTCAGATTTAGAAAATAAAACAGTTTTAGATATGGGTTGTGGCACAGGTATATTAGCTGTTTTAGCAGAAAAAAGGGGAGCTCGTCATATAGATGCAGTTGATGTAGAGCCTTGGTGTTGTGAGAATGCGACAGAAAACGCTCAGCTAAATAAATGCAGTAAAATTCAGGTTTATCAAAGGGATTCTAGCGTATTGAAAGGTAAGAACTATGATATAATTATAGCAAACATCAATAAGAATACGTTACTTCAAGACATTCCTATATATGCTACCTGTCTTAATGTAGGTGGGGCACTACTTCTTAGCGGTTTTTATAAAAACGACCTTTCAGATATTTCTAAAACGTGTAAATTAGTAAATTTAGATTTTGAATCTAATTTAGAAAAGCAAAACTGGGTTGCTTTAAAATATATTAAATATTAAAGAGATGTCTATAAACCCTGAACATAAAGAGCAAGAAGATGTGGCTGTTCTCACCTCGAAGGAACATGAAATTGTTTTATATAACGATGATGTAAATACATTTGATCATGTAATTAATTGTTTAATACGTTATTGTCAACATACAATAGAGCAAGCAGAACAATCGGCATATATAGTTCATTATCATGGAAAAAGTGTCGTGAAAACAGGGTCACTCAAAGACCTTGAACCTCGTTGTGCTTCACTTTTAGAAGCAGGTTTATCTGCCGAACTAATTTAAGGTAATTAGTTATTATTAATTTTTGTATTTTACAATTCATATAAACTAGAAAAGATGAAAAGAATAACCATAATTGCTACATTACTTTTTACATATATACTAAGTGCACAAAATTCAAATAATATGGAACAAACTATTCATAACTTTAAGGGTATTGATTTATCAGGAGAACCATTTGACTTTTCATCTTTAAAAGGCAAAAAAGTGATGATTGTAAACACTGCTTCTGAATGTGGTCTTACACCTCAGTATGAACAATTACAAGCATTATACGAAACCTACGGCACAGATAAATTTGTAATAATTGGGTTTCCTGCTAATAATTTTATGGAGCAAGAACCAGGTACAAACGAAGAAATTGCAGCATTTTGTAAAAAAAACTATGGGGTTACTTTTCCTATGATGTCTAAGATAGATGTGGTAGGAGAGAATATACATCCTATATATGAGTTCTTAACACAGAAAAGTAAAAATGGAGTGATGGATTCGGAAGTAAGTTGGAATTTTCAAAAATACTTATTAAATGATAAAGGCGTTTTAGAGAAAGTTATTACACCTAAGACATTACCTAATGCTCCTGAAGTAATAAATTGGATTACAAAATAAATTGTTTATGGGAAAAAATAGAACAGAAACGTTATGTGTTCATGAGGGACAGCTGAAAGATTTACAACATAAAGGTGCTATTTCTCCTTTGTATATGGCAACTGCCTATGCTTATGACGATGTAGAAATAAAACAATATCCAAGGTATTTCAATACACCTAACCAAATAGGGTTAGCTCAAAAAATGGCAGCATTAGAAGGGGCAGAAGAAGGGCTTATTTTTGGATCTGGCATGGCTGCAATATCTACGGCGTTGCTTTCTCACTTAAATAAGGGAGATCATATTGTACTTCAAAATGCTTTATATGGAGGAACGACTAATTTAGTACTAGAAGAGTTTGATAAGTTTGGAATAGAATATTCTTTTACTAAAGGTTTAGAAATTGCACATTTTGAAAGTTTAATTAAAGAAAACACTAAAATTATTTATGTAGAAACTCCCAGTAATCCTCTTATGAGGCTTGTTAATCTTCGTGATATTGTTACCCTAGCTAAGTCTAGACAGCTTATTACTATGATAGATAATACTTTTGCGACTCCTATAAACCAAACCCCGATTGCGTTTGGGATTGATATCGTTATTCATAGTGCAACTAAATATTTAGGAGGTCATAGCGATATTTTAGCAGGAGTTGTTGTTGGATCCAAAAAACATATGGAAGCTGTGTTTAATATGGCTAAAAACTTGGGAGGTAGCTTAAGTGATTATACAGTTTGGTTATTAGAAAGAAGCATAAAAACATTGAGTTTACGTGTTCAAGCACAAAATGACAATGCTATGAAAATGGCTGAGTTTTTATATCAGAATAAAGCAGTTGATGTAGTATATTACCCTGGGCTTAAAAGCCATCCAGATTATGAATTAGCAAACTCTCAAATGAATGGTTTTACAGGGATGTTATCTTTTGAGTTAAATGAATTATACGATATTAATATTTTTCAAAAAGAATTAAAGTTAGTTACGCCAGCTATGAGTTTAGCAGGTGTCGAAACTACACTTACATTACCCTATAAAACGTCTCATTTTTTATTGGGCTCAGAAGAGCGAATTAAACAGGGAATTAAAGATAATTTGATACGTTTATCTCTAGGGATTGAACATATTGATGATTTAAAAGAAGATATTCAAAACGCATTAAATATCTCGAAAAAATGAAAGTAGCTATTTTAGCTTTTGGTGCACACCCAGACGATGTAGAGTTAGGCTGTGGCGGAAGTATATTGTCTGCAATAGCTGAAGGAAAGAAAGTAGGAATTGTTGACTTAACAAGAGGGGAGTTAGGTACACGCGGCACTGAATTAACTCGAGACGAAGAAGCTAAGAATGCTGCCAAAATTTTGGGTGTATCGTTCCGTAAAAATTTGGATTTTAGAGATGGCTTTTTTGTTAATGACGAAGCACATCAATTAGAAATTATTAAACTGATAAGATTGCACCAACCCGAAATAGTTCTTTGTAATGCCACAGAAGACCGCCATATTGATCATGCAAAAGGGAGTAATTTAGTTAGCGATGCGTGTTTTTTATCTGGTTTATCAAAGGTTGTTACAAAAGATAGCGCATCAAAGAATCAGTTAGCTTGGAGACCAAAGCAAGTATATCATTATATCCAATGGAAGGATATTGAACCTGATATTGTGCTAGATATATCTTCTTTTTTGGATAAAAAAATCGAATCGATTTCTGCTTATAAGACTCAATTTTTTAACCCTAAAAGTGATGCTCCCCAAACACCAATAAGTAGTCAAAATTTTTTCGATAGCGTTCGTTATCGCGCCCGAAATCTTGGTAGATTAACTGGTGTTGAGGCTGCAGAAGGATTTACAACCGAGAGAGTGCCTCTAATTCAATCATTTAGCGATTTATCTTAGATTGTTTTTTAACCTTTGGTATGGTTAAAAAAAGTATTAAATTTGTCACATAAATGGTGGTTGTAGCTCAGTTGGTTAGAGCGCCTGATTGTGGTTCAGGAGGTCGTCGGTTCGAGACCGATCTTCCACCCAAATTTATATAAGCCCTTTAATTTTACTTGAAGGGCTTTTTTATTTATAAGGGAATAGTTTTTTAGAAAGAAACACCAATACCAAGAAGGCTACCTATAAAAATCCCATTACCCAAGTTAACACTTACATTAAATTTTTCTGTTTTGGTCGCATTTTGTGTTTGGTCATTCCCATTTTGATCTTTATAAGTGAAGGATCCACTAATTTCTAGGTTTTCTGGTTTTGAGCCAAAAAAGCCATAACCTAACTCAACTCTATAATACACTTTTCCACTAGATTTATAACCCATTTTTAAATTAGTTGAGTATATGTTAGTGCTGGCAGTTCCGTTTCCATTGCCTTTATTCCCATTTGCTTCAAAAGATATTCCTGTATATTTGAAATCTAAACTTGATAGACTAAACCCGAGGGAAGCATATAACCCTTTGCCGTTTTCGTTAAAGTAAAAATTTGAACCAAATTCATAAAATCTTATAGAGGGTTCAACACGTCTATTAGTATCAAAATAACCTCCAACTAAACTTGCAGAGAATAGACTATAGTTTATAAAAGGAGCAACTCTATTTCCTAGTAGAGGAGTTACGAATTCTGCTGAAATAGCTGCAATAGTAGGTACTCCTGCTTGAATGCCTACTGAAAATCTTTTGACTTTGTCATTTAAATTTATTAAGCTGTCTTTAGCACTTTCATTTTGCTCTACTTCGACTGGTGCGTTGTTTTGTGTTTCTTGAGACGAGAGTTGAAACGTACAAAAACATACTAAAAGCATAATAATATTTTTCATAATTATATTATGATTTATAATAATCCGAGCCATTGTATTTATAAAATACCATTCGTATAGCTAAATATCAGTACACGACTTTAGAACAAGATAATATAAATAATAGTAATATTAAATAAAATATAGCTTTTCTAAATTAGAAAGAGATACCAAAACCAATGTTGCCAATGATAAATCCATTAGCATTAATAGTTGGTATTTCAGGGAATTTTTCGATTGCAGTGCCGTTTACTGTTAGAGTAGTTCCACCCGGAGCTGTGTAGGTAAATGTTCCTTCTACATTAACATCTTTAGGTATTGAACCGAACCCATAACCCAACTCTGCTCTAAAATATATTGTTCCCCCTGTTTTAATTCCCATTTTTAGATTAGTAGTATTTATTTTTATGTTACCACTGCCACTACCAACACCTTTCATTCCACTTACATCAAAATTTACGCCTTCGATGTTAACATCAACATTTAGTGAGCCATAACCGATACCCGCATAAATACCATTTCCTGGTTTAGTAAAGTAGAAATTTGAACCAATTTCAAAGTATTGTATTACAATTTTATCGTTTGATCTTCTCTCAGTACCACCTACTTCAATGAATACTTTAGGGTTGATGCGGCTATAATCTATGAAAAGGGAAACCCTGTTTTTTAGTAAAGGGGTTATTCCTTCGACCGATCCTCCTATAATATTTGGGACACCTATTTTTGCACCTAATGAAAATCTTTTGACTTTAGAGGGAGTAAACTTTTTTTCAGTGTTTTTATCCTGTTTAGTTTCAGTTGTACTGTTGTCTTCTTGTGCGTAAAGTTGAAATACACAAAGACTAAAAAAAACTAGAGTTATTTTTTTCATAGATTATTGATAAATTAATTGGTTAATTGAATTCTATCCTTGCGGTTGACTAGTTCCCATGCAGTATAAAAAATTAAGTCTATTCTTTTTTTCATTAAGTCAAATTCAATTTTTTCTACGGTGTCTGTTGGCTTATGATAGTCATCGTGTGTGCCGTTAAAATAAAAAATTACTGGAATATTATTCTTTGCAAAGTTATAGTGGTCACTTCTAAAATAAAATCGGTTAGGGTCATCTTCGGCATTATAAGTATAGTCTAGCTCTAAGTTTACGGTTTCACTATTTGTTTTTTCCGAAATCTCGTGTAACTCTACACTAAGTCTGTTAGACCCTATTAAATAAATGTAATTTGGATTATCATTAGTTCTTTTAGGATCTGTTCTTCCTATCATATCAATATTTAGATTAGCAATTGTATTTGCTAAAGGGTAGAGGGGGTTATTAGTATAATATTTTGACCCGAGTAAACCTTTTTCTTCTCCTGTAGCATGTAAAAAGATGATTGATCTTTTAGGTCCGTTACCATCGGCAACTGCTTTTTGAAAAGCTTCTGCAATTTCTAATAATGCAACAGTTCCAGAACCATCATCGTCAGCTCCGTTATTGATAAGACCATTTCGCATTCCTATATGATCTAAATGAGAAGATATTACGAGGTACTCGTCGGGCTTCTCCGTCCCTTCAATAATTGCAATAACATTTTCTGTGTCAATTTCTTTTCCTTTTACGGTTAAATTCATTTTCTGAAAGTAATCATCGCTACCGCTTGCAGCTTTGATACCTCTAGATTTGTAAAACTCTCTTAAAAAATCAACAGCTCTTTTCTGTCCTATGGTACCAGCTTCTCTACCTTGAAAAAAATCGGAAGCATAGGTATATAATAGTTGACGTAAATCCTCGGACTTAATAGTAGCGGCATATTTTTCTATTTCAGTATTTTGTGCAACGCAAAAACTACTGCAAAGAAGGAAGGCAAATAAACAAATGAATTTCATAAGTATTTAGGGTTTAAAGAATATATAAGTTAATAAAAGAAGTGTCCAAGTATTATTTATTATCAAAGAAAACAATTTTGTATAAAAATACTTTGATTTTTTGTTTATTTAATTAAAAAATCAATTTGAATAAATTAGTACCTTTCAGTTTATGAAGAAACCAGTTATTATTGAATGTTCTAGAGATGCAATGCAGGGTATCAAGAAATGGATTGCAACTGAAGATAAGATTAGATATGTTCAATCATTATTAGCTGTGGGTTTTGATATTCTTGACATGGGTAGTTTTGTTTCACCTAGAGCTATTCCACAAATGCGAGATACTTCCGAGGTACTAGGCAACATAGATTTGACAGAAAGTGTATCTAAATTATTGGTTATTGTAGCAAATGAGAGAGGTGCAAAAGATGCAATTCAATATGATTCAATATCATATATAGGGTTTCCTTTTTCTGCGTCCGAGAATTTTCAAATGAGAAATACGCATAAAACTCAAAACGAAGCCCTTTTGCTTTTAGATAAATTGATAGCTATCTGTAAAGGTTCAAATAAAAAACTTGTATTATATCTTTCTATGGGGTTTGGTAACCCTTATGGAGACCCTTGGTCGGTTGATATAGCTATGAATTGGATTAATATTTTAGCAGAAAAAGGAATTGAAATTATTTCGCTTTCCGACACTGTAGGTACTGCGAATGAATCTGATATTGGTAAAGTATTTACATCTGCAATTAAACAATATCCCGAAATAGAATTTGGAGCACATTTTCATACTCAACCACAAAATTCTTTCACCAAACTAAGTGCAGCATACGAGGCAGGTTGCAATAGGTTTGATGGTGCTATAAAGGGATATGGCGGATGCCCGATGGCTGCCGACGACCTTACAGGAAATTTGCCTACGGAGAAAATAATTTCTTTTTTTAATCAACGACAGGTACCTCTACAAATAGACCCTATTAAGTTTGAATATTCTTATAATCAAGCAATTAAAATATTTATTTAGAATAATTATAAATAAGCTTTGTTTTTAAGGGTTCGCTTAATTATATTTGCCTTATAATCTTTAATTAATCTAAATAAAAGAATGAGGGTTTATTTACAAGCACTTTTATTTTGTGTGTTTTTGGGAGGATATGGACAACAAAGTCAGAATGTTGTTTATGATAGTATTTCGGGACAACAAGTACAGGTAAACGCATATCAAAAAATACTTTCAAACTTAGCAGGGATACCTCAAGGAGTTACTATAGGAGGGTATGGCGAGGTTTTATATAACCAACCACAGAGCAGCAATGGGGAACTAGATGTTCAACGCTTAGTAATGTTGTTTGGGTATAAGTTTGATGATCGTGTACAATTTGTAACAGAAATAGAATTTGAACACGTAAAAGAAGTATTTGTTGAGCAAGCGTTTGTTAATTATAGCATAGCTAATAGCACTAATATTAGAGCAGGTTTACTTTTGGTACCAATGGGAATTGTTAATGAATTTCACGAACCAACTACTTTTAATGGAGTAGAACGCCCTAGTATGGACAACGCAATAGTACCTACTACTTGGAGGGAAATTGGTATGGGCGTTTCTGGTAGAATGGATGCATTGTCATTGCGATATCAAGCATATATATTCAATGGGTTTTTGTCACACAATAATTCTGGGGGCGTTTTATCAGGTAGTAATGGCTTGAGAAACGGTCGCCAAAAGGGAGCAAAATCTATTGTCAGTCAATTTAACTTTTCTTCTAAAATTGATTTTTATGGAATACAAAATTTACGCTTGGGATTAGCAGGGTATTTTGGAAGAACTCAATCTGATGACGACTTTATTAATACTTTAGGAAGTACAATAGGTATTTCTATGATTGGACTTGATGCTCGATATAATTATAAAAGATTTTCGTCAAGAGGGCAATTTGTAAACGCATTTTTGAGCGACACCGAGCAATATAATACACTAACAGGAAAAGATTTAGGGAAAGAGCTTTTAGGATATTATATTGAAGTAGCATATAACTTACTGCCTCTTGTAAATAAACAACGTTTAGATGCCTTTGTTCGTTATGAAGATTATAATACACACGCTAATACGGCAGGAAATTTAACTCAGAATTTGGCTTATCATAGAAAAGAATGGACACTGGGTTTTTCGTATCATTTATCAAGAGGTTCTGTTTTTAAAATTGATTATCAAAACAAGGCAACTGCTATTTCAAATTCAGGAAAAGGTCAGTTTAATATGGGGGTAGGGGTTTGGTTCTAAAGTTTATTTAAATTTAATCTAAATAAACTTGCGTGTTTAAAATGAGAAAAATATATTTGTAATTATGAATCGGGTTATTATACTTTTTTACGTTTCTCTATTTTCAATAAACTTTATAAATCCGACTGCTTCTAGTTTTTCTTCTAAAAGAATTCAGAAGTTATTTAATAAAGAGGTTCGTGAAGTTTTTGGCGTAGAAAATTTTAAACTTCAACCACACGCATTGATAATTCCTAAGAGTAGGTTTTTAGAAGAAAGTTTGTTTCAAGAAATCTATTCTTCTGACGAGCTTAAAGGCTATGCTCTATTAGCAACTGCTCCGAGTAAAACAGATTCATTTGAATATTTAGTATTACTAGATGAAAACATGGTAATATTAAAAGCAAAAGTTTTGGTTTATCGCGAGGATTATGGGGGAGAAATAGCTAGTAAACGTTGGTTATCCCAATTTATATCTAAAGATATGAACTCAACCCTAACATATAGGTCGGAGGTCGCAGCGATTTCTGGTGCTACAATTTCTGTTAAATCTATGACAGCATCAATTAATCAATTCTTAAGTGCTTTGAGGAGTTTTGAAACTCAAACTTCTACTTATGCAAGCCACTAACTTTCTTAGTACACTACCACGACCGATAAAAATATTTTTAGTAGCATTTGTTATCGTTTTATCTGTAGGCTATTTCACAGGACTAAATTTTGTTAGGCAAACAGAGAGTACCACGGCTAAGGGAGTGCTAGAGAACTACAATGGCAATGAGCAAGTTGAAAGCGCTAATGTTATGAAGTTTAAGAAAAGTAAGCGTGAAATGCTAACAATTATCCACACTCATATCTTATCATTATCATTTCTCTTTTTTATGTTAGGAATTTTAGTTTGGGGTACCGACCAATCTCAAAAAGTAAAAACCTTTCTTACTATAGAACCTTTTGTATCTATTTTATTGACTTTTGGAGGAATATATATGCTTTGGTTAGGCTATACTTTTTTTTCATACGTAGTAGTTTTTTCTGGAATATTGATGACACTAGGCTATTGTATGGGGGTTTGGGTTGTTTTAAAAGCTATTTTAAAGAGATAATTTTAAAATAGGTATTACTAAAAGAGTTTTAAAGCCTTTAATTACTTAACTTTGCACGCAACTAATTCCTAAATAGTTGCGTTATGATTTCCAACAATTCAAAATTTGTAGAACAAGGACTCACTTATGATGATGTGCTTCTTGTACCAGCGTATTCAAATGTGTTACCTAGAGATGTAAAAATAAATTCTTTTTTCTCTAAAAACATTCCGCTTAATATTCCAATAGTTTCAGCCGCTATGGATACTGTTACCGAAAGTAAAATGGCAATAGCTATGGCTAGAGAAGGAGGAATAGGAGTGCTTCATAAAAACATGACTATAAAAGAACAAGCTGATAAAGTTCAAATGGTTAAACGCTCTGAGTCGGGAATGATTTTAGACCCTGTTATTTTACCTTTGACAGCAGTAGTTGCTGATGCAAAAGAAAAAATGAATAAATATAAAATAGGAGGGATTCCTATTATTGATGATAAAGGAAAACTAAAAGGTATTGTTACTAATAGAGATTTACGTTTTGAAAAAAATGATGAGCGACTTATTACAGAAGTAATGACTTCAGAAAATTTGATAACGGTAAAAGAAGAAACGTCTTTATCTGATGCAGAAGAGATTTTGCAACGTCATAAAATTGAAAAACTACCAGTAGTCAATGAGAATAATAATTTAGTAGGACTAATTACGTTTAGGGATATTACTAAACATACGAGTAAACCAACGGCAAATAAAGATTCTTTTGGTAGGTTGCGTGTTGCAGCGGCAGTAGGTATAACTACAGATGTCATTCAGCGGATTAAAGCTTTAGTTAAATCGGATGTAGATGCAATAGTTATTGATACTGCACATGGACATACCGAGGGCGTTGCAAAAGTTTTGAAAAAGGTAAAGAAAAGTTTTCCGAATCTAGATGTAGTGGTAGGGAATATAGCTACTGGAGCAGCAGCTAAGTATTTGGTAGAACTTGGAGCTGATGCTGTTAAAGTTGGAATAGGCCCAGGGTCAATATGTACTACGCGAGTTATAGCAGGAGTTGGATATCCTCAATTATCGGCCGTAATGCAAGTGGCAGAAGCTATAAAAGGAAGTGGAGTTCCTATTATTGCCGATGGTGGTATTCGATACACAGGTGATATACCCAAGGCGATAGCCGCAGGAGCCGATTGTGTAATGCTAGGAAGCCTTCTTGCTGGCACAAAAGAATCCCCAGGGGAAACTATTATTTATGAAGGACGGAAATTTAAATCTTATAGAGGAATGGGGTCGGTTGAAGCAATGAAAAAAGGAAGTAAAGATCGCTATTTTCAGGATGTAGAAGAAGATATTAAAAAACTAGTCCCCGAAGGTATTGTTGGCAGGGTTCCATATAAAGGTGAATTATTCGAAAGTATTCATCAATTTATAGGAGGGTTAAGAGCCGGAATGGGGTACTGTGGTGCCAGTACAATAGAGAACTTAAAAACAGAAGGTAAGTTTGTACAGTTAACAAGTTCTGGTATTAGAGAAAGCCACCCACATAATGTGCAAATCACAAAAGAAGCCCCGAACTATAGCCCATAATAAAATAGACCTAAAATAATTTTAGTTAGCAATAAGCTTGTATGTCTTTACTGTAGAATTAAATTCAATTCTAACAATATACATGCTTCCAGATTCAAGAACAATAGAATTTTTAAAATCAGCTAATCTTACATTAGGAAATTGAGCTATTTTATTTCCAATAATGCTATATATGGTAATATTTCCAGTGCCTGTTAAACCAATTATTTGAATTTGACCATTGCTATAAAACAATTTTACAACTTCTTGATTGAGTTTAGAAGAGAGAGTATTGTCTGAAAGGTTTAAATTTGGAGTCGATGCTGATACACTTACTTGGAAAGAGAAGAGAACAAAAAAAGTGAATAATATTTGTAAACGTGATAGCATCGTTAATAATATGGTGCAATTTAAGGATATAATTGTTAATAGTAAAATATTTATTAACAAATAATAAATTGATAATCAGTTAATTATGTTTTTTATTAAAAAAATTATTAAAAAAATAACCTCTTTATATAATAAAATATGTTTTTTTCGTTGTCAAGTTAAACATATATAATGAATAAAGTAGTTCAAAGACTTTTTATAAAACCTATTTTAACACATCTTGTTTTAATAAGTTATTTACTAATAACTATTGGTTGCGACCATATTTATAAAGCAAAACAAGATAGTGTAATAGCGCGAGTAGGAACGTCTTATTTATATAACTCTGAATTGGAGAATAATTTACCTGTTTTTTTA
Organism: Candidatus Arcticimaribacter sp.; assembly: GCA_965277835.1. Taxonomy (GTDB): domain Bacteria; phylum Bacteroidota; class Bacteroidia; order Flavobacteriales; family Flavobacteriaceae; genus Arcticimaribacter. The sequence continues at coordinate 724,250 of OZ255841.1, read as the reverse complement.
ACGGAATCTGATAGTACTATCAAAGCAGATAACTACATTAACAATTGGGCAAGAAACCAACTTTTATTTCAGCAGGCAACTATAAACTTAGATTTTGAATTGCAAGACGAGTTAGAAAATTTAGTCGAATCATATAAATCGGATTTGTGGAGTAGCACTTACAAAGAGTTTATTGTAAAATCTGCTATTGATACTGTTGTGTCAATAGCAGAAATACAATCTTATTATGATGAGAATAAAAATAATTTTAAAGTTAATGAAGTTTTAATAAATCTGCGCTATATCTCTCTCCCAGAGAAAAACATAAATTTGGATGAGATATCAAATAAGTTTACTCGATTTGAAGATGACGATAAACATTTTATTGATTCTCTTTCGTATCAATTTACTTCCTATAGTGTAAAAGAGGATTTTTGGCTGTCTAAAAGAGAATTTGTAAAATATTTTCCGATAGTAGAAGAAGATTTTGAAAACTATTTAAAAAAATCACAATTTTTTGCCTTAGAGGGTGCTTTCGAAGTATATTTGCTTTTTGTTAATGACTTTGTTTTGCGCAATGAAATAGCTCCTTTAGAAACAGTAAGGAATACTATTCGTAAAATTGTTTTTAATAAAAGAAAACGTGATTTCATAAGACAATTTGATAAAGAAATATTACAAGATGCCATACGAACCAATCAATTTGAAATATATAACTAAAAGTACTATAACTTTTTTTTTAGCTGCTATTATTAGTACTTCTGCTTTTTCTCAAGGAGGACCATCGGAGAATTATGAACGCATTAAAATTGATGGTGTATCTGCCGTAATTGGCGACTATGTAATTTTAGACTCGGATATCGACAAAACTTTAGCTGATATGCAGTCTCAGGGAATTTCAACCAAGGATATAGAACGTTGCGATTTGTTAGGCAAATTGATGGAAGACAAACTATATGCACACCATGCAGTTCAAGATAGTTTAGAAATAAATGATACAGAAATATATAGTTATGTAGATCAGAGTATAGAATATTTCACGGAACAACTTGGAAGCATAGAGCAAGTACTTAAGTTTTACAATAAACCAAGCGAAATTTCATTTAGGGAAGATCTTTTTAAAATAAATAAATTTCAAAAACTAGCTTCGTTAATGCAAGCAGACATTGTTTCTAAAATAGAGATAACACCAGAAGAAGTTCGGGCTTTTTTTGATTCTATTCCTACAGATGAATTACCAGTTTTTGGAACCGAAATAGAGATATCACAAATTGTTTTAGAGCCTGAAGTAAGCAATGATGAAACACAGCGAATAATTGAACAATTAAAAGATTTTAAGAATGATGTCGAAGAGAAAGGATTGAGTTTTGCGTCTAAGGCAATTTTATATTCTCAAGATCCAGGGTCTCGTTCTAGTGGGGGGAAGTATACGCTTCATCGAAAAAGACCTCGAATGGTAAAAGAGTTTAGAGATATAGCTTTTAGTCTTGAAGAAGGTGAAGTATCACAACCTTTTAAAACAGATTTTGGATGGCATATTTTAATGGTCGACAAAATTAAAGGTCAGCAAGTAGATATTAGGCATATTCTTTTAACCCCAAAGATAGACCCTTCTAAACTGAAGGAATCAAAAGAGAAATTAGATACAATTCGAAAGCGTATTATAGACGGAGAGATTACTTTTAAGAATGCTGCGTTTAATTTTTCTAATGAGAAAGAAACAAGAAATAGTGGAGGTGTACTTTTAAACCCTGTTACTGGAGACACACATTTTGAATTAACCAAGATGGATCCTGTTTTATACAACCAAGTAAGTAAACTTAAAGAGGGAGAAATTTCATTACCCTTATTAGATGAAGATAACTCTGGCTCGAAAAAATATAAAATTATTAAAATAAATAAGCGCTATGATGAGCATGTCGCCGATTATTCGTTGGATTATACTCGAATAAAGGAGTTAGCATTAAAAGATAAGCAATTAAAGGTTATTGGAAAATGGATAAAGGATAAGATAGAGGAAACCTATGTAATTGTAAATAAGAGTTATAAAGATTGTGAGTTTGCCAATAACTGGACAAAAAAATAATTTATTTAAAATATTTCATTGGTACCCAAAGCATACCAAAACATTCTCCTCCTTTTTTGTTAATATTCTTGTGATGTATCTTATGCGCTCTTCTAAGACCTTTAGCATATTTAGAGTTAGCAGACTTTAAAATTTTAAACCGCTGATGTATAAATATATCATGTACAAAAAAATAAGTCACACCATAAGTAAAAATACCTAGAGCCATTGGCAGTCCTGCCCAAAAACCATATTCTGCCCATAGAGTAAAAAGAATTATGCTAACGACTGCATAAAAAATAAAAAATAAGTCGTTACGCTCAAACCAAGAATCGTGGTCTTTTTTATGGTGGTCTTTGTGTAAACGCCACAAAAAACCATGCATAACATATTTATGTGAAAACCAAGCCATAAATTCCATAAAGGCAAATGTGATTAAGTAAATTAACATCCAAAATAAAACTGCCATTTTTATAAAGTATTAAATTGATAATTAATATATGAAATTGCAAGTACTCCCATTTTTTGATAATTAGGAACTCGAATACGGGTTTTCTTTATTTGCTTTGAAGGCGTTTTTTTTAGCTTTAAAAGTAATTTATTATAATATTTATATGCCGTGTAAACACCAAAACGAGCTTCTTTTGGAAGTTTTAAAATACCTGGTAAGCTGTTTTTAAAATCCAATTCAATTTCAGCTATGATTTTTGATTTAGATGTTTCGTCAAAATTAACTAAGGAAACCCCAGGGAAATAAGATCGATTAAGGTCGCCTTGATCGACTTTTAAATCTCGCAAAAAATTAACCTTTTGAAAAGCAGACCCTAAAGACATAGCTGCGTCTTTTAATTCATTAAATTCACTTTGATTACCTTTTACAAATACTTTTAGACACATCAATCCGACAACATCGGCAGAACCATATATATACTCTTTATAAGACTCATCAGTATGGTATGTTTTTTTAGATAAATCCCATCTCATGCTTTTAAGAAATGAATTAACGTGTTCTATTTCTAAATTATATTTGTGAAATGTCTGTTGAAAAGAATTTAAAATAGGGTTTAAACTTATTTTATGCTTTAATGCATGGTTCAAGTCATCTTCAAAACGATCTAATAATTCTTTTTTGTCAAAAGAGTGAAAACTATCTACAATTTCATCTGCAAAGCGAACAAAACCATAAATATTATAAATATCTTTTCGGATAGAAGAGTCTAGTGTTTTAACAGCTAGTGAAAAAGAAGTGCTATAAGATGTTGTAACCAATCGGCTGGATTCATTGGAAATATGATCAAATAGAACTTTCATCTTTTTACAAATACTTTCTAACCCGTTGTGAATTTAAGGAAAAGACTGTTTAAGTGATTAAATAATTATATGTTTAATTGAATATTAGACAGTTAAATATTATGGTCAATCTTATTGAAAATTACAAAATTTTATTGAATAATCTAAAGAATATTACACAATGATATATAAAATTTAATAATATTGTAATTAGTATTTATAGAAAGTATTAACTTTAGATACTATATATATTTAATTAAAAAAATGATATTATGAAAAGACTATTTTTTACAATTACTTTAGCGTTAGGGAGCTTTTTGTGCGTTCAAGCTCAAGTTTATGAATACAAAGTTGTAACTACTGTAGAATCTATTATTCCAACAGGGCTTGGTCGTTCTAGACTTTTAGAGTCTAATGTAGATAGAAACTATCAAGACTTCTCGTCAGAAAGAACATCTGAAAACGATAAAAGAAACAAATCAAAGCGTTCAGATATCCGTGTTAAGGAGTTTGAAGAAACAAAATTGCTGAACTTTTTTAATTTGACAGGAATACGTTTTCAAAACATTGTTGCAAATGACGCGGTGGTTACTTCAAAGATAAACACGCTTTCAAGCGAAGGATGGGAATTAGCATTTACTAATAGTGCAGTTGAAAGTTATGGAGGAGAATCAGATTCAAATGGAATTTTTATTACGCGTTATATTTTTAAACGGTTAAAAAAATAAAGATAATTTATATTGATAAGGAGAATAATCGTGTGTAATTATTTTTAATTACTATAATTTTTGTGCGCACGAGAAGACTCGAACTTCCATGAGATTAACTCTCACTAGGCCCTCAACCTAGCGCGTCTACCAATTTCGCCACGTGCGCTCGAAAGTGACTTGGCTGGGTCTCGAACCCAGGACCCTCTCCTTAAAAGGGAGATGCTCTACCAACTGAGCTACCAAGTCTAGAAAAAGTGATCTGGCTGGGTCTCGAACCCAGGACCCTCTCCTTAAAAGGGAGATGCTCTACCAACTGAGCTACCAGATCTTTTTTAGAATTTTGAGGCTACAAATATACATTGTAAAATTTATAATTCATATTCAAAATTGGCTAAATTTACAACCAATTATTAAGCCGCAGATTTTGAATAAAACAATTATTTTTTTGGGCTACATGGGATGTGGTAAATCTATTATAGGAAGTTTATTATCTCGAGCACTCAATCTGCCGTATATAGATTTAGATTCATATATAGAAACTCAAGAAAAGAAACCTATAAAAGAGTTGTTTAACCAAGAAGGAGAAATATATTTTAGGCAGAGGGAACGTTTCTATTTAGAAGAATTATTAAATAAAGACGAGCAAATTATTTTAGCTTTAGGAGGCGGAACGCCTTGTTATTTCGATTCAATGGATTATATAGTTAACTCTGGTGTAATTAGTATATACCTGAAAGCCTCTATTTCAACATTGGCTAAAAGATTAATGCCAGAAAAGTCATTGCGTCCGTTGATTAGTCATATTAATGATGAAGAAAATTTGATGGAGTTTATAGGGAAGCATTTATTTGAACGTTTGCCTTTTTATGGAAAAGCGACACATACTATATCGGTAGATAAAGGTACGCCTGCAGAAATAGTTGAAAAAATAAAATATTTAATCTAAATAGACGCCTTCTTCCCCAGCAGTAAGGTTAACACTAATATGCTCGTTCATAGAGGTTGATAATGAAATTCCTTTAAAATCTGCTTTAATAGGGTAATTTTTATGACTACGATTAACCAATACTACTGTTTTTAATTGCTTTAATGGAACTTCCAAAAGGTGCTTTACAGCATAAATTAATGTACTCCCTGTATTTAAAACATCGTCAACTAATACCACAGACTGGTTTTTAAGAACATTAATTTTTTCTGAGGTGAAGATTTCTGTATGTGGATTTTGTTTGTTTATTTCTAGTTCGATAAAGTGTATTTCAAGCGTAGAAATTTCTTTTAAAATTTCAATAATACTTTTAGCATATTGGACACCACTTTTAGCAATACCAATTATATATATAGTTTTACAGTCAAAATTAGCTTCATAAATTTGATAAGCAATTCTACGTGTACTATGCTTTATAGTTTGACGATTGACAATTAGTGTAGCATCTTTTTTCATTAATTCATTATTTTATACATAAATTGATTTGTATATTCACAAAGTTATAAAGTTTTAATTCTAAAAGCTATCTATGAAAGCCAATATAATTTTACCACTAGCATTTCTTTTTATTACTTCAGCTTTTGCACAAAAAAAATCTATAGAAGATTATAACCTCTCAAGCGACTTAGTTGCCGTTAAAGGCTATGATGTAGTATCTTATTTTTTTGATTCACCTGTAGAAGGGAATAAAGCTATTAACTCATTGGTAGATGGAGTGAAATATTATTTTTCATCTCAAGAAAACAAAAAATTATTTGATGAAAACCCACAACGTTATATGCCTAAATATGGTGGTTGGTGTGCTTATGCCATGTCTAGAGGTGATAAGGTTAGGGTTAATCCTGAAGCTTATTTAATTCAAAACGACAGTTTATATTTATTTTACAGGACTAGATTTTCGGATACTAGGGGTAAGTGGGAAAAAGACCCTAAGACCTATCAATCTAAAGCAGATAATAACTGGAAGAATTAAATTAAATGGTTATTTGAAAGAATGAAGATAGGTAAGCGTTTGGTTTCATTTGAATTTTGGCCATTTTGGGTGCTGTATATTCCTGCATATTTTTATTGGATGTATTTGGCAATCAAAGCCCGAAAATTAACTTATTTTACGTCACTTAATCCAATGATGAATAATAGTGGAGCTTATGATTCTTCTAAATCATCTTACCTTAAAAACTTTCCCACAAATTGGATTCCAAAAACTAAATATGTAAAACTAGATGGCAACAAGATTAATTGGCAAAGCACATTAAAAAAAGATGGAATTGAATTTCCTATTGTAGTAAAACCGGATAATGCTGAGCGGGGCAAAGGTGTATCTATATTATATACAATTAAAGAAATTGAAGACTATATCTCTAATTCGGAATATTCAGAAATATTAATTCAAGAGTTTTGTGATTTAGAAAATGAAGCAGGTATTTTATTTTATAAACTACCTGACGGTTCTAAGTTTGAAATTACATCAATCACAGAGAAGAAGTTTTGTGAAATTATTGGGGATGGTAAATTTACGGTTGGGCAGCTAATTAAGAATAAGGTTAGGGTAAGCCATCGTATATCGGAATTAAAATTTAAGTTTTCTTCTCAATGGAATGATATTCTTCCTCAAGGAGAAAGCCTTATTGTTGAACCTATAGGGAGCCATAATTTAGGAACAGAGTTTATAGATGCTAGAAAACGAATATCACCAAGCCTTTGTTCAACCCTAAGGAACTGGTCTGAGCAAATACCAGGTTTTTATTATGGAAGATTTGATATTAAATTTAAGAGTTGGGAGGCTTTAGAAAAAGGAGAAGATTTTAAAATAATTGAAGTCAATGGAGTAAACTCTGAACCGACACATATTTATGATATTTCATATAGTTTGAAAAAAGCATATAAAGATATTTTTCATCATATGAGAATTATTTATGAAATTAGCAGAATGAATACTATTTTAGGTAACGATACAGTTCCTGCTACAAAATTCATTAAAGGAATAATTAGAGTAGCAACTCTTTAAATTACATCAATGATAAACTTACATCATAAACTATTAAATGACCTTAGAGTCCTTTGTGAAGGATTGGATGGCAGTGAGTACTGTTATAAAATAGAAATATTAAATAGCTCAACAATAGGACAGCACATTAGACACAGTATAGAATTTTATATTTGCTTATTCGAAGGACTAAGCACTAAAAGTATTAATTACGATAATCGAAAGAGAGATTTATTATTAGAAACCGATAAGGATTATGCAATAAATTTTTTGAACGAAATATATACTAAACTTAATACGGTAGATAAAGATTTAGCATTACATCTTTTTTCAAATAGTGAAGAATTGAAAAGTACGAGTATTTCTACATCTTTATATAGAGAGTTGCTTTATTGCTTAGATCATGCAATTCATCATCAAGCATTAATTAAAGTTGGTTTGAAAGAAATAGATAAAACTCATTTGGTTGGAGATCATTTTGGAGTAGCTTATTCCACATTGCGATATAAAGCGTCTTTAAAAAATTAATCCTTTTCTGGATTTTCATTATAATCATCTAAATCTCTACGGTCTTTTTTAGTAGGTCTTCCTTCTCCTTTTTGCCGATAATAATTTTGAGCTAAACTTTGAAGTTCATTATTGTTAAATACTTCTTTAGGTGTTGTGTTTACCCTATAAATATCTACTAGCTTTGCAGACACTCTGCTTTTAGGAAGGTCAAGTACATTTAGACTCAAGTACATTTGCTCTTTTCTTAGTACAATTTTATCTAAAGGGAATACTTCTTTCGAAGGTTTAACTATTTGATCGTTGATACGAACGTGTCCTTTTTTACAGGCATTAGTAGCTAAACTCCTCGATTTAAAATATCGCATAGACCATAAATATTGGTCGATTCTCATGGTTTAAAACTTAGTTAAAGTTATATCATAAATAAAGTAAAATTGTATCTTGCACCCCAAAATAATTTAAATGCTTCATTTTTCAAAATTAACGTTTGTTTTATTGTTTTTAGTTTTATTGTTTAACTATTGTAGTAGTGATAATACTCCATCTGTAGTTACAGCAGAAGAATATTCAATACAATTTGGAAAAGACGATGCTTTGCTAAAACAATATTTGACTACTCATTTTTATAACTATGAAGATTTTCCTCGTAAAGAGAATCAAGAAGTTACAATTGTTATTGATACTATTGCAGGGGATAATGCAAGTAAAACCCCTTTAATAAATCAAGTTGAAAAAATTTCAGTTCCAATAATTGATGCTAACGAAAAAACAACTAATCATACGTTATACTATATTATTGCCCAGCAAGGAACTCGCCTGAAAGATAAATCTTCTATTGTAGATTCTACTTATATAGCTTATAGAGGACAGCTAATAGACAGTACTATTTTTGATAATAGAACAACGCCTGTTTGGTTTGATAACACAACGGTTGTAACAGGTTTTCAATATGGATTACAATTTTTTGCACCAGGTACTCATGTTCAAAATAAGGATGGGATAATCTCTTTTAAAGACTATGGGCAAGGAATTTTATTTATGCCTTCGGGTTTAGGTTACTTTTCTTCTTCACAAGGTAGTATACCAGCATATTCACCATTGATATTTTCAATTTCAGTTTTTACAACAAACCAAGCTGACCACGATGGCGATGGGGTTTTGTCTGTAAATGAGGACCCAGATAAGGATGGTAATCCATTTAATGATGATACAGATAGTGATGGTATTCCTAATTATAATGACTTTGATGACGATGGAGATGGAATACTTACTTCAATTGAGTTTGATAAAGATAAAGATGGAACTGCAGATGATACGGATGGAGACGGAATTCCTAATTACTTAGACGCGGATAGTTAACATTAATTTTTATTGTTATGCCAGTAGAAGAAAAGCGTATTCAGGTTTTTGCAACAGGAGGTACTTTTGATAAAACGTATGATTATATCAAAGGTACTCTAAACTTTCAAAAAACACATTTACCCGAAATGTTAGAAAGAAGTCGTTGTAAATTAGATGTTGATGTCAAAATGCTTATGCTTATGGATAGCCTTGAAATGACTACGATACACTATGATGCAATTAAAGAAGCCTGTGAAAATTGTGACCTTGAGCAGATAATTATAACGCATGGTACAGATCGCATGGTAAATACAGCTGCAAAAATTGCCAATGATCCTAGTAAAATTAAAAATAAGACTATAGTACTTACTGGAGCTATGATTCCATATACCTTTGGTAGTTCATCAGATGGGTTTTTTAACCTAGGAGCTGCAATAGCTTATGTTAGAACTTTAGTGCCTGGAGTGTATATTGCAATGAACGGAATGTGTTACAATTGGAACGAAGTTCGTAAGAATAAAGAAATAGGGGCATTTGAAAAACTAAAGTGATATTCTTTTCTCTTAGTTTAAAATATTTAATCTTTAGTATGAAGTTTTAATTGGTAAGCGGCACAATAATAAATTGCTTGGAGCGAGTATCAATTTTTCCTATACTTGACTTGTTTATGTTAAGAGTTGAAGTTTCACTACTGGAAAAACCGCGATTATAACGAATACCTAAGCCAATAGGACTTAGTTTGAAACGAAGCCGAACTTGTAAAAACCTACGGTGAAATTATTTTGGATTTATGTAAATCTATTCTAGTTGAAAAGTAGTCCTTAATAATTTTATAATTTCTACTCCACCATCATTATGGTTACCTGCAACAGGAACTAATTTTACATTTCTATCGGTTAAAAAAGTTCTTTCTTTTAGCGATAATGGTCCTACTGCTTTATCTCTATCGGCATGGATATAAGTTATTTTTGATAAGTCTGAAATATCTTTTAACCTTTCCGTATATCTGTTAGAGATTAATCCTGCTGATAATCGATACAGATTAACTTTTGTTCTCTCCGACAAATTTGCTTCTTCATTATCAAGAGGGCTTATTCCAGTGTCTGTAACTGTATAACTACCATCTGCGGCATAACTAAAATTCACGAATTTTCCTTTACTCAGATTCATCCATATTTCGTCATCCATGTCTAAACGACCTATGCCTATAAGATAACCATCTGCTACATCAATTCCATAATCTGCAATTAATTCTTGTGTTATAAATGTACCATAAGAAATTCCTATTATATATACTTTTTTTCCTTGTCCTTTAAAGTAATCTATTACTCTTTTTAAAATCAATATACTTTCGTCGTTAAGTTGCTTTCCTTCTTCAAAAGTAATGTCTGTATCTTTAATTTTTTCGGGGCTCTGTGTTTGTACTTGATGCACGTGTGCATATAATACTTTTGTTGTTTGATTAGCGTTAATAATTTCTTTAACATCATCATCTGAAAATATAGGTACTGGACCTCCTTGAAGATATAAAACAACAGTATCACTAAATAAATTTCCCGAAAAATTAGCATCTCCTTTTATCGCATCAAATGTAGGAGTAGATATTGTTGTTGGTGTGGTAGTAGGTGTTGTAGTTGTTGTTGTGGTTGTAGTGGTACTTGTACTGTCTTTACCACAAGAAGTTGTAAAAGCAAAAGCTAATAAAACAATTTTTAATAAAATTAATTTTTTCATGATGTGCCTTAAATTTTTAATAAAGTTAAAAAAATATTTAATCTTTATTATGAAGTTTTAATTGGTAAGACGCACTAATAATAAATTGCTTAGGGCGAGTATCAATTTTTCCAATATTCAAATTATTTTTATCAAGAATTGATATTTCATTATCCGTAAACCCACGTTCATAACGAAGACTTACTCCAATGCGACCTAGAGTAAGCCGTACGCCTAATTGTAAGCCCACAGTAAAGTTTTTTTCAATTTTAGTAATATCAATTTTTTCAACATCCTCACTTAAGATATATTGAAAACTTGGTCCAGCAAAAACGCTTAAAGGCCCTAAAATATTATAGCCTAAAAGTATAGGAGCATCTATTTTATTGATACCAACATTAGAACCATTAAAGCTACTATTACTTTTAGTTAGTTGAATTTCTGGACGTAGATAGAAGACAGGGAGGTTAAAATTTCCGTAAATTCCAATGTGGTAGCCTGCTCTAGAATTAAGGGAAATAGGGGATGCTGATAGGTTTTTATAATCAATATCTCCGAGAGAATCATAGTTTAGCCCTGCTTTCACGCCATATTCAAACTGAGCTTGAAGTAAGGATACGTTTAAAAAAATAATAAAAACAAAAAGTCGTTTTAATTTGCAAACCATCTTTTTTATTTATTTTGAATAACGCTTTGTACTGCGGCTACAATAGCCTCTTTATTAAGCCCATACTTATTCATCAGTTGAGCAGGAGTGCCAGACTCGCCAAAGGTGTCTTTAGTAGCAACAAACTCTTGCGGAGTTGGATTATTTGAAGAAAGAACACGCGCAACACTTTCTCCTAATCCGCCCAAATAATTATGCTCTTCAGCAGTAACAATACATCTTGTTTTTGCAACTGATTTCAATATTATATCCTCATCTAAAGGTTTAATAGTATGTATGTTTATTACTTCTGCGCTAATGTTTTGTTCTTGTAATAGTTTAGCTGCCTCTAATGCTTCCCAAACTAAATGACCAGTAGCTACGATAGTAGCATCAGAACCTTCTTGTAGTAATAGCCCTTTCCCAATTTCAAAAGTTTGATTAACAGGAGTAAAGTTTGCAACTGATGGTCTTCCAAAACGAAGATATACAGGGCCTTCATATTCAGCAATGGCTATGGTTGCTGCTTTAGTTTGGTTATAATCGCAAGGGTTAATAACAGTCATCCCAGGGAGCATTTTCATTAATCCAATATCTTCAAGGATTTGATGTGTTGCTCCATCTTCACCTAAAGTAATACCAGCATGAGAGGCACATATTTTTACATTTTTACCTGAATAAGCAACAGATTGTCTAATTTGATCGTAAACTCTTCCTGTAGAAAAATTCGCAAAAGTTCCTGTAAATGGTATTTTTCCTCCAATAGTTAGACCTGCGGCAATACCAATCATATTGGCTTCTGCAATTCCAATTTGAAAAAACCGATCAGGATTTTCTTTAATGAATTCGTCCATTTTAAGCGATCCTATTAAATCTGCACAGAGTGCAACAACATTTGAATTTGATCTGCCGAGTTCAGCAAGCCCAGAACCAAATCCTGAACGAGTATCTTTAGAGCCTTGGTTTATATATTCAATCATAAGGGTATTATATATTTCTTGCTATTTAATTGGGATAATTTTTTAATAATCCCCTAACGTTTCAGAGTTTTGAGATAAAGCTATTTCAAGTTGTTCATCATTAGGAGCTTTACCGTGCCAAGCGTGTGTATGCATCATAAAATCAACTCCATTCCCCATTTCGGTTTTCATTAAAATACAAATAGGCTTTCCTTTATTTGTTAAAGTTTTTGCTTGTTGTAAGGTCGAAATAATTTCTTGTAAGTCATTTCCCTTTTCAATTGTTAAAACGTCCCATCCAAAAGCGATAAACTTAGATTTTAAATCCCCCATTGGCATCACATTATCCGTACTTCCGTCAATTTGTTTTCCGTTTAAATCGATGGTTGCAATTAGGTTATCAACTTTTTTACCTGCAGCATACATAATTGCCTCCCAATTTTGTCCCTCTTGAAGCTCTCCATCTCCTAAAAGAGCATAAATAAGGTGTTTGTCGTTATTTAATTTCTTTGCTTGTGCAGCACCAATAGCTACTGATAGCCCTTGTCCTAAAGACCCAGAAGCTATTCGAATACCAGGTAAACCCTCGTGTGTAGTAGGATGACCTTGTAATCTTGAATTGATTAACCTAAACGTATTGAGCTCTTCGACTGGGAAAAAGCCTCTACGTGCCAAAACGCTATAAAACACAGGCGATATATGACCGTTAGATAAGAAAAATAAATCTTCGTTTTTCCCATCCATATCGAACTCTATGTCAACGTCCATAATACCATTGTATAGGCTTACAAAAAACTCTGCACACCCTAAAGACCCTCCAGGGTGACCTGAATTTACTTTGTGAACCATTCTGAGAATATCTCTACGAACTTGTAAAACGATTTGATCTAGTACTTTTATTGTTTGCATTTTTAAAAAATATAATGCAAAAATACAGCTTTGTTACCTCTGAACAAACTTATCGGGAATACTTATTAACGGCTTCTTCAACATTTGATTAAAATTAAAATTCAAGTCTTTGGTCAAGGCAACTTCATTATCTTTGGGGATATCATTTGGTTATGAGGTTTAAGTGTATTTCTACCGACTCTAATAGTAAAGCTAGGGCAGGTCTGTTCACCACAGATCATGGGGTTATTGAAACCCCTATTTTTATGCCAGTTGGTACTTCTGCAACAGTTAAGGGGGTTCATCAAAGAGATTTAGAACAAGAAGTAAATCCAGATATTATCTTAGGCAATACCTATCATTTATATTTGAGACCACAGGTAGATATTATAGAAAAAGCAGGGGGAATACACAAGTTTATGAATTGGAGGCGACCAATTTTAACAGATTCGGGAGGATATCAAGTATATTCGTTATCGGCAAATAGAAAAATAAAAGAAGAAGGAGTTCAATTTAAATCTCATATTGATGGGTCATATCATTTTTTTACTCCCGAAAATGTGATTGATATTCAACGAAAAATCGGAGCAGATATAATAATGGCTTTCGATGAATGTACTCCTTACCCTTGTGAATATCAATATGCAAAAGCATCTATGAATATGACACATAGGTGGCTAGACCGTTGTTTAGCAAAAAATGAGAGCACTCCATTTATATATGATTATAATCAAATATTTTTTCCAATAGTACAAGGAAGTGTATATAAGGATTTGAGAGAGCAATCTGCAGCATATATAGCAAGTAAGCACGCAGAAGGGAATGCAATAGGAGGGCTTTCGGTAGGTGAACCCGCAGATGAAATGTATAGAATGACAGAAGTAGTTTGCGATATATTGCCAAGTGATAAACCAAGATATTTAATGGGCGTTGGAACTCCAATAAATCTATTAGAGAATATTGCTTTAGGGGTTGATATGTTCGATTGTGTTATGCCTACTCGAAATGCCAGAAACGGTATGTTATTTACTGCAAAAGGGACAATTAATATAAAAAACAAAAAATGGAAAGATGATTTTTCTGTAATTGATGAAGCTGCTTATACTTTTGTAGATACAAATTATTCAAAAGCGTATCTTCGACATCTTTTTACAATTAATGAAATGCTAGGAAAACAAATTGCTACAATTCATAATTTAGGGTTTTATTTAGCTTTGGTTCGCGAGGCTCGAAAGAAAATTATTGAAGGCAATTTCTATAGTTGGAAAGAGCAAATGGTAAAAGACATGGATAATCGACTGTAAGTATGTTAAAAAAAATAGACTTATATATAATTAAAAGATATATTGGGACATTCTCAGTAATGATACTCCTATTTATACCTATTGGAATTTTAGTAGATGTTGCCGAAAAAATTGACTCATTCAAAGAAAAAGAAATTCCTCTAGGCTCTATTATAGATCACTATTTCGATTTTACATGGTATTATGGAAATATATTATACCCTATTTTTTTGTTTTTAGCTATAATATGGTTCACATCTAAATTGGCAAATAATTCCGAGGTTATAGCTATTCTAAGTTCAGGAATTTCTTTTTACCGTTATCTAAGGCCTTTTATGATTGCAGCAGCATTTGTTTCTTTTTTTGCTTTTATAATAGGAAGCTTTGTTGTACCCATAGCGAGTAAAGGATATAACGAGTTTAACTACACTTATATAAATTTAACCAGTCGTGTTCAAGAAACCTCTAATCTATTTAAACAAGTTAATGATAATGAACTTGTTTATGTAAGTAGCTATGAGCCAAGCCGAAAAAGAGGAATTAATTTTACTCTTGAACATTTTGAAGGAGAAGAGCTAAAATTCAAAATTTATGCAGCAACTATTCGCTGGGTCGAAGAAGACTCAGTATTTAGGCTTATAGACTTTAGAAAACGCACTTTTCTCGAAGACTCTGAATTGTATGAGCAAGTAAATAAGAAAGACACCCTTTTTGATTTTCAAATTCAAGACCTTTCGCCTTTAAGTTATCAAGCAGAGACGCTTCCACTTTTTGAATTAAATAAATTTATTGAAGAAGAAAGAAAAAGCGGGTCTCCTTTTATAAACCTTCATATTTTGACACGACATAAGCGATATAGCCTTCCTTTATCAGTATTTGTTTTAACTATAATAGCTGTTGCTGTGTCTTCATTTAAAAGAAGAGGGGGAATGGGAATTAATTTGGCTATAGGGATTGTTATCGGGTTTGCGTTTATTTTTTTCGATAAAGTTTTTGGAGTTCTTGTTGATAAAACCAACTTGTATCCATCCGTTGGAGCATGGTTGCCATTGGGTATTTTTGCTGTTCTAGCCATTATATTATTGTCTTATGCTAAGCGCTAGATTTAAAAATCTTTTACATCTTCATTTTTTAGTTTTCATTTGGGGTTTTACTTCAATCTTAGGTGCTCTTATACAAAAAACTTCATTGGAAATAGTTTGGTATAGAGTTACTATTGCATCAATATTAATAGCGCTGTATTATCTTTTTTTTAAAAGAAAAAATATATTTAAAGTACCTCCTATTGCAATGTTTTATTTTGCTCTTGGTGGATTTTTGATTTCATTACATTGGGTTTTGTTTTTTTATGCAATTAAAATCTCTTCCGTTTCTATTACACTTTCTGTCTTGTCTTCGGCATCTTTAATGACATCCTTTTTAGAACCTCTTTTTTATAAAAGAAAGATTAAATATTATGAAGTGTTTTTTGGATTATTTGTAGTAGTAGGGTTGGGGATTATTTTTAAAGCGGAACAAGACTTCTCTTATGGGATTTATATTGCACTATTATCTACGGTTTTATCTGTTTTATTTACTTTAATTAATGGAAAGTTGATTAAAAAATATCAGGCAAGCTCAATTTCTTTTTATGAGTTATCTTTTGGAGGTGTTTTTTTAAGCCTATGGTTAATTTTTATAACAGGTATTCCATCTGATATTTTTGTGTTCCGTGGATATGATGGTTTGTGGATATTTTTATTGGCTTCAATTTGCACGGCATATGCTACTATAGCCTCGGTTTATATTATGAAACAATTAACGCCTTATACTATTATGATTTCGTTGAATATGGAGCCGATATATGCTATTTTATTTTCGATTTATATTTTTGGAGAAAAAGAGATTATGGGCTTCGATTTTTATATAGGTGTTTGCATTATTCTTATTTCTGTTATTGGGAATGGAATTTATAAAAATCGTAAATCGAAAAAGAGTAGTTTTAACTCTTGAAAAAAATTATACATTTGCGTACTAAGAAAACCAAATATTATGGAGTATTTAGATTTTGAACTTCCGGTGAAAGACATTGTTGAACAACTGGATAAATGCAGAATTATAGGAGATGAGAGCGAAGTTGATGTTACAGACACGTGCAATCAACTGGAAAGTAAACTTATAAAAACCAAGAAAGAAATTTACGGCAACCTAAGTGCTTGGCAACGTGTTCAATTATCACGGCATCCTTCAAGACCATATACATTAGATTATATCAGAGCGATATGTGGCGATACGTTTTTAGAATTACATGGCGACCGTAATGTAAAAGACGATAAAGCAATAATTGGCGGTTTAGGTAAAGTTAAAGATCAGTCTTTTATGTTTATTGGCACTCAAAAAGGATATAACACTGCTACACGTAAATATCGCAACTTTGGTATGGCAAACCCTGAAGGGTACCGAAAAGCACTTCGCTTAATGAAGTCTGCCGAAAAATTTGGGATTCCTATTGTAACGCTTATAGATACCCCAGGAGCTTACCCAGGGTTAGAAGCCGAAGAACGAGGTCAAGGCGAAGCAATTGCCCGAAATATATATGAAATGTTATCAATAAAAGTACCTATTATTACTATAATAATAGGAGAAGGTGCATCGGGAGGAGCTTTAGGTATAGGCGTTGGTAATTGTATATTAATGCTCGAAAACACATGGTATTCTGTAATTTCTCCAGAGTCATGTTCTTCAATTTTATGGAGGAGCTGGGAGTATAAAGAACAGGCAGCAGAGTCATTGAAATTAACAGCTATGGATATGAAGAAATCTAAGCTTATAGATAAGATAATTAAAGAACCATTAGGAGGCGTTCATTATAATAGAGAAGAAACTTTTAGAGCAGTCGAAAACGAGATTATGAAATCTTTTAAGACGTTAAAGAAGTTAGATAGCGCTAAATTAGTAAAATCGAGACGGGATAAATTTGGGAAAATGGGTATTTTTTAAGTTACTCAAAGTATATTAAAAATATTGACCAACACCAAACACAAGCCCTCCTGAAGATTGACCAAAAGCAAACCCATAGTCAATACGAAACGTAGCTTTAAATATGTGCTTATGTATTAGCCTAACACCAATTCCGGCTCTATATTCTACAATCTGATCTTTTAGAAAAGCACTTAATTCTTGCCCTGGTTTTCGAACGCTACCAACGTCAATAAAACTATTTGTTTGCAATACAAACCAATTCTTTTCAAATAGCGTATGTCTATATTCCGAATTTAGTACCCAAATAGCACTTCCTCTACGAATTAAATTACCTACCCCTCTAATATTTAGATTATTATCTAACGCAAAAATTTGAAAAGGAGTAGGCGAGTTTGTAGAAATTCCGAGCTTAACTCGATTTGCCCAATTACCCAAAGAACCAATTTTTTTGAAATAAAAAAATGTGCTTTCCAGGGAAACAAATTCTTGTTCATTACTGATGTTATTACCTACCACATAGTTAACATTAAATATATTTCGTATGCCATAGGTTTTATAATAAAAGTAGGTTAGATTGTCATAATCATAAGAGAATTTGCCTAGATTTTTATCGGTTTTAAATTCATTGGGTACTGTGTTCAAATCTACTCCAGATTCTTTATTATAAGATTCATAAATTTTACCCACACCAACACTAAACTTATTATTTAAATTCAGTTCATAATTTATAGATAATTCAAAAGATTGATTAATATAATTATAAAAAGACCTGTCGGTTCCATCGGTTATGGGTTCTAGGGTTTTGTTGTGTTGGGCAATAAGTGTATATCCGATTTTATAGTTTATAAAGTTGGGATTTCCAAATATTAAACCATAACCATTATAAATATTCCTTCTAAAAAAGAGACCTGCAGCGTAGCCACGACCAAGGAAATTATAATCGTTTACCCCTAAGTGATAGGCAACTTTATTGTCAAGAGTATTCCAAAAATCTACAGCTGGGATAAGTGTATGATTTTCCTTAACATTAATAATTAGTTTACTTAGTGAATCATTAATTTCTTGAATATTGAATGTAGCATGACTTATTGCAGGCTGCCTTATCAACCTTAGAACATCTGCTTGTATTTGCACACTGTCAATAGGTGTGTCGAGTTTACTATTAACAAGTTTATCTATAAAAGTCCTCTTAGATTTGCTCAGTCCATTTATATGGATTTCTTTGAGTGTTGCGTTTGACTTTTGTGCATAGATAAATGTATTTGATAAAAAGAAACTAAGAAGTAATATTTTAGAGAGGGAGAGTTTATTCACGTTAATCCAATAAAGCTCTTAAACCAAGATTAAAAGTTTGCCCTAAACCAGTGCTATTTCCTCGAATAAAATTAGTGTAAATAACTTCAATATTTAAAACAGACGTGAGTTGATATTTCGAACCTACTCCAGCGGCAGTATAATCTTGAGAAAAATCATTATTAATAGCAATCAAATTAGAATGCTGTACGAGTGCTAGTATTGTGAAGTTTTTATTAGGGAAATAGCTTATAAACAAACCAGGGGATACACGAAACGAATCATTTGCAAAACTGTCACTTCGTTCACCAAAATTATATTCAGTATTAAGTTCACCAAAAAACTGAAAAGATTCACTGTCAGACACACGGTCATAAAAGAATTTGTTTTGCCAAGTGTATCCATTTTGGTCTAAGAAAACACCATTTACACTTTCTACATTTAATAAAGGAAAGCTAAAGGCAGATTGAATAGTAAAATTCTTCACTCCTTTTAAGGGGTTAAACTTTAATGAGGGGGCAATACTAGTTAACCCCGACCTGCGAGAGTTATTAGCATCGTTTCCAAATTCAAAAACTTCAAAAGGACCTAAACCATTGTTAGTATTGGATCGATATTCAAAAATAACGCCAACGTTAAGTGTTTTAGAGTTATTTATGCCCGTAAAAATATCTAAGGAAGAAGTGAAAAAGTTTTGTCTTAATATGGTGCTTTGTTGCCCTTTATCGTTTATGCTTTCAGTTTCGGTATATAAATTATTAAACCACTTAATATCCCATTGTCCTTTGCTTAGTAGTTTAGAAGGAGAAAATGTAAATAAATTACTTGTAGTGGTTTCTTGCTCTTCAACATCTTGACTACTTTCCTCTTCTTGGGCATAGAGCATAGTATGGCTAATTAGTGATATGAATAGGATTAAGAAGTATTTCATAAGGGAAAATTTATAATAGTAAATATAATAAATATATGTTAATTTTATTTTCTAATTCAGAATTACCTACTTTTAAAACATATTATAATATTTCAAATTGAAAGGAAAGTACTTATTACAAAGAATAGGATTATTGACATGTGTTGTTAGTTTATGTTCTTGTGTATCGCTAAAACAATACCCATTACAGAGTTATAGCTGGGCTGCACCAGAGATTCGCCAATTTGAAGCACTCGATCGTTCACAGTCTTACCCTAAAAATTCAATTATGTTTATGGGAAGCTCTAGCATTAGGCTATGGAATACTCTGGAAGAAGATATGCGTCCTTTTCCAGTAATTCAAAGAGGTTATGGAGGGGCTCATTTTCGAGATTTAATTTATTATACGGATAGGATATTAGCAAACCACTCAATAGAGATGCTTGTTTGTTTTGTAGCTAATGATATTAAAGTAGCTCCTGAAGATGAAAGCCCCAAAAAAGTTTTGCGTTTAGTTAAGTATGTTATAAAACAAATAAGAGCTAAACACTCTGATATTCCTATACTTTTTGTGGAAATAACACCTACCTCAAGCCGTTGGAAAAAATGGACTGAAATACAGGAACTAAATCGGTTAATAGAACATCATTGCAAAACTGATGATAAGTTACATTTTATATCAACTGCAAACCATTTTCTTAACCCAGACGGGCGACCTAATGATGAATTGTTTATAGAAGATAGATTACACTTAAATCCTCAAGGTTATACTATTTGGAGTAAGTTAATTAAAGACGAAATTAAAAGAGTTAAGGGAATTCGTTAGTTAACTATACAAACAATAAAATAAAAACAAGGATAATACCTCCCAATGAGAAGTATAATCCTTTTTTAAAAATATCGCTAGAAGGCATAAACATCCAAAACGATGATACCACAAAGAATAAAAGCGATATACCAAAAAATATATTTAAGAAGAACAACGGGCTATTGGTAGTAGCCTTATGTATTTTAGTCATTTTATTTAATATGTAAGGTAATTCTTTTACGGCGTATGTTGCAATACCTGTATCAGTATTGAAAGTACCTTGCTTAAAATAGATGGTACTCCCTTCAGTTTTTATTATTTCAAAATTTTTAATCTTTAATTCTTTACCTAATTTTTCTGTTTCTATATTTTTAGGTAGTGTTTTTTCAATTACTTTCTGTTGTTTCAAGAAATTTGTTTGCCGAAAAATTAAAACAATTCCGCTAATAGCATACATTATCATTACTCCTGCTAAGAAAAATCCTAAATAGCGATGATAAACCCGCATTGAATTTCTTGTATTTGTATTGTTCATTATAATTAAATATTTTGAGCTAAAAATAGGAGATATTTTACAGCTTTCAAAAGTTATCTTCTTTTTTGATTAGCTTTACATAAGTAATCTAAACAGTTATAATTTATAGCGATGGAACAGCTGAGTATTTTCGATATTTTTAAAATAGGCGTTGGTCCATCTAGTAGTCATACGCTAGGGCCTTGGAAAGCAGCATTGAATTATCGTGAAGAACTGAAGAGTTTACCTTTCGACTCTATTGAAGTTTTTTTATATGGTTCACTCTCTAAAACAGGGAAAGGTCATAAAACAGATTCTGCAATAATTTTGGGTTTGTCAGGTGTTATCCCAGAACAAACAAATGCCGATGAAATAAAATCTGTAATGGAGTCAGTTCACGCTTCTCAAAGCTTATCAATGAGTACTTCTACAGTTCCGTTTTCGGAGAAAACGCACATTCATTTTTTAAATAAGAACCACCCTGAGCATCCAAATGTTATCACATTTAAAGCAAAATTAGGTAAACGGATAGTTTTAGAGCAGACATATTGTTCTTTGGGAGGAGGATTTATAAAGCAATTAGGTGTAGAACTAGAATTAAAAAACCAGATTGAATTACCGTTCCCTTTTGAGAATGGAAAAGAATTATTGAAACACATAGAGACTTCGAAACTAGAACTACATGAACTTATTTTTGAAAACGAAAAATCTTTTAGGTCAGTAGAAGAAATAAACAATAAAGTTCTAGAGATTTTTAATACAATGAAACGATGTGTTTATTTAGGCTGTATTGCAGAAGGTATGTTGCCTGGGGGCTTAAAAGTTAAAAGACGTGCGCGCGGATTATGTTCAAAATTATTAAAGGAGCATCAATATAAAACGATGGATGCATGGGAAAAAGCATTGCGAAATACCCCTTTGCTTTTTGATACTTTAAACTCATGGATTAGTTGTTTTGCATTAGCTGTAAATGAAGAAAATGCAAACATGGGAAGAATTGTAACGTCCCCTACTAACGGGGCTGCAGGAGTAATTCCTTCGGTTTTATTATATCATCATTTTTTTATTAAAAATAAGGGGATTAATGATGTTACTAAATTTTTATTTACTGCAGGAGCAGTCGGATGCTTGTTTAAGAAAGGGGCAACTATATCTGCAGCCGAAGGTGGATGCCAAGCAGAAATTGGAGTTTCTTCGGCAATGGCAGCAGCAGGGTTAACAGCCTGCTTAGGCGGAAATGCTAAACAAACTTTAATGGCAGCCGAAATAGCAATGGAACATCATTTGGGATTAACTTGTGACCCGATTAAAGGGTTGGTGCAAGTGCCCTGTATAGAGCGTAATTCTATGGGCGCAATAAAAGCAATTATGGCATCTAATTTAGCTCTTAATGGAGACCCCGATGATGCGATAGTTACTTTTGATAATGTAGTGAAGACTATGTGGGAAACAGGTTTAGCAATGCATTCAAAGTATAAAGAAACTGCAGAAGGTGGTTTAGCAATTAATGTCCCTGTTTCTTTTCCAAATTGTTGAAACATTCTTTTTCACTATAAGCGGAGTGTATTTTATTAAAAACTTGATTAAATTAGTTGAAGAGGATTAAATCAATTAATTAGGTTACTTTTTACAACTACTTTGACTTAGAACATCTATGAGTAACAAAACTTATATTAGATAAAATTTAAAAAGTATTAAACTTTAAATAATTAAAAATGGAAGCATATATTTTTGATGCCGTTCGATCGGTACGAGGAAAAGGAAATAAGAAAGGCGCTCTTTATGGTATAACCCCAACTGAACTATCTAGGCAAGTACTAGTTTCTTTGCAAGAGCGCAATAACTTAGATACTTCTAAAGTAGAGGATGTTATCTTAGGCTGTGTTGCTCAGGTAAAAGACCAAGGAGTTAACATTGCAAAATCTGCGGCTCAAGAATCTAACTATGGAGACCATTTATGCGGTGTAACACTTAATCGTTTTTGTGGTTCAGGTTTAGAGTCTATAAATCAAGCTGCGGCTTATGTAAAGTCAGGTTTTAGGTCTCTTATAGTAGCAGGCGGAGTAGAGAGTATGTCTCGTGTGCCTATGGGTTCCGATGGAGGCGGTTTTCTTATGGATCCTGTTCAAGCAATTTCTAAAAAACTAATACCACAAGGAATTTCTGCTGATTTGATTGCAACAAAAAGCAACTTCTCTAGGAAAGACACAGATTTATACGCCGTCGAATCACAAAAGCGGGCTTCCGAGGCAGAAGCTGATAAGCGGTTCAAGTCTCGTATGCCCATAAAAGATATTAATGGAATAGATATTTTGAGAACGGATGAGAATATTCGCCCTTCGACAACTTTAGAAGGCATTAGCACTCTACAGCCTTCATTTGCAATGATGGGAAGTATGGGAGGTTTTGATGCTGTTGCAATTGATAAATATCCTGAAGTTGAAGAAATAAACCACGTACATCATGCGGGTAATTCTTCTGCTATTGTCGATGGGGCTGCTGTTAGTTTAGTAGGGAATAAAAAAATAGGCGAGTCTTTGGGATTAACTCCACGTTTCAAAATCCGTACAGCTGCTATTCAAGGAACAGACCCAACGATTATGTTAACAGGTCCAGTTCCTGCAACCCTAAAAGCTTTAGAACAGGCAGGCATGAAAATTAATGATATTGATTTGTTTGAAGTAAATGAAGCGTTCTCTGCTATTCCAATGTATTTTATGGATAAACTAGGGGTTGACCATTCTATCGTTAATGTTAACGGAGGAGCTATAGCTATGGGGCATCCTCTTGGCGCAACAGGATGTATGATTACTGGGGTACTTATGGACGAACTCGAACGTAGGGATTTAAATACAGGATTAGTTACGCTTTGTATTGGAGGAGGAATGGGTATTGCAACTATTATTGAACGTGTTTAATTGAATGATAAAATATTAGAGATGAAAAATATAAAAAATGATTTTTTTGAATTTGAATTAGGGGCAGATAAGATTGGGATTTTGACAATCAATCAAATTCATAATCCAACAAATTTATTTAGCAGAGCTTTTATAAAAACATATATCGAGTTTTCTGAAGATGCAATAGCCAACAAAGAATTGAAAGGCGTAATTATTACTTCTGGACAGAGTATGTTTATGCCTGGAGCGGATTTGAGAGAATTAAATGAAATGGATAGCGATATTCAAAAAAACTTTGATGAGATTATGCAGATGCACAAGTCTCTTAGAGCTATTGAAACAGGAGGGAAGCCTTTTGTCGCAGCTATAAACGGTACCGCTATGGGTGGTGGCTTAGAATTATGTTTGGCTTGTCATCATAGGATAGTTTTAAATGACATTAAAATTAAATTAGGGTTTCCCGAAGCTAAAGTAGGATTATTGCCTGGAGGAGGCGGAAACTCAAAAGCGCCCTATTTATTGGGTATACAAAATGCATTAATGTATTTACTTCAGGGAAAAGAAGTACGCCCACCAGATGCCTTTAGGGATGGACTAATTGATGATTTAGCAGAAAACCCAGACGAACTTATTAAAAAAGCTAAAGATTGGATTAATGCAAACCCAAATCCTGTACAACCTTGGGATAATAAGAAACATCGTATCCCTGGAGGAGATATATGGTCTCCCAATGGGGTGCAAACACTTGTTGGTGCAGCAGGAAATTTAAGTAAAATAACACATGGGAATTATCCGGCACAGAATAGTATTTTAAAAGTAATTCACGATGGACTTCAAATGCCTATTGACCGAGCATTAGAAATTGAAGCGCGTCATTTTATTAAACTAGTCAATTCTAAAGAGGCTAAGAATATGATTCGTACTGGGTTTACCGAATTGCAGAAAGCCAAAAAAGGGACTGCTCGTTCTAAGGGTGAACCAAAACATCAAGTTAAAAAACTTGGAATTTTGGGTGCAGGGATGATGGGTGCTGGGATTGCCTATGTTTCGGCAAAAGCAGGAATGGATGTGGTTTTAAAAGATGTTACTCAAGAGGCTGCCGATAAAGGTAAAAGTTACTCGAAAACAATTCTCGATAAAGCAATATCTAAAAAACGTTCTACTCCTGAGAAAGCAGAAGCCTTGTTGTCAAAAATTGAAACGACAACTGATTTTGAATCTATTAAAGGTTGCGATTTAGTAATTGAAGCGGTTTTTGAAGATCCAAAACTAAAAGCTACAGTTACTAGTGAAACAGAAGCTGTTTTGGGGGATGATAAAATTTATGCATCAAACACGTCAACTATTCCAATTACAGAGCTTGCAAAAGCATCGGCGCGTCCAAACAATTTTATTGGTATTCATTTCTTTTCTCCAGTAGAAAAAATGCCTTTAGTTGAAATTATCGTAGGGGAAAAAACTAAGGAAAATGCAATTGCTGCTGCAGTTGATTACGCTATTGCTATTGGAAAAATTCCTATTGTAGTAAACGATAGTCGCGGATTTTATACCTCTCGTTGTTTCGGAACTTTTGTTTCTGAAGGTATGTTTATGGTCGAAGAAGGTGTCCCTGCGGCTATGGTAGAGAATGTAGCAAAAGCCAAAGGAATGGCGGTAGGACCTTTAGCAGTTATAGATGAAGTTACGTTAACATTGGGGCTTTATGTATATGAAAGCGACCCTACCGAAAATAAACCTGCATATCAAGTTAGGTCTTATAACATGCAAAAAGATTTAGTTGAAAACCATAATCGAAAAGGGAAAAAGTGGGGTGCAGGGTTTTATGATTACCCTAAAGGGATGCCTAAAAAATTATGGACAGGACTTACCGAAAAATATAATTCTAACGTAGCACTACTTGATAAAGAAACTGTCGGGAAAAGGATTATGCATCGTCAGGCAATAGAAGCTTTTCGATGTTTAGAAGAAGGTGTACTGAGGAGTGTAGTTGATGGCGATTTAGGCTCGGTACTAGGGTGGGGGTTCCCAATTTTTACAGGTGGAGTTTTATCTTACATTGATTTTGTTGGGATGCAAAAATTTGTTGCAGAGTGCGATGATTTCGCTACTCGTTTTGGAGAGCGATTTAACGTGCCTAATGGATTAAGGGCATTATCTGAAGCTAAAAAATCTATTCACGATTATAAGACTAGTTAGTGGAAAACATTCTTGTTTTTTATAATTAAGAATAAAAGCTTTTTATAGCTTTGCGTATGCTTACAATTCAAGAAATTATAGACCTATTATCAGTAAAAAAAATAGGCGATAATATCTTTGTTGGGGAAAACCATAAAACCTCGTGGGGGCGAGTTTTTGGAGGACAAGTTTTGGGGCAATCTTTACATGCAGCATACCAAACAGTACCTAAAGGAATTTATGCACATTCTATGCACGCTTATTTTATTTTAGGAGGGCAGATTGATATTCCTATTGTATATGAAGTGGATTTGATTAGAGATGGGAGAAGTTTTACTACGCGAAGAGTAGTTGCTAAGCAAAACGATGTTCCTATTTTCAATATGTCAGTTTCTTTTCATAAAACCGAAGAAGGTATAAATCACCAAATTGAGATGCCAATTTTTCCAAAGCCTGAAGGTTTGTCTTCAACCACAGAGCAAATTAAAGAGATAAAAGATTCTGCACCAGAATTATATGACCGTTTTAAAAGTTTACTCCCAAAGGCTTTTGAGATGCGTCCTATAGAAAATATTTTAAACAAGTATTCGGAAAACAGCTCTCCAACTAACGATGTTTGGTTTAAAGCATCTAGTGTTATAGAGCAAGACAACTTGGCTATACACCATCAATTACTGGCTTATGCTTCGGACTATAATTTAATAAATACAGCTACATTTCCATACAGAAAAGAGTTGAGTCAGAAAAAAGTGTTTTATGCTAGTTTAGATCATGCGATTTGGTTTCATCGAAGTTTTAGAATCGACAATTGGTTAATGTATAGTATGAATAGTCCTAGTGCATCAAATTCTAGGGGCTTCAACCAAGGACGTTTATTTAATGAGAAAGGAGATTTGATAGCCTCTGTTATACAAGAAGGGTTAATACGAGAACAAAAACTTTAAACAATTTGAATATAAAGGGATATGATATTTAAGTTAGAAGAAGAACACATAGCTGTTAAAAATGCAGCACGAGATTTTGCACAATCACGTTTAAAAAAAGGCGTTATTGAGCGCGATAGCACAATGACTTACCCAGCTGAATTTGTGAAACAAATGGGAGATTTGGGTTTTTTAGGTATGATGACTAACACCACCTATGGTGGTGGCGGAATGGATACGCTTTCGTATGTACTTGCATTAGAAGAAATATCGAAAGTGGACAATAGTTGCTCGGTTATTATGTCGGTGAATAACTCTTTGATACTTTTTGCTTTAGAAAAATTTGGAACAGAAGAACAGAAACAAAAGTATATTCCTAAATTAGCTTCTGGCGAAGAAATGGGTTCTTTTTGTCTTTCGGAACCAGAGGCAGGAAGCGATGCCACATCGCAATCTACTACTGCAATAGACAAAGGAGATTATTACTTGCTTAACGGTGTAAAAAATTGGATTACAAGCGGAGAGACTGCCTCAATCCATTTGGTAATTGCTCAAACCGATAGATCTAAAAGGAGTAATGGAATTAGTGCATTTATTGTAGAACGTGACAGAGAAGGAATTACAATAGGTCCAAAAGAAGATAAACTCGGGGTACGGTCTTCGGATACACATACTATTAATTATTCGGATGTTAAGATACCTAAAGAAAATCGGCTAGGTAGAGAGGGCTTTGGGTTTAAAATTGCAATGAAAGCATTAGAGGGAGGGAGAATTGGTATTGCAGCTCAAGCACTTGGTATCGCCGCAGGGGCGTATGAATTAGCTACAGAATATGTGCAAATAAGAAAAACTTTTGGAAAACCTATTGGGCAACATCAAGGTATTGCTTTTAAGTTAGCCGATATGGCTATGGAGATTGAAGCTGCTAGAATGCTGGTTTATCGAGCGGCTTATCTAAAAGATTCTAAGCAAGATTATGGTTATGCCAGTGCTATAGCAAAGTTAAAAGCATCGGAGGTAGCAATGAGAATTACTGTAGAGGCAGTTCAAATTCACGGGGGTAATGGGTATGTAAAAGAGTACCACGTAGAACGCCTTATGCGCGATGCAAAAGTTACTCAAATTTATGAAGGTACTTCTGAAATTCAACGTATTATTATTTCTAGAAACATACTTAAAGGCAAACTAGAACTACCTTTATAGGGAGAATTTCATTTTAAATAACTAGTTTTAAAACTGATATTAAACTATTCTATATGAAACGACAATTTATATTTATCGCAATTCTTTTACTTTCTTTTTTATCGCAAATAGCTGTTGCACAAAAAGTAAGCGCAGAAGGCCCATTTAATCAGCTTATAATTAGAGGTGCAACTTTAATTAATGGAAATGGAGCACCACCTTTAGGCCCAGTAGATGTTGTGGTCGAGAAAAACATAATAACCCAAGTGCGCGTAGTAGGTTACCCTGGTGTAGCCATAGATGAAAGTAGAAGACCAGAACTAGCAGCAGGAGGAAAAGAAATTGAGGCTGAAGGTATGTTTTTACTACCAGGTTTTATTGATATGCATGGTCATATTGGTGGAGTTTCTCAAGGAGCTGATTGGGATTATGTATTTAAACTATGGTTGGCACATGGAGTAACTACCGTACGAGAACCTAGTGGACGTGACCGCGATTGGACCTTAGATTTAAAAAAGAAAAGTGCACAAAACGAAATTATTGCACCAAGAATTGTACAGTATACTGGTTTTGGCTCAGGAGCAAAGGTTCCGATTAGTACAGTGGAACAGGCTAGGGAGTGGGTTCGTCAAAACGCTAAGGCAGGTTCAGACGGTATTAAGTTTTTTGGTGCTGCACCCGAAATTATGGAAGCAGCCTTAGATGAAAATAATAAACTAGGGCTAGGGTCGGCTTGTCATCATGCTCAACTCAGTGTTGCTCGTTGGAATGTATTGCATTCTGCTCGTGCAGGTTTAACTTCAATGGAACATTGGTATGGTTTACCCGAAGCAC
This sequence comes from Candidatus Arcticimaribacter sp., assembly GCA_965277835.1. Lineage (GTDB taxonomy): Bacteria > Bacteroidota > Bacteroidia > Flavobacteriales > Flavobacteriaceae > Arcticimaribacter. The sequence continues at coordinate 695,394 of OZ255841.1, read as the reverse complement.
TTTTTGAAGATAGAACAGTTCAGGATTATCCATTGGACTATAACTACCAAAATGAGCAACATCGTTTTGAAGAGGCAGGAAAACTTTGGGAACAAGCTGCAGAACCTTATTCGGAGCATTGGAATAATGTAATGGAAGAGTTATTAGCTTTAGACTTCACACTTGACCCAACGTTTAATATATATGAGGCAAGTAGAGATTTGCATCGCGCTAGAAGAGCGGAGTGGCACGAAGACTATACTTTACCATCACTTTGGCGTTTTTATCAGCCTAGTAAAATATCGCATGGATCTTATTGGCATTTTTGGGGTACAGAGCAAGAAATTACATGGAAAAGGAATTTTGACTTATGGATGGTTTTTGTTAATGAATATAAGAATAGAGGGGGGCGTGTAACTACAGGGTCAGACTCAGGCTTTATTTTTCAGTTATATGGATTTGCATATATACGGGAGTTAGAATTACTCAGGGAAGCAGGTTTTCACCCTTTGGAGGTAATTCGTTCTGCTACGCTCAATGGAGCTGAAGCATTAAATATGGACAACCAAATTGGGTCGATAGAAGTAGGTAAGTTTGCCGATATGATTTTAGTAGATTCTAATCCTCTAAAAAATTTAAAAGTACTCTACGGAACAGGTGCAATAAAACTTACAGAGGATAATAAAGTAGTTCGGGTAGGAGGAGTTAAATATACTATTAGCGATGGTGTTATTTATAATTCTAAAGTGCTTTTAGAAGAAGTTAAAACTATGGTAAAAGAAGCTAAAATGAAAGAGCGTTTTATAATCACTCAGCCTGGTATTGAAAAAGAGTAGTAGACGTTTTTTTTAAGAACGTATTGATTAGTTAATAAAAGAGGAGTGTATTCTATACACTCCTCTTTTTTATAAAAACTAATAGATTTATTAGAAGTTAATAGTGCCTTTTACAATCACTCTTCTTCCAATTACAGGTAGGTTAGGGTATGTTCTATATTTCTGATCAAATAAATTTGTAGCAGATATATCAAGTTCTATTCCATCTCCAAAATCATATCCTAAATTTGCGTCAACAAGATTTCTTTCTTGAACGGTACCAGAAAATACACCTTGGTTAGATTGGAATGAGTCATCGTGCTGGAAAGTAGTACCAAAGCGTAATCCCCCTTCTTTAAGGTATTTTAACCCGAGCCTATATTTAAACTTAGGCGCGTTTAGATATGAAGAGAAAGGTAATCCATCATCATCACTTTGACCAGGAATCCACACATTTTGACTAAGCCACGAAGTATTCCCCCAAACAGAAAATTCATCATTAACAAAGTACTCTAAAGCTAAATCTGCTCCAAAATGACTTCGAGTAGCATTTCCAAAACGACGGTATCCAGCAGAAATGTGAGTAATATTATCACCTTGAGGGACAAGGGTAGTTTCTACAGCACCAAAGACAGGATAAAGCTGCTTTGCATTGTTATCAAATACAGTGGCTCCAGGAATGAAAGAGTTTCCAATAAGAGTGGCAAGCCCATCGGCAGCTGGAAGATTAGTAGCAAGAGTATTAGCAATTGCATCTTGAAGAGATGGCACTCCTGCTGAAGGTATTCCAGCTGTAGGAATATTATTTGAAGTATATTGATTAGTTACTCCTTGGGTTACCTCAGCAGTAATAGCATCTCTGAGTACAGGAAGAATATCTTTAGTTACAGTTGACGGTAAGTCGCCTATAACATTAGCATTACTTAACCTATAAGTAGGTCCTATGGCAGTAAATTCTGTAAATCCTTTACGTTCATACGTATATACATCTAAGGCTACTTTTAAACGATCGCCAATTAAGCCCGTGTATCCGATTTCATATGATGATACGCGTCCTATTTCCGAAGTTCCTGTTCCAACTAATTGGTCTAATCTTTCATTATTAAAGAGGTTATATGGAGATAGTTGCCCAGTAAACCCAGAAGGAACGTATGTGCTGAAGAAGTTCTGAATGACAGGAACAAATGATGCTGCTTGACCATCAGCAAGTAGTCCAGGTATTAGTGCTGCTAATGTTTCGGCAGCTACCGCACCGTATGGTACAGCTAAAGGAAGCCCAGGTGTATTTGTCGGAAGGTCTGGAACTCCTGGGATTGAAACATCAATTACTGGATTCGGAGAAAAATTTTGAGGTTTTGATTGACCAGACAACCATACATCAACAACACCAGGGGCAATTACGGAAACTGGAAAGTCAACATTTTGCTCTAACGCAGTGGGCCCAAAAGTTGCAATATTATAAGAGGCTCTAATAGTATGTTTAGGACTAACTTTATAAACTAAAGCAACCCTAGGGGCAAAAGCTCCGTTATCTATAAAGTTAAATTTATCGTAGCGACCAGCATAAGTTAAATCTAATTTCTCACCTAATTTAGAAGTTCCTTGGAGGTATAATCCTGTAATTATATAATCATCGTTAGCATCATTCACTCCATATAAACTATTTTGCGAATCCGATGTACTATATCTATAATCTACTCCAGCGGTTACATTAGTATCTAAAAACCCTGGTATATCAAAGTTATATTGTAATTGAGCCTCTACAGATTCGCGTTTGGCAATTTGCCTAAATCCAGAGGCATAAAGAAATGTTGGGTTAGCCGCATCTCCTCCATCATTATTATTGTAGTATACTTGACCAAATAGACCGCCCGATTGAATCCGAAACTGAGACCAATAGTCATTACCTTGTGTGTATCCGACTCCTTGAGAATTAAAGAATAAACCACCTCCATTTGCAACCCCCATAGAGAGAAAAGCACTTGTTTCTTCATTAGGCCTTAATTCTAAATGTGTATTGAAAGAATAATTTCTATACTTAGTTGCTATAGGGTTACCATCTTTATTGTCGTCTAAATCAGAAAGGCTTAACAAAAGTGTACCTTGTTGAGCTGCGTTTACACGATTATTAGAAATTTGTGGGTTGTATATATTAGTTCTTAAAGTTTTAATAAACTCAGCATCAGCTACAGGGTCTAGTTCAAAGTCATCCCCTCTTGTTATACGGGCATTAACTTTGAAACCTAATGTTTTACTTTTATTAGAATAGGCATGACGAAAATTAATTCCAAATGTTTTGAGCGTACCTGCTAAAAGCTCTAAAGTGGTACCAGGATAATCAATAGGGTTTTTAGAAATAAAATGGACAACACCAGAGGTAACTCCAGGACCATATAAGGCAGACCCTGCTCCGCGCACTACTTCAATTTTTGCGATGTCAATATTTGATAGTCCACTTTGATATGATAAAAATGTTCCTGCAGAAGGTGTTACCAAATAGCGGTAATCTAAAATAGGAAAAGTAGAAGTTCCAAATGCAGCAGACCCTGCTCTCATTTCTATATTAATTGTATTTGCAGTTTGTTGTTGCAGATGTACTCCTGGAATATTAATTAGTTGGCGTACTGGTTCAACAGGGTCAGCAGAATTTTTAATGTCTTTTGCAGTTATAATAGAAACAGATGATGGGGCTTCTTGAACTTTTTGAGGTCGTCTAGAAGCTGAAATAACAATTTCATCTAAATTTTCTCCAGAAACCTCAAGCGATAAAGAAATAGATTGGTTGTTAGTAGTAACTTGTATTGTTTTTGTTCCAAACCCGAGGGAGCTAACCTCAACCGTAAAAGGTAATTGTGTGTTAGTTCTGAATTCAAAATCCCCATTAAAATCAGTAACAATACCTTCTGAAGTACCTTGAATTACAATATTGACACCTGGTAAAGGTTCGTTAGTTTCTTGATCAAGAATTTTTCCACTAAAAGTAGTTTGCCCTTGAATAAGATTAATAAAAAGCAATAACACAATAGTTAATATATGAGAAGAGAGTTTTAGTTTCATTGTTTTTGTTATTTTGTTATTCAATTATAAAAAATAAATACTATATATGATTTGTTTTATGTTCTCAAGTTTTTCCAGTTAATATTCTTAAAAATCATACATTATTCAAAATCTAGTTTAAAGTTTATTAATACTTAAATAATCTCTTTCTTCTTTTTTAAAGGCTTTGTTAAAATCGACTATTTTGTTTTCAATTATATTTTGATACTTTTCTATACTTTTTTCTATGGCAGCAGTAAGTTCCTTTTTAACAGCAATATCTTGTGTAGTAGGAGGGAAATCTCCTCTAGAAACTAATGCGTTTAGATGACCTAGTTTATTGGTTAATTTAATTGGAAAGTTTAAAGGGTCTTGATTACTTTTATTTTGGGTTTGATAAAGTGTCTTTTCTATTTCAAGTAGCTCTTCTTTAATGCTTTTAGCTTGTTCGACTAACTGTTTTGCAGATTTGTCTTTTTCGTTTTGAGCGATAAAAGCATTTAATTTTTTTCTAATTTCCCGCATGTTTTTAATCGCCTTGTGTGCCGTATCAATAGTTTGATTTATAAATTCAAATTGTTGCTTCATACCATCAATAGAAGACTCTGATCTAGGGTCGGGAAGAATTTCAAATAGTTGTTCTTCTTTTATGTCGTCATTAATTAAAAGGCTTACTTTATATTTACCTGGGACAGCTTTTGCACCAGAAAACGAAGCACTCCAAAAAATCATTCCTTCGAGTTTTTCAGCACCTTTATAACGCGTATCCCATACAAATTTGTTACCTCCAGATTTAATCTTTAATCGGTCTTTTTTATTTTCATCTTTTGACGAGAAAGATTTAATTAAAGCACCATCCATAGTTTTAAAATGGAGTTTAACAGTATCCTTTTCAGTTTTAAAGTCTTTTAAATAATAGTGTACAATTACTCCATTTTCAATATTAGTACCTGCTGTTAACGATGTTTTACCCCCTCTTCCTCGCATTCTATAACTTTCTTTTGGTTTATAAAGAATAGCTTTATTTTTAACTTTTTCTGAACTTAGTTGATGTAAAACTGTTAGGTCATCAATCATCCATAAACTTCTCCCTTGTGTAGCGACTATTAAACTATTGTCTTTAATAGTTAGGTCTGTAATAGGGACAATGGGAAGGTTTTTTTGAAAAGAAGCCCATGAAACTCCATCATCATAAGAAATATACATTCCATTTTCTGTTCCGGCGTATAATAGACCTTTGCGATTGGGATCTGCTCTAACTACACGCGTAAAATCTTCTTTTGCTATACCATTATTTATCATTTTCCAAGTGGCTCCATAATCTGTTGTTTTAAGTAAATATGGCTTATAGTCTCCAAGCTTATAACGAGTTCCTGCAACATAACAAGTAGCAGGATCGAAAGATGAAGGCTCTATGCTATTAATCATAGTCCATTCTGGAAGTTCTTTGGGAGTAATATTGTTCCAATTTTCTCCTCCATCTTGTGTTAAATGAATTAGCCCATCATCACTACCAACCCAAATTAACCCTTCTTTAAGTGGCGATTCATTTGCTGCAAAAATTGTACAATAATATTCTACACTAGTATTATCTTGAGTAATAGGACCTCCCGAAGATTTTAACTTAGTAGGGTCATTTCGAGTTAAGTCAGGACTAATTATAGACCATTCTTGCCCTTCGTTTTCAGTTACATGAACTTGGTTAGAAAAAGTGTATAAACGCTTAGGGTTATGTTTACTAAAAATTATAGGGAAATTCCATTGAAAGCGATAACGCATACCTTCGGCTCCGTACCCCATAGGATTATCGGGCCAAACATTAATTCCTCTAACCGATTTTTTAGTGTGATTTACCCGAGTTAAAAAACCACCGTAACTACCGCCATAAACAATGTCGTTATTAGTTGGGTCAACGGCTATATGAGCAGATTCACCTCCAGCTGTAGGCTCCCAATCATTTTCACCAATAAATCTGCCTGAACTACGATGACTAATTCTTATGGTACTATTGTCTTGTTGAGCGGCATAGATTTGATAAGGGAAAGCATTGTCTGTAGTTACTCTATAAAACTGTGCGGTGGGTTGATTTCCGTAGGTACTCCAAGTATTTCCTCCGTTATACGATATTTGAGCTCCACCATCATCAGCAATAATCATACGTTGATTGTCTTCTGGGGCAATCCACAAATCATGATGATCTCCATGAGGTGCCCTGTGGCTTGTAAATGTTTTTCCACCATCGGTAGATTTATGGTAAGACACATTCATTACATAAACTTTGTCAATATCTTGAGTATCCGCATATATTTTGGTGTAGTACCAAGCGCGTTGCCTTAATGCTCTACTATCATTAATATGTTCCCATGAATTTCCTCCATCATCTGAACGATATATACCTCCTTTATCTTTATTTTCAACAATTGCCCAAACTCTATTTGAATTTACTGGAGACACAGTAACTCCAATAATACCCAAAACACCTTCAGCAAAGCCATTATTAATACTAATTTCTTTCCAAGTATTGCCACTATCTGTACTTTTCCATAATGCTGACCCTTTTCCTCCACTACTTAAACTATAAGGGGTACGTTGTATACGCCATGTAGCTGCATATAAATGTCTAGGATTAGATGGACTTACAACTAACTCAACTGCTCCAGCTTGCGAATTGCTAAATAAAATTTTAGACCATTTTTTCCCTCCATCAGTACTTTTATAGACACCACGATTATTATCAGGTTTATAAATATCTCCCAATACTGCTGCATAAACTATATTATGATTATGGGGGTCAATAACTATTCTTGGAATATGTCGAGAATTTGGAAGTCCCATATAAGTCCATGTTTCCCCAGCATCAACACTTTTCCAAACACCTTTCCCTGAAGAAACATTCCCTCGAACGGTTACTTCTCCACCTCCTACATAAATAACATTCGAATCACTTGGTGCTACTGCAATCGATCCAATGCTACCTCCAAAGTATCCATCCGATATATTAGAGTAGGTCTGTCCTCCATCTTCAGTTTTCCAAACGCCCCCTCCTGTAGCTCCAAAATAGAATAATTTAGGTTGGTTAGGCACCCCTGTAACGGCAGCTGAACGACCACCCCTAAAAGGACCAATAGATCGGTATTTAACAGATTCATGTAATTCAGAATTAAACTTTATAGGAACAGCTTTCTTTTGTTTTTTTGATTGTGCATCTACTTGTGTTGAAAACAATAAATAACCTATAAAAAATATACGAATGAATGTTTTTGAATATAGCATATATAACAATATAATAGTGACCTTAAATTTTCATATAATTGAATATCAGTTAATTGTCTATTTAAGTGCGACAAAAATAATATGCAAATATTGAAACAAGTTACAAGAAATAATAGAAGTATTAAATAAAATAGCGGTTAAATTTAGTTTTTAAACTTTAATATAAATGCTTTAGTTGATAAATTGAGGATTAAGTGTAACTATGCAAATCTTTTTAAGAGTTTAAATATATTTTAATATTAAAATATAATAGAGAAATCAACGTTTTACTTTTAACATTTTATAATGTTAACATAATCTATAAAAAGATTAATATTGCAGTCCAAAAAATATTGAATGCGCAATTGTATTATCCTCTTTTTTATACTCCAAACAACGATAATACAAGCACAATCTATATCTGTACAAGTTGTGGATAGTCTTACACAGGATCCTATTTCTTATGCAACTATTTATTTTTCGAATAACAAAGGATTAATTACAAACGAGGCAGGTTTTTTTGAGCTTTTACCAGAACAAATCGAAGCTAACGATTCTATTTTTGTGTCATCGCTTGGGTACGACGGATTAGCTAAAGTACTAAAACCTTGGAAGGATAGCATTCTTTATTTAGCACCAAAAACGATTGAACTCAATAATGTAATTTTAACAAATAAAAATTATACTTCAGAGAAAATTATTTCTTTGGTTAAAGAGCGGATGTTTCAAAATTATGCTTCGGATTTAAGCAAGAAACGATTGTTTTATAGAAAGTATGATAAACAAGAAATAGAAAGACTTGAAGTTTTTAAATATAAAACTTCTATTAAGGAATTAAACAGGGCATTGCTAGATAGTTTTTTGATTAATATGCCCAAAGTATATGACTACACTGTAGAAACGCTATGCTATTATTCGGGAGATTTTGAAGAAGATAATCAAAAAATAAACCTAATTAAGGCACGAAACACCTATGACAAAGACGATGATATTATGACCTCATTGCAGGATCGCCTTGAGAAAACACTTAAAGATAATGTTAAATCGAATTCATACTTTAAAGTGCGTTCAGGTTTTTTTGGCGGTAAAATGGATGTTGAAGGTTTAGAGAAAGATGTAGATAGTACAGATTTAGAAGCCCTAAGAGATTTTGAAGCTAAACGACAAGAAAAAAAAGCAAAACGTCAGAAAAACTTTGCCAAATACCAAAAAGAAGGGATAGCAAGTTTTTATACAAAACTATTTTTTGCAGAAGACTCCGAGCTAAACTGCATTGAGAAACCAAGGCGATATATTTTTTCTACACCAGAGCTAACTACGAGGGGAGAAGATTTGATTTATGTAATTGATTTTAAACCCAAAGGAGGAGAAGATTTTGAAGGTACACTTTATATTAATTCTGAAGATTTTGCTGTTACAAGAGTCGATTATTCCAATGTAAAAGGGTTGTTCAATTTTAAGTTACTAGGAATTTTTGCAAATAAATATTTAAAGTCTGGAAAAATGATTTTTGCAAAAGGGACGAATAATAAATATAGTTTAACCTATTTACAAGTATCGGAAGGTATGCGTTTTGGAATAGACCGACCATTAAAATTCATTGAAAAAAATAAGTTTGTAAAAGGAAGAAGAAAGCAAAATCAAATTTCTTTGAAATTAAGCTTAGAAATGACTTCTATTTCGGATTATGAAATACGGGTTTTTGAAAATGAACCGCTTACTTCTACTGAGTATAAGGCAATAGAAGAGAATAATGATGTACTCCCTAAGTATTTTTCGGAGTTTACGACCAATTTTTGGGAAGAGTTTTAAAAAATTTGTTGATTTTATCCTTAATAAGTTTTTCGAAAAGTTGATATATCGCTTTAGAATGAACAAATCAAAAACGTATTTTTGGGCTTAAATTTTTTCACATCATGCAAAGAGATACTGCCGTTTTTAATTTAATTAAAAAAGAAGAGGAAAGACAACTAAATGGAGTTGAGCTTATCGCTTCGGAAAATTTTACTAGCCCTGCGGTTATGGAAGCTACAGGCTCTGTACTAACTAATAAATATGCTGAAGGGTACCCAGGGAAACGTTACTATGGCGGATGCGAGGTAGTCGACCAAGTAGAGCAGTTGGCAATTGATAGGGCAAAAGAGCTTTTTGGTGCAGCATACGCTAATGTACAACCTCACTCGGGGTCTCAGGCAAATACAGCAGTTTTTCATGCATTTATTAAACCAGGAGATAGAATTCTTGGATTTGACCTTGCGCACGGAGGGCATTTAACTCACGGTTCACCAGTCAATTTTTCGGGACGTTTATACGAGGCACATTTCTATGGAGTGCAAAAAGAAACAGGGCTTTTAGACTATGACAACATAATGGCTATTGCCAAAGAAGTAAAACCTAAGATGATTATTGCAGGTGCTTCGGCATATTCAAGAGATATTGACTTTGCAAAATTCCGTGTCATTGCAGACGAGGTAGGGGCGTTTTTGCTAGCGGATATTTCACACCCAGCAGGACTAATTGCTACAGGTATATTGAGTGATCCTTTGCCACACTGCCATGTAGTAACCACTACCACACACAAAACTTTGCGTGGTCCACGCGGTGGATTAATTTTAATGGGCGAAGATTTTGACAATCCCTTTGGTGTTAAATTAAAAAATGGAACGCTCCGTAAGATGTCTCATTTGTTAGATATGGCTGTCTTTCCAGGTAATCAAGGTGGTCCTTTGGAGCACGTTATTGCTGCTAAAGCAATTGCTTTTGGTGAGTGTTTGCAACCTTCATATAAAGATTATATGATACGTGTACGCAATAATGCACAAGCAATGGCTAAGGCTTTTGTAGCTCGAGGTTATGATCTCATCTCCAGTGGGACAGACAACCACATGATGCTTATAGATTTGCGTAACAAAAATATAACTGGCAAAGAAGCCGAGCAAGTGCTAGTAAGAGCCGAGATAACGGCTAATAAAAACATGGTGCCTTTCGATGATAAATCTCCTTTTGTTACTTCGGGGATTAGAGTAGGCACGGCTGCTATTACCACACGAGGGCTAAACGAAGCCGATATGGAAACCATAGTTGACCTTTTTGACCGTGTAATACAGTCGGCACAAGACGAGAGCGTAGTACAAGAAGTGAAACACAAAGTACACCAACTCATGCGCGGACGGGCTTTGTTTAACGCTTAGTTATTTATTTTACTACTTTTAAAGTTTATCCATAAGATGTTAGTATTATAACTAGAGTAAAATGGAGTGTTTTGAGAAAAGACTTTTAAAATATTTATCTAATAAAAAAATTGTTAATTTTATAGTTGATTGTTGAAATATTGAGAACACTAATTTAAAAACATTAATGTGAATGTAGTTTCTTTATTTGCTGGTGCGGGTGGTCTTGACCTTGGTTTTGAACAGTCTGGGTTTAATGTAATTTGGGCAAACGAATACGATAAAGAAATTTGGGAGACTTATGAGAAGAATCACAAACATACTAAGTTAGATAGGAGGAGTATAGTTGATATAAAAGAAGATGAAATACCTGAGTGTGATGGAATTATTGGAGGTCCTCCTTGCCAAAGTTGGAGCGAAGCAGGTGCATTAAGAGGTATTAAAGATAAAAGAGGGCAGCTTTTTTTTGACTTTATTCGTGTTTTAGATGCTAAACAGCCAAAATTCTTTTTAGCAGAAAACGTCAGTGGAATGCTTGCTCCACGGCATAAAGAAGCGTTACAAAACATCAAAGAGATGTTTGAAAAAGTAGGTTATGAACTTTCGTTTCAATTGTTAAATGCTTCTGATTACAATGTTCCTCAAGATAGAAAGAGGATATTCTTTATTGGTATAAGGAAGGATTTTGGATTTAGATTTGAATTTTCAAAAATTGTGTTTCCAAAAATTTCGCTTAAAGAAGCAATAGGAGAATTAACAGAGAATGTATTACCTGCAAAAGAGTATAATAAAACAAATAGTATTGATTGTAAAATAGTTAACCATGAGTATATGACTGGAAGTTTTTCCACAATATTTATGTCAAGAAATAGGGTAAGAAGTTGGGATGAACAATCTTTTACAATTCAAGCTGGAGGAAGGCACGCCCCAATTCATCCACAAGCCCCAAAAATGAAATTTATAGAACAAAATAAGCGTATTTTTGTACCAGGTAAAGAACATTTATATAGGCGTTTGAGTATAAGGGAGTGCGCAAGAATTCAAACATTCCCAGATAAATTCATTTTTTATTATGATAAGGTTGCAGCAGGTTATAAGATGATAGGAAATGCTGTTCCGGTTAATCTTGCAAAGTTTTTGGCAAAAAGCATCAAATCTCAAATAGAAGCAAGAATAGTATATAAGAAGGAAGTAAGCGAAGAAAGAATAATGATATAAAATGAGTAATATTTTAGAAGCGATTTACAATATAGTAAATCATAAAAATTTTGCAATCCGAACTTTTTATTCAGGAAGAAATAGAGCTAATAGTATGGGAGAAGCCCTTGAAAACTATATAAAAGATGCTTTTGCTGATACATTTGAAGTTAATAATGAGAATGATAGGATGGAAGTTTTTAGTAAAAAGTTTTCTTGGCTAGGTGCTCAAAACAATCCACCAGATATTATGATAAAAGGTGGGGATGCAATTGAAGTAAAGAAAACACAAAATGCAGGTAGTAGCTTAGCATTAAATAGTAGTTATCCAAAATCTGACTTGAGGCAAACAAGTACAATGATTACTAACGAATGTAAAGTATGTGAAGAATGGGAGGTAAAAGATTTGATTTATTGTATAGGTCATACTTCTGACAACACGAACTTGAATTCTTTGTGGATGATTTATGGTAGTATATATGCTGCTGAACACGAAACTTATCAAAGGATAAAGGATATAGTCTCGGAGGGAGTAAAAGAAACTCCTGATTTAGTGTTTTCAGAAACTAAAGAATTAGGTAGAGTTAATCAAGTCGATCCATTAGGGATAACAAATTTGAGAATTAGGGGTATGTGGCAAATAGAAAACCCAAGAAGGGTATTTAATTACTTACACAAACCAACAGGCAAAGACTTTGAATTAATTTGTATTATACCTAAAAACAAGTATAATAGTTTTCCGACAACAAGTAGAATAAAAATTGAAAAGCTAGAAGATGAAGGCTTTAGCATAGAGGACAGAAAAGTTAAAAACCCGAATAATCCTGCTGTACTATTAGATTGTAAATTAATTAAACTATGTGTTTAGAATACTAAAAGTCCTACTTCTCCTCAAAAGCACTTCAAACCACCTTACTCCAGTTTTTATCAGTTGTTAAAAAAGTACCTCGTTCTTTATGATAGGCTATTCTGTTGAGTACAGATTTTATTTATCTAATTGTTTAAGCCTATTAATTGCATTCTGATTTTCGGGATTTAACTCTAATGACTTCTCGAAGTTAGAAATCGCGTTTTTAAAATCTTTTTTATAAAGATAAACTTCAGCTAAACTGTCGTACAAATTCGCCGATTTCGGATAAATATGTAAAGCGAAAAAGAACATATTTATACCTTGTTCAATCTTTGAGGAATTAAATGACAAGTGCAAACCAAGCGTATTTAGCATACCTTCTTTGAGCTGAAGTGTTGGATGTTTCGCTACTGTTTTTTTGTATAATGGAATTAAATCTTGATAATTTTGATTGAATGCTAAATCATTAAAATCTTGATAATCAAATTCTGGCGCAAGTGCTTTTTTTGCTTTTTTAGAAATCAAACTTACAGGAAAGCCATTTTTATCAGGGTTATTTTCAATGAATATTTTTGCACTCTCTTCATTTTTCAAAGTAGAGTTTAAAAACTGTAAGGCGTATTCAGACAATAGTTTATAAGACACCATAATTTCATAATCACTTTTATCTTGTCTTTTATCTCTATTAGCAAATAAAACACCAAAGGAACTGAAATAAGAGTGTGTTAGGTTGTGAAGTTTATAACGATAAACATTGCTATACTTTAAAGAATCATACAATTGAAATTTATAATTTAACTCAGCAGAAATTTTGTCGCTAGTAAGAACTTTTTCGGGAATATCCTTTTGAGCAAAATGGATATAAGGAATATTAAACTTATCGGGATTAAAAAAAGGTGATTTCTCTAAAACAGAATAGTTGTATCGCTCTGTTCCATCTAAGCTTACTATCGCTTTTATGTTCTTATTTTTCATAACCGTTATAGTATTTGACAGTCCGCCAAAACTAAAACCCATAAGAGCTATTTTATCTCTGTCAATATTTTCATATTGATAAATTTCTTTTAATAGAAATTCTACATCTCTAGATTGTGTTTCAACATCTTTTGCAGTTCCGCCTTCCAACAGCCTTGTGTCTGTTCCTCTTGAAGGGCTTGATATTACCACAAAACCATTACTTGCCAAATATTCGAATAACGCAAAATTTTCAATTGATGACCCTTGATAACTCGATGCATAAATTACGACAGGAAATTTTTCGTTTAAAAAATTGATGTTTGAGAAAGCACTTACTTTTTCGGACAAATGGAGTTTATTTTGCGGTGTGTTCCACAAGTAAGGAAACCAATCTAATAAAAACTCGTTTGGTAAGTTTTCCCATTCTTCCTCTTCTTTTAAAACCTCTAAATAATCTAAGACAGTTAATTGTATAGCGTTATTGGTTATAACTTCAGCTGGATACCAAATACTAATAGGGATTAATCTATTTATGAATTGATTATTAAATTCATTTTTAATTTGGTAGGTTCTTGTACTATCAATTTTTAGATAATGCTTAAAACCTACATTATATACTCCATTATTTAGTTCTATTTCTTTTAATGAAGTCTGCCCATTTATTGAATATACTTGAAAAAATATTAAAACTATTAAAGCTCTTATTTGCATTATTAAGTTTCTATAAACAGGTTTATTTCTCCTCAAAAGTTACCTCAAAAATCTTACTCCAGTTTTTACCAGTTATAAAAAAAGTACCGCGTTCTTTGTGGTAGGCTATCCCGTTGAGTACGTCTAGGCTGGGTATTTGCTTTACTTTAGACCTTAGACTGGCAGGGTTCAATATACCTTCTACGGCTCCGTTGTTGGGGTTTATGATAAGTATTACATCTTTGTCGGATTGGTAGGTGTTGGCATAAATTTTCCCATCGACCCATTCCAATTCGTTAATTTTACTGATTGTAGTTTTGTGGGTAGTTACCTCTATATACGATAGTTCTTTTTGGGTTTGTGGGTCGAGTTTCCATATTTTCGAAGTCCCGTCAGACTTATACAGGTAGGTACCATCGTTGCACAGCCCCCAACCTTCTTTGCTTTGGTCAAAGTTGAAGCTTTTTTCCATTTGCATAGTTTCTTTATCATAGATAAAACCTATTTTTTTTTGCCAAGTAAGCTGAAATATTTTTCCATTTAAGATAGTAAGCCCCTCGCCAAAATAGGTGTCGTCTAAGTCAATTTTGTTTTCGACAGCTCCACTTTTGAAGTTAACCCGCCTAAGTGTCGATTTTCCTTTTAATCCTGTACTTTCATATAAGATGTCGCCGTCAAACTCTAGCCCTTGAATATAGGCTTCGGTATCATGCGGAAATTCATTGATTAGAGTGTGTACATATAGCTTTGGAGCTTTGTTGTTGAGCAAACGTACATTTGCATCGGCTTTGTACTCTGTGCTGCTATAAAATCCAGTACCATTAATTTGATAATCTCCCAAAAGTGAATTTTCAGGGAAGACATAAGGTAGTTCAATTCTTTTACCCCTAAGAGTATATACAACCGAATCGAAAACAATATTTTTTTTGTCCTTTGTGCTTATTCGTAGTGTATCACCAATTACAAAGGTTTTTTTATTGGTTTTTATCTTAAACTTTGAAGTATTTTCACTACTTCCACAGCCTTTGAGAATAATTATAGATAAAAGTATAGTAAGCCATTTCATGCAAAAAATTTTATCTAAAAGTAGTTTATGAAATTTAGACTACAAAATGATTGTCTAAAAGAGTTAGGAGTGTATATTTGCAATAGGCAAGTCCTACACAACCAGCTCCTGTTTAATCCCCCAGGGTGGGAACACAGCAAGGGTATACGGTCGTAGCGGTGTGATGTAGGTCGCTTGCCTTTTTTACTTTTCTATGAGCCAAGTTATATTAGTTACAGGAGCCCTCTCTGGATTAGGAAAATCTATAGCTACACATCTTCATTCTATTGGTCATACGGTTTATGGAACAACCAGAAACCCAAAAAAATATACTGAAAAACCTCCTTTTCATTTATTGGAGTTAGAGGTAACCCAACAAGATTCTATTACCAATATGGTAACCAAACTAAAAGAAAAAGAAGGTAGAATAGATGTACTTATAAACAATGCAGGGGTTGGTATTACAGGGCCTGTAGAAGAAACTGATATTAACGAAGTACGTAATAATTTTGAAACTAACTTTTTTGGTCCTTTGGCGTTAATGCAGTTAATACTCCCTATAATGCGTTCTAAAAAATCGGGGATTATTATTAATATTACATCTATTGCGGGTTATATGGGACTTCCCTTTAGGGGTGCTTATTCTGCTTCAAAAAGCGCATTAAATATTCTTACGGAAGCAATTCGGTTAGAAACTGCCCAACAGGGAATACGTATAATGACACTGGCTCCTGGTGATTATGCTACTGATATTGCTTCGAGGCGTTACCATGCCCCTGTAATTGAAAACTCGCCTTATCAAAAAGTATATCAAAATAGCTTAGATATGATGAACACTCACATAAGCACAGGTAACAATCCTATCGAAATTGCATTTATGGTAGCTAAACTGATTAAGGTTAAGAATCCGAAACCACATTATGCGGTAGGCCCTTTTTTACAAAAATTTTCGCTTATTCTTAAAAGAATACTCCCACAAAAAACATACGAAAGACTACTAAAGAAACATTATAAACTATAAATTTACCAAAACTAAACTTTTATGAAATTTTTTATTGATACTGCAAACTTAGACCAAATTAAAGAAGCCGAAGCTCTTGGAGTTTTAGATGGTGTAACCACAAATCCGTCTTTAATGGCAAAAGAGGGGATTGTAGGTCGCGATAATATTTTGAAACATTATGTTGCGATTTGCGAGGCAGTCGAAGGCGATGTATCTGCTGAGGTAATTGCTACAGAACTTAGTGGTATGATTGAAGAAGGAGAAGAATTGGCAGCATTGCACCCGCAAATCGTAGTAAAAATACCTATGATTGAAGATGGGATAAAAGCACTAAAGTATTTTTCGGATGCAGGAATACGTACAAATTGTACATTGATATTTTCATCGGGTCAAGCCTTATTGGCAGCCAAAGCAGGCGCAAGTTATGTGTCGCCTTTTATAGGACGCTTAGACGATATCTCTACCGATGGTTTGGCTTTGATTCAAGAAATCCGCGAAATATTTGATAACTATGATTTTGATACAGAAATTCTTGCAGCTTCTGTTCGACATACGATGCATATAATAGATTGTGCTAAAATTGGTGCCGATGTAATGACAGGTCCATTAAGTTCCATAAAAGGACTGATGAAACACCCATTGACAGATAGTGGTTTAGCTCAGTTTTTGGCAGATCACTCTAAAGGGAATAATTAGTTTTTTGTAGCATTCCACATGGGTTGTGCTTCTATATGTTTTTTGTAGATGGGGCAATTTTCTTCGTGTGCTCCTTTTAGGTAGCCATTACTCATTAGAAATTCTTTGGTAATTTCTTTACCCGTAAACTTAAAAGTTTTTTTAAAGAGTTTAATCCATTCGTCAACGGTTAAAGGATGTTGTTTGTCTAGCCAATTTATAAAAGAACCATGCTCTAGCTGAAGTTGTTTAATTTGCTGGGCATTATAAATTATGGCTCTTATTTTTGCAGCCATTCTTATTATTCCTGGGTTTTGAAGTAATGTTTCGATATCGTAGTCTGTAAAATTTGCTATTGAGTCAATATCAAAGTTTGCATACGCCTTTCTAATAGATTCTTTTTTATTAATAATAGTATCCCATGATAATCCAGCTTGGTTAATTTCTAAAATTAAACGCCCAAAGAGGTCGTTGTCATTTTGGGCTTTAAATCCATATTCAAAATCATGATAAACTTTGTGTAACTCAGATAATTTTCCGCTCCAAGCCATATAACAATATGAGTTTGACGATTCCATTAAGGGCTGTTTTTCTTTAATGCTTCCTCAAAGCTGTAGGAATAAAAATTGCCAAAACCTTCGATAATTTTCCCTTCTCCGTCAATTAAAATCCCTTTATTTAGTAGAGTTAAAACCCATTTTTCACTTGCTTCTTCAAAATCTACAAAAGCATATTGATCTTTAGGGTTAATTTCCATAACTTTTTGATAATCGTGTACTAGCTTGTTATAAGATTGTATGCAAATACCAACATAGCGATAGTTAGGAAATTTGTTTTCAAACATTTTTACACGCTCTTGTGTTTTTTTATAATGGTTCATTTGCGTTTGTGACCAAAAATAAAGTACGGTTGGAGTGCCAGTAAGAGCTTGATTACTTGAGATATGTTTTGCCTCGCTATTTTCTAGCTGTAGAACAGGTAAAGGTTGTTGGGCTTGCATTTTTCGCAAAGCAAGCTGTAGGCTTAAAATTTCATCTGAATACTCTTTGGAAGTGTTAATTGCTGTATAATGCTGCAAAAAGTGGTTATGGTTTTTAAAATTCTTAAAATTAATTAACTCCTCGTAGGCTACCGAACGCGCAAGGTTATTTTTTAACTGAGGCGTTTTTATCATTTCATCAATAACCTCGAGTCGTCTAAAGTTAAAATTTGTCTCGTTTTTTGCTTCAAAAAAACTTTCATCCTCGTGTAGTGCTTCTAGGTTTAAAAAATTGAGTATATAGGTCATATAAGGTTCAAAGTAAGCTAAATCTTCTTCTGCAAAATTTAGTTTTTCCCTAAAATCAAAATAAGAACTGTCTTGAGCTATAATATTTTTTCTTCCTCGAATAATTGCATAACGCTCTTTTCTATTTGCATAGGGATATATATAAGATGCTTGAGTTATTACTTTTGCTCTATAAGTTAATTTATTTAGAGAGTCAAAACGCATCCAGATTTTTCTTTTTTCATTGTATAGAGAATCAATGATGTGCCTAAATTCAAAACTGTTTTTTGAATATTGAGAAGCTAAAAAAGAATTTTCTTTTTGTAGTGCTAGGTAAATATCTATCAAAAAATTGTTCTTTGCCGAACCTCGCCCTGAAAAAACCAAAGAAGAATTAAAATCTGTAGTATTTATTCTAAACCACAAGCTATCACCTTTTTCCAGTATAAGATTTTGCTCCCCTGGCAGATGCTCTAATTTAAAAACACCATAGCATAGAGAATCATAGGTTTTGAAAAACCGATTATTTTCATTTAGTTCTATAGAATCTATGAGCCAATTGCCTTGATATAAGGATACAATATTAGAAGAAGGGTTTATAATTTGTCCTCCCAAATGGACTTTATCGGGTGTAGGCTGTATATTACATGCCCATAAGCAAAAAAATAATATTGATATATATAACGTCCTATTCAACTTTGTTTATAATTTCGGCTTATTGGTACAAGGTAAAAATAATACAATATTATATAGAATATGTGGTAGAGTTTAACAATGTTTTATATCGAGAATAAGTTTCATTTCTTAATGGTTTAATCATTTTAATTGCAAAACGCCTAACGAATTTGATTACCTCGTCTATTTGTTTACTTTTGCGCTGTTAAATATTTAGGTTATGCTATCAGTTTCAAATTTATCGGTCCAATTTGGTAAACGTATTTTGTTTGACGATGTTAATGTTACATTTTCTGGAGCCAATTGCTACGGGATAATAGGAGCTAATGGTGCAGGGAAATCAACTTTTCTCAAAATATTATCGGGTAAACAAGAAGCAAACTCGGGGAGTATTTATTTGGAACCAGGGAAACGTTTATCTGTTTTAGAGCAAAACCACAATGCATTTGATGAGTATATGGTTTTGGATACTGTGCTAAGAGGTAACCAAGAGTTTTATAAGATTAAAACAGAGATAGATACCATTTATGCAAAAGAAGATTTTTCGGATGCGGATGGCGATAGAGTAGGTGAGCTTCAAATTGCTTTTGAAGAAATGAATGGATGGAATGCCGATAGCGAAGCTGCTATATTACTTTCGCATTTGGGGATAGCACCAGCACTACATTATAGCAACATGAAAGATTTAGACGGGATACAGAAAGTAAGGGTATTACTAGCCCAAGCCCTTTTTGGAAATCCTGACGTTTTGATAATGGATGAGCCAACCAACGACTTGGATTATGAGACTATTACGTGGTTAGAACAGTTTTTGGCAAATTATGAGCATACGGTAATTGTAGTCTCGCACGACCGTCATTTTTTAGATTCGGTTTGCACTCATATCTCGGATATTGATTTTGGAAAAATAAACCATTATTCGGGCAACTATACATTTTGGTACGAATCGAGCCAGCTCGCTGCACGCCAACGTGTGCAACAAAACAAAAAAGCAGAAGATAAAAAGAAAGAACTTCAGGAGTTTATTGCTCGTTTTTCGGCGAATGTAGCAAAGTCGAAGCAGGCGACTTCCCGAAAAAAGATGATTGAAAAATTGAATATCGAAGAAATTAAGCCTTCTTCACGACGATACCCTGCAATAATATTTAACCAAGAGCGCGAAGCAGGTGATCAAATTCTTAATGTTGATAATCTTTCTTATGTACAAGAAGGCGAAACTTTGTTTAGCAATGTTAATATAAACCTTGGCAGAGGAGACAAAGTGGTGGTTTACTCAAAAGACCCTAGGGCGGTTACTTCTTTTTATGAAATATTAAATGATTTAAAAAAGGCAAGTAGCGGAGCGTTTCAATGGGGAGTTACTACTTCAAAAAGCTACCTACCACTAGACCACGACAACTATTTTGAAGATGGAAATCTTAATTTGGTAGATTGGCTTAGACAATTTGCAACCACTGAAGAAGAGCGAGAAGAAGTGTTTTTACGTGGTTTTTTAGGGAAAATGATTTTTAGTGGGGAAGAGGCTCTCAAAAAATCAGATGTGTTGTCGGGCGGAGAAAAAGTACGATGTATGCTTTCGAAAATGATGATGAGCCAGTCTAATATTTTACTATTCGACGAACCAACCAATCACCTTGACCTAGAGTCTATAACAGCACTAAACAATGCTTTAACTAATTATAAGGGTACAATTTTACTCACTACACATGACCATGCGTTTGCGCAAACTGTGGGAACACGTATTATTGAACTTACTCCCAAAGGTGTAATAGATCGCTTTTTAACATTCGATGAATATATGACCGACCCTAAGATAAAAGAGCAACGTGAGGCGATGTATTTGTAGGGTATATAAGCTACAAACTTTTTAAAGCCAAATCATAGTTAGGTTCGTCGACAGTTTCGGGAACTTGCTCTGTATAAATTATCTTGCCGTCTGTATCAATGATAACGATACATCGTGAACTTAGACCTGCTAGTGGACCATCTATGATATCTAAACCATAATCTTTACCAAATTGTCCTGTATTGAAGTCGGATAACATTACTACATTTTCAATTCCTTCTGCTCCACAAAACCGAGCTTGAGCAAATGGTAAATCCCTTGAGATACACAAAACAGACGTATTATGAAGACTGGCTGCCGATTTATTAAACTTACGCACCGAGGTTGCACACGTTCCTGTGTCTATACTTGGAAAAATATTTAGCACCAACCTCATTCCTTTAAAATCGTTTAGTGTTTTAATGGATAAGTCGGATGCTACAAGTTTAAAGTCATTGGCTTGTGTTCCTATTTTTGGTAATTCTCCACTTGTTTGTATGTTATTACCTTTTAGTGTAATTTTTGCCATAGCAGTTGTTTTGTTTTAAGCTCAAATATAAAGAATAAATACCTTTTTCTAAGAGAATGCATAGTATATAAGAATTACAATAACGGCAATAGTAAGCCCAAGAGGTTTAACCAGTCTCCAAGGGGTAATATCTACTTGCTCCGTATATTTTTGTTTATATTCTTCTGTTCTTGGAGATAAGCGTCCAATAAAAAGCATTAGTAAAATATTGAAACAGAACAAAATAGCCATTATATGTAAAAAGTGTGGATATGTCCCTCCAGCAGCTTCTACTTGTACTTTTAAATAGAATTGGCTAAAGCAATATAGAACTACACCCGATGCGATTCCTATTTTTGCTGCGATAGCAGGTACGCGTTTGGTTAAATAGCCCACCACAATAATGGTAAGAATAGGAATACTGTAACAGCCGTTTACTTCTTGTAGGTAGCCAAACAAACCTGCAGGGGCATTGGCAATGAGCGGAGCAATAAGCATTGAGAAAAGGGCAATAACAATTCCGAACGATTTACCAGCGACTACCACTTGTTTTTCGGAGGCATCTTTTTTGATGTATTGCTTATATATATCTAGCCCAAAGAGTGTTACCGAACTATTTAGAGCAGAGTTAAACGAGCTTAGGATGGCACCAAAGAGCACTGCGGCAAAAAAGCCGAGTAGGGCAGGAGGCAATACTTTGGCTACCAAAAGCCCATAAGATGCGTCTCCTTTTAATTCTGGGTCACCTCCAAAAATATGATACGCAATAATACCTGGGAGCACTACAATAATAGGTCCTAGTATTTTGATAAACCCAGCGAATATAAGTCCTTTTTGTCCTTCTACTAGGTTTTTTGCACCTAGCGCACGCTGAATAATAGCTTGGTTTGTTCCCCAGTAGAACAGATGCACAAGCATCATTCCTGTGAATAGGGTAGCAAACGGGATAGAAGATTCGGTACTTCCTACAACTTTAAATTTCGATGGGTTCGAAGCCATTAACGACTCAATGCCGTGCATAAGGCTACCATCACCTATGTAGAGTAATCCAAAAATAGGTATCATGGTGCCGCCAATTAAAAGCCCTACGGCATTTACGGTGTCCGATACGGCAACAGCCTTTAGCCCACCAAATATAGCATAGACCGAGCCTATTAATCCAATAGACCAAACAGTTATTACTAGGGCAGTGCCTTCTGATACTCCAAGTATTTCGGGAATAGAAAACATACCGTTTAGTGCCAATGCACCAGAGTATAAAACAATAGGTAGTAGAACCACCATATAACCACTGAGAAATAAGCCCGAGGTTATAGTTTTGGTCATGGTGTCATATCGTCTTTCTAGAAACTGGGGTATGGTGGTAATTCCACCTTTTAAGTAGCGAGGCAGCAACACTATGGCAGTAATTACCATTGCCAATGCAGCAAAAGTTTCCCATGCCATTACTAATATACCCTCGTCATAGGCAGAACCGTTTAACCCAACAATTTGTTCGGTCGATAAATTGGTAAGCAACAAAGAGCCTGCAATGACAACACCAGTGAGGCTTCGACCTCCTAAAAAATAACCGTCAGACGAGGTTTCGTCTGTGTTTCGAGTTGCTAAATACGCTATAATTCCTACGAGTGCCGTAAAGGCGATAAATACAATAAAATGCATAATAATAGTTTAGTTTTTCACGATTAATATAGGTAAACTATTTTATATCGCGATGAATTCAGTAGAATTTTGTTAATTTAATTAAATTTTGTAGCTGAAACAGTGAGGTGCATCGAAAAACAAAACTGCGTAATGTGGTTTTTTAAAAGAAATTTGATAAAAAATAAGAGTATATGAAGAATGTAAATTTATTACGACAATATAAAACAAGTAAGACAGAAGTATCGGAGGTACAAGCTATAAAAACGTTAGATGCTGTTCATAATTTAGGAGAAAAATTATTATCTATTCATTTTTAGGTACAACTATGTGGACGTATAAACAAATAGTAATTACGGTTCTTATAATACTATGCGGTTTAGGTTTTATTTACCTCGAGTTAAAAAAAATGTACCCCTCCCTTGGGTTTTGAACTAAGTTAGCTGTTCAATAATTTTCACGGCAGTATCGAGCTCGTCTTTGTGTACAAAAAGCTCTTGCATTGTAGGGGCAACGGCACCAAAACCGGCGAGACGTGCCGACTCCGAGTCGTCTTTTACTACGGGAATAATGTTTTTTTCTTCTAGCGCATTTATAATAGAAAGCACCGCTACGGCGTTTCCAGTAAAAACTCTAGTGTAGTTACTATCGGGTTTTTTCATTTTCATCGTAAGCTAGCATTAAAATTGGTTTCAAATTCTTTTTGTAATTTTTGCATAATACGGTTTACATCATCATTTTTTTAATGAATGTTGACGATGTTTTTATGTTCAATTTTTTTTATTTTATCTAGTTCTGCTTTCTTTTTATTTCGTTCTTCTTCGAGGTCAAAATCATCTTGAAGCCCAAGCCAAAACTTAGCTGAATTTCCAAAATATTTACTTAGCCGTAAAGCCGTATCTGTAGTTATTCTACGTCTGCTTTTTATTATTTCCGAAACCCTTGTTTGCGGTATTTTTAGGTCTTTCGAAAGTCTATAAGCCGTAATTTCTAACGGTTTAAGAAATTCATAGTTTAAAACCTCGCCAGGGTGTATGTTTCTTAATTTTTCCATATATTATTCTTTTAATGGTAATCAATTATTTTAACTTCGCTTGCGTTTCCATTTTCCCATTGAAATATTACTCTCCATTGTTTGTTGATTCTAATGCTATAAAAGTCATGTAGTTTTCCAATCAATTTTTCAAGTCGATTAGAAGGTGGTACTTTCATGTCTATAATATCGTGAGCATTATTTAACATCCTTAGCTTTCGCCTCCCTATATTTTGAATTTCAATTGGTATTTTTTTAACTCGAATACCACTCCATATTTTTTCGGTTTCTTTCGAACCAAATGAAATAATCATAATCACACATTGCGTTACTAACGTTAAAAGTAAGGTTTATGTTTATAATATCCAAATGCTGCCTTATTGGTTTTTTATATTGTGTGTAACTTAAAAAGAGTATATGCTATACATTTTTTTTGGCATTAGTTTTTATTGTATTAATTAAACTTTTAAAATACTTCTATTTTCGCCAAAATTCTTTATGTTCTTATCTCAATGTAGCCCCAAAATTATTTTCAAACTCGGTTTGTAATTTTTGCATAATACGGTTTACATTTTTGTCGGTAAGGGTTTTGTGATGGTCTGTAAAATAGAAACTCAGCCCGTACGATTTTTTTCCTTCGGGTAGGTTCTTGCCTTCATAGACATCAAACAAAGAGACTTCTTTTAGCAGTTTGCGGTCGGTCTTAAAAGCGGCTGCCTCTAGGTCAGCAAAACTCACGCTTTTGTCAACTAGCAGAGCAAAGTCCCTGCGCGAGGTTGGGAATTTCGATATTTCTTCTGCGGTAACTTCTTTTCTAAATGCAAATTTATAGACCAAATCCCAATCGAAATCGGCAAATAAAACCTCGGAATCAATAGAAAAATGGTCTGCCACTTTTTTGCTAACTACTCCAAAGTGTACAATAGGTTTATTTGCAACCCAAAAACTTAACCCTTCGGAGAAGTAGTCTATTTCGGTGGTTTGTTCCTTGTGCAATGTTATGCCTAGGTTTTGTAGCAATGCAATGACAGTCCCTTTTAGGTCAAACAAACTTACTTTTGTAGCGGGGTTGTTCCACAGCTCAGCATTTTTGTTTCCAGTTAGGGCAATACCTAGTCTTTTAGACTCTGCAAACGCATCTTCTGTTTTACTATAGGACTTTCCGAACTCATAAATTGCCAAATCTTTTTGTTGTCTGTTGTTGTTAAACTGAATAACCTCGAGCATAGAAAACAAAAGGCTAGAGCGAAGCTGTGAAAGATCTTGCCCCAAGGGATTTAGCAGTTCTACTTTAGAAAGTGCTTCGAGTTGTGGTGACAGCTTTGCATAAGTAGAATTAGTAAGCGAATTATTTATTACTTCTGAAAACCCATGCCCATTAAGTAGCTTTGCCGTAATTGTTTCGACCTTATGCTGAGTTTTGAGTTTATATTCTGGAAAAACAGTAGTGAGTGTCGCTGAGGTCTCTATATTGTTATATCCATAAACTCTTAATATTTCTTCAATCACGTCTGCCTCTCGGGTTACATCTACCCGATACCGTGGAATGCGTATAGCAAAGCCTTCTTCGGTTTGGTTATAAATTTCTATTTCGAGGGACTGCAATATTTTTGCTAAGACTTCTTCAGATAATTTTATTCCTGCTACTTGAGTAACTTTGTCAAAACGCAAAAAGAGATTAACCTTATCAGCAAGTTTTTGTGCTTGTTCTTGAATTTCGCTACTTATTTTTCCTCCAGCAATTTCTTGAATTAAGATGGCAGCTCTTTTCAGCGCGAAGATGCCAATTTCGGGGTCAATGCCTCTTTCAAACCTAAATGATGCGTCTGTATTTAGTCCGTGTCTTTTGGCTGTTTTTCTAATGCTTACAGGGTTAAAATACGCACTTTCTAAGAAAATAGATTTTGTGGTTTCTGACACCCCAGACTCTAAGCCTCCAAACACACCTGCAATACAAAGTGGTTTTTCGTCATCGCAAATCATTAGATCTTCGTGGTGTAGCTCTCGTACGTCTCCGTCTAAGGTCTTAAATTTTGTGTTAGCAGGCAATGTTTTTACTCGTATCTGTCCTTTAATTTTGTCGGCATCAAAGGCATGTAAAGGTTGCCCTAAGTCGTGTAAAATATAATTAGTGGCATCTACCACATTATTTTTTGGAGCAATACCTATGGCACTAAGCCTGTTCTGAAGCCATTTTGGTGAGGGTTTTATTTCAATATCAGAGATTGTTATTCCATAATATTGCGGTGCACCTTCTGTGTCTTCAATGTTTATTTTTATAATATTTGTAGTGTCTTCAATTCTAAAGTCATTGATGCTGGGTATATTCCATTCTGCTTGTATTCCGAGCTGAGAACAGCCTGCTTTTAGGTCGCGTGCCACTCCCATATGGCTCATTGCATCTGCTCTGTTTGGAGTAAGCCCAATTTCAATTGCAGTATCTGTTTCTATGTTAAATACTTCGGTACATGGAGCACCTGGGTTTAGATCTTCATTTAGTACCATAATGCCATCACTTGCCGTACCTAGCTGCAATTCGCTTTCGGAACAAATCATTCCGTGGCTTATTTCGCCTCTAATTTTACTTTTTTTAATCTCAAAACCATTCCCATCTTTGTCATATAGCATTGTACCTACGGTTGCTACCGGAACTTTTTGCCCAGCAGCTACATTGGGTGCACCGCATACAATCTGAACATTTTCGCCTGTACCAAGGTTTAC
This sequence comes from Candidatus Arcticimaribacter sp., assembly GCA_965277835.1. Taxonomy (GTDB): domain Bacteria; phylum Bacteroidota; class Bacteroidia; order Flavobacteriales; family Flavobacteriaceae; genus Arcticimaribacter. The sequence continues at coordinate 669,055 of OZ255841.1, read as the reverse complement.
CTGAGTTACCTTAAGACGGTCTGCGTTTGGGTGAGGAACGCAAGACATAACCTCGCCCACAAGCACACCTTGCAAACTCCCTTTAATGGATTCAAAAGGCGTAGTACCCTCAACCTCCAGACCTAAGTCGGTTAATAATTCTAATTGTTTTTCTAGTGGAAGGTTTACTTTTAGATAGTCTTGAATCCAGTTATAGGAAACTTTCATTTAGTTAAGTGTTATATTAATTTTATCAAAAAACAAATATAAACATCTATCTACTAAAATTACCTTTTGATATTTTGATTTTATAATTTAGTCTTAAGAGGGGCTAACTAATATAATTCCAAATGTTTTTGTGGGCAATTATTTTTGCATAGGTGTATTTTACTTCTTGGTGCTTTTTGTCGCTTAGGGTAGGGTCATTCTTCAGGATGTTTTGGGCATAGGATCTTGCTGTTTTTAACAGGTCGTGGTCGCGTACTAGGTCTGCTATTTTTAGCTGTAGAATTCCGCTTTGCTGTGTTCCCATAAGGTTACCTGGCCCTCTGAGGCGAAGATCAATTTCTGCGATTTCAAATCCATCGTTTGTTTGTGCCATGGTTTGTAGGCGCGTGTTTGCTTCGGCAGATTTTTTATAACCGCTCATAAGAATGCAATAGCTTTGCTCGTTTCCACGTCCTACTCGACCTCGTAGTTGGTGCAATTGCGATAGTCCAAACCTCTCGGCACTTTCGATAATCATTACCGAGGCATTCGCTACGTTTACGCCTACTTCAATTACGGTGGTTGCTACCATAATTTGTGTTTTACCATCAATAAAGCGTTGCATTTCGAGGTCTTTATCTTTTGGTTTCATTTGCCCATGAACAATACTAATTTGGTACTCGGGCTTTGGGAATTCTCGGGTTAAACTTTCATATCCATCCATTAAATCTTTATAATCCATTTTTTCGGATTCTTTTATCAGTGGATATACTACATAAATCTGCCTCCCTAGTTTTATCTCATCTTTTACAAACTTAAAAACACCCAGTCGGTTTGCATCGCTTCTAAGCACAGTTTTAACGGGTTTTCTTCCAGGCGGCAACTCATCAATTACCGAAATATCCAAGTCTCCATATATGCTCATTGCTAAGGTTCGGGGTATGGGTGTGGCAGTCATTACAAGAATATGAGGCGGAATGGTGTTTTTTTTCCAAAGTTTTGCACGTTGAGCGACCCCAAAGCGGTGTTGTTCATCTATAATAGCTATTCCAAGGTTTTTGAATTGCACTTTTTCTTCGACTAGTGCGTGCGTACCAATGAGTATGTGAAGTGTGCCGTTTTCTAGCGATTCGTGAATTAGTTTGCGTTCACTCGTTTTGGTTGAGCCAGTCAACAGTGCAATTTTGATATCCATATCGCCGAGTGTTTCTTTGAGCGACTGGAAGTGTTGTTGCGATAGCACTTCAGTAGGGGCCATTAGGCAAGCTTGAAAATTGTTATCTATTGCAATAAGCATACTTAGCAATGCAACCATTGTTTTGCCCGAACCTACATCGCCTTGTAGTAGTCGGTTCATTTGCTTGCCAGTGTTTGTGTCAGCTCGAATTTCGCGCACTACACGTTGTTGTGCAGATGTGAGTTGAAAAGATAAGTGATGCGAATAGAAACGATTAAAATTGTCTCCTACACGTTTAAAAAAATGCCCTTTTATTTTTTGTTTCTGCAGTCTTTTTCTTTGTAATAACTGCATTTGAATATAAAATAACTCTTCAAACTTCAATCGAATTTGTGCTTGTGTTAACTGGTTTTGATTTGCTGGGAAGTGAATTTGAACCGTTGCATCTTTTCTTGAAATAAGCCGTAATTCTTCTCTAATATATAAGGGGAGAGTTTCGTTTAAATCACCATGAATACGAAGGAACAAATGTTCCATAGATTGCTTCATTATCTTCTGGCTAATCCCTTTGTTAATTAATTTTTCGGTAGAAGGATATATGGGATTGAACCCTTTAAAAGGGCTTTGTTTATAATCGATTTCTAGCGTAAGCTCGGGGTGAGGTATAGACGGAGTTTGCTTATACCAGTTTAGCCTACCAAATGCAATATAAGTAGCTCCCGTTTTTAGGTTTTCTTGAACCCACTTGTAGCCTCTAAACCAAACCATTTCGATAGTACTTGTACCGTCTGAGAACGTAGCGACTAGTCTTTTACCTTTTGCTTGAGGAACAATTTTGTGAGATAAAATTACTCCTTTTATTTGTACTTCTGAACTGTTTTTTGGTAACTCCCCTAGGTTATGAAACTTTGTTCTGTCGATATAACGGTTCGGAAAAAAATGTAATAAATCTCTAAAAGTTTTAATCCCCAATTCTTCTTTAAACAAACTTGCTCTGTTAGGTCCAATGCCTTTTAGATATTCTATGGGGGTTTCGAGTAAATCCATATTCTTTACGAAGTTAATTTTTTTTAAGAGTTTTTATAATTTCATTTTAATTTAAAAACATTGTATTTTTAGTGTTTATAATTAAATCTGTTTTATGTCAAAATCAGCATTAGTAATTTCTGGTGGAGGGAGTAAGGGTGCATTTGCTGGAGGCGTGTCTCAGTATCTCATTGAAGAAGCAAAACAAGACTACGATCTTTTTTTGGGTACTTCAACAGGTAGCTTATTAATATCGCATTTGGCAATGAAGAAGATAGATGAGATTAAGCAACATTTCACTTCGGTAAATCAAGATAGTATATTTGATAATTGCCCTTTTTTAGTTCGTAGAAAAGGAAACAATACACGGATAAAAATTAACCACTTAAATGTACTTAAGAATTTTATTCGAAGAAAGAAAACCTTTGGCGAGAGTAATAACTTAAGAGAATTGATTTTAAATAAAATTCCCGAAAGCTATTTCAACGAAATAAAAGCAGGAAATAAAGAAGTAATGGTGTGTGTGTCTAATTTGTCGCTGAACAAAGTGGAGTATAAGTCGTTGCATGAATGTAATTATATGGATTTTGTAGATTGGGTTTGGATTTCATGTAACTATGTGCCGTTTATGTCTTTGGTAGTTAAAAATAGATATGAGTATGCAGATGGTGGATTAGGGTGTATAATTGCAATAGAAGAAGCAATTCGCCAAGGCGCAACTACGGTAGATGCTATTGTACTAAACACAGAATTTCAACAAACTAACCGCGTGCGATCACGTAGTGCATTCGATGCGTTAAGTAGTTTTTTTGGATTTATTTCCGACAGAATAGAATATCAAAACCTAAAAATAGGAACGTTGGTTGCTCATGAGAAAAACGTGAAGCTTCGTATATTTTACCTCCCCCGAGTTTTGACTACTAATTCTTTAGTATTTAACGAAATTGAAATGAAGCAGTGGTGGCAAGAAGGCTGGGAACACGCACAAAAGATTGTGAGTGGAGAATGAATTTTTAAAGCCCTATTAAATAACGTTAAAAAAGTGTTTGCCGTTTCATAGCACACTCAATTACATATACAGAAGAGTATCGCTAAATGAGTGACTAATTATAAGTTATAATCATTGCTGTTTTTAGACTGTTAATAACTTTTTTTTTGAAGAGACCTAAAACACGTCAATCTAAGGGTGTTGCTAATTAAATAAAGAGATTGTATTTTTATGTAAGTAGCTAAATATTAGATTTTTATGATTGTGAGTAATCAAATATTAGGGGGATGCATATCTAAGAATACTTTTTAAATAAAAAAAGAAAATTATTTAAAAAGAATATTTTTTTTTGGAACTAATAAATAACGCACCAATTCAATAATTGGTTTTATAGCTACTAATATAGCGATTATGTTAAGTAATGATTCCATATTCAAATATATATAAATTATATTAAAATTGGATTTTTTTCTCATAAACCTTAGTGTTGTCTTTCAAAATTTTATGACATAAAGTTAAGTGTCATTATAAGAACTATAAAATAGTGTTGAGTATATCTAAATATAGCTCTTTCTTTGCTGATTTTAAGCGTGTATTTAATTGACTAAGTGTTTTTATAGCTTTTTCAAATAAACCTTTTAAAAACTCAAGATGTTGTAACCGTTCTTTTATTGCTTTATAGCGTTTGTTTGCATTTGGTATTAGGTGTTTGCCATTTCATAGCACACTCAATTACATATACAGAAGAGTATCGATAAATAAGTGATTAACTATAAGTTATAAAGTAGCGAGAGGGGGGCACGATCCCCCGACCTCCGGGTTATGAATCCGACGCTCTAACCAACTGAGCTACCTCGCCAAAATTATGGATGCAAATATAGAAAATAGAATTTAATGCTTTAATCATTACATTCAAAAAATTAATTGTTTTTTATCTTAATCCAAAATAATTTTCAATATATTGTCGCATATATAATATAACGATGTCCAAAAAGGTTTTTTTCTCTTTAGAATTTTATTTTCAAGCTTCTCCTCAGCTATTATTCCAATATATATCAACACCTTCGGGCTTGTCCGAATGGTTTGCCGATGATGTGAACTCTAGGGGAGAGAATTTCACTTTTATTTGGGATGCAAGTGAAGAGTATGCAAAATTGCTCGCAAAGAAAAATAATGAGAGAGTAAGGTTTCGTTGGATAAATGGCGAAGAAGATCAAGACGAATGTTACTTTGAATTTAAAATTGAAGTAGATGAAATCACGAAAGATGTTTCGCTAATTATTTCCGATTTTTCTGATGAAGACGAACTTGAAGAAACAAAAATGCTTTGGAATAATTTTGCATCGAGCTTAAAGCAAGTACTGGGTTCATCTTAAATTCCTATGATAGTATTTAACGGGGAAGTCTATTCTAGTTTTGGTTTAATTTCCAATCAAGAACTAATCTCTTTATCTTCTGGATCTGTTCTTTCAGAATATGTTCGTGTTGAAGCAGGTAGAATAATTTTTTGGGAAGCTCATTATTTTAGAATTATGTCGTCTATGCGTATTCTACGCTTAGATATTCCAATGTCGTTTACTATGGAGTATTTACAAGATCAAGTTCAACTCGCATTAAAAGAAAATGAGATTGAAAAATCTTCTGCTTGCGTTCTTTTTTCTTTTTTTTTAAATGAGCACCCTTCTAGAAATAACCCAATACCTACGGTTTCGTTATTGCTAACAGCCAAAACACAGGATACTCCGAATGTCCTTCGGTATTCTGATTTGAATATTGATATATATAAAGACCATTGGATTACTAAAGGTCTTTATGGTAATTTAGAGCCTACAAATATTCGCTTGCGCCAACTAGCTTCTGTATATGCTTTTGAGAACGAGTTGGAAGATTGTATTTTGTTGAATCACGAGAAGCAAATAACAGAGTCTATTGACGGCGCAGTATTTGTTGTAAAAGAGTCTCAAATTAAAACGCCGCCTTTAAGTAGCGGATGCCGTTCTGATGTGTATCGAAAAATAATTATAGAAATTATAAAAGATATGAAAGCAGTAGAACTTATCGAAACAGATATTTCTCCTTTTGAAATTCAAAAAGCAGATGAGCTGTTTATTGTAAACTTAAATTATGGTATAAAGTCTATAAAGCAATATCGCAAGAAAATGTTTGTTTCAACAATAACAGAAACTATATTTAACAAATGGATAGTACGGTATCGTCTAAACTAGTTATAGTTTGGGTTTTCGGGAGTATTTCCCCAAATTAAATAATCTCCTCCCATAGATATAATTTGTTTCCTCCAAAAAGATTTAGATTCTATATTAATTAACTCTGAGGCATCAAAATTATCTTTCACAATCCAGGAATTGAGTTCAATTTCACTTTGAAGTTGACCTTCGCCCCATCCGGAATACCCTAAAAAAAAGCGAATATTTGACTTGTTAATTTTATTTTGATTAAGTAGTTGAACTGTTTGCTCAAAATCTCCACCCCAGTATATATTAGAATCTATGGGGATACTTTCAGGAATAAGATTGGGGACATTATGGATGAAATATAAATTATCGGGTTCTACGGGTCCGCCATAATAAATTTTGGTAGTATATTTTATTTCAGGAATTATATCCTCTATGTTAAAGTCAAGCGGTTTATTAAGAATAAAGCCTAAAGAAGTTGCGTTTTCATGGTTTGCCAATAGAACAACCGATCTATGGAAATTGAAATCTCCAAAGATAGATGGTTCAGCTACTAATAATTTCCCTTGATATGAATTCATTTACATTCTGAAAATACATATTTTTAATTTAATTGCAAAAAAAAATCCCCTTCAAGGGGATTTTTTATATAATAATTAAGTAAACAAAGTTTTAGTTTACTGATCCAGATAACTCAGCTCCAGCTTTGAATTTTACAACGTTTTTAGCTGCAATTTTTATAGTAGCTCCAGTCTGAGGGTTTCTTCCATCACGAGCAGATCTTGAAGATACTGACCAAGATCCAAATCCAACTAAGGATACACGCCCTCCTTTTTGAAGAGTACCTTGTACATTGCCAAGGAAAGATTCAAGAGCTTTTTTAGCAGCAGCTTTTGAAATACCAGCATCAGCTGCTATTGAGTCGATTAATTCTGTTTTGTTCATAATATATTAGATTAATGATTAATTAATTATTTTGTAATAATAACAAATATATATGATTTCTGAAAAGCTCAAAGCGAAAACGTTAAAAAAAAACACATATTTCGTTAATAAATCTTATTTTTTGTTAAAAACACACTACATTTATAGTAATTTGGGTTTATCATTAAAAGAAAAGCCGTTTAATAAATCGCTTACTTTCATTCTTTTTTTATTAGGTAATTGAAGTTCTTCGCAGATAAGATAGCCCTCGATATGCGCGATTTTCATTTTTTTATCTTCAATAAAAACGTCTCCAACACTTTTTGAATGTTTTTCATAAATTATATCAGCTTTAAAAATTTTGATATTAAGAGTTGAGTTTCCATTTTTAAGAATAGCCCAAGCTGTAGGATAGGGATTTAACCCGCGAATTTGATTATGAATATAAAGTAGGGGTTTTGTCCAATCAATTTTGGTGTTTTCTTTCGTTAATTTTGGAGCTTTCTTTTCGTTCCCTGTTTGCTCTTGAGGTATAGGGTTAAGATTATTTATATGGTTAAGGGTTCTTAGTGTAAGTTCAGCGCCAAGTATAGCAAGTTTATCGTGAAGTGTACCTGCGTTATCTTGTGGTTCAATGGTTATACTTTCTTTTAGTAATATAGCACCTGTGTCTATTTTTTCATCAATAAAAAATGTAGTAACACCTGTCTCGGTTTCATTGTTGATGATTGCCCAGTTTATGGGTGCAGCGCCTCGGTAGTTGGGTAATAAGGAAGCATGTAAATTGAATGTTCCTATTTTGGGTATACTCCAAATAGATTTGGGAAGCATTCTAAAGGCTACCACAATAAATATATCCGCGTTTAATACTCTAAGGTCTTTTGCTAGCGATGGTTCTTTTAGGTTGTTGGGTTGAAATAATGTTAAATTATGTTCAACTGCAAATTGCTTTACAGCAGACTGCCCCAATTTTTTTCCTCTACCCATAGGTTTGTCTGCGCTAGTAACCACGCCAACAAGCTCATGCGCCGATTCAGTTAGAGTTTTTAGTGTATATACTGCAAATTGGGGTGTCCCCATAAAGACAATTCTCATATTTTATTTTAATCTTAACGTATTCGTTTTGGTTAAATATATCTGCTCTGTATTTAGTAATAACCTTATACTTTCGCTAACTTCAAAAGTAGTATAATTTGCAATGGAATAATTCAATTCCCTCATATTCATTTCTTTGTCTTTTAAATGTAGGCAAATTATTTTTTGAAGCTCAAGCAACCTTTGTTTTACTTTTTTAGGAGTAGTACAATCTGATGCGCTACACTGTTGGCAATTTTTTGAAAGCTGTTCCCCAAAATAATTAAGTATTTCTTTTTGTTTGCACGTTTCATTCGAAAAGGCGTACGTAATCATAGCCTCAATTTTTTTCTTTTTTACCTTATTGTACTGCGACAATCTATTGAAAAGAGGCGCTAAAGTATAATCATCCTCGCGAGGAACAAGCCATTGTAATTGTATATCTGTTTCGTTATAATCTAAGATAAGATTACCCTCGGCATGCCATTTTTGTAACGCTTTAATGACCGTTTTAAACGGGAGTTTTGTTAGGTTGGTAAGCATATTCAAATCAAGCTCAACTTTGTTTTGAAACACGCCTGCGTGGTTTCGAATTATTTGTTGAATAACTCGACTATCTTGTGTTTTCGTTTTAAATAATTCTAGTGTTTGACTTTGATTTAGTGTAAACTCAACTGTAGCTCTATGCTTGCTATACTGCAAAAGATTAAATACGCCTTCTTGTTCTAAATAAGAAAGTGTTGTGAGTGCTCTTTTTGAATTTAAGCTATAGGATGCACAAAAATTTGATAGGGAAAAATTGGAAACCAACTCAAAGCCTTCGCCATAGGCGACATATAAATAGTTGCATAAATTTTTATAACACGTTTTTATAAATTCTTTATCTGGCAAGGATGTTAGATATTGACTTTTAATGCGATTCTTGTCGTTTTGATGTACCAACAATACGGCATCGGCGATACTCCCATTTCGTCCGGCTCTACCAATTTCTTGATAATAATTTTCAATACTAAAAGGTAGATTTAAATGTATTACACAGCTTACTTCGTTTTTATCTATACCCATACCAAAAGCGTTGGTAGCAACCATTACTTTTATTCTTTCGGTCTTCCAATTTTGTAGTAACTCTTGTTTTTCACTTGTACTTTTTCCTCCATGAAAATAGTCACTTGAAACCCCGTTATTTTGGAGGAGGCTAGCAACTTCTTCTGTTTCTCTTCTACTGCCACAATAGACAATCCCCGAGTCTTTTCTTTGAGATAATAGCTTAATAAGTGCACCGTATTTATCTTCGGTATGCTGTATAGAAATTCGGATGTTAGGACGCGCAAATGTGCTTTTAAAAACACTATCATTTTTTAAACTTAAACTCGACCTAATATCTTTTAGAACTATAGGAGTAGCTGTACCTGTAGCCGCTATTATGGGAACGTCAGGTAATAGTTCTCTCAGAAATTTTAGTTGTTTAAATGCAGGTCTAAAATCATTACCCCATTCCGAAATACAATGTGCCTCGTCAACTGCAATGCGGTTAATGTTTAATTCTTTTATACGTGCCTGAAATTCTTTAGATAGTGTTTTCTCTGGGGAGCAATAAATTAACTTATACTTCCCGTAAATGCAATTATCTAGTTGCACGCTTATGGGCTGTGTGTTGTTAAACATCATGCTTTTAATTCCTTTTGCATTGAGTTCGTTTACTTGATCTTGCATTAGTGAAATTAAAGGAGAAATAACCAAAGTACACCCGTCGGATAGTAAAGCTGGCAATTGATAACACAACGATTTTCCTCCGCCAGTGGGCAGTAAAATAACGACATCTTTGTTTAGAAGAACATCGTTTATTATCTGCTCTTGCAAGGGTCGAAACGCACTGAACCCCCAAAACGTTTTTAATATGTCTTTGGGTGTATTCATTTGTGCAAAGGCATTATAGTTTTATATGGAGTTTTCGATGCGATGATATTGGTTTTATCTATTTGAATTATATTTGTATAAAAATAGACTAGTCTTAATGATTCCTAAAGAAAATATAGAAGAATTTTATTCACGTTTTCGCGAACAACTCGCAAATTCTCAAGAGTGGCCAGGGCCTTTTTTATTCAAATTTATAACCAAAGACCAGCAAAACAAAATAAATCAATTAAAGTATATTTTCGAAGGTAAAACGGCTACATTTAAACTTAGAAACTCAAGCAAAAAAACCTTTGTCAGTGTCTCATTTTTGGCAGATATGAAAAGCCCTGACGAAGTAATAGATGTATATAAATCCGCTAGTACAATTGAGGGAATTATTACATTATAAAATTAAATATTTTAGTAATTCTTCAAAATAGATTACTTTGCATTAAATTACTTAGAAAATTACCCTAAACACTTTATGGAAGCACTACAATATAACTCGGAGCGAACTCCTTTAGTAATCCCAGAATACGGAAGACATATTCATATTATGGTTGATCAAATGCTCGAAACCGATGATAAGGAAGAACGCAACAAAAAAGCGAAGGCTATTATTGGCGTAATGGGTAATTTAAATCCGCATTTGCGCGATGTGCCAGATTTTCAGCATAAGCTATGGGATCAGTTATTTATAATGTCAGACTTTAAACTCGAAGTAGATTCGCCTTATGAAAAACCTATGCGCGAGTTGTTAGAAGAACGCCCACAGACATTAACGTATCCTCAAACTTTTCCGAAATACCGTTTTTATGGTAATAATATTAAAAGAATGATTGATGTTGCTATGAGTTGGGACGAAGGCGAAATGAAACAGGCTTTGGTGTTTAATATTGCAAACCACATGAAGAAATGCTTTTTAAACTGGAACAAGGACACTGTTGAAGACGAGGTTATTTTTCAGCACTTAACTGAACTTTCCGAAGGTTCTTTATCGGTTAGCCCAGATTTTTTACCATTAACAGAGTCTTCCGAATTTTTAAAGTCCAAACCCAAAAATGGAAACGGACCAAGAAGTAATCAGGCGACAAGGTATAAAAAGCCAAACCGTAATAATAGGAAACGCTACTAGGTTGAGACTATGGGAACATTTGTTATTGAAGGTGGACACCAACTAGAAGGAGAAATTACACCACAGGGTGCTAAAAATGAAGCCCTTCAAATTATTTGCGCAGTTCTACTCACAGCCGAGGCTGTAACAATTCATAATATTCCAGATATTATAGACGTTAACAGGCTTATTGTAATATTACGCAACTTTGGGGTGAAGGTTACAGAACTAGCTAAGGGCAGTTATACATTTCAGGCAGATGAGGTTAATTTAGATTATTTAACTTCAGACGAATTTAAGGAAGAAGGCAAAGGGTTACGCGGTTCGGTTATGTTGTTGGGGCCTTTTTTGGGACGTTTCAAAAAAGGAAGTATTCCTAGACCAGGGGGAGACAAAATAGGACGAAGAAGATTAGATACTCATTTTGAGGCGATGGTTAAGTTAGGCGCAAGTTTTAACTACGATAGAGAAGATTATTTTTATACGGTTGAGGCGAAAGAACTCGTAGGAACATCAATATTATTAGAAGAAGCCTCGGTAACTGGAACTGCCAATATTATAATGGCAGCCGTTTTTGCTACGGGTATTACCACAATTTATAATGCTGCTTGCGAACCCTATTTGCAACAGCTCTGTGCAATGCTTAATCGCATGGGTGCTAAAATAAGCGGGGTCGGCTCGAACTTATTAACCATAGAGGGTGTAGAAGAATTGGGCGGTACGGAACACCGTGTGCTTCCGGATATGATTGAAATTGGGAGTTGGATTGGCTTAGCAGCACTTACCCAAAGTGAATTGACGATTAAAAATGTAGAATGGGACTTTTTGGGGCAAATACCTTTAGTTTTCGAAAAACTGGGGCTTACACTTGAGAAACGCGGAAACGACATATATATCCCTGCCCATAGTGATGGCTATGAGATACAAAATTATATAGACGGCTCTGTGCTTACGATTTCCGATGCCCCTTGGCCTGGGTTTACGCCCGACCTTTTAAGTATTATACTTGTGGTTGCCACACAAGCAAAAGGGAGTGTATTGATACACCAAAAAATGTTCGAAAGCCGTTTGTTCTTTACCGACAAACTTATAGACATGGGTGCAAAAATTATTCTTTGCGACCCCCACCGCGCCTCTATTATAGGACACAATTTTGAGTCGCAACTAAAGGCTGCTACACTTACCTCGCCCGACATTAGAGCCGGCATATCGTTGCTTATTGCCGCCCTATCGGCAAAAGGTACAAGCACCATACATAACATTGAGCAAATAGACCGCGGCTACGAAAACATAGTAGAACGCCTGCAAGCCATTGGTGCAAAAATAGAGCGCGTTTAATTTTAGCTATGTCAAATAATAAACCCAAATCTATTTCGCAAAAACAACTTATAGGAACATTTGGCGATATAAAAAAAGGGAAAAGTTCAGAAAATCGCTTTTGTTTTTTGCTTGGGGCAGGGGCCTCCAAAAGCTCGGGGATACTCACAGGAGGGGAATTAGCAACGAAGTGGTATGAAAGAATAAAAAATGAGCTAACAGACACAGAGCGAGAAAAGTGGGAAAAAGATGTTGATTTTGACGAGGACAATATAGAAGCCAGTTACCCAGACATATACCAAAAGAGGTTTGAAGCATCACCTCAAGGGGGGTATGAAGAACTTATAGCACTGATGGAGAGCGAAGCAATAAACTCAAGTGTTGGCTATACTATCCTTGCACAGATTCTTGCCAAAGAAAAGCACAATTTTGTCATAACTACAAATTTCGACCAATTGGTAGAAGATGCCGTGCGAATGTACACCAACGCTAAACCTCTTGTTGTGGGACACGAGGTACTTGCAGATTTTATTTCAACACAGTCCGAGCGACCTACGATTATAAAAATACATAGAGACCTATATCTTCATCCTATCAACGATGAAAGAACAAATACCTTAGATAAACAGTGGAAACGAAATATAAAGTCACTTTTAAAAAATTGTAATTTATTGGTAGTGGGCTATGGTGGGAATGACGGAAGTTTAATGAATTATTTAAAAAGTGTTGATGCTTCTAAAAGAAACCCGATTTACTGGTGTGTAAGGGCTGGAGAAAACCTCAATACTAAAATTAAAGAACTATTGACTGAGAAGGATTACTTTATAGAAATTAAAGGTTTTGATGAGCTGATGATTAACCTCAATGAAGAGTTGAACTACCAGTTTTTTACTGACTTAGGAGAGAAAAAGATTGAAGATCACGACTTTATTATTTCTTCAAAGAATAAAATCATTAAACTAAAAAGTGATTTAATTGAGTTATTATATAGTGAAAACTCTCCTTCTGGGGTAAGAAAATTATTTAAAGGCGCATTAGACTATGTGCTTAAAGCCCAAGAAGAACAAGATAAAGATAAAGCAAACGATATTTATTCAGAAGGATTGAAAGAATACCCAGAAGATGGTGTACTCTTAGTCGCTTATGCAGGCTTTCTTTTTAATGTTTTAGCAAAGACTAAATCAGGTAAAGAACGAGAAGAGCTATACAATAAAGCTGATGAGAAGTACAAAGAAGCGACTGAATTAAACCCTAATTATTATCAAGCCTATAATAACTGGGGAGGTTTATTATTTAGTTTAGCAGAGATAAAAGGAAGAGAAGAAGCAAAGGAGTTATATAATGAAGCGATTAAAAAATATAAGAAAGCGATTGAGTTAAATCCAAATCATCCCCAAGCTTATAATAATTGGGGAGCTTCATTAAATGGTTTAGCAAAGATAATAGAAGGAAGGGCAGCAGAGGATTTATATAATGAAGCAATTAAAAAATATGAAAAAGCGATCGAATTAGACCCAAAATTTACAACTGCTTATAATAATTGGGGGGTTTCATTAAATGGTTTAGCAGAGATAAAAGAAGGAGAAGAAGTAGAGAAGTTTTATAAACAAGCGATTGAAAAATATATAAAAGCAGTTGAGATAAATCCAAATTATTCTGAACCCTATTATAATTGGGGGGGTTCATTAAATGGTTTAGCAAAGATAAAAGAAGGAGAAGAAGTAGAGAAGTTTTATAAACAAGCGATTGAAAAATATGAAAAAGCAGTTGAGATAAATCCAAATTATTCTGAAGCATATTATAATTTTGGGGTTTTATTAGCTGATTTAGCAAAAATAAAAGAAGGAAAAGAACGAGAAAAGTTATATAATGAAGCGATTAAGAAATATAAAAAAGCGATTGAACTAAATCCCAATTATTATCAAGCGTATAATAATTGGGCGGTTTCATTAGTTAATTTAGCAAAGTTAAAAGAGGGAGGGGAAGCAGAGGATTTATATAATGAAGCAATTAAAAAATATAAAAAAGTGATTGAGCTAAATCCAAATTATTATCAAGCGTATAATAATTGGGGAGTTTCATTAGTTAATTTAGCACAAATAAAAGAAGAAAAAGAAGTAGAGGATTTATATAATGAAGCAATTAAAAAATATGAAAAAGCGATTGGGATAAATCCAAATTATTATCGAGCCTATAATAATTTGGGATATGTATTAGGCGTTTTGGCGCAGACCAAAGCAATAAAAGAAGCAGAGAAGTTATATAAGCAAGCAATTAAAAAATATAAAAAAGCAATTGAATTAAACCCAGAATATGCAAATGCATATTATAATTTTGGAAATACATTAATTGCTTTTGGAAAAACTCTAGAAAAGATAGGAGCAGATAAGTTATATAAGCAAGAAATATCTGAGGAACATAAAAAAATGGTTGGATTAAACCCAAAATATGCAGATGCTTATAATTATTTATTGAATTCATTAGCTGGTTTAGCAAAAACTAAAGAAAGAGAAGAAGCAGAGGGGTTATATAAACAAGCAATTGAAAAACACGTAAAAGCGATTGAATTAGGGTTTCCTTCATATAATATAGGGTATATATATGCAGAATACGACTTTATAAAAGAAGCATTATATTTCTTAGATATTGCTTTAGAAAGAGGAGAGGTTTTAATAGAAGATATACTCAAAAATGCGGCTTGGCAAGGACTAAAAGATGACCCTGAATTTAAAAAATTAATAAAAACGTATAGAAAAAAGGAGTAGTATATACCACTCCCTTTAGCTGTGTTTTTATGGGTTTGTCCGTTCGAGTAAAAATCATTTTGTGATTTTTGTATCGAGAACATATAAAACCTAGCTCTACTTCTCGATACAATTTTTCGTGCCTTAAAATCACTCGAAGTGACAGCCACAAGAGGCTTACTCGAAGATACAATTTCTTTGTATCTCAGAATCTACTCAAAGGAACACAGTTGATTTTATTTAAGAACGACTACCACTAAAAATTAATTGATAGTAATTCATGTCCTAAATCGTGAACAGCGTCTAGCACTTTTTTTGCTTGCCGTTCTGATGCTTCTGTCTTACCTGTTTTATATTGCCGTAATAGAGAAGGGTTAATATTTGCTTTTTGAGCAATGCTCGATATTTTTATTTCTGGTAATAACTCAAAAAGGCTTTGTAGGTCTAGCTTATAATTAAACTCAACACTCTGTTCCAACGTATCTGCATAGGACTCTTTTAGTTCTATGGCGAGGTCATAATAGTCTTGATAGGCAACATTCAAATTGTTTTTTAACTCCGATAGAGTAGAGCCAAAAGCCGTTACCCCTCCAGGAATGTTTTGAGTACTTCCCCAATATGTACCGTCTAGGTGTTTTTCGACATATACATTTATTATTTTCATATTATACTCTTTTTATTTATACATCAAATTTAACTTTTAATACCTGCCTGTCTAAAAATGTTAGCAAGTGTACCTTTAGGAACATCTTTTTTAGGATGTGGAATTGTTACAATTCCTCTTTTCTTAGGATGCTTAAAATGATGATGACTTCCTTTGGTTCTTACACAAAGCCAACCGTCCTTTTCTATTACCTTAATTAATTCTTTTGAATTCAAATTTATATCATTTTTGTTATATATAAAAACATCATACAACAAAAAATACGATGAAGTAGTTTTAGATAAAAAGTAACAATATAATAAAAGTAGCTGTGCTACCCCTAAGCATACATTTCTTTGGTTAGCTTTATCGACTCTATAATAATTCCCCTAAGTACCGTTACATCAATATCTTCAAGTTTTTTAATATAAAGACAACCTTTGCTTACTTTGTGTTTGCCTAAGTTTTCAAAATTCAAATTCTCGTGCGACAAATCGCACATAAGGTAAAGGGTTAAGGCGTTTTTTCTAGGCGAAAACCCACTGAGAAACCAGTCGCCCTCGCGCCCGCTTTTATATTTGTAGTGATACTCCCCAAAGCCTATAATACTGCCTCCCCACATTTTGGGCTCTGCCTTGGTAATGTCCGACAGCAGTTCCAAAAGTTGAAAAGAATCTTTCTTTTTTTGTTCAGGTTCTACTTGATCCAAAAACTGATGCACGCTTGCATCAGTTTGTTGGGTTTTATTTTGGTTCATAACCTTATCTTATTTTAGATTAACTGTTTAGCTTCTCTAAAAATAATATTTTTTTTTAAACCAATTAGAACGAGTATATAGCAGCTAAAACAAAGGAGCCTAAACTGTCTGTGTTTTCATTAGTACTTTTCGTGTAAATATTATCGGAGGCAAAATCCAATCTAATCTCAGGTTTTACGGTGAAATTACCATTGCTATAACTTCCTGTTAGTGTTATCGATGTATTGTTTGCATTGCCAACTCTTACGCCATCTAATGTGCCTGTGTAGAGTGCACCTGCACCTCCTTTGGATTCAGTAAAATATTCGCCTCTTAGCCCTACATCAAAGCTATCCGATAATGCAAGTTGTGGATAGAGTGCTACTCCAAAAAATTGTGCGTCATCTTCTAACAGTGTGGCACTTGTGTTTATGCCTAAGAAAAAGTCTTCCGAAAAATTGAATCCACCAGTATAATCAATTTGAGTATATCTTTTTCCAGCCAAAAGATTAAGATATTGCCCTGATATACCCAATTGCACTCCGTACATATAACTTTCGAAAGCGGTCTTAGTGCCATCGCTTAATGAATAGGAGTTTGCTTCGGTATAGTCCGTTTGGTTTAGCACAGCTAACATAAGCGAAGCGTCTTCAGCAATTCCGATATCAATTTTTATTCCAGTATGGGAAAAAGGACCGTATGAAAATAAATAAGAGGTCGAATAATTGAAGTTGCCCACTGGCGAAATAACCTCATACCCAAGAAACGTATTAAAATTACCGAGTGTAATTTTAAAGTTATCGTTTATATTATAATATGCATAAAGTTGGTTTATTATGTTAGACGAACCAGAAGAGTTAAATACGGCTTCGGCACCCCTAGGGCCATACACAAAGTCGGCAACAAAACCATGTTTTTTCCCTTCGTGCGAAAGTATAATGTTTACCATTCCTAAAGCAAAACCGTTAAGTTTTGCAAAAGAAGTATTTGGGGCAAATTCATTACTTCTGAAATAGGTGTCGATAGAACCGTTTATTTTAAACGAATCTAAGGCTATTTCTAAGGTTGATTTTTCTTCTGTTGTGGCTTCGTTTTGGGCAAAAGTTAGTGCTGATGCTAGTAGAAATACTAGCACAATTCGTGTGCTTAAAAATGACATAATTATTTATTTAAAGGATAAAACGTAAAGAAATGTGTTAGTGTTGGTTAAGTCTAAAGTCAGGATAAGCATTCATTCCATGCTCTTCTAGGTCTAGCCCTTTTAGTTCTTCAGTCTTAGAAACTCTTAGGCTTCCTCCATATATTTTTTTGACTAATAGAAGTAAAGCAAAACTACTTGCTACCGAAAAAGCACCAATAATAGAAACACCTACGAGTTGGTCTAAAAACTGACTTATACCAGCTTTATCTCCAAGTATTCCAACGGCAAGCGTACCCCAAACCCCACAAAGAAGGTGTACAGGAACTGCTCCTACGGGGTCGTCTAGTTTTAACTTATCTATAAGCGAGATACCAAATACAATTAATATCCCCGAAATTACGCCTATAAGAATGGCATCTAAAGGCCCCATTAGGTCTGCCCCAGCAGTAATACCTACTAAGCCACCTAATATTCCATTCATAAACATTGTGAGGTCAAAATTCTTATAAAGAATATTTGAAAAAACAGCAGAAGACACGCCACCTGCGGCGGCTGACAAACAGGTAGTAACCAAAGTTAACGATGTTAACTCAGGGTCGGCAGACAACACAGACCCACCATTAAAACCAAACCAGCCTAGCCACAATATTAGCACCCCAGCAGCGGCTAAAGGTACATTGTGTCCTAGTATCGCCCTTGGTTTTCCAGTTTCAGAAAATTTACCTATTCTTGCGCCCAATAAAAATATAGCCACAAGAGCTGCCCATCCGCCTACCGAATGCACAAGGGTAGAGCCTGCAAAATCATAAAAGCCTAATTTATCTAAAAAACCGCCTCCCCATTTCCAAGAGCCAATTATAGGATATATTATACCTACATATAAAACTGAAAAGAGCATAAAACTTTTTATTTTAATACGCTCGGCAACAGCTCCCGACACTATAGTAGCAGCAGTTGCGGCAAACATCCCTTGAAACAAAAAGTCGGTCCACCAAGTATATCCTCCATCTGCATAAGCTGCGGTCATTCCATTTTCTGGAGCTGCAATACCAAAGCCAGCAAATTTTAAAATACCTAAAGACCCGTCTTCAAAACCAGGATACATTAAGTTAAATCCCCCAAGAGCATATAGTAAAAGCCCTACGGTAATTATAAAAAAGTTTTTGAATAATATATTTATAGCGTTTTTCTGTCTTGTTAGACCAATTTCGAGAAACGAAAACCCAAGATGCATAAAAAATACAAGTGCTGTACAAACCATCATCCATATATTATTGGCGGTAAAAAGTGTAGTTGATTCCATTTATTCTATTTAATTGATATTTAATGTTATTAGTTAAGTGTTTCCCCTCCAGATTCTCCTGTTCTTATTCGAATGGCATTTTCGACGGGAGAGACAAATATTTTTCCATCGCCAACCGAGTCGGTCTGTGCAGCAGATGTTATGGCATTGATTGTACGTTCTAAAAACTCGTCGTTAACTACAATAGATAAATACCTTCGTTGGATATCGGAAGTGCTATAAGAAATGCCTCTATATACGTGCCCTTCTTTTTCGTTGCCTACTCCGGTAACATCCCAGTAGCTAAAAAAATTGACTTCTACTTTGTGGAGTGCATCGCGAACCTCCTCAAATTTTGATTTTCTAATAATTGCTTCTACTTTTTTCATAGGTGTGTTTTTAAATGTTGGAGGCAAAAGTATATATATAAATTTTATACCCCCTAATTTTTTAGGGGTATATTTTTATTTTTTAATTATTTTTATTCAATAACCCTATAAATTATAATATATATAATTTTTAAGTAATAAAAATGAAGTAATTACCCCTAAAAGTTAAAGGGTAATAATATTTTATTTAAAAAAATAAGTGATTGGGAATAAAAATAAGGGGACGGAGGTGCTAAAAAAGCTTTGAAACCCATAGACCTACAAACACCATTAGAATACCCAAAAGTGTACTAGCTAGTGAATATGCCAAAGGCTGAAGAAATGAATGGGTACGAAATAGATGTACATTATCTAGCGCAAAAGTTGAAAAGGTGGTTAGTCCACCAGTAAACCCAACAATAAAAAATAAATGCGCCTCTTTTTTAAATAGATTAAAATTGTAGAGCATACCAAAGAGAAGCCCTATAAGGAGACAGCCCAAAAGGTTTGCGATAAATGTCCCTAAAGGATATTGTGAACTTACGTTCTTAAAGAGTAAATAGATACGATAGCGCAAAATAGAGCCTAAGCCTCCTCCCAAAAAAATTAAAATCCATGTTTTCATATATTACTTTTATTCATAGGGGATTATAAGTTCTGTTCTCCATGTCAAGGGATCGGGGTTGTCTTGTGGCCCTACAAGGTAATACTCAATAGGCGTAAATTGAAGTATAGGGTTAACGGCTTCCATTTCTTTTCGCATACTTTCCCAAGATAAATCTAACTTATCGTAGAGTCCATAATGTACACCTTTAATATAAGGTCGTTCTCTTATATAAAGACATCTAATCTGAGGTTGCGTTACAAAATGATATTCCGAAATAGGTAATCCAATGCGCCAAGTTATTGCCTCAGGGGTTATCCTTGGGTACAATGTAAACGCTTTTCCGATAATTTCTAGCTGTTGTTCTTTGGCATAATTAAGTAATATTTGCTCTCCTTTTTTCCAAAGCGAATCTATAGCAACACGATCAGTTGTATATGTTAGCGCTAAATAAAAATATGGGCTAATAGTGTCTTTGTTTTTTAACTCAAAGCGGTGTGTATTTAATTTTGTGGACATTATGCGGTCTATTGCTTTAAGTCCTTTTTGGTAATATGGACCAATTAAAGTGTCTATACCGCCCGAGAGCAATAAAAAGGCTTTCATCGAAAAGTTTGTATTTCCTTCCATTGTCCATTCGAGCTTATCCGAATTGGTTTTGATATTCCATACAATTTTTGAGCTGCCAAACTCTTTGAAGTCCATTTGCTGTACAATTTTTTTTGAGTGCACACGCTCAATAGTTTTTATACTCCCATTTCCGTTTGGGCTTTCCCATTGATAAGAGGGTGTGTTGCTATCTAGGTCAGAGAAACTAAGTTTTATATTAGAATCTTCTATTATCCAAGGGTTCCATTCTTGCCAATTCTCTAAGTCCGAAATATAGTTATAAAGTGTAGCAGCAGGAACTGTGGTTGATATTGATCGTTTTACAACAAAACTACTCGGTTGACTTCGAATATATAATATAGAAACAAGAAATAGAACTAAGAGTACTCCAATAATGGTACGCAAATAATTCATTCTAATTTTGGGTAAAATATTTGATTAAAAATAAAGTACCTATCGCAGCAATAAAAATGAGTAGGATTTTAAAACTACCCTTATAATATATTTTGTGCTTCTTAATATCTTTTCGATAGGAAATAGCTATAATTATTATGAATGCAATAACAAAGAATAAAGCAAAAATCAATTGCCCAGTTGAAAACATAAATTCATTTTTTTACTAAATTAAGGAAATTAAACAAATCTATTTCGGTAGAATTAGTATAATGGAGTTCGAGGTAACATTATACCTTAATACACAATTCACAATTGGTTTGCATAACGATATAATAATTGAATTGTTATTATAATTTTCTGTGCTTATATTTATGATAGAATAAGACAAAGAAATCAAAAAGCTTTTAAATATTTTATATATTTGAAATACTCAAAGAGTTATAACCTACAAAGCATAGTGTTCACTGTTGTTTATCAGACTTATAACTGCAAAAACTAAAAACATGAAAACTCCGTTAATCATATTTATTCTAGTTATACTGCTAACTGCTTGTAGTAAAGATAATGCAACCACTACCCCAATTAATACTTCACCTACCAACTCTTCGACCAACAGCCCAACTACCATCACTACGGGTACTAATTCGACTACCACGATTACGGGCACTTCGACTACCGCCACTTTTACATTTCCTACTTCGACGGCTAGCCCAACTAGTGTAGTGTGCGATTTTAAAGCTTTAACAGTAAGTAAAACCGAAAGCTATGACTTTGGTTCAAATTTTACAGATTATTTTTCTGATAGTACTCGGTGGGTGTCTGACAATGCAGACCTTGTTCAGGTCAATGGTATAGGGCAAGTTAAAACAAGCTCGACAGCTGTTTCAGATGTACTAGAGGCTTGGAAGCTTTTTAAAATTCAATTACCATACAACAAATCTTGGGAAATATCTATTGATGTAAACATTCCGCTTTACTGGAACTCTAACGGGGGTAGTGAAGCACAAGTGGGTGCAGGAATTTTTGTAGGAAGACCTGTCCCTACTGGGGAGTCATCTAAAGTTTATGAATGTAATATGGCAGTAATTAATGGAAAAGCAAGATTTGTGCAAGCGCAACTAGTTGCAACCCGACTAGGAGGCGACCCCATCGATGTTCAAATTGCCATTATTGATAATGCAAAAGAAAATGGAAACCTCAAAATTAAATTTTGTACAATAGATAAAACACTATCGCTATATATAGACGATACAATTGTGGGAAGAGGCAGAGCAATAGACGCAACGGGCTTAGATAACTGGACTTTGACAGACTCGGATTTAATGGATGTAGGGGTTATGGGATTTGCCGAAAAAGCTCTAATATCCTCTAACCCACCGACCATAGACAACTTTAGTTATAAAATATATTAACCCAAAGCAGTTACACTTTATTGGCTCGCTAGAAAAGGTACCGAAGCAGTCTTAGGGAGGCACATTTCTAAAGCAATGATGCTGCGATTACTTTGCTCACAATAGTGGTGTGCCACCTATACTAGTTGTACCAGCTTGATAAAGTAGAATTTTATCCTAGTTTATTGATATGCAGAGAGGCTAGGGCAAGTAAAAAAACATTAACAAATACCGATTATACAGAGCATACATAATTAATAATTATTTTTTACTAAATTAAGGAAATTAAATTTGTTTCTATGGGAGTAGGGTAATAGAAGCTTGAAACGATATTAGTTTTTTTAAAAAAGTTACATCGTTACAAATGTGGCTGTGTCCTTTAGAGTGGACTTTGTGGCACCAAAGAATTTGTGTCGAGAAGCCGAGTTGACGGGGGAGGTTAATTTGCTTATATAGGGTAAAAACCTTAATTTTGAATATAAACAAAGATAGTGACAAAAATAAAAGCAATTGATTTCTTCTGTGGAGGTGGTGGGATGAGTTATGGTATGCAAAAGGCTGGAATTAAAATTATTGCAGGGATTGATAATGAAAAGAAATGCAAAAAGACTTATGAAGCAAATGTAAAAGGAGCAAAATTTATTTATAAAGATGTATTTGATTTAAAAGCAAAAGAATTAGAAGAAACGCTTCATATTAAAAAGGATGATAATTCTTTATTGTTAATAGGGTGTAGTCCTTGTCAATATTGGAGTATAATAAATACGGACAAGAAAAAATCAAAAAAGTCTAAAAATCTACTCATTGAGTTTCAGAGGTTTGTTGAGTATTTTAATCCAGGATATGTCGTCGTAGAAAATGTGCCAGGTGTTTTAAAGAAGAAAAATGAAAGTGGATTATCTAACTTTATTGATTACTTAATTAAAAATAGATACAAAGTTCATTTTAAAATTCATAATGTTAAGGATTATTATGTTCCACAAAGCAGAAAAAGATTTACGCTAATTGCTAATAGAGTAAGTGAAATTGAATTAATACCTAAAAAAACAGATAAGAGTCGAGTTGTTAAAAATGTCATTGGTGTTGAAAATGGTTTTCCAAAAATAAAAGCTGGAACGAAGGACTATACAGAATTTAAACACACAACAGCAGGACTTTCTGAAACAAATTTAACTCGCCTTTTTTATGTTGAAAAAGATGGCGGAAATCGAATGGGGTTCGCTAACATTCCAGAACTTCAATTAAAATGTTTTAAAGGTAAGAATAACTCATTTGTTGATACTTTTGGCAGATTATGGTGGGAAAAGCCAGCGCCGACAATAACAACAAAATTTTTTAGTGTTTCTAATGGTCGCTTTGTTCATCCAGAAGAAGATAGAGCATTGTCTTTAAGAGAAGGTGCTGTACTTCAATCGTTTCCTAAAGAGTATAAATTTCTTACCGAGTCTGTCGCAGATACTGCAAGAATTATCGGCAATGCTGTTCCACCCGAGTACGCAAAGCGTATTGGTTTAAGTATAATTAAGAATCATAAAATATATGGAAGAAAGTGATGGACTCGCAATGCGATTTGACCTAAATACGATTGAACATTTGGGTGTCAAAATGTATTCTCAGACACCAACTGCAATTGCCGAACTAATTGCTAATTCATATGATGCTTGTGCTAATGAAGTCAATATTCGTTTATATAGTGGTGAGCAATTTAAAATTGAAATTGAGGATAACGGAGATGGAATGACTTTTAATGAAATTAACGATTGTTTTTTAAGAATTGGTCGAAACAGAAGAGAAGATAAACAACCTAACTCTTGTGGAAGACAACCAACGGGTAAAAAGGGTTTAGGTAAACTTGCTCTTTTCGGGTTAGGAAACAAGGTTACTATAATCACAAAAAAAGAAAAATCACAAGTAAAGTTTACTTTAAATTATAATGATATTTTAAATTGGGATGAAACTGATTATAAACCAAAATATAGTAAAACAGAAATAGCAGATGAAACAGGAACAACCATTATATTAGAAGAACTAAAAAGAAAAACCTATTATCCCATTGAAGAATACGCTAGAAGTATTTCAAAACTGTTTAACTTTAAAAGTGAGGATTTTAAGGTTTATATAAGTTTAAATGATGGAGAGCGTATTGAAATTCACAACAAACTGAAATATGATAGTATTACCCCGCAATTCAAATGGAGTTTTGATAGTATAAAAGATATAGCAAAACTTGATTATAGTGATAGAGATAAAATTAAAGGTGAACTCATCACTACCGAAAAGCCGTTAAAACCAGGGTTACGTGGTATTACATTATTTGCAAACGGGCGAATGGTAAATTCTGCAGAATTTTTTGATAGCTCAGAATCCAGTCATTTCTACTCATATTTAACGGGCTGGTTAGATGTTGACTTTATAGATGATTGTCCTGATGACCACATTTCAACGGATAGGCAGTCATTAAATTGGGAAAGCGAAATGACTAGTGAACTAAAAGCATACTTATCTTCAACACTCCCAGCTCTTGAACGGTTATGGAGAGAAAGAAGAGGTGAACTTAAGAAAGAAAGAGTCAGAGAAACAACCAATATAGACGTTGCAGCTTGGTTAGGAACTGTCCCAGAAAAAATAAGAACACAACTTGAACCAGTTTTGATGACGTTGAACAATTCGGAATTAACGGCCGAAGAGCAGACAACAACGGTTGAAAGTCTGCATACGATAGTCCCAGATTACCCATATTTTCACTGGAGAGAATTACATCCAATTATTCAAGATGCAGCCGAAGAAGGTTATAAAAGTAAAAATTATTATACTGCATTTATAGAAGCAATTAAAAGATTCATTACCGAAACAAGAGGCAAATCCAATTCAGGAGCTCCAAATGACCATAGTATGATGGGGAATGTTTATGGGAATGATAAGGTTCTTTCAGTTTGCCAAAACTATAAAAAACCTGATGGGAATAACTTTAATTCAGATACACTAAAAAATATAGAAGATGGTCAGAAATATCTAGCTATGGGTATTATATCTGGTGCTCGAAACCCTCTTTCTCATGAAGAAATCAGAGATTTAAGGGGTTCTGATTTATTTTCTGAAAAAGATTGTTTGGACTGTTTGAGTTTACTTTCTCACCTGATGAAAAGGCTTGATAATGCAGTATTAAGAAATGAAACCACCACCTAGTCAATACTCTACTACGTTACTGCAAGAGTAACGAAGCAACCCTATCACACCTTCAAAACTATTTTATATTAGAGAGATAATGGGGTTAATAAAAAAGTATATTTTTGAAACGTTTTTTTTTTAAAACCCATAACGACCTTATTAAGATGATAAAAAATGAATTAGATGCCGTGCAGTTATTTCACGAAGCCTTTAAAATAGGAGTGAATCAAAGCCCAACGATTGAGGTTAGCGATAAAATAAAAGAGCTTCGTTTTAATTTAATGAAAGAGGAGAACGAAGAGTACTTAGAAGCTGCCAAGAACAACGATATGATTGAGGTAGCCGATGCTCTTGGCGATATGCTCTATATTTTGTGTGGCACAATTTTAACGCACGGAATGCAACATAAAATTACTGAAGTATTCGAAGAAATTCAGCGTAGCAATATGAGTAAATTAGGAGAAAACGAAAAACCTATTTACCGAGAAGACGGTAAAGTAATGAAAGGTCCAAACTATTTTAAACCAAATATTAAGGCTATTTTAGAAGGCTAGCTTTCTCTTTTATTTCGTGTCGCCACCCAAAAGGGTCTTCGGATACATTGTACTGAATATTTACTACCTCTTCTTTTAAAATTGAAGCATAAGGATTATTAATATCACTAAGGACATACTTTTTGTTTTGATACCCAAACCCTTTAATAGGAAGTACAACAACAGCAGTTCCTGCTCCAAATATTTCTTTAAGGCTTCCATCTTTGTGGCACGCTAAAAGTTCTTTTACAGACATGGGGCGAACTTCAGTTTTAATTCCACGGCGTTCGGCAAGTTTAAGAATACTTTTGCGTGTAATACCATCTAAAATTCGGTCGCTTACTGGGGCGGTAACTAGGGTGTCGTTTATTCGAAAGAAAATATTCATAGTCCCAGCTTCTTCAAGGTACTCATGTGTTTCGGCATTGGTCCAAATAATTTGCTGAAACCCTTCTTTTGCAGCCAACGAGGTAGGGTAAAACTGTGCTGCATAGTTTCCACCTGCTTTTGCATATCCTACTCCCCCTGGGGCAGCACGGCTAAATTTTTCTGCAATTTGCACATGTACTTCTCCTCCATAGTATGCACCTACTGGAGCACAAATAATCATAAACCTATACTGGTTTGCTGCCGATGCTTGAACACCCGCTTCGCTTGCAAAAACAAAAGGGCGAACATAAAGTGAATTTCCAATGCCTGGACGAACCCATTCTCTGTCCATATCCAGTAACCTTTCCATACCTTCAAAAAAATACTCTTTTGGGAATTCTGGAATAGCGATGCGTTCTGAAGATTTATTAATTCGCTCAAAATTATCATTAGGTCTAAACAACCAGACTTTACCATTATCATCTTTGTAGGCTTTCATACCCTCAAAAACAGTTTGCCCATAATGAAAGACACGTGCCGAAGGATCTATTTGCATAGGTTGATACGGTAGAATTTCGGGGGTTTGCCATTGACCATCTACATAATCGCACACAAACATATGGTCGGTAAAAATTTCTCCGAAGGCTAAATTATCAAAATCAACACTATTGATTTTTGATACTTGGATTTGAGTTATATTCATAAGGCAAAGTCTAAAAAATTATATTACGAAATTATATATTAATTCTTTGATTATCTTACTTTATTAACGTAATTTTTATAATTTAAACCTCTTATTTTTCAACAAAATTAGAACTACAAAATTTATAACCGCAGACGGAAGTCCTACATTATATATAGACGAGTGGAATGAGTATTATCATTCTAAACACGGTGCTATCAAAGAGGCTATGCATGTTTATATTAAATCGGGTTTAGACTATTGGTTTTCTAATAATAATTTATCAAAGAAAAAAAGCTGTACTATTTTCGAAATGGGCTTTGGTACAGGGCTAAATACTATGCTAGCTCTTGAATATGCCGAGCTTAATAAATCACAGATTTTATATAATACGTTAGAAGCTTTTCCTTTATCGGAGGAAAAAGTATTTGATTTGAATATGCGGTCTTCTTTTGACACGAAAGAGTATAAAGGTTTTTTGCAAGAAATACATTCTTGCATATGGGAAGAGGTTCATAAGGTTTCGCCTTATTTCAGTTTGTCTAAAAAACAAAAATTGCTCAGCGAATTTTTGCATGTTGAGAATTACGATGTGATATTTTATGATGCATTTGGACCACGAGTACAACCTGAATTGTGGACAGAAGAAACCTTAAAACCTCTTGTTGATGCACTTGCACCTCAAGGCGTTTTTGTAACTTACTCAGCAAAAGGGAGCGTACGTAGAGCTTTAGAAACTTTAGGGTTAAAAGTAGATAAAATACAAGGACCTCCAGGGAAAAGAGAAATGATAAGAGGAATTTGTTTATAACAAATATTATAAAAGTAAAAAATGAAAATTTTAATTACTGGTGCCACAGGTTTAGTAGGCAAAACTCTTCTTAAAAAAGCGATAGAGCAGGGGCATTCCATACATTTTTTAACCACACGCAAATCACAACTAGGGACGCACGGAGAGGCATACGGTTTTTATTGGAACCCTAAAGATGATTATATTGATAAGGACTGTTTTGAAGGAGTTGATACGATTATTCATTTGGCAGGAGCTACGGTGTCTAAACGATGGACAAAAAAATATAAAGAAGAGATTTTAAATAGTCGTTTATCTACGACTAGGCTTTTAATACACGCACTAAAGGACAGCGCGCACACTGTAGAGAATATTGTGTCAGCTTCTGCCATTGGAATTTACCCTTCGTCATTCGATACAGTTTATAGAGAAGACGCTGTAATTGAAGCAAATTCGTTTATGGAGGAGGTTGTGGTACAGTGGGAGCATAGTGTAAATCAATTTTCTGCTTTAAATATAAAGGTATCTAAACTCCGTATAGGTTTGGTTCTTGCCAAAAATGGCGGATTACTTTCAGTACTTAAAACGCCTATTAAGTTTGGAGTTGGGTCTGCGTTTGGAAATGGGAAACAATGGCAGTCTTGGATTCATATAGAAGATTTGACTAACCTTTTTTTAAAAGCTGCGGAGGAGCAATGGCAAGGTGTTTTTAACGCAGTAGCTCCCGAGGTTGTGTCTCAGACTGAATTAATAAGACAAATTGCAAAAGCAATGAAAAAACCTTTTTTTATGCCTCCAATCCCTAAGTTTTTAGCTCGTTTGTTACTAGGTGAGATGAGTACTTTAACTTTGAATAGCCAAAATGTAAGTGCAAAAAAAATTAGAGACAAAGGTTTTGAGTTTCATTTTTTAACTTTAGAAAAAGCGTTAACTAATTTATTAAGATAAATTTTGATGACATTTTGACAAACTTTGATAAATGGCAGTACTTTTGTACTTCAAAAAAGCAAAATTTTAAAAGTTAAAATGAGTATGTCAGAAAAGAGTAAAAAAACAACAGGAAAAGCAGCTCAAAAAAAAGCACCTCAAAAAAAAGTGTCAAAGAAAGCAGTTTCAAAAGAAACTAAACAATTAGAGGAATTAAAAGAGTCATTAGCACAAGAAAAAGAAAGGTATTTACGCTTATTTGCAGAGTTCGAGAATTTTAAGAAACGGACAGTTAAAGAACGTATTGAATTATATAAAACAGCAGGGGAAGATGTTATTGTAGAGCTTATTCCTGTAATTGATGATTTTGAACGTGCATTAAAAGAGGTTTCTAAATCTCAAGATAACTCAGGCTCAGAGGGGGTTAAACTTATTTATAATAAGTTTTTCGAAGCTCTTAAATCAAAAGGACTAGAACAAGTTGTTGTTGAGAAAAATGATTCTTTTGATTCTGAACTTCATGAGGCAATTACTCAAATTTCCGCCGGAGACGACCAAAAAGGTAAAATCATTGATGTTATAGAAAAGGGCTATAAATTAGGAGATAAAATATTACGTTACCCTAAAGTAGTAGTTGGACAATAATTTGCTCCCTAATTTTAAAAGTTTAAAAAAGTAAAAATGAAAGAAGATTATTATGATATTCTAGGGATTTCCAAAGGAGCAACTACAGCTGAAATCAAAAAAGCATATCGCAAGAAAGCAATAGAATTTCATCCAGATAAAAACCAAGGAGACAGTAATGCCGAGGCTCAGTTTAAAGCTGCAGCTGAAGCGTATGAAGTTTTGGGTAACTCCGAGAAAAAAGCAAAGTACGACCAATATGGTCATGCTGCATTTGATGGCAATCAAGGTTTTGGCGGAGGTGGAATGAATATGGAAGATATCTTTAGTCAATTTGGAGATATTTTTGGAGGAGCATTTGGCGGTTTCGGCGGCGGTGGCGGTCAAAGAAGGGCAAAGGGGAGTAACCTTAGAATTAGAGTAAAATTGACACTTGAAGAAATTGCCGCTGGCGTTGAGAAAAAAGTAAAAGTTCGCCGTAAAGTACAAGCAAAAGGTGTTACCTATACCACTTGTCCGTCTTGTAAAGGTTCGGGGCAAACTGTTCGAATTACCAATACAATTTTGGGGCGTATGCAAACTGCAGCCACCTGTTCTTCATGTTCTGGGTCTGGTCAAGGTATTTCTAATCGACCCAAAGGCAGCGATGCTCATGGCATGGTACAAGAAGAGGAAACCGTATCGATAAAAATACCAGCAGGTGTCGAAGAAGGAATGCAGTTAAAGGTTCAAGGTAAAGGAAATGCTGCTCCAAATAATGGAGTACATGGAGATTTAATTGTACTTATTGAAGAATATCAGCACGAGAGGTTTATGCGTGAAGGGGGGCATATACACTATGATTTATATATTTCTATCTCGGAAGCAGTATTGGGTATTTCTAAAGAAATTGATTTATTAAAAGGCACTGTTAGAATTAAACTAGAGGCAGGTATTCAGTCTGGAAAAACCTTACGTCTAAGATCAAAAGGATTACCTAACTTAAACGGATATGGGCACGGCGATTTATTAGTTCACGTAAATGTGTGGACTCCCAAAACATTAGACAAAGAACAAAAGCAGTTTTTTGAAAAAATGATAAAAGATGAAAACTTTGCTCCAAATCCTGAAAAAACAGATAAATCTTTCTTTGAAAAAGTGAAAGATATGTTTGCTTAACATCTTAGATTACAAGTTTTTCTATAACAATTCCTTTATTCTTTTTAAAGGTAGGTTTGCTTTAGGGTTCTCTTTTTTAAAGTATCTTTGAGGTATTATACTGACTTATGGAAAAAATTCAAGATTTCTTTAACCATTCTTTTTCATTTGGGTCTTCAATTTCGGTTACTGTAAAGGCCTTATTTGTCATTGCAGTAGTTTTTATATTAACTCGTCTTTTCCTAAAACTAATACGTAGGGTAGCCTATAGAACCCTAAGTAAGGAAGCACAGTATACCTTTAAGAGCGTTTTTTCTTTTTTCAATTATTTTATTTACTTAACAGTTATTTTAATTACGTTCGACAATATTGGCGTTAATGTTACGGCTATTTTTGCTGCATCTGCGGCTTTGTTGGTAGGTGTTGGTTTAGCCTTACAGACTTTTATACAAGACATCATTTCTGGAGTATTTATTATAGCTGATCAAACACTTCATGTAGGAGATGTTATCCATGCCGAAGGGCAAATGGGAAAGGTTGAAGATATTAAATTAAGGACTACCAGAGTGGTTACTGTCGATAATAAAGTTTTGATAATCCCTAATCATAAGTTTCTTACATCAACACTATATAACTGGACTCAAAACGGGTCGCACACACGTGAGTTTATAGAAGTTGGCGTTGCCTATGGGACTGATGTAGAGTTTGTTAAAGAATTACTAATAAAAGTAATGCTTAAACATTCAAAAGTATTGAAGAACCCAACTCCAGGGGTTTTGCTTAACGATTTTGGAGATAACGCTATAGCTTTGAAACTATATTTCACGTTATCAGATAGTTTTGAAATGAATATGGTTAAAAGCGATTTGCGTTTTAAAATATATGAAGCATTTAATTCTAATGGAATAGAAATTCCTTTTCCACAACGTACAGTTTGGCTCAATAATGTAGAACCAAAATAATATGACTAGAATATTAATTATAGAAGACGAACAACCTATTCGTAGGGTTTTAGTAAAAATACTAACTGAAGAGGATAATACATTTATTTTTTCTGAAGCAGAAGATGGTAAACAAGGGCTTAAACTTATTAGAGAACAAGAATTTGACCTTATCTTATGTGATGTAAAGATGCCTAAAATGGATGGCTTAGAAGTTCTTGAGCAGACTATAAAAGAAGGGATAACCACTCCTTTTATCATATTAACTGGACACGGCAATATAGAAACAGCTGTCCATGCAATGAAAATAGGGGCTTATGATTTTATTCCGAAACCACCAGATTTGAATCGTTTGCTTATCTCTGTTCGTAATGCTATTAAAAGTAAACATTTGATTAAAGAGAATGTTATTCTTAAAAAGAAAATAGCAAAGAAGTATGATATTATAGGTGCTTCTTCAGAAATTAAAGACGTAATAGAGTTAGTAGATAAGGTTGCACCTACGCAAGCAAGAATTTTAATTACAGGTCCCAATGGAACAGGTAAAGAATTAGTTGCACATCAAATACATCAAAAAAGTAGTAGAAGTCAGTTTCCTTTAATTGAAGTAAACTGCGCTGCAATTCCTTCTGAATTAATTGAAAGTGAATTATTTGGGCATTTAAAAGGGGCTTTTACTTCTGCGGCTAAAGATCGAAAAGGGAAATTCGAAGCAGCATCTCAAGGTACTTTATTTTTAGATGAGGTTGCAGATTTAAGTTTAAGTGCTCAAGCTAAAGTGCTAAGAGCTCTTCAAGAAGGTAAAGTTCAACGTGTAGGAAGCGATAAAGATATTTCGGTTGATGTGCGTGTACTTGCAGCGACTAATAAAGATTTGAAAGCAGAAATTGATGCAGGACGTTTTAGAGAAGATTTATACCATAGATTGGCAGTTATTTTAATTGAAGTACCTTCATTAGCTAAACGGATAGAAGACATTCCGCTATTGGTCAATCATTTTATTCAGGATATTTGCCGAAAAGATGGCATTCCTATAAAAACAATTAATGAAGACGCTTTAAATTCGTTAAAAAAATATTCTTGGTCTGGCAATATAAGGGAACTTCGTAATGTTGTTGAACGTTTAATAATATTAGGCGACAACCCAATTACAAAAAAGAATATTATTCAATTTGCACCTAAATAAAAGTAATTATGAAAAAACTAAGTTTATTATTTATTGTCTTTGGAGTATTAATAGCTCAAGGTCAAAAACAAACAGAAGTAGAAAAAACACTTGAAGACATTTATTCTACTGCGTTATTAGAAGGGAAAAGTTATTCTTGGTTAGAACATTTATCAAATCAAATAGGCGGTCGTTTATCAGGTTCGTTAAATGCCGAACGTGCGGTGTTGTGGGGAAAGGATGAACTAGATGCACTTGGTTTAGACAAAGTATGGTTGCAACCTGTTATGGTTCCAAAATGGATTAGAGGTACTTTTGAATATGCAAATATTGAAACAAGCCCTGGCAACACAATAAATGTGCCTGTTTGCGCATTGGGGGGGTCAATTGCTACCCCTTTGTCGGGTATTCGAGCAGAGGTAATTGAAGTAAAAAACTTTGAAGAACTTAAAACATTAGAAAAAAGTGAAGTAAAAGGTAAGATAATATTTTTTAATCGCCCAATGCAAGCAGATTTAGTAAATACTTTTGCAGCATATTCGGGTTGTGTAAACCAACGTTACTCTGGAGCAGAAGAAGCTTCTAAGATGGGGGCTGTAGGCGTTATAGTACGTTCTATGAATTTACGTTTAGATGATTACCCTCACACTGGTTCTATGAGTTATGGAGATCTTCCGAATAATAAACGAATACCAGCAGCAGCAATAAGCACTAATGGAGCAGAACTACTAAGTTCTATGTTAACATTAAATCCAAAACTTCGTTTTTATTTAAAGCAGAATTGTAAAAATTTACCTGACGTACAATCTTATAATGTAATAGGCGAGATAACAGGGTCGGAAAAACCTGACGAAATTATGGTAGTTGGAGGACACCTTGACTCGTGGGATTTAGCCGATGGAGCACACGACGATGGAGCAGGTGTTGTACAATCTATGGAAGTATTACGGTTGTTTAAAGAAATAGGATATAAACCTAAACGAACTCTTCGTGTTGTACTTTTTATGAATGAAGAGAATGGACAACGAGGAGCAACCAAATATGCAGAAGTTTCTAAATCGAAAAACGAAAATCATGTATTTGCCTTAGAATCTGATGCAGGCGGGTTTACACCACGCGGGTTTTCTATCGACACGACTCCGGAGAAGTTAGAAAAAATTAAGAGCTGGGAAACTTTTTTCGAGCCTTATTTAATTCATATGTTTGTTAAAGGTGGAAGCGGTGCAGATATTAATTATCTAAAAACTGATGCAAACGTTTTGGCGGGATTACGACCAGACTCCCAACGATACTTCGATTATCACCATGCTGAGAATGACACCTTTGATGCAATTAATAGAAGAGAATTAGAACTTGGAGCAGCTACTATGGCGTCTCTTACTTTTCTTATAGATTACTTTGAATTATAATTAAACCTGTATTGAATTTATCTTTAACTGCCTATACTTGCGAATTTAAGAAAAATCTTAGTTTGGCATTCCCTGTCATTTTGGGGTCATTAGGGCATGTATTTGTACAGTTGGTAGATAATATTATGGTTGGACAATTGGGTACAACCGAGCTAGCTGCTGTTTCTTTGGGTAATAGTTTTGTGTTTATTGGAATTTCTTTAGGTATAGGGTTTTCAATGGCAATAACGCCCTTAGTAGCAGAAGCCGATGGAAGCTCTAATACCAAACGTGTAAGCGACATATTTAGCCATGGCTTATTTTTGTGTACTTGCTTAGGTATTATTTTATTTTTGGGAACATTTTTTTCTCGAGACCTTATGTTTTCTATGGGGCAACCCAAAAATGTTGTTGTTTTAGCTTTTCCGTATTTAAATTGGGTGTCTTTTTCTTTAATACCTCTCATTAGTTTTCAAGCATATAAGCAATTTTCAGATGGATTATCTTTTACTCGCCCTGCTATGTATGCGACATTATTTAGTAATGTGTTGAATATATTTTTGAACTTTGGTTTAATTTTCGGGAACTTTGGTTTTCCTCAACTAGGGGTAGAAGGAGCTGCTATAGGTACCCTTATTTCGCGTTTTGGAATGTTAATATTTATGATGATTTATATAAAATATCATAAATCATATAGTATCTATACGCTCGTGTTTCAATTGAAAAACATACGCCTTTTTTTAATAAAGAAGATTTTAAAGCTAGGTTTACCTTCTGCATTACAGATGTTTTTCGAAGTTAGTTTTTTTGTGTGTGGTGTATGGTTAGCAGGTTTACTTGGAGCAAACTCACAAGCTGCCAACCAAATAGCACTTAATCTTTCTGCAATGACTTTTATGATTGCTATGGGATTAGGAGCAGTAGCAATGATTAGAGTTGGAAATCAATTGGGGAAGCAAAATTTTGTTGATTTAAAACGCATTGCGTTTTCAATTTTCTTATTAGTAATTATTTTCGATATAATTTTTTGTAGTATATTTTTAATTTTCAATAAGGAACTACCTTGGATGTATTTCGAAAACAAAGGGGCTTTAACTTCTATAGATACTTTTGATGTGGTTTCGATTGCATCTTCGTTATTAGTAGTCTCTGGTTTTTTTCAAATCGCAGACGGACTCCAGGCTGCTGTGCTAGGTGCACTAAGAGGATTGCAAGATGTTAATATCCCAACTACCTTTACACTTATTTCTTATTGGCTTATTGGTTTACCTGTTTCATATTATATGGCTATTCATACCGATTGGGGTGCTATTGGCGTTTGGATTGGTTTACTTGTGGGGCTTTCGTGTTCTTCAATTTTATTATTTTTACGTTTTCAATATTTAACAAATAAATTAATCAAAACTAATTGACCATTATGGAAGTACCAAAATATTTAATCGCCGATAATTCAACCTTGAATGAAGAAATTTTTGTGCTTCACACCGAATACCCTCGGTTTTTATTGAATGTTGCAAATGACGAAATTATGTGGCTAGAAGAGTTTAATAAAGAGGATCAAGAAGAGTTAGAAAAAGTTACTCAAAATTTAATAGATGAAGCCTTAGCTTTTTTTGATAAAGAAATTGAAAACTTAGAATAATGCTCGATTCTCTTTTAGATTGGGATATTTCATTGTTTTTGTTTTTAAACAATTTGGGCTCACCTACATACGATTCCCTTTGGATATTTCTTACAAAAAAAGAGGTTAATATTTCTTTGTACTTAGTTCTTGCTTTTTGGTATTATAGAATAAAAGGTCTAAGAGAAACGTTTGTTTTAATAATTTCTGTTGCTCTACTAATATTAATTACTGATCAAACAGCAAATATTTTTAAATATGGTTTTGAACGCTTAAGACCTTGCCATAATCCGGAGATAAAAGACCTTGTAAGAATTACGGAGAGAGGCTGTGGAGGATTATATAGTTATTTTTCGGCTCACGCTTCAAATTCATTTGCCTTGTCAACTTACTTCTCAATTCTTTTGTCAAAGCGAATACCCAAAATTAAACTCTATTTATTCCTTTTTGCTTCTTTGGTGGCTTATAGCAGAATATACATAGGCGTTCACTATCCGCTAGACATTATTTCTGGGTTAATTTTTGGAGTTTTAGCTGCTTTGGGAGTTTATTGTTTAACTACTACGGTAAGACGTAAACTAAAATTTTGAAAAACTATATTTTGTTTTTTGAATATACTCTTCGCCAGGGCTAAGAATTGTGTTTGGAAAATGAGAGATATTTGGAGCATTCGAAAACTTTTGTGTTTCAAAGCATATTCCATTTATATGATTTGGATTAAAAATTACTACACCTGGTTGGTCGGTATATACATCCATTTTAATTTTAGAGCTTTTCGCTTTAAGTGTTGCTTTGATGGAGTCTGATTTTTTTAAAACAAAACAATCGTCATACCTAGAACGTCCTATAGGACGAATTTCATTTCTATCGAAATCTGTGTGTTTTACGTCAATATAGTTTCCTGTGGGGAGTAATTGTTCGTCAAGTTCAAGAACCTTGTCTGAATTAATTTTTAGCTCGTGGTCTTCAAGGTTAGGAGTTCCGCTTAGGTTAAAATAACTGTGATTGGTTATGTTAATTGGAGTTTTATGGGAAGTAGTTGCCTTATAATCAATACAAAGTGTAGTATCATTTAAACTATATTTAATAGACACATTGACTTGCCCAGGGTAATCGTTAGAAGTTTCATCACATTGATGCTCTAATATTATAAAAGGATTTTCTTTATTGGAGATTTCTTTTACACTCCAAATTACTTTTGACCAACCTTTTTCACCACTATGTAGTTGAAATTCTTTTATATTATTGGTAAGATATTTTTTTTTATTTATAGTATATGGGCTTAACCTTCCTGCAAAACGACCTATACAAGCCCCTAAGGAATAAGGGTTATCTAAGTAGTCTTTAGGTTTTTCTTTACCAACAACTACATTAACATTATTATACCAAAGTTCTTTGATAATTCCCCCGTATGGTAGGATAGTTATTTTTAGCTTTTTGTTAGAAAGCGTAATCTCCTCCATTTATTTAGTGAGCATTGTCTTTTAAAAGCTCAGGGTATGCTTTTTGAAATCGTCTTAAACGAGGGATAGATACCTGTTGTACATATGGGTTTGTTGGGTTTAATCGCTCGTAGTCTTGATGGTATTCTTCTGCATAGTAAAACTTTTCGAGGGGTTTAACCTCTGTTACAATTTCGTTTGAAAAAATTTCTTCCTCTACAAGTAACGCAATGTATTTTTGAATAATTTCTCGTTCAACATCGTTCGAATAAAAAGCAACAGAACGATATTGTGTACCTCTATCTGGACCTTGCCTATTTGGAGTAGTTGGGTCGTGAGAACCAAAGAATACTTGTACCAATGTACCAAACGAAATTACATTAGGGTCATATAATATTTCAACGGCTTCGGCATGACCAGTTCTTCCAGACCCAATTTGGTTATAGTTAGGATTTTTAGTTTCCCCACCAGCATAGCCCGAATATACTTCGTGTACGCCTTTTACACTTTCATAAATAGCTTCTACACACCAAAAACACCCACCTGCAAAATATGCTTTTTTTAATCCTTTTTGCTCTAGAGCTGGAGGCGACCAAATAGCTTCATTTCTATCAACAGGTTTTGTTCCGCTTGATATACATGTTTGAAAGATAAAGATGGAGATAAGAGAAAATAGACTTTTCATAAAATGTTTTTTTATTAAGGTTAAAATTACATAAAAACTATTTTAATAAACACTTTTGATTTAATTTTTGATACTATTTTACTCGGGTAGGTCTAAGCTGAAAATTACCACCACAATTTGGACAAACATGGTTTAGAACATTTTCTACGCAATCTTTACAGAATGTACACTCATGTGAACATATCATAACATCGGTATCCAAGTTTGTGAATTTACGCTCACAGTTTTCGCATTGGGTTCTCATTTCTAACATAGATGTGGTTTTAATAAGAATTATTGATATAGTCTTCGATTATTTTATCAGTATTTTTTGGGAATAGTTTATATCCTTCGAAAATAAATATAGTTGAGCTTTTTGGATTTAAATTCAATTTCTCCTTTTCCCAATGTTCAATCCAATCTATCAAATGTTCTTTTAAATCATTAATTGGTTTTTCTAGCTCTAAAGGGAAAGAGTTTTGTTGAATAATTAAATCTAGAATACCTTGGTTAATTTGCCTTATTTTTTTTGTTGGAATAAATTTCTTTCCGCTTTCTAAATACTCTTGATGTAGCTTTTTAGAGTCGATCAGATAATGATAAATCTTTTTAAGAGTAGAAACTGTCATCCAAGATATTTGATAGAATTTGGGAAATCAAATTTAATTGTCAGGAGAATAAATAAATTTCTTGCCGTGGAATAATACACTTAATGGGTGTGAAGGAGTATGAAATGAACGAATTCTTCGTTCTAACTCATTTTTTTCAATCCCTAAGTCAATTAAGCTTAGGTCATCTATATCTTTTATTTTTCTTTTTACACCAGACCATTTAATGTTTTCATTTTGTTTTATTTTTTCTCTAATAAAAGAAGACCCATTTTGTTTTATATTAAGAATAATACTTATAAATAAATTATATAACTTAAGGTGTGTAATTTCTAAAACATCTAAGATGTTTTGTTCTTTAGAAAAAGGGAAAACTTCAAAATCTATAATTTCTCCACTATCAATTGATTTATTCATTAGATGGCATGTAACTCCAAATTCTTTTTCATCGTTATAAAAAGAGAAATTTATACAACCAGATCCGGGGTAATTTGGAGGTCCTGGATGAAAATTAATAGAATACTTTTTTACTGAGCGCAATAATTTTTCTGGTAATATAAAAAAGC
The DNA here is from genome assembly GCA_965277835.1 of Candidatus Arcticimaribacter sp. Classification (GTDB taxonomy): domain Bacteria; phylum Bacteroidota; class Bacteroidia; order Flavobacteriales; family Flavobacteriaceae; genus Arcticimaribacter. The sequence continues at coordinate 630,622 of OZ255841.1, read as the reverse complement.
TTCTAAAACAAAAAATATAATTAAATTTAATATCATATAAATCAGAGGGTAATTTTTCGCCCCTCCCTTTTGATAGGATATAATATGTTTCAAACCCTAAATCATTAAGTAAACTAAGCCCTTTTAATGAATAGTCACATTTGTCTCTTCCAAGAAATAATATGATTTGCCCATTAGACTTTTTAGATACACTTTTATTTAGCATAATTATAAATTAATTTAATTCGTTTGCATAAATTTAAAATTCAATCTATAAAATTTTTGTAAAGATAAGTAGTATAGACTAGGTTTTGATGTGTGTTTTTACATTTTTATGATTTGTAAGCTCAAATTATAAGGTGTAACATTTAAGCTACTGCTTTGTATCTTTCGACTGACTAATCAGGATGTGAAATAAAATTTAACCAAGCTTCGACAAAACTACTCCAACTATACTTGTCTTTTAATTTGTGTAAATTATTTTTTGCGGATTGCAGTGCGTTTGGTTCCATTAAACTTGTGATTTGCTTGGCTAAATCTTCAGGGTTTAATGCACTTATTTTTCCTGTCCTGTCTTCTAAAACAGGTTTTTTTAAACCCTCAATATCCGTAACAACCATAGGCGTTTCATAATAATAGGCTAGGGGGATAACACCACTTTGTGTAGCACTCTTATAGGGTTGAACTACAATATCTGCAGCACAAAAATAATCTCGAATTTCTTCAAAAGAAACAAATTTATTAATGATTTGAATCCGATTTTCGAGTCTCAATTTTTTAATTAATTTTTCATAAGGTTTGGGGTTATCATAAAATTCCCCGAGAATTATTAGCTGTGTTTCCGAGTGCAACAGAGGTTCAGTTGCCATAGCTTTAATAAGAATATCCAAGCCTTTATAGGCACGAACTAAGCCAAAAAATAGAAGTAAAGGGCTTTTTTTTTCTACTTTATAAAGAGCCTCTTTTTGCGAAATGGAGTTGGGTAAATTATTGTTAATAGGATGAAAACCTTTACTAACAGGAATATTAGTTTCTCTGATAATTTTCGAATGAACAGCTTCGGACAATGTGGTTATCAAATCCATAGACTTTGCAAAGCGATGGTTTAATAGCTTATCCCATGGTTTGGGTTCGTGCGGCTGCCAATTATCTACCAATGCTACTTTTTTAATTTTAGGAATTAATTTTTTAGCGATGGTATTCCAACATAATGCCAGTAGGGGAGTCCAATACCTAAACACAACAACTTTTGGTGCTTGACTGTTAATTTCTTTAGCTATCCTTGACCAATTTAATGGGTTATACGCATGGATTTTTCGTTTTATATTAACTGTATCTTGCTGTCTTTCTGTACTAAATTGAGTAGTTCCAGGGAATAAAATAGATGGATATAACTGAGTAAAAGTCCATAATTGAACAGTATAGCCTTTTGATTGTAATTCTTTGGCAAAAGAATGGTTGGTGTCTGCAATTCCTCCTCTATATGGAAAAGCAGGACCAAGGATTATAATGTCGTTTGTCATATCCTATTAGCATTAACACTCAAGTTGACAAAACTCTATTAGAACACAAAAAGGTGAATTCTAACTATTTAAACAAATTAGTTTTTACTAACGAACACCCATTCGCCATTATTAATAAGATGTTCTGCTTGTTTAAATTTTAAGGTTTTGCTTTCGCCACTCGAAACATTTTTGATAGTCACTCGATCATTACGTCCAATTTTTGGAGTCTCTCTTATTATAGTTTCGACAGTTTGACGTGATTGTTGGCTTGCTCCAGCACCAGCTGTTCGATTTCGTGCCGAAAGTTCTTCTGTGTTTAGAACATTGTCTTTACTTGTCTTTAGATTATTTCTACGAGCAGGACGTTTAGCTTCTTGTATTCCAGGGTTTTCATTCGAAGGTATTGAACCTTTTAATAAGAATGATAAAACTTCTTTGTTTAGGCTTTGCATCATACTTTTGAAAAGCTCAAAAGCCTCAAATTTATAAATTAACAAAGGGTCTTTTTGTTCGTGAACTGCTAATTGAACAGATTGTTTTAGCTCGTCCATTTTACGAAGGTGATTTTTCCAAGCCTCGTCAACAAGTGCAAGGGTAATGTTTCTCTCAAAATCTTCGATTAATTGCTTCCCTTTGGTTTCATAAGCTTTTTCGAGGTGCGTAACTACATTCAAGGTTTTAGCACCATCTGTAAACGGAATAACAATTTTTTCATATGTATTGCCAGGTCTTTCAAAAACTTCTTTGATTACAGGGTAGGTAAGAGTTGCGTTAATCTCTGCTTTTTGCTGATAATATTGATGTACTGTTTGATATAATTTGTCAATCAATACTCTTTCTTCTGAGCTAGAAAACTCATCTTCTAATACGGGTGCAGTAATTGAGAAGTTACTAATAATTTCAAATTCAAAGTTTTTAAAATTATTTGATTGCTTATTACTTATTACAATCTCTTCACAAAGTTCAAAGAGCATATTAGCAATATCTACTTTTAGGCGATTGCCTTCAAGCGCATGACGTCTTCTTTTATAAATAACCTCACGCTGTGCATTCATTACGTCGTCATACTCTAAAAGCCTTTTTCTAATTCCAAAATTGTTTTCTTCAACTTTTTTCTGTGCTCTTTCAATAGATTTGGTCATCATTGAATGCTGAATAACTTCACCTTCTTCAAGCCCCATACGATCCATAACTTTTGCTACTCGGTCCGACCCAAATAAACGCATAAGATTATCCTCTAAAGAAACAAAAAATTGCGAACTACCAGGATCTCCTTGCCGTCCCGATCTACCTCTTAACTGTCTGTCAACGCGTCTAGAGTCATGACGTTCTGTACCCACTATTGCAAGACCTCCTGCAGCTTTAACGTCGTCCGATAATTTAATATCTGTTCCACGACCTGCCATATTGGTAGCAATTGTTACTACTCCTGAGTTACCTGCCTCTGCAACAATATCGGCTTCTTTTTTATGCAGTTTTGCATTAAGTACATTGTGTTTTATCTTTCTAATATTTAGCATTTTGCTAAGCAATTCAGAAATCTCCACAGAGGTAGTACCAATAAGAGTAGGTCGCCCTGCTTGAGACAATTTAGTCACTTGCTCAATTATGGCATTATATTTTTCGCGTTTTGTTTTATAAATTAAATCGTTTTCATCTTTACGGGCGATAGGTCTATTAGTAGGAATTTCGACCACGTCAAGTTTATAAATCTCCCAAAACTCACCTGCTTCGGTTATAGCTGTCCCTGTCATTCCAGAGAGTTTGTGGTACATCCTAAAATAATTTTGAAGCGTAACCGTTGCAAAAGTTTGAGTTGCGGCTTCTATTTTTACATTCTCTTTGGCTTCAATTGCTTGGTGGAGCCCGTCAGAATATCTTCTTCCGTCCATAATACGACCTGTCTGCTCATCTACAATCATTACCTTATTCTCCATAACCACATATTCGGTATCTTTTTCGAAAAGCGTATATGCTTTAAAAAGTTGGGTCATAGTATGAATCCGTTCGCTTTTGATTGTGAAATCTTTAAAAAGGGTTTCTTTTTCAGCAGCTTCTTTTTCTGGGCTTATACCTGAACCTTCAATTTTTGCAATTTCCATTCCAATATCTGGAAGCACAAAGAAGCTTTTATCTTGAGCGCTTTCAGAAAGATATTCTACTCCTTTTTCGGTAAGGTCAACTTGGTTGTTTTTTTCATCGATAACAAAATAAAGGTCAGCATCAATAATATGCATTTCTCTATTATTATCTTGCATATAGCGGTTTTCGGTTTTTTGAAGTAATTGTTTTATTCCTTCTTCACTCAAAAATTTTATTAAAGCTTTATTTTTTGGAAGCCCTCTGAAAGCACGTAACAAAAGAATAGCTCCTTCGGTAGTGTCTCCTGCACTAATTTTCTTTTTTGCCTCTGTTAATATTGCAGTAATTAAGTTTTTTTGTTTATCGAAAAGGTCGGCAACTTTTGGGCGTAGTTGGTCAAATTCGTGGCGATCCCCTTCGGGGACAGGTCCAGAGATAATTAAAGGCGTTCTTGCATCATCGACTAATACAGAATCTACTTCATCTACAATTGCAAAATGATGCTTTCGTTGTACTAAGTCTTCGGGTGTATGCGACATATTATCGCGTAAATAATCGAACCCAAATTCGTTATTAGTACCATAGGTTATATCTGCTAGGTAGGCATTTCTGCGACTAGCACTATTAGGTTGGTGAAGATCAATACAATCGACAGTTAGCCCATGGAATTCAAACAAGGGTTTCATCCATGCACTGTCACGTTTAGCGAGGTAATCATTAACGGTTACTAGGTGTACTCCTTTGCCTGCTAACGCGTTTAAATACATTGGAAGAGTAGCAACAAGTGTTTTTCCTTCTCCTGTTTGCATTTCGGCTATTTTACCTTGGTGTAAGGTAATACCTCCAATTAGCTGAACATCGTAGTGAACCATGTCCCATGTTATTGGTTTTCCAGCGGCATCCCAACTGTTTGACCAAATAGCATCTTCGCCTTTTAAAGTTACGTAATCATTGTCTTGAGAAAATATTCTATCTTGCTCGGAAGCCTTAACCGATAGTTCTGTGTTATTAACAAAACGTCGTGCGGTTTCTTTTATTACAGCAAAAGCTTCTGGGAGAATTTCGTTTAAAGTAGTTTCAGTAATTTCTAAAGCCTGAGCTTCTAAAGCATCAATTTGATTATATATTTCTTCTCGTTGGTCAATATCAGTAAGTTCTATAAGTTTTTCATTTAAACTTTGAATATTTGTATCAACGTCTTTGCGAGCATTTTTTATGACAGCCTTGAAATCAGTAGTTTTTTGACGTAACTCATCGTTTGATACTTTTTCGAGCTCAAGTTGATTTTGTTTAATCTGTTCAACTAAATATTGAATTGCTCGAATATCTTTCTTGGATTTATCACCAACAAAAGTTTTTAATATTCTATTTAAAATACTCATACGTTTAAAAAAGTTAATCTATCAAATTTAGCTAAAAATAAAGCCTCGTACGAGGCTTTATAGAGATAGTTTTTCAATACTCATCTTCATTCCAAAGATAGTCTTCATCTGAAGGAAAGTCTGGCCATATTTCCTCAATAGACTCATATATATCCCCTTCATCTTCCATTGATTGTAAGTTTTCTACAACTTCAAGAGGGGCTCCTGTTCGAATTGAAAAATCAATTAATTCGTCTTTTGACGCTGGCCAAGGAGCGTCACTGAGGTAAGATGCTAATTCTAATGTCCAATACATGGTATGTATTTTTTTTGCAAAAATAATTTTTTAAATTTGAAAAACAAACAAATATCACTAATTTATAAAAACATAGATTCAAGTTATTAATAATTGCATCTAAATAACTTAAATTTATAAACTAGAATTTTTGAAAAAAGCATTGCTTAATGTTCTTTTAAAAATTACATTTGCATTTCAAAATCTAGGAGAGGTGCCAGAGTGGTAATGGAGCAGATTGCTAATCTGTCGGCGTGTAAATGTCGCCAGGGTTCGAATCCCTGTCTCTCCGCAAAAACCCTTGAAAATTATTAATTTTCAAGGGTTTTATTTTTTAGGAATACTTTTTAGGAATACTTTTTATGAATTAATTACAGCTTATAGAATATGTCGCTGTAGAGTCTTTAATCCATTCTTGTGGAATATTATTTAATTGAGATTGTGAAACCTTAATACAATTTAGATTAGAATTCCGTCTAACATCAAAAGTTTTAAGTAGACTATTATTAGAAATGTCTAATGAAGAAAGGTTATTTCCATTAATCAAAAGTTCTTTTAGGCTAATATTTTTTGTAACATCAATTGAAGTGAGGTTATTACCGAAGATGTAAATTGTTTGAAGTTTAATATTATTTGTAACATCAATTGAATTAAGAATATTATTGGTAGCTATAAACTCTTCAAGGTTAATATTTTTTGAGATATCAATAGAGGAGAATTTACTTTCAAAAAGCAGAAGATTTTTAAGTTTAATATTTTTTGAGACATCAATCGAAGTAAAGTTACCTTTGAGAACCGAAAGTCTTTCAAGATTAATATTTTTTGAGACATCAACTGAAGTAATTTTATCCTCAGAAAGGCGAAAATCTTTAAGATTAACGTTTTTTGAAATATCAATAGCGGTAAGATTATTACGAAAAATATGAAGCGATTCAAGATTAATGTTATTTGAAACACCACCTACTATTGTAGCAATAGTATTCCTACTTAAATTTAAATACTTTAAAAGTAAATTATTAGAAATATCTAATGAGGTTAAATTGTGATCAGATATGTCTAGCTCTTCCAAAGAAGTGAAATCTTGAATACCTGTTAAGTCTGAAATTTTACTAGACTCTGGATTTATTCCATTGTTTAAATATAGCTTATCTATATTTACGATATTACTAGTTAAAACGTAATTATTTAGCACATCATCATAACCTAATTCGATTAGTTTTTTCTCAAAATTATCATCAGGTATATAGGTAGATGTTTTAGTAGATAAAATGGTTATTGTTAGTGTATCACTAGCTGTTGCTCCTTGTGAAGTTGTTACAGTAAAAACAATCTCATATACGCCTTCTGCGAAACCTGTAGCGCTAGTTGTCAGGCTATTCGGATTAGAAAAACTAATTCCATTACCTTGCTGTAATCCCCATAAGTAAGTATCGCCTTTTAATGTTTGAGTTACTGTACTTATCAAATTAATTTTGTCTATGGGCAAAGTAATTGATATGTCGTCTCCTATATTTACTTGAGGAATTACTTTAAGTGCAGGTGAAACGGTTATTGTTAGTGTATCACTAGCTGTTACTCCTTGTGACGTTGTTACTGTAAAGACAACTTCGTATACGCCCTCTGCAAAACCCGTAGCGCTAGTTGTTAGGCTGTTTGGATTAGAAAAACTAATTCCATTACCTTGCTGTAATTCCCATAGATAAACAAGAGTGTTGTCTTCTAAGGTACTAGTAACTATTGCTGTTAAACGGATAGGTTCTGTTAAATTTGTATGCACTAAATTCTCACCTAAATTAACCTTAGGCGTGGATTCTAAAATACAATCTGACATATTTCGATTAGAACAGTTTATAAAAAAAGAAACCATTAGGGTTAAGTAAAAAAGAGAAAATAGTTGATTTTTCATAGCTTATATATAAATAACATTATTAATGGTGTTTTTTTAATTAAAAGAAATACAAACTTATCTCAAATATTGATACACATCTCTTAAACGAGATAATACTTGAATATAAATAGGTTCGGTAAATCCAATAAATAGCTCTTGAGGAGGAGGGGGAGGGAGTTCTTTTAACTTAGACAGTCTAAGTTGTTTTTTTGTCAAAGCACGTTTATCTCCTTGGTAATACGCCCATTCGATTTCCCACACTGCCGTTCCTGGGAATTTGTCTTGATGGGCAATAATCTCTGAGGGTAGGTTTATTATTTTTAAGTCGAGTAAACCAGAGCTTTCAATTGATTTATAAAAAGAATGATAATCTGCTTCTACGGTGCCATATATGGGTTTTTTAGCTCCAAGACTATCTTTTACGGTAGCTACGACAACACTGTCTTTGACAAAAGTTTGTACTTTTTCTTTAGTATAAGATTGCCCCATACGAAAATCATCAAATCGCATTTCGATTATTTGATTAACTTCTAAGTTGTTATTTTGTGCTTCATCAACAGTATAGAATGAGGCAAAAAGATATCCGCCTTGATTTAATCTTTGTATCAATTGTCTTACAAAAAATGAAGCACTAATTTCAATAGCATTAGCAGCTACTGGGATAGGTCTTATTGCAATGGTTTCATGCCCTAATTCTAATGACTTTTGTAAATACTCACCAGCTTGTGGATAATCATTTTTATAGCTTAACGCTTTTTGAAACTCTTTATAGGCTTGTCTTGCACCTTCTTTAGTGTTTAATTGAAATAAACCTAGTCCTATTTCGAAGTGTGCTTTTGCGCCTTCTATCAATGCTTTATTTAATTCTATTTGGTATGAACTTGGTTCTACGACTGTAAGGCAAGATGGACACCTCAGAAGCTCATCATATAAATTATTTAGCCGTTTATATTGGTTAATAATTCTATCCCATTTAAGAATATCTGTTTTCGATTTTTGTAATTGAATATTAGAGGCTGCTGTTTTTCTTGCTGCCTCATATGCATTTTTTAAAACGACTTTAGATTTTTGGTGGCTAGGTTTAGAACGTAGCTTTTTTATTGCAAGTAGAACAGAGGATTCGTAATTCCCTTTTTCGTATTGCTTACTACTGCTTTTACATGAAAAAATAAGAGTTATTAGAAGTATAGATAAGAAGAGCGAGAGATATTTTTTCATTCGTCAGTTTAGGATTAACCATGTTATTCAACAATAATACAAAAAATTGCTTTTGAATTTTGAAGCGAGTACCTTCTAAATATTAAATTAATGCTAAACCAGAGACAGAAAACTATAATGAGAATAAATATTGAAACTTCATATATATTTGAGAACTATCTATTTTAAAGTGTCTATCAGTATCTGTTTTTGAGTGTCCGTTGGTGCCTCCTATATAAAAAATAGTATATGTATTAGGGTTCCATTTAAACAGTGGCTGATAAAAAAACTTTTTATCAGCATCGTTATACTCTGCTATTACTCTAAAAGAAAAAGTTTCGTTGAATTGATAGTTAACGTTTACCCTTCCTATATAAGTTTTGAAGTGAAATCCACCTTCTTCTCTATTTTTTAAGTGGGAGTATCTAAATGTGGGGCTTATACGCAATTTTGGAGTTACCTGAAAATTGTTAAATGTTCCTATAAAAAAGCCATCTCCTACAGTCGGATTATCTTCATCGTACCAAACACGTTCTCTTACAGAAGTATATACGCCTATACGTATTTTTTCGGAAGGATTATAGGCTGTCCAAACACCTACATCATATAGCCCTTTAGCATTGAATCCTTCATATTCTTCGTTTAGTGTATAAGAGTAATCAATAAAGTTTTCAAAATTTCCTTTATATTGAATATAAGTAGCTCCAAAAATGCTGCTATATTTTGTTATACCATCATAGTTAAAATTATAATCTACTCCAAGCCTAGTATTTAACTCTTTTAGAGCGTCATCTTCTTCAAAGAATTTTTGATAGCGTTGTACAAATTCAAAGCCTCTTCTATTATTTCGAGAAACAAACCCTAAAGGTGCTTGATAATGGGGCGAAAGATGACTGTATTCGAAAGAGGAGTTCCAGTTTTTAGTGTTTCTCTGCAAAGAAAAATAAATTGCATCTCCTTTGAGTTCCTCTCCATCTAATTTTACTGTCTTTCCATTAACAACATCTTCAGTATCTATCCAATCGGCAGTTGGTTCTTTTGTTAAGCTCATATTAGCTTCTATTTCGGCAGTATATGATTCTGCAAATCGCCATAAACCACTAAGCCCAACAATATGACCATACCCTGAGTCTTTAAAAAATCTGTTAGTACTTGTGAAACTAATGTTGCTCCCTTGTTTATAAGCTCTTTGATATTTGAATATACTCGAATATGCACTCCCTCCAACTCCTGAATAAGATTTGTTTTCGCCTCCAATTAGATAGGGAGAAGACTCATCGTAAGCAGCTAACCAATACACTCGGTTTTTTTCTCCTTGACTAATAAGTTTTGTGGATAAAAGAGGTTTGCTAATTGCCCGAGTATATACTGTTCTTAGGTTAGAACTAATTATATCGTTCCCCTCATTAAAATATGCACGGCGTTCGGGAAAAGCTATTGCAAAAGTATTATTAGCAATAATTTGAGATACATCAGCTTCAACTTGCGAAAAATCTGGGTTTATAGCATATTCAAGCGAAGTCGTGTTATTTAGATCGAACAACCCACTTAATCCAACAGTTCCTTTTAAACCTCCAAAGTTAAATTCATTTTCGTCACGTTCTCCAGCTATGTTACTAACCCCATAAGGAATAAGTTCAACTCTATTTTTAGGTTTTATATTATTTAATGTTATTTGAACTGGAGTTTGACACGCTAAGCAAGGATTATTCAAATCGATAGGAAAGTTTATTATTCGACTTCTACTATCTTTGGTATAAGTAGAACGATAGAGTAGTATGTTCCATTTCATGGATTTTTCGTTTTTGAACTGTAACACACTAAAAGGAATTTTTAGCTCAACATGATACGCATCTTCGTGCTTTGATGCTTTTGATTCGAAATTAACATTATAGGAAGTGTCATCGTCTCCGTTAGGTAAAAACTTTAAGTCCAGTTGATTGCCTTCGGCATTAGCGCCTAAACTTACCATATACCGTCCATCTGCATAGGTGTCTAAACCTACCATTACAAAATCATCGCGATATCCTTCATCACGGTTTCGGATAGATGAACGGAGTGTACTCATATCTATATAAGCAATAAAACCTACATATAAATGTGTTTCACTATATTGAATAAAGGCTTTTGTTTCTACAGGAGCTGGAGCATTATTCCCTGGACTAATTTCATAATCAATTGTAAATTGTTCTCCTTCTTCCCATTCTTCTTCAGTTACTACACCATCAAAGATTGGAAGTTTTTCATTTTGCGCTGTAACAAAGAACGGGACTAATAAAAGAAAGAAAATTGATTTCATAGAGATTGCTTTAGTCGTATGACGACTACTCTATAATAATGTTACAGTGATTTTCAGTAATATGTAGAACTGAAACAATTTTTAACTTAATATTAAGAACTCTACGCTTTTAGAAATTCTTTACTATATAATGAAAGCAAGCAGAATACCTGAAAGAATAGCTAGAAACTTGCGTATATTAAATACATGTCCCCCAGAACTCTCGAAGATAATAGTAGTTGAAATATGTAACAATATGCCAACCACTAAAGCATTTATAATATGAATTGAAGAGTTGATGTTGAAGAATGTTTCTTTAACAATTGATCCGAGAGGGGTCATGCACGTAAAAATAAATAGTGTAAGTATTTTTTGATAAACAGGTATTTTGATTTCCCATAATAAGATTGCCAATACCATACCAATAGGTATTTTATGAATAATTACGCCTATTAAAAGTTCGAACTGATTGTTAAGTGGCATGCCTTCTATAAATGCATGGGCATATAAGCTAATTATTAAAACAAAAGGTAATTTGTTGTTCTTCGAAGAAAAACTATGCCCATGTTCTATACCTTTTGAAAATAATTCTAATAAAATCTGTAACACTATACCCGCCATAATCCAAATGCCAGGGTTATGTGCATTATTTTCATAAAGATGAGGCAATATATCAATGACAATAATTGACAACAAGAAAGAACCGCTAAAGGCTAAAATAAGTTTCATCCCCAAAAATATTTTTTGGCGAAAATATAGTGCTATCAATATACCAATAAGAACAGCAATAAAAGGAAGTAATATTGTGAGTAGCATACTAGCTTAAATAACGTCTTTTAATTTTTTGTTTCCCCACATTGGGCAAAATTAAGCTATTTTTGATACGTAATTGATAAAGTATGGATTCTAATTTTAAAATGGCAGCTAAAACATTCTTTGGAATGGAGGACATATTAGCCGAAGAACTTAAACATTTGGGCGCGCAATCGATAAATAAAAAGAATCGTTTGGTTGAATTTATAGGCGACAAAGGTTTTATGTATAAAGCAAATTTAAGCCTGAGAACTGCTCTTAAAATTTTAAAACCGATACATACTTCAAAAGTTAAGAACGAGGACGAATTGTATGATATGGTATATAATTTTCCTTGGCAAGATTATCTAAGTGTTAAGCACTCACTAGCTGTTGATAGTGTCGTTTTTGGGGATAATTTTACACATTCATTATATGTTTCTCAAAAGGTAAAAGATGCTATTGTAGATCGCTTTAGAGCAGACACTGGAAACCGCCCAGATGTAGATTTAAAAAATCCAGACATACGAATAAACGTTCACATAGAAAATGATAAATGCACTTTGTCGCTAGATAGTTCAGGAAGTTCTTTGCACCACAGGGGGTATAGAACAGCAACGAACATAGCTCCAATTAACGAGGTTTTAGCAGCTGGAATTATACTTCTATCAGGGTGGGATTGTAAAAAAGATTTTTTAGACCCAATGTGCGGAAGCGGCACAATTTTAATAGAAGCAGCTATGATTGCTTGTAATATACCCGCAAATATTAATCGAAAAGAATTTGCTTTTGAGAATTGGAATGATTGGGATGAAGATTTATATTTGAAAATAGAAGCAGCTCAAATCGAAAAAATTAGAAATTTAGAATGCTCCATATTAGGGTTCGATAAAGCACCTAGTGCCATTGAAAAGGCTAATATAAATATTGCTAATGCTAAACTCGAGGAGTTTATTTCGGTATCGGAAGAAGATTTCTTTTCATCGGAGAAAGATAGTGACGGACCATTGCATATTGTTATAAATCCGCCTTATGGTAAGCGTTTAGAAGGAGACTTAAATCAAATGTATAGCCAAATAGGAGACACGCTAAAACAAAAATATCTAGACACCAATGCTTGGCTAATTAGTTCTAACATGGAAGCTATTAAAAATATAGGATTACGACCTTCTAGAAAAATCAAATTATTTAATGGCAAACTTGAATCGAAATTATTAATGTATTCTATTTATAGCGGTACAAAGAAGATACATAAACTTAATTCAAATTGATATGAATAAAAAGGCAAAAGCTTTAATGCTTAATTTAGTTTGTTTTGGACTCTTGTTTATTTTAATAAGAACAATTATCGGCACTTTTTTACCTATGTCTTATATTTTACTAATTGTAATTTCGGCTTTATTAGCTAGTGTTTTTTCTCCAAAGTTTATGGTGCAAAATGACACATTATATATAAAAATACCTTTAGTTAAGGAGCCTCGGAAACTTTAGGTTTTTTAAACCGAATGGGGAAAGAATAAGTAAATGTATAATTGATGCTTGAACTAAAATTATTATCATCAGTTACTTTGTTGTACCCTGGTATATAGAGGTTCCCGAAGTTGTCGGGTTGTGGATTTGATAAAATCCTATGGACACGTAAGTTTAGCCCTAAATAAAAATTCGCAACTAATTCGACTTTAATCCCAAAAACGACTTCAAACCAACTTGCATTTAGACTAGACCGTTCTCCATTAGCAAATCCATTTGTAGTTCTTGGTGTTTCCCAGTAATGATGATTTATGTAAACTTGATAACTATTTAGAGTATGTTGATACACACTTGTTCCATAGCGTAATCCCACATAAATATTGTTATTGAGTCCTGGCCAGTTTTTATACATATTATAGTCAAAGCCAAGTTTTATATAATTCCCTGAAGTAGAAAAATTTAATCCTTCAGACTCTATAGTACGTTTTTCATTGCCAATTTCTGTAGCAATATATAATTGCTTTCCTATATGCAAATCTCCAACAATTTCAAAATTCCGATAATCTTTATCGAATTGGGAGTAAACCAGCTTGTATAAATCTAAACCTACTCGTAAGGGAAACGATTTATGCTCCTTTTTCGAAACTTCTTTTAAGTCTTGTTCTTGAGCAACTGCTACCAAACTCAAGAATAAGCTATTAATGATAAATAGCCAAATGTGCTTGTTTTTCATCGGAAACAGTGTCTTTCAATATATTAAAGGATTCTATCCATATTGGTTTTGAATATGGGTATGAAATAGTATTTTGATTTAAAATGAAGTTTGCTCTATAACCACATGCTCGGTTAATATATTTATCAAATCGTTTGTGGTTAAATTGAATTGTATCTCCTACGGTTAATGAGGCAGTACTTGTAGAGAGCAAAAATGCATATTGTGTAAAGGATTCTTGAGTTTTTAATGGGACAATTAACGAGTCCGAAGAAAATGTAATTAACGCTTCTTCTTTACCTATACCATAAACACTAATATTATCTGCTGCTTTTCTTGTGTCTCGGTTTTCCTTGTCAAAAAGATATACTACAAGCCTAGGCGTACTTGGCGTTTCAGCTACGCAAATATCATCTTTTTCACAGCCTATAAATAGGTAGAACAAGAAAAAAAGTATAATAAAAGGGAGTCCTATTCGTTTCATTATCTCTTTTCTAAAAGTATAACATTTTCTGCATGATGCGTTTGAGGAAACATATCAACTGCTTGAGAGTCTAATATATTATAATGCTCTTTCATAAGTGCAATATCTCTAGCTTGTGTTGCACTATTGCAGCTTACATAGATTATTTTTTTAGGGGCTAAATTAATCAATTGTTCAATTACATTTTTATGCATTCCATCTCGTGGAGGGTCGGTTATTACGATAGAAGCTTTTCCATGGTTATTAATAAAATCATCTTTAAAAATTGCTTTCATATCCCCAGTTTCGAAAAACACATTATTAATTTGATTTTCAGTAGCATTAGATTTTGCCATTTCTATAGATTCAGGTACAATATCAATACCTATTACTTTTTTAACATTTTTCGCTATAAACTGCGCAATAGTACCTGTGCCTGTATATAAATCATATATAATATCGTTTTTCTGTAGGTTAGCTAATTCGTTGACAACTTTATATAGTGCAAGTGCCTGAAGCGAATTGGTTTGATAGAATGATTTTAATGTGATTTTAAACTTAAGATCTTCCATAACCTCTGTTATATAGTCTGTTCCTTTATAACAGATTACTTCTTGGTCATAAATAGTATCATTTGCTTTATTATTAACTACATACAGAAGTGAATTTATTTGGGGAAATTCTTCTGAAATTGCGTTTAATAAATTTAATAAAGCCTTGTCATTTTTGAATACTTGAAGTGCAACCATAACTTCTTGAGTTGATGTAATTCTAATTGTTAGACTTCGTAAAAAGCCTTCTTGATTTTTAGAATCAAAAAAATCTAGTTGATGTTCATGGGCGTAGGAACGAATAAAGTTTCGAATTGCATTCGATGGATTAGCTTGTAGGTGGCAAGTAGAAATATCGACTACTTTATCCCACATTCCAGGTTTGTGCAACCCTAGTGCATTTCTGTTGATTTCAACCCCAGAGCTTATTTCTTCTTGAGTTAGCCAACGCATATTCGAAAAAGAAAATTCCATTTTATTGCGATATAAATAGGGGTTCTCTGCAGCTAAAATCGATTTTGGTTTAGATAACTCAAGCCCTCCAATTCGTTTTAAATTTTCTGTTATTTCTTTTTGTTTAAAGCTGAGTTGTGCGCTATATTTCATGTGTTGCCATTTGCAACCACCACAAACTCCAAAATGTTCACAAATTGGTTCTGTCCGATGTTCAGAGTATTTATGGAATTTTATGATATTTCCTTCATAGTAACCCTTACGTTTTTTGTAGGTACTAATATCAACTATATCACCAGGAACTCCTCCGCTAGATATGAATATAATAATCCCGTCACTAGTTTTCGCAACGGCTTTTCCTTTAG
The DNA here is from genome assembly GCA_965277835.1 of Candidatus Arcticimaribacter sp. Classification (GTDB taxonomy): domain Bacteria; phylum Bacteroidota; class Bacteroidia; order Flavobacteriales; family Flavobacteriaceae; genus Arcticimaribacter. The sequence goes on along the minus strand of OZ255841.1, from coordinate 615,231 downwards.
CAGCTATATCAATAATATTTATTTGCTCAAAAACACGATTTTTGTTGCGACGACTCATGTGGCAAAAGTAATATTTTTAAGCTATAGAATAGATATAGTAATTAGTATTATAGTTTTTTCATTTTTTAAAGAGTTAATTGTAATTTTGTCAAGGGTAATATTACTTTCAATACTTGTATATTTAAAATATTTAGGCTTATAAATCTAAAACACTTTTAAAGATGAAATTTTTAAACAAAAAAAACTCGGCATATCATTTAGCATTAGAGGCTAAATATGGGGCGCATGATTATCATCCCCTTCCGGTGGTATTAGAAAAAGGAGAAGGTGTATTTCTTTGGGATGTAGAAGGGAAAAAGTATTATGATTTTTTATCTGCATATTCGGCAGTAAACCAAGGGCATTGTCACCCAGAGATTATTAATACATTAAAAGATCAAGCATCGACATTAACGCTTACTTCAAGGGCTTTTTATAATAATCGTTTAGGAGAGTATTTAAAGTATACGACAAATTATTTTGGTTTCGAGAGCCTTCTTCCTATGAATACTGGGGCAGAAGGAGTAGAAACGGCAATTAAAATTACACGTAAATGGGGACATACTATCAAAGGTATTCCCGATGGAGACGCTCAAATTGTAGTTTGCAAAAATAATTTTCACGGAAGAACTACTACAATTATATCTTTTTCTAGCGATGCTGGCTCTAAAAATTATTTTGGACCACATACCAATGGGTTTATTGAAATTCCATACAATGACATTGATGCACTTAGTAATGTGCTAAAAAGCAACCCTAATATAGCAGGTTTTCTAGTTGAGCCAATACAAGGAGAAGCAGGAGTATATGTACCTAGCGATGATTTTATTAGGAAGGCAAAGAATATCTGCCTTGAAAATAATGTGCTTTTTATTGCCGATGAAATCCAAACAGGAATTGGACGAACAGGTTCTTTGCTAGCTATTTGCGGGAACTGTTCTTGTGAAAGCCATTGTGAACGACAAAAAAATACTTATGTACGTCCTGATTTATTAATTTTAGGCAAAGCACTTAGTGGTGGTACGTATCCTGTGTCTGCAGTATTGGCAGATAGACATATAATGGATGTAATTCAGCCAGGACAACACGGGAGTACCTTTGGAGGAAATCCATTAGGGGTTTCTATTGCTAAAACAGCACTTGAAGTTATTACTGATGAAAAGTTAACTCAGAATGCTAGACATTTGGGTAAAATATTTAGAGAGGAGATAAACAAATATATTTTAACTAGTAAAATTGTTACGTTAGTTCGAGGTAAAGGACTTTTAAATGCAATAGTAATTAACGATACCGAAGAAAGTGATACGGCTTGGAATATTTGTTTACGCCTAAGAGATAATGGATTATTAGCAAAACCTACACATGGTAATATAATTCGTTTTGCACCTCCTTTAATAATTACAGAAGAACAATTGCTCGACTGCATTCGTATTATAAAAACTACTTTAAAAGAATTTGAACCTGCTAACTCTTACGCATAAGCACACAATTTAAAAATGAAAAGAACTGTTTATTTTGACAATGCTGCTACCACGCCTGTGCGTAAACAAGTTATAGATGAGATGTACGATATAATGCTCAATAATTTTGGGAATCCTTCATCTACCCATGCGTTTGGATATTCGGCTAAAACTAAAATAGAGAAAGCACGTAAGAGTATTGCAAAATATATTAACGCGCAGCCTCAAGAAATTATTTTTACCTCGGGGGGGACAGAGTCTAACAATATGCTGTTAAGATGTTCTGTGGATGATTTAGGAGTAGAAACTATTATTACTTCTAAAATTGAGCACCATGCAACATTACATACCGTAGAGTTTTTAGAAGAACAAGGAGTTAATCTTTTATATGTCAATATCACTCCCAATGGCATGGTAGATTACACGCATTTAGAACAGTTATTAGCCAAAGACTCTTCTAAGAAGTTAGTAAGTTTAATGCATATTAATAATGAAATTGGTAGTATTTTAGATTTGCAACGTGTGTCTACGTTGTGCCAAACACATAGCGCTTTATTTCATACAGATGCTGTACAAGGTGTAGGACATTATGAAATAGACCTTGATAAGATTAAAATTGATTTTTTGTCTGCCGCAGCACATAAGTTTCACGGGCCAAAAGGAGTGGGCTTTTCTTTTATTAGAAAAAACTCGGGGTTTAAACCTTTTATTTTGGGTGGCGCTCAAGAGCGTGGGCTTCGAGCAGGGACAGAATCTGTTCATAATATAGTTGGAATGGCAAAAGCACTTGAAATTGCCTATGATAATTTGAATGAAGAACAACAATATCTAAGAGACTTAAAAGGGCACGCAATTAATAAATTTAAAGCAAGTTTTCCAACTATTCAATTTAATGGTTGCTGTGATGATATTAAGCAAAGTACATTTACGTTAATAAATGTTGCACTACCTATTCCTGAGGATAAAGTAGCGCTGTTAGATTTTCATTTAAGCCTTAAGGGTATAGCTTGCTCAAAAGGTAGCGCTTGCCAATCAGGTAGCGAAAAACCTTCTCACGTAATACAAGAAATTGTTTTAGATCCATATAAAAAATGGCCTTCAATACGTTTTTCTTTTTCAGTGTTTAATACTAAAGAAGAAATCGATTATTTAGTTGACACTTTAACTTCGTATGTGTTCCTTTAAATTAATTAAAGCTCTTTTCTGTTCCTTCTATCTCTAACTACCTCATATTTTGGCTATTCTTTCTGTTATTTTATTGTTACAACTTTTGTATCCATAATTCTTCTTCTTTTATAATTTCTAATTTCTTCTTCCAATTTTTTAACATTTGAAGCGCAGATGTATAATTATGGTTTTTAAGTTTTTCTTCCATTTCTTCGATAAAACAAATATCGTGTTGTAGGCTTCTTATAGAATTCCTGTCTTTGTTTGCTAAAGTCATATTGCTTCTATTTTTTCTTTAGTTTCTTTTATTCTTTTTTCGGCGAGTTGAATTATTGCATCTGACACTAATTTGTTTTTACGTACACCTCTGCGTACGCCGTTTACTAAAAAAATGGATACTCCTGTGGCTGTAGCTATTCTTTTAGTATCACCTGGGATTAGATATTCCAATGCTTCCTCTATGGTCATTGTTATTTGTATTAATTTGTATTACTTTGTATTTGTTTTCACATGAATTACACAAACACACATAATTAATGCAATATAGCGCATATAAAGCAATATTTTGCATCATTTACATTAAAGTTATCATAAAATGTTAAAAATCAAAGAAATAAGAAAATCTAAAAACTTAAGTCAAGACGATTTAGTTGCACTTTCTGGCATTAAAAAGAGAAGTTTTGTTGCTTATGAGAACGGAGAAACAGATATTCCTTTATCAAAGTTGCAAAATATTGCAAAATCATTAGATGTTTCTATTTTTGACTTGATTGATGATGAAAGTACAGTAATTTCTGCGGCACCTGTAGAATATTTAATGGAGAAACAAGCCGCATATAAACGCCTAGGGTTCAATATCGTTGATGAAACAAAAGAAGCTAAAATTCCTCTCGTACATCAAACCGCTATTGCAAGGTTTGGTAATGAAGCATTTATTATAAAAGAAGAAGATGTAAAAGAGTATTATGTTGTACCGATGTTTAAACATTCTAAAGTGGATTTTATGATAGAGGTAAGAGGTGATTCAATGTATCCTAAATATAGTAGCGGAGATATTATTGCTTGTGCTATTATAAATGAAAGTCAATTTATACAATGGAATAAAGCGCATTTTATTGCTACTAAAGAGCAAGGAACTATGATTAAACGCATACATGCTTCAGAAGGCGAAATACTCAAAATGGTTTCGGATAATGATAAATACCCTCCTTTTGATGTACCAAAATCGGAAATAACAGGTATTGCAATTATTATAGGAGTTATTCGTTTGGATTAACTTTTTATAATAGTAGCTAAATAGTAATTATTGTTTTTGAGTTGACTTTGGTTTCCGAAATATAGTGGCTTCAAAAACACTAGAGTTACCCTGCATATCTTCTACTTCTAGCTTAAAATCTAGCTGAAATTTATCAAAATTAATATCATTAAATGAATAAAAGAGCATATTATCTTTTGGCTCGTGTTCTAAAAGTATCCATTGATTATTAATAGTACCTTTATACTCTTTAATTCCTGAGAAGTCATCTTCAACTTTAATTTTTAAATAAGAATAATTACTTAGCCATTGCTTTTGCTCAAAATTTAAAGGGGTGATTTTTGGGGCAAGACTGTCTTTTACTAGCAAATAGGTTCCTGGTGTGCCGTCTTTTGTGATTAACACATCATCTTTATACTCGGTGCTAACATATTCTAATTCTTCATTTTTATTAACCCGTGCAATACTCCAAGGATAGGGTTGAATAGAATCGGTAGGGGGTGGTGGAGCCTCAAATTTTATATGAAAAGGGTTGCGTAGTGTATACCCCATTGATACTATGGAAAGACTATCAGGAGTAGCCGTAACAGAAAGCTCAGCAGGCTCAAAGAAAGTATCTTTAGGAAGATATACTTCTCGATTATCAAATTTAAAGTGATGTTCATCTTTAGGGCTTAGAAATGAAATTTCCTCGCTGCTTCTTTTTGTACTATCTACGGCTTCTATTCCATTAACATAACTTTCGACATAAGTTCTATTTCCATGAAAATCTTCTAATATAATTTCGATTTGATACGATTTTCCTGCTTCAAAATTCATAATTCCGTTCGGAGATTCTTTTGATAGAAAACTAAATTCAAAGGGTAAATCTTTAAATAGTTTTTGAATTCTAAAACCTTCTAATTCATAAGTTTCATAGTCAATTAAAGTATTAATAAAGTTTCCGTCTCTAAATTTTACTTGATCAAAAGTATAACTAATTACTTCTTTGCCATTTAATTTTATTGACGCATGATATACTCCATTCTTATTATAACTTGAATCTTGCCTATCAAACACTCTAACTCCAATTCCTTTTTCTCCTGACCAATTTAATATAGGTGTTGTATATACGCTATCATTCTTTTTAATTAATAGAATCTCTTTTTTCTTAATTTTTGTAAGTGGATTTATATCATAACCATAAAGCGATTGGATAGAAGGAGGTCGAGTGTCTTGAATATCTAAGTCTAAACGTAAAGGGTTTAAAGGTGTTTGGGTTGAGGTGTTACGGATTTCGAAATGTAGGTGTGGTCCAAATGACCCTCCCGTGTTACCAGAATAACCAATAACTTCGCCTTTATCGATAGATATTTCACCTACTTTAAAGTGTTTTTGAATTAAAAACCGTTGTTCCTCATATTGATAACCTTTGACTATCTTTTCAATTTTATCAGAGAATTTTTGTAGGTGTGCATAAACGGAAGTAGTGCCATTTAAGTGGCTAATGTAAAGTACTTTTCCATAGCCTGTTGTTGCTACTCTAATTCTACGTATACTGCCTGCCAAAATACTTTTAACTGGAAATCCTTCTTTTCCTTGAGTTTTAATATCTAAACCCAAATGAAAATGGGTTTGGCGAAATTCCCCAAAATTACCAGATAACAATAGAGGAATGTCAAGTGGAGGAGTTATTTCTTGCGCCTTTATGCTATATCCAAAGAATAGTAGAAAGAGCCAAAAATGAATTATTTTATTATTGGTCATGAACTTAAAGGGTACTATTATTTATATTAAGTTCAAAAATAAAATATTATTATACATTTTTATACTAATTATTTATATAAGTAGCAGCAGCAGCAAAATGGACATCTTTGAAGGCAGCTACATCGGCATCTGTTGGAAGCAAAATTTGGTCAGGTGTAATTCCTATACCTTCAAATGACTGAAAACCATTTCCAGATCGTAATTCTACATCATGCCCAGAAAGGTTTATTTTCCATCTTTTATTTCCATTATTTAGTATTAAATATTCTACCCCAGAAAAAACACCATAAGTTGCATTTCCAATAGTTTTAACATGCGGTTGTGTCATCATTGCAGCAGTAAAAAACTCTGCTGCACTAGCAGTATTTTTTGATGTTAAAACAGCTACTTTTTTGGTAAATTGAAATGTGCCAGACTTTAAAAACATCTCTTCCTCAGCATCTGTTGGAGCAACAAAACCGCCATCTTGCGACCTAGTATCAGGGTGACCGCGAAAGGGAGTAGCAATAGTAACCCAGTCGCTTAAAGAAGCCTCTGTACTACCTGTTTTTAACTTATAACGACTTCTAAATAATTGCATATTATCAAGGGCAAAAAATCTACCTGCAAAATAAGATGCGAATTCCAATTGACCTCCATCATTTTCTCTTACATCTATAACTATTCCTTTTTTATCTTTAAGTGCTTCTAATGCTTGATCTACCTGAGCTTTAAAAAGGACACGTTCGCTATTTTCTTCTTTTTTTGGTTCAAAAGATAAAGATCTAATATATCCGATATCTGGATTTTGTGTTAAAGTACCATAGAATATGTATGGACTATTTAGTGCAGCAGACTTGGGGTCTACACTAACTGTTCCATCGCCTGAATAAGTAAACCTTACTGTCTTTTGAATATTTTGATTGGCATTTGGCGTAAAACCAGCAACCATCGAAGTAGTATTATTTACACTCCAAATTACACTGCTATGTCCATCACTAATTACGTTAGCCATTATTTCACCAAAATGTTCAAATAATTTTTCATCGGTAGTAGTAGCCGTTATTAGAGGGTAATAGGTATCGTATACATCTTGCCAGTCAATTTTTTTTCGATGAAATAATGCGTAATATTGATCAAAAGTATCCCAATATTCTTGAAATACTTTCTGTTGCTCGGTAGTAGTAATAGTCGGGGTAGCAGGAACAGTTGGGGTTACTGTTGTTGGAGTAGCAGGGGTAGTAGGAACAGTTGGGGTTCCTGTTGTTGGAGTAGTAGGGGTCGTCGTATCTTTGCTACAAGAATTTAGCGATATACTTATTACTAGTAATACTATAACACCTTTTAGAATTCTTGAAATCATTTTTTATAATTTTTAATTAAATCTAACACCTTTTATTAAAAATGACTATTTAATATAACAATATAAATATTTCTTATAAAAAAATATACTTATATCCAAAGAATAGTAGAAAGAGCCAAAAATGAATTATTTTATTATTGGTCATGAACTTAAAGGGTACTATTTATATTAAGCTCAAAAATAAAATATTATTATACATATTTTACACTAATTATTTATATAAGCAGCAGCAGCAGCAAAATGAACATCTTTCAAGGCAGCTACATCGGCATCTGTTGGAAGCAAAATTTGGTCAGGTGTAATTCCTATACCTTCAAATGACTGAAAACCACTTCCAGAACGTAATTCTACATCATGCCCAGAAAGGTTTACTCTCCATCTTTTATTTCCATTATTTAATAATAAAGATTGTACCCCAGAAAAAATACCAAAAGTTGTATTTCCAATAATTTTAACATGCGGTTGTGTCATCATTCCAGCAGTAAAATACTCTGCTGCACTAGCAGTATTTTTTGATGTTAAAACAGCTACTTTTTTGGTAAATTGAAATGTGCCAGACTTTGAGAATATCTCTTTATCAGAATTTGTTGGAGAAACAAAACCGTCATCTGTTGACCTAGTGTCAGGGTGACCGTCAAAGGGAGTAGCAGGAGTAACCCAGTCGCTTAAAGAAGCCTCTGTACTACCTGTTTTTACCTTATAACGACTTCTAAATAATTGTATATTATCAAGATCAAAAAATCTACCTGCAAAATAAGATGCAAGTGGTATTTGACCTCCACCATTTTCTCTTACATCTATAATTATTCCTTTTTTATCTTTAAGTGCTTCTAATGCTTGATCTATCTGATCTTTAAAAACATTAAATTCGCTATCTCCGTCTTTTTCTGGTTCAAAAGATAAAGATCTAATATATCCGATATCTGGATCTTGTGTTAAAGAACCATAGAACATGTATGGACTATTTAGTGCAGCAGACTTGGCATCTACTTTAACCGTTCCATCGCCTGAATAAGTAAACCTTACTGTCTTTTCAATATTTTGATTGATATTTGGCGTAAAATCGGCTACATCCGAACCATTAGTTCCACTAAGAATTACCTTGCTATGTCCATCACGAATTACGTTAGCCATTATTTTACGAAAATGGTCAAATAATTCATCATCGGTAGTAGTAGCCGTTATTAGAGGGTAATAGGTATCGTATACATCTTGCCAGTCAATTTTTTTTCGATGAAATAATGCGTAATATTTATCAAGAACATCCCAATATTCTTGAAATATTTTCTGTTGTTCGGTAGTAGCAACAGTTGGGGTAGCAGGAGTAGTAGGTGTAGTAGGTGTAGTAGGTGTAGGAGTAGGAGTAGGAGTAGGAGTAGGTGTAGTAGGTGGGGTTGTTGTTGTTGGAGGAGTCGTTGTCGTAGTAGTATCTTTGCTACAAGAATTTAGCGATATACTTATTACCAGTAATACTACAATACCTTTTAGAATTCTTGAGATCATTTTTTATAATTTTTAATTAAACTTAATACCCTGTTATATTAAATACAATGATTTTATACGACAATATAAATATTTCTTATAAAAAACACACATTTATACACAAAAAAATATTGAAAATAAGTAGTTTTTAATATAATAAATTTTGCTTATTCTGAAATAGCAGCGACAAGATAATCTCCTACTTCCGAAGTTTTGTATGACTTTCCTCCATCAGCAATATCTTCTGTTACAACACCTTCTTTTAAAGATTTGTTGACCACATCACGAATTAAAGCAGCCTCTTCATATAGGTTAAAGCTCATTTCAAACATCATAGCTACTGACAATATAGTTGCTAGTGGGTTTGCTATATTAAGCCCTGTAGCTTGAGGGAATGAACCATGTATAGGTTCATATAAAGCATTCTTATCTCCTATAGAAGCAGAAGGCATTAAACCCATTGACCCAGATATAACAGAGGCTTCGTCTGTTAGTATATCACCAAATAAATTTTCGGTAATTAACACATCATAACTATTAGGCCATTGTACCAAACGCATCGCAACAGCATCTACAAACTCATAGCTTACTTCTACTTCTGGGTAATCTTTTTCCATTGCTTGTACAGTTTCCCTCCATAAGCGCGAACTCTCAAGAACATTAGCTTTATCTACGCAGCAGAGTTTTTTTGAGCGTGTCATCGCCAGCTCAAAACCTTTTTTTGCAAGACGAGTTATTTCTTCGCGTGTATAAGTACAGGTGTCAAAGGCAGTATTACCGTTATCTTTTCTTCCGCGTTCGCCAAAATAAATCCCTCCTGTTAATTCTCTAAGAAATACTAAATCTGTTCCTTCTATACGCTCTTTCTTTAAAGGAGATTTATCTAACAAAGATGGAAAAGTAAAGGTTGGACGTACATTAGCAAATAGTCCAAGTTTTTGACGCATTTTTAATAAACCTTGTTCGGGACGAACCTTAGCAGAAGGATCATTATCAAAGCGTGGATGTCCAATTGCGCCAAATAAAATGGCATCGGCATTTAGGCAAACTTCATGGGTTTCGTCTGGGTATGGTTCTCCAACAGTTTCAATCGCAGCAGCACCAGTAAGCGCTGGAATCCAATTAATTTCGTGGTTAAATTTTTGTGCAATGGCATTTGACACTTTTACAGCTTCGTTAATTATTTCGGGACCAATACCATCTCCCGCTAGAAGGGCAATATTTAATTTCATCAAGTTAAATTTAAAGAGTTTTCAATTTTGTGTTTCTATAATATTAAGCATTTTCTCTGTGGCTTTTATAGCAGAAACAGTTTGGTCTGAATCTAACCCACGAGTAATAAAGTCTTTATTTTTTTGCTTCCAAGTAATAGTAGTTTCACAAAGCGCATCGGAAGTACTTCCAGGTGGTATATGTACTGCATAGTCTATTAATTCTGGAACTGCTATAGTTCTATGTGCATAAATTTTTCGAATAGCATTTATAAAAGCATCGTATTGCCCATCGCCACTTGCACTATCTTCATACGTTTTGTTATCTATCTCTAAAGAAACCGTTGTCGATGGTTTTAATCCTTTGGAGTGAGTTAACACATAAGACTTTACATATACTTTTTTTGTGTTATCAGCAGTATCTAAAACATCCGAAATAATATAAGGTAAGTCTTGGGCAGTTACTTGTTCTTTTTTATCGCCTAACTCAATAACACGTTGAGTAACCTTTTTCAAATCATTTTCGCTAAGCGCTAAACCTAAATCATCTAGGTTCTTTTTAATATTTGCTTTACCCGAAGTTTTGCCAAGGGCATACTTTCGTTTTCGTCCAAATCTTTCGGGCAATAAATTATTAAAGTATAAATTGTTTTTATTATCTCCATCTGCGTGTATTCCAGCAGTTTGCGTAAAGGCATTTGCTCCAACAATTGGTTTGTTTACAGGAATTCTAAACCCTGTAAAAGTAGCTACTAATAGACTAACCTTATATAATGAGCTTTCGTTAATATTAATATTTACCTCAGGGATAAAATCATTTATTACGGCTATTAGACTTGCTAAGGGTGTATTCCCTGTTCGTTCGCCCATACCATTTATAGTAAGATGAATGCCATGTACTCCTGCTTTTATTGCTTCCATAGCATTTGCTACACTTAAGTCATAATCGTTGTGTCCATGAAAATCAAAGTGTAAATTTGGGTATCGAGTAATAATTTCAGATAAATAATTAAAAGTCTCATCTGGCGATAAAATCCCTAAAGTATCTGGTAATAGGATTCTTTCAATAGATTGCTTAGATAAAAAATCTAAAAATTGAAAAACATAATCTTTAGAATTACGCATTCCATTACTCCAATCTTCTAAATATACATTGGTTTTTATTCCATGTTTATTAGCATTGATTATATTTTCCTCAATTTCGCTGAAATGTTTTTCAGGAGTTTTTTTTAATTGGTGGGTAAGATGATTTAAAGACCCTTTTGTAAGTAAATTTTGAACTTTTGCGCCAACTTCGAGCATCCATTGAATAGAAACACCTTGATCTATAAAAGTTAAAATTTCAATTCGTTCAAGAAGATTTTGGCTTTTAGCCCATTCTGTAATATTTTTTGCTGCTTCAAACTCACCTTTAGATACCCGAGCAGAAGCAATTTCAATTCTATCAACGTTTAGTTCTTTTAAAAAGAGTTTTGCTAAACTCAGTTTTTCGGAAGAAGAAAAAGATACTCCAGAAGTTTGTTCACCATCTCGCAAGGTGGTGTCCATTATTTCAATCGTTCTTAGTTTTGTCAATTTAAGTTATTTCAATTTCTAAAGAGGAGTATTTTCGGCAAACTTACTAATTTGTGTTTTGATATTCATAAGATAATCTATATCATCAAAACCATTTAGCATATTATCTTTTTTATACGTATTAATTTCAAATTGCTCCGAAGAACTAGTAGATTCTATAGTAATACTTTGTTTAGGAAGATTAATAGTTAACTCAGCCTTTGGATTTTGTTCAATTTCAAAAAATATTTCTTTCAAAAAATCTTCAGAAACTTGTACAGGTAATACGCCTACATTGAGGCAATTATTTCTAAAAATATCTGCAAAAAAACTTGAGACTACACACCTAAAGCCATAGTCATAAACAGCCCAAGCTGCATGTTCTCGCGAAGAGCCAGAACCAAAATTTTTACCGCCTACTAATATTTTTCCTCCAAAACGCGAGTCATTTAATGGAAAATCTTGTTTTGGGCTATTATCCTGATTATATCTCCAATCTCTAAATAAATTATCACCAAAACCAACGCGCTCAATAGCTTTTAAAAAACGTGCTGGAATAATTTGGTCAGTATCTACATTTTCAATTGGTAAAGGGACTGCTGTGCTTTTTAGTATATTAAATTTATCGTATGCCATTGCTTACTACGTTTAAGAGTTTTAAAATATTATATTATACTTCTAGGGTCTGTTACTACACCCGTAATTGCTGCTGCTGCTGCTACGGTTGGGCTTGCAAGAAGCGTTCTGGATCCTGGGCCTTGACGTCCTTCAAAATTTCTGTTAGAAGTACTTACCGCATATTTTCCTGCTGGTATTTTATCGTCATTCATAGCCAAACACGCCGAACACCCAGGTTCGCGAAGTTCGAAACCTGCTGCATTTAAACTTTTTAGTAAACCTTCTTCTTTAATAGCATCCATAACTTTATGTGACCCTGGTACTAACCATGCTGTAACATGATCTGCTTTTTTCTTTCCTTTTATAATATCTGTAAAGGCTCTAAAATCTTCGATACGTCCGTTGGTACAACTACCAAGGAAAACATAATCAACTTTTTTTCCTAGTATAGAATCTCCTTCTGTATAACCCATATAATCTAATGATTTTTTATAAGTTGATACACCTCCTTCAACATTTTCAGCTTTTGGTATGCTTCCAGTTATACTTATTCCCATCCCTGGGTTAGTACCATATGTAATCATAGGCTCTATTGTACTTCCATCAAATGAATATTCTTTATCAAAAACAGCGTCATCATCGGTTTTAAGGGTTGACCAATATTCCATTGCTTTATCCCAAGCAGCTTCTTTAGGGGTAAACTCACGATTTTTTATATATTCAAATGTTTTTTCGTCAGGGGCAATAATTCCACCACGTGCACCCATTTCAATACTCAAGTTACAGACAGTCATTCTACCTTCCATACTGAGTGATTTAAAAACATCTCCGGCATATTCAACAAAGTAACCTGTTGCGCCAGAAGTTGTTAGTTTTGATATTATAAATAGAGCAACATCTTTTGGGGTAACCCCTCTGCCTAAAGAACCATTAATTGTAATTCGCATGGTTTTTGGTTTTGGTTGCATAATACATTGAGTAGATAAAACCATTTCTACCTCTGAGGTTCCAATTCCAAATGCAATTGCCCCAAATGCACCATGTGTCGATGTGTGCGAATCTCCACAAACAATGGTTGCTCCAGGCTGTGTAATTCCATATTCTGGGCCTATAACATGAACAATACCATTTTTTTTATGTCCCAGTCCCCAATAAGAAATATTATGCTCTGCTGCATTTTCTTCAAGGGCTTGAAGTTGATTAGCAGACAGGGGATCTGCAACTGGTAAGTGTTGATTGATAGTTGGTGTATTATGGTCTGCCGTAGCAAAAGTTCGTTCTGGGAACATTGTTTTAACGTTCCTTTTCTTTAGCCCTAAAAAAGCAACGGGGCTTGTTACTTCGTGAACCATATGGCGATCGATAAACAATACATCGGGACCGCCTGCTATTTTTTGAACTACATGAGAGTCCCATACTTTATCGAATAGTGTGTTATTCATAATGTTTTAATAAAAATTAAATATCGTTGATATTACTTATTTCAAGGATTCTTGAAATATCTTCGTCGTTGACTTGTTTTAGAGTGTCTGCGACTTTTAAAAACTCTTGGTATACTTTATCTAGTTGAAGTTTATTTAATTCAACACCTAAATTTTTAGCCCGATAAGCAAGAGCAGCTCTACCGCTCCTTGCAGTTAAAACTATTGCGGACTCTGTAACGCCAACATCACTTGGGTTTATAATTTCATAAGTTTCTCTATTTTTAATAACCCCATCTTGATGAATGCCTGAACTATGTGCAAAAGCATTTGCGCCTACTATTGCTTTATTAGGCTGTACCATCATTCCCATACTTTCTGAGACTAGTTGACTAGTAGAATACAATAATTTTGAATTAATACGTGTATCTAAATTTAAACTTGGGTGTTGGCGCATAACCATAACTACCTCTTCGAGTGATGTGTTTCCGGCACGTTCTCCAATACCATTAATTGTGCATTCTATTTGTCGTGCACCATTCGATATTCCAGCTATAGAATTGGCAGTAGCTAGCCCTAAGTCATTATGACAATGACACGATAAAATCGCTTTATGAATTCCTGTGACATTTTCTTTTAAATATTTCATTTTAGCACCATATTCTTCGGGTAAGCAATATCCAGTAGTATCAGGAATATTTAAAACTGTAGCACCAGCTTTTACAACAGCTTCGCATACACGGGCTAAAAATTCATTATCAGAACGACCTGCATCTTCTGCATAAAATTCAACATCTTCCACAAAAGTTTTGGCATAGGTGACAGCAGCTACAGCACGTTCAATAATTGCATCGCGGTTCGATTTGAATTTATGTTTAATATGACTTTCGGAAGTGCCAATACCTGTATGAATTCTTGGTTTTTTTGCATGGGTCAAAGCTTCTGCTGCAACTTTAATATCGTTTTCTACCGCACGAGTTAAACCACAAACCGTTGTGTTTTTCATCAGCTTTGAAATTTCGACTACAGAATTGAAGTCTCCTGGACTCGAAACAGGAAAGCCCGCTTCTAAAACATCAACTCCCAATATATCAAGCTGTTCAGCTATTATTAATTTACTCTTAGTATCTAGCTTGCACCCTGGCACTTGTTCTCCATCGCGAAGTGTAGTATCAAAAATTTGAACATATTCTTGGGCCATAACATTCTTAATTTTTAGAAAGTAGTACGAATTTAGTATTTATATGTATAACCTTAATATTTTTAGTGTATTTTTATTACGAAACTTGACTACAGTGTTTTTATAATAAACGTCTGGATTATAATATATTAAACTATAAAAATGACTAATAGCCAAAAAGAAAATTTATTTCTTTTAATAAAATCCTTATCAAAGTCAGAAAAAAGGCAATTTAAGCTATATACAGGTAGAATGGAATCTAACTTATCTGCTAAGTTTATAAAACTTTTCGATTTTTTAGATAAATCATCAGTATATAACGAGGCATTAATTCTTAAAAAAGATTTTGTTACAAAGCAGCAGCTTTCAAACCTTAAAGCTCATTTATATAAACAGATTTTAACTAGCTTAAGGTTTATTTCTTCTCAACGAAATATGAGAATGCAAATACGCGAACAACTCGATTTCGCTACTATTTTATATCAAAAAGGGTTATATAATCAAAGTTTAAAAATTTTAGATAGAGCTAAAATTATTGCAATAAAGTCAGAGGAGAAATATGCCGCATTTGAAATTGTTGAGCTAGAAAAAGTGATTGAATCCCAGTATATTACTCAAAGTATGAGCAATAGAACAGAAGAACTAGTTCGTAACGCTACAGATTTAAGTTATCAGAATCATATTTCTAGTCAACTTTCAAATTTGTCTTTGCAGTTATATGAACGTTTAATTAAAGCGGGATATGCCAAGAGTAATGAGGAATTTAAAAGCATCACCCATTTTTTTTTCAATCTATTACCTAAATTAGAGTTCGATCAACTGGGTTTTAGAGAAAAGCTATGGTATTTCAAAGCTCATGTTTGGTATAGTTTACTAACTCAAGACTTTCTTTCTAGTTACCGATACTCAATGAAATGGGTAGCGTTGTTTGATGAAAAACCCGAAATGATTCCTTTAAACCCAGTTTTTTACTTGCAAGGGAATAATTATTTAATGGAATCGCTGTCATTAATTAAATACCCAGAAAAATTTAGAAGTGTTCTAAAGAAAATGATTGAAACACTTAACTCAGAAACATTCCCCAAGAATGACAATATAAACTCATTAGCTTTTTTATACCAGTATAATAATGAGTTTAACCTACGTTTTTTAGAAGGTAATTTCGAGAATGGAGAAGAAATAATAGAACCTTTGTTCAAAGAGATATATGTTTATAAGAACCAAATAGACGCACACCATATAATGATGTTTTATTATAAAACAGCTTGTTTATACTTTGGCTCTAATGATTATGAGAAAGCAATTACATATTTGAATAAAATTATTTTTAATAAAGAATTAAAGATGCGAGAAGATTTACTTTGTTTTGCTCGCCTTCTTAGCCTCATTGCGCATTATGAAGCAGGGTTTGATTACCATTTAGATATACATATTCGCGATACCTATAAGTTTTTACTTAAAATGAATGATTTACATGAAGTGCAAAAATCAATGATTCGATTTGTTCGAAAATTAGGGCGAATATACCCTCATGAATTAAAAAATGAATTTAAGAACTTATATATTGAACTTAAACAATATGAAAATGATCCTTATGAAAAACGGTCATTTTTATATTTAGACATTTTATCTTGGCTAGAAAGTAAAATTGAAAACAAACCGATAGCTGAAATTATTCAAACAAAAGCTAATATTATTAATCGGAAAGACAAGCATCCCACAGAGTATTTTTAGGGGGTGAAGCAACCCAATTGAGTTTTTGTTTAGTTGTAGGATGAATTAATTCTAATGAACGGGCGTGTAAACTAATACTACCATCCGGATTACTACGCATAGCACCATATTTTAAATCTCCTTTAATAGGACAACCAATAGAACTTAGTTGAGCTCGTATTTGGTGATGCCGCCCAGTTTCAAGTTCTATTTCTAGTAGTCCATAATTGTCTAGCTGCTTTTTTATGGTGTACGTAAGAATGGCTTTTTTGCTATTAGCCACCTCCTTGCTATATGCATAAGATTTATTTTGTGTGTGATTTCGTACCAACCAATGCACAAGTTTTTGAGAAGGAGGGTTAGGAGTATTTTTTGTGATTATCCAATAGATTTTTTTAACTGTTCTGTTTTTAAATTCTAAATTTAAACGCTCTAGTGCTTTTGATGTACGAGCAAAAACAAGAACACCGCTTGAAGGGCGGTCTAGCCGATGTGCCACGCCTAGAAAAACCTTACCAGGTTTATTATATTTTTTTTTAATGTATTGCTTAGCATGTTCAACTAATGGAACATCTTTAGTTTTATCTCCTTGCACTAGAACCCCAGCAGGTTTATTGACAACTAGTATATGATTGTCTTCGTATAGAACATCTAACTCCATATTGAAAATTAGTATTGCTCCAATTCGGATGGGAACTTCTTTTGTTTTACGTCATCATTATATTGCTGTACAGCTTTAATAATTTCAGTATGTAAATCAAGGTATCGCCTTAAAAAACGCGGACTAAATTCCTTGCTCATTCCTAACATGTCGTGGAGTACTAGAACTTGACCATCTACTCCCATACCTGCACCTATTCCGATAACTGGAATTGAAATCATGTCAGCTACTTTTGCAGCCAAATTTGCAGGCACTTTTTCTAAAACTAAAGCAAAACACCCTATACCTTCTAAAACCTTTGCATCTTTAATTAGTCTTTGCGCTTCTTCCTCTTCTTTGGCTCTAACTTCGTATGTTCCAAATTTATATATTGACTGAGGTGTAAGCCCTAAGTGTCCCATCACAGGAATCCCTGCACGTATAATTCGCTCAATTGATAGTTGCTCTTGGTGTCCACCCTCTAGTTTTACTGCATGTGCTCCCGATTCTTTCATTATCTTAATAGCAGACTTTAAAGCCTCTTTGGAATCTGCTTGATAACTTCCAAAAGGTAAATCTACAACAACAAGCGCACGCTTAACAGCACGAATAACAGAACTAGCGTGATATATCATCTGATCTAGTGTAATAGGAAGCGTTGTTTCGTGACCTGCAATAACATTAGAGGCAGAATCTCCAACTAAAATTATATCAGTTCCAGCTTTATCTACAAGAGTTGCCAAAGTAAAATCATACGCAGTGAGCATTGCTATTTTTTCTCCCTTTTCTTTCATTTTCAAAAGAGAGTTTGTGGTTACTCTATTATATGTGTTTTTTGCTACAGACATTTTTAATTTATATTTTTTCAAATGTACTATTTTTCTTTTGAGTTGAATTGTAAAATAAAAGCTATTGAAATTTATTAATGACAGTTTGTCATTATTTTTTATATGGCATATTCATTGCTTATTAAATTGTGAATTTAAAATAATTTGTAATGAGTAAAATAATAGGAATTGACTTAGGAACGACTAACTCTTGCGTTTCTGTAATGGAAGGTAATGAGCCTGTTGTAATCCCTAACGGAGAAGGAAAAAGAACAACGCCTTCTGTAATTGCATTTGTTGAAGGAGGAGAAATTAAAGTTGGAGACCCTGCAAAGCGTCAGGCAGTAACTAATCCTACTAAAACAATAGCTTCTATAAAACGTTTTATGGGGAATAAATATTCTGAATCTTCTGAAGAATCTAGAAATTTAGCTTATAAGGTAGTTAAAGGAGACAATGATACTCCGAGAGTGGATATTGATGGACGTTTATATACACCACAAGAACTCTCAGCAATGATTCTTCAAAAAATGAAGAAAACAGCAGAAGATTATTTAGGGACTAGCGTAACCAAAGCTGTTATAACAGTGCCTGCATATTTTAATGATGCCCAAAGACAGGCAACTAAAGAAGCTGGACAAATTGCAGGACTTGAGGTTGAGCGTATAATTAATGAGCCAACTGCCGCTGCTTTGGCGTATGGGTTAGATAAAAAATCAAGCTCAGACCGTAAAATAGCTGTTTATGATTTAGGAGGAGGAACTTTTGATATTTCAATTTTAGAATTAGGAGATGGCGTATTTGAAGTTTTGTCAACTAATGGTGACACGCATTTGGGAGGAGATGATTTTGACCATGTTTTAATTAACTGGTTAGCAGAAGATTTTAAAGCTGCAGAAGGTATTGACTTACGTGGCGATAAATCACTAAAACAAAAAGCAGACCCAATGGCTTTGCAACGTTTAAAAGAAGCTGCAGAGAAAGCTAAAATTGAGCTTTCCTCTTCTTCTCAAACGGAAATCAATTTACCATATATTACAGCTACAAGCTCAGGACCAAAACATTTAGTAACAACTCTTACACGTTCAAAATTTGAGCAACTTTCAAATGAGTTGGTACGCCGTTCTATGGCACCAGTCAAAAAAGCTTTAGACGATGCAGGTTTATCTACTTCTGAAATTGATGAAATCATTTTAGTTGGTGGTTCTACTCGTATTCCAATCATTCAAGATGAAGTTGAAAAGTTTTTTGGTAAAAAACCATCCAAAGGAGTAAATCCAGATGAAGTTGTAGCAATAGGAGCAGCTATTCAAGGCGGTGTATTATCGGGAGATGTAGAAGATGTTCTGTTATTAGATGTTACTCCACTTTCATTAGGAATTGAAACTATGGGTAGTGTAATGACTAAGTTAATTGAATCAAACACGACTATACCTACAAAAAAATCTCAAGTATTTTCGACTGCAGCAGATAACCAACCTTCGGTTGAGATTCATGTACTTCAAGGAGAACGCTCTATGGCAGCAGATAATAAGACTATTGGTCGTTTTCATCTTGACGGTATTCCACCTGCACCAAGAGGGACACCTCAAATTGAAGTAACTTTTGATATTGATGCTAATGGGATTATTAAGGTAAGTGCTTCTGATAAGGCAACAGGGAAATCACAAGATATTAGAATAGAGGCTTCTTCTGGGCTTACTGACGAAGAAATTGAAAAAATGAAGAAAGAAGCTGAAGTTAATGCCGAAGCTGATAAAGCTGCAAAGGAGCAAGTAGATAAACTTAATACAGCTGATCAATTAATTTTTCAAACCGAAAATCAATTAAAAGAATTTGGGGATAAGCTCTCTGACGAGAAGAAGAAACCAATTGAAGACGCATTAAAAGAACTAAAAACTGCTTTTGAAGCTAAAGACATTGCTTTAATTGACCCTGCGTTAGATAAAATTAATGAGGCATGGAAAAATGCATCGGAAGAACTTTATAAAGCACAAGCTGAGGCTGGCGGACAACCTGGTGCATCGGCTGAACCACAAGCTGAACCTAAGGCAGAGCCTAGCAAAGAGGGAGAAGATGATGTGCAAGATGTAGATTTCGAGGAAGTGAAATAAACCTAGAATATACAAAGAATATTCGGTTACGTTTTTCGATTGTAAATAAAAGCACCTTATTTAATAAGGTGCTTTTATTTTTGAATAACTACCACGTTATTAGCCTTAATTTCCTTGTATTTTTGCCACATCCACAAGCCTACTAATGCACGTATTATTGGCTGATAAATAATATTAAAATACTCTAAAAATTGCCTTAGGAGTTGAGACTCCCAAAATTCATTGCCAAAAACTGCTAGATTGCCAAATCCCCATATTAATAAGAGATAGCCAATTATTTTGTCTCTTTTGCCATTACCAAATAGGCTTATTCCGTAGCAAATATTTCCTAAAGCAAATGCAATAATAAATAAACCAAAAAGAGCATAGCCAATTAGCCCTATGTGGTCTATACTTGCCCGAATCATCTCGCGAGCGGAATTGTCAACGGTATCAACATATAGTCTCCGCAAATTGTTTATGTGAAAAAAGACAAACATTTGCCTGAAAATTTCAGTGAAAGCAAATACGCTAAAGAATACAAACCCTAAAATTGTAAACCCTGGGCTTTTTTTAAATTGAATTAATAAAAACCCAAGCATTGCAATTAGTACAAAGAGACAGTGTATAATTACCCAAAATTTGTTTACAATGTATTTAGTGTTCTCAAATAATCTAATTCGGTCATCAAGATTTAATTCACCTAAATCAAATAAGTTAGAGTGTATTCCTAATGTTGTAATAACAGAAAGAAAACTGCAAACAATTGCGATTAATAAAAACTTTTGATATTGTATATTTTGGTTCAACCTATTTTATTGTTATTCCTTTTTTATCTTCAATTCGACCTGTAACTAGCCATCCACCAAAGTCTTCGGAGACTGCCAACAAAAGAACATTTTTTCCTTTTTTTAGAGGTAAAAAAGCAGCGTCAAATAATCCTACTGTTCCTAAGTAGCGATAATCTCTCGATCTCCATCTATTTGTTCCTTTATATATGGGTTTACCATTTAATATAACCACAACACGATCGCTATATCCAAATTCTAAAAGTTTTAGTTGTTCTTTATCAGAATTTATGTTTACTCTTGCAAACACAGTGTTCCCTGGGTTGCCATCATAGCGTACAACTTCTCTCGATATATTTGCAGCAGTTCCTTCTTCTACATAAATGGTTTTATTCCATGTTCTATTTTCGATAACGTTATTCAAATTACTAATATCATTTATGGAACTCTCTTCAAATTTATCTGAAACGTCCCATTGTGAGATTAGATTGTCAATAGGTTTTCGTTTAATAACTTTAAAGTCTTTAATTGCTTTCTCTTGCTTATCAATTTTAAAGTTAGCATAGTGTGCTGGGGCAGCACTACCTCCAATACCAATTCTCCCTTCTTTTGGAGGATGTACCAAATCCCAAGATAGGTGAGGTTCTTTGCTATAGTCAAAATAAATTTGTCCTTTATTGTCATTTATAACAAGTTTCACATGAGTCCAGTCGTCATATTTATATTTATAGGGGAAAGAGTAGGAGGGACCAAAGTATAACTGCCAAGCAGATATTCCGTTAACTACTGGAGCAACTTGGTTTGCATCTGGTTTGCCAGGTAAATGCGAGCGTATATAAAAAGATTCCATATTGTTCTCGTCAGTAACTCTAAACCGAACACCAGGGAAACTTTGTCTCTCAGTTAAATACACGTCAAACTCTATAGTACCATTAATAAATGTTGTGTCTTTTAATATAGCGGATCCTTGCTGAATATAAATAGCGTCCTTTCCCTTATAGGTCTCAAAAAGATAAGCTTTTGCGTTAATTTCCCAGTGTATGGTATCTAACGGGATTATATTTTGTGCATTAAGGCTAAAGCTTAATAAAAGTAGATATACTAGTGCTTTTAATTTCATCGTTTTTATATTATTTTGTTAATGTGAAAATAATATTTTTTAAATAAGAGGCTCTAATATTAACTTTTCTTTATAACCTTTTTCTATATTTCGAAAAGTCGTTAAATAAGTAAAATAAGCCAAAAGGGAGAATTAAAAACACCATAAAATTTGCTTGAAAAGCTCCATAGAAATCAAATTGCAGGAGTTTTATTATAGCGGTTGTTAAACCACAGCCAAGGCAATCAACGTGAAAAAGTAATTTCCATATACATGGAATAAGAATATCTATAGATAGTACCATTTTTAATATAATTGATACTATAAAATAAACTGCGATACTAGCAATAAGTTTATGGTCAGCTAAATAGCTGATAAATGTATGTTTTAACTTATTTACTTTTGATTGGGTTTCCATCTGCATCTTTAAAATCTCCTACAAGGATGATAATAAAATCAACGAGTGTCCAAATACCGCACACGCCCAATGTTAATAGCTGTATTACTCCTACTGATACATGTTTTGTATAAAATCTATGCATCCCAAGCGTACCTAAAAAGAAACATAAGAGAAGTGTGATTAACCATTTATTATCTTCTTCTTTTTCTTTTGGTTGATTATCAGTTCCTGCTTGTCTAACTCCACATTTTGGGCATATTTCAGCTTTGACATTAATTTTTTCGCCACATTCTTGGCAAAATTTTTCGTTTTCTTGTTTCATTTATTATGGTACTTAAGTTTTTACTACGTTACTTTTATTATGTAATAGATAAATAATCGAATAGCTAATGTAATAAAAAATATTTATTGTTAAGTAAGAGTAGTTTTCAAAAATAAATTAGAAGTAGTTACTTTTGAGATATTACGTTAATATTTTCTTGTGGCAATTATAATTCCAGTTGACCAATTCATTTTGGTTAAATTAAAATCTTTTCGGTTTTCTAAATATTCGATTAGTTTTTCTGCTTTTGCTTGATGTCCTTCGGGCCAATTAGCTTGAGGCTGCATGTCATCAATAACATATAGCCCACCTATTGCTATTAAATTTAGAATTTCGGTAGTTTCGCTATACTTACCAGGCCAAGCGTCGGCAAATACTAAATCGAATTTATCCCCTGTATAATTTTTAATCCATTGTGCTCCATCTGCACAAATAATCTCTACGCGTTTATCGTGATCAAATATTTTTTTGACTATATCTATTAGTTTTGGATCATTGTCAATAGATGTAAGTTTGGATAGATCGTCCATTCCGTCTATCATCCATGATAAAGATAACCCTATTCCTGTACCTAATTCAAGTAAATTTGAATTTGACTTTGAGGTAATTAGTGTTTTTAATAATGAGCCTATATACAAATCTGAAGGCATTGTAAACCCAATTTCAACACACTTAGATTCAATAATTGAGTGTCCTTTTGGTTTATTAATAATATTCAAATCATTCATAATTTATTTTTTGTCTAAAGGTGTTTTTTTATGGCTCTATCGTTAAAACTATAACATTAATTGGTTTCTATGCTGACATGAAATATTGCATCACCTTTATAAACGATAGGAGCAGTATTTAGACCAAAAACATAACAATCGAAAGGAGCAATTATCTTTTTTTCAAAAGACCCATAGGGGTCTGAAATTTTGCCTAGTACCATCTTTTTCTTAACTAGGCTACCATTATTTACAAATGACTGAAATAACCCCGAATACGTAGAGCGTATCCATTTACTTTTTTTTATAATGATAGGTTCAGAATTAATAGATATTTCTCCTTCTTGCATTTTTAAAAACTTCAAAAGGTTCAAAGCTCCTTCAACTCCGTATTTGATAACTGTACTGTCAAGATTAAGCGATTTCCCTCCTTCAAATAATAAAATGGTTTTCCCCATTTTTTTAATAGTTTCTCTTATTGACTTGGCAATGGTTTTGGAATTAAGTATAAATGGTGTTCCAAATATTTTAGCCAATTCCAATGTGTTTTGTTCTTGAAGAATACACCTAATATTAGGAAAGTTTTCTCTCTCAGCACCGCCAGTATGAAAATCTACAATGTAATCTACCAGAGGTATAATTTCTTTTGTGAATTTATATGCAAACTGACTAGCTAATGGCCCTTTTGCAGTACCAGGGAACATACGATTTAAATCTCTGCCATCAGGAAATTCTCTCTGCTGATATAAAAAACCAAGTACATTGAATACTGGAATACAAATAACAGTACCTCTTTTGGGTTTATTGTATTTCTTTCGAATTATATCACGTAAAATGGCTACACCATTAATTTCATCCCCATGGACTCCTCCGATGAATAGTACAACAGGGCCATCTTTAATAGCCCGTTCTACAATTACTGGTACTCGCAAATTATTTCTTGTAGGAAGTTTAGCAACCTCTAGCTCAAGAGCAGCACTTTCTCCTTTTTTAACTTCTTTTCCAAGGATAAAGAATTTGTCATTAGACATTCCTTTCAAGGTACTTTATTATTTCTTTTGCAATGTCTTTTTTTGTTGCTGTTTCAATACCTTCTAAGCCTGGAGAAGAATTTACCTCTAAAACTAAAGGCCCTTTATCAGATTGTAGCATATCGACTCCTGCAATACCAAGCCCCATAGCTTTAGCGGCTTTGAGTGCAGTGTTTTCTTGTTCATCGGATAATGAAACAATCGAAGCACTCCCGCCTCTATGTAAGTTTGACCGAAATTCTCCTTCTTTTCCTTTACGTTTCATAGCTCCAACAACAACACCATCGACTACAAATGCACGTATATCTACACCGCTTGCTTCTTTGATAAATTCTTGTGCAATTACTCTGGCTTTTAAACCATTAAAAGCTTCAATAACAGAGTTTGCTGCATTATGAGTTTCTGCTAAAACAACTCCTAAACCTTGTGTGCCTTCTAGTAGTTTAATCACTAAAGGAGCCCCTCCGACAGAATTAATTACATGATCAACGTCTTTTGCATAGTTTGCAAATATAGTTTTTGGCAAACCAACACCAGCTCTAGCTAGTATTTGCAAACTCCTTAATTTATCTCGAGACCTTATCAATGCTTGAGATTCGATTGCTGTAAAGGTGTTCATCATTTCAAATTGACGAACTACTGCTGTACCATAAAAAGTAACCGAAGCTCCAATTCGTGGAATAACAGCATCTATGTTTTTTAAGTATGTGCCATTATAATAGATTCTTGGGCTCTTTTTTTCAAGTTCAATAATACATTTTAAATGGTCAACAACAACAACTTCATGACCTTTTGATGTAGCTGCTTCTACTAACCTTTTTGTAGAATAAAGCCTTGGGTTTCTTGATAAAATTACAATTTTCATATACTAGAATTATAAAATATAAGGTTAGTTATTTTTTTGTTTTAATTTAAATGAGATGTTTTTTAAAGCAGTATTTACAATGAATTTTTTATTTATAAATTTTCTTCCAAGCAATATTGGAAATTTCATGCCATTCCTTTCACTAAGTGACAATTCAATGGGGTAATCTTTGCCAAAAAGCACAATAATTGTTTTGATAATAAATCGGTTTTCAATGTTCCCGAATGAGCTTTTAATTTGTTTTTCCGTATAATCTTTTACTTTAAATACTTTGCCATTGTATTTTGGATGACTAGGGTCTAAGAGTTTGAATTTAATATACTTTTCGCCTTTTAACTCTACTTCTTGTATATCATGACTATGAATAGACGACGTATAAGCTCCAGTATCAACTTTGATATTAATCCCTTGTAGTTGCAATTCAGGAAAATCTACAATATCTACTCGTCCGATTGTTTCCATAACATGTTTTATAGCAAAACCTTATTGTGTGTAAGTTTAAGACTTCTTTAGAAAGCAAATTAAGTAAAAATTATAGAGATATTAAGAATGCTAACCGCTTGATTTTTAGCTATCAATTTTTCTTACTAGGTTTCTTTTTTATAAAACGGAAGCGAAACAACTTTTATAGAAAGCATTTTATTGCGTATTTGAAGTAGGAGTGATGTGCCTTCTGTGCTATGGTTTTTAGGGACGTAGGCTAAACCTATGCCTTTCCCTAAGCTAGGAGATTGTGTCCCAGAAGTTACATGTCCAATTTTATTTTTATTAAGGTCAAAAATCTCATGCCCTGTCCTAGGTATTCCACGTTCTTGAAGCTCAATACCTACGAGACGATTATTTACGCCTTCTGTTTTTTGAATTACGATTGTTTCGGAGTTTATAAAATTAGTTTGAGGCCTAGTAACCCATCCTAAGCCAGCTTCTATAGGGGATTGGTTTTCGTGTATTTCATTTCCATATAGGCAATATCCCATTTCTAACCTTAGTGTGTCACGTGCTGCTAGTCCTATAGGTGCAATTCCATAAGGTTCTCCAGCTTCCATTATTGCATCCCATATTTTTTGAATAAATTTATTAGGAATATATAATTCTAGTCCACCCGAACCAGTATAGCCAGTAGTTGCAATAATAATATCATCTATACCAGCAAAATTAGCTGTAGTATGAGCATAAAACGGAAGTTCATCCAAAGCTGCTGTGGTTAGGCTTTGCATGGCTTTAATTGCTTTTGGTCCTTGTACGGCTAATAAAGAATATTCTGATGAAGCATTTCTAAGCTTTGCCCTAAAGTCTTTATTATACTTATTAATCCAGTTCCAGTCTTTTTCAATATTTGATGCATTTACCACTAATAAATAACGTTCTTGTTCTAATTGGTAAACTATTAAATCATCAACTACGCCTCCTGTAGTATTAGGTAAATAATTATATTGTGCTTTACCAGGAACTAATTTTGCAATATCATTACTGCAAATTTTTTGTAACAGAGGAAGAGCATTGGGACCTTCTACAAAAAACTCTCCCATATGAGAAACATCAAAAACGCCTACATTATTGCGTACAGTATGGTGTTCTTTGGTTACACCTTCGTATTGTACGGGCATTAAAAAACCGCTAAAAGAAACCATTTTAGCACCAAGTTTAATGTGAGTATTATATAAAGTAGTTTGCAACATTTTCCTGAAAATTAGTTATTATTATAATATCTTAGTAAAGATAAGTTGTTTTTTAGCTTATTTTTGATTTGAATAATTAAAAATAATATGCAAAAACCGTTTCTTTTTTTAATGACTTTTGTCTTTTTATCAGCACCTATTAAGGCTCAAGACGCTATATTAACTCCTGAGTTTCATAAAGGAAAACGTGAAGCTTTACGAGAATCTATGCCTCAGAATAGTGTAGCAATATTGTTTTCAAACCCTGTAAGAAATAGAGCTAATGATGTTGATTATGTATATCATCCTGATCCAAATTTTTATTATCTAACAGGTTGGAGAGAACCTCAAGCCGTATTGGTTATATATAAGGATTCTCAAACGGATGAAAAAGGAACTTATAAAGAAAAAATATTTATCCAGGAACGCAATGCTTTTCAAGAACAAAGAAATGGAACTCGTTTAGGAATTGATGGAGCAAAGGCTTTGGGCTTTGAACGTATTGCTTTACGAGAAGAATTTATAAGCAACCCGTTATCCTTCTCTTCTTTTGACGAGGTTTTAATTTTTGATTTTGAAAACGATGTTCGAAACAAAAAGAACGACCCTTATGATCTTTATGATATGCAACGTGTATTTAAGGGGCAAATCAATTATCCTGTTGATTTTAACCGAACCCTTCATAGTTTACATAGAAAACTTAGAACAGTTACTAGCGAAAGCATAGAAGACTTAAAGGACGATATAGAGTGGTACTCTAAAAGAGATCCGTCTATAGCAAAAGACGAAGCCTTGCAAAGTTTTATGGAAACCACATCGCTTGAAGTCCCCGATGATTTAAAGATGAAAGCAGCATTTTTGTTAAAAGACCAATTATTTGATGTAGAATTATTAGGTCAACTTTTAGGAGACCTACGAGACGTTAAAACAAAAGAAGAACTTATATTACTTAAAAAGGCTATAAATATTTCTGTTATTGGGCAAAGAGAAGTAATGAAAGCAATGCGACCTGATATGTCAGAGCGAGAAATTCAAGGTATTCATGAGTTTGTTTTTAAAAAATATGGAGCTGCTTACGAGGGCTATCCATCTATTGTAGGTGCGGGCTCTAATGCATGCATATTGCATTACATAGAAAATGACAAGTTAGGGAAAGACTCTGATTTGGTTTTAATGGATTTGGGAGCAGAATACGAAGGTTATACGGCGGATATTACACGTACTATTCCAAAAGACGGTACTTTTTCTGAACCACAACGTCTTTTATATGAAGTTGTTTATGAAGCTCAAAATGCTGGAATTAAAGCTGCTCAAGTAGGAAATTCAGTAGGTCAAATTACGCGTGCGACACAAAAAGTAGTGACAGAGGGGTTATTACGTTTAGGGATAATAGACAATAAAAATGATTTTAGAAAATATTTTCCACATGGTGCTTCTCATCATATCGGTTTAGATGTTCATGACTTATCAAATTATGGCCCATTAAAAGCTAATGCAGTTATTACTGTTGAACCTGGAATTTATATTCCTGAGGGGAGTCCTTGTGACCCTAAATGGTGGGGCATTGGAATACGTATCGAAGATGATATTTTGGTAACAGAAGATGGCCCTTTAAATTTATCTGCAAATGCTCCTAGAACTTGGGAGGAAATAGAAAAATTGATGAAAGAGCCTAGTCCTTTGGACCAATTTCTTTTACCCGAATTAGAGAATTAATTTGTTTCTAATAAGTAAGATTTCAAGTCGCTATAATTCTTAATTTCAATGCTTCTTTTAGTTTTAGAAAGAGTTGCACTAAGACGTTCTGGTATATCAATTTTTATTTTGAGCGTGTCTTCTACAGTATCTAAGAATTTTGCAGGATGCGCTGTTTCGATAAAAACCCCTTGTTTATTAGGGTGATTTCTTAGATATTCTTCTAGCCCTAAATAGCCAACTGCTCCGTGTGGGTCTGCAATATAGCCTGAGCTATTATAGATATCTTTCATTGCTTGCCGAGTGTCATCATCTGTATAGGAATAGCCCGAAAGTTTTTCTTTTAATAAATTAAGGTCATTGTTAAATAGCTCAAGAATTCTAACAAAATTAGAGGGGTTACCAACATTCATAGCATTTGAAATTGCAGGTAAAGATGGTTTCGGTTTATATACTCCAGTTTTTAAATATTGAGGAACAATGTCATTAATATTTGTACTTGCAATAAAATGGTCAATTGGTAAGCCAATTTTATAGGCTATAAGTCCAGCACAAATATTTCCAAAGTTTCCGCTAGGAACAGAAATAACTAGAGGTTTATTAAGTTTTTTAAGTTCTTTATAAGCGGCAAAATAGTAAAACATTTGTGGTAGCCACCGCGCAACATTAATTGAATTGGCAGATGTTAATTGTCGTTCTCCTGTAATGTCTTTATCCAAAAAAGCTGTTTTGACCATCTCTTGACACTTGTCAAAATCCGAATCTACTTCAAGGGCAGTTATATTTCTCCCTAATGTGGTGAGTTGCTTTTCTTGTAAAATACTTACTTTACCTTTTGGATATAATATTACCACTTTAATACCAGGCACATCTAAAAAACCATGGGCAACAGCACTACCTGTGTCTCCAGAAGTTGCTACTAGCACGGTAACTTCTTGTGAAGCACTATTTTTGTTGAAGTAGCCAAAGCAACGTGCCATAAAACGGGCACCAACATCTTTAAAAGCTAAAGTTGGACCATGGAAAAGCTCTAATGTGCTTATATGGCTATCAATTTTAATAACTGGGAGCTCAAAGTTGAGCGTCTCTGAGACAATTTTTTTTAGCTCGTTTTCTGGAATACTTTTCTCGACAAACGGGGCAATTGCTTGATAGGCAATATCGGTTATCGATTTATTCTCAATATCTTCAAAAAAAGAATTTGGTAAACGAGGAATATCCTCAGGGAAGTATAACCCACTATCAGGAGCTATTCCACTAACTACAGCTTGTAAAAAGTCAACTGGTTCAGATTGTTTATTTAGACTATAATATTTCATTCAGAAGATATAATACGTACGCCTTGTGTGTTAATTTTCGATACATAAATTTCAAAGTTAATACCTAAAGGAGTTATTGATTTTTTCATTGCTTCTTTAACCTTATTTGCTGTTTCTTCACCTTTTGATAATGCAAATATTGAAGGTCCAGATCCCGAAATACCAGAACCTAAAGCACCAGCATTTAGAGCTGCTTGTTTTAGTATATCAAACCCTGGAATTAACTTAGCTCTGTATGGTTCTACTACGCTATCAACTAGAGATCTTCGAATTAATTCGTAGTCATTAGTATAAAATCCGCTTATTAATGCTGCTAAATTCCCCCATTGTTGCGTCGCTTTATCTAACGGGACCATTTTATTAATTGCACTTCTTGCTTCCGAAGTTTTAATTTCAATCTTTGGATGAATTACTGTTGCGTATAATTCTGATGGAATTGGCAACGAAATAATATCAAGATTTTCGCATGAACGTATAAGTATAAGACCTCCTAAAAGGGCAGGGGCTATATTATCGGCGTGCAAAGCGCCGCTAGCTAACTCTTCGCCCTTCATTGCAAATTTGATAAGTTGATCAGTTCCAAATGGGTCTCCTAAAAGTTTATTAATTCCAAAAACGGCACCTACAGAACTAGCTGCACTGCTTCCAATACCGCTGCCAGCTTTAATTTTTTTATGAATTTCAATTTCAAAACCAAAATCACAAGGATATTCTTCCAAAAGCGCTAAACCCGACACTCCTGCAACGTTTTTGTGAGTTTCGAGAGGTAAATCTTGACCCGTTATTTTTGAAATTCGAATCCCTTTTTCTACTGTTTTTCGAATAATCATTTCGTCACCGATAGGGTCAAAACAAAAGCCAAGTACATCGAAGCCACACGAAACATTGGCAACACTTGCAGGGCAAAATACTTTGACTTGATTCATATTCTATCGTTTTCCAATTCTAATAATATCTGCAAATATCCCTGAGGCAGTTACTTCTGCGCCTGCGCCTGCGCCTTTTATAATTAGTGGTTGATTTACATATCGATTGGTATATAAAAGTATAATATTATCGCTACCTTCTAAATTATAAAAAACATGGTTTTCTGGTATTTCTTGTAGACCAATTTTAGCCTTTCCATTATCAAGCTGTGCGACATATTTAAGGCGCGAGTTTTTTGAGTTTGCACTTTCAAGTAAGTTGTCAAAATGAGCACTGTTTTCTTGTAAAGATTCAAAAAAGCTTTCGTTATCGGTTGTATTTAAGCATTGTTCAGGCAAAAAAGAGGTTTTTTCAATATCTTCGAACTCAATACTTAAGCCACTTTCTCGTGCTAATATCAAAATTTTTCGAGCCACATCAACCCCGCTAAGATCAATCTTTGGATCAGGTTCGGTATATCCTTCTTTTTGAGCTTGAATTACAACATCTTTAAAAGAAACGCCTTTTTTAAAATTATTGAAAATAAAGTTTAGGCTACCAGATAATATAGCTTGAATTTTATTTATTTGATCGCCCGAAGCTACAAGATTATTTAAGGTGTCAATTACTGGAAGCCCTGCTCCGACACTAGTTTCAAAAAGGAATGGGCTGCCATATTTACGCGACAATTGCTTTAAATCCATATAATTTTTAAAAATATCAGAACATGCAATTTTATTACAGGTTACCACGCCGATATTATTACTTAGATAGCGTTTATATTCACTTGCAATTAAATCATTTGCAGTATTATCTATAAAAATACTATTTCTAAGATTTAAGGTTTTTGCATTGCTGAAAAATTGATCTATATCTGCAGTTTCGCCTTTATCTAATAGGTTTTTATAGTTTTTTAGATCTATTCCGTTTTCATCTAAAAACATTTTCCGAGAATTAGATACTGCAATTACTCGAATTCGAAGGCGTAAACTTTGCTTTAAATAGTCTTCTTGTTTTTGTATTTGCTCTAAAAGTTTACTTCCTACATTTCCTACACCTATAACAAATAGGTTAAGTTCTTTGGTATAGTTTTCGAAAAAAGATTCGTGTAAAACGTTTAATGCTTTTCGCGTATTTGCCTTGTTTATTATTATTGATATATTTCGTTCAGAAGCACCTTGTGCAATTGCTCTAATATTTACATTATTGAAACCTAGAGTGCTAAACATTTTTCCGCTAATACCTTGGTGATTTCTCATGCCATCTCCTACAATTGCAATATTCACCAAATCATTCTCTATACGCGCTGGGGCTACTTTTTTTAGTGTTATTTCAAAAGCAAACTCATTGTCAATTACGTGTTTGGCTTGTGAGGCAAAATTACTGTCAATAGCGATACATATCGAATGTTCTGAAGAGGCCTGAGTTATCATTACCACACTAATTTGAGCAATTGACATTGCTTCAAATAAACGTTTAGAAAACCCAGGGATACCGACCATTCCACCGCCTTCAAGAGTTATAAGGCTAATGTTTTCAATATGGCTTATACCTTTGATTACTGCACTTGTAGGGTCTTGAATGTGATTACCAATTAAAGTTCCTTTATCTGCAGGGGCAAATGTATTCTTTATTAATATTGGAATTTTATTTTCTATTAAAGGTTGAAGTGTAGGAGGGAAGATTACTTTAGCTCCAAAGTGCGATAACTCCATAGCTTCAAGATAAGATAAACTCTTAATTGGTGTAGCCTGAGAGACTAATTTTGGATTTGCTGTATACACACCACTGACATCAGTCCATATTTCGAGAATATCGGCTTCTAATATATTTGCAAAAATTGATGCCGAAAAATCTGAACCTCCGCGTCCCAGCGTAGAAGGGTTTCCTTTGTCATCTCTAGCTATAAACCCAGGAACAAGTGTAATATTTGCGTTATTAGTTTTAAAATATTCTTTTACTTTTTTATTTGTTGCGCCCCAATTTATACTAACTCGATTATTTTGAGATTGAGTTTCTATGAGTTCTCTACTATCTTTTAAAGTAATATCTAAACCTTGACTTTTAAAGACCTCAATAAGAATTGAACTAGAAAGATGTTCACCAAAGCCAAGTACTCTTGCAGTTGCTTTGGGCGTTATTTCTTGCATTATTTTAATACCTTCTAAGATGGTTTTAAGTTGATTCAATTCTTCTTCAAGAAATTTTTCAACTTTGTTTTGTTCTTGAGAAGGGATACTATTATGGATAACTTCTAAATGACGTTCTTCAATTTTTTTAAGTAGGTCTATAAAACTTGATTCTTTTTGAGAAGTAAACTCAAGGGCAGCGGATAGTAAATCGGTAACACCACCTAAAGCAGAAACCACAACAACGGTTTTGGTTGTCTGAGAACTAATAATAGAAGATACGCTTTTAATATTAGTAGAATTAGCTACGGAAGTACCACCAAATTTTAAAATTTTCATAGAAATATTAGTATTGAGCTTAAGGTAATAATGACTACAAACATTTAATTAAAGAGATAATGTTTTTGTAGAAGAAGTAAAGGGAACGATTGTCAATAGATTCATTTCGCAAAATTAATTCAAATCATTCTGATTTAAAATTTAATTGAGACTCTTTTTGCAAATAATTTTTTCGCTATATGTGAATAATAACAAAGTCAAAATCATTTTTAGACATTGACTTTAAATAATATTTGTTCAGATTTTCCATCCCAATCAAGTATCAAATGATCACCTTCTTTAATCCGATTATTTATAATTTCCTCTGCGATTAAATCTTCAATGTGCTTTTGAATAGTACGAGACAGTGGACGTGCTCCATATTTTCGGTCATACCCTTTTTCGCCAATAAAGCTTTTAGCCTTAGGCTTTATAGAGATTTTATATCCCATTTTACTTAAAGTTTTCTCAAACTTACTTAATTCAATATCTACGATTTTAAGAATATCTTCTTTTTCGAGTGAGTTAAACACAATAATGTCGTCAACACGATTTAAGAATTCTGGAGCAAAAGTCTTTTTTAATTCTCCTTCAATTATTCCTTTTTCTAATTCAGTAGATTGTGCTTTTTGCGATGCCGTAGAAAAACCAACTCCTGTACCAAAATCTTTTAACTGTTTAGCTCCAATATTAGAAGTCATAATAATTATAGTATTCTGAAAGTTTATCTTTCTTCCCATGCTATCGGTTAAAAAACCATCATCTAAAACTTGCAGTAGCATATTGAATACATCGGGGTGAGCTTTTTCAACCTCATCAAGTAAAACTACAGAGTAGGGTTTACGTCTAACCTTCTCGCTTAATTGTCCGCCTTCTTCATAACCTACATAACCTGGAGGTGCACCTATAAGTCTCGATATAGCAATTTTTTCCATATACTCACTCATATCAATTCTAATGATACTTTCTTCTGACTCGAACATTTCACTCGCAAGAATTCGAGCTAGTTGGGTTTTTCCAACTCCTGTTTGACCAAGAAAAATAAAAGATCCTATAGGTTTATTAACTGCTTTTAACCCAGCTCTATTTCGCTGAATTGCTTTTACAACTCTCTCAACAGCATTTTCTTGCCCGATGAGTCTTGAGCTTATAATTTCAGCGAGCTTAGATAATTTATTCTTTTCAGATTTAACAATTTTACTAACTGGAATACCTGTCATCATTGAAACTACATCAGAAATATGTGTTTCGGTAACTTCAACTCGGTTAAGTTTAGACTCTTCGTGCCATTTTTCTTGGGCAATTAATAAATTGCGTTCAACTCGTTTTTCGTCATCTCTTAATTTGGCAGCTTCTTCATATTTTTGCCTTTTAACAACATCGTTTTTGTTTTCTTTAACTCGCTCTAGCTCTTCTTCAAGCTCAATAACTTCTTTGGGGACATTCATATTATTGATATGAACCCTTGACCCAGCTTCATCTAACGCATCAATGGCTTTGTCTGGAAGAAAGCGATCGGAAATATAGCGACTGGTTAGTTCTACACAGGCATTAATAGCTTCGTCACTATAGCTAACGTTGTGGTGACTTTCATACTTTTCTTTAATGTTGAGTAGAATTTCTTTTGTTTCTGCTTCTGTCGCTTGTTCAACAACTACTTTTTGAAAACGCCGCTCAAGTGCTCCATCTTTTTCTATACTCTGACGGTACTCATCGAGTGTTGTAGCTCCAATACATTGTATTTCTCCTCTAGCTAAAGCTGGTTTAAACATATTAGAAGCATCGAGACTTCCAGTAGCACCACCAGCACCTACAATAGTGTGTATCTCATCTATAAAAAGAATAATGTCATCATTCTTTTCTAATTCGTTCATCACAGCTTTCATACGCTCTTCAAATTGACCGCGATATTTTGTACCTGCTACTAAACTTGCTAAGTCTAATGTAACTAACCGTTTGCCATAAAGCACGCGAGATACTTTCTTTTGAACAATTCGTAGAGCTAAGCCTTCTGCAATTGCAGATTTCCCAACCCCAGGTTCTCCTATTAATAGTGGATTATTCTTTTTCCGTCTACTTAAAATTTGTGAAACACGTTCAATTTCTTTTTCACGCCCTACGACTGGATCTAGTTTGTCTTGGCTTGCAAGAGCCGTAATATCTTTACCAAAATTATCTAAAACGGGTGTTTTAGATTTCCCTCCTTTTTTAGTTTCCGAGACAGGTCTAAATGGGTTTTCCTTTTCATCACTAGTTCCATCTTCTTTATCTTCAGGAAAAGATGAAGAAGCTGAATAATCTAAATATTCATTATCAGAAGTTAATAAAAGTTTAAACTGTTCTTTTACTAGGTCATAATTTACATTTAGTTTTTCAAGTAACTTAGTAATTGGGTCATTATCATTTCTCAAAATACACAAGAGTAAATGCGCGGTATTGATTAAATCGCTTTGAAATAGCTTGGCTTCTAAAAAAGTAGTTTTTAGGGCGCGTTCTGCTTGACGAGTTAAATGTAGATTCTTCTTTGAATTTTCAAGTTTTTGATTACCCAGCAAGGCAGTTGGATTTAAAACTTCAATTTTCTTTCTTAAGTCATCAATATTTACTTCAATGGCATTTAAAATAGAAATTGCTTTTCCTCCGCCATCTCTCAAAATGCCTAATATTAAATGCTCGGTACCTATATAATCATGACCAAGTCTAAGAGCTTCTTCTTTACTAAAAGAGATTACATCTTTTACTCTTGGTGAGAAATTATCATCCATACTATTTTATATCTAAATTGGTTTTATAATCTTCAAAAACTATTCCATTACAACTTTAATAATACCAAAGTTACTATTATTAATATTATTTTGACAATAACATTTATTAAAGTTAATGTTAATAAATTCAACTACAAAAAAAGAAAAACGTTATTTATAATGGTATATAAATACATATTTTAGCAAAATAGACTTGAATTAAAGATATTTTATAATGATCGAAGGAGAGAAACTTATTCCTATTAATATTGAAGATGAAATGAAATCGGCATACATTGATTATTCAATGTCTGTCATTGTGTCACGTGCACTTCCTGACGTTCGTGACGGATTAAAGCCTGTGCACAGGCGCGTTTTATTTGGAATGCATGAACTAGGTGTTCGTTCAAACGTAGCGTATAAAAAATCTGCTAGAATAGTAGGAGAAGTACTTGGGAAGTATCATCCACATGGCGATACATCAATTTACGATACAATGGTACGTATGGCTCAAGAATGGAGCTTACGTTATTTATTGGTTGATGGGCAAGGAAATTTTGGCTCAATAGATGGGGATAGCCCAGCTGCAATGCGATATACGGAAGCACGGATGCGTAAGATGTCTGAGGATATGTTAGCGGATATTGATAAAGATACGGTTGATCACCAATTGAACTTTGACGATACCCTAAAAGAACCTAAAGTATTACCAACACGTGTTCCTAGTTTATTAATTAACGGCGCTTCTGGAATTGCTGTGGGAATGGCAACTAATATGCCACCACATAATATAACTGAAGTTATTGACGGAATAATTAAGTATATTGAAAATAACGAAATATCGATTGATGAATTAATACAAACAATAAAAGCTCCTGACTTTCCTACAGGTGGTACAATATACGGTTACGATGGAGTCCGTGATGCATTCCATACAGGAAGAGGTAAAATTGTACTTCGAGCTAAAGCTAATATTGAAGAAGTAAATAATAGAGAGTGTATTATTGTAACTGAGATACCTTTTCAAGTTAATAAGGCAGAGATGATTAAGAGAACTGCAGACTTGGTTAACGATAAAAAACTTGATGGAATTTCGAATATTAGAGACGAGTCTGACCGAAATGGGATGCGTATCGTATATGTATTAAAGCGTGACGCTATTCCAAATATTGTATTAAATAAACTTTATAAATATACCGCTTTACAGTCTTCTTTTAGTGTTAATAATATTGCTTTGGTTAATGGTAGACCTCAGTTATTGAATTTAAAGGAGATGATTTACCATTTTGTAGAACATCGTCATGAAGTTGTAGTTCGTAGAACAAAATTTGAGTTAAAGAAAGCAGAAGAAAGAGCCCATATACTTGAAGGATTAATAATAGCTTCGGATAATATTGATGAAGTTATTGCTATTATACGCTCTTCTTCTAATGTTGATAATGCAAGAACTAAACTTATAGAGAAATTTGAATTATCAGAAATTCAGGCTAAGGCTATTGTTGAAATGCGATTACGTCAATTAACGGGGCTTGAGCAAGATAAACTCCGTTCTGAGCATGAAAGTTTACTTGAAACGATTGATAACCTTAAAAAGATTTTAAACGATAAGGATATTAGAATGCAAATTATTAAAGACGAATTATTGGTAATTCGCGATAAGTATGGAGATGAGCGTAGGTCGGTAATTGAATTTGCAGGAGGTAATTTTAGTATTGAGGATATGATTCCTGATGAGAAAGTCGTAATTACAATTTCTCACGCAGGATATATAAAACGTACACCTTTGTCCGAATATAAAACTCAAAATAGGGGTGGCGTTGGACAGAAAGCATCTACCATACGCACCGATGACTTTCTTGAACATTTATTTGTAGGAACAAACCACCAATATATGCTCTTTTTTACACGAAAAGGAAAATGTTTTTGGATGCGTGTGTATGAAATCCCCGAAGGCTCTAAAACAGCTAAAGGTAGGGCTATTCAGAATTTAATTAATATTGAACAAGACGATAAAGTAAAAGCCTTTATAAACACCCAAGATTTAAAAGATGACGATTATATAAATAATCATTATGTAATTATGGCGACCAAGAAGGGTAAGGTTAAAAAAACATCTTTAGAACAATATTCTCGTCCAAGGGCAAATGGAATTAATGCCATTACAATTAACGAAGATGATGAGTTATTAGAAGCAAAACTGACAACAGGAAACAGCCAAATATTACTTGCTGTTAGGTCTGGTAAAGCTGTTCGTTTTGAAGAAGATAAAACTAGACCTATGGGAAGAAATGCTTCTGGAGTGCGCGGAATTACGTTAAATAATTCATCAGACGAAGTTATAGGTATGGTATCTGTGAGTAATCCAGAAACAGAAATTCTTGTGGTTTCACAAAATGGGTATGGAAAGCGATCTAGTTTAAATGATTATAGAATTACAAATAGAGGAGGAAAAGGCGTTAAAACAATTTCTATTACCGATAAAACTGGAGAGTTGGTTGCTATCAAAAATGTTAATAACTTAGACGACTTAATGATTATTAATAAATCTGGTGTCGCAATTCGAATGGACGTTACTAATTTACGTGTAATGGGTCGTGCTACTCAGGGAGTTAAACTTATTAATTTAAAAGCAGATGATACTATTGCAGCAGTAGCCAATGTAATGAGAGAAGAATCCGAAACCTTAGATACACCTTTAGAAAACTTAGAAGAACACTAAATATAAAAACGTTAAATGAAGAACTAATACTATGAAACATCTATTAATACTTGCTTTAGTTTTAACTACAGCTTTTAGCTGGGGGCAAAAAAAGGAATTGAAAACAGCACAAAAACTATATAATAAATCTGATATAGCAGGTGCTAAAGATATTTTAGCAACGAACAAATCTTTATTTGAAGGCGCTGAAATAAAAATAGCTTCTGAATATAATTTGCTTCAGTCACAAATTGCGTTGAATGAAAAAGATTATAAAGCATCATTGGACTATCTGAATTTGGCTATGAAGAATAGCGGAATACAAGCAAAAACAGCTGAACAGAAAAGGTTGCTTACAAAAAATGCATTAGACACTGCAATTGAACAATCAAGTGCAGAAGACTACATTGCCTCTGCAAAAAACCTACACCTAGTATATTCAATTGACCCAGAGAATAACACTGATTATTTATACTATGCAGCTTCAAATGCAGTAAACCAAAAAGAAAGCTATAATTTAGCTCTAGAGTATTATGCGATACTTAAAGACATAAAATATGAGGGAATAGTAACCAAATATTTTGCAACTGAAGTAGCAAGTGGCGAAGAGCAAGAGGTTACAGTATCGGAATACGATCTTTTTCAAAAAACCAAAGATTACACCGATTTTAGAACTTCCGAGAGCGATTCTAAATTCCCAGAAATTGTAAAAAATATTGCACTAATTTATAATTCATTAGGGGAGAGAGAAAAAGCAATGGAAGCAATTAAAGACGCACGAGCTGCAGACCCGAAAGATTTAGGTTTAATCTTAACAGAGGCTAATATTTATATTGAATTAGGCGAAAATGAAAGGTTTAAAGAATTAATGATTGAAGCTATTGCTCAATCTCCAGACGATCCCGATTTATATCTTAATCTAGGTATTGTAACAAAGCAACTTGGTGATTTAGAGGATGCTAGAAAATACTATGAGAAAGCTATTGAGTTAAACCCAGAGTTTGAAAAAGCATATTTAGGTTTGGTTTATTTAA
Organism: Candidatus Arcticimaribacter sp.; assembly: GCA_965277835.1. GTDB lineage: Bacteria > Bacteroidota > Bacteroidia > Flavobacteriales > Flavobacteriaceae > Arcticimaribacter. The sequence continues at coordinate 575,770 of OZ255841.1, read as the reverse complement.
TATTAGAAGGCGAAACCGCAATAGTAGATAAAATGAATTCTTTAGGAAACTCTAAAGCAGATAATATTAAGTACGACAAACTTAAAGGGGAGAAGGATTCGTTATATACTGAATGTGTACCTATTCTAGAAAAATTAATATCTTTTTCAGAAGAAAATAAAGAAGCTATTGAACTTTTGAAAAATATTTATGGGACTCTTGGGAATAATGAAGGTTTCATGAAGTTGAAGAAAAAATTAGAAGAATTAGGAGAGTAATTAAATTTGCTTAAACTTCAAAAGCCTCCATTGGAGGCTTTTTTTATTTAATTTATTCGGTGTCCTTATTTAGTAATATAAATTTATAATAGCTTTGTTTAATGAAAGCTAGCGAAATATGAAGCAATTACTCCAATGGTTTTTTAATTATCAATCAATAATTTATAAAGCATTTTTATATGTATTTACATGCGTAGTTATTGTTTATTTATTTCCGAAACAAAGTCAATTTAGATTTGACTTTCGAAAAGGACAGGTTTGGGAACACGAGAGCTTATATGCCCCTTTTGATTTTACAATATTAAAATCAAAAGAAGAGCTTTTGACAGAGCAAAGGCAGTTAAGAACAGAGCTGCCTACTTATTTTTCGTATGACTCATTGATTATTATAAGAGCAAAACAGGGATATACTCAAAGTTTTAGCACATATTTTACTTTTCCTGTAAATTCAAGAAGGTATAAAAATTGCTTTCAGCTTGGCATAGATATTATAGAAGAAATATACAATTCAGGAGTATTGCCGCTTAATTATATTCATCAAGGGGGAAGTCGAATTAGCTTAATTCATAACAATATTGAAACAGAAACAAATTTTGATGAATTAGTTCGACCAGAAAATCTTGTAGAGTATTTAGATAAAAAATTAAATAACACAGCCTTTAATAAATATAAAAACGAATATTATAAGCTCTTATTTGATAATATTGAACCAAATCTTATTTATGACGAACGGTTTAATAGCCAACAATTAACCGAAGCTTACTCTAATCTTTCCATTAGCCGCGACTTAATACCCATGGGTAGTTTAGTAATTACTAAAGGTGAGCTTGTAGATGAAGAAAATTTTAGAGAATTACTTTCTTTAAAAGAACAGTATAGCTCGCGTATATACAATAGAACCAGTGTGTTTTGGATTACTTTAGGTTATATTCTTTTAGTAGGCTTAGCCCTTTTGATATTGTTTATGTTTATCTATAAGTATAGACCTGTTATTTTTAATGATAACACAAAATTGACTTTTATTTTTTGTAATGTCATATTGGTAGTCGGGTTTACTGCTATTACTTTAAATTTTGATAGTAATTATTTATATGTTGTTCCGATTTGTATTCTCCCTCTTTTATTAAGAGCATTTTTCGACACTCGGTTAGGTTTATTTGTACATATACTTACAGTTTTACTTTTAGGTTTTATAGTGCCTAATAGTTTTGAATATATGTTTTTACAAACTATGGCAGGGATTGTAACTATTCTTTCAGTCTCTGAATTATATAAGCGTGCAAATTTGTTTATATCAGTTGGACAGATAATTTTTATTTATTTATTAGGGTATTTTGCATTTCATATTATTCATGAGGGTAATGTATATGGAATATCTCTATTAACCATGGGTCTTTTTGCACTTAATGGAGTTTTTACTCTTTTTGTGCAACCGCTTATTTATTTATTCGAAAAGCTATTTAATTTAGTGTCTGATGTATCGTTACTTGAACTTTCAGATACAAATTCTAAATTTTTCAAAGAATTTTCTGATAAAGCACCTGGAACATTCCACCATTCATTACAAGTGGCAAATTTAGCTGAGTCGGCTGCAAGTGCTATTGGTGCAAATGCACTTTTAACTAGAGTAGGAGCGCTTTATCACGATATTGGAAAAATTAATAATCCTATATTTTTTATTGAAAACCAAAGGGGACATATTTCGCCACATAATGAAATAGATCCGATTGAAAGTACACGTATAATTGTTAATCATATAATAGAAGGAGTTGAAATTGCTCGAAGAAATAAACTACCTGATAGGGTTATAGATTTTATCCGTACGCATCATGGGACTTCAAGCGTATATTTTTTTTATAAGAAATATGAAGAAATACATGGAGAAGCAAATATCGAAGATTTTTTATACCCTGGACCCAAGCCATTCTCTAAAGAAACGGCAATTTTGATGATGGCAGATAGTGTCGAAGCTGCTTCAAAGAGTATAAAAGAACCAACCATAGAGTTATTGAAAGATTTTGTAAGCAAAATTATAGACAAACAAATGGATGAGAATCAGTTTATAAATTGCAACATTACGTTAGCAGAAATTGAAATAGTAAAAAAAATACTTATTGATAAATTAGTTAATATTTATCATTTACGGATTGAATACCCTAAATAATAAATTATAGCGAACACAGGTGTTTTATTGATGCTACAGTTTATTGATAATAAGTTATATAGTAGTCTTATAGATGTAAAAGAAAGAATTTATAAAGTTATAAGGTTATTGGCTTAATAAAATTAATCGTCATCAGAAAAATAATTTTTAAGCACACGGTCGTAGCGTTTAATTAATGTTTTTTCAAGAGGTATTATACTTTCTAATAGCCGTTTTTCGTGTATTACATAGTCAATGGAGTAACCTCCATTTTTTTCAACTTCAATTTTAAGAGGATCAACGTCATGTATAACGTGTTCCGTAAGGATAGTGTTGTACCTGCCTTGTACATCATATAGGTTAAAAAGATCTTTTGCCATTTTATATTCTAAATGGTATAAGGATTTTTTCATTTTTCCAATTTCCCATGCGCCAAAATTCATTAGAATTGAACTAACCTCCTCATAATCAAATGCTTTAGGGGGAGGGTCTATAGAAAGAAGACTATCTAATAGTAACGCTTTAGCTTGATTTTTTTTAAAATATTTATTTAGATACCTTCTGTTGCTTCTTATTTCTTTTTCAATATATGACAATGTTTTATCTGTTATTACATCCTCTTCATAATCATTAAAAGATTTTTCAATAAAAAGTGCAAGTAATATTGCAAACACTACCGAAAGAATTTCAATCATTAAACGTATAATACCTTTAGGTTTTGGAATTTGGTCGAGCTTTATTTTATCCATAATTATTTATATTAGTGTATATTCTTAAAACGAAAATAATTTATAAAATTTAATTTTAACAATATTATCAAAGTTAATTAGTATTTATTCATAAGTTCAAATTATAATATTTATTAATTAGATTTTAAAAGAATTAAATTACTTTTGGCTAACTTATGAAGGAGAAAGAATTGACAAATAGACTTAAAAAAGAGTCGTTAATGAACACTCTTGGGATTGAGTTTGTGGACAAGGGCGATAATTTTTTAATAGCTCGAATGCCTGTAACTCCAAAAGTACATCAACTTGATGGAATTCTTCATGGTGGAGCTACTTTTGCCTTAGCAGAAAGTGTAGGAAGCGCAGCAGCGTATTTGTTTAACATACCTAATGACACAGTAATTCGTGGGTTAGAAATGTCTGGGAACCATCTTAAAAGCGTACGTAATGGGTATGTATATGCACGGGCAGAAGTTATTCATAATGGTAGAACTACCCAAGTATGGGATATTAAGGTAACCAATGAAGAAAAAGAACTAATTTCTATTTTCAAATTAACAACCATTACGCTTCCTAAAAAATAATGCTACGTTTTTTAAAAACACATCTTCAAGAAGAACTACCTTTTGTTGCATTTAAACTCCCTAAAGAGAAAAAAATACAAATTTATTACCAAAAAGATGCTAGTTTACACAGAACAAAAGACTTTTTAACACCAGGGTTTGTATTGGCTCCTTTTGTTGAAATAGATGCATATCCTTTTATTCCTAACGATTTTCAAAAATCATATGATAGTATAGATACTCCAATAATAAAAAGCAATATTATACTTGACAATGAACAAAGAACTTCATTTATTAAATTAGTAGAAAAAGCATTAAGTCATTTACGAAGCAAGAGTCTAAAAAAAGTAGTTCTTTCTAGGAAACTTGAGGTAGATATATCAAATAAGAACCCTCTGCAAACATTTCAAAATTTAGTTCAATTATACCCAACTGCGTTTGTTTACTATTGGTATCACCCAAAAATTGGTTTATGGATGGGCGCAACACCCGAACGTTTTGCATATTTAAATAAAAACCAGCTGGAAACTAATGCTTTAGCAGGGACTACATATTTTAAAGAAAATCATCAACCTATATGGGGGGCTAAAGAAAAAGAAGAACAGCAGTTGGTCGTAGATACAATTGATGAATGTTTGCAAACAAGTTTTCCGAATATTAAACTAAATATAGGAAGTGCTAATTCTATCCAGGCAGGGAAATTGTGGCATTTGAGCACTAGAATAACAGGAGATAGTACCGTGTTTACTGTCTCGGATGTTATTAAATCGCTACATCCAACACCTGCTGTAGGTGGAATACCTAAGAGGTCAAGCATTGCTTTTATTCAAGAAAACGAAGGGTATGACAGAAAATACTACACTGGTTTTTTAGGACCTTTCAGTTCGAATAAAAACGCAAATTTGTTTGTTAACTTACGTTGTGCAGAACTCACTTCGTCTAAATGCCATATATATATAGGAGCGGGAATAACTTCTAATAGCGTTCCTGAGTTGGAGTGGGAAGAAACCCAACGCAAAGCACTAACATTTTGTCAAGCACTTTGAATTAAACTTATATAGTTCTTTTCAGTTTTTTTTGGTTTCGTATTTTTATATAGCCTTCTTTTAAATAAATTAATTATGAAAAAAAGTAACGAAATTCTTTATTCAGAAAACCAACCCTTCTATAATATTAGTATTCCTATGACGATATTTATAGTTGCATGTTTAGTCATCATTATTTACTTTAATTTTAAAGAAGAATTACTAGTTATTACTTTATTTTTTATCATTTTATCTTTTTTAACTATTATGAGTTTATTCTACAATATGAATACTACAATATATAGTGATAGAATAGAAATTAAATTTGGGATAGGGCTTGTTAAAAAAACCATCCCGACTTCTAATATAGATTCTGAAAGTCTTACAGAATATAAAAGCAAACGGTCTCAAGGGGCAGGAATAAGAAAGATAAGAGGCGGTAACCTATATAACGTAAAAGCAGGAGAGGCTATTCAATTTAAAACCTCAAAGATGAGGTATGCTATTGGGACAGCTAATTATGAAGAAATGTATAAGGTACTCAAAGAACTGAAAGTGAAATAAAACAAGTGCATTACCTTTTTGTTTTCTTCTATAAAAAATGAAAAATTAACACCAATTAGTACACATAATACCCTTGCTAGTTTTACATTATTAGATGAGTTCAATAGGTAGAATAGCTTTTGCGAAGTATTATAAAACTAAACTTATAGAAAAGATACTTCCAGTCTTTTGGGTTTCGTATTTTTGTGAAGTCATAAATTAATATGAAACAGGTTTATCCAGAAATTCCTTTAGCACAAACAATAGTTAATTATTGTGCTTCTAAGAGAATATATCATATTGTAATTTCACCAGGATCAAGAAATGCTCCATTAATTCAAGGGTTTACAGCAAACAAATCTTTTACTACCTATAGTATTATTGATGAACGTTCAGCTGCTTTTTTTGCCCTTGGAATCGCTCAACAACTAAAACACCCTGTGGCTGTAGTCTGTACTTCTGGTTCGGCATTATTAAACTTTTATCCAGCAGTATCCGAAGCATTTTATAATGATATTCCTTTGGTTGTTATTTCTGCAGATAGATTGCCACACCAAATAGATATAGGAGATGGACAAACAATACGTCAAGCAGAGGTATTTGAACCTCATATCGAAGCATCGGGTAATTTAAATCCAGATGTGATACATTCTACTCCGGCAATATTAAAAAATCCAAATCAAAAATTAATACCTCTTAATAGTTCTACAGCAGAGATTGAACAAATACAGAATACTATTCAAATTGAAAACGAGAGGCTTCTTAATAAAGTACTGAATATCGCTATTTCAAAATCGGGACCTGTACACCTCAATGTGCCTTTAGAGGAACCTTTATATGGAACAACAGATATTACTCTTACGCCTCAAGAGAATACTAATATTATCAAAGAGCAAGAAAAAATTAATTGGGCGCATTTTGTACCAACTTGGAGTAGTGCTATAAAGAAAATAATATTAATAGGTCAACTTCCGCCTAATTCGATTTCTGATAGTTTAATTGAATTTTGGGTAAAAGACCCTTCTATACTTGTGTTGACAGAGAAAACCTCTAATATGCAGCATCCAAGGTTTATCAATTCTATTGATGTACTTATTGCTCCTATTGAAAACGAAAATGATGAACTTTTAAAACAACTTCAGCCCGATTTATTAATTTCGATAGGCGGAATGATTATTTCTAAAAAAATTAAAAAATTTCTCCGCTATTTTTCGCCTAACGCCCATTGGCATATTAACCCTAAAAAGGCTTATAATACGTTTTATGTTCTCTCAGAGCATGTACCAGTAGAGCCACAGTATTTTTTTGAAGGTTTACAGAATCATTCAAAACAAGTAGTTATGAGCGATTTTAATTCCAAAATACATTCATTATATAGTAAGCATCGCCTAGCAGGAATACAATATTTAAAACAAATCCCTTTTTCAGACCTAAAGGCTTTTGAAATTATTTTTAGGTATCTCCCAAAACATTGTAAACTTCAGTTGAGTAATAGCTCTATAATTCGTTATGCGCAGTTATTTGACTTACCAAAAATGACAGAAGTTTTTTGTAATAGAGGAACTAGCGGTATTGATGGGAGTACTTCTACCGCAGTAGGAGCCGCTTTTGTATCTAAAAAACCTACTGTACTAATTACAGGGGATTTGAGTTTTTTCTATGATATCAATGCACTTTGGAATGAATACTGGAGAAAGGATTTTAAAGTGATTATAATTAATAATCAAGGGGGAGGGATTTTTAGAATTCTGCCAGGGCAAAAAGACACACCAACTTACGATAAATACTACGAAACTGTGCATAAACGTACAGCAAAATATGTTTGTAAATCATTTGACATTGGATACACCAGTGTAAAGTCGGAAAGAAGATTGAAACGAAAATTAAAAACTTTTTTTTCACCCTTAAGCGATATTCAGGTTATGGAGGTTTTTACGCCACGCAAACGTAATGATGAGATTTTATTGAATTATTTTAGGGCAATGCAATAAATCTTGTATTTTTAAAACTTAAGAATATTTAATATACCACTTATGAAACAAGTCACTTGGGAGCCTATTAAAGAATATTCAGATATTTTATTTGAACTATATGAAGGCATCGCAAAAATTACCATAAACCGACCAAAAGTTTATAATGCGTTTCGACCAGAAACTAATAACCAAATGTTAGAAGCTATGGATATTTGTAGAGAGCGCACTGATATTGACGTTATTGTATTTACAGGAACAGGAGATAAGGCATTTTGTAGCGGAGGAGATCAAAATGTAAAAGGGGTTGGAGGTTATGTTGGAGAAGATGGCGTGCCTCGCCTAAATGTATTAGACTTACATAAAAAAATTCGTGAAATCCCAAAACCAGTAATTGCAATGGTAAACGGGTATGCTATTGGTGGTGGGCACGTTCTTCATATTGTGTGCGATTTAACCATCGCAAGCGAAAATGCTATATTTGGGCAAACTGGACCTAAAGTTGGAAGTTTTGATGGCGGGTTTGGTTCTTCGTATTTAGCACGTCATGTGGGGCAAAAAAAAGCAAGAGAAATTTGGTTTTTGTGCCAGCAATATACAGCCAAAGAAGCTGAAAATATGGGAATGGTTAACAAAGTAGTACCATTAGAAAAATTAGAAGCCACAGTTGTCGAATGGTGTCAAATTATGCAAAAAAGAAGCCCATTGGCTTTACGCATGATTAAACGCTGCCTAAATGCAGAGCTAGACGGACAACACGGGCTTATGCAATTAGCAGGAGATGCAACGCTTATGTATTATTTAATGGATGAGGCACAAGAAGGGAAAAACGCATTTTTGGAACGTCGTGACCCTAATTTTAAACAATACCCAAAATTTCCATAAAATCGAATTATCCATTTTTAGATAAGTATTGCTTTTAAAAGTATAAACTTGGTTATTTATTATGTATAGATGAGTTTAAAAACAAAAGTTTGGTTAAAAGCGATGCGTTTAAGAACATTGCCTTTATCTGTTTCTGGTATTATTGTAGGGAATAGCATAGCTTATTTATATTCTAATTTTTCTTTGACGATATTTATTTTATCTCTAGCTACAACAATTTCTTTTCAAGTACTTTCGAATTTAGCAAATGATTATGGGGATGGTGTTAAAGGTACAGACAACAAAAATCGTATTGGACCGCCACGTACATTACAACAAGGATTGTTGAGTAGGTCACAACTAAAGAAGGGAATATGGATAAATATCATAGTTTCGCTATTTTTCACCTTACTTTTAATAGGCATATCTTTTAGAGGTTCTAACTTATGGTTTACAATTATATTTGTGCTACTTGGGATAATGTCTATTGTAGCTGCTATTAAATATACCATAGGGAATAATGCCTATGGTTATAATGCTTTAGGGGATTTATTTGTTCTACTTTTTTTTGGAGGCGTTAGCGTTTTAGGATCTTATTTTTTACAAACTAAAACTATAGATATTCTATTAATTTTGCCAGCAACATCTATAGGTCTGTTGAGTGTAGGGGTATTGAACGTTAATAATATGCGTGATAGAGAAACAGATATAGAAGCACAAAAAATAACTTTAGCGATTATCTTGGGCGCACAATTTTCTAAAATATATCATACTATACTAATTTTAGTAGCAATTATTTTAGCAATTATATATGTTAGAGTAAGCGAAAACTTTTCTTATTTATTTATGCTTGCAGCCATTCCTTTAACGGTTCATTTGTATCGTATTTTAAAAAATAATAATCCAAGGGACTTTGATCCTGAGCTTAAATATTTGGCATTATCTACGTTTCTATTTGCAGTATTATTTTCAATAGGTATTATTTTATAAAATGAATGGACGATATTTTAAATATATATTAAACTTCAAAAACCCTAGTGGTACTTCAAGGGGCATTTTAAAACAAAAAGAAACGTGGTTTATCGAAATTGAAAATGAAGGTAAAAAGGGGATAGGGGAATGCGGTGTTTTGAGGGGCTTAAGCATTGATGACCGACCCGATTATGAAAGCAAATTAAAATGGGTGTGTAATAATATTCATTTAGATAAAGAGATATTACTTGCAGAAACAAAAGAATTTCCTTCAATACAAATAGGACTCGAAACGGCTCTGCTCTCCTTTCAGGCAGATAACCCATATATTTTATTCCCTTCGGACTTTACTGAATCAAAAGAGAATATACTTATCAATGGACTAGTTTGGATGGGTGATCCAAAATTTATGCTTAATCAAATTGAGCAAAAAATAACCGCAGGATTTAGTTGTATTAAAATGAAAATTGGGGCTTTAGATTTTAATCAAGAACTATCAATTTTAAGCTCTATTCGACAACGTTTTACAAAAGATGAAATTATAATTCGGGTAGATGCTAATGGTAGTTTTTCTCCTAATGATGCACTTAAAAAAATTGAACTACTTGCTCAATATGATATTCATTCAATTGAACAGCCAATAAAGGCAGGGCAATGGAAATTTATGCATGACTTGTGCAAACAAACTCCTTTACCCATAGCATTAGACGAAGAGTTGATAGGCGTTTTTGATAAAGAAAAAAAGGAAGAACTATTAGCAACTGTAAAACCTCAGTTTATAATTTTAAAACCAAGTTTTATTGGAGGTTTTAGAGGTTCGGAAGAATGGATATCCATAGCAAGTAAACATAATATTGGATGGTGGGTTACTAGTGCTTTAGAAAGCAATATTGGATTAAATGCAATTGCACAATGGACAAAAAACATTAACTATATTGGACATCAAGGACTTGGCACAGGGAGTTTATATTCTAATAACATAGAGTCTCCTTTATATGTAAAAAATGGATATCTTGGGTACGAAAAAACTATAGCATGGGGCAGCATCAAGAAAACTTATTTTTAGAAGAGGATTATAATAAAAAATTGCCTTTTGGGTGGTACTTATTAGGGGCTATAATTGTAATTTTATTTAGCTTTATTGGGCAAACTCCAATGCTTTTTTTTATATCGGAAGAGTCAATATTAGCCGCAGATTCAAATAACCCAATGAGTATGTTTGCTCATTTAGACAAAAACTTGACTCTATTCCTTATACTAATTCCATTTCTTGTGGCGTTTATTGGGTTTTGGATTGTCATAAAGTTTATACATAAACAAAGCCTAAAAAGTGTTACTACTTCGCGTAGTGTAGTAGATTATAAACGTTTCTTTTTTGGTTTTGGTTTTTGGGCTATAATTACAATTCTTGTTACTGTTATAGATTTTAAAATATTTCCCGAAGACTATGAAATTACATTTCAGCCTATACCATTTATAATAATGTTTGCAGTTTCATTACCGCTTATACCTATTCAATCTGGCTTGGAAGAGTATTTATTTAGAGGTTATTTAATGCAAGGTTTTGCAAAACTTGCTAAGAACAGATGGATGCCTCTAATATTAACTTCAACAATTTTTGGTATGCTTCATATTTTTAATCCAGAAGTTCAAAAACTGGGTATAGGTATTATGATATATTATATTGCAACTGGTCTATTTTTTGGCATAATGACTCTTATGGATGAAGGAATTGAGCTGGCTCTGGGGTTTCATATTGCAAATAACCTTATTACTGCACTTCTTGTTACTGCCGATTGGACGGCTTTTCAAACAGAATCGGTTTTAAAAGATATATCAGAACCCGTTCTTGGACCAGAGCTATTACTTTCACTAATAATTCTATACCCTCTTAGCCTTATTGTTCTTTCGAGAAAATATAATTGGTCTAATTGGAAACATAAGTTAACCGCAAAAATTTAATGAGAAAACCAAATTATAGAAACGTACATAACCGCTTTAAAATTAACGGGTATCATTATTCTTTTAACGAATTGTTTGGAGTAGCCTATAGTTATATAAAAGAAGGGAAACCTTATGAAAAAGCATTAGGAGATTTTTTGATGGATTGGATTAATCCTGAAGTAAATATTACACTTAAAACTTCAGGATCTACAGGCTTGCCAAAATCAATAACATACCCTAAACAAGCAATGGTTAATTCTGCTTTGGCTACAGGTGATCATTTTGGTATTGAGATTGGAGATTCTGTGCTTCATTGTCTTTCTGCTGATTTTATTGCAGGTAAAATGATGTTAATACGGTCTATGATTTTAGGTCTTGAAATAGATATTGTATCACCTAATGGTAATGTTTTAGAGGAGAATTTTAAGGAATATGACTTTGCTGCAATGGTACCCTTGCAAGTTGAACGCTCTATGGAGCAATTAAACCAAATAAAAACATTATTAATTGGAGGGTCTGCACCTTCAAAGCATTTACTAGAAAAATTAAAAGACAAGAAAACAAATAGCCATATTACCTACGGGATGACCGAAACGTTAACTCATATTGCTTCGCAGAGTGTGAAATCCGAAAGTCCACATTTTGCAGTATTACCTGGGGTAAGTATTAGTACCGATAGTCGTCAATGTTTAGAAATAAAAGTTCCATATCTTACAGATAAAACTATAGTTACTAACGATTTAGTGTCAATAGAAGATGAAAAGAATTTTACTTTATTAGGACGTATTGATAATATTATTAATACTGGGGGAGTTAAAGTAACCCCAGAAGAAGTTGAACGGAAAGTAAGCACTTTTATTGACGCCCCTTTTTTTATTGGAGCCTTACCCGACAATACGTTTGGGCAAAAAGTAGTATTACTTTTAGAAACAAAGGAGAAAAAAAACTACCTCGAAGCAATAAAACAAAGTAATGTACTTTCAACTTTTGAGGAGCCTAAAGAAATTTATTACTTAGATAAATTTATTTACACCGAGAATGAGAAGATAAAGCGAAAGGCTACTTTAGATTTACTTTAAACTTGTAGCACACCCATATTAAATTTTTCGGTAATAGGCGCACAATTTGCAGCTTCGATACCTCTAGTAATCCACGTTCTAGTTGTCAAAGGATCTATTATGGCATCGACCCATAAACGCGAAGCGGCATATATAGGAGAGGTTTGCCCGTTATATCGCTCTTTAATTTTTTTATACAGCTTTTCTTGTTCTTTTTCATCAATTAGCTTCCCTTTCTTTTTCTGAGCCGAAGATTCGATTTGTAGCAATACTTTAGCTGCTTGCGACCCTCCCATTACAGCAATTTCGGCACTAGGCCAAGCTACTATTAATCTAGGGTCAAATGCCTTGCCACACATGGCGTAGTTCCCTGCTCCGTACGAATTACCTATTACTACTGTAAATTTTGGAACTACAGAATTAGACACCGCGTTTACCATTTTTGCTCCATCTTTTATAATGCCACTATGTTCGGCTTTACTGCCAACTATAAAACCTGTAACATCTTGAAGAAACAATAGAGGTATCTTTTTTTGATTACAATTTGCTATAAAGCGAGTGGCTTTATCTGCTGCATCGCCATATATTACCCCTCCTAATTGCATTTCTCCTTTAGCAGACTTAACAACCTTACGTTGATTAGCAACAATTCCAATTGACCAACCATCGATACGCGCGTAAGCCGTAACTATGGTTTTGCCATAATCTTTTTTATACTCTTGAAACTCAGAATTATCAACCAAACATTCTATAATAGGGTAAATATCATAGGGCTGATTACGAGAAGAAGGCAATAAACCATAAATTTCTTTTTCATTTCTTTTTGGAGCAATAGAATCGATTCTATTAAAACCTGCGTATTCTGGGGTGCCTACCTTGTTAATTAAAGCTCTAATATGGTCTAATGCAGCGGAGTCGTTTTCCATTTTATAATCGGCGACACCACTGATTTCGGTATGTGTAGTAGCTCCTCCTAAAGTTTCATTATCTATTGTTTCACCAATCGCTGCTTTTACAAGATAGCTTCCGGCTAAAAAAATACTGCCTGTCTTATCTACAATTAAGGACTCATCAGACATAATAGGTAAATAGGCTCCTCCTGCCACACAACTACCCATTACGGCTGCAATTTGAATAATGCCTTTGCTACTCATTCTAGCATTATTCCTAAAAATACGTCCAAAATGTTCTTTATCAGGAAAAATTTCATCTTGCAATGGTAAAAACACGCCTGCGCTATCTACCAAATAAATAATAGGAAGCTGGTTTTCCATAGCAATTTCTTGAGCTCTTAAATTCTTTTTCCCTGTCATAGGAAACCATGCTCCTGCTTTTACCGATGCATCATTAGCAACAATAACACACAAACGCTTATGTATATAGCCTAGCACTACAACAACTCCAGCAGAAGGGCATCCGTTATGTTCTTTGTACATACCCGAAGCAGCAAAGGCGGCTATTTCTAGGGCTTCGGTATCCGAATCGACTAGGTATTCCACTCTCTCACGCGCAGTCATTTTACCTCGGTCACGTAGCTTTTGAAGCGCTTTTTTTCCTCCTCCTAACTTAATAGTAGCATATTGTTGCCGAATTGATGACCACAACAATTTATTATGATCTTCGTTCTTATCAAAGTCTAAGCCCATATAATTAATTTAAAATAAAACTACAAAATATATAAAAGACGCATTGACTGTTTCAATTATATTATTCTGAAAATTTAATAGAAATTGCTATTTAAAATAAATAAACGATATTTGTTTGAAAGTAAAATTTATAAAGATGAGTTTAAACAAAAATAAAATCTTTGGGTATAGTGCTTTGATAATGCTAATACTTGGAACATTATTAATTTTACTAGGTATATTCAAATATAAAGAGTATGCTATAGGTTTTTCAGTTGCTGGTGCTGGCTTTTATGCAGTAGCATGGGCTTTCAACGCTTTAAGAGGCAGAGTATAAATGACAGATGATAAGAAGATAATATTTTCAATGTCGGGGGTTTCCAAAACTTTTCCCACAGGAAATAAACCAATACTTAAAGATATTTACCTTAGTTTTTTTTATGGTGCTAAAATTGGAATTTTAGGGCTTAATGGTTCTGGGAAATCTACACTACTTAAAATTATAGCTGGGGTTGAAAAAAACTATCAAGGCGAAGTTAGTTTTTCTGCAGGCTATAAAATAGGGTACTTAGAGCAAGAGCCCTTGCTAGATGAAAATAAAACTGTTCTTGAAGTTGTAAAAGAAGGCGTAGCCGAAACAGTAGCTATACTAGATGAGTATAACCGAATTAATGACCAATTTGGTCTCCCAGAAGTATATGAAGATGCTGAAAAAATGCAACAGCTTATGGATACTCAAGCTGAACTTCAGGATAAAATTGATGCTGTAAATGCGTGGGAACTCGATACACAATTGGAAATTGCAATGGATGCTCTTAGGACGCCTTCAGGCGACCAAAAGATAGAAACACTTTCGGGAGGAGAACGGCGTAGAGTAGCACTCTGCCGCTTATTGCTTCAAAAACCTGAAATTTTATTGTTAGATGAGCCTACTAACCACTTAGATGCAGAATCGGTACATTGGCTAGAACATCATTTAGCGCAGTATAAAGGCACAGTAATCGCAGTTACGCACGACAGATATTTCTTAGATAACGTAGCAGGTTGGATATTAGAACTAGACCGAGGGGAGGGTATTCCATGGAAAGGAAATTATTCGTCGTGGCTAGATCAAAAAACTATTCGACTGTCGCAAGAACAAAAATCGGCATCTAAGAGACAAAAAACACTTGAACGAGAATTAGAGTGGGTACGTATGGCACCAAAGGGGAGGCAAAGTAAACAAAAAGCACGTCTGTCTAATTACGATAAATTGGTAAGCCAAGACCAAACTAAAGTTCAAGATAATTTAGAAATATTTATTCCTAACGGGCCACGTTTAGGGACTAATGTTATTGAAGCTAAAAATGTTAAAAAATCATTTGGAGATAAATTGCTATATGACGATTTGTCTTTTGTTCTTCCTCAGGCAGGTATTGTAGGGGTAATAGGAGCAAACGGTGCTGGTAAATCAACAGTGTTCCGTATGATTATGGGGGATGAAACGCCCGATGGTGGAACGTTTTCGGTAGGAGAAACTGTAAAATTAGCTTATATCGATCAGTCGCACTCTAGTATTAACCCCGAACGCTCTATTTGGGCTAATTTTAGTGATGAGCAAGAGTTAATTATGTTAGGAGGAAAACAAATTAATTCTCGTGCATTTCTAAGTCGATTTAACTTTAGTGGGAGTGAGCAAAATAAAAAAGTATCTACCCTTTCGGGGGGAGAACGTAATCGTTTACACTTAGCAATGGCGCTGAAAGAACAAGGTAATGTTTTGTTACTTGATGAACCTACGAACGATTTAGACGTTAACACACTTAGGGCACTCGAAGAGGGCTTAGAAAACTTTGCAGGTTGTGCTGTTGTTATTTCTCATGACCGTTGGTTCTTAGACCGTATTTGTACACACATACTCGCTTTTGAAGGTGATTCGCAAGTATATTTCTTTGAAGGCTCATATTCTGACTACCAAGAGAATAAGAAAAAACGTTTAGGGCAAGATGTTATGCCAAAACGTATTCAATATCGAAAGCTTACGAGAGAGTAGGGGGTATAGCATTGCTAACTAATATTAAATAATAGGTTTATGAATGAATAAAGGTCAAATAAGTGTTAGCAGTTTTCTTATTCGTTTTTCTGAAAAATTGTACTTAAAAAGAAAAGCATTCTTTAACCTTTCTGATTTGAAAAGTTTAGATAGTAGCTTAATTCAATTCAATCAAGAATATTCAGAAATTCCTACTAAAATCCCAGAAAATAAATTTGACTTAGTTTTTGGGGATATTTTTTTTGGTGGTAGAATAGAACCATTTTTATTAGATAAAGAAAAAAGAGTTAGAAGAAATTGGAATTTATTGGTAAGAATACTAGAGACAATTAATAGAAATGGATTCCTTTTTGCAACTGTTGAACCGTCAATATATTATTCTGAGCAAGGGAAAAGGTACTTAAATATGCTTTCTGAAAAAGGGTTTAATTGTAATTTGATAATTAATGCCCCTGAAAAACTTTACCTTCCAAGAATACGTTTCACTCCAATTCTGTTGGGAATACAGAGAAATAAAACAAAGAATCTTTTTATTGCAGAAATTTATAATAATAATAACTCTCAAATAACAACTAATTTCAAAGAGAATAAAAGTGAAAGTATCACAAATGGAGAATGGCGAGAAAGAAATTCTTTTTCAACTTTTCAAAATGCAAAAACTGAAAAGCAAATAAATATACTTAAAACCCAATATAAAAAGTATAAACAATTCAAGTTATCTGAAGTGGCAATAAGTATAAATTCTGATAATTTCAAGGATATAGAAAACTCAATTTATATTTTAAGAGGCGGCACTAAAATTGTATGTAAACTAGAGAGTGTTACTATTAAACATCAAAATATTTTTCAAATAGTTTTAGATTCTAAGCTAGTATTGTCAGAGTATCTTGCATTGTTTTATCAGTCTAAATTAGGTAAACTAATTCTAGAGTCTTTACGACCTGGCTTATTCACCTCGCATATTAATAAGAATAGTATTGAGAATAGTATCTTTCCTATACCTTCAATTAAAGAACAAAAACTTCTCATAGATGCTAATATTAAGTTGTCTGAACTTCAAGAAAAGGTAAATAATTTACAAGATGAATTAAGTCTAAACTCTGGGGGAGCAAATAATTTACTTAAACAGTTTGATTCTGTTTTCGGGAAATTAGAAAAAATAAACTCAACGGATGAAATTCTTGCTTTAATTAGAGAAGGTGAAAATAAAAGGATTGAATTTAAACAAACTTTCACGAAAGACATTCGTACTTTATCTAAAAATAAAGATATTAAAAAGTCAGCTCTCAAAAATATCGTCGCCTTTTTGAACTCAGATGGAGGAACACTTTTAATTGGTGTTGCTGATAGTGGTAAAATTACAGGGATTGAAGATGATTTTTTTGAATCAAAGGATAAATATCTTCTAGGGTTTAATAACTTTTTAAGATCAGTAATTGGAGCAGAATTTTACCAGTTAATTAAACCTAATATTTATAATATATCTAATAATAAATCAATTTTAAGAATTGATTGTGAACCATCGCAAAAACCTTGTTTCTATGGAGGAAAAGAATTTTATATTCGAACAAATCCTGCAACAAATAAACTAGAAGGTGATGAAATGCTTGGTTATATAAATGAAAGGTTTCAAAAATAACTTATTGATAAATCAATTTTCTAACTCCTTTTCCTCGTCATCCTCTCTATTCAACGCTGCATCAATTAAATCTGCTACATCAATACGTGCCCCTTTTTGTATGGTATCCGTAACGGTTAGTATAAGTAAATTTTCTTGTGGCGTTTTCAAAAATATTTTTTGACCAAGAGGTAGTTCTACCCCAGTGTTAGTGAAAGGGGAAAGCCTAGGGCTCATTATTCCAGGAATATGAATGGGTAGCGTTTGCCTTGTAGTATTAACTAGATAAAAACCTGCTGTTCGGGCTGAGGTTGTTTTGTTTCCTTTTCCTGGCGGTCCTTTAAAAATAATATATTCAATTTTGAGCGATGCAAAAAAACGGTTTTCTAATTGAAGATACTGATCGTGGTCAATATTAAAACGAGTCTGCTTATTTTTTGCTACGCTAATTGACTTGTATATAGAGTCTGTTTCTTGGTTGCGCGCAGACACCTCCACATCGAAATTCGATTCATTCCATAATTTAATGGTATAGCCTTTCAATAAAGGGTAATTTATTACTACTACCTGTTTTGGAGGGATAATAATTGTTGATCTAGGTAAATCTTTTTCTTTCTGTGCAAACATCATTGACGTTATACATAGAAAAAGAGACATTAAATAAAAACAATTTGCTTTCATAAGTTATCTAAGGCTATTTTTTTAAAAATAGCTAAATAATTTAAACTATTTGCCAAATTATGATTTAAGTAACTAACTACTTTTATTGTTATTATTTTTTCAATTTTAAATTACTCTTTTATTTTCAATAACTATTCAAAGTAGTATTTTAGTATTCTATGAAAAATGATTTAACTACTCATATAAACTCGTTGAACGAGGCACAAAAGGTTGCTACTTTACACGGCGAAGGCCCTTTAATTATTATTGCAGGAGCAGGGTCGGGCAAAACTAGAGTATTGACCTATAGAATAGCTCATTTAATGAGTAAGGGCGTTGATTCGTTTTCTATTTTGGCATTGACCTTTACCAATAAAGCAGCAAGAGAAATGAAAGGGCGTATAGCTGAATTGGTAGGCGATGGTGAAGCTAAAAATTTATGGATGGGAACGTTCCATTCTGTTTTTGCAAGAATACTTAGAGTAGAAGCTGATAAATTGGGCTACCCAAGTAATTTCACCATATATGACACACAAGATTCTGAACGCCTTTTGAGTTCTATAATCAAAGAAAAAGGGCTTGATAAGGATATTTATAAGGTAAAACAAATACGAAGCCGCATTTCGTCTTTCAAAAATAGTTTGATAACAGTACGCGTATATTATAATGATAGCGAACTTCAAGAAAACGATTCAATAGCGCATAGACCCAAAATGGGCGAAATTTATAAGGAATATGTGGACAGGTGTTTCAAAGCAGGGGCAATGGATTTTGATGACTTATTGCTAAGAACTAACGAGTTATTTAACCGTTTTCCGGATGTATTAGCCAAATATCAAGATCGTTTTCACTATGTTTTAGTTGATGAGTATCAAGACACCAATCATTCGCAATATCTTATTGTGAGAGCTTTATCAGATAAATTTCAAAACATCTGTGTAGTTGGAGATGACGCACAAAGTATATATTCGTTTAGAGGGGCAAACATTAATAATATTCTAAACTTTCAAAAAGATTATGACAATGTAACGAGCTATCGATTGGAGCAAAACTATAGGTCAACACAAAATATTGTTAATGCGGCAAACTCTATAATAAACCGTAATGAGGTAAAGCTGGACAAGAACGTTTGGACAGCAAACAGTATTGGTAATAAAATTAAAGTAGAATGTTGCCCAACCGATGCAGATGAAGGTAGGCACGTGGCACGGAGCATATATGATTCTATTTTACAAGAGCATCGAAAGTATAATGACTTTGCAATTTTATATAGAACCAATGCACAGTCTAGGGCTATGGAAGATGCGCTTCGTAAACGCAATATCCCGTACAAGGTATTTGGAGGCTTGTCATTTTATCAGCGTAAAGAAATTAAGGACCTTCTCGCATACCTGAGAATAATTATAAACCCTAAGGATGAAGAAAGCCTAAAGAGAATTATTAACTATCCTGTTCGCGGAATAGGGCAAACAACTATTGATAAGTTGGTCGTGGGTGCCAAAGAACATAATTTGTCTTTATTTGAAGTTGCCGAAAGAGTTAGAAGTATAGGACTTAATATTAATTCTGGGACAGCAAATAAATTGGGGCAGTTTGTTACTCTTATTAAGAGTTTTCAAATTTTTAATGAGACTGCTAATGCGTTTGAAATTGCAGATGAAGTCGTTAAAAAAATAGGAATAGTATCTGAATTAAAAAAAGATGGAACGCCCGAAGGGATTAGTAAAATTGAAAATATTGAAGAATTATTAAATGGTATTAAAGATTTTACGGAGGGACAACAAGAAATAGCAGATGCAACTGGTGGGCTGACTGAGTTTTTAGAAGATGTGGCTTTGGCTACAGATTTTGATAGCGAAAGCGAAGACGGAAACAATAATAGAGTATCTCTTATGACAATACATTTGGCAAAAGGATTAGAGTTTCCCAATGTATTTATAGTAGGATTAGAGGAAGATCTTTTCCCTTCTGCAATGAATTTAGACTCAAGGAGTGGGTTAGAAGAGGAAAGAAGATTATTTTATGTGGCATTAACTCGAGCCGAAAACCGTGCTTATTTATCTTATGCACAATCGCGATATCGTTGGGGAAGATTGAACAGTGCTGAGCCTAGCCGTTTTATTGAAGAAATTGATGAACAATATTTAGATTACCCTTTACCCAAACAAGGCTATGAATATAAGCCTCTTATTAGTAATAATGTTTTTGGGGAGGTTGAAGATAATAAGCAAACTCAAAGGTTTAAAACGGTTAAAAACGAACCACTAAACACAAAACCTAGCCAAACCCAATTACGTAAACTTAGAGCCATTGAATCTAAAATTGAGGTAAATAAAACTTCAGAAGAAATTATTAGTTTATCTATCGATACAAAGGTAGAGCATCAACGCTTTGGAAAAGGTACTGTTACTATAATAGAAGGTAGCGGAAATGATAGGAAAGCAACAATTAATTTTGATGATATTGGTGAAAAGAAATTACTACTACGCTTTGCAAAACTTAAAATTATAGGCTAATGGCAGTACTTCATTCTATATATCCATCAAGTCCAAATATTAAAATTATAAAAGAAGTCGCTGAGGCATTGTCTCAAGGTGCTTTGGTTATATACCCTACAGATACTGTTTATGGTTTAGGTTGTCTTAGCTCTAATACGAAGGCATTAAATCGTCTTTCAAAAATTAAAAACGTAAAACTTGCACACGCTAATTTTAGTTTTTTATTTAATGACATTAGCGAATTATCTAGTTATGTACAACATTTTAATTCTTCAACGTTTAAGTTATTGAAGAAAACGTTACCTGGGCCATATACTTATATAATGCCAAGCTCTAGGAAGATTCCCAAACCATTTGATAAACGAAAGTCTATAGGTGTTCGTATTTCTAATGACCCTGTTCTAAAAATACTTCTTCCGCTTTTACCAGTTCCGCTAATTACAACATCTCTACACGATAAAGATAAAATTATTGATTATACAACTGACCCTAATATTATTTTTGAGGAATGGTCATCGGTAATTGATTATATGATTGAAACTGGAACTGGTGGAAATCAACCTTCGACTATTATAGATTTAACAAATGAAGAGCCTGAAATTCTTAGGGTAGGTAAGGGTAGTGTAGATTCGTTATTTTCATAAATAAAAAAACGCCCTTACTAGGGCGTTTTTAATATAATTAATAGGTATTTATCTATTGTTGTGCTGCTTGCATTCCGTTGCTAATTAAATCATAAAACTGATCTAATTTAGGAAGAACTACGATACGTGTTCTTCTGTTTTTAGCACGATTTTCTCGTGTATCATTATCATATAATGGTACATAAGAACTTCTTCCTGCTGCAGTCATACGTGCTGGTGGAACACCAAAGTCTTTTTCAAGAACACGAACAACAGATGTAGCGCGCTTAACACTTAAATCCCAGTTATCAACAATACAGTCAGTGCTAATTGGCACATTATCGGTATGTCCTTCAACCATAAATTCTATTTCAGGTTTATTTAAAACTACCTTTGCAACTTTACCTAAAACTTCTTTTGCTTTTTTAGTAACAGTTGAACTACCACTTCTAAATAATAATTTATCAGAGATAGAAATGAACACAACACCTTTTTCTACATTTATTTCGATGTCTCCATCATCAAGATTTCCTAACACACCTTTTAGGCTTGTTACTAAAGCAAGTGTTACAGAGTCTTTTTTGGTTACAGCATCGTTTAAAGTTTTTATGCGCAAGTCTTTCTCTTTCATGCTCTCTAAAGACTTTTCAAGATTTTCGGCTCCTTTTTGTGAAAGTGTAGTAAGGTTTCCTAAATTATCAATAAGGTTAGAGTTGTTCTCTTTTAAAAACCGTATTTGATCTTCTAAAGAAGCTACTGTAGCTAGGGCTTCAGCTTTTTCTTCATCACAAGTGTTTAATTTAACCGTAGTATCGTCTAGTAAGTTTTTTGTACTTTCTTGTAAAGCTTCTAGTTCTGCAAACTTTTTCTGTGATACACAAGAAGCTAGTAGAATTGTTACAAGAGGGAGGTAGATAAATAGTTTTCTCATCAGTATTTATTTTTTAGTATAATATTTTGTAAGTGCAAAGTTACGTTTTTTTAAGACTTATTAAATTTTATTTCAGAAAATTTGCGTTTTTTTAGTATAAAAAACTGAAAAACAATGCTGTTTACACTAAAATAGCGTTTTGACTGCTTGTGATATCCTCTTTTGTTTAAAATTCTAAAGAAGTTAATGTAAAAATTTAAGTGTGCTTTAATGATATATATAAAACTTATAAATTCTCCTTTCAAGAGAAATCTTATCCCTGCGACACCATCAAATAATAGGCGAATTAGAAGTACAAATGGTAATTGTAAAGCATTAACATTTTTGGTTAGCATATACAATGAATTTCTAAAGTTATAATAAACTTTGAGCGGCGAATTTGGTAGTGTCCCACCTCCTAAGTGATATACCTTTGAATTGTTTACAAAATAGCTTTGATAGTTTTGATTGAATGCCCTCCAGCATAAATCAATTTCTTCTTGATGCATAAAAAAACGTTCATCAAAACCTCCAAGTCCTTGAAAAACATTCTTGCGAATAAAAAAACAAGCTCCCGATGCCCAAAATATTCTTGTAGAAGTGTCGTATTGATTTTGATTCAATTCAATTTCATCGAATACTCTTCCTCGACAAAATGGATAACCAAAACGATCAATATATCCTCCTGCTGCCCCTGCGTACTCAAAACAGTCTGGTTTTTTTTCATCTAAAATAAGCGGTTGGGCAATTGCAACATTAGGCTGAGATTTAAAAAGATTTATAATAGGTAACAACCATCCTTCGGTAACTCTAACATCGTTGTTTATAAGACAAAAAATATCTTCTTTAATGTTTTTAAGCCCCAAATTATAGCCACCAGCGTACCCTAAATTCTTTTGATTAATAATATGTTTAACAGAAGGGAAGTTATTTTGGGTAAAAGCTATAGAATTATCTTCTGACGCATTGTCAATAAGATAAATTGTATTTTGACTACTGTACTTAACTAAATCTGGCAGAAAACGGCGAAGTAGTTTTTCTCCATTCCAATTTAATATAACAATGGCAATTTTCATGATTTATATTTTGGAAGTTCTCGAATGAATCGATATGTTTTGTTCTTAAAATCTACCGTGCAAAAATAGTGTTCTTTTCCGTTTGTTAGCATCAAAAAATTGCTTTCAAGTGCCATATTATAACGAGCGATTTGGTCAAAAGTACTTGCTTTTATTTTAACAGAAGGTGCTTTACATTCTACCAATATATTTACACCTCCCTGTGGTGTATAGACAACAATATCATAGCGTTTAGACTGATTATTAATCTTTATTTGCTTTTCAACATTAATTAAACTTTTAGGGTATTTATACTCTGAAATTAAATATTGTACACAATGTTGTCTTACCCATTCTTCTTGGGTTAGAAGAATATTCTTCTTTCGAATCGTATCGAAGATATACGTTTTATTTTCCCTACTTTTGAGGGTAAATAAGTATTTAGGAAAATTTAGTTCTTCCATGAATACAAAAGTGAGGATTTTTAGTTTTGAAAAATATAAATAATACGCTTAATTCTATTAAAGAAAGAAAATTTGTTCCTATATATTTATTAATGGGGACAGAACCTTTTTTTATAGACCAAATTGCAAACGCTTTATCTACTCACGTGGTTGAAGAACATGCAAAGGATTTTGACTATACTATTTTCTATGGTAAAGAAACCCGCCCTGAACAGATAATAGAAGCTGCCAAGCGTTTTCCAATGATGGGTAAAAAGCAACTAATTATTATAAGAGAAGCACAGTATTTAGACTCTTCTATTGAATCTTTAACCCCATACTTTGAACACCCTCAAGAACAAACTGTTTTGGTATTATGTTATAAACACAAAAAACTCGATAAGCGTAAGAAATCGTATAAGGCTATTGATAAGAAAGGTGTAATTGTTGAAACTAAACCTTTATATGAAAACCAAGCTATTGACTGGATAAGAGAGCAGGGTTTACATTATGGAATTAATTTTCACCCTCAGTCGTTACCTTTATTAATATCTTTTTTAGGAACTGATTTAAGTAAAATTAATAAAGAGCTTGAAAAATTAAGTAGCAGAGTAGAGAAGGGGGGAGAAATAACCCCTGTGCACATAGAAAAGCATATTGGTTATAGTAAAGATTTTAATGTCTTTGAGTTGCAAAAGGCATTAGGAAAAAGAGATTTAGTACACTCATTACTAATAATTAAATATATGACCTCTAACAATAAGAAGCATCCAATTGTTTTGACAATTAGTGGTTTGTTTAGCTTTTTTCAGAAGTTATTATTATTTCATGGCGTATCTTCTTCTTCAAATGCTGCTACCGTTTTAGGGGTAAACCCATATTTTTTAAAAGATTATCAAGCAGCAGCACGCTTTTATTCGATGAAGCAAGTCGCTCAAATAATTGAATACATAAAAGAGGCTGACTTTAAAAGTAAAGGGTTAGGAGCACAAAATCTTTCTGAAGAAGAATTACTGAAAGAATTGATTATAAAAATTGTTATAAGTTAAATTTCAGGGAATTTGTTTGGATTTACTTCATGCATAATTCCATAAACACATTCAAATATATCATCTTCAGAAGGTTTAGAGAAATAATCCCCATCGCTTCCATAAGCTGGTCTGTGTGATTTAGCTGTTAAGGTTTTTGGCTTACTATCAAGTAGCTCATATATATTTTGGTCGTCAATTAAATGTTGTAGAATATAAGCACTAGCTCCTCCTGGAACATCTTCGTCTATAATAAGTACGCGATTAGTTTTTGCTATACTTTCTTTAATATCATGAGAAATATCAAAAGGAAGTAATGTTTGTATGTCTATAACTTCTGCATCAATATCATAATGGATTAGTTCTTGTGCAACTTTTTCAACCATTCTAAGCGTAGAACCATATGAAATTAGAGTAATATCATTTCCGGTTTTGAGTATTTCAATTTTACCCAAAGGGATTCTAAACAAACCAAGATTAGAGGGTTTCTTTTCTTTAAGTCTATAACCATTAAGTGATTCTATAACAATAGCAGGTTCATCTCCTTCGAGAAGAGTATTATAAAACCCTGCTGCTTGTGTCATATTTCTGGGTACAGCAATATTAATTCCGCGTAGAAGATTAATAATGCCACCCATAGGTGACCCACTATGCCAAATCCCTTCTAAACGATGCCCTCTTGTTCGGATAATTAAAGGAACGGATTGTTTTCCGATTGTTCTATAATGATATGACGCTAAATCATCGCTTAAAGTTTGTAAGCAGTACAATATATAGTCTAAGTATTGAATTTCTGCAATAGGACGTAATCCGCGTAATGCCATTCCAATACCTTGCCCAATAATTGTAGTTTCCCTAATTCCAGTATCTGCTACCCGAATAGCTCCATGTTTTTGTTGCATACCCTCTAGCCCCTGATTAACATCTCCAATTACCCCAACATCTTCTCCAAAAAGCAATAGTTTATCGTTTTTAGAAAGTAACGCATCAAAATTATCTCGAATTATAATACGCCCGTCAACCAATTCGTCTTCGCTACTATATTTAACTTCTACGGGTTCAATGTTTGCAAGACATCTATTAGATTTACTATATAAATGAGAATTAAATTTAGGACGTAACTTATTCATTAAATTCTTCTTCCACAGCCGAAACTCTTCTTTTATAGGATGCTCATATCTAGTAAGAATTCGTAATGTTTCTCTTCCTTCGTGTAATATGTCTTTATAAGTAGGCTCTTCGTTCTTTTTTAAATTAGAAGATGCTACTTGAAGGTTAGTATTTTTATTTGTACAAATGATTGCTTTTTGAATTAGCTCTTCAAGGTTTTTCTTCTCAGCAATAATTGGGCTTTGATAAATATTCCAAGCATCGGACTTTGCTTTCTTAACCTCTTTTTTACAAAGAGATTCAATATTCTTTAATTTCTCCTCACTTGCAATATTGTCTTTTAAAATCCATTCGCGAAATTTTAAATTGCAATCAAAATCCTTTTCCCATTGTAAACGCTCTTCAGATTTATATCGCTGATGAGACCCCGATGTCGAATGCCCAAGCGGCTGAGTTAGTTCTTCTACATGCACTAAAACAGGTATATGCTCATTTCTCGCAAGTTTTTCGGCATATTGATATGTCTTTAATAAGGCTGTATAATCCCATCCTTTTACCGTTAAAATCTCAAAACCTGCTTCTTTTTTATTTCTTTGTAGTCCTGCTAAAGCTTTAGAAATACTACCCTTGGTCGTTTGATCATTGTTATGAACAGAAATCCCATAATCGTCATCCCATACGCTAATTACCATTGGAATTTGCATAACACCAGCGGCATTAATTGCTTCGAGAAACAATCCTTCGCTTGTACTAGCATTACCAATTGTTCCCCAAGCAATTTCATTTCCATTATTAGAAAATTGATCTGCTCCCTTTATATTTAATGCACGATAAACTTTTGAAGCTTGGGCTAGACCAACCAAACGTGGCATTTGACCTGCAGTTGGTGATATATCTGAACTATGATTTTTTTGGTCTGTTAGTTTTATCCATGAACCATCTTCATTATGACTTCTTGTAACAAAGTGCCCACCCATTTGGCGCCCACCTGACATAGGTTCAATGTCAATATCTGGATGTGCGTATAAAGCTGAGAAAATTTGTTGAGGAGTTAAATATCCTTGGTGCATAAGTATGGTTTGATCTCGATAATACCCAGATCGAAAATCCCCATCTCTAAAAAATTTACTTAAAATAAGTTGTGGCAATTCTTTTCCATCACCAAAAATACCAAATTTGGCTTTACCCATCAGCACTTCTCTTCTCCCAAGAATGGAACATTCTCTACTTAAACAGAGTAATTTATAATCTGCTAATATTTGTTCCTTAAAATCTTCAAAAGAGAGTAAATCTTTATCAATAAAATTTATACTTGACATCGTCAAATTTTAGCCTAGCGAAGGTACAAAATTTTAAATAAATGTTTTTAAACCGCTAACTTACTGTTTAATAGATGTAAATAATGAAACTAAAACCATCTACGCGAAAACAATTTTTGCAAACTAACAAGATTCAGTGTAAAAATAAACCTCATATTCGAAAGGTAATTGTTATCGTTTAGCGCAAAGTTTTCTGAGCTCTGAATTGGAAAATAAAGTTCTAAATAACCTGGGGTTATGTTTAATCTAATACCGCTATCATAAAACGTTTGAGCTGAAGTATCTATGCTTTTGGTAATCCCAAAATCCGCATAGGCTTCAACCCATTTCCATATACTATAAGTGAAGTTAGTTGATAATATGAAGTCGTTTGAGTTTGGATTTTTAAATTTTGATTTAAATGCCCCTTCCGATATAATAAATTGTTGGCTTAAGAACCCTCCATCATTAAACCTTCCAAGATATTGGTATTGAAAAAGATAGTCTCTGGAACGGTTAAGGCTATAATCAAAATAATTTTCATCGAGAGTATTATCCCACAGGAACTTCCCTCCAAAAAACCGAAAAGAAAAACTACGACCATCATGAAAAAGGCGATGATAGTTTACCACAAAATTTGCTTTGCCAAATAAATCTGAAAATTCGACATTAGCTGTTATTCTAAATGATTTTACAGCTTCTTCATTAGAATAAATATATCTCAAGTCTCCAATATTATAATTGGGGCTTGAGAGAGGTTCATCACCTTTTTCTTTATTGACCCCAACCATTGA
This sequence comes from Candidatus Arcticimaribacter sp., assembly GCA_965277835.1. Lineage (GTDB taxonomy): Bacteria > Bacteroidota > Bacteroidia > Flavobacteriales > Flavobacteriaceae > Arcticimaribacter. The sequence goes on along the minus strand of OZ255841.1, from coordinate 548,009 downwards.
TAGCCTGAGGAATTCTTTTTTATTTGACCTAAAGTTATTAGGTCGCTTTGCTATTAAAAAAGATGGAGAGAAAAAATTGTAACGTAATGCATCATCATAATAAGACGTACCACCATTAACACCTATTAGATATAAGTAATAAGGAGAGTTTTCATCATATAGTCGATACCCTAAATTATAAGACCCTATTAACCCTTTCTGTTTATGGCTATAGTTTACATTAAGCCCATAATTTAATGGCTTTCTTTGAATTGGATTATTAGAAATTTTTGTACCAAAGACTACGCCATCGAACTCTGTATAACTAAACCGTGGAATATAAAATAGCTGATTTCTCTTAGGATCTTCTAAGTCTTTAATGAAACTAAACTTTAAAGGTTTAATTTTCAGTCCACTTATTTTCTTCCAATTATTTTTCTTGTTAATTTCTGGAAGTTTGCTACTAGGATTAATTGCTATATAGTCTGCATGTAGATTTTTTAAATGAACATTTGTAATGCTTGTATTAGCTTTTAAATCAATTGATTCAACTATCGAATCGTTTTTTATTTGAGCTATAGTGAAAGGCACTAAATTAGATTGTTTTTGTTTAATTTCTACAAAAAGAGAATCTTTAGTAGAAGTAACTGATTTAAGTTTTAAGTCAACAGAGTTTCTATCTTCTAAATATCCTTTAAATAGCCAAGAGGCATCAAGTTCTTCATTAAGAGAATCTAATATCTGCTTTTGAGATTTTATTTTTCCCATTTGATTTTGAAAAGCCATGTTAACTTTTTCTTTACTCTGAAATTTATAGGCATATCGAATGCCTTGGGCAACATAGCTTGATGTAGAAATTCGCTCATTAAATTTTATTAATTCGTTTTTAGGAATCAATGGACTTTGTTGAATATTTCTATTTATGGGATATTCACTAAAAAATAAAAAGGCATCATTAAAAGAAGCTTTGCTAAGGGAATAATTCTTTAAAAAAGGTTTTAATATGGGTTGTTGTGGTATTGTCCCTAATAGTTTTTCATTAGGATAATATCGGTCAACATATTCCATCATCATTAAATTATGCAGCCCACCTATAAGCCAAAAATTCTCTCTAGGGTTTACAAGATATCTTTCGTTTAAATAATACCTTAGATAAACACTCAATGCTTTTATTTCAAACTCGAACTTGCTTGTAAAAGGGTTAAATATTGATGACACTATACTTAACCCAAAATAGGGTCTTTTTTTATAGTCCTTAGTAGAAATTAATATCTTGTCTTTTGGGAAGTCTCCAAAATACTCAGTAACAAAAGAATCAATTCTTGTTAGACTATTAACTGGGTCAAATTCATCCTTATCTATTTCATCAAAATTTGTTTCTATTAAAAAGTTATTGACTGTTAATTTAGTATATTCTTTTTTACTAATATGAAATTGAACTTGCTTGGTTTTTTCTATTGATAGTGAACGAATAATCCTGTCATTTACTGTAACTTCTTTTTGTATGGATAAGTTTGTGTTAATAAACAAGTCTTTGGCAGTATTCCATTCCATAGAATAATTTGCAGGCATTGTAGAAATTTCTTCAATGTCAAGGTTGCTATTTTTTACCCACTTTCCGTTTATATAAGGGGCGAGGTGTATAAACGTATTCTTTAAATAATATTCTTCATTATTAATTACCCCATACCCAGTATAACTAGCATCAGGAAGTATAACATCATATTGAAGCTCTAGAGTTAAAGTTTGGTTAGGAGATAGTTTATCTTTTAATTTTAGATGAATTATATCGAGCTGATTATCTTCTCTTGACCAGTTAACACGGTTCCCGTTTAATAGTATCTTAAGATTTTTTGTTTCGCCAAGTTTAGATTTTAATTTAAAATAAAAGCCCCTATCATACTCTTCTGCAAAACGTTGGGCAAGAGGGGACTTAGAAGAACTATATGCATGTGACCAGTCATTAAGATAAATTTCATCAATACCTTCTTGAGAGGGGTTTATGAATTGAATTGTTTGAGATACCCTGAGTGTTTTTTCATTATCTAATAATACTATTTTAAAGTCATAATCAATTTGCTTATCCTGTCCTAAAAGAATAAGAGGCTGCAATAAGATTAACAATAAGATTATTCTAAAAAGACTTTTCAAATTTATATTTATTAGGTTCTTAAACTCCCATTTCCTTAGCCAAATAATGAGCAGTATGGCTTTTGCTAGATTTAATTATTTTTTCTGGTGTGCCTTCAGCGACAATTTGACCTCCATGTTTACCACCTTCATAACCAATATCTACAATATAATCGACCTGTTTAATTACATCTAAATTATGCTCAATAATTATTACTGTATTTCCTTTATCTACTAACCGATTTAATACTTCTAAAAGCACTTTTATATCTTCAAAATGAAGTCCAGTAGTTGGTTCATCTAAAATATATAACGTATTTCCTGTGTCGCGTTTAGACAGTTCTGAGGCTAATTTAATTCGCTGTGCTTCTCCACCTGATAGCGTAGTAGATGATTGCCCAAGCGTAATATACCCTAAACCTACATCTTGTAGTGTTTTTAGCTTTCTATATATTTTAGGAATAGTATCAAAAAAAGAACATGCTTGGTTAATAGTCATGTTTAATACATCAGAAATAGATTTTCCTTTATAACGAATTTCAAGGGTTTCACGGTTAAAACGCTTTCCTTGACAAGACTCGCACTCAACTAATATGTCAGGTAAAAAATTCATTTCTATAACTTTCATACCACCACCCATACAAGTCTCACAACGCCCTCCAGACACATTAAAGCTAAATCTACCAGGTTTATAGCCTCTTATTTGTGCTTCGGGGACTAATGTAAATAAACTTCTTATTTCGCTAAACACGCCTGTGTATGTAGCAGGATTACTTCTTGGAGTTCTTCCAATTGGGCTTTGGTTTACATCAACCACTTTGTCTAAATGTTCTAATCCTTTTATACTTTTATATGGTAAAGGTTTGGCAACACCATTAAAAAAATGAGCATTCAAAATAGGATAAAGAGTTCCATTTACTAATGTCGATTTTCCACTCCCCGAAACTCCAGTGATTCCAATCATTATGCCCAACGGTAGCTTAAGGGTTACGTTTTTTAAATTATTTCCTGTACAGCCCGATAGAACTAATGATTTTTTATTACCAACCCGCCTTTCTAAAGGAATACCTATGTCTTTTTCTCGTTTTAAGTATTGGGAGGTTAAAGAGTTTTGGCTTAAAATCTCTTCTGGTTTTCCTGCCGAAATAATTTCTCCACCATTTACTCCTGCAAACGGTCCTATATCAATAACATAATCTGCTTGTTCAATCATATCTCTATCGTGTTCAACTACTAATATAGAATTCCCTATATCGCGAAGAGAAAATAAAGATTTAATTAAACGATTATTATCACGTTGATGCAGTCCTATACTTGGCTCGTCTAAAATATATAGTACGCCTACCAATTGAGACCCAATTTGAGTAGCTAACCTAATTCGTTGTGCTTCTCCGCCAGACAACGACCTAGAAGAACGATTTAAAGATAAATAACTTAGCCCAACGTTAAGTAAAAATTGAATACGCATCTTAATTTCTTTAACTACCTCTTCTGCAATTTTCAATTCGTTTTTAGATAAAGAACTTGGTAAGTTATCGAACCATTCGTATAAGTCATTCAAATCCATTTTGGATAACTCACTAATATTAAGCGCATTGATTTTAAAATATAATGCTTCTTTTCTTAATCGTGAACCTTGACATTCTGAGCATTCATTTTTATCCATAAAATCGCTAGCCCATCGTTTTATAGTACTTGTGCTAGCGTGCTCATATTGGTTTTTGATAAAAGTTTCAATCCCCTCGTAATCAATTTTATAGTTTCTAGTAATCCCCAATGTTTTAGACACAACATCAAAACTTTTTTTGCCGCCAGAAAAAATTATTTCTAAAGCCTCTGAAGGAATATTTTCTATTGGATCTGATAAGCTAAATTTATAGAGCTGTGCAATTGCTTCCATTTGCTTAAAATTCCATGATTTTTTTTGAGTACCTAAAGGAACAATACCTCCTGCATTAATAGAAAGAGATGGATTTGGTATAATTTTATTTCTATTTACTACCTGTTGAGTTCCTAGTCCTTTACAAGTTTGGCACATACCCTTAGGAGAATTAAACGAAAAAGTGTTAGGTTCGGGGGTAGGGTAGGCTATCCCTGAGCTAGGGCACATTAAATTTTTACTAAAGTAACGTGTCTTTTGAGTGTCATTGTCATATATCAAAAGTGTACCATCACTTTGGTACATCGCAGTAGCTATTGATTCTTGTAAACGTTTAATTCCACTTATAGAGTTTTCGATTTGCAATCTATCTATAACTAATTCAATATCATGAGTTTTATATCTATCAAGTTTCATTCCTTTAGTAAGTTCAACAATAGTGCCATTTACTCTTACCTTTAAGAAACCTTGTCGTGCTAAATTTTGAAAAAGCTCCCTATAATGTCCTTTTCTCGATTTTATAATTGGAGCTAGTACTACTACGTTTTTATTTGAGTAGTCTTCTAAAATAAGTTCGATGATTTGCTCATTGGTATAGCTTATCATTTTCTCTTGAGTCTGATAACTATATGCTGTTCCTATTCTAGCAAAAATTAATCGCAGAAAATCATAAACTTCTGTAATTGTACCCACAGTTGAACGTGGGTTTTTAGATGTAGTTTTTTGTTCAATGGCTATAACGGGAGAAAGCCCTTCTATTTTATCAACTTCTGGGCGTTCTAAATTTCCTAGAAATTGCCGAACATAGGCAGAAAAAGTTTCCATATAACGACGTTGCCCTTCTGCATAAATAGTGTCGAAGGCAAGCGACGATTTTCCACTTCCCGATAACCCAGTGATAACCACTAGTTTATCTCTAGGTATATTTACATTAATATTTTTAAGATTATGTACACGAGCCCCTTGAACTTCAATGACATTATGGTTGTTCTTCATTGTAACAAGAAAAGCGTTAAAAATACAACATCATTTGTACTTCTCGTTTAGTATTAAGAAAACATTTTATGAGGTAGATTAAAAATAGTTTGAATAGGCTAAAAACATCTTTAAGCTAAAAGCCTGTATACCGTTTTTTAACTTTTTATATATTAGCTAAATAAACAAACTTAAAATAACTTAAAATTACTATGGAACAAAAAGAACTACAATCGAAAACAACAATGATTTTAATTTCCTTCTTTCTCGGAAGTCTTGGAATACACAGACTTATGATGGGATATAAAAATTGGTGGCTTATGCTAATCACCCTAGGAGGATGTGGCATTTGGTCTCTAATTGATTTTATTCGAATTATTACAGGCGGCTTAAAAATGGCTGATGGAAGAGAACTAAAATAATTTAGCCTATTCCACTAATTGTGGAAGAAATAACTAGTTAAGGGCAACTTCATAACCAAAATGCGGTTGCCCTACTATCTCCACTATTTTCTATTGAAATTTCTTATAACAATTTATTAATAACTAACTGCAGTATCGTCTCCTCTTCGGTCTGCGCCCAAGGAAATTGTACCATCTTTATCTACTAATATTGCGTCAACTTTTCCAATAATTCTAGAATTCTTTTCTTCAGCTTTATACCCTAAATTTTTTAACTGTTGAAGTAACTGAGAATCGAAAAGATTTGGTTCGAACGTAATATAATCTGGTAACCATTGATGGTGAAACCTTGGAGCATTAACTGCTTTTTGAATAGGCATTTCATGCTCATATACGTTTAGTATAGTTTGGAAAACAGAAGTAATAATGGTAGCTCCACCTGGAGAACCAACAACTAAATATAATTTTCCGTCACGTTCAACAATAGTCGGGGTCATTGAGCTAAGCATTCTTTTTTTAGGAGCAATTGCATTAGCCTCATTACCTACTAGACCAAACATATTTGGTACTCCTGGTTTACTACTAAAATCATCCATTTCATTATTCATAAATACCCCAAGCTCATCTACAAAAACTTTTGAGCCATAGGCTCCATTTAGTGTAGTAGTAACCGCCACTGCATTTCCATCGGCATCTAGGATAGAGAAGTGGGTTGTTTCATCGCTTTCAAAATAATATGAATCACCAGGTTTAATTTCGCTTGAGAGGGTTGCCTTATCCCATTGGAATGTTTCCATCCTTTTTGCAATATAAGAGGAGTCAAGTAGGGTAGAGAGTGGCACATCAACAAAATCAGGATCGCCTAAAAACTCACTTCTATCAGCATACGATCGTCTTTCTGCTTCTACCATAAGTTGTATGCTTTTTTGTGTATTATGTCCCATTGTTTTTATGTCGTAGGGTTCAACCATTTTCATTAGCTGGTTAAGACAAACCCCACCGCTAGACGGCAAGTTCATTGAAATTATATTAAGATCTTTATAACTAAATGTAAGAGGTTTTCTCCATACAGGTTTATAGCTTTTCAAGTCATCCTGAGTTATTATACCTCCGGTGGCTTTAACTTTTGCAACAAGAGCGTCTGCAACCCAACCAGAGTTAAACCCTTCAATTCCATTTTCTGCTATTGCCTTTAAAACCTTTGCCAAAGCAGGGTTTTTTAAAATTTCGCCAGCTTTAAATTCATGTGCATAGAAAGTGTCGGGTCCATTAACCTCAACAAATAGTTTTCGGTATTTATTAAAGCTTCTGGCTTGTTTTTCTGTAACAGCATAGCCGTTTTCTGCAAGTTCAATGGCAGGTTGCATTAATGTTTTTAGAGAAAGTGTACCCATTTTTGAGTGGATTTCTAAAGTCCCTGCAACAGTTCCAGGAACTCCTACAGCAAGCCCGCCTATAGTACTTTTATTTGGGATTACATCACCATTCTCATCCAAATACAGGTCTCTATGTGCGGCATCAGGTGCTTGCTCACGATAGTCAAGAGTACCTGTGGTTCCATTGGCATCTCTATATACAAAAAAACCACCACCAGTTATATTCCCAGCTACAGGATAAACTACTGCTAAAGCAAAATTTGTCGCTACCATAGCATCATAGGCATTCCCACCTTTTTCAAGAATTGAAACCCCGACTTCGGAAGCATATGGCATTGCAGAAACAACCCCTCCTTTAATTTTTTGAGTATCAACTTTAGTCGTACAGCTTACGGTTATAATTGTAAGTACTAAAAGGTAATTGACTATTCTTTTTATTGTTTTCATATGTTATAGTTTATATGCCATTATTTTGTTTTGAAGATACAAAAAATTGAATTTCTGCAAAGAAAATAAGAAATCCCTTTTTAAAAGTTTGATAATCCTCTTCTAAATTAGTTACAGACTCCTTTAAGTTATATTTGAAACGTGTTCGATTTTCCATTTGGGCAAGAATTTGTGTTAACCCATCTAAAGTTTTGTATTTTAAAAACCAATTTTGAGACTTCATATATGGGTATATTCGTTTCATTTTCAAAGGAAATAAAGTTGAATAATTTTCAATAGAATCATAAAATTCTTCGGTATAACGCTCAAGAGACTGTGCATGATAATCATCCCATAGTGAAGCTAAAAAATGGTCATAGAAAATATCGACAATTACGCGACTATAATGGCTAAATTGAGGGAACAGAAGTTTAGTGTGTTCTCTAAATATAGGATGCTTGTCGGTATAAACGTCAATTTTTCTGTGAAGTAAAACACCTTCTTGAATTTCTTTAGAATAAATATTATATTCTTTTCCTAGAACAGTATCTCCTATAAAGTTTCCAAATCTAATATCTGAATTATTTCCTGATAAGTATAAGTGTGCTAAATAATTCATTTATTAAAATTAATATACTTTTTTCGATTAAGTATATTTGTTATGTTTTCAATTGTGTTTTTAGTATCTATTTTTTTACAGAAATACTAATAATCATCAATATTAAAATATTTTAAACGGATTACATCTAAATGATTCTAAATTATATTAATGTGATATAAGTTATCTTCTTATGAAAAACTTCAATTTCGTTTCACTTTTATTCTGCATTTTGTTTTTTGCTACTTGTAAAACAAGTAGCGAAGAAGAGTATATGACAGTTATAACAGAGGATCCATTGGCAGCATTAAATTTACCCGAAAAACCTTTTAATTATGCCAATATAGAATTACCAGTACACTATAGAACTAATACTTTTTCGCAACAGGCCCAGTTTCAACATGCTGCCATAGATTTTGACAACACGCCTAGCAATAACCCAATAACAGACGAAGGAGCTACTTTAGGTAGAGTCTTATTTTATGATAAGAAGTTAAGTGCAAACGCTACAATTTCGTGTGCATCATGTCATCAGCAGAAATTTGGTTTCTCGGATCCCGATATATTTAGTAGAGGGTTTAATGATGACCAAACAAGAAGACACTCTATGAGCTTGGTAAATGCTCGTTTTTTCTCTGGTGGAAAATTCTTTTGGGATGAAAGAGCCGGCACCTTAGAAGAGCAAGTTTTACAGCCTATAGAAGACCCTATAGAAATGGGTTTAACACTTCAAGAGTTAGAACAAATAGTAGGAAAACAAACATATTACCCTCCACTTTTTGAAGCTGCTTTTGGAGACAAGAACATTACACGAGATAGAATTGCTAAAGCGTTATCGCAATTTATACGAAGTCTGGTCAGTATTACATCTAAATATGACAAAGCTAGGAGCGAAGTGCAATCTCCTACAATTGATTTCCCTAGTTTTACACAACAAGAAAACACAGGTAAAAGATTATTCTTTTCTCCGATTACTTCAGCCAATGGTGATAGAATTAATTGTGCAGCATGCCATATAACAGAAGCCTTTGTAGGAGCTATAGATAGACCTGGTACTACTAATTCACTCAATAATGGATTAGATTTACAATCTACAGATGACTTGGGTGTTTTCGAATCGACGAATAACCGTAATGATATCGGGAAATTTAAAGCACCTTCATTAAGAAACATTGCTATTCGTCCACCTTATATGCACGATGGACGTTTTGCTACGCTCGAAGACGTAATTAACCATTATAGTACAGGAATTAAAAAACACCCTAATTTAGCACCTTCTTTAATAGGGTCGGATGGTAATCCAATTCGAATAAATTTAACTCAAGCACAAAAAGAGGCGTTAATTGCGTTTTTAAACACACTTACAGATCAAGAAATGCTTGCAGATGAAAAATATAGCGATCCATTTAAATAAGTTATTCCTAGATATAAATCATTAAGTTATTAAAGTCAAAAAATTGGAATATTAAGTTACGAAACAGCTATGATTTTTTAATGAGTAGAATATCTTTGTTAAAATTTTTAAGATGACTTTAATTAAATCTATTTCTGGGATACGCGGTACAATAGGAGGTAAGCCTAATGATAATTTAACGCCTTTGGATGTCGTTCGCTTTACTGCTGCTTATGGGCAATATATTCAATTGCAAACAAAGGTTGCTAAGTGTAAAATTGTAGTTGGTCGAGATGCTCGAATTTCGGGGGCTATGGTTCAAACACTAGTAGCTAATACACTTATTGGAATGGGTATAGATGTAGTTGATTTAGAAATGGCAACAACACCTACCGTTGAAATTATGGTAACCGAAGAAAAAGCGCAAGGTGGTATTATATTAACAGCAAGCCATAACCCAATGCAATGGAATGCGTTAAAACTACTAGACCACAATGGAGAATTTCTCAATGCTGAGGCAGGCGCAAAGATTTTAGAATTTGCAGAACGCGAAGACTTTGACTTTGCCACTATAAATAATTTAGGGCGAATAACTAATAATTCTAATGCGTTAGATATACATATTAAATATATATTAAACCATCCCTTGTTAAACCTAGAGGCTATAAAGAAAAAGAAATTTAAAGTTGTAGTTGATGGGGTAAACTCAATCGGCGGTATTGCTATTCCAAAACTGTTGAACTGTTTAAATGTAGAAGTGGTCGAATTATATTGTGAACCGAATGGGCATTTTCCACATAACCCAGAGCCTCTTGAGGAGCATTTAAAAGATTTATCAGCAAAAGTTATAGACACAGGAGCAGACTTGGGAATTGTTGTTGACCCAGATGTTGACCGTTTAGCTTTTATGGATGAAAAAGGTAAAATGTTTGGAGAAGAATATACCCTTGTCGCATGTGCAGATTATGTACTTAGTAAAAAAGCTGGAAATACTGTTTCAAATATGTCATCGACACGTGCATTAAAAGATATTACAGAAAAACATGGAGGGATGTACTATTCCAGTGCAGTTGGAGAAGTAAATGTTGTTACACAAATGAAAAAATATAATGCAGTGATAGGAGGAGAGGGAAATGGAGGAATAATTGACCCTTCTCTTCATTACGGAAGAGACTCTCTAATAGGTACAGCCTTATTTTTATCATTGCTAAGCGAAGCTGATTTGTCAGTGTCTGAATTAAAAAAAACGTACCCCGAATATTTTATGGGAAAAGGTAAACTGAACCTTGAGCCAAATGTAGATGTAGATGTATTATTAAAAAAAATAGAGGAAGAATATAAAAGTCGAAAGCCTAATACAATAGATGGCGTTAAAATTGATTTTGAAGACTCTTGGGTACATCTGCGCAAATCGAATACTGAGCCTATTATTAGAGTATATACAGAAGCTACATCACAAGAACAAGCTATTTTGTTGATGAATACGTTTAAAGAAAAACTATTGAGCTTGAGAGCGTAGTTTTGGATTTTTATCCATGTGTTTAAACCTATTGTGAGTCCAAAAATATTGAGAAGGATCTTTCTTTATTTGATTTTCTAGCGATGTTATAAAAATATCGGTTATTTCATTTTCTTTAGTTTCTTGTGGATTATCGCTAATTAGAGTAATATTAGTTTCATAATACCCACGTTTTACTCTATTGACTTCCGAAAAAACAACAGGCATATTATAATTTCGTGCCATACGCTCACCTCCCGTAAAAACAGGAACTTCTATTCCCATAAACGGTCTCCAATATGTTTTAGCCTTTGGTTGAGGCGATTGATCGGCGGCTAAACCATAAACATAATTAGTGCTATCCTTTTGATGGAGCTCCACATCAACAGCAGTCTTGTATCGAGACCCCATATAGACATGATGCCTTTCTCTAGACTTTATAACTAATCTATCGAAGTATTTGTTTGTAATAGGCGTATATACCCCATACCCTTTTCCTTCTATATAGTGTCCCATAGATAACATTCCTTCCCAACTCGAGTAATGACCAGCCATTAAAACGACACTACGGTTTTGCTTTGAGAAGTTGTTAATCAATTCTATATTAAAAAACTTATATCGTTTTAAAGTTTGTTTTTTGCTAATAGTAAGGGCTTTAAGCATTTCGACAAAAATGTCACATAAATGTTTATAAAACTTTCGTTCAATTTCAATTCGTTCCTTATTTGACTTTTGAGGGAAAGACAACTTTAGGTTTTTTCGAACTACTTTAAGTCGATACCCTAGTATTTTATATAATAAAATGTATAGCCCATCGGAAACTCTATATAACACAAAATGTGGTAAAAGCGAAAGCCCTATAAGAATTGGATAAGAAATCAAAAAGACTATTAGTTGCAAAACTTTTTTTTTGGCAAATATAAGTATATTCGCTCATTCCATATTTTTGGTTGGTATCAATTATAAATTATTTATGCTTTCTATTTCTCCAATAATAATTAGTCTAATTTTAGTTAATGGACTGTTCTCGTTAAAAGGGTTTAATGACCCCATATTTTTTGATAGATTCAAATTCAGTATTTCGTCTATAAATAGAGGTGAGCGTTACAGGCTAATAAGCTCTGCATTTTTGCATGTAGATGGTTCTCATCTATTTTTTAATATGTTTACATTATATCTATTTGGTGGACAAGCTTTAGCAGGGTTAGGTACCTTTAACTTTTTAATATTGTATTTCATTTGTTTATTAGCAGGAAACCTCTTTGCTCTTTATTACCATAAAAATAATTTACTCTATACTGCAGTTGGTGCTAGTGGAGCTATTATGGGAGTTTTATACGCAACAATATTGATGAACCCCGACATGAAGTTGTTTTTAATTATTTTGCCCATACCAATACCAGGATTCGTTTTTGCAATCTTATATTTGGTTTACACTCTTTTTGGTATGAAAAAGCAACATGATAATGTAGGGCATACTGCCCATTTTGGGGGTGCAGTTGGTGGCATTTTAACTACACTTATATTTGTTCCTTCAGTTATAACTGAAGCCTATGAAACTCTAATGCTACTATTTATAATAACCACAGTTGCAGGGTTTATTATATTCAAAAAAAGATAGTGGTATTACTGAGTTAAAAGCTCCTCAATTTTAGCGTCAAGTTGTGCGCCTCTTAAATTTTTACCAACAATAACTCCATTTTTATCTAATACGAAAGCTGCAGGAATACTACGCACACCATAGAGAAGGGCAATAGGGTCTTGCCAAAACTTTAAATTCGAAACATTGTGCCAATTAAGACCATCGTCTTCTATGGCTTTCTCCCAGCTAGACTTGTGCTTGTCCAAAGACACACTAATTATTTCAAGTCCATGGTCATGCATTCGATTATATAGTCGAACTAAATTTGGGTTTTCAATACGGCAAGGACGGCACCAAGAAGCCCAAAAATCTATAATTGTAACTTTTCCTCTAAATGACTCTAACGAAATAAGAGAACCTGTAGGTGTTGGGCCTTCAAACCCAGGGGCTACTTGACCTATATCAGTAGGGTTAACAGGTTGGTTTAAAAACGCAGTAATTTTTTCGCCCGAAATACTTTGCTGAATTTCAATATCAAATTTATCGAAAATTTGCTTAGCCTCCGATGTACTAATACTCTTTACTGTCAATAAACGCTCTAAAATCAATGACGCAACATAAGAGTTGGGGTTAGAGTTTATAAAACTACGTTCATATGCGCCAAGTTCTACTTCAACAGCTTTATACTCCGAAGTAAGGCTTTGTGATAAAGCACCGTTCCCCGATATATTTGCTTGGTTAATTTCTTGAACAAGTGCGTTCATTGAATTTACAAACCTCTGTGTATTTTTTCTATATTCAAATAAATCATTGTTCGAAGTTGTTCCAAATACTATTGACGAATTTATGCTGTCTTTAAATATTTGTGCTTCGATAGTTCCATTTTCTAAGACTACAGGTATATTTCCATTAAGTCCCTCTACAAATAAAAAATTAATGTTAATTTTATCTAAATCTCCTTTTATTTTAAAAGTGCCATTAGAAATCTTAGTTGAGTCTACTGTAACTGGTTGCCCGTTAGGGTCTGCCTCAATTAAATAAATACTTTTATCTTCTTCAATATCTATAGTGCCTTTAATAACAAAACCATTCGTTTCAACGGTATTACACGAAATAATTGCAAAAATTGAAGATAGTATTAACGTGCCAAAAAGTAGATTTTTTCCCATATGCAAATATAAGGATATTGATTAATATTTTTCAATTTATAAATTTGAAATAAAAGCAATAAAAATAATAATGTATGTTGGATGTTTTAAAATACTATATTTGTTATACTAATTTATAATTTTTATGCCGGGAAATAACTTCGGAACACTATTTAGCTTGACTACTTTTGGGGAATCACATGGCTTAGCATTAGGCGGCGTTATCGATGGTTGTCCAGCAGGAATTGAAATAGACCTTAATTTTATTCAAAAGGAACTAAACAGACGTAAACCAGGTCAATCAGCTATTGTTACTCAACGAAAGGAAGCTGATGAAGTTGTTTTCTATTCTGGAATTTTTGAAGGGAAAACAACGGGCACTCCAATAGGTTTTGCAATTCATAACACAAATCAAAAATCGAAAGACTATACTCATATAAAGGATAGCTATCGTCCTTCTCATGCAGATTATGTATATGACCAAAAATATGGTTTTAGAGACCATAGAGGAGGAGGAAGAAGTTCTGCAAGAGAAACTGCTAGTAGAGTTGTGGCTGGTGCAATTGCAAAACAATTTTTATCTGAAATTAAATTTGTTGCTTTTGTTTCTGCTGTAGGCTCTCTAAAGTTAACAACACCTTATAGTCAATTAGATTTTAGTACAATTGAAAATAACCCTGTACGCTGTGCTGACCCAAAAATGGCAGTAGAGATGGAAGACTATATACGTAAAATTAGAAAAGAAGGAGATACTGTTGGTGGTGTTATTACTTGTGTTATTCAAAATGTACCTTTAGGCTTGGGAGAACCGGTTTTCGATAAACTACATGCCGAATTAGGTAAGGCTATGCTTTCTATAAATGCAGTAAAAGGTTTTGAATATGGAAGTGGCTTTGAAGGTTCGCAAATGAGAGGAAGCCAACACAATGATTTATATAATAATGATGGCACTACAAAATCGAATTATTCTGGTGGAATACAAGGCGGTATTTCAAATGGAATGGATATATATTTCAATGTAGCTTTTAAGCCTGTGGCTACAATTATGCAGTCACAAGAAACAATTAATGCTGAAAACGAAAACACTACAATAGAAGGCAAAGGGCGGCATGATCCTTGCGTAGTTCCAAGAGCAGTACCCATTGTAGAAGCAATGGCAGCATTAGTACTTGCAGACTTTAGTTTACTCAAAAAAACCAATAAAATATAACATAATGAAAAAGTTAGCTTTACACTGGAGAATACTGATTGGAATGATGCTAGGTATTATTTTTGGTCTTGTCATGGCGTCAATTAACGGAGGTTCGGACTTTACTAAAGATTATATTAAACCTTTTGGAACTATTTTTATTAACCTTTTAAAGTTAATTGCAATTCCTTTGATTTTTGCATCCTTAATTAAAGGGATATCTGATTTAAAAGATATTTCGAAGCTTTCTAAAATGGGAGGGAGAACTATACTAACCTATATATGTACTACTTTAATTGCTGTTACGATTGGGCTAATTTTAGTAAACATAATTAAGCCAGGTGAATATTTGAATGTTGAAACGAGAGAAAAGCTCATGACAGAATATTCTACACAGGCAAGCGAGAAAATGGAAGCTGCAGCACAACAACAAGAGTCTGGGCCTTTACAAACATTAATAGATATTGTTCCGTCTAACCTTTTTGACGCAGCCACCAATAACCGCAATATGCTACAAATCATATTTTTTGCAATATTTTTTGGCATAGGGATTATTCTAATTCCAGAGAAAGAATCCTCACCTGCTAAGTCGTTCTTCGACTCCTTTAATGCAGTAATATTAAAGCTTATAGATTTAATTATGCTTATTGCACCTTATGGGGTATTTGCGCTTTTAGCATCTTTAGTCGTTGAAGCTCCAGAAGTGGGACTGTTTATATCTCTTGCGTTTTATGCCCTTACTCTAATATTAGCATTAGCCGCTATGATTGGGGTATATGCTCTAATAGTCAAGGTGTTTATTAAAAAGAACCCTTCATCTTTTTTCAAAGGTATTGCCCCAGCGCAATTACTGGCTTTTTCAACAAGCTCAAGTGCGGCTACGCTTCCTGTAACTATGGAGTGTGTAGAGAATAACCTAGGTGTAGATAAAGAAGTAGCTAGTTTTGTGTTACCAATTGGAGCAACAATTAATATGGATGGCACTAGTGTTTATCAAGGTGTTGCCGCAGTTTTTATTGCTCAAGCCTTTGGTATAGACTTAAGTTTAGGTGCTCAAATTGGAATTATATTTACAGCTACTCTTGCATCAATAGGTACTGCAGCTGTACCAAGTGCAGGTATTATAATGTTAGTTATTGTACTTTCTCAAGCTGGGATACCTGAGGCGGGGTTAGCTCTTATATTTGCAGTTGATAGGCCTTTAGATATGAGTCGAACAATAGTAAACATAACAGGAGATGCTACTGTCTCTTTACTGGTAGATAAATATATAAAGAAGGGTAATAAAAGAAGAGCAACTCAGCAGAACAAATAAAAGAAACCTAGTAAGGGCTAAAGTATCAGCCTCAATAATAATATAACTGTATAGTTCCGAATATTTTGTTTTTAACTTTATAAGTTTAAAAACGGGATGTTACCTTTTTCGCTAAAAAGAATAATAAAACTAAGAATTAGTGTTACGATAGCCGTATAAAACAGCGCCTTTTTATCTCCTTTTACTTCAACGCCAATCTTAGTCAAATGTAATAAGATAGCTCCAGACATAAGCCCTAAAGTTAAAGCTGCCCCAACCCAAGATGTGGTAGGAATAAATAGTAATATACTGGCAATTAATTCTAACACGCCTATTCCAATTCGTCCCCAAGGTTCTATTCCAGCTTGTTCAAAAATATAAACACTCTCGGGGTGTGCAAGAAACTTATATCGCAAAGTTCGAATTAAGATAATTGCAACGATAATTTTAAGGGCAAGAAAAATGTAAATTTCCATTTATAAAGATTTATATATTATATATAAAAATATAATTTTTAAATTAAATAAAAATTATTTTATGGTATTTAAATAGGATTATAAATATATTTTGAAGACTATCTATGCATCTTTTGGGCAATTCGAAATAGAACTATGGATACAGTAAGCACAATGATAGGCATAATTACTACAGCTGTTCCATAAACCTCTATAGCACCAGCTATAAACAGGCTATGATACATTTGAATAATTACACACAATAGCGATATCCCTAATGTAGTTTTAGCCCATCGTTTACGCATTAACAAGCCAAGTGTACCCAATGTTCCTGTTATTACAGCAAGACCATATATAGCTTTTGTCCATAATGGGAAATGTTTTGAAAACTCTAAATCTATAGCACTAAGCGTATTAGGGTCAGTTGACATGTCAGTAATAAACGCAATTATTCCCATAAAATTCCATATCAAAAAAACTATAAGAAGAATACGTAGCTTTGAACTTGGTTTTTCATTATTATCCATAACTAACGGTTAAAGGTTATAAATTCAAAAAAGGAATGTCTTTTCTTTTATCCCAAAGAATAATAAAACTAAGAATTAGTGTTGCAATAGCGGTATAAAATAATGTTCCACTATCATCTTTTACTTCAATTCCAATCTTAACAAAATGTAAAGAAACTGCTCCAGCCATAAGCCCAACAGTTAAAGCCGCTCCCATCCAAGTTTTTTTGGGAATAAATAATAATACACTTGCAATAAGTTCTAAAACACCTATTCCAATTCGCCCCCAAGGTTCCATACCCACTCGAGAGAAAATATAAACACTGTCTGGGTGTGCAAGAAATTTAAACCTCAAAGTTTGGATTAGAATAACTGCGACAACAATTTTTAAGGTAAGAAAAACATACTTTTTCATTAAAAATAAATATTAGTTTAATAATCATATAAAATTATAATTTTTAAATTAAATACGGTTATATTGTAATCTACAATTTTAAATTAATTCAGTTAGAGGTTTTTAGAAAAATTGTATTATTATAACAACAAATTTAGATATGACACAAAAATTAAATCAAATATCTCTACTACAGGCTCTTTTACCAGTTATTATATTAGTAATTCTTTTATCGCTTAATGTTACTGTTTATGGGGACGATGCGCTAGGTGGTTCTAATCAATTTATTTTATTGTTAGGTGCATCTATAGCTGCTATAGTCGGTTTTAAAAACAAGGTTTCTTATAATGAAATGCTAAAAGCAGTTGGCAGTAACTTAAAATCTACGACAGGAGCTATTCTAATTTTACTTTTTGTAGGTGCACTTGCTGGGACATGGCTTCTTAGTGGTATTATTCCGGCTATGATTTATTATGGTTTACAAATTTTACATCCTACTATATTTTTACCTGCTTGTATTATTATTTGTGCTATTATATCTATTGCCACAGGTAGCAGTTGGACAACATCGGCGACAGTAGGCATTGCACTAATTGGAATAGGAAGGGCATTAGAAATCCCTGTAGGCATGGTTGCTGGAGCCGTAATATCTGGTGCATATTTTGGCGACAAACTATCGCCCCTTAGCGACACCACAAACCTTGCACCTGCAATGGCAGGAACAGATTTGTTTACACACATTAAATATATGACCAACACTACTGTTCCAAGTATAATTATCACATTAATTATTTTTCTTATTCTAGGTTTTTTTCAAAATATAGATGGCACTACAGACACTTCAATTCTACTAACGAGTATCGAAGAACGTTTTACAATAAACTTAGGCTTATTTATAGTTCCTATATTGGTTATTATTATGATTATCCGAAAGACACCACCTTTAGCTGCTTTGCTTGTAGGTACACTTTTAGGCGGAGTTTTTGCATTGATTTATCAACCAACTCTTGTTGCAGAAACAGCAGATGCTACATACTTAAACATAGAAACTGCGTATCAAGGTGTTATGAACGCAATAACAAAAGAAAACTCAATTGTAACGTCAAATGATTTATTAAACGATTTGTTCAATTCTGGTGGAATGCAAGGCATGTTAGGAACAATTTGGTTAATCATTTGTGCTATGGTATTTGGTGGAGTTATGGATGCAATAGGGGGGCTTCAAAAATTGAGTAATGCTTTACTATCTTTTGCAAAATCTACGTTTCAACTCTTTACAAGTACTGCTGCTTCTTGTGTAGTAATTAACCTAACAGCATCAGACCAATATTTATCTATTGTCCTCCCTGGTAAAATGTTCAAAGATGCATATAAGGATAAAGGATTAGCTCCTGAGAATTTGAGTAGAACGCTCGAAGATTCTGGGACAGTAACCTCAGTTCTTATACCTTGGAACACCTGTGGTGCTTATCAATCTGGAGTTTTAGGGGTTAATGTAGGAGAGTATTTTATATATGCAATTTTTAATTGGTTAAGTCCAATTATGACTTTAATCTATGCATATTTTAATATCAAAATACGTAAATTAATACCCTCTGCATCTTAATATAAAATATTCTGATACATTATTAATATTATAGATGTTATACCCAAAAATTATCACTTAAATTTTTGTTACTTTGAATTAATAAATTATTAAATATTATGGAAAATTTTGAATCAAAAAATGGCTCAGGTAAATGCCCTTTTGCTCCAGCACAACAACGACACACTACAATATCGGGATTATCAAATTCTGATTGGTGGCCCGAACAACTTAATTTAAAAATATTACATCAAAACCCTTCTGTAGCAAACCCTATGGATGAAGATTTTGATTATGCTAAAGAATTTAGCAGCCTTGATTTAGATGCTGTTAAAAAAGATTTATTTGATTTAATGACCGACTCTAAAGAATGGTGGCCAGCCGATTATGGGCATTATGGCCCGTTTTTTGTCCGTATGGCTTGGCATAGTGCAGGTACTTACCGTGTTGGCGATGGTCGGGGAGGAGCTTCTACAGGCACGTTACGTTTTGGTCCTTTGAACAGTTGGCCAGATAACGGAAACCTAGATAAAGCACGTCGTTTGCTATGGCCTATCAAAAAGAAATATGGTAAAAAATTATCTTGGGCAGATTTAATTGTACTTACTGGTAATTGTGCTTTAGAATCTATGGGGCTTGAAACAACTGGATTTGCTGGAGGAAGAGAAGATGTTTGGGAACCAGAAAGTGATATTAACTGGGGCCCAGAAACGGAATGGTTAGGTGATAAACGTTATACGGGTGACCGCGAATTAGATAATCCGCTTGGAGCTGTACAAATGGGTTTAATATATGTTAACCCTGAAGGGCCTAATGGAAACCCAGACCCAATTGCATCTGCAAGAGATATACGTGAAACTTTTGACCGTATGTCAATGAATGACGAAGAAACAGTTGCTTTAATTGCTGGAGGGCATACTTTTGGAAAAACCCATGGTGCAGGAGATACAAAACATGTTGGGGCTGAACCCGAAGGTGCTAGTATTGAACATCAAGGTTTAGGTTGGATTAATAGCTTTGGTTCTGGAAAAGGTGGAGACACCATTACTAGCGGCCTCGAAGGTGCATGGACTCCAACTCCTATAGCGTGGGATAACACTTTTTTTGATACTTTATTTGGTTATGAATGGGAACTTACTAAAAGCCCAGCAGGGGCACAACAATGGACTCCTAAAGAAAAAGGTGTAAATACAGTCCCCGATGCCCATGACCCAAATGTAAAGCACGCTCCTATGATGCTTACTACCGATTTAGCACTAATTAAGGATGCCTCTTATTTAGAAATATCAAAGCGTTTTCATAAAGATCCCGAATTATTTGCTGATGTATTTGCCAAAGCGTGGTTTAAGCTAACACATAGAGATATGGGGCCTGTTTCGCGTTACTTAGGTAAAGAAGTTCCTAATGAAACTTTTATATGGCAAGATCCTGTTCCAGCTGTAAACCATAAACTTATAGATAAAAATGATATAGCCAATTTAAAACAGGATATTATAGCTTCGGGTTTAACAGTATCTCAATTAGTTTCAACAGCATGGGCATCTGCTTCGACATATCGTGGAACAGATATGCGTGGTGGTGCAAACGGAAGTCGTATCCGATTAACGCCCCAAAAAGATTGGGATGTAAATCAACCTACTCAATTAGCAAATGTTTTAAAAACCTTAGAAGCAATTCAAGCTAAGTTTAACGAAAATCAATCAGATGATAAACAGGTATCTTTAGCTGATATTATTGTTTTAGGAGGAGATGTTGCTGTAGAAATGGCAGCAAAGAAAGCAGGGCATAGTATTGATATACCTTTTAATGCAGGTAGAACTGATGCAAGCCAAGAAGAGACCGATGTAGAGACACTAAAAGTATTAGAACCCAAAGCTGATGGGTTTAGAAATTACTATGGCAAAGGAAATGACCGCCATGGAGAAGAATTACTTTTAGACAAGGCGCATTTGCTTACTTTAAATGCTCCTGAAATGACTGTACTTGTAGCAGGGCTTCGTGTATTAGGAGCGAATTCAAATGGAGTAGAGCATGGTGTTTTTACTAATCGTAAAGAAACGCTTAGCAATGATTTCTTTGTAAACCTTTATGATATGGATATATCTTGGGTTCCTAATTCAAATGATAGCGAAACTTTCGAAGGTAAAAACGCTTCTGGTGAAACAAAATGGACAGCCACTCGTGTAGATTTAGTCTTTGGATCAAACTCTCAACTTAGAGCTTTGGGCGAAGTATATGCATGCGAAGATGCTCAGGAAAAGTTTATTAATGATTTTGTAAAGTCGTGGAGCAAAGTAATGCACCTCGATCGTTTTGATCTTGCATAAACAGTACTAAGCTAAGATTACCTTTAACTATAAAAATAAATTCCCTTTCAATAGGGAATTTATTTTTATAATGTATTTACTATTATACAATAACAACTTATTACGCTTTATTTGTAAATTTGTATCATATAAGTGTGATAAATACATGTTATTAAACTAAATGTCTGCAAAAAAAATAGCTGCTCCTAAAGTACCTAAATTCACCAAATCAGGGAAGAAGAAGAATAAACGTACTCGTGAAATCTTATTTGGAGGTTTTTTAATTTTGACATCTTTTTTACTTTTTATAGCCTTTACCTCTTACTTTTTTAATTGGGAACAAGATCAAAGTACAATTGAAGATTTAAGTAATCGAAGTATTCAAAGTAATAATTTAGTTTCTAAGCTAGGCGCGTTTATAAGCCACTTTTTTATTTATAAATCCTTTGGAATAGCATCTTACATTATCGCTTACCTTCTTGGCACAACAGGTATTTCACTCTTTTTAAATATTCAGAAAAGCACTTTAATAAATAAATGGATTTGGGGGTTATACTATATTCTTTGGCTTTCTATTTTATTTGGATTTAATTATAAATTATTTCCACTTTTAAGTAGTGTTATGGGCTACGAAATCGTTGGTTTTTTAGCTGACTATATAGGTAATATAGGCATAGCGATGTTGTTAGTTTTTGGCAGTCTAATTTTTATAGTATTACATTGGAAAATTACACCTGAAATAATAATAACAAAAATTAAATCTTTAAAAAAGGAAAGTAATGTAAATAAAGATTTGACTACAGATGAATCTCTTGAGGATTTAACTCCGACTGAAACAAGTGCTGATTCTGAACCACAGTCAAAACCAGAACCTACCGAAAGTATATTAGATGTAGAAGTACCCTCCGAAGATATTTCTTTTGTCAAAAAGGATTTGCCTGACATTGAAAAGAAAGAAGTTGACCCGAATGAATTAAAAATTGAAGTCAGTGCAATTGAAGAAGATACGATAGAAAAAAGCACGTCTCAGAAATTAGTAGAGAAATACGGTGCCTATGACCCAACTTTAGAATTGAGTAAATATGTTTTTCCGACATTTGATTTACTTAAAGACTATGGAGGCAATAGCATTAATATCAACGAAGAAGAACTTGAACTAAATAAGAATAGAATTGTTGATACATTAAAGAATTATAAAATTGATATTGCGCGTATTAAAGCAACCGTAGGCCCAACTGTTACTCTATATGAGATAGTGCCGGCTGCTGGGGTACGTATTTCAAAAATTAAAAACCTAGAAGATGATATAGCCTTATCGCTCTCTGCTCTTGGAATTAGAATTATTGCGCCAATTCCAGGGAAAGGAACTATTGGTATTGAAGTTCCAAACCAAAAACCAAGCATTGTGTCTATGCGTTCTGCTATTATATCTCAAAAGTTTCAGAGTGCGCAAATGGATCTTCCTGTAGCTCTAGGGAAAACAATAAGCAACGAAACTTTTGTGGTTGATTTAGCTAAAATGCCGCATTTATTAATGGCTGGTGCTACTGGACAAGGAAAATCTGTAGGTCTTAATGCTGTACTGACCTCTCTGCTTTACAAAAAACATCCTGCAGAAATTAAATTTGTATTAGTTGATCCTAAAAAAGTAGAGCTAAATATTTATAATAAAATAGAAAGGCATTATTTAGCTAAACTACCAGACTCCGAAGATGCAATTATTACAGATAACACTAAAGTAATTAATACGCTAAACTCGTTGTGTATTGAAATGGATAATCGTTATGATTTATTAAAAAATGGTAACTGCCGTAATTTGAAGGAGTACAATACTAAATTTAAAGCTCGAAAATTAAACCCTGACGATGGACATTGTTTTTTACCTTATATTATTTTAGTTGTCGATGAGTTTGCAGATTTAATTATGACAGCTGGTAAAGAAGTTGAAACTCCAATTGCACGATTAGCACAATTAGCACGCGCAATAGGTATTCATTTAATTATAGCTACACAACGCCCTTCAGTAAACGTAATTACTGGGGTAATTAAGGCAAATTTCCCTGCTAGGATTGCTTTTAGGGTTACTTCTAAAATAGATTCTCGAACGATTTTAGACAGTGGTGGTGCCGATCAGCTAATTGGGCGAGGCGATATGCTTTATACACAAGGAAATGACCTTACAAGAATTCAATGTGCTTTTGTTGATACTCCAGAAGTTGAAAAAATTGTTGAATTTATCGGAGGTCAAAAAGCGTATAGCCAAGCACATTTATTACCCGAGTTTGTTGGTGAAGAAACGGCTTCTTTAGATATTGACATAAAAGATAGAGATTCGTTGTTTAGAAAAGCTTCTGAAGTTATTGTAACGGCTCAACAAGGGTCCGCTTCATTATTACAACGAAAATTAGAAATAGGCTATAATAGAGCAGGGAGAATTATTGATCAAATGGAGGCTGCCGGTATTGTTGGTCCATTTGAAGGAAGTAAAGCACGCCAAGTTTTAATTCCTGATTTAGCGTCTTTAGATCAATTTTTTGAAAATGAATGATTTTAAAATTTTATTTATGCGTTTACTATTTATTTTATTGAGTTCTACATCAATCCTTTTTGCACAAAGCCCAGAAAAAGCAAAAAAACTATTGGAGCAAGTTTCAAATAAAATTAAGGCGCAAAAGAATATGTCTATTGAGTTTCAGTATGTCCTAGATAATAAAGAAGAACAAATAAGGCAAGAGATTGAAGGAACAGTAACTTTTGCAGACAATAAATATAAATTAGATTTTTTGGGGGTTATTCAATTATTTGACGGTAAAAAGCTTTACACAATTGTTCCTGAAAATGAAGAAATTACAATTAGTTTACCAGAAGAAGAGGAGCAAGCTGGCTTAAACCCTTCAAAGCTTTTAAACTTTTATGAAGAAGGTTATAGCTACCAAATGGATATTAAACAACGTATTCTTGGAAAAACTATACAGTTTATTAAACTTATTCCGACAGAGGCAAATGATGATATTAAATTTTTCCTTTTAGGAATTGATATTGAGTCAAACTCCATTTACCGTTTAATTGAAATTGGAAATTCTGCAACAAGAACGATTCTAACTATTTTAAATCAAGAAGAGAATATTAGTCTTGCCGATGGTTTTTTTCAGTTTAATGCCGATGATTACCCTAATTTTTATATTAATAACTGAGAATGAATATTTTAGATCGTTATATATTATTCTCTTATGTTAAACGCTTATTAAGCGTATTTGTAATTCTTATGCTAATTTTCATCATACAAACCATTTGGTTATTTATCGATGAGCTTGCAGGGAAAGGGATTGGCATAGATATAATATTAAAATTTCTTCTTTACTATACGCCCAAACTTATTCCTTTAGTACTCCCGCTTTCTGTGTTACTTGCATCTATAATGACTTATGGTACGTTCGCCGAAAACTATGAGTTTGCCGCAATGAAATCAACAGGTATTTCATTACAAAGAGCTTTGCGTGGGCTTATTTTTTTTCATCTACTATTAGCAATAGGGACTTTTTATTTTGCAAATAATATTATTCCACTTGCCGAAATAAAGTCAATAAACCTAAGGCGAAATTTAGCCAAGCTCAAACCCACATTAGCAATTACAGAAGGGATTTTTAACGATATAGGAGAGATAAACATAAAAGTTGCAGAAAAATATGGAGAGAATGATCGCTTTTTGCGAGATGTTACTATTCATGAGAAAACTCCAGATGAAATAAATAATATTGTTCTCAAAGCTGCTAAAGGAGAGCTTCAAAGTGGTTCAAATATTGGAAACGAATTGCAGTTAGTACTTTTCGATGGGCATCGGTACGAAGAAATAATTCCAGAAAAATTACGCGACAGAGAACGTATTCTGCATGCAAGAGTTAGTTTCGATAAATACATTATGAATATAGACTTATCGCAATTTAATAATGTAGATTTATCACAAGAAGACTATAAAACTTTTTATAGAATGCAAAAAGTTGATCAACTCAGCGAAAGCATAGATTCTTTAGCAATACAATATAAAAACCTAAGAGAAGCCTTTGCTAATAATTTTTCGAGAGTAAACGGCTTTGGAGTTTTGAACCCTGCAGAGACAGATTCGATTTTTAATGATTCTATTGTAAAGTACTTTAAGAACCCTTTGCAGTTTCTTAGCGATGAACAATATTATAGGCATGGTCAAGTAATAAATAATGCTAGTCAATCTATCACAGGTATTATTAATACCCTTGATGGAAGAAAGAAAATTTATTTCATTCAACAAAAACTGGTTAACCTGCATATAAACACCTTAAACGGAAAATATACAATTGGCTTTGGAGTATTCTTTTTGTTTTTAATAGGGGCTACCTTGGGGGCTATTATCAAAAAAGGCGGACTTGGAATACCCGTAGTCTTAGCAATAATAATATTTTTATTCTATCACTTTATAGGGATGTTTGCTGAAAACGCATCTGAAGATGGTAGTATAAGTCCAGTATTTGGAAGCTGGGTTTCGGTTATTGTAGTAGGTATATTTGCCTTTTACCTCACTCGACAAGCTACACGTGACCTAAAAATTTTAAACTTGGATAGAATTCAGGTACCTATAATTTATTTTATTGAAAAGGTAAAAAAAAGTATTAAAACCAAAGAATGACTAGAACGAAATTAGATTCTATTAGCGAAGCTATTAAGGCTATTAAAAATGGGGAAATCATTATTGTTGTTGATGACAATAACCGCGAAAATGAAGGTGATTTTATTGCCGCTGCCGAGAAGATAACCCCAGAGATGATTAATTTCATGGCGACTAATGGAAGAGGCCTTATCTGTGCTCCGTTAACAGAAAAGCGATGCGAAGAGCTTAACTTACATCGTATGGTTGACAATAACACAGATCCAATGGAAACTGCTTTTACGGTCTCTATAGACTTAAAAGGCAATGGCGTAACAACAGGTATATCGGCAAGTGACCGCTCTAAAACAATAAAAGCTCTTGTCGATGACGACACGCAAGCACATGAACTCTCGAGACCAGGGCATATTTTTCCGCTAATAGCAAAAGAAGGTGGTGTTCTTCGCAGAACAGGGCACACGGAAGCAGCAATAGACTTTGCACGACTAGCAGGAATGAAACCCGCTGGTGTTATTGTCGAAATAATGAACGAAGACGGCACTATGGCACGTTTACCTGAGTTAGTCGAAGTTGCAAAAAAGTTTAACCTTAAACTCGTGTCTATAGAAGATTTAGTCTCTTATAGAATGCACTATGATAGTTTAATTGTAAAACGCTTAGACAAGCAAATAGAAACACGACACGGAGCGTTTAGATTAGTAGCCTATCAACAAACTACAAACAATCAAATTCATATTGCACTAACCAAAGGCGTTTGGAATGAAAATGAACCTGTTTTAACTCGAATTAATTCTTCGCAAGTACACAACGATATTTTGGGAATGCTGGCAGGATCAACGACAGAGGGGGTAAACTATATACAATCTTATTTAGATAAAATATTTAACCTAATTAACAAAAATGGGAGGGGAGCTATTTTGTTTATTAATCAACAAGAACAGTCCGAAAATTTACTTATTCGAATAAACGAACTCACAGAGTTACAAGCCAAAGGGGAATTTGAAAAAGTCCCGCCAATGAAAATGGATGCTAAGGATTTTGGTATTGGCGCACAAATTCTACATGATTTAGGAATTAGTAAAATTAAAGTAATTAGTAACTCATCTCAAGAGACGCGCCGTGTAGGTATTACAGGCTATGGGCTAGAAATTGTAGAGTATGTAAGTTATTAATTTGCAATACTAATTTAATTGGTTAGTTCTAGAAAAACCAAAGTTTTATTGACATAAGGGTTACCATAACAACCATAGCAATTTTAATTACTCCTTCGCCACGGTCAACGGACCACCGACTAGACCACCATCCGCCAAAAGACATACCAAAAGCTAAAACCAAGCCTGTTATCCAATCAACAGTTCCGTTATATGCAAAAAGAGCTAATGCACCTAGTGTATAGATACATACTAGCGAAACCTTAGTAGCGTTAGTTTTAATTAATGAAAGGCGATTTACGTTGTTCAAAAAAAGCATAATAACAAACCCAATACCAGCGTTGATAAAACCGCCATATATACCAATAAAGAAAAAACCTATTATAGCATAGACCAAGTATTTACCTGTTAAACGTTCGGGCAAGTTAAATTGTTTGGTCGAGGGTTTAAAAACAAGTAGCCCGACCACAACTATCATAATAATAGCAAGAATTTTGTTGAAGGTGCCCCCTTCAATATCAACCGCAATTTGTGCCCCAATTAACGAGCCTAATAATGCTGAAAGACCTAAATATATATTGAATGGAAAATTTGATACTCCTTTGGATCGATACCCTGCTGTGGCAATAAACGTCTGAAACACAATACCAATACGGTTAGTAGCATTAGCTACATTGGGTGGTAACCCCATAAAAATAAGAACAGGAAGGGTTAGTAAAGAGCCACCTCCTGCTAAAGTATTGATTACACCCGCAGCTAGCCCCACCAAAACAAGTAATCCGTATTGTAAAAAATAATCCATTATAAACTTTTTATTGAAGATATCGATTTTAGTAAAAAAAGGGTGTAATAAGCCTAAAAAATTTTATTAGTTAAAATAAGGAATGTATCTTTGCACTGCAATAGGAGAAATGGCAGAGTGGTCGAATGCGGCAGTCTTGAAAACTGTTGAGGGTCACACCTCCGGGGGTTCGAATCCCTCTTTCTCCGCGAAAACCCTTATAAGTCTTTGATTTATAAGGGTTTTGTTTTTGAATATAATATTAAGCTTTTTTCAAAACCTCTGTCTACTCCGCTCTCAATCCTCTTGCTTGTGGTATATTCCTAAGAAGAGTGTGTTTAGTAGTTTATTCTCTTTGCTATATACTTCCCATAGCTGTGAGACTGTTTTGTCTTTGTTTGGTGACCATGTAATTTGGTTGTAGTACCAACCTATTTTTTGCCCTTTTATCAAATCGCTTTTAAGTATCATTTTACCACCTACTAGCCCACCTTTTAGCTTTAGTGTATTGCCACCATTATCTACCCATAGTTGATTCCAAGTATCGTCTGTGCGGTCATAGTAGTTAATACTTGTACCTGTGCTGCCTTTTGCACCTTCCCAATTTTCGGATAGTACGCAGTTGCCTTGTGTTTTAAAAATTTTGTTTTCACCTACTTTATTCCCTAAGGTGTCAAGAACACTCCAATTGCCCTCCCAAAAGTCGAATTGCTTATACGAGTCTTCACAGCACGGACATTTAGTCTGAGCGGTTAATGTGTAGCTAAAAAATAAAAGTAATAAAGTGCCTAGTAATTTCATGACTTCTTGTTTTTATATGTTTAAGTATAAACTTACAATACTTTTGCGAAGTAACTTTTGCTTGGCTATTATTTTCTTATTGTACTAACTTCAGCCTTTAAGCTATTATAAGCTGCTTGTGCATCTGTAGATAAGTTTCTGTTGAGTAAGTTGGTTGCTTCGAACATATCATCTTTTAGGTTATAAAACCGTTCGTTACCGTTATCAAATACAATTAATTTGTAGGTGTCGTTTCTAATCGTATAACCCGATTTTGCAGGGCTAGAAACATTTAATAGCTCGGAGTAATTATATGTCCTATCAAACTTATCTCCCGAAAACAAGGGGTAAAAACTCATACTATTTTCATGGCTATTTTCTGAAATACCCGCTATTTGTCCAATAGTAGAAAACAAATCTACTGTACTCACAAGGCTTGCATCGCGTACACCTTTGCGATCTACTCCCTTGCCCGACACAACCAAAGGTGTATTAATTCCCCCTTGGTATATACTCCCTTTACTTTTGCTGCTTTCATAAGGGCTTTGTACAACTTGGTTTGGTGTACCATTATCTCCAATAAAAATAATTACAGTATTCTCTAATTCATCAGCAGGTATGGTCGCTAATAATCTCCCAATTTCAAAATCGAGGCTCTCTACCATAGCCAAATAATAGGGTAGAGGGTTGGCATCGATACTTGCTTGGTCGGTTGCTAAACTACCTTGAGAATGCATATTGGCAGGAGGTAAATGAAAAGGTGTATGCGGTGTGGTATATGCCAACCAACAAAACCAAGGTTTATCTTGATTTTTAATCCAGTCAATAGCCAAGTCAGTCAATTTGGTTGTTATATAATCTGTACTCTGAGTACCTTGCCCATTCTCTATTAATCTCCATTGGTAATAGTCTTGAACTCCTCCTCCTAAAAGCCCAGCATAATAATCAACCCCCATTTCTGTGGGTCGATTAGGTTCGTTGTTTGATAAATGCCATTTCCCTATAATAGAATGGCTATATACTTTCCCTAAATTTTCATCTAAATACGATTGTATTATTTTTTCATTTGCATTAATAGTAGATGCATCTTCAGCGTTTAGTACTCCTGTTCTAACGCCGTATTTTCCTGTAAGAATTGATGCTCTAGTAGGCGAACAGACTGGGTATGCCCAAAAATTATCAAAAGTAATTCCATTACTTATCATTTTACCTAGGTTAGGCATAGCGGGTTTTTTTGCGCCAATATTATAATTTGGAGTAGCATCGAGCCCTAGGTCGTCGGCAATAATTAATAAAATATTTGTGTTTGTTTTAATCGAAGGCGGCGGCGTAGTAGACGTAGGGGTAGAAACAGAAGTAGGGGAGGTAGGTGCACTAGAAACCTCACTTTTTTTACTACACGAACCTAAAGTTAAACATATAATAACAGATAGACATAATAGTTTTTGCATACGGTGTTTCTTTCTAATAAAATTAAATAAAAAAATAAGTAGTACTAATCCTATACTATAAAACCAGTAATACGTGTTGTTTTTAGGGCTCTCAACATTGAAACTAATAGTGTCATTTGTAGTAATATATTCTTTTCCAAGAAAAGTATGATAGTTCGTTTGTTTCGAATTAACATTAATGAGCATCGTGTTTGTAATTCTATCAAAACGACTCCCTTCAAAAGTTATTTGATAATTGATTTGGTGCGAATGCCCTTTGCTAGTTTTTATTTCTTTTACGCTTTTCAACTTAAGTCTTCCATTGCTAGAACTAGATAAAACAAGGTTTTCAGTAATATATTCTTCTAACGCCTTTTGGATAGTTGCCTTTGTAGCTTGGTTTTCTAAATGTGGAGCAAATTTAAAAACTGCATTCCGAATAGACCATGTAAATTCAGCTTCAACTATTGTGTAGTTCTTATCTGACGTAATTTTAAAATGCGCTATGTTGCTGTCGTGTGTAGGTAATAAATAACTAAAAAACAATAGAGCAATAAGAGATATTAGTTTCATTGATTATAAAAAAATAGCTCTAATCATTCTTACATTTTAAAAAAAGTCGATGGAGTACCTCTAAAATGTCTTGGAATAACAGGGTATTCATCTGTAATTACATAGTAATATGTTCCACTAGGATATTCTGGTGTTATACCAATTCTACCATTAGTCGCATCTAAAGTTAAAGTTCCCGATGCCGAATTACTCACATACTCATAATCATTAGAATAAAGGCCGTTATATGTATCGCATGGAGCAGTAACGCCATTGCCTGGTCTTTTACCAGTTTTTAGTACATAGCCAGACTTCATTTCTACTATAGGAGACGTAATGTCATTTGCTATACTATAGGCATATTTATAATAAATAGGGAAACCATCTGCAGCATAACCAATTAAGGTCATTACATTTGGTTGAATCTTAATTTCATCTAAATATAAAGTTGGGACACCATGATAATGGTATTTGCCGCTAACGCCTTGTACATGCGCATTGTTACAATCTAATCCCAAAAGTGTATTTAAAGCCTCTAAATTCCAATCCCAATTTATATTGGGATCCATTATACCTTTATGTGGAAAAGGGTTTACTTCAATAGGGTCTAGTTCAATACCATTTAATAAAACCCCAAAAGAATATCGATCTTCTAGTGTTCTACTACTATTAACACTAAGTAAAGGGGTTAAATTACCTGCAACTATTCCAGTAGGTGAAACCACATAAGTTCTGAGTTGAGGAGTTATAGGGTTTGGCCCTAAAGAACCTTGCCCTGCACCAAATTTTCCTACTTTATGATTTGGAATAGTATTTCCTTGAATAAACCTTCTATTGCCAACCACTCTATTAACAAGCGTTGGTGTGATAGTCAAGGTTTCAGTACAATTACCTCTAGATTTTTCTAACATTTGGCTAGTTAAGCAAACACATTGTATGTTATTTACATTAGCATTGTTATCAATTTTTGCACAACCAATTGAGGTTATCAATAATAGAATGATAAAAGAATATAATATTTTCGTCATTAAAATTATTTTACTATTTCAAATATATGATATAACATGTATTGAAAAAAGTTTCATCAGTTATTTCCAATCCTAAAACTATCAGAGGGCGTACCTTTAAAGTGTCTTGGTATAGATGGAAAATCATCAGTCATTACATAATAATATGTCCCATTAGGGTACTCCGGTGTTACTCCATTTCTGCCATTTGCTTCGTCCAAAGTACCCGAAGCAAGATCGTTTATATATTCATAGTCATTTGTATAAATACCATTATATACATCACATGGGGCAGTAGTACCATTTCCTCCTCTTTTACCCGTTTTTAGTTGATACTTAGGAACCATTTTAACTATACTAGAAGTAGTATCATCTGCCACACTATAAGCATAATTATAATAGATAGGAAAACCATCTGCAGCATAACCAATTAAAGTCATTTTATCTTTTGAAATATTTAGTCCATCTAAATATAATGTAGGGGGTCCATGATAATGATATTTGCCCGAAGGTTGTACATGGGCACTATTGCAATCTAATCCTAAATTTACATTTAAGGCTTCTAAATTCCATTCCCAATTTACATTAGGATCCATTATACCTTTATGTGGAAAAGGTTCTGCTGCAACAGGGTCTAGCTCAATCCCGTTTAATAATATACCAAAAATATATTGAGGCCCGTTTCTTCCACTACCAGTACTTTTTAGTAAAGGAGTTAAGCTAGTTGAAACTACTCCATTTACAAGAATCTCATACGTTTTAGTCTGAGGGGAAATAGCATTTGGGTTTAAAGAACCTTGCCCTCCACCAAATTTCCCTGTTTTATGATTTGGAATAGCATTTGACTCAATTATTCTTTTGTTTCCAGCTATTCTTTGAGTGTATTTTTGCGTAAAAGTTAAGGTTTCAGTACAAGCCCCTCGTGAATTATTAAACACTTGGTCTGTGGTACAAGTATCTACTACAATATTTGTATTAGAATTAGAATCAGTATCGGTGGTGACACTATTATCACTTTTTCCGCAGCCAAATAAAACCATCAATAATAAAATAACAGAAGGATATAGTGTTTTATTTATTAAAATACTCCTTCTATAATTCATTTTCATTGTGGTTTTATTAATACGAATAGTGTTTTGCTATAATAACAAAGATATAACAAATCTCTAAAGAAAATTATTTCTTCTTATAGAGGTAAAAATAACCCCAAGACGCAATACTACCTATAAAAGATGACAAGGCAAGCATCCAAAAAACATGTTGATGTCCTATTATCCCTGGAGAGTTTTCTAATAAATAACCCATTATAGGGCCTATAAATATATCAGGTGTATATCCTACCAAAGAAATTAGTCCAACAGCAGTACCTGTTAAAACTAAAGGTATTAATCCTTCCTCCATTATTGCAAAATAAAGAGATCGTGCAGCATATACTCCAGTCGCTACTATTAATATTGAAATGAAAAATAATATAGGTGCCGAACTAGAAATTAAACCAAGAGCAAATAAAAGCGCTCCTAAAAACGAAATAGCAAAGCCTATTATTAACCATAAAATACCTTGTGAGCGATTAGCTAATATTCCAATTAATATTCCAACAACTGGGCGAATAAACAAAAGAAAAGTCCCTACTCTGGCTGATTGAACTTGGTCATATAACATAATATCTCGTGCATAAAGCGAAAAAATATCTGTTATTTTATAACCCACATAAGCACATAATATAATAATCATAAGCAACCATATTGATGGTAGACGTATTATTTTTTTAACATGTTTAAGTTCTATTTTATCAAAAATAATTTCCTTTTCGATATTCGGTTCTAATCTCAAAAAAAACCACACCAACAAACCTACAAGGGCAACTATACAAGCAGATATTAATATTACCTGCCGAAAAGCTATTCTACTTTCGGTAATTGTTACTTCCGAGATTTCGGAAGTGATAAATAATGAAAATATAAATACACCCATAGTGCCAAATAGGGCACCTGTTAGCCCTCTACCACCATCTAAAAAACCGAATGCTTTACTTTGAGATGTATTTCCTCCCCAAACTCTAGTAGCTTTAATCATAGGCGACCAAAACAAAAAAATAGTAGTAAAACCCCAATATCCATAAAGTATTCTTAATACTGTATAGCTAGGAAATGAGGCATATACTAAGCCGCCTAAGGCGGTCATCCACAGGGCGATTGCAATTAATTTTCTTGGAGGAAATTTATCTGCCAAGGGGCCTCCAAACAAATAAGAAATTAAAGCAACAATCCCATATACTGAAAAGCATAGCCCTAATTGTAGATTATCTAAATTGAATACTTCGAGTACTGTAGGTCTAAATACCCGAGAAAGAACAAAAGGAAGAATAAACACTGATTCCCCAGCTAAAATAAGTAGTAAAAGAAAATGCCAGGATTTATTTTTTTGACTCAATTGAAAGGCTAAAAATTATAATTAAGTAAAAGTATATATATCATTTTCATTTGATACAAGTTTATTGTATAAAGTTGATGAATTTACTAAGTTGTTTTACAAATAAATTATATATAATTGCTTCTATAATACCAATAAAAAAACCAATGGAAGCAAATATGATTGGCATACCCATCAAAGCTCCAAAAGCTAATATAGTACCATAGCTTAACCCTGAGGTTTCCGAAGTAACAAACCACTCAAAGCTTACTAAGGTGTCAATAATAAGTCCACCAAAAGAATATAATACCCCAGCTATTAAACCAACTAGAGCAGCTAAAATAGATTGAAATATTGCAAAAGGGAAAACTCTTATTTTTTTCATCATAGTTAATAATTTAAAACAATAAATTTTCATCTATACCTTTCAACCACTTACATCACTTCAAAACCCCCAAATGTATAATCCTCCCTCCATTCATGTTTTCAGGGTTAGTACTTTTGCCAATAACAATACCTTTTTCAGGCGCAAAATATTTTTTTATAACTGTACCAAAAGCATCTCGTAAAGTAGCAATTTCATCTCCTTTATTAAGTCGTTGATTTAATTCAACGTTTATTTCGAGAAACCCGCCCTCGTCTGTATATATCCAATAGGACTTTGTACAATATACTGCTTCATCTTTAAGTGGTTTATGGTTATTATTTTCATACATTTTTAACCAGTTCAATGTATTCATAATACCTTTCAACCCTTTAATAGTTAAGTCTTTTTGAAACACCTGAGGATTGCCATATTCTACAGTAATAGCATGAATTCCTTGTAGTGTTGCTTCTGCTCTCATTGTTCGCAAGGATTTAGAAACAGCTCCTGCTGAAGGCAATCCTTTGCTATCTAAAATAATATCTGGTCGTTGCAGCTTTGCTAACATAGAGAGCGTGTCTTTACTTAGGTCAGCTCTTACATAAAAAGAGTTGGCTCTACCAAAACTAGCCGTATGCATATCAATAAGTATATCTAATGATGGTAGTATTCTTTTAGCAATTTTATAAACATATTGCTGACTTCTATTACCATGTTCTTTCCCTGGAAAAATTCTATTGAGGTCTGTTCCATCTATAAACTTTCGTTTATCCATTGGTATAGAAATGGCATTAAGCCCTGGTATTACTATTATACGTCCTTTTAGTCGCTTTACATCTATCGAGTCCATCAAACGGTGAATAATAGGTATTCCGTTAAGTTCGTTCCCGTGAATAGCTGCAAAAAGACCAATTGTAGGCCCTTTGACTTTTCCTTGAATTAGAACAACAGGAATTTGTATAGGCTGCCCAAAAGTATTGGTACCCATTTCGAGCCAATACTTATTAACACTTGATTTGTTGCCCTTTAGCTCGTTTAGGCTTTTAATAACTGGAGTATTGATTTGCCCAATACTTAGCAAAGAACTTAAACAAAGTACTAGTAATATAAGATACTTAAATAGTATTGAAATTCTTTTCATAATAATAAAATAGATGAGTCAGTTTACTCTTGCAGTACTACTGTTTATTTCTACAATAAAAAATTATACCAATATTAAGTATAACTCAAAGTGTTGGCTAATAAAACTGAACTGAGAGCAAGACTTCTTCTCTTTGCAGTTATTTTTGAGACTTTTTTAAAGTTTCAATCTCTTGTTTTAACTCTCTTATTGTTTGTTCTGAGGCTCTTACTTTTTGAACTGATAATGCTACGGTTTGAGCTGTTGCATATTTAGTTATCCAATTTGGGTCAGAAGTATTTATATAATTATCCAAGGTAGCAGAAAGGTTGCCAATAGAAACACCTTCTACTAGACCTAAATCAAACAACAGGCTTTCCAAGGGTTGTTTGTATAAAAAATCTGACATATTCATCGTGGTACCATTGGAAAATGATATATATCCTTCTTTATGGAGCTTAAGAACTTCTGATTTACTTCTCATAGTGTTATTCTTTATTATTTTAAAATTGCAAATTATTTCTGTGTTTATACTACTTGATCTATACACCAAATCTTATGTAAGATAAGATATTTATATTTAAAAATCCAAATGTTTTCATAATGATAAAACAGGTAAAACATAGACGTACATTAGTATAGTAAGCAGTATAACAC
Source organism: Candidatus Arcticimaribacter sp. (assembly GCA_965277835.1). Lineage (GTDB taxonomy): Bacteria > Bacteroidota > Bacteroidia > Flavobacteriales > Flavobacteriaceae > Arcticimaribacter. Next base: position 512,002 of record OZ255841.1, on the reverse strand, counting down.
TAAGTAAATTAAGCCCAAAGCCGCATTTCGCCATCTCTTGTATAGTTACTCTATTACTTCCAAAAATAACGGCATTAGTGCCAGTGCCGGAGGGGAGCATAAATGAGAAAGAACAAGCAAAAGTTGCTGGAATCATTAATAGTAAAGGGTCTATGCTTCCAGCAATAGCCATTGAAGCTAAAACAGGTAAAAATATATTTGCTGTAGCAGTATTGCTGTTTATTTCTGTTATAAAAATCATTAAGAAAACAACAATAACCAATATAAATATAATAGGATATTGCCCAATGAAACTGAGCTGAGACCCTAAATAATCTGCTAAGCCAGTGTGTTTAAACGAATCGGCTATTGCATACCCTCCTCCAACAATCATTACCACTCCCCATGGTACTTGCGAAGCAAATTCCCAGTTTAACAATCTTTTTAGCTCGCCTTTGGGCTTACCAGATGGAATAGCAAATAATAGAATTGTAGTAATAATAGCAATAGTAGAGTCGTGTACATAATTGCTTACCCCTAAAAGAGAAGACCAGCCTGGTACTACAAATTGGTCTAATACTATATCTCTCCGAAATATCCAGCCTAAAGCAGTAAAAATAAAAACTGCCAAAACTCTTTTCTCCATAATAGATAGCTTACCTATAGCTTTTATTTCTTCATCAATAATATTATTGCTTCCTTCAAAGTTTCCTTCTATTTTAAAATAACGGACAATATAAAACCAAACTACTGGTAATAAGATTATTACAATTGGAGTACCCAGCTGCATCCACTTCAAAAAATCAATTTCGGGCAACTCGGGGAATACTTTTTCAACTACGCCCGCAAACACCATATTGGGAGGAGTACCTATGAGACTACCCGTACCTCCAATACTTGCTGCATATGCAATAGATAGCATTAATGCTAAACCAAAATTAGGGCTTCTATTTTCTTTACCTTCTTCTTTATCTATTATTGCTAATGCAATAGGTAGCATAAGTAGAACAACCGCAACATTAGCTATCCAAAACGAGAGTAGGGCGGTGGCAATCATAAAACTCAGAATAATTCTTTTTCTAGAAGTACCAAGTTTTTTAATAATATATAGTGCAATTCTTTTGTGTAAATTACTCAATTCTATAGACTTAGCAAGAAAAAAACCACCAAGTAGCATCAGCACATAATTATGCCCATAGTTTTCGGTAGTTGTACTTGCATCAAGAACTCCTAACAAGGGAAATAAAGCAATTGGAATAAAAGCTGTTGCATAGATTGGAATACACTCTGTAATCCACCAAATTGCCATTAAAGCTGCTATACCAAAAGCTTTCAGTGCTTCGGGTTTCATTCCATCTGGAGGCGGCAGAAATATACAAATTAAGAGTACTATTATTCCCGACCAAAACCCAATCTGTTTTGATTTTGTCATTTATGGTTTTTACTATTTATTACTAAAGTAGTAAATAAAACTTGTAAGTTAAGAATCAATAAGCTGACAGGCTCAAGTTACAAGTGCATTAGCCTATCTAAATTCAAAAAGTAATCAAGACTAAGTCCATTTAAAATTGTACTTTTGAAAGATTAATTACACACTAATATTACTATTAATATAAAGAGATGAAAGCTGTAGATTACAACCGTATTTTTGAAGACGTAATTTCTAAATATCATATTATTGATAGCATTGACCAGCCATTTGAAAATATTTATGATTCTAATACTTTAGAATACTTACTTTATAAAAAATGCTGGATTGATACAGTGCAATGGCATTATGAAGATATTATTCGTTTACCAGATATCAACCCAGTAGAGGCATTGGAATTAAAACGAAAAATTGACAAATCAAATCAATACAGAACCGATATCGTTGAACATATCGATAGTTACTTCTTAAAAAAATACGAGAATGTTAGTATCAAACCTACAGCAAAAATAAATTCTGAAAGCCCTGCGTGGGCGATTGATCGTTTATCAATTTTAGCATTGAAAATCTACCATATGAATGAAGAAGCAAACAGAGAATCTGCTTCTGAAAAGCACAAAACGCAATGTACCGAAAAGCTTAATATTTTATTGGAACAAAAGAAAGACTTATCTATTGCTATTGACGACTTACTTTTAGATATTGAAAACGGTGATAAATACATGAAAGTATATAAGCAAATGAAGATGTATAACAATGACGAGTTGAACCCAATGTTATACAAAAAAAAATAATTTTAGATTGCAGTTAAATTACCTGTTTTAGGTTATAATATATATCTGTTTAAGCTTTTAAAACCTTAACAAGTCTATATGTCAAAAGCAAACTACATATCATTATTTTAAAAAATTTCAAGATTAAACTTCTGTCTTCAAATTATGCCCCAAAACGTTAAACATATTTTAGCTATTCGTTTATCAGCAATTGGAGATGTTGTTATTGCTGCAACATCTATCAGAGCTTTTACACAAGAATATCCAGATATAAAAATTACGTTCTTGTCAAAACCATTCGCTAAACCTCTTTTTAAAGATATACCTAATGTTTCTTTTTATGAAATTGATATTAAAGGCAAGCATAAAGGCATTTTTGGAATTTATCGATTATATAGAGAATTGAAGCGATTGGATATTGATTTAATTGCAGATTTACATAATGTAATTCGGTCTAAATTGCTACGTATATTTTTTTGGAACGTAAAGAGCGCCTCTTACGATAAAGGTAGAATAGAAAAAAGACGATTGACACGCCCTAATAATAAAGTTTTTAAAAGATTAAGGCAAAGCCATGAACGTTCTGCCGATGTATTTAGAACATTAGGATATCCATTAGATTTATCGAAGAGTTCATTTCCAAAATTGAGACCTTTAACACCAGAGATTGCTGAATTGATTACTTATGAGCCTTCTCAAACAACAAAATATATTGGAATAGCCCCATTTTCTAAACATAAGTCAAAAGAATACCCACTCGATTTGATGGAATTAGTGGTACAACAGTTGTCCCAAAAAAGGGATTTCAAAGTTTTATTATTTGGAGGAGGGCAAAGCGAAATTGAAAAGCTAACGTCCTTAGCACAAAGTTCCCAAAATGTAATTTGTGTTGCCGGAAAAATAAAATTAGACCAAGAACTACTTTTAATCTCTCATTTAGATTGTATGTTAAGTATGGATTCTGGAAATGGTCATTTTAGCGCATTCTATGGGGTGCCTACTGTGACTTTATGGGGTTCAACACATCCTTATACTGGGTTTATCCCATTTAAACAATCTATGGAAAATTCATTGACACCCGATTTAAATAAATACCCTAAGCTACCTTCTTCTATATATGGAAATAAAACTTTTAAGGGATATGAAAATGCAATGCGTACTATAAAACCTGATAACGTTGTCAAGAAAATTTTAGAGCTTGTTACTTAATCTAAAAATTTATGAGAATAATTCGGGTTTGGAATAGGGCAGTGGTCATGCTTACCAAACCATTTATAACGATTTTTAGCAATTAGTTTATATATACTTCTAGTTAACCATTTAGGTAAATAATTAAAAACTGTAATTAATTTCCAGCCACCTCCTAGAGTATTGAGTATTTCAAAAACTGCTTGTGCATCTGTAACATACATTTCGTTAGGCTTCCAAAAAATAATAGAATTAACTTGAATTGGGTCAATATTACGCTCTTCAAAAAATTTGTTGCTAACACTACTTGTAAAGGAAGCAAAATATAAACTATTATTTTTATCCCATTTGCAAAGGCGACGTACCCAGACATTGCAAAGCACGCATATACCATCATAAAGAATAATATTAGTTTTCATTTTTTAATCTTCTTTGCTTTAACTAAATCTAAGGCATCTAATCGTACCTCTGTTGTAAATATGCCGTAGTTAACAATAGCTTTTTCTTTTTTAATAATATCTATAGTTCCTACCGATTTACCATCGAACAAACGTACTTCGTCTCCAATCTTAAAATTGACTTTAGGTTTTACAGGCTTTAAATTAGGTTTATGCTTCTTTTTTTCTTTCCTAATATTGACAATGGCTTTTTTAACCTCTTCATTCACTTTCTTTTTTGCTTCTTTTTCTTTCTTCTTTTCAATGGCAGGTTTTTTCTTTCTTTTTGAGTTCTCAGTCTCAACTAAATGTAATAAATCAGCAATTAATAAGCGTTTTTTACCTGTTTCAAAATATCTATCTGCAATATCGTTGGTTTTATTTCCCAAAACTATCATACGCTGATCATGATCAAAGAGTTCTTGGTAACCAACTAACTTGTCTTTAACTTTTTTATTTAAAATTTCTAACCGCTCATTTTCTTCAATTATCTTACTTTCTTGTTCTTGTAAGAATTTACCCGTTTTAGTTACTTTAGAGCGTTCTTTTTGCAATTTATTAATCGTAGCCTCAAAACGTACTTTACTGCGCTCAATCTTCTTCTTAGCCTTATTTATAAGGTTATATGGAATCCCGTTTTTTTGAGCTACTTCAAACGTAAAAGAACTACCTGCTTCTCCCATAATTAAATTAAATGTAGGTTCTAGGGTTCTATTATCAAACTGCATATTGGCATTGGACATAAACGGAAGTTCATTTGCTAATACTTTAAGATTAGAATAATGCGTAGTGATAATTCCGTATGCTTCTCTATTATAAAACTCTTCTAAAAACGCTTCTGCCAATGCACCTCCTAATTCGGGGTCGGAGCCTGTCCCAAATTCATCAATTAAAAATAGAGTGTCCTTATTACATTTACGAACAAAATATTTCATATTCTTTAATCGATATGAATAAGTACTTAAATGATTTTCGATAGATTGATTATCTCCAATGTCAGTTATAATTTGCTTGAAAAAGCAAACCCTACTTTGCTCATTAACAGGTATTAACATTCCGCTTTGTAGCATCAATTGTAATAGACCAATGGTTTTAAGGGTGATACTTTTTCCGCCTGCATTAGGTCCAGATATTACAACTATACGGTGTTTTGAATGTAACGTAATATCTTGAGGAAAAGTTTGGTTATTATCTCTTCTATTTGATAAATAGAGTAGTGGATGATAGGCTTTTATAAGGGATAATTCTCGATTGGAATTAATCTTAGGTAAAACCGCCTGCATTGACTCTGCATACTTTGCGCGTGCGTAATAACTATCAATCAAAGTTAAATACTTTTGATATTCAATCAATAAAGGGCGATATGGTTGAACACTTTGAGTTAATTGAAGTAAAATACGTTTAATTTCGTCAGTTTCTTCAAACTTCAAATTGTTAAGTTCTCTTGTGTGTTGAAGTGTAGCCTCGGGTTCTATATAAACAATACTCCCAGTTTTAGAGCTTCCCATAATTGCGCCCTTAACTTTTCTTCGATACATTGCTTTAACTGCTAAAACACGGCGGTTCTCAACTACAGATTCACTTATATCATCAAGGTAATTCTGTGAACTATAATTACTTAATGCACGCTGAAAACTTTGTCCAATTTTTGAACGTACATTTTGAATATCTTTTCTAATCTGATATAGAGTAGGGGAAGCATTGTTTTGAATTTCACCAAACTTATCTATTATACTACCTATTTCCTTAATAAGGTTTTTTGTTATTTCAATATCTTTTCCCTCTAAAAATAAATTAGGGTAATATTCTTTGAATTTCTTAAAAAACTTTAGAAGTGTATTAATAGTATCAGAAGCCGCTACAATACGTTTAAACCCGTCTATTTCGAGTACTATATTTTCAATTTTCAATAAATCGATTTCCTTTGCTATACTATCAAATCCGTGATTTGGAATATGGTTTTCATTTTCAAAAGAAGAAACAAACTCTGAAACAGAATGTAATTGAAACAATAAGGCTTCTTCATCTTCAATTGGTTTAAGGTGCAAACAGGCATCTTTCCCAACAGCAGTAATAGCTAAGCCAGAAAGTTGTTCGAGCACTGTATTAAACTCTAAATCGTCAATTGTCTTCTCTGGTATTTTCATATTTTAGCTTTGTAAAAGTACATAATTTCATGCAGGAATTAATAGACTCAAACTGGAAAAAAGTAATGCAAACCTCTTTAAACCAGCCTTATTTTAAGGAGCTATCTACTTATATAAAAACAGAATATTCAAATTACTGTTGTTATCCTGAGCCCCCTAAAGTTTTTGAAGCCTTAAATTTATGTTCTTTCAATAACATTAAAGTAGTTATACTAGGTCAAGATCCTTACCATAACCCAAAACAAGCGCATGGGCTTAGTTTTTCTGTCACAGAAGACACAAAACATCCTCCATCTTTAGTAAATATCTTTAAAGAGTTAAACTCCGACCTCAATATATCTTATCCTCAGAACGGAAACCTTGAACCATGGGCTAGGCAAGGTGTTTTACTTTTGAACTCGATTTTAACCGTCCGCAAAAATGAACCTGGAAGTCACCAAAATAAAGGGTGGGAAATTTTTACAGATGCTATAATTAAAAAAATTTCGAAAGAACAAACAAGTGTTGTTTTTATGCTTTGGGGAGGGTATGCCAAAAAAAAGGCAAAGCTAATTGATTCTCAAAAACATTTGGTTTTAACATCTGGGCATCCTTCTCCTTTGAGTGCCAATAGAGGTTATTGGTTTGGGAATAAGCATTTTAGCAAGTGTAACTATTATTTAGAAAGTAATAATAAAAGTAAAATTAATTGGTAGAGTAGTGTTATCCTCCAACACGTTTAACTTGGTGCCCCATATCGGTTAAAACTTTCATAAGCTTATCGCGGTGGTTCCCTTGTATAATTACCTCATTGTTTTTAATACTTCCGCCAACTCCTACAATTTTTTTAAGTGTTTTCCCAAATTGTTTTAACTCTGTATCTAAACCTTCAAACCCTTTGATAATAGTTACTGTTTTACCGCCACGACCCTTATTGCTAAAATGTGCCTCTAAATATTGTTTTTTAAAAGAGTCTTTTACTTCCGGCTCACTATTTGGAGCTAAGTCACTAAATTGAACTTTTGCTAAATCCGCAAAACTTGCTAGTTTTTTTGGCACTTTTCAATGATTATATTAGAACTAAATTACTATTTTTAAAAGAAAAAAAAAATTATGATACGTATTCTTACTATTCTTTTCCTTTTTACTAATTTGATTGTTATGGCACAAGATAAAATCACAAAAGACTTACCCTTTAAATCAATTCCCGAAGCCCCAGCATCGTATGATGCGGGAAATATTATCGTTCGAATGATTGAAGGACTAGGCTATAGATATTATTGGGCTACTGAGGGGCTCACAGAAAAAGATTTACAATATAAGCCTTCGGAAGCTGCGCAATCAATGAAAGAAACTTTAAACCATATTTATGGACTTTCAGAAATAATAAAAAATACTTCTTTAAACAAAGCAAGTGTAAGACCATTAACAAATACCCCAGAATCTTTTGAGAGCATACGACTGCTTACCCTACAACATTTAGAAGATGCTTCGAATATCTTTAAAGGAAAAACGCCATCCGAGTTAAATGATTTGAAAGTAATATTTGAGAGAGGTGGTAACTCTTCTAACTTTCCGCTTTGGAATTTTATCAACGGCCCTTTATCAGATGCCATTTATCATACAGGGCAAGTTGTTTCTTTTAGGCGAACTACTGGAAACCCTATTCAAAAAGGAGTAAACGTTTTTATTGGTAAGACTAGAGAGTCTAAAGAATAATGAATATTTCGAGAACACACAAAAGGCGCTATAATAAAACGCTTTCTTTTGTAGAGAAACACATCCAAAAGAACTCCAAAATACTCGATTTAGGAACAGAAAACCCATTTACGCCTTTCTTAAAAGAAGCTGGCTTTGAAGTTCAAAATACAGAAGGAGAGGATTTAGATATAAATTTTAATACTATCGCTCAAACCAAGTGTGATTGTGTAACTTCTTTTGAAGTTTTTGAACATTTACTAGCACCTTTTAATATTTTAAAAGAATTAAAAACAAACAAATTAATTGCCTCAGTTCCTTTAAAATTATGGTTTGCCAAAGCGTATTGGAATGAAGCCGATGACTGGGACAAGCATTACCATGAATTTGAAAAAAAGCAATTTGATTTTCTTCTTAAGAAAACAGGATGGGAAATTAAAGATTTTGAATTATGGACTTCACCTGACATTAATAAAATAGGTATAAGACCATTTTTGCGTTATTTTTATCCACGCTATTATATTGTGTATTGTGAGCGTGTGTGATAAAAAATAATTTACTTCACTGTTACTGCTGTACCATATGCTAGTATTTCGGAGCAACCTTGCATAACCATACTAGTTGTAAAACGAATGTTTACAATAGCATTGGCACCCATACCTTTTGCATCTTCGATTAAGCGTTGCATTGCTTGTTCGCGAGACTCTGACAATAACTTGGTGTACTCATCTATTTCCCCGCCAACAATATTTCTAAGTCCTGCAAAAATATCTCGACCTACATTTCTTGCTCGTACTGTACTTCCACGTGCAATTCCGTGGGTTTCTATTATTTCTTTTCCAATAATATTTGGGGTGTTAACTAAAATCATATTTAAGGGAATAAATTTGGGTTAATTGAAGGTAAAATACGTAACGCATTTTTATAATATAGTTTTTGAAGTACAGAGTCGGGTAGTGCCATTCCATACATTTTCCAATGTGCGTGGCGTTTTCTGTAATAATCAAAATATTCATCGTCGGTTTCTAATACTCTAAAATAAACATAATATTCAGAAACCTTATAAGAGTCTTTACCAAATAATACACGATCTTGATATTCAATCATAAACTGTCGTGCTCTTTTAGGTTGTCTCCCTAATTCAGCTAATACTGCACCGATTTCGGTCATAACATTTGGGTAACGGTCTAAGTGTGCAGAAAGCCTGTCTAAATCATTTCCCATCCATCCTAAGTGTGCATTAATAAAAGTTGTGTTAGGATGTTTCCTAAAAATATCGTGTTGTTCGGCTAGTATAGATTCAAAAGACGGGACTTTAGAAGGATCTCTGTATCTCCCAGGTTTTTGCTTCAACTCAAGCCAGCGCTCATTATATTTATCTTTAGGTTTCCAAAAAGAAGCAGGCTCAGCAGAGTGAATCAATATCGGAAAACCAATCTTTCCACAAAAATTCCATATAGGATCTAAGCGAGGGTCATTTATAGTAATTCGGTTTCCAGAGGAGTCGGTGTCGTTTAATCCCAATGACTTATATACTTTAAGTCCAATAGCCCCGTTTTCTTTTGCTTCTTTTAATAAGGCTATATTATTACTTGCAAAATCGTCATCATCAATTTTCTCAAAATCTATATTTACAAACAAACCAAAGCGGGTAGGGGCGTTCTCTTTTACATTCTTCAGAGATTCTTTGAGATAAAGCCCTCTAAAACCACTAAGATTAACCATAAAGCCCATATTAATACTATCCATTTCATCTACTAGTTTAGATAAATCCTTAACAGGCATATCAAACTGATGATTATGGATATCCACAAAAGGGTATTTGGCACGTTTAACCTCATGCGAGGGAATAACCAAAGTAGAAATAGGAGTATATACTTCTACATCCATTAATTTATTCTTGTATTGAATTTTATCAATTATATAGTAAGTAATACCCCCAAAAATCAGTACAAAAAGAATAGATTTTATTAAATTCTTAAAAGAAAAAAGCATTAGTCAATGGGTATAGAAACCGCAGTGGTATCCCAACGGAAACGCAAAGATAAAGCATGAATACCGCCTACAAAATCAATAGTAAACTGTTCAATAGGGTTCATTAGTTTAGCTGTAGCAATATTAACACTTATAATATCTTTTTCATAGTTGGGTTCCGAGAAACCAAAAGTATCATGTTCGGAATTAAGGCTAACTACCCAATGATCGCTATTTGGAACAGCATATAGCTTATATTTCCCTGCTGGTAAAGGTAGTCCGGCAAAGTTTATTGCTTTATTAGTTTCAAAGGTTGTCGAATAATTTGCTCCAAGCCTCCAATATATACCATAAGGTACTAGTGCATCGTCTTCTTTAGGACCGAATATTAAACGTTCTTTCTTATATGGGCGACTATAATCTACTATAAGTGTCAAACCATCTTTTTCATATTTAACTGTATCTCGAGGACTTATTGGATTTATGAACGTGCCATATATTCCATAAGATATTATTAAAATGATAATCGCAAGAATTGCGAGACCAATACGTTTTAATATTTTTTTCATAAAAAAATCGTTTTTTAGTTAGTATACCCAAAGGTAATAAAATATTGGAATGGAAAGAGTTAGTTTAATTTCTTTTAATGCTATTTTACATAATATTAATTATAATATTAATACTATAACTTTAGAATAATAATAAATTATTTTTATCTTTATTATGTATATTGTACTTTTAACCTATTATTAACCCAAAAAGTTTAAACAAATGATTTTAAAAAAACAAACTCAGTACCTTTATCAAGTTTCAATATTCTTGGCGGTTTTTTTTCTAGCTATAAACATCAACGCTCAAGAAAGAGGCGACGATGATGTAGAACCTGCACCCCCTTCCATTGGAGCAGACATTCCATTAACATATTTTGGTCCTGCACCTTCGCAAGTTCAAAAAGAATTAATAGGGCCTTACCAACTTCTTAAATCTGGAACTCTAGATTTAGATGCAGGAACTATTACGCTTCCTTTATATAAAGGAAAAATGAAAGATGGAAAAACAGTATGGTATATCATTACTGATACAAATGATCAAGGTAATGCCCAAGCCTTAGGCATAAACTATTCTCCAAAATTATCTTATACAGATGTGGGCAAAGCAGTAAGAACGGCTACTTTTGGAAAAAAATTCACACTTACCTTTGACCAAGGGACTGTCGATTTTTCTCCTAAACGTGGAGCTACTCCTGGTGATGCTCCTAATTTTTTCCCACCAAAATCATTTCAACCAGGTTCTATAGGTGACGAAAATTATTCTCCTTTAGTTCGCATCATAAACGCAGATAACAAAATATACAACGCACCTATTGTTGCGTTTGATGTTTCAGAAAGCCAACTAAGTGGATTTTGTGAAGGCGATCCAAACTATGATTTGGTTCACGACAAAGTAGTTTCTATTTGCCCAGAAGAAGGTCTTGTAACTATGGCATTAACCTCTGGATTTAGTTTTGGAAGACCTGTATTTTACATTTCAACAGAAGCAAATAATCCATTACCTGCAACTGCTGAAGGTGCTACTTATGCACCTGGATTAGTAGACTTACAAGTTGGTGGCGACGATAGCTTCCTTAGTCCTGTAGAACGTATATTCGTTGTAGTTAACGGACAAACAGGAAAAAGCACACCACAACGTCAAGGTCTAAATAGCGCTTTGTCTGATGGTGTTAGCCCTTTAAATGTTTTAGGTGGAATTCCTACTATAGCAACAGACTATAGCCCGCTTTGGGATATAAACGCAGTTGTTTGGACTCAAAAGTCAATTGATGCAGGTTACCGCTCTCGCCTTACAGAAGAATTTCAAATTTTAGGGCTTGTAGAAAAAGGGCATGTTACTGGGCTTAACGGAGGTGTCTTTGGCTCAACAGGACTAATTGTAAATTGTCCTATTGTCTTCCGCTTCTTATAAAACACACTATTACTTAAAATTTACAAATAATTATATTCACTACTTATACTGTTCAACCTAAAAAACTGGACAGTATAAAGTGAATTAATTTTATATGCATATTCGGGTGAAGAAATATTTAAGCATATTTTTTTTAATCATCATTTCTCAAACTGTACAAGCTAATTCTATAGTAACCAGATGGCTTGAATTTTCACTTCCATTGCTTAATTATTCGGCTATGGAACCAACTATTGCTACGCGAATAAACACATTATTAAATGCAAGTATATACGATACTTGGGCATCTTATGATGCAAATGCAATAGGTATATATACAGGCGTAGTTTTTAAAAATACCGGAGGAGAGCCTACGCTTAACAACAAAGAAGAAGCTATTAGCCATGCCGCATACACAGTTTTGCAAGCCTTAACACCTGCACATAAAAGACTAATTAATAATTATTTAACCGATTCTTTAGGTTACAAAATTCACTCTAATAGCAAGCCAGCTATTTTAGGAAGAAAAATAGCTAATATTATATTGGATGTAAATATTAATGATGGTGCAAATCAGCTAAATAATTATGCCGACTATTCGGGATATCAATTAGGCTCAGCTGTTAACTCTTGGCAACCAGAAATATTTCTTGGAGATTTTCAAATTCCTATAACACCGCATTGGGGAAAAGTAATGCCTTTTGCTTTAAGTTCTAGCAATATGATTATGCCTCCTGTACCTATGGATGTTAGAAGTCCAGAATTTCAAAAAGAAATTGAAAACGTATTAAAAATAAGTAGAGAACTGACGGACAAGCAAAAAGCTATTGCTGAATATTGGGTGCCTTGGGGAAATAGCCCTCTACCTCACTTAATCAGATTAACACAATATGTGTCTAATAAAAATAAGCTTACCTTAGATGAAGACATACGTTTGTTTACAGCACTCTCTTTTTCTTTATTAGATACGAGTATTTCTGTTTGGGAATCAAAATATAAGTATGATTATATTCGTCCTATAACTGTTATAAATAGAATGGGTGAAAAACCTATAACTGTTTGGACTCCCCCTAAAGTTAAAACGCCTTTTGCTTCCGCTACACCTGCAACTACCAATAACTCTAATGAAAGTAATATAATTCCTGCAGGAGTACATACAATAGCTGCAAACCAGTGGAAACCTTATATCCCCACTCCCCCATTCCCTGCTTATATTTCGGGGCATAGTGCGTTTACTGCTGCTTGGGCACGTACAATGAAATTAATAATGGGTAATTCAACTTTTGAATTTGAAACACAGGTTAATCGTTTATATGTTGAAGATAGACGCTTAGAAGTACCCATAAAACTATCATATCCAACGTATTGGGCAGCAGCAGAATCAAGCGGTATTTCTCGAATTTACGGAGGAATTCACTGGACAGACGATAATACTTATGGATTAGAAATGGGAAAAAAAGTTGCTGATATTTCTGTAAGTCGTGTTATAGAATTTATAGAAGGGAAAGCCTCCCCTATTTCATCGAGCTTTTCTAATTTAATTTATACAAACCAAGGGCGCTGGCTATATAATTCAGATGTAACACAAAACAAGAAAAAAGTAGTATGGGAAAGTAATCTTTCAGACCCTTTACCTTTAGGGAAGTACCAGTGGAGTATCACATTAGAAAATGCTATTCCATCTGACAAGAATAAATTAACTTTTTTACTAAAAGATGAAAATAATAAAAAAATAGCAAAGCAAATTATTAAACCTCATATAGCAGATAATGGAACTATGACGTTTACAATGTTATTTGAAAACACAATTTATCAGCCTATGTCTTTTAGTATTTATATAAATAAAGAATTAGGCTCTAATTTTAAAGAAAGTCAATTAAAAGATATAAGCCTATATCGGGTTTGGTCAATTAAAAAAGGCTTGAAAAGATATAAAACAGTAATCGAAGCAGGTAAAAAATCCTGGTAAATAAATAAAAATAAGAATGAAAATAAGAATTGCATTAATCCTACCCTTTTTGTTATATAGCTTTATAACGTATTCACAAACAAATGAAGAAACAGAACAAGAATCTGAAGAGGAAGAAACAGAGTTCGCAGAACCTTTATTTGTAGATACGTCAACTGACATTGGAGGCGAAAAAGGAGTGCTAGAAATTAATGTTATCCCTGGTATATTCGATATGAATAATAATAGGCGTTTATCGCAATTGGGTTTTGAATTTGAGTATGTATTGTTTGAAAACTTTGGGGTAGAAATAGAACCTGTGTTCTTATTCTCAAAATCTGGAGACTCTACTTCTAATGGTTTTGGAGACCTTGAAATTGAAACTCAATATACCTTTTTTGCTGATGAAAAGAATGGTTTTGCAGGAGGTGTGGAATTCCTCTTCCCAACAGGAAATGAAAAAAAAGGCTTTGGAGAAGGAGAATTTGAATTAGAGCCTTTTCTTACATACATATATAAAACCCCTTTTGACCTTAGTTTACATCCAAGAATAAGTTTAGATATTCCTTTAGGTAGTGAGTCTAATACAGCAGACGATGACGACGATGATGACGATGATGAATCAGAAGAAGGTATAGCCCTAAATTATAATTTAGGACTTCTCTATACTTTTGAAAATGAGGTTGTTTTAGGTGTAGAGTTAACTGGCGCGTTTTTAAAAAACGGCCATAGCTTTTTAATAGCTCCACAGGTAGGTATCGAATTAGATGATTTTTATATCGGTGCGGGTGTACAAGTCCCTTTTAATAAAGAACTTTTTGGTGGAAATTACAATGCTTCACTAAGACTTATCTACGAAATAGAATTTAACGATAACTAATTCTAACAAACCCTCAAAAACCCAAATAAGCTATCAATAATATTCAATGCCCAAACAGGTTCACCAAAAATTGATCGAGAACAAAAAATAACAATGCTATAAAAATTGCCAAAGCATAATATTTCAGTTTGTGAGAAACAACAACAGAGCTGGATAAAAGCGTCTTCACAGATTTAATAACATTCTCTTTATTAATAAAAAGCGTAATGCATAGCAATGAAAAATAAACTATGGCACTTGCCAATGCTCCATAATTTCCATCATCAAAGAAAATAGCGTCAAAAACAATTATGTTCGATAAAATGGGAATTAGAATAACAATACCAAAAATCTTTGTCCTGTTAAACAATAGCAATATACTCCCTATTATTTGCAATGTACCTATAAACCATATATAGGTATTTGAATACCCCATAAATGTCCATGCTAAGTCAAAACTACCTGCCTCACCTAGAGTTGTAGCGGCGACATCTTCGGGTAGTTCACCTTTTCTATAAAACTGTTGACCTATAATTTTACCTAAACCATAGCTAGTCAGCATAAAAAAAACATACAGCCTACAGGCTAATTCTATGTGCCATTTAAATTTTTTCATTTATGTAAAAGAGTTTAGTACTTCTAGTAACTTATTATTAATATCTTCGTCAATCAATGTACCATTTTCAAAAACCTTGTGGAAATTGCCAATACTCAAAGTTGACTTTATAGTTGCCCCAAAATAAGGTAATATATTTTCAAGAATTTTTGAAGCAGAAGATGCTCCACCTTTCCCTGGTGAAGTGCTTAATATAACAACTTCTTTGCCTTCTAAAAACTTTCTATCACGCCGCGATAACCAATCTAAACTATTTTTAAAAAAAGCCGTTAGGTTACCATTATGCTCTGGGGTTGCTATTAATAATTGATTTGCTTCTAGTAACTTTTCTTGCAATTGCTTTACCCCTTCTGGAAATCCTTCCTCTTCTTCAATATCAAAACTATAGATAGGAATTTCATAATCAGTAAGCCTAATAATTTCTATATTATTATGTAACGTAGCCGCATGATTTATCAATTGCCCATTAATAGATTTGGAACTATTACTCCCTGAAAACGCAATTATTTGCTTCATTCTTTTTGAAAAATCATTTTTTATAACTTACTGTTTTATAGCTATTAATAAGCTCTATGTGAAATATTACTTTACACTTTATTTGTTATTACAATCTTTATAATTAGTATCACTCAATTCTGTAATAAGCCAACTATTACCGTTCCAAAATAAAGTGAACATATTAACACCACAAAGCAGAAGTTTTTCATCTAAATAAAACTTAAACGGTACCCAAATAACAGCTAAATTTTGATCTTTGTGTACTTTAGGTTCCCCTAAACGTTCTTCCCAGACAGGAGAAAGTGGTCGAGATGACACCGCTGTAATAAAACGAGAAATATTTGTTGACTTTCGGGTTGGTTCACCCGAACGATTATTGCTTACGCGATACATTTCTGCATCTGCCGAAAATAGTTGTTTAAGGCGAATACTATCTCTACTATGGTATGCATCAAAAAAAGTCTCTAAAACTACTTTAGGGTCAGTTTGTTGAGAACTCACGCTCAATGTAGTAAACACAAAAACTATAAGTAATAAAGTAAAACGCATATTATCTAAAAATTAGAAAACTTATTTATCAATGATTGAAATTCCGTTTAAATCGGTTGTAAGTACACTACTCATATAATCTAAAAATGGGCGTGCATCTTTAAAATCTTGAACTACTTGCTTCATAAAATCAGGTTGAAGCACCTCTTCATTCTTATATTTTTTTGAAAACAAGAACATTTTTTGACGAATCAAATCAATATTAGGGTCTTCCTTAGAAAACCCTTTAGGTGCAGTCTTAACGGCGTCTCCAGATAAAGAACCCCAAGCTTTTTTAAATTTAGGTTTTAACATTATTTCTCTAAATTCACCTGAGTCCATTTCAAATTCTTTTCGGATTCTCAAAAGGTCTTCTTTATTAGGATCCCAAAAGCCAACTGCTAAAAAATTATTATCTGGCTCTAAATGTATATAATAACCTCCTCTATACTTCGGTTTTTCTCGATGAAAAGTAACGCCAAAGTGCGTTTTATAAGGTGTTTTGTCTTTTGAAAAACGAACATCTCTATAAATTCTAAAAAGCTTTACTTTATCAACGTTTTCAGTTGCTTCAAGAAAATCTTTAATGCTATTACCAAAAACTTTTATTTCGCTTTCAATAGCCTTAAAATCTTTTTTATTTGTCTCGAACCATTCTCTGTTATTGTTTTTCTTTAACATTTTAAAGAACGAAAAAACGTTTTTAGGGACTACTACTGACATGTCTTTTTTCTTTAAATGTATAAAAATTTATTTTTTACGCCCCTCCAAGACCTGAACAATATCATTTAATCGGTATCCTTTTGCCTGTAGTAAAATTAAAAAGTGAAATAATAAGTCGGCACTTTCATTACAAAATAAAGTATCGTCCGAATCAAGGGCTTCAATAACTGTTTCTACTGCTTCTTCCCCTACTTTTTGCGCAATTTTATTAATCCCTTTTTCAAACAAAGAACCCACATAACTCTCCTTTTCTTCATCTAAGTGGCCATTTTTTCTTTGGTCAATTATTTGTTCTAACTCTGTTAAATAACCATAAGAAGCTACATTTTTATCTCCCCAGCAAGTATCAGTCCCTTTGTGGCAGGTCGGTCCTTTTGGATTAACCTGTATTAACAATGTATCTTTATCACAGTCCTCGGAGATACTAACAACTTCGAGGAAATTACCACTCTCCTCGCCTTTAGTCCATAAACGTTTTTTTGAGCGACTATAAAAAGTTACTTGCCCGCTTTTTTGCGTTTGTGCTAAGGCTTCTTCGTTCATATACCCTAGCATAAGTACGTTTTGCGTTTTTATATCTTGAATAATGGCAGGTAGTAATCCATCAACATTTTTATTAAAATTTAAAGTCATAATATTATTTGTTTTATATACGAATGGCAATCTGCTCCTTTTTAAGTTTTTGTTTTAAATCAGGAATTTCAATTTCACCAAAATGAAATATACTTGCTGCCAAAGCTGCATCTGCTTTTCCTTTAGTAAATACATCAACAAAATCTTGTACTCCCCCTGCTCCGCCCGAAGCTATTACAGGAATGTTAACGTCTCTCGAAATTTGACTTAACGCCTCATTTGCAAAGCCCATTTTTGTACCATCATGGTCCATAGAAGTAAACAATATCTCTCCTGCCCCACGGTGTTCAACTTCTTTTGCCCAATCGAACAAATCAATTTCGGTAGGAACTTTCCCTCCTACCAAATGAATTTTCCATTGATTGTTAATTTGCCTTGCATCCATTGCTACAACAATACATTGACTACCAAATTGCGTTGCTAATTCATTAATCAACTCAGGGCGTTTTACTGCTGCCGAGTTAATCGATACCTTATCTGCTCCATTGTTTAGTAAAAGCTTAACATCCTCAACCGAACTAATACCACCACCTACTGTAAAAGGTATATCAATTGCTCGTGCAACTTTTTGCACTAAATCTGCCAATGTTTTTCGCTTTTGCTCCGTTGCAGAAATATCAAGAAAAACTAATTCGTCTACTTGTTGTTCTGCATACTTATATGCTAACTCTACAGGGTCTCCTGCATCCCTAAGGTTTACAAAGTTTATACCCTTAACTGTTCTACCGTCTTTTATATCTAAACACGAAATAATACGTTTAGTAAGCATTCTACTTGTTTTTAACTGTTAAATCTATTCCTGTGTAAAACCCCAAGTCCTCTTGTGTTTCTTGTTTTATCCAAAAAGCAATTTGCCCTGTGTGGTAAGAAAAATGTTCAACAGCATGTAACAAAACACCAATACCCGAAAGGCTAAACCCTTGGACATCTCTAATCTTTACAAATTTTTCTTGAGAAGTTGTTACTATGATTTCTTTAGCTTCTGCTACCACACTTGTAAGTTTTTCAAGCAGCTGTATAGTATTATACCCTAAATCTGCGTCAAATTCTTTAGCCCTTTGGCGGTTATCTTCTTGTTCCCCCAATGATGCAATAACATATTGTGTCATATTTCCGCAAATATGCAGAATTTGATTTCCAAGAGACATACCTTTTGGTATTGGACGCTTCCATACCAAATCATCCTCAACTTTCTCAAATGCTAAACGTATCATTCGTAAGCTTTCTTCTAAACGAAAAATAGAGTTTTGCTTAAACTCGTTAATTATAAGGTCATCCATTATTTTTAATAATAAAATGTTCTAATTGTTTTAATGAAATCTTATTCTCATAAATTGCTTTTCCAATAATAACCCCCTCACAACCTATTTCGGCTAGTCTAAAAACATCTTCTATAGCAGAGACACCTCCAGATGCAATAAGCTTAGTTTTTTCTACTTTTTTAATTATATCAGTGTATAAATCAAAAGCAGGGCCTTCTAGCATACCATCTTTAGAAATATCCGTACAGACGACATAACTAGCTCCTTTATTTATATAATCCTGAATAAAATCTATTAGCTCATAGTTAGACGTTTCTAACCATCCATCGGTAGCTATTTTTCCTTTTTTCACATCGGCACCAAGAATAATTTTATGGTTCCCATAAGTTTCAAGCCAAGACTCAAAAATTTCAGGAGATTTAACTGCTATACTTCCGCTTACCACTTGATTGGCACCGCTTTCAAAAGCAATTCGCAAATCATCATCAGACCGTAATCCTCCACTAAAATCAACTTTTAGGCTTGTTTTAGTTGCTATTGTCTCTAAAATTTTATGATTAATTATTTGCTTTGACTTAGCTCCATCTAAATCAACTAAGTGTAAAAATTTTACACCATGTCCCTCAAAAACTTTAGCCATTTCGAGAGGTTTCTTACTATACACCTGTTTAGTGTCATAATCGCCCTTAGAAAGTCGAACACATTCTCCGTCTATTAAATCTATCGCAGGAATTATTCTCATAATTATAATTTTAAGAAATTAGATAGGAGATGATTACCCGCCTTACTGCTTTTTTCGGGATGAAATTGAATTCCAAAAAAGTTGTTGTTTTGAAGCGCGCAACTATAAGTAATACCATAAGTAGTTTGCCCTATTGTTTCGGAACAGAGTTCAGCATAATAGCTGTGTACCATATACATATAATCTTCATTTTTAATTCCCTTAAATATTAAAGAATCCATAGGCTTAATGGTATTCCATCCCATTTGAGGTACTTTCAAAGCATTATTAAAGCGTTTTACCTTCACATCGAATATATCTAATCCCTTTGTGTCATTCTCTTCACTATGCGTACACATCAGCTGCATTCCCAAGCAAATCCCTAAAACTGGTTGCTTTAATTCTGGTATAACTAAATCTAGCTTAGACTCTTTTAACTTTTGCATTGCACTACGCGCCTCACCTACTCCTGGGAAAATAACCTTAGAAGCAGCTCTTATTTCATTTGGATTTGCACTTAATACTCCCTCAACGCCTAACCGTTGCAAAGCAAATTGCAAACTCTTTATATTTCCAGCGCCATAGTCTATTATTGCTACTTTCATAATTCTTTATAGTAATTTAGAGACTACCTTTTGTAGTAGGTAATATCATTTTATCGGCATCTCGCTTTACTGCAACTTTAATGGCTTTTGCAAACGCTTTAAAAATAGCTTCAATCTTATGATGTTCATTTATCCCTTCAGCTTTGATATTCAAGTTCGCTTTTGCACCATCGCTAAACGATTTAAAGAAATGATAAAACATTTCTGTAGGCATCTTACCAATCATTTCTCTTTTAAAGTCGGCTTCCCATACTAGCCAATTTCTTCCTCCAAAATCAATAGAAACTTGTGCAAGGCAATCATCCATAGGTAAACAAAATCCGTAGCGTTCAATCCCTAATTTGTCTCCTAATGCTTCTGCAAAAGCCTCTCCCAAGGCAATGGCAGTGTCTTCTATTGTATGATGCTCATCTACTTCAAGGTCTCCCGCCACTTGTAAATCTAAATCTATATTACCGTGTCGTGCAATTTGATCTAGCATATGGTTAAAAAAGTCAATCCCTGTATCAATATTACTTCTCCCTGTTCCGTCTAGGTTTAGCTCTAATTTAATATTTGTTTCGTTTGTTGTTCGCTTACTCGTTATAATACGCTGTTCGAGCTTCAGAAACTCGTATATATCTTTCCAATTCTTTGTGTTAATAGCAATTGTACTTTCTAAACTTATATTCTCGGAGGTTTCTTCTGCTCCTAACCCAACTTCGTTAAGTATGTATATGCCCTTTGCGCCCAAGTTTTTAGCTAACTCCATATCTGTTATTCTATCTCCAATAACAAAAGATTTTTTCATGTCATATAAGTTAGGGTTCATGTATTCTGTTAATAAACCTGTTCGGGGCTTTCGTGTAGGGGCATTATCCTCGGGTAAGCTTTTATCTATATAAACTTGATTAAAAGTAATGCCTTCATTTTCAAAAGCTTTCATAATAAAATTATGAGTAGGCCAAAATGTGTCTTCAGGGAAAGAATCAGTTCCTAACCCGTCTTGGTTAGTCACTATAACGAATTCATAGTCTAGCTCTTGAGAAATTTTTTTCAAATAGTAGAATACATTTGGATAAAATTCTAATTTGGAAATTGAATCTAATTGATACCCTGGTGGTTCAAGAACCAAAGTCCCATCGCGGTCTATAAAAAGTACTTTCTTCATTACCTAATATTAATAATCTATTGTTTTTAAAGCCTTAATTAATGCTTTGTTTTCTTCTGGAGTTCCTATTGTAATTCGAAGTGTGTTTTCACACAAATATTGTTTAGAAGGATTTCGTACAACAATACCTTTTTCAATTAATTGTCGATATCTCAATTGGCTATCATCTACACGTATTAAAATAAAGTTAGTAGCAGATGGAAATACATTTTTAATAAATTTCAACTCATTTATTTTAAGTACCAAGAGTTCCTTTTCTTCAAGTATTACTTTAATTTCTTTTTCAACCTGCTTAGGGTTATTTAAACGGTTAAAAACCGCTTCTTGCGAAATTACATTAAGATTATATGGCGCTTTTATTTTATTTAAAATAGATATTATATCGGGATGTGCAAAAGCCATTCCTACTCGTGCCCCTGCTAAGCCTTGTGCTTTAGAAAACGTTTGAAGTACTATAATGTTCTCATATTGACCTAACCAATCTATTGTTGTTTCCCCAGGGGAAAATTCTATATAGGCTTCATCTATAACCACTAGCCCAGGGAAGCCTTTAGCGATTTGTTCTAAATCACGCATAGGAAAACAATTACCCGATGGATTATTTGGCGTGGGTATAAATATCATTTTAGTCTGTATTGATGCCTTTTCTAATACTGCAGGTACATTCAGCTGAAAATCATCTAAAAGCGGTACTTCTAAGACCTCAACCGAGTTTAAGTCTGCTGCAACCTTATACATTCCAAAAGTAGGTGGAGCAATTATAATTTTATCGCGCTTTGGCTCACAAAAAGCGACTATTAGCAAATTAATTATTTCGTCACTCCCATTGCCTAAAAAAATTGACTCGACCTCTACTCTTTTAACTTCGGATATTCGTTTCTTCAATTTCCCTTGAAATGGATCGGGGTATCTGTTAAGCCCTGTGTTAAAAGGGTTTTCATTAGCATCTAAAAGAATCATTTCGCGGTCAGAACCCACAAACTCTTGCCGTGCAGATTGATATGACTTAAGTTTTAAAACTGTTGGGCGTGTTATTTTGTTAATGTCTATTCTTCTTTTCATTCTCTCAAATCTTTTAAACGAATTTCTACAGCATTTCTATGCGCTTCTAAACCTTCTGCTTCTGCCATCAATTTCACTGTTTCTCCTAATCCTTTAATACCTGCTTTAGTAACTTTTTGAAACGTTATTTGTTTTAAAAAACTATCTAAATTTACGCCACTGTACTGTTTCGTATAACCATTAGTAGGTAAGGTATGATTTGTCCCTGAAGCATAATCACCTACGCTTTCAGGAGTATAATTACCTATAAATACAGAACCTGCATTAATAACCCGACTTATAAAAAAGTCTTCGTGTTCTGCACATATAATATAATGTTCAGGACCATATTGATTAACAAAATCTACTACATCTTGATTTGAGTTAAAAAATATTGCCTTTGAATTCGCCATCACCTGTTTTGCAATTTTTTTTCTTGGTAATAATTCAATTTGCTTGCTAACCTCTTCATATACCTTATTTAAAAGCGCTTGATGGGTGGTTACAAATATTACTTGGCTATCCGTTCCGTGTTCAGCTTGCGACAATAGGTCAGAAGCAATATACGCTGGATTTCCTGTGTTATCTGCAAATACAAGTAACTCACTAGGTCCGGCAGGTATATCAATAGCGGTATGGTATTGTGTAGCCATCTGTTTTGCAATAGTCACATATTGATTACCTGGACCAAATATTTTATAAACCTTAGAAATAGTCTCTGTACCAAAAGTCATTGCTGCAATAGCTTGAACTCCTCCTAGCTTATATATTTTTGAGATACCACAAATTGAAGCTGTATATAAAATAGCATTATCTATTGCACCTTTAGAGTTTGGAGGAGTGCATAAAATAATTTCAGTACAACCTGCAATTTTAGCTGGAATTGCGAGCATTAATATTGTTGAAAATAATGGTGCCGAACCTCCAGGGATATAAAGTCCAATTTTCTCAATAGGTCGTTTTTCTTGCCAGCAATGTACCCCAGGTTGGGTTTCTACTGATACCGCTTTTGTTTGCTGTGCAAGGTGAAAAGATTCGATATTTCTTTTTGCATGTTGAATTGCTTCTTTCAATTCATTTGATAGCACATCCGATGCTTTTTCAATTTCAATAGGGCTAACCTCGAATGAGGATAACTGCACCTTGTCATACTTAAATGTATAATCTAGTAAAGCCTTATCTCCTCTAAGTTTAACATCTTCAAAAACAGTGTCAACTAAAGGTTCTATTTCTTTATAACTCGCTGTAGGACGCTTCGATAAAGATTTCCAATCAATAGGCTTTGGATTAATAATCTGTTTCATTAAAGCACCATTTTTTCTATTGGACAAACCAAAATATCTTCAGCCCCAGCTTTTTTTAACTGGTCTATTACTTTCCAAAAATCTCCGGCATTAATAACCGAGTGTAAAGAACTCCACCCTTCTTGAGCTAAAGGCAAAACCGTTGGGCTTTTTAGAACAGGTAAAATTGTACTAATCTCGTTTATCTTATCATTCGGTGCATTTAATAGAATATAGCGCGATTCTTTTGCTTTTAACACAGCTTGAATTCTAAAACAAAACTTTTCTACTAAATCCAATTTATCCGAACTCAAATTAGGTGCTTGTGCTAAAACAGCTTCGGATTTTAAAATTGTAATAACCTCTTCTAAATTATTTTTAAAAAGCGTGCTACCACTAGAAACGATATCACAAACGGCATCTGCTAAACCAATATTTGGGGCAATTTCTACAGAACCATTTATTATGTGTATATCCGCACTAATTTTATTCTCGCTAAGAAATTGCTTAACAGTATTAGGATATGATGTTGCAATTCTTTTCCCATCTAAATCTTTAACTCCATTAAAAGTATTGCCTTGAGGTACAGCAATAGAAACTTTGCACTTCGAAAAGCCTAGGGACTCAACAATATCTAAATCATTTCCTTTTTCAACCAAAAGATTCTTTCCTATAATTGCTATATCTATCACATTATCTCGTAGATATTTAGGTATATCCCCATTACGTAAGAAAAAGACTTCCATGTCAAAGTTACGAGCTGTTGCTTTCAATTGATCTTTTGTATTATCTATAGATATACCACAATTATTTAACAACTCTAAAGAGTCTTTATATAATCGACCGGATTTTTGTACTGCTAATCGTATCATTGTTTTTTTAAAATTAAAAAACCCGTTTGAATATCAAACGGGTTCTTGTAAATTGAATTATATATACATCAATCTTAGAGCTCGTTTGAGTTCTTATAAAAATGATGCTTATGTGTAAAATATTGTTTCATAATAATGAACAAAGATAATAGATATTTTTAAATACACCTATAACTGTAAATTTAAAAATTTACTGATTTCCTAATATAATAGGTAACCCAGAATCGCCGCTACCAATTACAATAACTTTTGAGTTAGGAGATTCCGATAATTTAAGTGTTGCTTCAATTCCTTTTTCTTGAAGTATTTTATCTGTTAAAGATGCACTTAATATACGGTTGGCTGTTGCTTTTCCTTCTGCATCAATTCTTTGGCGTTCTGCTTCTTGTCGCGCTTTTTCAATTCTAAACTCATATTCTAAAGCTTCTTGCTCTTGGTTTAGTTTACGCTCAATGGCTTCACGTATCGCAATAGGAAGTGTTACATCGCGAACCAAAACCGCATTAAGTTGAACGTGTTGATTTTCAACAACTTTTTTAGTTTCTTCAAAAATTTCATTCTGAATAGCATCACGCTTTGTAGAATATAATTGTTCTGGGGTATAACGACCTACAACTGAACGCGCTACTGCACGTATTTGAGGTATGATTATAATATTCAAATAATTTTCTCCTTTAGTTTTGTGTAACTTCCCAAGTTCATTGGCAAGAGGTTGATATAATACAGATATATCTAAAGAAATCTCTAAACCATTAGAAGAAAGTACTTGCATTTTACTTTCAAATACTTCTTGTTGCTTTACGTTATATACATAAACTTTATTCCATGGTGCAATGATATGAAATCCTTCTCCAAGTGCAGGTTCATCAATTACAACCCCACCTCCAAAGGTTTTAAATAAAACTCCTGCCTCTCCATAACCAATGTTAATGGATGATTTAGAAATAAATACGAATAAAATAATAATTCCTGCAATTACAGGAAGACCAATTTTGGGTAATTTTTGCATTGTTTTTTGTTTTTTATAAATTAAGTTAACATTCCTCCATCTACATTGAGTACTTGACCCGTAATATAGGTAGATAAGTCCGATGCTAAAAAGACACAAGCATTAGCAACATCTTGCGGTAATCCGCCTCGTTTCAAAGGTATACTTTCTCTCCACCCTTGAACAACATCTTCAGAGAGTTTAGCAGTCATTTCGGTTTCTATAAAACCAGGAGCAATTACATTACTCCGAATATTTCGTGAACCAAGCTCTAGTGCAATGGATTTTGAAAAGCCTATAATTCCTGCTTTTGATGCTGCGTAATTAGCCTGACCAGCATTACCTTTTACACCTACCACAGAGCTCATATGTATCAAAGAACCTTTGCGTTGTTTAAGAAACGTTCTTTGAATTGCTTTTGTCATATTAAAAACA
This sequence comes from Candidatus Arcticimaribacter sp., assembly GCA_965277835.1. GTDB lineage: Bacteria > Bacteroidota > Bacteroidia > Flavobacteriales > Flavobacteriaceae > Arcticimaribacter. Next base: position 486,295 of record OZ255841.1, on the reverse strand, counting down.
GATTTTAAGTTAATTTCTATCACTTTATCAAAATCTTCTTCGCTCATACGCATTAATAGATTATCTTTTGTGATACCAGCATTGTTTATAAGAATGTCAACTCCGCCAAAATCACTAATAACGTGTTCTACCAATTCTTGTGATTTCTCATAACTTGCCGCATCACTTTGATATCCTTTTGCTTTAACTCCAAAAGAGTGAAGCTCTTCTTCTAATTTTTTAGCAGCCTCGACTGAGCTGCTATATGTAAAGGCAACATTGCAGTTGTGTTGAGCAAAGATTTGGGCTATACCTTTACCTATACCTCTACTTGCCCCTGTTATTATTGCTGTTTTTCCTTCTAATAGTTTCATGTTTAAAAATTTTAAGAAAGTACTTCTGCTACTTTACGTCCAATTGTTGCGGGTGAATCTACTACATGAATACCACATTCTGCCATAATACGTTTTTTTGCTATGGCTGTATCATCAGCTCCACCTACTATTGCACCTGCATGCCCCATAGTTCTACCAGCTGGAGCAGTTTCTCCTGCAATAAAACCAATCACAGGTTTTGTGTTTCCTGTTCTCTTTAAATATTTAGCTGCCTCTGCTTCTAACTGACCTCCAATTTCTCCTATTATTACAATAGCCTCAGTTTCTGGGTCATTTAAAAACAATTCTAATGCGCCTTGTGTTGTAGTTCCAATAATTGGATCTCCTCCTATTCCTATAGCAGTAGTAATACCATACCCTTCGCGAACCACTTGATCTGCTGCTTCATAGGTTAGTGTTCCTGATTTAGAAATAATTCCTACATTCCCTTTTTTAAACACAAAGCCAGGCATAATACCTACTTTAGCTTCTCCAGGTGTAATAACCCCTGGGCAATTTGGTCCTATTAAATGGCAATCGCGTGAAGCTATATAGCTCATTGCCTTGACCATATCTCCAACAGGAATTCCTTCTGTAATAGTAATTATTACTTTAATACCAGCTTCTGCTGCCTCCATAATTGCATCTGCTGCAAAAGCAGGAGGTACGAAAATTATACTGGTATCAGCTCCAACCTCTTTAACAGCTTCTAAAACTGTATTAAATACAGGGAGTCCCAAATGCTCTTGCCCACCTTTACCTGGGGTAACACCTCCAACCACTTTAGACCCATACTCAATCATTTGGCTGGCATGAAATGTACCTTCACTACCTGTAAAGCCTTGTACAATAATTTTGGAGTCCTTGTTTACTAAAATACTCATAGTCTTAATTTTAAATATAATTTTTGTAATATAAATGAAAAATAATTGATTAAGATGTTAGCTCTTTTCTAATTTTTCAATAATCGAAGGTATTTTTTTCACGTTAATTATTTCGCGCATTTTATCTCTTGCCTCTATTGCGGGAGTTCCAAAATAAGTTTTCCCAGCTTTAAGAGAATTAGCTACACCAGACTGTGCAAGCACTACTGCACCTTTACCTATTGTAATTCCGCTTACAATACCTGCTTGCCCCCAAAAAGTAACTTCATCTTCTATAACAACGCAACCTGCTATACCAGTATGCGAAGCAACCAAACATTTTTCGCCCAAAACTGTATCGTGCCCAATCTGAATTTGATTATCTAGCTTTGATCCTTTCCCAATAGTAGTGTCGCCTGTAACTCCTCTATCAATAGTACAACCTGCACCAATATCAACATTATCCTTTATAACAACTCGTCCGCCAGAAATCAGTTTATCAAAACCTTCATCCCTCTTCTTATAATAAAAAGCATCAGCACCTAAAATAGTATTTGCATGAATAGTAACATTGTCTCCTATTATACAATTATCGTAAATAGAAACATTAGAATGTATTAAACAATTATTACCAATCACAACATTATTTCCTATAAATGAATTGGGCTGAATTATTGTACCGTGCCCGATTTTAGCAGTTTTAGAAATACTAACGTCTGATGACGTAAATGGTCTAAAATACTTTATTAATTTATTAAAATCACGAAATGGGTTATCCGAAATCAAAAGTGTTTTTTTATCTGGGCAGGTTACTTTTTTGTCAATTAAAATAGTAGTTGCCTTTGAGTTTAATGCCTTATCATAATATTTGGGATTATCTACAAAAACAATATCGCCTTCTTCTACCAAATGTATTTCATTCATTCCTAAAATTGAGAAATTATCAGACCCAACATACTTAACATCAATTAGTTTTGCTATTTCCTTTAAAGTATATTCTCTTTCAAATTTCATGCAGAATTACTCTTTTATTCTTTCTAAATAAACCCCTTTCTCAGTATCAACTTTAATTTTATCTCCTTCATTTATAAATAAAGGGACATTAACACGAGCCCCTGTTTCAAGTGTTGCGGGTTTAGTAGCGTTAGTTGCTGTATTTCCCTTAACACCAGGTTCAGAGTGTGTTACCTCTAAAATTACACTTAACGGCATTTCTACAGAAAGTGGCATACTATCTTCTGTATTGAAAATAACCTTTACTATTTCTCCTTCTTTTAATAAGTCGGGTGCATCCAAGGTGTCTTTTTGAAGCGTAATTTGATTATAATCTTCAGTATTCATAAAATGAAACGCATCTCCTTCTGGATATAAATATTGATATGACCTAGTTTCTACCCTAATATCTTCAATTTTATGTCCTGCCGAAAAAGTGTTATCAAGTACCTTTCCTGTAGTTACACTTTTTAACTTTGTCCTTACAAATGCTGGTCCTTTACCAGGTTTTACGTGTAAAAATTCAATGATTTTATAAATGTCATTATTATACTTAATGCACAATCCTTTTCTAATATCTGATGTATTTGCCATATTTAGTTTGAGCTAAAGTATCCTTTCATAATTCCACGCTGAGAATCTCTTATAAATTGTAAAATTTCGTCTCGTTCTGGGGTGGCTTTTAATTCTGCCTCAAGTATTTCAGTTGCTTGAGTGTTATTATAGTTCTTTTGATATAAAATTCTATATATATCTTGAATTTCTTTAATCTTCTCATCGGTAAAACCACGGCGTCTTAATCCGACAGAATTAATTCCAACGTATGATAGTGGTTCTCGTGCGGCCTTTACATAAGGTGGAACATCTTTTCTTACTAAAGATCCTCCTGAAATAAATGCATGACGACCTATGGTACAAAACTGATGAATTGCAGTCATCCCAGCAAGAATAACGTAATCTCCAACATTAATGTGTCCTGCTAAAGTACTGTTATTAGAAAAAATACAGTGGTTTCCTATATAGCAATCGTGAGCTATATGAGAATACGCCATAATTAAACAATTAATGCCTATTACTGTTTTTTGGCGATCTGTAGTGCCTCTATTTATAGTTACACATTCTCGTATTGTAGTATTATCTCCAATAATTGTTTCCGTTTCTTCCCCGTTATATTTTAAATCTTGAGGAGGAGCAGAAATAACAGCTCCAGGGTAAATATTACAGTTTTTGCCTATTCGGGCGCCTTCCATAATTGTAACATTAGGTCCTATCCAAGTACCTTCTCCAATAATAACATTATTATTAACCGTTACATAAGGTTCTATCACAACATTTTTTGCGATTTTTGCACCTGGGTGTACAAAAGCTAGGGGTTGATTCATAAGCTGTCTTTTTTGACAATTTGCGCCATTAATTCTCCTTCAGTCGTAATTTTCTTATTTGCGAATGTATAACCTTTCATATGACAAATCCCTCTTCTTATTGGAGTAATTAATTCTAATTTAAAAATTAATGTGTCTCCAGGGTGCACAGGATGCTTAAATTTCACATTATCAATTTTCATGAAGAGTGTTAAGTAGTTTTCAGGATCAGGAACAGTATTAAGTAATAATACCCCTCCTGCTTGTGCCATTGCTTCTATTTGAAGAACTCCCGGCATGACAGGTGCTCCTGGAAAATGTCCTACAAAAAACGACTCGTTCATTGTCACATTTTTCAAACCAATCACATGGGAATCAGATAGCTCAAAAATTTTGTCAACTAATAAAAATGGAGGTCTATGAGGTAGCATTTTCATAATGTCATCTACATTCATCAAAGGCGCCTGATTTATATCAATAGTAGGTGCATTTAAACGTTTCTCCTGTTTAATTATTTTTGAAAGCCTCCGTGCAAACTCTATATTAACTTTATGCCCAGGTTTTCGTGCAATAACTTTTCCTCTAATTTTTTTACCTACAAGAGCTAAATCTCCAATGACATCAAGTAATTTGTGTCGTGCAGCTTCATTAGGATAATGCAGCGATAAATTATCTAATATTCCATTAGGCTGAACAGATATTTTGGTTTTTTTAAATGCCTTTTTAAGACGAACCATGGTCTCTTTCGATAAAGCTTTGTCTACATAAACAATTGCATTATTTAAATCCCCGCCTTGAATTAAACCGTTCTCAAGTAAGGTTTCTAATTCGTGTAAAAAGCTAAATGTTCTTGAAGATGAAATTTCTTCAACATAATCGCTTAAATCTTCTAATGTAGCATTTTGAGTTCCTAAAATTTTAGTCCCAAAATCTACCATAGTCGTAACTTGATATTTATCCCACGGTATTAGAATCATTTCACTCCCAGATTCTTCGTCTCTATAGTGAATAATTTCTTTAACAATATACTCGTCTCGAGGATGATCAAGGTTAACCTTACCTGCCTCTTGAAGTGCTTCAACAAAATATTTTGCAGAGCCATCCATTATAGGAGGTTCAGGGGCATTCAATTCGATTAAGCAATTGTCAATTTCTAAACCTACTAAAGCAGATAAAACATGCTCTGTAGTATGAATTTTAACGCCGTTCTTTTCGAGGTTTGTACCTCTTCGAGTATCAACTACAAATTGAACATCGGCTTCTATTATGGGCTGCCCTTCTATGTCAGTCCGTTTAAAAATATAACCAGAATTGGATTCCCCTGGTTTAAAAGTTAAAACAACATTTTCGCCTGTATGAAGCCCAACTCCTTCAAGAGTAACCTCTTTGGCTATAGTAGTTTGTAAAATAGGATTATCTTCCATTATTTTTCACTTTCCTTTTTTTCTAATTGTTCTAAACGTTTAACTATGCTAGGTAATTGCTTAAAATATATATAAGACTTAGAATAGTTATTATATTCAAAAGCTGGGTTACCTCTAAGCATGGCGTTGTCTTTTGCACTTTTAGCTACCCCAGACTTAGCCTGAATTTGAACCCTGTTACCTATTTTAAGGTGGCCTACTATTCCTACTTGTCCACCTAACATGCACGACTCTCCAATTTTTGTTGAGCCTGCAATCCCAGTCTGAGCAGCAATAACAGTATTCTTACCTATTTCAACGTTATGAGCTATCTGAATTTGATTATCTAATTTTACGCCGTCTTTAATTACGGTCTCTCCTAAAGTAGCTCGGTCAATGGTAGTATTCGCTCCAACTGACACATTATCACCAATAACGACAGTACCTATTTGAGGGGTTCTTTTATATGTTTTATCTCCTTGTGGGGCAAAACCAAAACCATCGGAACCAATAATGCTACCCGATTTAATGATACAATTGTTACCTATTTTTGTCCCTTGCATTATTTTTACTCCAGGCATAATTCGAGTATTATCGCCTATAACAACCCCTTCTCCTATAAAAACCTGTGGGTAAATTTTTACATTTTTACCTAAATGAACATTCTTCTTAATCACAGTAAATTCACCAACATAGCACGAAGAATCAACGTCTACACTTTTATCAATAGATACAAATTCTGATATCCCAGCTTCTTCTACAATTAAAGTTTCGTAATATTCTAAAAGTTGAGAAAAAGATTTGTTTGCGTCTTGCACACGAATTAAAGTAGGTTTCACCTCTTTTTCTAAGGTAAAACCCTCATTTATAATAACAACAGAAGCTTCTGTTGTATAAATAAAATGATTGTATTTAGTATTAGACAAAAAAGAAATGGAACCCTTTGAACCTTCTTCTATTTTTGAAGGTTTATAAACTTCAATATTGGCATCACCAACAATAGACCCGTTCACAATAGATGCAATTTGTTTAGCGGTAAATTTCATTATTGCAAAAGTATAAAAATTAACTTAAAACGCCCCTAAAAAGATATTACTTAAAAAGATTAAGTTGCAAAACATAAATAGTACTTTGACTCTGTGTTTGAGAAAGTAGTTCCTTTGAACAATTTCGAAAGCTCTTGAAAACTACATACATCTCCCTGTTTTGTGAAAATTTTGATAGTTTCGTTGTTTGGAAAATAAGCTTGATTTGAAATTTTCCCTGTAAACACATAGTTTTCTATCTGTTCTTTATTCAAATTCCTTGAAGACAACTGGCTTCTTTTCTCTTCAACTTGTTCTTTAGTAAATGGCGTATCCTGAATACTGATTTTTAACAAATCCCTATTTAAAATCCTATGTGAAAGGTCTTGTAAAACTAAATTAGAATGCTTTTGCCATTCTTTCAACAAGAAAAACACATCGTAATCATCTAATAAAACAAATTGACGTAGAGATTCACTTAAATTTATATTAGATAAATCTTGTTTAAGAAAATATGAGAAAGCGCTCGATGTAGACAATTCAGTTTCTTTTTTATATAGTTTACGCGCATGAACAAACAACCGTTCCAATAAAAGCTCTGCTACTAAGCTAGTCTTGTGAAGATATACTTGCCAATACATTAGCCTTCGGGCAATTAAAAATTTCTCAATCGAATGTATTCCTTTTTCTTCTATAACAATATTATTGTCAACTACATTAAACATTGCTATAATGCGTTCAGAGTTTATATTGCCTTCGGTAGAGCCAGTAAAAAAACTATCGCGTTTCAAATAATCTAACCTATCCAAATCAATTTGACTAGAAATTAACTGATGCATAAACTTCCGATGATATTCATCCTTAAAAATCGCTATTGCAAGGGTTAATTCTCCTTTAAACTCTTCATTTATAATTTCCATAAACCGAATAGATAACGATTCATGGTCTATTCCAATAATACTGTGTTCCATTGCATGAGAAAATGGCCCATGACCAATATCATGTAACATAATTGCAATTTGCATTGCCTCGCTCTCTTTTTCGCTTATCGACACTCCTTTCTGTCTAAGTATAAAAATAGTTTTCTGCATTAAATGCACACATCCCAAAGCGTGTTCAAACCTAGTATGCCTTGCACTGGGATATACCAAAGAAGAAAGCCCCATTTGAGTTATTCTTCTTAGGCGTTGAAAAAATGGGTGTTCTAATAATTTAAAAATGATTGGGGAATGAATGTGAATAAATCCATAGATAGGATCATTCAATAATGTCAATTTTTGATTATTTTTCAACTTTTAGATATTTCAACAAATATAATGAATCCACAGCCAATAAAAATTTTATGGGTCGATGACCAAATTGACCATTTAAAATCACATATTCTTTTTTTATCAAACAAAGGTTATCACATAAAACCCTGTAGCAATGGGCAAGAAGCCATTAGTTTAATCGAAACAGAACGATTTGAAGCTATTCTATTAGATGAAGATATGCCTGGGCTTAGTGGACTGGAAACCCTAACCCAAATTAAAAACAAGCAAGCAGAGTTACCTATAATAATGGTTACTCAAAATGAAGAGGAAGACATAATGGACGATGCTATCGGCTCAAAAATATCAGACTACCTAATAAAACCCGTTAACCCCAATCAAATTTTACTCTCATTAAAAAAATGCTTAAAACACAAAAACCTCATAGCAGAAAAAACGTCTTATAATTATCAGCAAGAATTTAGAAAAATAAGCTTGGATTTAATGGATTTGAATTCTGCTCAAGATTGGTCAGATTTTTATAAACGAATGGTTTACTGGGAATTAGAGCTAGAGCAATTGATTGACTCGAGTATGCTCGAAATCTTTGAAAGCCAAATGAAAGAAGCAAATCAGTTGTTTTCCAAATTCGTGTTTAACTCTTACGAACAGTGGGTAAAAGGATTTGGTTCGCCCCCTGAATTATCACATACTTTATTTAAAAATAAAATTAAGCCCCTACTCAAAGATAATCAGCCTACACTATTACTTGTAATTGATAATCTTCGATTAGACCAGTGGAAAGCTATAGAGCCTATAATAATTGATTTTTATCAAAAAGAAAAAGAAGACACATATTTTAGCATATTACCCACTGCAACACAATATGCTAGAAACTCTATCTTTTCGGGGCATATGCCGTTACAAATGTCAGAGCTATACCCTCAGTGGTGGAAAAATGACACAGATGAAGGAGGAAAAAATTTATTTGAGAAAGAGTTTTTAATGGCACAAGTAAAACGTTTAAACTTAAAAGGTAAAGTAAGCTATCATAAAATAACAAACCTTAAAAACGGTAAACTACTAGCCAAATCTCTTGCAAATCATAAAAACGAAAAACTAACCGCCGTTGTCTATAATTTTGTAGATATGATTTCTCACGCAAAATCAGAAATGGAAATTATTAAAGAACTCGCCTCAGACAATAAAGCGTATCGTTCTTTAACTGTAAGTTGGTTTAAAAACTCGCCTCTATTCGAAATAATCAATACTGCAAGTAAATTAGGGTTTCAGCTAGTTATCACCACAGACCATGGCACCGTTAACGTAACACAAGATATTGAGGTTGTTGGAGATAAAGATACTAGCTTAAACCTTAGGTATAAACATGGTAGAAACCTTAACTTCCCTTCAAACAAAGTGTTAGAAGTCAAAGAGCCTAGTAAATTTCAATTGCCACGAACAAACCTTAATAGCAAATATATTTTTGCTTTAGATTATACATACTTTGTATATCCAAAAAACTATAACTATTTTGCTACGCTCTTTAAGAATACGTACCAGCATGGGGGTATTTCTATGGAGGAAATGATAATCCCTTTTGTTGTTTTACAACCAAAAAAATAAGCGATGGTTGAAGTATTTGAACTGGTTGAAATTGGCACTATTGCAAAAAAAATTATACAACAATCTACACATAAAGTATTTCTGTTTGAGGGCGGACTAGGGTTCGGTAAAACAACGCTTATAAAAGCACTGTGCGTACAATGGGGTGTAATAGATACCGTAAATAGCCCCACTTTTTCATTGATAAACGAATATAAAACAAAAGACCAGTCTATTTACCATTTCGATTGTTATCGGCTAGAATCTGTCGAAGAAGCCTTAGACATTGGTACCGAAGAATACTTAGACTCAGGTATGGTATGCTTAATTGAGTGGCCAGAAAAAATTGAACCACTTATTAACTCACAACACCACAGAATAAAACTAGAATACATAAATGAACACAAAAGAAAAATCTCTTTTAAATAAAGACATCAAATGAATTTTATAAGACGACTGGGATATTATTTAGGTGGGTTTGCCATAGGGTTAATTTTTCTATTATATTTTTTAAATGGAAAGAAAACACAATGCAATTATGGTCCAGAAGCGCGTGTGCTTAACAACTTATCGAAAAAAGAATGGGTTTTGTCTAACCATATAAAACCAGAGTGGAGTTTAGATTCCGTAACATTGCTTTCGCTAATGAAATACGCGAAAATAGATTTTAGCAAAAGCGATGTTAAAAGAGATAGTTGCAAAATATATGCTATTAACACAAAAGTTAAAAACCAACCCTACCTATTAAAAGTTGAAAACTGCAGTAAAACAGCGAGAATAATAAACCTAGAAAGGGCGAAAGAATAATTAAGTCTAAAACTAACCCAAAGGCAAACATCACAATATTAAATAGAGAGTTAAACCAAATGATCTATGGTTAATAGCTTAGTTGAGGAAGAAATAACAGTTATAGAAAACGCTTAAAATTAGTGCGCCACAAAACAGAACACCGTATAAACGCACAAAACTATGTGCTAACCTACCAAAACCAACTTTAAGTATTATTTTTATAGGAAATTTATTTTGAATGAAAACCATTACTGCAAAAGGATATAATATTGAGTTTGACAATCAGTACAGCATATTAAATAGTTTTATTGAAGCACAACACTATTCTTCTGTTTTTATTCTTGTTGATACAAATACAGAAACGCATTGCCTACCCTTTTTTTTAAATGCTTTAAATACAACGCCAGAAATTATATCAATCGAAGCAGGCGAAGAACACAAGCACATCGAAACTTGCCTAAAGGTATGGGAGGCTTTATCAAATTTAGGTGCCGACCGCAAAAGTGTGCTTATTAACCTTGGCGGAGGCGTTATAACCGACTTGGGTGGGTTTGTCGCTGCTACTTTTAAGCGGGGCATCGATTTTATAAACATACCCACTACCCTGCTCTCAATGGTCGATGCCTCGGTCGGTGGGAAAACAGGAGTAGATTTAAAAGCACTTAAAAATCAAATAGGCGTTATTGTCAATCCTAAACTAATTCTCATTGATGATGCGTATCTTAAAACCCTACCTGCACCTGAGTTTAAAAGTGGCTACGCCGAAATGCTAAAACACAGCTTAATTAGAGACAAAACGTATTGGACACTTTTATCTGATTTCGAAAATATAAGCGACCACAATATTCAAGAGTTAATATATCATTCTGTAGGGATTAAAAACGCCGTTGTTTTAGAAGATCCCTATGAAAACAGCTTGCGGAAAATACTCAACTTTGGGCATACGCTTGGGCACGCCATAGAGTCGTATTGTTTAACAAGTACCGAAAGAACCACCCTATTGCACGGAGAAGCTATAGCTATTGGTATGATTTTAGAATCTTTTATATCAACAAAAATAGTAGGCTTAGAGCGCAGTACGTGTAACGAAATTAAAACCACCTTTAATGGTATTTATCCAAAGGTTGAATTTAGCAACGAAGAGATAGATTCTATTTTAAGCCTTTTGCAGCACGACAAGAAAAATAGCCATGGGAAAATAAAGTTTGCGCTTTTAGAGGCTATCGGTAACCCTGTAATTGATATTGAAGTGCCTTCTAGCCTGTTGAAGGCTTCTTTTGAATATTATGCCCAATAAATATGTTACGCAGAATTTCTGCTTGCATTAATATTACCAAAAAGCGATCTAGTAACTAATTTTTCATAGGTTTCTAAGTCTTCTTTCGATACCTCCTCTTGCTCCATTTTTTTCATCTCTTGTATATTAGTCAAAGCATATTGCTGTATCGTTAATAGAGGTTGCACTATACTTTCACGAATTTCAATCGACTCTTTACCAGCAGGCTGGTCTTCCATAAGTTCGGAGTGTCCTGTGAGTTTAAGTAACATACGCTTTGTTAAAATATACTCATCGTGTATGATATTCCAAAACGCACCAAATTTTTCGTCTTCACTAAGGTGTGCTGTGAGTTTAAAAAATGATTTGGTTAAACTCATGGTACTATTTGCAATAAGCGTTCTAAAAAACATAGAGTTTTCGTAGAGCGACTTAACGCTATCAAAATTACCATTGGTCTCAAATGAATGTATTGCAGAACCTACCCCAAAAAAGCCAGGTACATTTTGCTTAGACTGGCTCCAGCTTCCAACAAATGGGATTGCTCTAAGGTCAGAAAAGTTTAGTTTGTTAGAATTCGATCGTTTGGAAGGACGACTACCAATATTTGTTTTCGAATAATAATTTAGTGTACTCATGTGCTCTAAATATGGTACAAACATAGGATGCGATTTAAAATTACTATAAGTCGTATAACTTAAATCTGCTAACTCTTGCATCGTCTTACGGTTATCGTCAGTAAGGCTATTATTTCTATCCTTAAATACTTGATTGGATATCCCCGAGCTTAAAAGTTGCTCCAAGTTAAATTGACTAGAGTCTAATGTACCAAAGTTTGAACTAATAGTTTGCCCTTGAATGGTTACTTGAATGTCATCCGACTGAATTTTATCTCCCATTGAGGCATAGAACTCGTGGGTGTTTCCTCCTCCTCGTGCCGGAGGTCCTCCTCTTCCATCGAAAAAAGCAACAGACACACCGTAGGTATTAGAAATCTCGGAGAGTTCTTCTTTTGCCTTATAAATACCCCAGTTTGCCATAAGGTATCCGCCGTCTTTAGTGCCGTCAGAAAATCCAAGCATTATGGTTTGCTTCATGCCTCTAGTGTTCAAGTGCTTCGAATAATCAGCATTAGAATATATCGCATTCATAACTTGCTTAGATGATTTTAAATCATCAATGGTTTCAAAAAGCGGAATTAAATCAACCGTAGGCGATTCCCATCCACAAATGCGATGCAAAGCGAAGAGTTGCATTATATTCTCTTCGTTCTGACAATTACTAATAATGTAACGGTTACACCCTTTTTCGCCGTTCCTCTCCTGAATTTCCTTCATTGCATATATAGAGTCCAAAGTATTCTTTACAATTTCGTCATCAAATAAATTACTAGGAATTTTTCCGCTTAACTTAGTTAACACCAAAAGACGTTCGGAGGTTGATAACTTAGAATACTCTTTTGGTAACCCAGAAATATGCTTATGAATATCTGGATGAGAAATAATTGTTTCGAAAACATAATTATGAACTCGAGAGTCTTGGCGTATATCTAAGGACGCAAAATGGAACCCAAATAACTTTATCTTATTTCGTAAACTAACAATTTCACTTAAATATAAGCTTTGGTGTTCTTCCTTCAAAATATCTTCTACACCTAACAGCTTATCTATAAAAAACTGAGGGCTAATATCGTTTTCTTTTTTAGTTCCAAAAAGTATGTTATACAATATAGCCTCAAGATCTACTATAATTTGATCTACTTTATCAAAGGTAATTTTCCTGCGTAACTTTCGCAGGTCTCTATAATAGTTTCTAAGAACTGTAAAACGTAGGCGTTCTGCAGTTTTCAAAGTAATCTCTGGGGTTACAAAAGGGTTGCCGTCTCTATCGCCTCCAGGCCAAAAACCAAGCTCAAAAATAGTGTTGTCAATAGACTCTCCTTCAAAAATATGTTGCTCAACATAATTATAAATTGTAGTCGCAGATTCGTAAAATATGTTTTCTAAAAACCAAATTAAGCTAATTGCTTCGTCTAAAGGTGAGGGTTTTTCTTTGTTAAAAAAACGTGTTTTCCCTAGTTGCGCCAATAACAATTTTATTTGCTCTAAATTACCGTCTTTCAATGCTTTTGCTAAATCCGTAATTATCCCTAGAACAGCATCTGGGTAAAATTGTGTAGGGTGCGCCGTAAGAACTACACGAACTTTAAAGCGGTTCAAATATTTTTTAAGCTCAAAAAAACTGTTTTTAGTTTTAGTAGTTTCTTTTATATACCGAAGTGTTCCCCGTCCGTGCATATTATTAACAAATGGAAAACCAGCGTCTTCTATGGCATCAAACAAAACAACCTGCCGCTCAATATATTTCAAAAAGCTAAAAAGAAGGTTATGTCTATCTTTCAAGCTCATATCTTTAGCATAACTCATAAAGAATTGATCTACAATTTGTTTTGGAGACAATTTAGTGTCGTACCCTTTTGAGCAAAAATCAGAAAACAGAGGTAATAAAAGCGCTGTTTGGGGAATTGACTCGAAAGGAAGAGTTAAAAAAAGACTATTATATATCTGAAATTTAGAAACCACATAATCTCTAAATCGTTCTATTTTTGTTTTTCTTGCCATTATTAATACGGGTTATAACTCATTAAATATTGTACGCATAAGCCTTTTCTTATCATTAATCTTTTCCTCGAGAGAAATCATTGTTTCTGTACGCAAAACCCCGTCTATATTATCAATCATAAAAATTATATTCATAGCGTGTTTAGCGTCTTTAGACCTAAGTTTACAAAACACATTAAACTTTCCTGTAGTGATGTGCGATACTGTTACAAAAGGGATGTTCTCAAGCCCATCGATGACTTGCTCTACCATCTTATTCTTTTCTAAGGCAATCCCTACATAAGCGATAAAAGAATAGCCTAGTTTATCATAATCTAAGTTTAAAGAAGAGCCTTTTATTATGCCCGATTCTTCCATTTTCTTAACGCGCACATGAATGGTACCAACGGAAGTTCCTAGTTTTTTAGAGATTTCGGTAAAAGGCATTCTTGTATTGTCTATAAGAATATCTAATATTTGGCGATCTACTTTATCTAATTTCAATTTTGCGGATAGAGTTAATTAATAATTCTACAAAAATAAGAAAAAGAAAGATGCTTAAATATTATACTTATAGTATTAATCAATATTCAATAACGAAATTAATTTCGCAGAAGCTTCGTTGTAGTTTGCATCAAAGTCAAAACGCCTATTAATCAATTCTTTATCTGCTGCAGCGTCAATAACCCGTAAGCCTACTAAATTAGATTGATTTGTTGTTATAGTGTCTATTTTAGGAATAAAAACAACATCGTTATCTTTTTTTTCTTCTATAAATTGAATAAAAACCCTGTCACATTCGTTGCCCTCATTTAGTATTTTAAGGTTACGGACTTCTATATCTCTAAGGTTTTTAAAATTCTGTGGAATTTCTAAATAGTCATCAACCGAAATAGAGTTATACTCATCTGTAGCTATTGCATTTGACATACTTACCAAAGCATCGAAAATTCTTTCTCGTGTAAAAACTCTTAAATAATCATTTTTATAATGCCCTGCTTCATAAAGTATAGTAGGCGTATTCTGAGACGTAAAATAATCGCCTACACAGTTAATATTAAAACTATCGTCATATCTTCCTATAGCATTTGGAATACTCTGTTGAAGCTTTCTATTGGCTACTACAATAAGTTTCATAGCAATTTCCCTAGCAGACGTAATAGACCGCTCAGCATCTGAAGAAGGAGCTAAAAAAGACACTGTTGCAGGAATAGCCGTGTCCCCTGCAGTGAAAATAGTACGTTGCCCATGAAGATTGAAGCAATAATCGGGTTTAAACTCTTCATATACCTCTCGCAAAACCCTACTTTCGGGTTGGCTAAGGTTAATTGCATCACGGTTTAAATCTACTTTATTAGCATTTAGTCGGGTATATGCTTCCGCCCCATCGGGATTTAACTGGGGTATCATAAACAATATACATTCATTACGTATTTTAACCCCATCGTTTGACTCTAAATACCTCCAAAAATCAATTAATGCCTTTGTAGTAGTCGTTTCGTTTCCGTGCATTTGAGACCATATAAGTATCTTTTTACTTCCATTTCCTATTATATAAGAATAAATAGGGTTGCCTTTTACGGATTCACCTATTTGGCTAAGTCTATAAAATAGATTGTGCTCCTTTAAATAGTTACATAAAATTAAAGGAGAAAGAAAACGACTATTATTTAAACTACATTTCATTTAGTTACAAATGTAAACACTAATTTGTTTAAAGTTTTAAACAATATTTTAAATCTGATGTAAACTAATCTGCAAAAAGAGTTACAATTGTATAAAAACACATTTAACTTGTTAATAATGATATATTTATGTGTACTTAGTGAAGTGTAAGTTTAAGTGATTTATTACGATTATCGCTTTGAAAAGTTAATTTACTATTGTAAATTGCACTAATCAATTCTAATTGTTTACAATGTTAAACTATACTGAAATTATTTTAAGGATTAAAAAAATAATGTCGGACAATGAACTGACTGCTGCCGATTTTGCAAAAAAAGTTGGGGTACAACGCTCTAGTATATCGCACATCCTTTCGGAAAGAAATAAGCCAAGTTTAGATTTTCTTGCAAAAGTTCAATTTGCTTTTGAAGACGTAGAGTTCGATTGGTTGCTGTTAGGGAATTTAAAAACACCTAATAATCATCCCCCTACTCCAACAACATTATTTCAAGATTTAGAACCAGACGATAATCAAGATAATATAGAACCTACTATTATTCTCGAGAGTGACACCAATACCACGCCCGAAGTAAAAGAAATTATATACATATATTCTGATAATAGTTTTAAGTTAATTACAAAAAAAACTTAGTACTTTACCCTAACTTTGTGAGGTATGAAATGTTTTCGATACTTATCTTTCGTTTTACTTATTACTGTTACTTCTTGTTATCACGTAGAGAGAGACTGCGAAAAATTTCATGTAGGGACTTTTGAATTTAAAGTTTTAGCTGGAGATAAAATGCTGCACTCTACATTTGTACGCACTAAAGAGTTTGAAATCGAAACATTTGAAGGCGTTATTGATTCTGCACAAATACGATGGATTAACACTTGCGAATGCGTTTTAACAAAACTAAACCCTACCTCAAATCAAGACAAAAGACCTTTAGCTATCAAAATACTTACAACTGACAAGAACCAATATACTTTTGAGTATGGTATCGTAGGGGATCGAAAAAACATAAGAAGAGGTACTATCACAAAAATAAGCGACTAAATATGGAACACGTAATATTTACTTCAGAAGCTATTACTGCATTACTTACACTTACTTTTCTTGAAATAATTTTAGGCATTGACAACCTACTTTTTATTTCAATTATTACACAAAAGCTAGAAGAAAAGCACCAAAAATTAGCTACTAATGTTGGGCTCATTTTGGCAATGATTCTTAGAATTGTTTTACTCTTTGGTATTAGCCTTATTTTTCGGTCGCAAAACGCCTTATTAACAATTGAAACATCTTGGTTGCAAGCTAATATAAACGGACAGTCTATCATTCTTATTCTTGGCGGTATATTTTTGCTATATAAAAGTACTAGCGAGATTTGTGAAAAAATAGAAGTGGATATAGAAAGTAAAGGAACTGCAACAAAGAAAATATCTTTATCAAAAGCAATTATTCAAATAGCTTTGCTGAATATTATTTTTTCATTCGACTCAATAATTACAGCTGTCGGAATGACTAACGGGATTTCGAATGCCATACCAATAATGGTTATTGCAGTAATAATTTCTATAGTAATAATGATGATTTTTGTAAAAGCTGTTTCAGCTTTTATTCATAAGCATCCTTCTATACAAATACTTGGGCTTTCTTTTTTAATTCTAATTGGCTTTATGCTAATTACTGAAGGAGCACATGTTTCAAATGTAACAATACTTGATAACGAAGTCGGCGTAATTCCCAAAGGGTATTTATACTTTGCTATCAGTTTTTCTTTAGGTATTGAGTTTTTGAATATGAGATTAAGAAAAATGAAAAAATTAAAGGTTTAAACTTATTTGCGGGTTTCCTTCTTCATCATTTTGATTCTTAATTTGGTCAGCCTCAATTACTTCAATTTCATGTACTGATTCTTCTTTAGATTCCTCATAAGGTAACGAATCTACAAGCGTTATTTCTTTCAGTTTATTTTTGGTAAGCTGATTGCCAAATGCCTTATAACCCTTAACCCCAATAATCTCTTCTACTATTACTCTTTTATTTGGAAGAGCAGTACCCCCTTTAGGTTTTGCAAAAACAAGCTCAATAACGGGGCGCCATTCAGTACTAATAAAAATTAATTTTGAATTTTCTTTTAAGAAATAATTTTCTCTGTTTTCATTTTCAATGAGGAATCGTTTTATAAAATAACGTCCTTTTTCAACATCATAATACACCGAGGTAATTGGGCGGTTCTTAACCCAACGTTCCATTATTTGAGGCATCGTATCAAAATGAAGATTAAAATCGGGTATTATAGTCTTCGCATTTCCTTTATCATCAATTATCAATAATTTATCATCTCCTCTAAAAGCTCCTAGTAATTTCCCTCGTTGGTCGGTGTTCAATTTTAGGACTGTAGTATCAAACCAAATATTTCGAGGCTTTAATGTGGAAACACCTTTCTCTTTAAATTCAATACGAAGAATATTATACTTAGTAACTATGTTACCTCTAACGCCTCGACCTTTTATTTGAAGGTCTGTAAAATCAAGATCCCATTTCAATTTTTTAATCGTACCTGTATTTCGTAATAAAATGGTAATAACCTCGGCTTCGCCATTAGGGTTAGCAGTAAAATATAATACTTCAGAGCCAGCCTTACCTTGAGTAAGGTCGTAAGTTTTATCGCGGGTAATACCTGTTACTGCAAACCTTTTAATATATGATGTCCCTCCCTTTCCGTCTTTATATACCAAATTATATATTGTACGTTCGTCCTTCTTTTTAAAAACAGCGGCATATATAATGTTCTTCTCTATAAAAACTTTACTGCCCACTTTAACCACTTGCATTTTACCACTTTTGGTAAAAACAATAATGTCATCTATATCTGAGCAATCACATATAAACTCGTCTTTTTTTAGAGATGTTCCTATAAAACCTTCTTTCTTATTTACATAAAGTTTAAGATTACGAACTACAACTTTCTTTGCATCAACATCATCAAATATGCGGATTTCAGACATACGCCCTTTTCCTTTACCATATTCTTTTTTTAAATTTAAAAAGTAGTTTATTGAGTATTCAATTAAATTATTTAAATAATTTTTAACCTCTTCAATTTCTCCTTCTAAGGCTTCTATTTTTTGTTGTGCCTTGTCTATATCAAATTTTGATATGCGTTTAATTTTAATTTCTGTCAATCGAACTAAATCGTCTTCAACTACTTCTCTTTTTAAAACTTTAATAAATGGTTTAAGTCCATTATCAATAGCTTTTAAAACACCTTCCCAAGTGTCTTGATCTTCAATTTGTATGTATATTCTATTTTCAATAAAAATACGTTCCAAAGAAGCAAAATGCCATTGATTATCAAGTTCTTGCAATTTAATTTCCAGCTCTCTTTTTAAAACCTGAACTGTAGTGTCAGTAGAGACTTTAAGCATCTCGGAAACCCCAATAAAATGAGGTTTATGGTCTATAATAATACACCCTAAAGGAGATATAGATGTTTCGCAAGCCGTAAAAGCGTATAGTGCATCTATCGTTTTATCAGGCGAGGTACCGTTAGGTAAATGAATTAAAATTTCAACATTTGCTGCCGTATTATCTTCTATTTTGCGAACTCTAATTTTTCCTTTTTCATTAGCTTTAAGTATAGAATCAATAAGGCTTGAAGTTGTAGTACTAAAAGGAATTTCTGTAATCGCAAGAGTACTTTTATCTAGCAATTTAATTTTAGCACGCACACGGACTTTACCCCCTCTAAGTCCATCATTATAATTTTGTATATCAATAATCCCTCCTGTTTGAAAGTCTGGCACTAGAGTAAACTTTTTCCCCTTCAAGTAAGAAATACTTGCTTGAATAAGTTCATTGAAATTATGAGGTAATATTTTTGTAGAAAGCCCTACGGCTATTCCTTCTGCTCCTTGGGCTAGTAGAAGTGGAAATTTAACAGGTAAATTTATTGGTTCTTTTTTTCGCCCATCATACGATAACTGCCAATTAGTAACCTTTGGGCTAAAAACAACTTGCAATGCAAATTTAGATAAACGTGCCTCAATATAGCGCGATGCTGCCGCACGGTCGCCTGTGAGGATGTTACCCCAGTTCCCTTGTGTATCAATCAACAGGTCTTTTTGACCAATTTGTACCATTGCATCTGCTATACTTGCATCTCCGTGAGGATGGTACTGCATAGTATGCCCAACAATATTAGCTACTTTATTATAACGTCCATCATCTAAATCTTTCATAGAATGAAGAATACGCCTTTGTACAGGCTTAAGCCCATCTAATATTGCAGGTACAGCGCGTTCTAAAATAACATAGGAAGCGTAGTCTAAAAACCAATCCTTATACATCCCTGTTACCTTAACCAAGGTGTCAGAGTTTTGCCCTAAACCAGTTTCATTATTCTCCTCATAAAATTTACCTTCTCCCATATCTAAATTTTAAGACTCTGCTAAATCTAACTCTACTTTAAGGTTGTTAATGATGAAATCTTGACGAATTTGTGTGTTTTTCCCCATATAAAATTCGAGAAGATCTTCTATAGTTGTTGCCTTATCTAGCATTACAGGATCTAATCGAATGTCTTCTCCTATAAAGTGCTTGAACTCATCTGGGGAAATTTCTCCTAAGCCTTTAAACCTTGTGATTTCTGCTTTTGCTTTCAATTTATTAATAGCCTCTATGCGTTCTAATTCAGAATAACAATAAAAAGTTTGGTTCTTATCTCTAACTCTAAATAAAGGGGTTTGCAAAATATATAAATGCCCTTCTTTTATAAGTTCAGGAAAAAATTGCAAGAAAAAGGTAATTAGTAGTAAACGAATATGCATCCCATCAACATCAGCATCTGTTGCTATAACAATATTGTTATAACGCAAATTCTCCATGCTGTCTTCTATATTAAGGGCTGCTTGCAACAAATTAAATTCTTCATTTTCATAAACAACTTTCTTGCTCATACCAAAAGTATTCAGGGGTTTGCCTCGCAAACTAAACACAGCTTGTGTATTTACATTACGCGATTTGGTAATAGAACCACTTGCCGAATCTCCCTCAGTAATAAATATTGTAGAATCGAGCCTTCCGTCTTTCTTAAGGTCTCCTAAATGAATTCGACAGTCTCTCAATTTTTTATTATGTAAACTGGCTTTCTTTGCACGGTCGCGCGCAAGTTTTCGTATTCCCGAGAGTTCTTTTCGTTCCTTCTCTGCCTGTACTATTTTTCGTTGTATATGTTCGGCGGTTTCTGGGTTTTTATGCAAATAATTGTCTAACTGTGTACCTAAAAATTCGTTTATATAAGAACGAACAGTTGGTAATTTGTCACCCATTTCGGTAGAACCCAATTTTGTTTTTGTTTGCGATTCAAAAACTGGCTCCATAACTTTTATGCTTATTGCTGATATAATAGATTTTCTAATATCTGCAGCATCATAATTCTTCCCAAAATACTCTCGCATCGTTTTAACAAGAGCTTCTCTAAAAGCCGCTAAGTGGGTTCCGCCCTGTGTTGTGTTTTGCCCATTAACAAAAGAGTGATATTCTTCGCTATACTGAGTTTTGCTATGGGTCATCGCCACTTCAATATCATTACCCTTCAAATGAATAATTGGGTATAAAATATCTTTTTCGTTTACTTGGTCTTCTAACAGGTCTTTCAGTCCATTCTCCGAAACGTATTTCTCTCCATTAAAATCTATAACTAAACCAGGGTTGAGATATACATAGTTTTTAATCATTTTCACAATGTATTCATTACGAAAACGATAGTTTTTAAAAATAGCTTGGTCTGGAGTAAAACTAACTCGTGTCCCTCTCCTTTTAGAGCTTTTGACGGGGTTCGCTTCTTCTATCAAATTGCCTTGCTCAAAAGTTGCATATTTTGTTTGACTCTCGCGGCTAGAGTCCACACGAAAAGATGATGAAAGGGCATTGACTGCCTTTGTCCCTACACCGTTTAGCCCTACAGATTTCTTAAAAGCTCTTGAATCGTATTTCCCGCCTGTATTCATTTTAGAGACTACATCGACTACTTTCCCTAGTGGAATACCTCGACCATAATCACGTACACTAACTTCTTGCTCTTTTATTTGAATCTCAATAGTCTTACCTGCGCCCATTACAAACTCATCAATGCAATTATCAAGAACTTCTTTAAGTAAAATATAAATACCGTCATCAGGAGAAGAACCATCGCCAAGTTTTCCTATATACATACCAGGGCGCATACGGATATGTTCTTTCCAGTCAAGAGACTTTATATTTTCCTCGGTATATTGTGTGTTTTCTGCCATAAAATTAAGTCGCTAATATATATAGTTTCAAGGATTATGGCTAAGTCAAAAAGATTAAGAAATTAACAATATAAGTTAAAAAGTACTGGATTTTATTATGACTAATACTTTCGATATTGCTTATACATATTATAAATTCTTTAAAAAAGAGATGATTATAATGCGCTAAATAATTTAATTACAAGGTTTTGCAATTAAAATAGCTGGCATCTAAGTTAGAAAACCGATAACAAGCTATTACTTCTTTTTACCTCGTTCGTTTAGATATGCCAAAACATTAGCCTCTATACGTTTTTCAATATTTGTAGTATTACTCTTTTGAAAAGTTGTGCCAGTAATATGTTCAAATAATTCTATATAACGCCCAGACACTTCTTCAATATAAGCATCGCTCATCTTTGGGACTTGTTGTCCTTCTAAACCCTGAAAACCTTTTGAAATAAGCCATTGACGCACAAATTCTTTTGATAATTGTTTTTGCAATTGCCCTTTCTCTTGTCGTTCTTTATAACCATTTGCATAAAAATATCGTGATGAATCTGGTGTATGAATTTCATCTATTAAAACAATTTCTCCATCTGTGGTTTTACCAAACTCATACTTCGTATCTACTAATATTAATCCTTTTTCATTTGCCAGTTTGGTGCCTCGTTCAAACAATAGTCGTGTATAATTTTCTAATATGATATAGTCTTTTTCAGAAACAATACCTTGAGCTATAATGTCTTCTCTCGAGATATCCTCATCATGCCCTTCTTCTGCCTTGGTTGCAGGAGTTATAATAGGTGCTGGGAAACGATCATTCTCAATCATTCCGTCTGGCATAGAAACTCCGCAAAGTAATCGTTTACCTAGCTTATATTCTCTGGCTGCGTGTCCCGAAAGGTATCCGCGAATTACCATTTCTACTTTAAAAGGTGTACATTGTTTACCAATTGCTACACAAGGGTCTGGGGTAGCTTCTAGCCAATTAGGAACAATATCAGCGGTTGCCTGCATCATTTGAGTAGCAATTTGATTTAAAATTTGTCCTTTATAGGGAATCCCTCTGGGCATAACCACATCAAAAGCCGAAAGTTTATCTGTGGCTATCATTACTAACAAATCATTTTCTAAACGAATAACCTCTCTTACTTTACCGGTATATTTAGATTGTTGCCCTGGTAGAACAAATGAAGATGCTAAAAGTGTATTCATAAGTCGTCTCTAATTTTGATTTTCAATATATCTATAAGCATCAATAATCTTTTTTACCAAGCTGTGCCGAATTACATCGCGGTCATCTAAGTATATCATTTCTATGCCTTTTGTCTCTTTTAGTATTAGAAGCGCCTCTTTCAATCCAGAAACTGTACGCTTAGGAAGGTCTATTTGCCCTGGATCACCTGTTATAATAAATTTTGCGTGTAAACCCATTCGGGTTAAAAACATTTTCATTTGTGCATGCGTAGTGTTTTGAGCTTCGTCCAAAATTACGAAGGCATTGTCCAACGTCCTTCCTCTCATAAATGCCAATGGGGCTATCTGAATTACGCCTTTTTCTAAATAATTGTTAAGCCGTTCGGAAGGAATCATATCTCTTAAAGCATCATACAATGGCTGCATATAAGGATCTAGTTTCTCTTTCATGTCTCCAGGAAGGAAGCCCAAATTTTCTCCTGCTTCTACCGCTGGACGTGTAAGTATAATACGTTTTACTTGCTTTTCTTTTAGTGCTTTCACAGCTAAAGCTACACTAGTATAGGTCTTTCCTGTTCCTGCTGGGCCAATAGCAAAAAGCATATCGCACTTTTCACTAAGTTCAAGCAATCGTAGTTGGTTTGGTGTTTTTGCCTTTATAACCTTACCCTTAACTCCGCTAAGAATAAACGTCTTTTTATTATCTACTATATCAAAATTTTCAGGATTATCGGAAGTAAAAATATATTCTATTACGCTATGACTTAGTATATTAAATTTATTAAAATGAGTTATTAATAAATTTATGCGCTTTTCAAATTCAGTAAGTATATTTTCTTCTCCAAAAGCCTGAATGGCATTACCACGTGCAACTATCTTTAGTTTTGGAAAATAAGAACGTAGTTGTTTAATATTAGAGTTTTGTTGTCCAAAGAATTCTCTAGTATTTATGTCAATTAATTCAATTTCGATTTTGTTCAAAAGCTATACGGTTTTAGAGTAATTTTATTTTTAGGATTTGTAAGTTTGTATCAAAATTAATGCTATTACTCAAATAGTTTATTAAAAAAAATAATTTCTTTATGCCGTTTGTGAGCTTAACAACCGACTTTGGACTTAAAGATTATTTTGTTGCAACAATTAAAGCTGCTCTATTTCGGGAAATAAAAGATGTGACGATTATTGATATATCACACCAAGTAAGCCCTTTTAATTCGACAGAAGCAGCTTATATAATTAAAAACGCTTATAAAACATTTCCAAACGGGAGTATTCATATCATTGGGGTCGATTCTGAGTTTACTCCAGAAAATGCTCATCTTGTAATGTATTTTGATAAGCATTACTTTATAGGTGCAAATAATGGTATTTTATCCCTGATTAAGGAAGACAAAAGCCCTGAAAGAGTTGTTGAAATTAATATTCATAATAGCATTACAACCTCGTTCCCCGTAATGGATGTTTTTGTTAAGGTTGCAAGCCATATTGCCCGAAACGGAAGTTTAGATGTAATAGGAAAGCCTATTAACGAAATTAAAGAGGTAACCGATGTAAAACCAGTAATAAACAAAAATGAGGATCAAATTCTTGGGAGCGTTATATATATTGACAATTTTGGGAATGTAGTAACAAATATTACGCGTAACTTTTTTAATAGTCATAAGAGAGGGCGTAGCTTTACTATTTACGCTAAAGGAGAACCCTTTGATAAAATTCATGAATCTTATACCGAAGCAATTGACTTCTCGGTACCAAAAGAAAAAAGGGAAGAAGATGGAAAAAAAATAGCATTATTTAATGACGCTGGGCACTTAGAGTTTGCTATATATAAAAGCAATAGCAAAACGGTTAACAGTGCTTTTAGCTTATTTGGACTCAATTTTAGAGACGCTATAAAAATTCAATTTCACTAATTATGTTTGCTATTGCAAAAAGAGAGGTACTTACTTTTTTTACAACCCCTATAGGCTACACTATTTTAGGGGTGTATTATATTTTTAGTGGGTTATTCTTATGGTTCTTCTCAAATTCATTTAATTTAATTCAATCTAGTTTTGCAGACTTAAATTTATTTTTTGAATTAACCCCTTGGCTTCTTTTATTTTTAATCCCTGCCATTGGAATGAAAAGCTTTTCTGAAGAAATAAAATCTAAAACAATAGAACTTCTTTTTACAAAGCCGATATCATTATGGGAATTAGTAATTGGTAAATTCTTAGGGATACTGTTTTTAGTTAATTGTGTGCTTCTCTCTTCTTTTATATACAGTATTGCTATTATTCAACTAAAGTTTGATGCTGATATATTTGATTGGGGCGCATTTTGGGGGTCTTATTTTGGATTATTTCTATTAGCGTCTGTTTATAGCAGTATTATAATTTGGTGTTCTAGTCTTACAAAAAATCAAGTAGTTGCCTTTTTAAGTGCTGTACTAATATGCTTACTTCATTATTATGGCTGGAGCCAGCTAGCATTATATTTTTCTGACAATTCATTATATACATTTATTAATTCTATAGGAATAAGTGTACATTATGGTCAAATGAGTAAGGGTATTATTGATACTAAAGATATTGTATATTTTTTTGGACAACTTTTCTTTTTCTTATACTTAACTGTTATTAAACTAAAGAAGCATAAAAATTAATGGTTAAATCAAATTACATAAAAATTTTAATCACTTTAATTGGAGTTTTTATTCTTCAAATAATTGCTTCGACTTATTCGTATAGGTTCGATTTAACTTCCGACAAACGATACTCTTTATCTTTAGACAGCAAAACGTTTTTACTTAACGTAAAAGAGCCTATTCGAGTAGATGTTTTTTTAAATGGTAAGCTACCCCAAGAATATCAAAGGTTAAGAACCGAAATAGATGTTTTACTTCAATCTATCGTAAATCAGAACGGTCATTTTTATTATGAGTTTATCGATCCATTTGAAGGAAGACCAGATACTAATCAGTTGCTAGAAGAAATGAGCCAATATGGCTTATATCCCGAATTAATAGTTGAAAACGAAAATCAAGTTGTGTCACAGTCCTATGTTTTCCCTTGGATGATTATCAATAAAGGAAATCGGTCAGTACGCGTATCACTCTTACAAAAGAATCTAGGCGACACCCCAGAACAACGTATCATTCGGTCAATTCAACAACTAGAATATGTTACTATGGATGGTGTCCATCAATTATTCTTAGAGAATAAGAAAAAGATAGCGTTTCTCTCATCTCACAAAACGTCAAAGGATATATTAGTCACAAGTGCATTACAGAGTCTATCTCCCTACTATAACTTAGCATCTTTCGATTTAAAGGCTTTCCCCGAAACACCAAAGAAAACCCTAGAAAACCTAAATAATTTTGACTTACTATTGGTATCAAATCCAAAGGAAATATTTTCGAATACAGAAAAATTTATACTAGACCAATATACACAACAAGGGGGGAATTCAATATATTTTATTGACCCTGTAGCTATCCGAAAAGATAGTTTATTTAATTTAAGTGGAACTGCCGTAAGTTACGGGAATAGGCTAGAGTTAGATGACTTGTTTTTTAAATTTGGCTTTAGGGTACGTCAAGAACTCGTACAAGACGTCTATAATGCCCCTATTGTTTTGGCACAAGGTAGTCAAAACAACACTCAATATCTCCCTTACCCTTGGGCGTATCATCCCCTTGTTCCCCCAAGACAAAATAACCTTATAGGTGCTGCGGTAAATAATGTGCTTTTACAATTTGCAAGCCCTATTGATACACTTAAAAATAAAGTTTATAAACAAATTTTATTAGAGTCTTCTCCTTTTACAAAGATAAAAGGGATTCCTTCTTTAATCGAACTTTCATCTGCAACAAAACCCATAGACCCTAATACATTTAGCGATTCTCAAAAAATATTAGGTGTATTATTAGAAGGAGAATTCCCTTCTTTATTTAACAATCGTATTCAACCTTTCGAATGGGAAAAACCGCCTCGAACTAATGCACGTATTGCTGTTTTTGGCGATGGAAACCTCATTGAAAATCAGACCGACAAAGGAAAACCTTTAGAATTAGGTTATGACAAGTGGACAAACAACTATTACAGTAATAAGCAATTTATAAAGAATACTATTCATTATTTAATGGGTGATACTGAGCTATTAAAGCTTCGTTCAAAAGAAATTAAAATTGCAATGCTAGACACTACAAAGGTTAATCTCAGAGGTTTGTTTTGGCGTTATTTTAGTTTACTATCGCCTTTATTATTGTTTTTATGTATTGGTTTGGCATTAAATTATTTGAGGCATAAAAATTATCGCTAATTAATGTTGATAAGTTTCTTTCGCTTTTAATTACAATTAAAATATCTTTGAGTTTTTCAATAAAATACTATTTTATTATATGAAATTCATTGTCTCAAGTACACAACTACTAAAACAATTACAAATATTAGGCGGCGTAATTAACACATCGAATACATTACCTATTTTAGATAATTTCCTCTTTGAGCTTCAAACCAATCGGTTAACACTTACGGCTTCTGATTTGGAGACAAGAATGTCTTCGAGTATTGAGGTGGAGTCTGACTCAAGTGGTACTATTGCTTTGTCTGCACGGCTATTACTAGACACATTAAAAACATTTCCTGAGCAACCTTTAACTTTCATAGTTTCAGAAAACAATACGGTAGAGATTAATGCAAATAATGGCAAATATTCTTTGGCTCATGTTTCAGGAGATGATTTTCCGAAAGCACTACATCTAAAAGACCCTAGCAAAACTGAAATTATGGCAGATACTTTAGCTAATGCTATAAATTCTACTTTGTTTGCTTCTAGTAACGATGATTTACGTGCAGTGATGTGTGGTGTATTTTTTCAGTTTTCTCCAGAAAGCCTAACCTTTGTAGCTACAGATGCACATAAGCTAGTGAAGTACACACGTACTGATCTTAAGGCAAATAAAACTGCAGAGTTTATTATGCCCAAAAAAGCATTACAAATTCTAAAAGGCATTATGCAAGGAAGTGAAGAAATTGTTAGTATTGAGTACAATGACACCAATGCTCAGTTTTCGTTTGGCAATATTACGCTTAACTGTCGATTGATTGAAGGGAAATATCCTAATTATGAAGCTGTTATCCCTAAAGAGAACCCTAATGTAATGACTATTTCGAGGGAGTTATTCTTAAACTCTTTGCGTAGGGTTAGTATTTTTTCAAATAAAACGACACATCAAATACGATTAAAAGTTGCAGGAGCTGAACTGAATATTTCTGCCGAAGATTTTGACTTTAACAATAGAGCTGAAGAAAGGCTAAATTGCCAATACCAAGGAGATGATTTACAAATTGGGTTTAACTCTCGGTTTTTAGTAGAAATGCTAAACAATCTTTCTACTAACGAAGTTTCTTTAGCTATGTCACTCCCCGATAGAGCAGGTATTATTGCCCCTACTGATTCAACTGATGAAAACGAACAAATTATTATGTTGGTAATGCCTGTTATGATTAATGATTAATACATAATAAGCTTATTGTTGTTGTAAATAAAAAGTATTAGAGTACTCTTTACAAATCTTTAATCTCCGCAGACATTTTTTTATACACTCCGTTTTGTAACCGTTCGCGTATTCCTGAAAAAGCATCTAAAGTAACCTCTATATCTTCAAGTGTATGTGTTGAAGTAGGTATTAAGCGCAAGAGAATAATTCCTTTTGGAACTACAGGATAAACAACAATAGAACAAAAAATACCATAGTTTTCTCTTATATCTCTTACTAATACCATGGCTTCAGGTATAGTTCCTTTTAGGTGAACTGGGGTAACACAGCTTTGGGTCGTTCCAATGTCAAAACCTCTATCCTTAAGTCCTGTTTGGAGTGCTTTTACGTTTTCCCAAAGTTTTGTTCTGAGTTCTGGTTTTGTTTTAAGCAGATCTAAACGCTTCAATACGCCCTCAACTAAAACTGACTGCAGTGATTTTGCAAACATTTGAGAACGCATATTATACTTCATATAACCGATAATTTCTTTATCGGCAGCAATAAAAGCTCCTGTAGATGCCATTGCTTTGGCAAAAGTTGCAAAGTAAATATCAATCCCATCTTGAATTCCTTGCTCCTCTCCTGCTCCTGCTCCTGTAGCTCCCATAGTACCGAAACCATGTGCATCATCTACCAAAAGGCGAAACTTATATTTCGATTTAAGTGCTACAATTTCTTTTAAACGACCTTGTTGCCCAAGCATCCCAAACACACCTTCAGAAATCACAAGAATTCCTCCGCCTGTTTTTTCAGCTGCTTTTGTTGCTCTTTCTAAATTTTTATCTAAGCTCTCAATATCATTATGCTTATATGTAAAGCGTTTACCTAAATGTAAACGTACCCCATCAACAATACACGCATGGGAATCTACGTCATAAACAATAATATCATTTTTAGAAACTAATGTATCAATAGTAGATATTATGCCTTGGTATCCAAAATTTAATACATAGGCACTTTCTTTCTTTACAAAATTAGCCAGTTCTTGCTCTAACTTCTCGTGCAAATCCGTATGTCCCGACATCATTCTTGCACCCATAGGATATGCAGATCCAAACTTCTTTACCGCTTCTATATCTGCTTCTCTTACTTCAGGGTCATTTGCAAGTCCTAAATAATCGTTTATACTCCATGTAATGACTTCTTTACCTCTAAACTTCATTCTATTCGAAATCTCACCTTCTAACTTTGGGAATGTATAATATCCTTCAGCTACAGATGCCCATTTACCTAATGGTCCTTTGTTTTCTAGAATTCTATCGAATAAATCACTTATCATTACTTAATAATAGTTTCTTATATAAAATCACTAAATATATTCAACACTTTTTGGGTCTTTCACATGATATGAATCAAAGAAGCCCTGCTCACGCATCCACTTATCATTATATATTTTACTCATATATCGCGACCCATGATCTGGGAAAATAGTCACAATTTTACTGTTCTCATCAAAACAATTTTCTTCATTTAGCTGTTTTATTGCCTGAATAGCAGCTCCAGAAGTATATCCTACAAACATGCCTTCTTTCAATGTAGTTTCGCGTGCACTATGAGCACTTTCTTCATCACTTACTTTTACAAAAGTATCTATAACTTCGAAATCTGTAGCACTTGGAATCATATTTTTACCCAATCCCTCGATACGATAAGGATAAATTTCATTAACGTCCAATTCTTGTGTCTCGTGATATTTCTTTAACACAGACCCATATGCATCAACACCAATTATTTTGATATTTGGGTTTTGTTCTTTTAAAAAACGCCCACAGCCCGATATAGTCCCCCCTGTTCCACTACAAGCAATAAGATGTGTTATCTGCCCGTTTGTTTGTTCCCATATTTCAGGACCAGTAGTTTCATAATGGGCTTGTATATTCAATTGATTAAAATATTGATTTATATAAACCGCCTTTGCTGTTTCTTCTTGAATACGCTTTGCAACCTGATAATAAGAACGTGGGTCATCTGCTTTAACATGTGCAGGACAAACATATACTTTGGCTCCCATAGCCCTAAGCATACTAATTTTATCTTCAGATGATTTCGACGTGACTGCAAGAACACATTCGTATCCCTTTATCAATGAAACCATAGCAAGGCTAAACCCTGTATTACCAGATGTAGTTTCAATAATAACAGAATCTTTATCTAAAATCCCCTGTTTCTCAGCTTCTTCAATAATATATAAAGCAATTCTATCTTTGTTAGAATGCCCTGGGTTTGCAGCTTCCCATTTTGCAAAATACTCGCCTTTATAACCTTTAACTATTTCGTTAAGCTTAATTAATGGTGTCTTTCCGATAAGGTCAAGTATACTATTTGAAACTTGAAGGATATTTTCCATTTAAAAAATTTAGTAAAAAACAGTGCAAACTTAGTTAAAAAATGTCAATTAAGCTGTTTTTCTAGGTTAAGTAAAAATGTATATTTTTTAGCAACCTCATGCAATGCATCAAAACGACCTGAAGCACCTCCATGCCCTGCTTTCATATTAGTGTCAAGAAATAGTTGATTATTATCCGTTTTCAATTTACGTAACCTTGCCACCCACTTTGCTGGTTCCCAGTACTGAACCTGAGAATCGTGTAAGCCTGTAGAAACTAATAAGTGGGGATATTCTTGAGCTTTTACATTGTCATAAGGCGAATAAGACTTAATATAATTATAATACTCCTTATCATTCGGGTTACCCCATTCATCATATTCAAAGGTAGTAAGAGGGATAGTATCATCTAGCATAGTTGTTACTACATCTACAAAAGGAACCGCAGCAATAACACCATTGTACAATTCTGGAGCGTCATTCAAAATCACACCCATTAATAAACCTCCTGCAGAACCTCCATAGGCATATAAATGACTTGATGAAGTCACTTTTTCATCAATTAAAAATTTTGAACACGCTATAAAGTCTGTAAATGTATTTTTCTTTTTTAATAGTTTCCCATCTTCATACCATGTTCTACCCATATATTCGCCCCCTCGCACATGAGCTATTGCAAAAGCAAAACCTCTATCTAGTAAACTTAGTCGATTAGCTGAAAAATTTGGGTCTATAGTTGTTCCATATGCACCATATGCATAAAGTAATATTGGCGTATTAGAGTTTAATTTTGTGTCTTTATGGTGTATAATCGAAATCGGAATTTCAACTCCATCGTCGGCTTTAGCCCATAAACGCTGAGATGTATAATTATTCTTATCAAAACTACCTCCTAATACTTCTTCTTCTTTCAAAACGTCTTTTATACCTGTTTCCATATCATATTCTATAATAGATGGAGGCGTTGTCATAGAATTGAAAACATAACGAAGTTTAGTGGTATCAAAAGAAGGGTTTGTAGACGTATATAACGTATATGTTTCTCCTTCAATAGGTAAATAAAAGTCTTTCTTTCCGTCCCATGATTTAATTTTAATTTTAGAAAGCCCTTGTTTTCTTTCAGTTATTGTAAAATACGCTTTGAACATATCCATATCCTCTAATAGTACATCTGGGCGATGATCTAAAAAACGTTCCCAGTGCTTACGTTCAGTTTCTGTTACAGGAGTACGCATTACTTTATAATTAGTTGCCCCATCGGCATTAGTAAGTACGTAAAAATAATTACCGTAATGATAAATATCGTACTCAATTCCTCGCTCTCTTTTTTGAATATACTTAAACTCATTTAGCGCATTGTCTGCTTTGATATATTGATATTCTGTAGTTAATGTACTATATGAAGCTATAAAAATATATTCGTTAGATTTAGATATGCTCACATAAACAGAAAAAGTATCGTCTTTTTCTTCATAAACTAAAGTACTCTCACCGTTTTCAGAATTAATGTTATGGCGATAAACTGCTTCGGAACGTAGTGTTACAGGGTTTTTCTTATTATAAAACAAGGTTTCATTATCGTTTGCCCATACACTTCCTCCAGTTGTATTCTCTATTGAAGTATTTAAAATTTCTCCTGTCAACAAATCCTTAACTTTTAAGGTGTATTGACGCCTAGAGACAGTATCTATTGCAAAAGCAACTTTAGTGTTATCTAAACTAATATTAATACCTACCAATCTAAAGTAATCGTAATCTTTTGCCATTTCATTGCAATCAAATAGAATCTCTTCTTTGGCTTCTTTACTTCCTTTTTTTCGGGTATAAATAGGATAGTCTTTCCCTGTCTCATAGCGCGTAATATACCAATACCCATTATAAAAATAAGGTACAGAGCTATCATCTTCCTTTATTCTTGCTTTCATTTCTTCAAAAAGGTTATCCTTAAACTCCGAAGTATGTGCAGTAAGCTTTTGATAGTAATCATTTTCGCGTTCCAAATAATCAATCACTTCAGTATTATCACGCTCTTTCAACCAAAAATATTCGTCCATACGAATGTCATCATGAATTTTATGTTGATATGGTTTTTGCTCTGCCATAGGCGGCTTAATGTCTTTCATAGATGTTGAATTTGAATTTGTACCACAAGATTGGGCGAAAATAACACTAAAAAATAATCCAACTAAACTTTTAATATTTATCTTAAATTTTGATATAGATAACATATGGTTTCTTGTATTTAAGGTTATTCTTATATTCTTTAAGTTCCATTGTTTTAATACTAAACATTCTTCACTTTAGTATAGTTTATTACTACTTCTCATTGACATTATGCAAAATCACTAATTTTCAAGCCTTTAAGTATATTCAAAACATATTCGTGTTGTTCTTGTGTATAATCTCTGTGTGTAACCATCCGAAGTTTACCTTCTCCCATAGAAATTAAACGAATCCCCAGTGATTCTATTTTTTTTATAAAACTTTGATCTTCAACTGAATTTTCTAGTTTAAAAATAATAATGTTTGTGTCTACTGGTTCTACTTTTTCGATAAATGGCAATGAAACTAAAACATCTCTTAATTCTTTTGCTTTGCGGTGATCTTCTGTCAAAAGTTTCCAATGATTGTCAATACCATATATAGCTGCTGCTGCAAGAGAGCCCGCCTGACGCATCCCCCCGCCTAAAACTTTTCGAATGCGGAGTGCTTTTTCAATTATTCTTTTACTACCAATTAATGCAGAACCTACAGGTGCTCCCAATCCTTTACTAAAACAAACCGAAATAGTATCGAAAAGCGCTCCATACTCTTTAGGGTCATCTCCAGTAACTACCAATGCATTCCATATTCGAGCCCCGTCTAAGTGCAATCTCAAATTATGTTCTTTACAAACTAAGTTAATTGCTTTAATTGTTTTTAAACTATAACAAGCTCCACCGCCTTTGTTCGTTGTGTTTTCTAAGCAAACCAAAGTTGATAATGGAGAGTGGTAAAAATCTGACGGATTAATTTTAGAAGCTACTTGTTTAGCTTTTATAAGACCTCTATCGCCTTCTATTACACTGCACGAAACTCCACTATTAAAACTCACCCCTCCGCCTTCATAATTAAATATATGAGCAAAATGATCGCAAATTAATTGCTCCCCTGGTTGTGTGTGCAACTTAATTGCCGTTTGGTTGGCCATTGTACCTGATGGAAAAAATAAAGCTGCTTCTTTACCAAAAAGTTCAGCGACTTTAGCCTCCAGTGCATTTACGGTAGGGTCTTCTTTAAAGACATCGTCTCCTACTTTTGCCTCTTGCATAGCTTTGAGCATATCCAAAGAAGGCACAGTAACCGTATCACTAATTAAATTTACTTTCACGAATGTATGTTATGATTAAATGGTTATTCTTAATTATTCATAGGAAATTGACTACAAAAAGGTGTTTCGCCTATAGGAGAACCATCTGGAAGAACAGGTGTTTCCTGAGCTTCAAATTTTTGAGGATTTAAATAAAAGCGTTTAATTTTATCTAAATAATAAAAACGATGTGGGTCTTTACTGCTGTTCAAAAATCTTTCTATACGATTTATAATACCAAAACTAATTGCTTTAACAGAAGCTGAAGTATTAGCATTTGTATGAAGTTCAAATACAGAATTTAAATATACCTCTTTTAACTGCGTCTGAATAGCTTTATGGTACGAATTAGCGTACTGCTTTTTAAAAATGGCTTGCGTTAAAAGGTTTGCAGTCTCATCGAATGATAGTTGGTCTGGAGCAAGAGCTTTTTGTTGAACCAAGCGTGAAACACGTTGTGGGTTTAATATCATTTTAATTATTCCATTACCTAAAGAGCTTGCTGCTCCTAAAAAATCGAAAGTAACACCTGTTTGTGAGCGAAAACTTTCCCTAGTTTTCGGGTAACCAAATGCAGCTGGCGGAAGCTGTGTAAGGAGTTTCTCTGGAATAGATAATTGCTTTGGTGCTAAAGAAGCTATCATTGCGTTTAATGCATCTTTTTGAATTTGAGGCGAAACCGCACTCACCTTAAATTCAATATTCCCTTTTAATCCATAACTATAATCTACTCCTCCTACTAGTTTTACAATAGCCTCAGCTTGATAACGGTGTAAAAAATAAATAGGTACTAATCTATCATTTAATATAGAATAAGGTTCGCCATCTCTTAAGTGGTCTTTAGAAAAATTATTTAAAGCTATTGACCTAACCTTTAATAAATGCTCGTATTCTTGAATTGCACTTGCTCCATTATCCCACAAATGGGCATAAGGGTGAGCACCCCCAATAGGACGGGCATCTCTATCGGATATAAACCGATTACCTGCCAAAATACTTTCTTCTAAAATAGTATTAAGCGCGTCCTTTTCATCTACCCCGTTAGGAAAGTCACTATATGAATATCTAACAGAGGTTTTATCCCACTCACCTATTCCAACAGCATACGCGTTTTTATATGATATTTCGCCATCAATAATATCTAATTTTGGGTGTGGATAATCCATTACAGACGCTCTCCCATTAGTACTTGCTGCAAAATTATGTGCAAAGCCAAGCGTATGCCCTATTTCATGAGCAGACAGCTGACGAATACGTGCAATAGCCAATTCTGACATCGGGCTTTCGTCTATATTCTCGCTTGCATAAGGAGCCTTAGTTAAGCCTTGTGCAATCATAAAATCTTGACGAATACGGAGGCTTCCTAAACTTACATGTCCTTTGAGGATTTCTCCCGAACGGGGATCAACCACGCTCGCTCCGTAACTCCAGCCACGAGTAGAGCGGTGTACCCACTGAATTACATTATAACGTACATCAAGTGGGTCTGCATCATCAGGCAATATTTTAATTTGAAACGCGTTTTGATACCCCGCAGCTTCAAAAGCCTGATTCCACCAACGACCACCTTCAAGAAGAGCCGAACGAACAGGCTCTGGAGTACCATTATCTAAATAATAAACTATTGGCTCTTTCGCTTCGCTTAATTCAGCGTTTGGGTCTTTCTTTTCTAAACGGTGGCGTAACGCAAATACCTTGCGAGTAGGCTCTTCTATAGGAGTAGAATAGTCATAATATGAAAACGGAATAGCTCCGCTCCTTGGGTCAAATTTTCGTGGAACAAAAGGAACTTCTGGTAAAGCAACAAACGAATGGTGTTGGTTTACACTAATACTGCTTGAAGTTGGTGCGACCGATCTAATCCAATTTCCTGTTGCTTCTCCTCCAAAGGTCAAAAGAACATCAAGTTCTATATTTTTTGGAAAAGCTTTTGTGCGCGCTAAATAAATAGCCGAACGTGATTTATCTAATTTAAAACTTCCTTGTTTAGTTCGCTTTAATCGTTGAGACACACCATGTGTATCTTGCATTAAAAAAGGAGTTAAATCTACTAGATAGTGACTTTCTGAAGTTTCTACTATAGGGAAACCAAATAAAACAGATTGAGCAAAAGCTTCTTTAACCGATTGCTTTTCAAGAGCATTAGTAGTGTTTGCTCTATATTTTAAATTTGGTTGTATTAATAATAATTTATTACCAGCTTTAGAAAAATATACTACACGTTCGTTACCTAACTGCCCTCTATCAAGCCCAATATCATTACTTCCAATCCCAGCACTTAAGCTATTAATATAAAGAAATTCTGAATTTAACTGAGTATCCTTATCAACAAGCAAATATATACTCCCTTTAGTATCGTCATAATAAAAGTCGAAGAACCCTTTAAACTGCTTCCCTTGCTTTTGAAGCTTTTCGAACTTTGTTTGTTCCTTTATTAAAGGGGTTTTGTTTTTATTGCGTTGAGCATTGGCATAAAAAGTACATAGTACTGTAAATAATAGCACTACTTTAAAGAATTGTTTCATTGTGTTTAGTTTTATCCTAAACTAAAAAAAAATATTCAAAAACTATAAAAATATCCGTTATATATTTAAACCTAGTGTATTTCTATTCTGTTAACTGTTTTATTGAGAATAGAGCATTTAAAATGTAAAGAGCGATTAATAATAAATAATCTTTAAGTTTATTAAAGCACTTTATTAAACTTTTTCTAATTCAGACAAAATCAAATGTGTGGTTGGTTCACCATAATTCACCATTTTGTCTATAAATTGCTGTAAATGTATTTGATCTCTCAGCACAATTTTCATATGAATATTATATGGGCCAGTAATGCGATAGGATTCTTTTATTTCTGGAAACGTATTAATGTTTTTCATAAAAATACCGAGTTTTCCCGTAAATAGTTTAAGCATAATAAATACTTCTAAACCAAACCCAAGTTTATTGCTATCTGTTTTTAAAGTATAATTTTTTATAATACCTAAATCCTCCAGTTTTTGTATACGCTCTCTAACAGAAGAAGCCGAAAGATTAATGGTTCTACCAATTTGCGCAAAAGATTGTCTAGAATTCTTTTCTAATATTTGGATTATTTTGCTGTCAATTATATTTTCCATTGAATCGTCTGTTTAATTTCAAAATTACTTTTTTATTTTGATTTTTAATCAGTTTATCAATTGAAACGATTATCTATATATAGATATAACATCTAATATTGTCTTGTTATAGTAACACCAAGAAACCCACATGGAAATAGATGTTTTACTAATTATTACTTTAGGTATCTTTCTAGGTTTTTTTATTCAAACCGTTATTGGTTTTGCGGGAGCATTAGTTGCGCTACCCATTTTATTGATTAGCCTTGCTTTGCCCGAGGCTATATCTTATATTTCTATATTCTATTTTTTATCTAGTATTTATTTAGTTTTCAAAGAATGGAAGGATATTAATAAAAAAATTATTATAAAACTCGCTCTTACCTCAATAATTGGTCTAGCCGCAGGAATATGGGTATTGAGTTATGGCAATCCTATCTTTTTAAAAAAAGCCCTAGGCGTTTTTATTATATGCTATGTGATTTACAGCTTTTTTTCTAAAAGAAAATTTAAAAACTCTTCTTCTTTGGAATATACTTTTGGTGTTCTTGGGGGTTTTTTTTCAGGATTATTTTCAACAGGAGGCCCATTATATGTTATTATAGTTAAAAATGTTACTGTAGATATAAAAACATTCCGAGCTACCATGTTTGGTGTTCTAGGGCTGGTTTCTATAATCAGAATACCGATGATTACTTTTAGTGGAATTTTAAAATTAAGCCATTTATATCACGCTTTATTTGTCTTACCGTTTTTCTTTCTAGCTTTATTTTTAGGAAAAAAAATGTATTTAAAACTAAATGAAGTACTATTTAAAAACCTTGTATTGTTTGCTTTATTTTCTTCAGGCTTAATATTAACTTTAAAATAACGTGAGTTTAGAGTATTTCTATTTTTTTAACCGTTTTATTGAGAATAGAGCATTTAAAATGTACAGAGCGACAAGCGATTATGATTATTAATCAATTAAATAGTTTTTTTATTAAATCTAAAACGGGTTTATTAAACATTTTAATTTTAATTTTATCTAATATTTCCAGAAACAATGATAACTACAGAACAACACAAAAGTCTTTTGGAACGCCTTGGTGCATTAAGAAGATATCTTTGACATTGATGTCAAAAAAATTGAAATACAAAATCAAGAAGAAGTTACTCTAAACCCTGACTTTTGGAATAATCCTACCCAAGCAGAAGCACATATGCAAATGCTGCGATCTTTAAAAAAGTGGGTAAACGATTATGAAGTCTTAGTACAACAAACCGAAGATTTAGAAGTTTTAATTGAGTTTTTTAAATCCGAAGAAATAACCAAAGAAGAGGTAATATCGGTTTATGATGCGATTTTAGAAAAACTCGAAGATATTGAATTTAGAAATATGCTTTCTGATGAAGGCGACTCACTAAGTGCTATCGTTCAAATAACAGCAGGTGCCGGAGGCACTGAAAGTTGCGATTGGGCAGAAATGCTAATGCGTATGTATTTAATGTGGGCAGAAAAACAAAACTATAAAATTAAAGAACTCAACCACCAAGCTGGAGATGTTGCAGGGATAAAAACCGTTACTATCGAAATCGAAGGAGACTTTGCCTTTGGGTGGTTAAAAGGCGAAAATGGTGTTCATCGCCTTGTACGCATATCCCCTTTTGACAGTAATGCAAAACGACATACCTCTTTTGCTTCTGTCTATGTATATCCACTTGTTGATGAAAGTATAGAAATAGTTATCAATCCAGCCGATATTTCGTGGGAAACAATGCGTTCTAGCGGCGCAGGAGGTCAAAATGTTAATAAAGTAGAAACCGCCGTTCGGTTACGACACGAGCCTTCTGGTATAGTTATCGAGAACTCTGAAACCCGATCTCAATTAGATAATAAAAATAAAGCTATGCAATTGCTTAAATCTCAACTATATGAAATTGAATTGCAAAAAAAACTTTCTGCACGTAAAGACATTGAATCTTCTAAAAAGAAAATAGAATGGGGGTCACAAATTCGTAATTATGTATTGCATCCCTATAAACTCGTAAAAGACTTACGCACACAACACGAAACAGGAAATACAAACGATGTGCTTAATGGCGGTATTAATTCATTTTTAAAATCTTATTTAATGCTAGTCGGGCAAAATAAAGACACATAAATCTATTACTTATGAAAACAAACTTAAATATTAAAAATATAATCTTTGACCTTGGTGGAGTACTAATTGACTGGAATCCTGACAAAGTTTACTTAAAGGTTTTTAACGGAGACCAAGAAAAAGTAAATTGGTTTTATAATGAAATTTGTACAATGGATTGGAATGAGAACCAAGATGCAGGTTATCCATTAGCCAAAGCCACAGAAGAACGTATTGCTCTATTTCCGCAGTATGAAGAATGGATTAGAATGTACTACGGCAGATGGGAAGAAATGTTAGGAGATGCTATACAAGGCTCTGTTGGTATATTAAAAAAATTAGTAGATAATCCAAACTATAAGGTGGTTGCGTTAACAAATTGGAGTAGTGAAACTTTTCCAAAAGCAATAGCTAAATTTGAGTTTTTACAATGGTTTGAAGGTATTATAGTATCGGGGGAAGAAAAAACGAGAAAACCCTTTGCCGAAATCTATGAATTAACCCTAAGTCGATTTAATATAAAAGCAGAAGAATCTCTTTTTATTGATGACAATCTTAGAAATATAGAAGCGGCGAAAAACTTAGGTATTAATGCTATACATTTTCATTCGCCTGAACAGCTCGTAAAAGAGCTGAAAAATTATATCAGTTTTTAATTTTAATTAATAAATTATGTTTTCAAAAGCTTTAAAATTTTTACTAGGCATAGGTCCTGGTATTTTTGCAATCGGTTATACCATTGGTACAGGCAGCGTTACTTCAATGATTGTCGCTGGAAGTAAGTACGGCATGC
This sequence comes from Candidatus Arcticimaribacter sp., assembly GCA_965277835.1. Lineage (GTDB taxonomy): Bacteria > Bacteroidota > Bacteroidia > Flavobacteriales > Flavobacteriaceae > Arcticimaribacter. Next base: position 446,414 of record OZ255841.1, on the reverse strand, counting down.
AATTGCTATGGGTATTGTTTTTTAGTTGCCTATTTTCTTGGGTTTTAATGGAAGCCTATGGGCGTTATTACCTAGTAACAAGCCAAACAGCATTATATGGCTTTAAAAAGCACTTGAAGTTAGGTAAGCTAGTAGGGATTTTAATTATTGTGGGGATTACATTTGGGCAATGGAACTCGCTTATTGGTATTTTAGGTATTTCCTCTAACGCTATTTTTGAAACAACTGCTCTCTTTTTTCCATCAATAAAAGGGAATGAATATTTAGGCATTCTTCTTATAGCCGTAGTAATTATAGGTACTATGTACACTATTTTGTTAAAAGGTAGTTATTCTATTTTCGAAAAAATCCTTATCATATTCGTAAGCTTAATGGGGTTATCATTTCTTCTTTCCTTTTTTGTAGTACTCCCACCAATAGATAATGTGGTTAAAGGAATGATTCCTAGTATTCCTCAAGTCAAAGGCGGAAAAATGCTAGTTGCCGCTTTTGTAGGAACAACTATGGCAGCCGCTACATTTCTTACAAGACCACTTTTTATACAAGGGAAAAAGTGGACTATCAAAAACCTAAAAGAGCAACAGAAAGATGCGTTTTGGGCAGCTCTTTTAATCTTTTTTATAAGTGCTGCTATTATGGCAGTTGCAATGGGTGCGTTTTTTCATAAAGGGCAAGAAGTTACGAGAGTCTTAGATATGGTTGTAACATTAGAACCTATTGCTGGTAAGTTTGCTATTGCCATTTTCTTTCTCGGTACTTTAGCAGCAGGGCTTTCTTCTATTTTTCCAATTCTTATGGTTACTCCCCTACTAATAGCAGATTACTCTAAGGGAAAGTTAGATTTAAAATCAAAACAGTTTAAAGTATTAACAGGTATCGCTAGTTTAATTGGGCTAACAGTTCCTATACTAGGCGTTAATCCAATTAAGGCGCAAATATTAACCCAAGTCTTTAATGTTTTTATTCTTCCTTTAGTAATAGTCGGAATAATGATTTTAGTAAATAAAAAGTCAATAATGGGAGACCACAAAGCAGGGATACTCTTAAACCTTGGAATGGCTTGTGCATTGATTTTTGCTTGTATTATTTCTTTCAATGGTGTAATGGCTATTGTTGCTAATTTATAGCCATTAATTAAATTAATTGTACGTATAAATAATTTAATAAATAAAACTTAATTATATAGAAACAATAATTAAGAATACTCTTATATTTGCACATCATTTTTATGAAATTATTTTTCGGGGTGTAGCGTAGCCCGGTCATCGCGCCTGCTTTGGGAGCAGGAGGTCGCAGGTTCGAATCCTGCCACCCCGACAAAACATAAAAATTAGGGCCAGTAGCTCAGTTGGATAGAGCATCTGCCTTCTAAGCAGACGGTCAGGGGTTCGAATCCCTTCTGGCTCACTATAAAACAAATGGGTTATCAATTTATGATAACCTATTTTTATATGATTATTACAAACATTATCCTTATAGAATCAAAAAACTGCTCTATTATTTAGGTAGCGTACACTAAATCAGGTTAAATGCTATATACCCCAAGATTGGATAGTAAACTCAATTAGCCGATAAAAGTAATCGTCTGTATATAGCCTAAATTAAATTAAGCCTATTTTCTTCAATCCAAGTCGAAAGCTCATCTGCACTCATCCATTCTTTATTTTTGTCTGAGCTGTATAAGAAATCTTCAGCTACTTTCTTTCCGTGTTTAATTCTATTAGGGTCAGATGACCAATTATGAATAGCTGGCAATATCTTAAAGTACCCTTCATACTCAAACGTATGTGGAGCGTCTTCAAAACCTATCATTTGCTCGTGTAATTTTTCTCCAGGGCGAATTCCAATAACTTTATGCGTTGCGTTTGGAGCAACTGCTTTTGCTATATCTGTTATTTTCATTGAAGGAATTTTCTTAACATAAATTTCACCTCCTAACATATCTTCAAATGCATGCCAAACTAACTTTACACCTTCTTCTAAGGTAATCATAAAGCGAGTCATTTGTAAATCTGTAATTGGCAAAATACCTTCTTCTTTCTTTTTGAAAAAGAAAGGAATAACAGAACCTCTTGAACCCATGACGTTTCCGTATCTAACTACAGAAAAGGTAGTTTTGTTAGTGTCATTATTAGAACTCCCAGCAACAAATAACTTGTCAGAAGCTAATTTTGTCGCTCCATATAGATTGATAGGGTTACTTGCTTTATCTGTTGATAATGCCACAACTTTTTTAATTCCTTTATCAACACAGGTGTCGATGACATTCATTGCCCCAAAAATATTTGTTTTTACGCATTCAAAAGGATTATATTCTGCTGTAGGAACTATTTTTGTAGCTGCTGCATGAACAACTAAATCTACACCATCTAAGGATCGTGAAAGGCGTTCGCGGTCACGGACATCGCCAATGATGAATTTTACTTTTGGGTTGTTTTGATAATCCTCTGCCATGTTCCATTGCTTCATTTCATCCCGAGAATAAATTATAATTGCTTTTGGGTTGTACTTGCTAAGCGTCATCTTAACAAACTTTTTTCCAAAAGAACCTGTTCCCCCTGTAATTAATATTGTACTATTTTCTAACATTATATATTATAATATTTATTTAGTGTATTATTTTTTTGATTTTGTGCGTACTAAATTAACATCAATATGAGTTATTCGGTTATTTTCTACCTTATATATTTTATCACAAATATTTAAAAAACTTTCACTATGAGAAATGAAAATTATGGTTTTATCCTTTTTCAGGTTTGAAATAGTATTCAATATGTTCTGTTCAGTTGTACTATCTAAAGCAGAAGTTGTTTCATCTAAAATTAAAACTTCAGGATTGTGGTAAAGAGCCCTAGCTAACCCCAAGCGTTGCTTTTGCCCTCCAGAAACCTGTAATCCACGCTCGCCAACAGTTGTTTTTAATCCTTTTGGTAGCGAAGCAATGTATTTTTCGAGCTGTGCTTCTTCGATTACTTTGTTAATACGTTTATAATCTATCTCATCTTCGGGTACACCTAATGCGATATTTGAGGTTATAGTATTATCTAGCAAAAATACATTTTGTGACACATAGCCAATTTTTTGTTGCCAAGCGCCTAAGTGTTTTTCTATTGATGTATTGTCAATAAGAATTTCTCCTTTGCTAGGCTTTAATAACCCACAAATTAAATCAACCAGTGTGCTTTTACCAGACCCCGATTGACCTATTAATCCTATTGTCAGTCCTTTTTCTATAGTTAGTGAGATGTCACTTAAAATCTCAGGTTCTTCGCTCCCATAACTAAAAGACACTTTATTTACTTCAATTTTATTTTTAATATTAATAGGATTATTAGTGTCTTTAGATTCGGCTTCTGCAGAAGTAATCTCTTTATGAATTAAATCAACAGAAACTCTATTATATTTCAAGTTTTGTATCGCTGCAGTTATTTTACTATAAGAAGGAATCATTCTAAAAATAGCTGCAATAAAAACTCCAATACGTGCTATCATCTGATATACTTCCATGTTTTGAATAAACATTATAAAAATTAACCCTATCAATGTTAAAACAGCAAATAGCTCAATAAAAAGTCTTGGTACTTGGGTAAGTGTAACTTGTATAGCGGCGATTACTTTTTTGGCAGAACTATTTTTATTGAATTCTAAAGTGAAAAACTTTTGTCTTCCAAGAAGAGTTAATTCTTTTAGCCCTCCGTAACCTTCCATTATTATTTTAGTTAAGGTATTGTCATACTTTTCTCTTTCACTTCCGTAGCGATGACTTCTTGCGCTTGTAAGTTTAAAAAACAAGATACCTAAAGATCCTAAAACAAGAGCCGTAGAAAGGACGCCTAAAGGTTCAATAAATATTAACGTAATAACAATAGTAAATAGTAAAAGGGCTTCGTTAAAAACATTCATCAAAGCCATAA
>OZ255841.1:0-437500 GCA_965277835.1 Candidatus Arcticimaribacter sp. | reverse complement strand
GCACGTGTGTAGCCCAGGACGTAAGGGCCGTGATGATTTGACGTCATCCCCTCCTTCCTCACGGTTTGCACCGGCAGTCTTGCTAGAGTTCCCGGCTTGAACCGATGGCAACTAACAATAGGGGTTGCGCTCGTTATAGGACTTAACCTGACACCTCACGGCACGAGCTGACGACAACCATGCAGCACCTTGTAAGTAGTCCGAAGAAATAAACATCTCTGTCTAATGCAACTTACATTTAAGCCCTGGTAAGGTTCCTCGCGTATCATCGAATTAAACCACATGCTCCACCGCTTGTGCGGGCCCCCGTCAATTCCTTTGAGTTTCACTCTTGCGAGCGTACTCCCCAGGTGGGTCACTTATCACTTTCGCTTAACCACTCAACTAACCAATGTTAGTCAAACAGCTAGTGACCATCGTTTACGGCGTGGACTACCAGGGTATCTAATCCTGTTCGCTACCCACGCTTTCGTCCCTCAGTGTCAGTATATTGTTAGTAATCTGCCTTCGCAATCGGTATTCTGTGTAATATCTATGCATTTCACCGCTACACTACACATTCTAACTACTTCACAATAACTCAAGTTTATCAGTATCAAAGGCGGTTCTATCGTTGAGCGATAGGATTTCACCTCTGACTTAATAAACCACCTACGGACCCTTTAAACCCAATAATTCCGAATAACGCTTGGATCCTCCGTATTACCGCGGCTGCTGGCACGGAGTTAGCCGATCCTTATTCTTACAGTACCGTCAAAACTCTACACGTAGAGTCGTTTCTTCCTGTATAAAAGCAGTTTACAACCCATAGGGCAGTCTTCCTGCACGCGGCATGGCTGGATCAGAGTTCCCTCCATTGTCCAATATTCCTCACTGCTGCCTCCCGTAGGAGTCTGGTCCGTGTCTCAGTACCAGTGTGGGGGATCCCCCTCTCAGGGCCCCTACCTATCGACGTCTTGGGGAGCCGTTACCTCTCCAACTAACTAATAGGACGCATGCCCATCTTCTACCACCAAAGTTTTCTTCTCCAATTAATGCTAATTGAAAATCGTATGGGGGATTATTCAACATTTCTATTGACTATACCCCTGTAGAAGGTAGGTTGCATACGCGTTACGCACCCGTGCGCCGGTCGTCAGCAAAGTGCAAGCACTTCCTGTTACCCCTCGACTTGCATGTGTTAAGCCTGCCGCTAGCGTTCATCCTGAGCCAGGATCAAACTCTTCGTTGTTGTTCGTTTATATATCTATACGATGTTATAAATATCCTTAAGGCCGCAAAATGGTTTTTGTTCTATTCTTTGTATCAAATTGATACACGCTGTCATTTTTATATTCTGTCAATGAACGTTTGCTTACTCGAAAAATATATAATCATCTCCCTTTTAGCGGATGCAAATATAATACCCTTTTTTTATTTATCACCTATTCTTCTCAAATAAAATAATATCTTTTTTTATAACCCCAATACCACACACATAAACACCCCCTAGACTACTTGAAAAAATTCCATACCAAGCCAAATCGAATTACAAAATCACGGTAGGGGAAGATACTATTTTTGGTGCTTTTTATCCTTCCAAATATAATATAGGCTATCCAAATCAAATTCTGAAACAGCCTTTTGTTCTTCTAAGTACTGGTCTGCAAAAGCGCGTTGCAAGATATCTTCAATAAGATAGTCTTCAAAAGAATTTTCGGGGTCATAAGTGTCCTTTAGGGATAGTTTAAACAACGAAGCTGTAGTTTGATACCAAAATGCTTTCCATCCATTGCGGAGCTCTTTAACCAAATCGAAAGTTGTTATTCCTGTTTGGCGATGAACCAAACGTATTAAAATCTTACCTTCAGAACGTGTCATTCGTTTTAACTCTTCTTCAAATTCATCATAAATAAATTTTTCTAGCCTTTTCATATAAACCCTCTTACTCTTTTTAGAACCTAATCCATTCAGCCTTTCATTCAACACAGTTAAACGATCCGAAGCCATTTTTGCATAAGGATACACTTTTAATGTTTTTCTTCGTAAAATAAGGTAACGTCTTAATTCTAACTGTGTATCGAAACTCAATTTCTGAAAAACAACAACCTCCTTTAGTGGAATACTATATGTAGGAATACTATCGCCTTCTAAAAGTACAGGAATACTTCCAGTAAAATTAAGCTCTTGTCCAAAAAGCGACATATTGGCTAGTAGTACTAAGACAAAAACACAATTATATTTTTTCATCAAGGGCAAAATTACAAATATTAATAGTGATAAGTGAATGAGAATGTTATTGAATATGTTAAATTGCAAAACAAAAAAATACTATGGAAATATTAAATAATGCCTCTCTTAATTTTTTAGAAAAATATTTGAATAATGCTGCGCCGACAGGGCATGAGGTAGAGGGTCAAAAAATATGGATGGACTATCTCCGTCCTTATGTAGATACTTTTATTACCGATAGCTATGGGACTGCAGTAGGTGTAATAAACCCAGATGCACCGTTCAAAGTAGTTATCGAAGGACATTCTGATGAGATTTCTTGGTATGTGAATTATATTACTGACGAAGGACTTATATATGTTATCCGAAACGGTGGAAGCGACCACCAAATAGCACCTTCAAAATGGGTTAATATTCACACTAAAAAAGGGATTGTAAAAGGGCTTTTTGGATGGCCTGCAATTCATACTCGAAAAAGTGGAAAAGAAGAAGTGCCAAAATTAGATAATATATTTATAGATATTGGAGCAAAAAACAAACAAGAAGTTGACGATATGGGGGTTCATGTAGGTTGTGTTATCACCTACCCCGATGAATTTAATATTATAAACAATAACAAATTTGTATGTAGAGCTATTGACAATCGAGCGGGAGGGTTTATGATTGCTGAAGTAGCTCGTTTATTACACGAAAATAAAAAGAGCTTACCATTTGGGTTATATGTTACCAACTCTGTTCAAGAAGAAGTTGGACTTAGAGGTGCACAAATGATAACGGAACGCCTAAAACCCAATATTGCTATTGTAACCGATGTATGCCACGACACTACCACGCCTATGATTAACAAAATAGAGCAAGGTTTTACCAAAATTGGAGATGGCCCCGTAATTTCATACGCTCCAGCTGTTCATAATATTGTAAGAGAATTAATTGTCGAGACTGCTGAGAAAAATGAAATACCTTTTCAAAGGTTAGCTTCTTCTCGTGTTACGGGTACAGATACCGATGCCTTTGCTTATAGCAATGGAGGTATCCCTTCTGCCCTAATTTCATTACCATTACGCTATATGCATACCACCGTAGAAATGGTACAAAAAGAAGATGTAGAAAATGTTATTAAACTTATTTATAACACGCTCCTTAGAATAGACCCTAAACAGTCCTTTAATTATTTTGATTAATCTTAAATACTGTTAAAATTGAGTTATAACACGACTAAGTATTTTTTCTTAGATTCTTTTAAATTATTATAACTCCAAAATATTTATATTTATATTTATATTTACAATTAAATAGTTAAAGTTTTAAATATGAGAAAAATCATTCTTTTTGTCTTATCAATAAGTGCTTTTCAGGTATATGGGCAAAGCCCATGGACACAAAAAAAAGAAAAAGCTTATGTTCAGTTATCATATACCTTAATTTCTGATTATAATCGTTTATATGGAAGTCCTGATTATTCAAGTGAGCGATCTGTTACAGACAATACATTACATTTTTACGGAGAATATGGTCTAACCGATAAAACCTCTTTAATTTTTAGTGTTCCATTTAAAATGGTAGAAACTGGAGGGCTAGTAAACAGTGCGCGAACTCCTATTTCAAAAGCAGGTTCGAAATCAGCGTTAGGGAATATAGAAATAGGACTTAAACATAACTTTATTCAAAGCAAATGGCTTTTCTCTGGGCAATTCAATATAGAAGCAAATACAGGGAGTTATGATAGTGCTACTGGTTTGAGAACAGGTTATGACGCTTGGTCATTTACCCCCTTATTAATAACAGGAAGGGGATTTAAAAATATGTTTATACAAGGGCATATGGGGCTAAATATTCGTAACCAAAATTACAGTTCCAACTTTAGAGCTGGTGGTGAATTTGGCATTAATTTCTTTAAAAAAATATGGGCAATTGGCTTTATAAATATCTCTTCATCGCTTAAGAATGGCACCATTGTTGTACCAGAAATTAACCGATTAAATGCCTTGTATGTAAACGATCAGGAGTTTTCAGCGATTGGTGTCAAATTTATTGGAGAGTTTTCAAGTAAGTTTGGTGTAACTGCTGGTTTTGCAACTGTTCTTTCGGGGAACAATCTTCCTCAAAGTTTACCTGCTACATTTGGTCTTTATTATAAACTATAGAATTGAACTAAATGTCATTTAAAACCTTGTTGAAAAGCCCTAATGCGTTCATACTTATTTTTTAATAAACTTATAGTATTAGGTTTATTCTTCTCTACAATTAACTCTGTTTATTCCCAACGCCCACAACAAAGACCCGAAAAAGTAATTTTGACAGGTAAAGTGGTTAGCACAGTAAATAAAGAACCTCTTGAGTATGCTACTATTACTTTAAAGAATGAACGCAGACCTAATGTGTTACAAGGCGGTATAACAGCTCCCGATGGTAGTTTTTCGTTTGAGGTATTCCCTGGTAAATATGATATAAACATAGAGTATATATCTTTTAAAACCATCACTCAAAAAGATATTATTATAAGGTCGAATACTAATTTGGGTACGATTAATTTAGAATTAGAAGCCGAAAATTTAGATGAAGTAGAATTAGTTGGAGAAAAGACTACTGTTGAAGTTCGTTTAGATAAACGAATATACAATGTTGGCAAAGATATTGTTGTTCGTGGTGGAAATGTTTCGGATGTATTAGATAATGTCCCCTCCGTCTCCGTAGATGTCGAAGGTGTGGTTTCGTTGAGAGGAAATGACAATGTGCGCATTCTAATTAACGGTAAACCATCTGGTTTAGTAGGCATATCTGGGTCCGAAGGCTTACGCCAACTCCCCGCAGAATCTATCGAAAAAGTAGAAGTTATAACATCGCCTTCTGCACGTTATGATGCCTCTGGAACTGCTGGAATCCTTAACATAATTCTTAAAAAAGAAAACTTAAAAGGATTTAATGGTTCTATAATGCTAAATGCCGGTATCCCTAGAAATTTTAGTGGTAGTACTTCAATAAATTGGAGAACTAATAAGGTGAATTTTTTTAATACTATTACAATAAGAGACTCAAAGTCTTTGGGTAATGGGCTGTTTAACAGCGAGTACTTTAACGCTCCTAACCCTAATAGCTATGTAAATGAAAGTCGTAAGTATGACCGAAGCCGAAAAAATGTGTTTTTAAATCTTGGTGCAGAGTATTATATTAATGACAAAAGCTCATTAATAGTTTCTGGGTTTTATAGAAAAAGTAATAATGGAAATATAGGAAATACAATAATTGATGAGCTTGATATTTCGCGCGTAGTTTCGTCTACTAATACACGGATTGACAATGAGGTTGAGTTTGATGAAACTAAACAGGTTAGAATTAACTACACTAAAAAATTTAATGACGACGGTCATGAATTAACAGCTGAGTTTCAATATGAAACTAGTATTGAGGATGAAGATTCTGAAATTAAAAGTTCAATCCCAGAAGAAGTATATACAGACGAATCGCAAAAAAGGATACTCTACCAAGCTGACTATGTTTGGCCTATTGATAAGAATACTCAATTTGAATTAGGGTATCGTGGGGATTTTAGAACTCAAAACTTAGATTACAATGTGTTTATCGCTAATAATAATATGCTTTTTAAAAACACGGATCTATCAAATTTTTTGATTTATACCGAAAATGTAAATGCTGCGTATACCCAATTTGGAAAAAAGATAAATAAGCTTTCTTATTTACTGGGTTTACGAATGGAACACTCCAATATTATTGTAAACCAAGTAACAACGTCTAATAAAAATACAAAGAACTACATCAACTGGTTTCCTACCATAAATATATCTTACGAGGTAAACGAAACCGAAAGTTATAATATTGGTTTTAGCCGAAGAATCCGAAGACCTCGTGCTAGGTCGCTAAACCCTTTTCCATCGCGAACAAGTATAACTTTCTTCAGACAAGGAAACCCAGATTTAAACCCTTCTTACTCTCAAAGTTTTGATTTTGGGTACTTAAAGCGGTGGAGTAAATTCACTTTCAATGGCTCTGTGTATTACCAAATATCAACTCAAAACATAGAACGAATTACCGAAGACACAGGAGTAATAGTTCGTATTAGTGAAAACCCAGTAGTTGAAGTCCCTGCCATACGCTCTACTACAGTAAATTTATCAAAAAACATTCGTACAGGGACAGAGTTTACGCTTACTTATTCGCCTTCTCGAAAATTAAGGCTAAGCGGAAATTTCAATATCTTCAACTCAGAAACCATTGGGTCTTATAATGGTACAGACTTTGGTGCAAAAATAGTAAGCTGGTTTTCGCGCGTAAATGCAAACGTTAAACTACCTTGGGATATGGATTTACAGCTTAGAGGTTTTTATCGCGGTCCACGAGCAAATGCGCAAACAAGCACCAAAGGCATATTTACACTCTCAGGTGCACTTAACAAAACTATTTTAAATAAAAAGGGATCTATTTCGCTTCGAGCAAGTGATATATTCAATTCGAGACGAAGAAAAAGTACAACTATAAGTAATGGTTTTACTACATACAGTGAGTTTCAGTGGAGGCAACCCAGCTATACATTAACATTTACCTATAAAATCAACGAGAATAAAGCAAATAAACGTAAAAGTACTAATGGAAATAATGGCGGTGGAGATAATGATGAGTTTGATTTCTAGTAGAATACTCTCTCTTAAATCTTAAAATTTCATTTAACTAAGTAATGGCTATTCGCTTAACTCAGTTTTCTTTGCTTCTTTACGCTCTTTAAGCCACTCTAAGAGGTTTCCTATTAACCAGTAGGGTACAACAAAAGTGATTAAAAAAATCATCAGCCAAAAGCCAATAGTTAAAATCGTTAAAAACGATAAAAAGCCTAAATATTGATCAAACTCAAACATTAATAATAATTTTTATTCAAAATTAAGTTTTTTAAAATACTTATCATTGAAATACTTTAATAAATATAAACAATTATTTTTTTTATGAAAAGTATAATTCTCAAATCATATCTAAAATCCATTCATAAGTGTCGCTTAAAAAATCAATATAACGTTCGTTAAAGCCTTCTTCAGTTTTAAAAGCTTGTATTATTTCTTCGGATACTGGAATCATAACCTCAATTTTTCTACTTCCATAGGTGTCGTTAATTGTTAGCTTAATTTTTTGATTACCAGAAATAAACGGTTCTTGTCGCATGCGATATAAAAGATACTTCAAAACTTCAACTGACCACTCTTGAGCTTCAAAAGCTAATCTCGTCTGCTCTACTCTAGTCTCTAACTTCTCATAAGGTAAATTAGAAACTACCTCTACTTCATAAGGTTTATAAAACGTAAATTGGCTATAAGAAAAGCTGCAACAAAAAAGCGTTAAAAAAATAATTTTTCTCATCAAATTATAATATTAGATTTTATTAAAATGGGCATATTGCTATGTAAAACGCACTATAATTTATGTAACATTTTCATAATGACTAATTTAAAATTTTCTTTTCTTTTTATCCTTACTTCATTTTTAAATATAAGTGTTTTTGCTCAGTTAGGCCCCGAATCAATTGATATAGTTCGAGATTTATATGGTGTCCCACATATTTTTGCAAAAACAGATGCAGAAGTCGCATATGGTTTAGCTTGGGCACATGCCGAAGATGATTTCAAAACTACGCAATTGGCATATTTAGCTGGAAACAATTTATTAAATAATTATCTTGGAAAAAAAGGTGTTCCTGCTGATTTCTTAACTCAATTTATTGGATCTAAAGAAATAGTAGATAGGAACTATACACGCAATTTAAAACAAAAAAAATGTCGTTAATAAAAGAAGATGTATATAAAAATGCAAAACGTATATATCATCCAAAATGATAAAAAAACTATTCTTTTTTTAAAGCCTTTCTATATATTTCTAAATAGTTACCTACTATTTGATGCAAATCAAATTTACGTGCCTCTTGTTGGGCTTTCGTTTTATATTCTTCTAAGAGGTTATCATCTTTAAGTAATTCAATACTTTTTGAAGCCATTCCGTCTATATCTCCAATATCAAATAAATGCCCTGTTTTGCCTTCAATATTAACTTCGGGTAACCCTCCGGCATTTGAAGAGATAACAGGTACACGCATCATCATTGCCTCTAAGGCAGCCAAGCCAAAACTTTCTTTTTCAGATGGAAGAAGAAACAGATCCGAGTAGCACAACACTTCAAAAATTTGGTTGCTCTTACCTATAAATTTAACTTTATTACTAATTCCTTTTTTATCGCAATAATCCATTGCAGCTTGGCGGTCGGGGCCCTCGCCTACCATAATAAGTTTTGCAGAGACTTCTTTTATTATTTTTTCAAATACTAAGACTACATCCAAAATTCGTTTAACAGGTCTAAAATTACTAACGTGAGAAATAATTTTTTCGTTAGGTTCAGCAATATACGAGCGTTCACAATCTTCGCTATGGTTAGCATGTTTGTTAAAATCAACAAAGTTTGGCACTACTCTAATGTCTTTTCTAATATCAAATAAATTCAAGGTGTCTTCTTTCAAACTCTCAGAGACAGAAGTAACACAGTCAGAATGATTAATACTAAATTCAACTGCAGGTTTATAAACTGGATGGCTACCTACTAATGTGATGTCAGTACCGTGAAGCGTTGTTACAATTGGTAAATTAATCCCTTGGTCTTTTAGCATTTGTTTTGCCATATATGCGGCATATGCATGTGGAATTGCATAGTGAACGTGTAATAAGTCTAATTTATGCAACTTAACCATATCAACCAGTTTGCTAGACAAAGCTAGTTCGTATGGCTGAAATTGAAATAAAGGATAGTCGGGCACATACACTTCATGGAAGTGTAAATTTTTACTTAATGCTTCTAAACGTACTGGTTGCTTATACGTTACAAAATGTACTTCGTGTCCTTTATTGGCTAAAGCTAACCCAAGTTCGGTTGCTACAACACCGCTTCCGCCAAAAGTAGGGTAACATACTATTGCTATTTTCAATTACGTTTTATTTTAGTTAATAATTGCATCATAAATATATTGTTGAATTCGAGTTCGAATATCATGTTTTAGTAGTAAATTATTTTCCATAGAAGGGTATGTTCTGTTAGAAAGGAATACATATACCAACTCATTCTCTGGATCAGCCCATGCATAAGTACCTGTAAAGCCCGAATGTCCAAAGCTAGACCTAGGCACACAACCACAAGTTGAGCCTCTACCTTCTAGCTGAGGTTTATCAAAGCCAACCCCTCTCCTATTTCCCTTATCACAATATAGACAACGGTTAAATTTATCAAATGAATCTTCGGAAAAATATTTTTTATTGGCATATGTCCCTTTTTGCAAAAATAACTGCATAATTATTGCGACTTCTTCGGCATTAGAAAAAAGACCAGCATGCCCTCCTACTCCTCCTAACATAGCTGCAGCCATGTCGTGTACTTCTCCTTTTAGTTCTTGTTTTCTGTAATACGTATCAATTTCTGACGGTACTATAGTTTGGTTTGGTATGTTAATATTGGGATTAAACGCTGTTCTAACCAAGCCTAAAGGTTTATAAATTTTCTTGTCAGCAAGAACATCTAAAGGTTCTTTATAACGCAACTCTAAAAGGTCTTTCATAAAAAAGTAAGGCAAATCAGAATATTTATACTCTAAAGTATCTCTCAATTCGCTTTCTATAACCTGACTTTTAATAATATCTTTTAAATTATTTCTGCCATAAATTTGTTCTGCAACAGAAATAGGGTATCGATTATTCCGCCGTTTACGATAAAACTTTTTGTCTAGTTTACCTGTTCCTTCCTTCAGGGTCGCTTTATAAAAAGGAATCCAAGGGGTTAGCCTTGCGTAGTGAGAGAGTATGTCTTGAACCGTAATATCAGCTTTATTTGAGGCTTCCCATTCTGGGTTTAGCGAGCCTAAACTACTATTTAAATCAAGTTTATTTTCGTCAACTTCTTTTATTAATAATGGTATTGTTGCTAATATCTTTGTTAATGATGCAAGGTCATAAATATCCGTGTTCTTTACAGGTATTTTTTTTTTATACGTATGGTAGCCAAAACTTTTATTATACACAATTTTACCGTGTCGCGCTACAAGTATTTGCATTCCTGGGGTCATCAAAGAATCTATAGCAAGCTGAGCCAATGTATCTACTTTAGCTAAACGCTTAGGATCAAAACCTACGTCTAAAGGGTCTCCCTTTTCTAGGGCGGACGACACTTTTAAATCAATCCCATCCCCTGGTTTATATTGCGTAGAAACCGAAACGGGAAGTCGCCCAAACGCAGCTCTTTTACCTAAAATAATTTCAGCAGAAGCCTCTTGTGCAATATCATTATTTTGGTAACTAACCACAATCCCATCAATGGTTTCGATCTTGTCTAGTTTATTTAACGCATACGGGTTTACAAATATATCAAGTACAATATTGTGTTTTTCACTCAAAGCCTTGAGAAGTTCTATTTCTTTTTCGGAGAAATGAGATGCCTTCCACGGGTTTTCACTCGATCGATGAAACCCTATTACAATATCACTATAGGGTTCAAGTTCCTTTAGAATAAATGCGTTAGGATGTGATGCCTCAACAGTGTGTATTTCAAGGTCCTCTGAAAGTAGTTTTTTAAATAAACTTCCATCGTCATCGCCCAATTTTAAGTAGCCGTAAGGTTTTGAGGGGTCTAAAGGGAGTATATTATTTTTATTCTTAACTACAGTTATTGCAGACCTAATGGCTTTAGTTATTAAATAATCGTCCTCTATTGTATTAAGGTCTTCATATAAATTGTGCAACGACACTCTTGCCTCTTCGTGTAGTCTTACTTTATACTTTGCTTTCAATATTTTTTTAACCGAGTATGCTAATCGTTCTTCTGATATCTTTTTAGTTTTAATTGCTCGTTTCATCTTCCTAATAGCTACTGAAACATCATTGGGGATTAATAGAATATCATTTCCTGCTAAAAAAGCTTCTACATCAATCCCAAGCGAAGCGTTTGCCTTCGCAGCACCTTTCATGTTTAACGCATCGCTAATAACTAACCCTTTAAAATTAAGTGAGTCTTTAAGAAGCGTTTGCACAATTTTATATGACAACGATGAAGGCACTCCTTTATCTAAAGCCAAAACATCTAAATGCGCTACCATTACAGAAGAAACACCGTCTTGTATCATTCTTTTGAATGGAAATAACTCAATATCGTTAATCCGTTCGGATGAGAAATTAATTGTCGGAAGTCCCAAATGAGAATCTGTTGATGTATCGCCATGACCTGGGAAATGTTTAGCTGATGAAAACACACCCGATGCGTGCATACCTTTAATTAGCGCACTACTCTTTTTTGCTACATTATATTTATCTTCCCCAAAGGAGCGATTGCCTATAATTGGGTTTTCGGGGTTTGTATTAATATCAACAGTAGGGGCAAAATTAATATGTATGCCTAAGCGTTTCGCTTGCGTGCCTATACGGTTTCCTATTGCTTCTATTAATCTATTGTCTTGTATTGCTCCTAAAGTCATGTTCCACGGAAATGGCTGTACAGAATCTAACCGCATTGCTACGCCCCATTCAGCGTCCATACCTATTAGTAGTGGTACTTTAGTTTTTTCTTGAAATTGATTTAACCATTGTGTTTGCTCTATGGGGCCTCCGAGTGAAAAAATTATCCCTCCAATTTTATCTACTTCAATATTTTTTTCAATCTCGTTAAAATGTTCTTCTCCGCGTTCCGAAAATGCCATAACCATAAAAAGCTGTCCTATTTTTTCTTCTAAAGTAAGCGAGGTATATACACTATCTACCCACTTTTGTTGGGCTTCTACATCGAAAACTTTTAAGGGGTCAGGGGTTTGTCCATATAGTGCACATACACTTAATAGCCAAAAAAATATAAATCTTGATTTATTCATGAAATAACGCTCAATTATTTAACCCAAAAATAAACTAAAAAAGTATCACCTAGAATATTTATCTAATACCTTTTGTTGCCGTTGCAATGCTTCGATAAATTGAGTTCTTAAGGTGTCTATTAAAGTTTCAACTGGAAGTACATTGTCAATTGAAGTTACGCCTTGCCCTGCCGACCAAATAGTTTTCCATGCTTTGGCTTCGGCTTTAGCCGCATCTAATTCTTCGCCAAAATCTATTTTCTTAGACTTTGACCATAAGTCTTCGGTAATGCCCATTGCCTCGAGGCTAGGGCGCAAAAAGTTTGCATGCACCCCTGATACTGCTGCGGTATATACAATATCACTCGCATTGCTTTCAATTATCATTTGCTTATATTCTTTTTCTGCAAGGCTTTCTTCAACATTAATAAACCGCGTGCCCATATAAGCCAAATCTGCCCCCATTTGTAGCGCACTTGCTATATCGTTTCCCGTACTTATGCAACCCGAGAGCAAAATTGTTTTATCATAAAATGTTCTAATTTCCGAAATTAAAGGCATCGGGTGTGTTACACCTGCATGCCCTCCTGCCCCTGCGGTTACTAATATTAAGCCATCTACCCCTGCTTCGGCAGCTTTTTCTGCATGTCGTTTTTTTATAATATCATGAAACACCAGTCCCCCATAACTATGCACGGCATCGACTAACTGCGATACTGCACCTAGAGAGGTTATTATTAAAGGCACTTTGTGTGTAACACATAATTCTAAATCTGCTTGGAGACGCGAGTTCGTTGGGTGGACAATTAGGTTAACTCCAAACGGGGCTGCTTTCTTTCCTGTGTCTTTTTCAAATTGTGCTAAAGCCTCTTTTATCTCAACTAACCATGCCTCGAAACCTGCACTATCTCTTTGGTTCAGTGCTGGAAAAGTACCTACTATACCTTGCTTGCAACATTCGATTACTAGTTTAGGCCCTGAAATTAAAAACATAGGTGCTGCAACGACAGGCAAAGACAAATCGTTAATAAAAGATGCATTCATATTACTCTATTTTTTAAGTTTAAACGTCCACTCAAAATGAAAATGAGACACCACATCGCCTACTTCATCCACGCCTTTCGATTCCATCCAAATTGTTTTTGGTGTTCCTGTTTTAATTAAATCATCTATAACCTTAGTTACTTCTGTCCCTTGTGTACAAGAAAACGTGATTTTCCCTCTAGCTTTCTTCGAAAAATTTGCTCTATTATTTAGAACCAGCATAGATATATTTTGTGTTTCCTTTTCTATCTTATTAGTAATTAATAGCCCTGTTGTCAATTCTGCTGCCATGCCTTGTACAGCCCAAAACATAGATTTAAATGGGTTTTGGTTTATCCAACGGTGTTTTACGATAACCTCGCAACAGCTGTCATCTACTTTCTTTGTCCGTATGCCAGTCCAAAAAACAGCAGGTAATTTTAAGAATGTAAAAAGTGTATATTTTAACAAAACTCTAATTGTAAACTAAATGTACAAAATTTACGCGTTACAAAAGACGTAAATACGCGTATTAAATATTGTGAGTATTGCGTACTTACATTTAAGTTTATATATTCTATTAAGACTATTTAGTCTAAGGATTGATTGAATATAAAATATATAAAAGGGCACTATAATTAAATTATAGTGCCCTTTTATACTTATACCTTATGTTTAGAATACCGAAATTTGAACAGTAATAGATTGTCCTATAGTTCCGTCGCTTACCAGAATTTGAGCACTATAAAACGGTTCTGTTGCTGCTGCTGTTATTGTTCCACTAACTGTTAATCTATTGTTTGCAAAAGTCATTGTTACCCCAGGAGGCAATTGTGCAAAACTAGCGGTACCAAGAACACGAGCAGTTAAAGGTTTATTACAAGTAGATGCAAAGTCATATATAATTGTGTTAATTGTATCGCCTACACTCAATCCGCTTTGGCTTTGTGGTCCACTACCAGTAACCGTTGCTCTTGTTACAGTACAACTTCTTATTACAATAATAGCGCCATTGACCGTAGTTGATGTAACGCCGTCGCTTACGGTAAGCCCGTAGTTATACGTACCCGTAGCAGCAGATGTTGTTGGTGTACCGCTCACAGTTACTCTGTTCCCCGAAATAGCAGCGGTAACTCCTGTTGGTAAATTGGTATAGGTAACAGTTAACGATGCTCCAGTACACGTAGAGCTAAAGTCATACACAACATTGGTAATAGGGAATGTCTGTGTTGCGTTTTGTGTTGCTGATCCGCTAGAGCGTGTACCTGTAATAGTGTTTACACAAGGTTGTGCTACTAAATTGATAACGCCATTGACCGTAGTTCCTGTAACACCATCGCTTACGGTAAGCCTATAGTTATACGTACCTGTAGCAGCAGTTGTTGGTGGTGTACCGCTTACAGTTACTCTATTCCCTGTAAGAGCAGCCGTAACTCCTGTTGGTAACCCAGTATTGGTCGCTGTTAACGTTCTACCACAACTAGAATTAAACGTATATACCGCAGGCGTAATTGCAAGCGTTTGTGTGGCGGTTTGGGTTTGAGCTCCACCAGTTAGCATTCCTGTAACCATACAAGCCGAATTTACAGTAATACGTCCTGTTACAATAGTCGATGTAGTACCATTAGATACGGTAACTCTATAGTTATAAGCACCTGCCATATTAGCTGTCGGCACTCCAGATATGGTTAATGCATTACCCAAAATATTTGCCGAAACTCCTGTAGGGAGACCCGTATTAGCTGATATAGTCAATGCATTACCACAATCAGTCGAAAGGTTATAGGTAACCGTAGAAATTGCCATGGTTGGTGTTGCCACTTGGGTTTGCATCCCTGCACTAGTAGGGCTTAGTCCCCATCTAACTGCGCAAGTATTTAAATTGATAGCTCCAGTTAGCGTAGTTCCTGTAACACCGTCGCTTACGACAATATTGTAATTATATGTTCTCGCAGCAACAGTTATTGACGGTGTACCGCTTATCGCTAGTGTAGTGCCAGTAAGAGCAGCCACAGTAACCCCTGCAGGAAGACCATTAGTAGATGATACTGTCAATGTTTTACCACAATTAGACCTAAGACTATGATTTAATGTCGTGTTAATTGCAAGCGTTTGTGTCGCGTTTATTGTTTGATTAGAAGTTATCATTCCTGTAACCATACAAGCTGCATTTACAGTAATACGTCCTGTTACAATAGTCGATGTAGTACCATTAGATACGGTGACTCTATAGTCATAAGAACCTGCCATATTAGCTGATGGTACTCCAGATATAGTTAATGCATTACCCAAAATACTTGATGAAACCCCAGTAGGGAGACCCATAGTAGATGATATAGTAAATGTACTACCACAATCGGACGAAAGGTTATATGTAATTGTAGAAATTGCTAGGGTTGGTGTTGCCACTTGGGTTTGCATCCCTACACTAGTAGGGCTTAGTCCCCATCTAATTGCACAAGCATTTAAATTGATAGCTCCAGTTAGCGTAGTTGATGTAGCACCATCACTTACGGTAATGCCGTAGTTATAAACTCTCGGTGCAGCAGTTATTAATGGTGTACCGCTTACAGTTACTCTGTTTCCTGCAAGAGTAGCCGTAACTCCTGTCGGTAAATTGTTATTGGTAATAGTTAACGTTTTACCACAATTAGAATTAAATGTATATACAATAGGCGTAATGGCAAGCGTTTGTGTGGCGATTTCTGTTTGTGCTCCAGTAGTTCGATTTCCTGTAACCGTACACGCAATTAAATCGATAGCACCAGCCACAGTAGTCGATGTAACCCCATCGGTTACGGCAACACTATAGTTATACAAACGCCCAGCAGCAGCAGTTGTTGGCGTTCCGCTAATTACAAACTGATTATTATTAAAGCTCGATGTAAGTCCTGTAGGTAAAGAGCCTGTTAAGGTATGTGTTAATGGGAGGTTACAATTAGAATTAAATCTATATGTAATAGGCGTAATTGCAAGACTTTGCGTTGCGGTTTGTGTTTGTGCTCCAGTAGTTCGATTTCCAGTAACCGTACACGCTATTATATCTATACGTCCTGTAACCGTAGTTGTACCTGACGAGTCGTTTGCTATAATACTATAGTTATACGTCCCAGCAGCAGTTCTATTTGGTGCTCCACTAATAACAGCTTGGTTAAACAAAGCGTTAAACGACATCGTAACTCCTGGAGGTAAGTCAATTGCTCTTGTTGTTAACGTGCCAAAGCACGCGCTAAACGAATGTGTAACAGGAGTAATATTATTGGTTTGGGTTACAGTTTGACTACTTGGACCGTTACTTAATGTCCCCGAAATAGAACAAGGAGGTAAAGGTAAAAGAGTCACTATAATAGATCCTGTAACAGTAGTTGCTACATTAGATGAGTCTTGTACTGTAATACTATAGTTATAAGTCCCTGTTGCCGTGTTAGCCAGTGCGGCTCCGCTAATTACAGCTTGGTTATTACTAAAGTTCATTGTAACTCCCGCAGGTAGTCCCGTAGCAGTAGCGGTTAATGTTCTTCCACATGCCGACGTAAAGGTATAGGTAACTGCACTAATACCTGACGTTTGGGCTGCGGTCTGACTTTGAGAGCCACTAGTTAGTGTTCCTGAAATTGGGCAAACTGAGTTTACCTTTATACTACCTGAAATAGTAGTTGATTCTACATTATTATCAGTTACTGTTATTGCATAATTAAAACTACCATCTGTATTAGTAGCTGGTGTACCACTAATAACAGCTTGGTTGTTACTAAAACTCATCGTAACACCTGCAGGTAAACCAGTCACTGAAGCAGAAAGAGGGTTGCTACATTCTTTAAACGTATAGGTAACTGTACTAATTGCAGTGGACTCAGTTACGGTTTGACTTTGAGGGCCACTACTTAGTGATCCTAAAATCTTACACCGCTCATTTACAATAATAACACCTGCTATAGTAGTTGATGCACTACTACTTTTTGTTGTAATAGCGTAGTTATAAGTACCCGAAGTAGCAGCAGATGGCGTTCCACTAACTACAGCTTTGTTGTTACTAAAACTCATAGTAACGCCTGTAGGTAAACCAGAGGCAGAAGCGGTTAATGTTCCTGAACAGGTTGTACTAAAAGAATATGACACTGTTTTAATAGCATTGGTCTGCGTTACAGTTTGCGTTTGTGGCCCATCTACTAAGGATGTAGATACTTTGCAAACACCACTTACAGGTGGGGTTGTGTTAGGATCTTCGCTCTCAACATAGCCTTTGTTTCTATCGCCTGCAACAAGTTTAGACTCAGTACATTCAGACGATTGAAACGCAAAACTAATATAATTCCTAGTGAGCGTTAAACTTTTTAAGGTACCATAGTTTGAAGCACCTACGGTTAAAAATACACCTAAAGAGGCGTCTGTACCTCTTTGAAGATTGAATCTACCGTTAATTACTGCCAGATTATTAAACACAAGCGTAAATGTGCTATCGGTTCTAAACGTAACTTTTGTCATTTGACATTGTAAGTAATTATCGCCTCGTGCTTCAGTGTTAGGGATTCGTATTATCCATTCGCCTATCATATCCAAAAGACCATTGGCTATTACTGTATCTGAAATACCACCAGCCACAGCATCTACTATTTTTTCTTCAAAAGTAGCCGTTATTGTTTTTGAGCTATCAATGGTTATATCAAGTGCATTGGTTGTGCCAGTAGAAGAACCACTCCAAGTATAAAACAACCATCCATTATCTGCAGCTGCACTAAGGCGCACAACGTCGCCTGCATTATATTCTTCCGTAGTTGTAGTAGATGAACTTTGTTGGGTAACTGTACCGTTTCCTATAACATTAACGTTCAACGTATATTTAATTACATCAAAAGTAGCTGTGATATTAGTGTTTTCAGAGACTTTGATTGTTAAAGGATTAGCATCTCCCGATGCACCTCCTGTCCATCCTGTAAACTGAAAACCGTCTTTAGGGGTAGCGGTAATAGTAACGTCACTACCAGACTCAAAAGACCCACCTGTAGTAGATACAGAACCTTTGCTGTCATCTTGACTAGCAACAGTAACTTGAAATTTGGTTACAGCAGGAGGTGTTGTCTCTACCGCATCCTTAGAACATGAAAGAACAATAAAAGCAAATAATAATATTACTTTTCTTAATGCTAAATTGCTCTTAAGTTTTGCTGTTAGGTCGTTTCTACTATAATTCATAATATATTGAATATAAGTTTAATATCAAGTACAGAAAGTTTATAATTCATTAAAAATACTATTCTTTAATATTAATTATCAATATTCTTTTATTGAACCTGAATATCAATATCAAGTCTCTGGGTACTACTTCCTCCTTTACCTATTATAGTAACACTAAAGCGAAGTGCACTACCAGAATAAAAGCCAGGAAGTGCCATAGATGATATAGTTAATACATTATTCGTAATAGTTATAGTAATCTCAGAAGGCGTCGTAGGATCTCGTTGTAAAATAAATGGATCAGAGCTACAATTTGGAACACTATAATCAAGATTATATGTAATTGTATTAATCGGGCTATTTGCGGGTATCGTTTGGGATAATCCAGCACTACCACTCGCTGCGAAAGCATCAACTTCACAAGGAAGCGTTACCGTAATGGTTCCCATAATAACTGTTGATGTAGCACTATCGCTTACGGTGATACGATAGGTATTAGCCTGTGCAGTGACAGATTGTGGAACTTGTCCAGATATACTTAAAATATTACCAGAAAGATTTTCCGAAACTCCTGCAGGCAAACCAGTACTTGATACACTCAACGGTCTACCACAAGGAGAATTAATGTTATATTCAATTCTAGAAATAGAAGTTCCTCGTTCTACGCTTTGTGCATCTGTTCCCCTACTACTTCTAAGGGTTACTGCTATTGGGCTCATACAAGGTGGTACTACATTAATAATCCCCGAGATTGTAGTTGAAGTTGGAGTAGCTGATGTATCACTTACAACAATACTATAGTTATAAGTACCCCTGGTTGTAGGTGTTCCACTAATTACTAAGTCATTATTAGCAAAGTTTGAAGTAACTCCCGCAGGTAGCCCAGTAACACTAGCCGTTAGTGAACTATTACAATTAGAACTAAACCTATAGGTAACTGGGGTAATAAGAGTACTTTCTGTTGCAGTCTGCGTTTGTGGTCCGTTATTTAGACCTCCCGAAACTCTACAAGGCACTACATTAATAGTCCCAGAAATAGTTGTTGATGTAGTATTATCGCTTACGGTAATACCGTAGTTATAAGTTCCAAGTGCAG
Organism: Candidatus Arcticimaribacter sp.; assembly: GCA_965277835.1. Lineage (GTDB taxonomy): Bacteria > Bacteroidota > Bacteroidia > Flavobacteriales > Flavobacteriaceae > Arcticimaribacter. Next base: position 418,127 of record OZ255841.1, on the reverse strand, counting down.
CTGGTGCTGTTCCACTTATTACAGCTTGGTTAGTAGTCGCATTAAAATTCATAGTAACTCCCGCAGGTAGTCCATTAGTCGTAGCATTTAGTGGTTTATTACAATTAGAACTAAATCCATAGGTAACAGCGTTAATCGCAGAAGATGGTGTTGTAGTTAGTGTTTGAGCTCCAGAAACTAACATTCCTGTAACCCTACAAGCAATTAAATTGATAGCGCCAATCACAGTAGTCGATGTAACCCCATCAGTTACGGCAACACTATAGTTATACAAACGCCCAGCAGCAGCAGTTGTTGGCGTTCCGCTAATTACAAACTGATTATTATTAAAGCTCGATGTAAGTCCTGTAGGTAAAGAACCTGTTAAGGTATGTCTTAATGTGAGGTTACAATTAGAACTAAATGTATATGTAATAGGCGTAATTGCAAGCGTTTGTGTGGCGGTTTGGGTTTGAGCTCCACTGGTTAGCATTCCTGTAACCATACAAGCCGAATTTACAGTAATACGTCCTGTTACAATAGTTGATGTAGTACCATTAGATACGGTAACTCTATAGTCATAAGAACCTGCCATATTAGCTGATGGTACTCCAGATATGGTTAATGCATTACCCAAAATATTTGCCGAAACTCCTGTAGGGAGACCCGTATTAGCTGATATAGTCAATGCATTACCACAATCAGTCGAAAGGTTATAGGTAACCGTAGAAATTGCCATGGTTGGTGTTGCCACTTGGGTTTGCATCCCTGCACTAGTAGGGCTTAGTCCCCATCTAACTGCGCAAGTATTTAAATTGATAGCTCCAGTTAGCGTAGTTCCTGTAACACCGTCGCTTACGACAATATTGTAATTATATGTTCTCGCAGCAACAGTTATTGACGGTGTACCGCTTATCGCTAGTGTAGTGCCAGTAAGAGCAGCCACAGTAACCCCTGCAGGAAGACCATTAGTAGATGATACTGTCAATGTTTTACCACAATTAGACCTAAGACTATGATTTAATGTCGTGTTAATTGCAAGCGTTTGTGTCGCGTTTATTGTTTGATTAGAAGTTATCATTCCTGTAACCATACAAGCTGCATTTACAGTAATACGTCCTGTTACAATAGTCGATGTAGTACCATTAGATACGGTGACTCTATAGTCATAAGAACCTGCCATATTAGCTGATGGTACTCCAGATATAGTTAATGCATTACCCAAAATACTTGATGAAACCCCAGTAGGGAGACCCATAGTAGATGATATAGTAAATGTACTACCACAATCGGACGAAAGGTTATATGTAATTGTAGAAATTGCTAGGGTTGGTGTTGCCACTTGGGTTTGCATCCCTACACTAGTAGGGCTTAGTCCCCATCTAATTGCACAAGCATTTAAATTGATAGCTCCAGTTAGCGTAGTTGATGTAGCACCATCACTTACGGTAATGCCGTAGTTATAAACTCTCGGTGCAGCAGTTATTAATGGTGTACCGCTTACAGTTACTCTGTTTCCTGCAAGAGTAGCCGTAACTCCTGTCGGTAAATTGTTATTGGTAATAGTTAACGTTTTACCACAATTAGAATTAAATGTATATACAATAGGCGTAATGGCAAGCGTTTGTGTGGCGATTTCTGTTTGTGCTCCAGTAGTTCGATTTCCTGTAACCGTACACGCAATTAAATCGATAGCACCAGCCACAGTAGTCGATGTAACCCCATCGGTTACGGCAACACTATAGTTATACAAACGCCCAGCAGCAGCAGTTGTTGGCGTTCCGCTAATTACAAACTGATTATTATTAAAGCTCGATGTAAGTCCTGTAGGTAAAGAGCCTGTTAAGGTATGTGTTAATGGGAGGTTACAATTAGAATTAAATCTATATGTAATAGGCGTAATTGCAAGACTTTGCGTTGCGGTTTGTGTTTGTGCTCCAGTAGTTCGATTTCCAGTAACCGTACACGCTATTATATCTATACGTCCTGTAACCGTAGTTGTACCTGACGAGTCGTTTGCTATAATACTATAGTTATACGTCCCAGCAGCAGTTCTATTTGGTGCTCCACTAATAACAGCTTGGTTAAACAAAGCGTTAAACGACATCGTAACTCCTGGAGGTAAGTCAATTGCTCTTGTTGTTAACGTGCCAAAGCACGCGCTAAACGAATGTGTAACAGGAGTAATATTATTGGTTTGGGTTACAGTTTGACTACTTGGACCGTTACTTAATGTCCCCGAAATAGAACAAGGAGGTAAAGGTAAAAGAGTCACTATAATAGATCCTGTAACAGTAGTTGCTACATTAGATGAGTCTTGTACTGTAATACTATAGTTATAAGTCCCTGTTGCCGTGTTAGCCAGTGCGGCTCCGCTAATTACAGCTTGGTTATTACTAAAGTTCATTGTAACTCCCGCAGGTAGTCCCGTAGCAGTAGCGGTTAATGTTCTTCCACATGCCGACGTAAAGGTATAGGTAACTGCACTAATACCTGACGTTTGGGCTGCGGTCTGACTTTGAGAGCCACTAGTTAGTGTTCCTGAAATTGGGCAAACTGAGTTTACCTTTATACTACCTGAAATAGTAGTTGATTCTACATTATTATCAGTTACTGTTATTGCATAATTAAAACTACCATCTGTATTAGTAGCTGGTGTACCACTAATAACAGCTTGGTTGTTACTAAAACTCATCGTAACACCTGCAGGTAAACCAGTCACTGATGCAGAAAGAGGGTTACTACATTCTTTAAACGTATAGGTAACTGTACTAATTGCAGTGGACTCAGTTACCGTTTGACTTTGAGGGCCACTACTTAGTGATCCTAAAATCTTACACTGCTCATTTACAATAATAACACCTGCTATAGTAGTCGATGCACTACTGCTTTTTGTTGTAATAGCGTAGTTATAAGTACCCGAAGTAGCAGCAGATGGCGTTCCACTAACTACAGCTTTGTTGTTACTAAAACTCATAGTAACGCCTGTAGGTAAACCAGAGGCAGAAGCGGTTAATGAATCACTACACGTAGTACTAAAAGAATACGACACTGTTTTAATTGCATTGGTCTGCGTTACAGTTTGCGTTTGTGGCCCATCTACTAAAGATGTAGATACTTTGCAAACACCACTTACAGGTGGGGTTGTGTTAGGGTCTTCACTCTCAACATAGCCTTTGTTTCTATCGCCTGCAACAGGTTTAGGGTCAGTACATTCAGACGATTGAAACGCAAAACTAATATAATTCTTAGTGAGTGTTAAACTTTTTAAGGTACCATAGTTTGAGGTGCCTACGGTTAAAAACACACCTAAAGAGGCGTCTGCACCTCTTTGAAGATTGAATCTACCGTTAATTACTACCAGATTATTAAACACAAGCGTAAATGTGCTATCGGTTCTGAAGGTAACTTTTGTCATTTGACATTGTAAGTAATTATCGCCTCGTGCTTCAGTGTTAGGGATTCGTATTATCCATTCGCCTATCATATCCAAAAGACCATTGGCTATTACTGTATCTGAAATACCACCAGCCACAGCATCTACTATTTTTTCTTCAAAAGTAGCCGTTATTGTTTTTGAGCTATCAATGGTTATATCAAGTGCATTGGTTGTGCCAGTAGAAGAACCACTCCAAGTATAAAACAACCATCCATTATCTGCAGCTGCACTAAGGCGCACAACGTCGCCTGCATTATATTCTTCCGTAGTTGTAGTAGATGAACTTTGTTGGGTAACTGTACCGTTTCCTATAACATTAACGTTCAACGTATATTTAATTACATCAAAAGTAGCTGTGATATTAGTGTTTTCAGAGACTTTGATTGTTAAAGGATTAGCATCTCCCGATGCACCTCCTGTCCATCCTGTAAACTGAAAACCGTCTTTAGGGGTAGCGGTAATAGTAACGTCACTACCAGACTCAAAAGACCCACCTGTAGTAGATACAGAACCTTTGCTGTCATCTTGACTAGCAACAGTAACTTGAAATTTGGTTACAGCAGGAGGTGTTGTCTCTACCGCATCCTTAGAACATGAAAGAACAATAAAAGCAAATAATAATATTACTTTTCTTAATGCTAAATTGCTCTTAAGTTTTGCTGTTAGGTCGTTTCTACTATAATTCATAATATATTGAATATAAGTTTAATATCAAGTACAGAAAGTTTATAATTCACTAAAAATAAACTATTTTTTAATTTCTTTTTAATTTCTTTTTACTTTTTTTCAACAGTAAAAACAATCCTAGAAACTAATTTATTTTTCAATTCTAATTTAGTTAATATCGTAACTTTTTTAGCAATGCTTTATTTAGTATATATTTATTGCTTACACGTAGTCGCGCTTTGTATTTGTGCTTGGGTAGGGTTATACGCATTGTTAGTTACCGTATAGCTTGAAAACGTTTTGCCTGTTAACAGAGGACGAAGGCCACAAAAATCTGTAAGAATTGTATTATCATTAATAACAAGACGCGTTCCTACAACTGAAGTTAAATTTGATAAACTATTTAAATTAACAAGAACATTATTATTCTGAATAAAAATATCTCCTCCTACTGAAGCTAAACGTGATAAGCCATTTATATTAGCGAGGGCTGCATTATACCCAATATAAAAAATCCCTCCTACTGAAGTTAAATTTGATAAGCCATCTATATTAGTAAGAACGCTATTATCCCTAACAGTAAAAAGCCCAGCTACTGAGGTTAAACTTGATAAGCCATCTATATTGGTAAGAACACTGTTATTCCTGATACTAATATCTTTTAATATCGAAATCAGACTAGATAAGCCATTTACATTAGTAAGAGCATTATTATTTACGATATAAAGGTTCCTCCCTGCTGAAGTTAAACTAGATAAGCCATTTATATTAGTGAGTATATTATTACTCTCGACACGAACATCACTTGTTACTGAAGCCAAATTTGATAAGCCATCTATATTAGTAAGAGCTGCATTATTTCCAATATAAAGGATTCCATTTATTGAAGTTAATTTTGATAATGCGTCTAAATTAGTAATCGCAGTTCCGCTTATTAAAGTAGTCCCTACAATCTTTGTATATTGATTTAATCCAAAGTCATCTACTTCTTGTTGCGTGGTTAAAATTACACCACCTGTATGTACGTTTATGTTTGTAGTAAAACTTCTTATTGTACTAGTAGCAGCGGTGTTCTTATTACCATTTGCTACGACGCGCCAATAGTAGGTTGTGTTTGGACTAAGTGAACTTGTGTCATATTTTGGTGCCAAAATATTGCGTTGTGCTATTGCCGGAGGGTTTGATGTTCCTAAAAATAAATTATAGGTTACTGGACTGCCATCAGAATTTGTACTAGTGCTCCATGTTAAAGCGGCTGTATTGGTAGAGGTGAGAGTTGTTCCATTTACAGGAATGCTTAAGTCCGGTATTGTTAAGAAAGGTGCAATCTCTATAGTTCCTGTAATGGTAGTTGATATACTACCATCGCTTACTGTAACCCTATAACTATATGTACCCGTAGCAGCGGCAGCTGTTGGTGTTCCACTTATTACAAACTGATTATTAGCGAAATTTGAAGTAACTCCCGCAGGCAAATTACCGCTTAAAGTATGAGTTAATATTTTCCCACAATTAGAACTAAATATATAAGTAACTGTACTAATAGCAGTAGATTGCGTAGCAGTCTGTGTTTGTGCACCAGCACTGCTAGGACTTAGCATCCCCGAGACTTTACAAGCCATTACATTAATAGCCCCCGAAATTGTAGTTGATGTACTCCCATCACTTACTGTAATACCGTAGTTATAAGTACCCATATTAGCAGTTGTAGAAGGCGTTCCACTAATTACAAATTGATTACTATTAAAGTTTGAAGTAACTCCTGTTGGCAAATTACCACTTAAAGTATGAGTTAATGTTTTCCCACAATTAGAACTAAATGTATATGTAATAGGACTAATAGCAGAAGATTGTGTTGCGGTCTGTGTTTGTGCACCAGCACTGGTAGTACTTAGCATCCCCGAGACTTTACAGCCTATTATATTAATAGTTCCTGATATTGTAGTAGATGTACTCCCATCGCTTACTGTAACACCGTAGTTATAAGTACCCATAGCAGCAGTAGTTGGTGTTCCACTAATTACAAATTGATTATTATTAAAGCTCGATGTAACTCCTGTTGGCAAATTACCACTTAAAGTATGAGTTAATGTTTTCCCACAATTAGAACTAAACGTATAGGTAATAGGACTAATAGCAGAAGATTGCGTAGCAGTCTGTGTTTGTGCATCAGTACTTAGCATCCCTGAGACTTTACAAGCTATTACATTGATAACACCAGACACAGTAAACGTTTGACTTGAATCATTTACTACAATACTATAGTTATACACGCCATCCGTAGCCGCTGTTGTAGGCGTTCCACTAATAACAGCTTGATTAAATAAAGCGTTAAAAGACATAGTAACCCCTGGAGGTAAGCCATTAGCATTTGCAATTAAAGGCTCATTACAATTGTTGAACGAATATGTAACAGCATTAATAGCATTAGTTTGCGTTACAGTTTGGCTACTTGAGCCATTGCTTAATGTTCCATTAATAAAGCAATTAGGTAAATCTGTTACTATAATAATACCCGTAACAGTAGTTGATACATTAGAAGAGTCTTGTACACTAATGGTATAGTTATAAGTTCCTGTTGCTGTATCAGTCAGTGTGGTTCCGCTAATTATAGCTTGGTTATTATTAAACGCTAATGTAACCCCTGAAGGTAAGCCTGAGGCAGAAGCAGATAATGTTTTTTTACAAGCAGAGCTAAAGGTATATGTAACTGCACTAATAGCACTGGTTTGTGTTACGTTTTGCGATTGAGGTCCACTAGTAAGTGATCCAGAGACTAAACAAAGTGGGTTTACACTAATACTTCCCCTAACCGAAGTTGAGGTAGAGGTATCATTTACTGTAATGACATAGTTAAAGTTACCGACGGCATTACTTGTAGGTACTCCACTGAGTACCGCTTGGTTGTTACTAAAGTTCATAGTAACCCCTGGAGGCAATCCAGTTGCAGACCCAGAAAGAATGCTACCACAGCTATTAAACGTATAGGTTACTGTGCTGATAGCACTAGTTTGAGACACAACTTGTGATTGAGGCCCACTAGTAAGAGTTCCTGAGAGATAACACCGTTCATTTACATTAATAACTCCTGCGATGATAGTAAAAACAACACTACTTCTTGTAGTAATAGCATAGTTATAAGTCCCCGAGCTAGCAGCCGAAGGGGTTCCACTAATTACAGCTTGGTTGTTATTAAAGTTCATAGTAACCCCTGGAGGTAATCCCGTAACAGAAGCAGTTAGGGGGTCTGAACAGGTTGTACTAAAAGAATATGATACTGTTTTAATTGCATTGGTCTGCGTTACAGTTTGAGTTTGTGGACCATTTACTAAAGATATCAACACTTTACAAGCTATACTATTTGTAGGCGTGCTTGTGTTAGGATCTTGGCTCTCAACATACTCTTCATCTTTATCACCTTCAACAGGTTTAGAGTTGGCACAGCTAGGGGAACTAAAAGTAAAACTAATATAATTATTAGTTATGATTAAGTTTTCTAGAGTACCGAAGCTTGTACTAACTACAGTTAAAAATATATTATATGACCCTCCTGTACTTTTCTGAGCATTATATACACCATTAATTACATCCTGATTATTAAACGTAAGCGTAAAAGTCCCATCAGTTCTAAATATAATTTCTGACACTTCACATTGTAATAAGCTAGTTGTTTTTTGTCCTCTGGAACTTTGTCCTCTAGAACTTTGTTCTCTAGGTGTCCGAATTTTCCATTTTCCAAGAGCCTGAAACCCACTATTTAAAACACCCCCAGTATTAGGGTCGACAATATTGATTATTTTTTCTTCAAAAGTGGCGGTTATCGTTTTTGAACCATCAATAACAATATCAATTTCATTAAACGTGTCTGTAGAAGCCCCAGACCAATCATAAAATAGCCAACCGTCTTCTGCAGCTGCACTGAGACGAACAACATCACCTACATTATATTCGTCCGTAGTAGTCTCAGTAGATACAGAAGAACTTATAATTTTTTGTGTAATCTTCCCGTTACCTATTACATTAACTTTAAGAGTATATTTAATCACTGCAAAAGTTGCCGTTATATTAGTGCTTTGAGAAATTTTTATTGTTAAAGGGTTTGTATCTCCTAATGCTCCTCCTGTCCACCCTGTAAACTGAAATCCATCTTTAGGGGTTGCAGTGATAGTAATATCACTACCAGCCTCAAAAGATCCACCAGTAGTAGACACAGAGCCTTTGCTATCATCCTGAGTATTAACAGTAACCTGAAACTTAGTGACAGCAGGGGGAGTTGTCTCTACCGCGTCCTTAGAACATGAAAAAATAATGAAAGCAAATAATAAAACAAGATTTCTATTGAACATTAGGTTATATTATTATAATACACAAACTTAAACAAAAATTATACCAAAACCTTATTAGTATATATCGCTTTTAATTATTGCCTAAATCATATTGTGCTTATATTTTGCCTATATGCTCTTTTATCAATGCTTTATTAATCTGTTTTATAAGTGCAGGACCTTCATAGATAAACCCTGTATAGAGTTGAACTAAACTAGCCCCTGCTTGTAATTTTTCGATAGCATCTTCGGGCGTATGTATACCTCCTACTCCAATAATAGGAAAAGCATTATTACTATTCTTTACTAAAAAACGAATAACCTCTGTACTACGGTTGGTTAAGGGTTTTCCACTAAGTCCCCCTTTTTGTTCAATTAAACTTTTGGGAGAACGTAAACCTTCTCTATTTAAGGTTGTATTAGTTGCTATTATGCCGTCTATTTTAACTTCTTGCATAATACTAATAATATCAAGTAATTCATCATCGGATAAATCTGGGGCTATTTTTAGAAGAATAGGTTTAGAATTCTCCTTTTTATCATTCAACCCTTTGAGTACTAATAAAAGTTGTGTTAAAGGTTCTTTATCTTGTAAAGCACGTAGGTTTGGAGTATTGGGAGAACTTACGTTAACTACAAAATAGTCAACATAATCAAATAGTGTCTCAAAACAATAGACATAGTCATTTACGGCTTCTTCATTTGCTGTACTTTTATTTTTTCCGATATTTCCGCCTATAAGTACACTCTTATTCTTTCTCAAACGTTTTACTATAGTTGCTACTCCTTCATTATTAAACCCCATACGATTGATAATTGCCTCATCAGATTTTAATCGAAAAAGACGTTTCTTGGGGTTACCACTTTGTGCTTTAGGAGTAACAGTGCCTATTTCGATAAAACCAAAACCAAAATTAATCAACTGTTTATATAACCGTGCGTTTTTGTCAAAACCAGCAGCTAAACCTACAGGGTTTTTAAACTTTAACCCAAAGACGGTACGCTCCAAAGTAGGATGTTCTACACGATAAAGCTTACGAACTAAAAAAGAAACCCCTGGGATTTTGAAACTCCACCGAATAACTGAAAAAATAAAATGGTGAACACGCTCTGGATCGAAGAGAAAAAGAATGGGTTTAATAATATATTGATACATAAATATATTTTATACAAAAATAAAAAAACCAACCCTAATGGGTTGGTTTAGTAATATTTAAACAAATAATATTATAGACAAAATTAAGTGTTGAGTTTAGCACTCATTTCAAGGGATATCGCAGAGCGTTCCATTTTAATTTTTCCTGCTAAAGTCTCTACAACACAAGAATTATCCTTATCATTTAATTCGACAATCTTTCCATGAATACCGCTTTTAGTAATTACACGATACCCTTTTTTAAGGTTGCTCATAAATGTTTTTTCCTTTTTTTGTCTTCTTCTTTGTGGTAAAATAATGAAAAACACAAAAATAACGAGCATTAACAGTAAAAAAGGCAATTGCCCTCCAAGTCCTTCCATAAATTAATTATTCTGTTGTTGAGCAGCTGCAGCAGCTTCACGTTGTTGTTGTTTCACAGGGTCTGGTGTCACCATCGCTTTTATACGAAGTGTTTCTCTTCCTGCTTCTGTGTTTGCTGTTATAGTAACTACTTTTTGTTGCAAGTTTGGCATATTGCTTGAGTTAAAACCTACTCGAATATCTCCTGTCCCTCCTGGAGCAATTGGTATGTTTTGTGGATATTCTGGTACTGTACATCCACAACTTCCTTGTGCGTTAGAGATTATTAAATCAGATTTTCCTGTGTTTGTAAAAGTAAACGTATACTCTACGCTCTGCCCCTCTTGAATTACTCCAAAGTCATGCTCTATTTTTTCAAAAGTCATTATTGGTGCATTTACTGAAGTTACGCTTGCAGATTCTTCCGAAGATGTAGCTTCTGCATCGGCTTTCTTTTTATTTCCAGTTCCACCACAAGACACCAAAGTCAGGGTAGATATGGCTAAAATTGATAAAATTAAATTTTTCATAGTGCTATTGTTTTTTTATTTAAAACGCAAAATTATATAAAATTATTATAATAACCCTCGTCCTTGTTTATTTATACGGTTAGTTTTTTCATATTCCTTTACTAAACCATCTAAAACACCGTTTATAAATTGATTACTTTTAGGTGTAGAATATTCTTTTGCAATTTCTAGATACTCATTTAGTGTAACCTTAGAAGGTATGTCAGAAAAGTAAAACAATTCGGCAATGGCAAGTTTTATAAGGATTGCATCGAGACGTGCTATACGTTTAGTCTCCCAGTTTGGGGTTTTCCCTTCTAATTCATTTTGAAGCTTATCGTCATTTACAATTGTTTTTTCGAACAAATCAATTCCAAAACGAGTATCCTCTTTATTTTTATTCAAATCAGGAAAATCTATAGAATTTTGATTATTTACATCCATCCGTTTAAGTTGTTTTAACAAAAATGTATTAACTGGAGGAATATCGTCAACCCAATTTATGTTAACATCTTCAAAATAATTATATAATAAGTCATCTGGAGCAATAATATCCTTAAACATAGAAACCACAAAACTTCTTTGCTCTTTTTCCGATGGGTTTTTTATTTCGCTATATTCTGAAAGTAAATTGCTCTCTAGCAGCTTAGCATAAATTTTCTTTACATAATCAAAATTTAACTCCCACTGATTCATTTTTCTAGTAACCAAAAACTGATTTAATTGTTTATGATTTGCCAAGTATACAAGATAAATGTTGGTAGCTATAAACTTGTGTAAATATTTATTTTTTTCTTGGGTATGCAGTTCAGTAGTGCTAATTCTATGTTGCTCACTAGCGTGCATCTGAAGAGCTTTAAAAAAATAAAGCTTAATAAGGTATAAGTCAAACATGTTTACAAAACTACTTTCAATAAATTTGATTTTATCTACTATAGATTTTTGATTCCCATTCGAAAACGCATAAACCAATTGCATTACTTTAATTCGAATATGTCTTCTTGTAAGCATGTAACAGAACTTTTTGTTTATTATTACAAAAATAGTCTTTTGAAAAATGAAAGCCCCTTCTTCTCTATCTTTTTTAAGAGAATATTTTCTTTTTTTCTACATTATCATTTATGTACCTTTGAACATCTTTAAAAGTATATGAAAGAGTTAAAAACCCTTAACAAATACCTCTTCAAATATCGTGTTCAATTAATTTTAGGATTTGTTATAACGGTTATTGCTAGAATATTTTCTCTTTTTGTTCCGAGATTAATTGGTAATTCGTTAACTTCTATAGAGCGGTTTCTGCAAAGTAATTCTATATCGCTTGACGTAATAAAAGAAGAGCTTCTTTGGAATATCTCCATCATTGTTTCTACAGCTTTAATTTCTGGTTTTTTTACTTTTCTAATGCGTCAAACTATTATCAACGTTTCGCGTTATATCGAATTTGACTTAAAAAATGAAGTCTTCAAACACTATCAAAGACTGTCTTTAACGTTTTATAAGAACAATAAAACAGGAGATTTGATGAATAGAATAAGTGAAGATGTTAGTAAAGTACGAATGTACTTTGGTCCTGCTATTATGTATAGTATTAACACCGTTTCGCTTTTTATCATTGTAATCGCTTACATGGTTAGTATTGCTCCTACACTTACCCTTTATACTCTACTCCCACTTCCTATTCTTGCAATTGCAATTTATAAATTAAGTAGGGCTATTAATATTAGGAGTACTGCTGTTCAAGAAACACTTTCTGACCTCTCTACCTATACTCAAGAATCTTTTAGCGGAATTGCAGTAATTAAATCATATAATATTCAATCTCAAGTTAAAAAAGACTTTAAAAAAATAGCGCTTTTAAGTAAACACAAAAATGTGGACTTAGCCAAAGTACAAGCTTGGTTTTTTCCATTGATGATTTTTTTAATTGGTGCTAGTAATATTATAGTAATTTTTATTGGCGGAAAACAATATATAAATGGCGAATTAGAAATAGGTGTTTTAGCCGAATTTATAATTTATGTGAATATGTTAACTTGGCCTGTTGCCACCGTAGGTTGGGTTACCTCCATAGTACAGCAAGCCGAAGCCTCGCAAAAAAGAATTAATGCCTTTTTGAAAGAAGCCCCTTCAATCGCAGACGGATTGCTTGATGATAAAATTAAGTTAGGTACTATTGAGTTTAAAGATGTTAGCTTTACCTATAAAGAAACCCAAATTAAAGCCCTAGAAAAAATTAGCTTTAAGGTTAACCCTAATGAAACACTAGGAATTATTGGGAAAACTGGATCTGGAAAATCAACTATACTTGACCTTATCTGTAGGTTGTACGATGTAGATAAAGGAACTGTCTTAATTGATGGTTTGCCAATTCAAGACCTTAAATTATCTAGCATACGCTCCGAAATTGGTTACGTCCCTCAAAACCCATTCTTGTTTTCTGAAACCATCGAAAGTAATATTCGATTTGGAAAACAAGATGCATCCTTCGAAGACATAGAAGACGCATCAATTAATGCCTCTATCAATGAAAATATTAAACAATTTAAAGAAGGCTATAATACTATACTTGGAGAACGCGGCGTTACACTGTCTGGAGGTCAAATTCAACGAATTTCCATAGCCCGAGCATTAATTAAAAAACCAAGAATACTTTTATTTGATGATAGTCTATCCTCTGTTGACACTAATACTGAAGAAGAAATCTTAGGAAACTTAAAAAAATATTCTAAAGACAAAACAACCATAATAGTAAGCCATCGCATTTCATCTATAATTGATGCTGACCATATTATTGTACTAAATAAGGGTAAAGTAATAGAACAAGGGAATCATGAAAGTCTAATGAATTCCGATAGTTTTTATAAAGAATTGTTCTATAAACAAAATACAAGGCATAAATAATTTTTTTTCTTTATTTTTTTTTCGACTTTTACTAAAATATTAACCTAACCAAAATTAAGGAGATGGAAGCTGGACAAGAAGAAATCAATTCGAAACTACTAAGAGCAGGACGCAGAACGTACTTTTTTGACGTTCGCGAAACTAAAGCTGGTGATTACTACCTAACAATCACGGAGAGTAAAAAATTCACCAATGACGATGGTACTTTTTTTTACAAAAAACACAAAATTTATCTTTATAAAGAGGATTTTAAAGAATTCAAGTTACTTCTTTCTGAAATGATGGATTTCATTATAGATGAAAAGGGAGAAGAAATTATTAGCGACCGTCATCAAAAAGACTTCAACAAAAACGACTCTAGTAATAATTCGGATAACTCGGAAGATAATGCAAATAACGCCCCTAGTCGTTTCTCGGATGTAGATTTCGATGATATTTAAGCATTATTAAATTCACGGAATTTTCTGTTTACTGGTTTTTAGTATATTTAAAAAATATTATCCATTGTTCTATCAATTAAATATATGTACATATATTTAATGTAGTTTTTAGAAATAGATAATCTAAAAATATTTTTTAATCTAAACTAAGCTAACACCGTGAAAAAATCAATTTTATTAATAGCGAGCCTTTGCTTTGGGCTTTTAAGTTTTGCACAAAAAGATGCAAGCTACTATTTGCCAGCTGGGCATCAATATAATCCTGATATTCCTACACCTTCGAGTGTTCTAGGTTTTGAAGTTGGTGAATGGCATGTGAGCCACGACAAGTTAGCCGAATACATGAAAGTCTTAGCAAAAGCCTCGGATCGTATTTCTATTGAGCAAAGAGGAAGTACCTACGAAGGAAGACCACTTTTGTTGCTTACAATTACGAGCCCAGAAAATCATCAAAACCTCGAAAAAATCCGCACGGAACATATACTTTTATCCGAGCCCGAAGGTGCGTCTTTAGATGTTAGTACTATGCCTACAATAGTTTACCAAGGATTTTCTATTCATGGTAACGAACCAAGTGGTGCTAATGCAGGACTTATGGTTGCGTATCATTTAGCGGCTTCGCAAGACCAAAGTACTATTGATTTATTAAACGAAGTTGTTGTTTTGTTTGACCCTAGTTATAACCCCGACGGACTACAACGCTTTTCTCAATGGGTAAATACCCATAAAAGCAACGTTTTGAATCCAGACTCTAACGACAGAGAATATACAGAAGCTTGGCCTAGAGGTAGAACCAATCATTATTGGTTTGACATGAACCGCGACTGGCTACCCGTACAACTACCCGAGTCGAAAACGAGAATAAAGAGTTTTGTGAAATGGTTGCCCAATATTTTAACAGACCATCATGAAATGGGTACTAATGCAACTTTTTTCTTCCAACCTGGAATACCATCACGGGTAAATCCGCTTACTCCAAAAATGAACCAAACGTTAACAAAAGAAATTGGAAACTTTCATGCAGAAGCACTTAATGAAATAGGCTCGCTCTACTATACTGAGGAAAGCTATGATGACTTTTATTACGGAAAAGGGTCAACCTACCCCGATGTAAATGGTAGTATAGGTATTCTTTTTGAGCAAGCAAGTTCAAGGGGGCATATTCAAGAAAGTGAAAACGGTTTATTAACTTTTCCTTTTACTATTCGAAATCAATTTAGAACAGCTTTATCTACCCTTAAAGCAGCAAAGAGTATGCGTATAAAGTTATTAGAGTACCAACGTACTTTTTATCAAAACGCACAAAAAGAAGCTAACCAGAGTAAACAAAAAGCTATTATTTTTGGAAATAGCAAAGACCCTGCAACATCCTATTCCTTGGCAAAAGTATTAAAACGTCATGGCATTAAAGTGCATTCTTTAAATAAAAACACTCAAATTAAAGGAGAACGATATGCTCAGAATTCCAGTTTTGTAGTGCCGTTAGAACAAAAGAAAAATAAGCTTATACAAGCAATGTTCAACACACAAACAAAGTTTAAAGACAGTTTGTTTTATGATATCTCTGCATGGACGTTCCCTTTGGCTTTTAACTTAAACTATAGTTTCGAAAACTCTACTACCCATGCAGGTAACGAAATAGAGCAATTAAAGGCTCCTGCTGATAACGAAATAAAACAATCGTCTTACGCATACCTACTGGAAAGCAATGGGTATTATACTCCAAAATTTATATACTCATTATTAAAATCGGGTATTCGTGTAAAAGTTGGACTTAAGCCTTTTTCTATCGAAGGCAAATCATATGATTATGGAAGTTTAATGATTCCTGTTTATAACCAGAAAAAGAACCCAGAGGAGCTATATGCAAAAATTAAAAAAGCAGCTAAAGGGTTAATGCTTAACATTCATTCTGTTAGCACTGGTCTTACCGAAGGAATAGATTTAGGTTCTCGCAATTTCAAAACGCTTAAAAAACCTAAAGTAGCTCTTCTAATTGGTGATGGTGTACGGAGCTACGATGCAGGAGAAATATGGCACTTAATGGATACGCGATATAAAATACCTGTTACTAAAGTTGATACAAGACAAATAAACAATATAGACTTAAGTCGATATACACATCTTGTAATACCTAGTTATAGCGGTAGTCTTTTAAATAAAAGTAAAAAGCAAATAGAACATTGGGTTAAGCAAGGGGGAACACTCATAGCTTATAGAAGTGCTGTCAATTGGGTTAATAAATCTGAGTTAGCAAAAATAAGTTTAAAATCTTTTGAACATAAAGCCAAGAATGTATCTTTTGATCAAAAGCAAAATCATAATGGAGCACAAAATATTGGGGGAGCAATTTTCAATACCAATATTGACCGTAGTCATCCTATCAATTTCGGTATTGAACAAAATACGCTTCCTATGTTTAGGAACTCAAGAATATTTATAGAAGCAGACAAGTATAGTTATAACAATCCTATAAAGTATAGCCAAAAGCCGCTTTTAAGTGGATACATTTCTAAAGAACAATTGAATTTATTAAAAGGAAGTGTTCCTTTTAAATTTATTAAAAAAGGAAAGGGAGAAATTATACTATTTACTGACAATACAAATTTTAGAGCTTTTTGGTATGGTACAAACAGATTGTTTGCCAACTCCATATTTTATTCCAAATTTATGAAGTAAAGAAAATAACTATAATACCAAAATAATGAGTTTAACGCCCTCGGCTATGCTTCCGCTTCATAAAGAAGCACCTTCTTTTAATTTGCTAGATGTTGTAACCCAAGCCTACTTTAGTTTTGATGAATTAAAAGGAGAAAAAGGAACAATAGTTGTTTTTATGTGCAATCACTGTCCTTTTATAATTCATTTATTAGAACATTTTACGCAATTAGCCGAGCTACTAAAACAAAAAGGGGTCAATACTATTGCTATATCAAGCAATGATATTTCTAATTATCCCCAAGATAGCCCTGAGAATATGGTAAAGCTCTCAAATAAATATAATTTTTCATTTCCGTATTTATATGACCCTACCCAAGAAATAGCTAAAGCCTATGATGCAGCTTGTACCCCTGATTTTTACTTATTTAATCCACAAAACAAGCTCGTATATCGAGGACGATATGATTCTTCTAGACCTCAGTCGGGTACAGAAATAACAGGTGAAGATCTTAAAAGTGCTGCAATGAATTTAATTAAAAAAGAGCCAATACCCGAAAATCAATTTCCAAGTATGGGGTGTAATATTAAGTGGACATAATATTCTTAGTTACAAGAAAGAAACTAAATGATTATTTGATTCTAACCTTATTGCCGTCATCGTCAATAGCGACAAAAACAATATCGCAAGAACAATTTTGTTTTATCCCCTTCTTAATTAAATTTTCGCTACAAACTTCAATATGAATACGCAATGAAGTATTCCCTACTTTAATAATCTCAGCTTTTAACCCTACCAAGTCTCCAATATGGCAAGGTTCTGAAAATTCAATACTATCTACAAATTTTGTCACACAATACTTTCCAGAATATTGAACTGCCAGTGCATAGCCAATCTCATCTATCCATTTCATTACTTTCCCTCCGTGTACATTTCCTCTAAAGTTTGCGTCAGTAGGTTCTGCAAGGAACGACATTTCAAGTTTTTTTTTGGACATATTTTCTGTGCTTTAAATATGATTATGCTAGAATTATAAATATAGTATTCTTTTTAATATTATGTCTTCCTAATTATAATAAATTATAAGTTGGGTAAATTCAATTTATTCTTCATATACATTATTATGTGTTGACGTTATTTCGCTCGTGTTCAATTAGTATTCTTTTCGATCAGTTTCGCCAGTGTATTCAGTCATTTTCCCATCTTTTTCAATTACTCTATGAACAAGGTATAATAATAGATATTCGATTATAACCATTTGTAGAAGCAATCTTTCTTGCAGATTCGGCTGTTTTTGCACTTGGTACGTCCTAAACATTTACTATCAATAATGGAAACGTGCTTTAATAATAAAAAGACTGCTTCATCTTAGAATAACATTTTCACAGTACTTAAAGTCACTTCAGAACCGAATCTTCCTATTTAATCATAATCATTTTGATATACACTAGTCTTGTGTAAGTCATAGATTATGAATGCTTTATTTTTCTCTGAGAAAATTTTATTCTCAGCTATTCTAAAAACTTCAGCCTCTTTGTGCAAATACAGCGTGTCTGAATATTGCTCGTACATATAAGAATATAAAAAGAAAGGGGTTTTTGAATAAGTCCCATCGACAACATTGTTTTTAAAATTTCCATAAGCCCTTGTTAAATTATTATGACTTCCTGTTAAAAAATCTGTCATAAGATAACGCACTTTCTTATTCTTTAAATACTGTTTTAACTGTTTGTTTTTGAGAAAAGATTGATATTCAAAATTATTTATTAATCCATCTAAATTAATTACACTTTTACCACTATAAAAACTGATAGATCCACAGTCAGTATATGCTAAAACATCGTCGTCAATATTTTCTTTTAAAAAAGAAAGTATATTTTTACTAATGTTGTCTTCATAAAAAAACCCAGTATTATGTCGATAAACTGTATTAGTAGAATATCCTATAATAATAAGTAATAGCATAGTAACTGTAATCAATCGAGTCTTACTTAAATCAAAAAAGTTTACTACACTAATAGCAAGCGCTAAAAAGGCAATTAAAAATGGAGTCCCCCAATAATATAGAGGGGTAAAATTGACCCATTTTTGAAATAACATAAAATTTAAAATATACATGAAAGTAACAGAAATTAACCCCCAAAAAATAGTGCTTTGTTTTGGGTGAGTATTTTTATTAAATAAAAACATTATTATTGCCAACAGAATAGCGAATAGTAAAACCTTAGTTTGTTTACTAAATAAAAAACCAAATTGAGGATTAGGGAAAGGGAAAGTACTTTTTAATTCTCCACTAATAGGTTTAAAATATCCAAAAATACTATAGTTGTATATCATATATAATAAAACAAATACAACAGATGGTAAGAGTAATAATATGAATTTTTTGAGACTATATATATATTGCTGTTTTTTAAGTATTGGAAAGCAAGCTAATAAATATAATGGAGGTAAAAGATAGATAATTGTATCCAAACGACTCATCACTATCAAAGCTCCTATAATACTTGCAATGAAGAATTTTTCTTTGAGAAGAAATAGTATCAGAAAAGGAGTAAAAATTAAAATTAAAAAAGGTTCTAAGCCATTAAAAAAATAATGTAGCATTACTGAGAGTAAAAAACTAAAAGTCAATATATAAGGAAAGAAATACTGAGATTGTTTCTTCAATAAATACCAAGCTTGGTAAATTGTAGATAAAGTAATAGAGGAACCAATAAATAATAAAAGGGCATAATATAATTTGTGTCTATCAACATCTTCTCCAACAATATATACTAGTATAATTTCTAACCACATTAGAAGCGGATGAAATCCGTTTGTAGCACTAATAGTGTCAAATGTATAAAAACCATATTTGACATAATTTATAGCTGTTAAAAAGTAATAGAACGTATCATCGGAGGTGAAATAAGCGTAGTTTACAAGCATCCATATTCTATAACCGATATTGGCTATTACCCATATACAAAAAGTCAAAAAGATTAATGTTGAAAGTTTTTTGTTTTTAAAGTTTTTCATTTAATTTAGATTGTATATAATCTTTATAAAGTTGTATCCTGCTAACTAAAATCTACAAGCTCAACCTCAAACTTGAGTGTAGCATCGGGGGGTATTACGCCTCCTGCCCCTGCTGAGCCATACGCTAAATCAGAAGGAATAATAAATGTAGCTTTTGCACCTTTGTTTAACAAAGCTATGCCTTCGTCCCATCCTTTTATTACTTGCCCTATTCCTAAAGAAAATTCGATAGGTTGATTACGACTATAAGATGAGTCGAAAACTGTTCCGTCTAATAAACTTCCTTTATAATGTACTTTTACACTCTGCCCATTTGTTGGGAAATCACCTGTCCCATTAGTTTCAATTTTATAAAACAAACCCGAAGACGTTTTCTCGAAATCATCAGTAACTAATGTTGCTAGTTCTTTTTCTTGTTTTGCCTTTTCTTCTTCCATTTTTTTCAAACGAATTTCTTCGGAACTAGCAAATACCTTAGCCGCATTAAACGACTCTGCCGAACTGCCTACACGAATAATTTTTAAAGATTCAATAATATCATTTTGACTAATAGAGTTTACAACACCTTGCCCTTCAACAACGTAGCCAAATACACTATGTTTTCCGTCTAACCACGGTGTTGCAGTATGTGTAATAAAAAATTGACTTCCATTAGTTCCAGGTCCAGCATTTGCCATCGATAAAGTTCCAGGTTTATCGTGTTTTAAATCTGGATGGAATTCATCATCAAAATTATATCCTGGACCTCCAACTCCACTCCCCTTAGGGCAACCTCCTTGTATCATAAAATCTTCAATAACTCTATGAAATTTTAACCCATCGTAATATGGGGTACCGTCTTCTCTAACCTCGTTTTTTATACTGCCTTCGGCTAATCCTACAAAGTTACCTACAGTTATAGGAGTTTCTAAATAAGTTAAGGAAAGTAAAATATCTCCTTTCGAAGTTGAAAATTTTGCGTAAAGTCCGTCTTCCATGTATTCTATATAATTTAAGTTTTAAAAAATGCAAATATACCGAACAGAGAAATAATAGCTCTGCAAAAACTAAAAAATCAAACTTCTAGTTTGGCATTCTCAAATTGTGTACCACAATTTGGGCACTTGCATATTTCTTTATTTAGCTGTTCTTTCTGTCTGTTTTGTCTAATTTTTTCGATAAACGCCGAGCTTATTATACCAGTAGGAAGTGCGACAAACCCTATCCCTATTAATGCAATTATTGCACTTAAAAATTTCCCTATTCCTGTTATTGGATAAATATCACCATAACCTACTGTTGTTAATGTCGCTACTGCCCACCATAATGATTGACCAATATTTCTGAATTTTTCGGGTTGCACATCGTTTTCTATATAATACATTAGAATAGAAGAAAGTATTAATAAAATAAATGATAAAAATAGTGTTAGTAACAGTTCAGACTTTGTTTCTTTTAGAACGCTTGAGATTGTTTTCAATGATTTTGAAATTCTACTGTGTTTAAAAATTTTTATTACCCTAAAAAGCCGTAATATTCTTAAAACCAGTAAATCGAAAGGAAAAAAGAAAGGAAAGTAAAATGGTAAAATTGCAAATAAATCAATAAGCCCGTATGTAGAGGTTGAAAATTTTAGCCTTTTCGAAAAATTACTTCCGCTACTATAATTAAATGTAGCTGTCCATATTCTTAGCAGATATTCTATTGTGAAAATAATTACCGAAAAATATTCAAAGTATTTTAATAGCAAACCGTACTCTGTTCTTATTCCCTTATATGATTCTATAATTATCATAAAAACATTCAATATAATAAGGGTGTATAAAAACTTAAGAAACAAAGGGTTCTGATTAATAAGTTTATATGTTTTCTGTTTAAACATATTTAAGACGTATAAATTATTACTATACTTTAATACTCAAGAGAGGTGTTTTATTAAGATTTAATCTTAATTATTACTATTAAGTTAGAATTAATTTGCTACTTCACTAATAAATTTAATTCGATATAAACGAATATCATCATCTTCGTATTCACCATCGAACTCCTCGAAAGCAAGCGCTATTTCATCGGATTCTGCTTCCATAAAATATTCGTGTAAATCTTCTTGCTGGTCTTCATCAAAAATCTCATCAATCCAATAATCAATATTAAGTTTAGTCCCCGAGAAAACAATTGTTTCCATTTCGGTAATAAAATCAGGAAGGCTCATTCCTTTGGCAGTAGCAATATCATCAAGTGGAAGCTTACGATCTATACTTTGAATCATATATAATTTCAGTGCAGATTTAGCCCCCGTGCTTTTTACAATCAAATCATCAGGTCGAATAATTTCGTTCTCTTCTACATATTTATTTATAAGAGCTAAAAACTCTTTACCATACTTAATTGCCTTCCCTTCTCCTACCCCATTAATGTTTTTTAATTCTTCTAAGGTTATTGGGTATTTAAAAGCCATTTCATTCAAGGAGTTCTCCTGAAAAACAGTGTATGGTGGTACTCCAGCTTTATCGGCTACAGACTTCTGTAGGCTTTTCAATAATTTTAATAAATTCTCATCTGAAGACACTCCCTTTCTAATAATGTCTTTAGCAGAATTCATGTGAGCACTAAAATCATTATCTTCAGTCATTAAAAAAGAAGTAGGGTTTTTACTGAATTCAGCACCTTTATCAGTGATTTTTATAACACCATAGGTTTCAATTTCTTTTTTAAGATACTTCAAAACAACAGCTTGGCGCATTAAAGCCATCCAAAAAGAAGCCTTATGGTCTTTGCCTTTCCCAAAAACGTCTAATGCCTTTGTCTTATGACTATTTATTATTGCATTTGACTCTCCAATTAAAGTTTTTATTAATTCTTTAATTTTAAATTGCTCTTTAGTTTGTTTTACAGCTTCAATTAAAAGCTTTAGTTCATTTTGAGCTTCGATTTTCTTCTTTGGAAAGCGCATATTATCATCCATATCACCTCCCAAACCTTTTTCATTATCAAAATCTTCACCAAAATAATGAAGTATAAATTTTCTTCTCGAAATAGACGTTTCTGCAAAAGCTACCATTTCGTTCAATAAAGCAAAACCTATTTCTTGTTCAGCTACTGGTTTTCCAGACATAAACTTTTCGAGCTTCTCAATATCTTTATAAGAATAAAAGGCTAAGCAATGACCTTCGCCCCCATCTCTACCTGCACGACCAGTTTCTTGATAATAACTTTCAATGCTCTTAGGCATATCATGATGAATAACAAACCTCACATCAGGTTTATCAATCCCCATTCCAAAAGCTATAGTTGCCACTACCACATCGCAATCTTCCTTTAAAAACATATCTTGATTTCTAACACGCGTTTTATTATCTAAACCTGCATGATAGGGTATTGCTTTAATGTTGTTAACCTGTAAGGTTTTTGCCAATTCTTCTACTTTCTTCCGCGACAAGCAATAAATAATACCCGATTTACCTTGTCTTTCACTAATAAAACGAATAATATCCGCAGCAACTTGATCTGTTTTAGAGCGAACTTCGTAGTAAAGATTTGGTCTATTAAAAGAAGCCTTAAAGATTTCAGCATTAGTAATCTGAAGGTTCTTTAATATGTCTTCTTGCACTTTTGGGGTTGCCGTAGCAGTTAGAGCTATAATTGGTAAATCTTTCTCAATTTCTTCAAGCATTAACCTTAAATTTCTATACTCAGGTCGAAAATCATGCCCCCATTCCGAAATACAGTGCGCCTCATCTATTGCCAAAAACGATAAATCAACAGTTTTCAAAAACTCAATAGTATCTTGCTTTGCTAAAGACTCAGGGGCTACAAAAAGTAGTTTGGTTACGCCGTCAACAATATCTTTTTTTACTTGTTGAGTTGCTGTTTTACTTAAAGATGAGTTTAATACATGAGCGATTCCTTCTACAGATGAATTTCCTCTAATAGCATCTACTTGGTTTTTCATCAAAGCAATTAATGGTGAAACTACAACAGCAGTACCCGAGGAAATAAGTGCTGGAAGCTGGTAACACAAGGATTTTCCCCCGCCTGTAGGCATAATTACAAAAGAGTTTTTCTTGTCAAGTAAGTTTTTAATTATAGGCTCTTGTAATCCTCTAAATTTAGAAAAACCGAAATATTTTTTAAGCTCACTTTGGAGTAAGGTATTAGACATCTATTAAATTGCTACTTTGAATCAAAATTATTTACATTTGTATCACTAAATATAAGACTTCATTTAATAGTTTCATAAAAAAACTCAATCAAATTGTCGAATAGAGAAAGTATTTTAAAAAGTGCTAAACAAACTTTAGAAATCGAGTCTAAGGCTATTTCAAATCTTATACCAACTTTGGACGATGAATTTGTGTCAGCAGTAGAATATCTTTCACAGCTCAAAGGAAGAGTTATTATTACTGGTATTGGCAAAAGTGCCGTTATTGCAATGAAAATTGTTGCTACTCTAAATTCAACTGGCACCTCATCCGTTTTTATGCACGCAGCCGATGCTATTCATGGCGATTTAGGTATTATTCAGAAGCAAGACGCTGTAATTTGTATTTCTAAAAGTGGAAATTCCCCAGAAATACAAGACTTACTTCCTTTTATAAAGAAGCGCGGAAATATGATTATCGCTTTTACTGCCGACCGTAATTCGTTCCTAGCAAAAATCGCAGATAAAGTAATAAACACCTATGTAGAAAAAGAGGCCTGTCCTAACAATTTAGCACCAACATCAAGTACTACCGCTCAACTAGCTATGGGAGATGCAATAGCTATATGTCTTTTAGAAATTAAACAATTTAATGCACAAGATTTTGCACTACATCACCCTGGAGGCTCTTTAGGTAAAAAACTTCATTTAACTGTTGGGGAATTAGCTCAAAAACATGAACGCCCAAATGTAAACACAGAGGCATCCGTGAAAGATGTAATTATAGAAATTTCGACAAAGCGACTTGGAGTTACTATTGTTTCAGAAAACAATACACTTAAAGGTATAATTACAGATGGTGATATTCGGAGAATGCTCGAAAAACATGACAATATTAAAGGGCTTACCGCTAAAGATATTATGTCAGTTAATCCAATAGTTGTAAAACCAGAATTATTAGCCGTTGATGCTTTAACAATTCTTGAGTCAAAAAAAATAGGTCAGCTTGTCGTTCAAAATGCTTTAGGGGACTACTTAGGTGTAGTTCATATTCTCGATTTAATAAAAGAAGGAATTAAGTCATGAAGAAAAGCTCTAATGAAATGTCATTTCTAGATCATTTAGAAGACCTTCGTTGGCACTTAATACGTGCTACGTTATCAATAGTTATTATTGGAGGAGCCGCTTTCCTTGCCAAGGATCTCATTTTCGATACTATTCTATTTGGTCCAAAAAGAACAGATTTCTTTACTTACGAACTCTTCTGCAAATTGTCTCAATCTCTTGGGCAAGGAAATAGCTTTTGCATTCAAGAAATGCCATTCAGAATCCAAAGTAGAACGATGTCTGGGCAGTTTTCTGCGCATCTATGGACATCAATTACGGCTGGGTTCATTATTGCTTTTCCTTATGTACTATATGAATTTTGGCGCTTTGTAAGCCCAGGTCTTCATAAAAACGAACGTAATAATGCACGCGGGTTTATTTTTATAGCTTCTATGCTCTTTTTTATTGGAGTATTATTTGGTTACTATATCGTAACTCCTTTATCTATTAATTTTTTGGGGAATTACACTGTAAGCGATCAGGTTTTTAACGACTTTGATTTGAGCAGTTATATTAGCTTATTACGAGCTTCTGTCTTGTCTTCTGGGTTAATTTTTGAACTCCCCATATTAATTTATTTTTTCTCTAAGATAGGACTTATAACCCCTGATTTTATGAAGAGAAACAGAAAGTTTGCTATTGTAATTGTCTTAGTTTTATCTGCAATTATTACCCCTCCAGATATTGCAAGCCAAGTTATTGTAACTATACCAATTTTAATCCTTTATGAAATCAGTATTTTTATTTCTAAGGTAGTATATAAACGTCAACAGAAAAACTTAAAAAACAGCTAACAGTGCAATTAAGAGCAGATAAAATTAGTAAGTCTTATAAAGGGCGTGAAGTCGTAAAAGGTATTACTATTGAAGTAAATCAAGGAGAAATTATAGGTTTATTAGGACCTAATGGAGCAGGTAAAACTACTTCTTTCTATATGATAGTAGGTCTTATAAAAGCAAATAGAGGATCTATCTTCCTCGATGATACTGAAATTACAAAATACCCCATGTACCGTAGAGCACAAAATGGTATAGGGTATCTTGCCCAAGAAGCTTCAGTATTTAGAAAACTTAGTGTTGAAGATAATATTTTAAGCGTACTACAATTAACCTCCTTACCCAAAGAAAAGCAATTAGAAAAGGTTGAAACTCTACTTGAAGAATTTGGGCTAACACATATTCGAAAAAATAGAGGAGATTTATTATCTGGTGGTGAAAGAAGGCGCACGGAAATAGCAAGGGCATTGGCTACCGACCCTAAATTTGTGCTACTAGACGAACCTTTTGCAGGAGTTGACCCTGTGGCAGTAGAGGATATTCAAAGGATTGTTGCACACCTAAAAAAGAAAAATATTGGGATTTTAATTACAGATCACAATGTACAAGAAACCTTAGCCATTACAGATAAAACATATTTAATGTTCGAAGGCAAAATTTTAAAAGCTGGAGCACCCGAAGAATTAGCAAAAGACCCTATGGTTAGAAAAGTATATTTAGGGCAAAATTTTGAACTAAGAAAAACGAAGCTGTCGTTTTAAAACCCAAGAATATAGACTAATAAACTAAAAATAATATAGCACGCTATAATTACTGTAAACGCTGCCAAGCCTAATAAATAAAACAGTAATATTGATATTAATATCAATATTATTGAAAATACAATTTTGAATGTATTTGCATTCTTAAAACTTTTGAAAGCAAGCATTTTCCAGTTTATATTCATCAAAAAAACAGAAATCAATGCAATAACTATTAAAAAAATTGGATCAAGAATATACGCTTTAATATTATGCATCAATGGGTGATGAGCCAATAACGGGAGGGCACAAATAAAAAGAGCATTGGCTGGAGTAGGTAATCCCTTAAAATAAGAAAGTTTCTCCTTTATTAAATTAAATTTTGCTAGCCTCAAAGATGCTCCAAGAGGAATTAAAAATCCTATTATTCCCAAAGGAACAATACTAAACCCTACTGAATATTCTGAAAATTGAAATGAATAATCAATACTTCGCGACCCTGACATTACAAACATTTGATACAGTATTATACCAGGCACAAGACCACTAGTTACCATGTCTGCAAGCGAATCTAGTTCTACTCCCAAGCTACTTTCGACTTTTAATAATCGGGCAAAAAAACCATCGAAAAAATCGAAAAAAACACCAAGTATTACAGCAAGTAACGCTGCTTGAAAAAAGTTTGAAAAACTAAGAAAAACAGCAATACATCCGCAAAGCAAATTAAGTAGTGTAAAAAAATGAGGTATTGCTTTTCTTATCATAGTCAAAAATAGAATGTACGAAAGTAAGAGTTTTGAAATAGAATTTAATATTCCACAAAAATTAATTTAAAAATTAAACTAATAACTATATAATTTTAAAACTTAAAATTAACTTTCCGAAAAATTTAACTTTTGAAAAAATTATATACACGCATACTACTCACAGGAGTTCTATTAAGCCTCGGATGGCCAACCTATGGTTTTCCAATACTACTATTCATTGCACTCGTTCCTATTCTCGATTTTGTAGATATTGTCTCTACCTCTTCCATAAAGCGAAAAAATAGAACCGTATTTTTATATTCTTACATCGCTTTCTTAATTTGGAATATTACTACTACTTGGTGGATTTATAATTCAACTGGAGTCGGAGCAGCTTTTGCTGTTATTTGCAATACTAGTTTTTTTGCTATACTTATCACCATATATCATTGGTCACTAAAAAGATTACCTAGAGTAACCGCATCATTATTTTTAATAACATTATGGCTAGCTTTCGAGAAACTACATTTGAACTGGGATTTTTCGTGGCCGTGGTTAAATTTAGGTAATGGTTTTTCGGAACATATATATTGGGTGCAGTGGTATGAATATACGGGGTCATTCGGAGGTTCGTTATGGGTTCTTGCCCTTAACTTTTTCTTCTTCAAATGTTATAGAGCATATAAAAGTCACAAAAACTTTCGTATTTTATTTTATAAAAGTGTGCCTGGTTTATTAGGAATTGCTTTTCCTATTCTAATTTCTATAATTATTTATGTAAACGTTCCGAAAGATGAAAACACAATTGAAGTTGTAGTTCTACAACCTAATATTGACCCATATGACGAAAAATATAGTTTGAATAACGCGTATTTTAAAGAACTTTTTATATCTCTATCAGAAAAGCATTTAACAAGTAACACAAGCTTTTTACTAGCTCCTGAGACATATTTCACTGAAGATAACGGTTTTGATATTCAATTTTTCGAAAACTCAGAATTCAATAATTCTTTAAAGAACTATTTGACTTCACACCCAAAATTAAATTTACTTGCAGGAACACAATTCTATGAGATTTATAGGGCTATAGAAGCGCCTACTACAAGTGCTAATATAATAAAAAAAGGCTTTTGGGTAGATTTTTATAATTCAGCAATACAAATTGCTCCTAATAAAAAAACTCAAATTTATCATAAATCAAAATTAGTTGTTGGTGTAGAGAATATGCCATATAAAAGTTTTTTTAAACCTCTATTAGGCGAAATAATGATTGACCTAGGGGGCACGCTTTCAAGTAGAGGCGTTCAAAAAGAAAGAGTTGTTTTCACTCACTCTACTAGTAAAATAAAAACTGCACCTATAATTTGTTGGGAATCGGTCTATGGAGAATATTTAACCGAATACACCCGAAAAGGAGCTGCGTTTTTTAGCATCATAACCAATGATGCTTGGTGGGGCAACACACTAGGACACAAACAGTTTCTTAGCTACACAAGGTTACGTGCTATTGAAAATAGGAGAGCCATCGCTAGAAGTGCCAACACAGGAATTAGTGCTTTTATAAATACCAAAGGAGAAGTACTAAGCTCACTTAAATACGGACTACAAGGTGCGTTAAAAGGAAATGTATCACTTAACAACAAGTTAACTTTTTACACAAAATACGGGGACTATATAGCCCGATGGTCCGCGTTTCTATGTGTACTATTCTTTTGCCTTGCACTTAGTGGCAGGTTCAAAACTAAAAAATGAGGTTTTCTTTATTAAGATATTGGTTTTTTAAGTTAAAAGCTACCAATGAACACGGTGTACATTCCCCTTATCTATATGCTTTGGTGTGTTTTTGTTTTTATAATAAAAAATGGAAGAAGCTAAGAAAAACCCCTTCAAATAATATAAATCGAGAATTAATGGGTAAAGAAATTCTTAAACTCTTAAATGATTTTAGTGCACAAGCCGCAAATGAATTTAAAATTTCAAAATACCCTGTAAGCTATAAAGAAAGCAAGGATATTAATTTTAAATCTATTCATTTAGGTATAAAAGACTGTTCGCAAATAATTTTAATTAATAATATTCATTTAAAACGAAAGTCTTGGATAGAATTTATAGAAAAATCTAATTTCATTATTTTAGATTTATACTATTTTGGTATCATAATTCATAGATTTGAACAATTTCCTGAAATTTTTTCTCTGAAAGTTTTTTAAATCAATTATTTTAGTAATTGTTATGAGTGAAGATATAATTAAAGTTATTATAATTGCCCTAATCTATCTTATATTTCGCAATTTCCTATTTAGAAAATCGAAAGGTAAAAAGATGAGTTTTCGTAAAAGATACGAGATGAAAAAAAAGGAAAAAAATAACGATGAAGAAAACTAAGATATATACAAGAAAAGGAGACAGCGGCGTTACGGGTTTGTTTTCTGGAAAAAGAGTGCCTAAACACCACATCCGAATTAAGGCTTACGGAAGCATTGACGAACTAAATAGCTTTATAGGGCTAATACGAACACACGCAATAAAAACTGAGCATCGTGATGAGCTTATGAAAATTCAAAACGACCTAATGTTTATAGGGTCAGAATTAGCAAATGATGGTGATGCCGATGGTGATCGTATAACCAACTTCTATAATATTAATTCTAATGATATTGCATTAATAGAATCTTGGATTGACCGAATTTCAAGTGCGCTACCTAAACTCAAAAATTTTGTTATCCCCGGAGGTCATATTGCTGTTTCATACACACACATATCTCGTTCTGTTTGCAGAAGAGCAGAACGCCATATAACTGAATTAGCTTCTGACACCAAGATTAGTCCATTTATTATATCCTATGTCAACCGCCTTTCGGACTATTTATTTACGTTATCACGAAAACTCACTCAAGACTTCGGCGTAGAAGAAATAAAATGGGATCCGATGCAAAAAAATGATTAATGATATAGCCAGTTATTCAAAGTACTGTTACATTTTCGTTTCCTTTATTTTTTTCTTATTCTATAAAAACAAACCGTATATATTTTTTAATTACATTAGTAACAAGTTATCCAATGTAAAAGGGAGTATTTCAATCACATTCAACTAAATTATATTATGAAAAGTAAAAAAATTGTATTTATAAATTCTAATGGGATACAACTTTCCAGTAGACTTGAATTACCCGTTAATGAGCATCCAAAAGCTTATGCAATTTTTGCACATTGTTTTACATGTAATAAAAATTTAGGTGCAGTTAGGAATATATCTAAGGCACTTACAGAAAATGGTTTTGGTGTTCTGCGTTTTGATTTCACAGGATTAGGAGAAAGCGACGGGGATTTTGTAGACACTAATTTTTCAACTAACATTCAAGATTTAAAAGATGCAGCTGCATATATGGAGAAAGAATTGGAAGCTCCAAAGCTTTTAATTGGGCATTCATTAGGCGGCGCTGCGGTTATCTTTGCAAGCACAGAAATTTCTTCAATACAAGCTGTAGCTACAATTGGTGCGCCTGCATCTCCTCATCATGTTCAGCATTTATTTGAAAGTAATGTAAAAGAAATTGAAGCCAAAGGAGATGCGGTTGTAAATATTGGAGGGAGGAATTTTAATATTTCTAAACAGTTTATCAAAGATATTTCAGAAAAGAATATGGCAGAGACAGTAAAGTCGCTTCGAAAGCCAATTTTAATACTACACTCTCCTCAAGACACAATAGTTGGAATTAATAATGCGGCGGAAATATATTCGAACGCAATTCACCCAAAAAGTTTTATATCCCTAGATGGCGCTGACCATTTATTAAGCAATAAAGAAGACTCTATTTATTCGGGAGGCGTAATAGCGCAATGGGCTTCCAAGTATATACGTATGGATAACCAAAAGGCACTTAACACCTCGAAACAAGTCGTGGTTAGAATTGGAGAAGAAAAATTCACAACAAATATGTTGGCAGGAGGACACGCATTAATAGCCGATGAACCAGAAAGTGTAGGAGGTAATAATTTTGGACCTTCTCCCTACGACTATCTACTTTCATCATTAGGTGCTTGTACAGCAATGACGCTTCAGTTATATGCAAATAGAAAAAAATGGGATTTAGAGGAAGTTATAATTCATCTTAGTCATAGTAAAGATTATAATCAAGACTGTGAAAATTGCGATAGTGTAGGAACAAAAATTGACCACATCGAAAAAAGTATTCAACTAAAAGGCAATTTAGATGATAAGCAAAAGACTAGACTACTTGAAATAGCAGATAAATGTCCTGTACACAAAACACTACACAATACTGTAGTCGTAAAAACTAAATTAGTAGGTAATTAGTTATATTTTATCATAAGAATACGTTTTTGAAGTTTCAATACTTTTTATATTTGTAAAAAAAGTAAATGGGAAGAGCCTTTGAGTTTAGGAAAGCGCGAAAAATGAAACGTTGGTCTGCTATGGCAAAAACGTTTACCAGAATTGGTAAAGACATTGTTATTGCGGTTAAAGAAGGAGGAACAGACCCAGATAATAATTCTCGGCTTCGGGCTGTAATCCAAAATGCAAAGGCAGCTAACATGCCTAAAGAGAATGTAGCGCGGGCTATCAAAAAAGCATCGGATAAAAACACCGAAAACTATAAAGAAGTACTTTTTGAAGGTTATGCACCCTATGGGATTGCTATTTTAGTTGAAACCGCGACCGATAATAATAACCGAACTGTAGCCAATATTAGAAGTTACTTTAACAAGGCTAACGGAAGTTTAGGAACATCGGGCTCTGTTGAATTTATGTTTGATCGTACGTGTAATTTTAGAATTAGCTCCGAAAATTTAGACCCTGAAGAATTAGAGTTGGAGTTTATTGATTTTGGAGTTGAAGAGGTTTTTATAGATGATGATGGTATTTTACTCTATGCTCCTTTTGAAAACTTTGGAAGTATTCAAAAGGAATTAGAAACACGTTCTTTTGAAATTCTGTCTTCAGGCTTCGATCGAATTCCACAGAATTTAATGGAATTATCTAACGAACAAATTGAAGAGGTCGAAAAATTATTAGAAAAATTTGAAGAAGATGACGATGTAATGAATGTATATCATAATCTCAGCCTTACAGACTAAGAATACTATTTTCTTTTACTTTCCCATATACTCCTTTAAATTGGCTTTCCATAAAAGCGAAATCTTTTTCAGTATCATTTGTAGGATTAAATAATGGGTAGAACACAACTTCGCGCTTTGGGTAATCAAAGGCAACTAATTGAATGGGAACATTAGCACCTTTAGCTATATAATAAAAACCTGTTTTCCATTTTTTAACAGCTTTTCTAGTGCCCTCTGGTGCAATAGCCAAGCGAAACGTATTTCGTGTATTATATATTTCCACAATATTATCGACAAGGTTTTGGTTCTTCTTTCTGTCAATAGGAGCACCTCCAAGACCTTTGAAAAACCAAGATGTAAACGGATTGAATAATTCTTTTTTGGCTACATAGTTAACCTCTTCTCTAATTATGCTTCGAGTCATAATACCTAGTAAAAAATCGTAATTACTCGTATGTGGAAAAACAACAACAACGCACTTAGGAATTTGAGGAAAAGTTCCTATAATTTTCCATCTAAACAGTCTTAACAAAATAAATCGAGATAATAAACGAAACATAGCTATCGGCGTTGGTCACTCAAAAACTGCTCCGCTTTTATAAGGTCATCGGGAGTATCTATTCCTATTGCAGTTTGTGTTACTAAAACCATTTTCATCTTTTTACCTTTCTCTAAATAACGAATACATTCTATTTTTTCTGCTTGTTCAAGCGGAGTCATTTCAGAAGCACTAAACTCTAAAAGTGCTTTGCGGCGAAATGCATAAACACCAAGATGCTTATAATAGTTTTGTGGGCATTCGGTATTTCTATAATAAGGTATAGGGCTTCTAGAAAAATATAGCGCAAATTTATTTTGGTCAACAATTACTTTAACGTTATTAGGGTTTTTAACTTCTTCTGCTTTAGAGAACGTAATCATTAAAGAAGCAAGGTCTATCTCATCGTTCAAATCTTCTTTGAAAACAGACAGCAATGCGTCTAAACTAGATTTATTCAAAAAAGGTTCGTCTCCTTGAATATTAACTACAATATCTGCATCACTCTTAGACACTGCCTCCGAAATTCTATCGCTCCCACAATCGTGTTCCATTTGGCTACGAAAAACAACACCTCCTTTTGTTTCAATTTCTTGCTGAATTAAGTCGCTATCTGTTGCAACAATTACCTCCGAAAATAAGTTAGTAGCCACTACATTACTATAAGTTAGTCCTATAACGGTTGAATTTCCTAAAGGTTGCATAAGTTTTCCAGGGAATCGTGAAGCTTGGTAACGTGCAGGAATTACAGCGATGATTTTCATTAAATTATTCAATAAAGTTTATTCAAAAGTAATGAGTGTAATCTAAAAGTTAGCGTTGTTTAGTTTTTATTTTGGAAAAAAATTATTGTCGAACCCTATTAAATACAATTGCTTTTTTGCACGAGTCATTGCTGTATATAGCCATCGAAAATAATTCAAATCTGGACGCTCAAATAAATAGGGCTGCTCTATAAAAACATTATTCCATTGTCCGCCTTGCGATTTATGACACGTGATTGCATAAGAGTACTTAACCTGTAGAGCATTAAAATACGGGTTATTTTTAACCTCCATAAAGCGTTTATATTTCGATTTCAAATGCATATAATCTTTTTGAACCTCTTGATATAAGGTGTTACTTTCGTCATAAGTTAAAGATGGCTTCTCGGAAATAAGAGTGTCTAATAATAAAACTGTTTCAAATGGTTTTTCATCGGGGTAATCGACAAGCTGTGCCTCTACTTTGGCAAACTTAAATCCATATAATTCCTTATGCTGAAGTATTTTTAAAACCTTTATTAAATCGCCATTTGCAATAAACCCTGGTACTGAATCTGGTTCTAACCAAAAGTAATTGTTCTTAACAACCATTAGCTGGTCGCCCACTGATAACTCTGCCTCTAAAAATAAAATTCTACTTCTAATTTGTTGATTATATAAATTTGCTCTCTTATTAGACCTCACAATAAAAACTGTTTCTTCCAGCTCTTTACCTTGTAGCGTTTCGTTAAGCAGTTCTAAAACTTCATTTCTATCTTGTAATCGCATAATATCCGATCCGTCTGGTAAGTCAAATTGAAAAGAGTCATAGGATTCTTCGTCCATTTGTACTCTCAACTGTGTTGCATTACTCAAAATTCCCGAGTCGTGTTTCTGTCTTACTACTTCTTTTAACTCCCACTCCACTATAGTTTTATTAAACTTAGACTCTAAATACTCACCATCTAAGGCTGGGCTCATATTCAAATGAACAGGAGGTAATTGTGCAGGGTCTCCAACCAATAATAGCTTACAATTTATTCCGGCATCAACATATTGAATTAAATCATCTAAAAGAGAGCCATTCTCAAAAAGCTTACTTGTTTGGCTATCATCCCCTATCATTGAAACTTCATCTATTATAAAAATTGTGTTCTTATACTTATTAGGCTTCAAACGAAATTCTAGCTTTGTCCCTTTCTCATTTTTAGTATAATAAATTTGCTTATGAATTGTAAAAGCATTTCTATGTGAGTAACTAGCAATAACTTTTGCAGCACGCCCAGTTGGCGCCATTAATACAGATTTAAACTTGCCTTGCCACAAAAACTTAACTAAATGGCTTATCACAGTAGATTTCCCTGTTCCCGCATACCCTTTAAGTAGGTACAACGTATTCTTATCTTTTGAGTATAAAAAATCAACTATAGATTCTATCCAATAGCTTTGAGACTCGGTAAAAGAAAAGGGAAATTCTTTAAATAACAACTTCTTAAAATCTATAGCGTTCATTATACTTTTTAATTTATGAAATATAATTCATATACAAAAACTTTTATAAATAAAAAAAATTGTAGATTTGTTAAAACCAAAATAAAATTTAAAATGAAAATTGCTTTACAAATTGGACTTTGGATATTAGTTGTTTTTCTCAGCTATAAGATTTACGACTCCATTAATGGTCCTATCAATTTTAATAAAGTTAAAAACGAACGATATACAAAAGTAATATATCGCCTAAAAGAAATTAAGAAAGCCCAAGTCGCACATAAGGATGTAAAAGGATATTATTCAAATAACTTTGATAGCCTAGTTCATTTTATTGATAATGGCATTTTTACTTTAACTCAAAAGCGTGATTCTTCTTATTTAGAATATGATAAAGTGTATCGAATTGATATGTTGAGAGAAGTAATTGTTACCGATACCCTTGGTTTTGTGTCTGTTAAAGATTCTTTATTTAAAAACTCTACTGACTACACAGAACTTAGTAAAGTTCCGATAGATGGGGTTGATGCAACATTTGAAATTAAAGCTGATATTATAGACAAAAACGGATATAAAGTTCCTGTTTTTGAAGTTAAAGTTGCGAAAAATGTCATTTTACATGATCAAAACAAAGATTTGTTGAAACAAGAAAACGAAACAGTTTCTGTTGATGGTGTTAATGGCTCAGCAATTATTTTAGGGTCTCTTTCTAATGTAAGTGAAAACGGTAATTGGCCATCCATATTTGATGCCCCAAGACAATAAAAAATATCAAAATACTGATGCATCCATCCTTGTACTCAAGGATGGATTTTCTTTTTGTACACAAGCAAAGTCATACTTTTACCCAATAACCAAATCTTCAAAACTCAAACTTGAAGACCTTTATAAATGGGCTGAGCAAGAGCAATTAACTATACAAAATCCTAGCATAACCCATTTTAACGGAATTGGTACTATTGTCCCTCTTGAAATGTTTGATGAAAAATCAGTAGCATTTTACCTCAGTAAAGGAGCTACAACTAAAGATTACGAAGAGGTTTCTTTTGACATCATAGAACAGTCTAATCAAGCTATAGTTTATAATAGAACTATAGAACATCATAGCCTCCTAAAAGAATTATCCCCAAAGTCAATATCACAGCATTATATATCTCGCCTTTTATCTACAATAACTAGTTTTTCGATAAACTCGCCAAAAAAAAATCTGTTTATTCATTTACAATCAGGCAGTTTTGATATTTTTTTATTTCAAGGGAGGCAGCTTTTATTTTTTAATTCCTTCCCTCAACAAAATGTAGATGAGTTTTTATATTATTTATTCTATGTGATAGAACAATTCTATTTAAAGCCAGAAAACTTTAATCTTGCGTTCTTAGGGGAATATCACTGTTTTAAGGAATACTATCAAAGCACTAAAGAATATCACTCCAATATTATTTTTTTAGATACACCTACTAAAAATGCATCAAGTGAACATCCTATTCCGTTCTTTGAAAATAAACTATTCTAATGCGTATTATTTCCGGAAGTCATAAAGGGCGAAGAATTGTAACCCCAAAAAAATTACCTGTACGCCCAACAACAGATAAGCTAAAAGAAACTCTATTTAATATTTTATCAAATCGAATAGAATGGGATACCATAAATGCTTTAGACCTGTTTTCTGGTACTGGAAGTATAGGCTATGAATTTTGCTCACGTGGAGTTAAGCAAGTTACTTCTGTAGATAAAAACAAAAACTGTACTAAATTCATTGTACAAACAAGTCAAAATTTTGGCTTTGATATTAATGTAGTATGTAGGGATGTACTTACGTACCTAGAAAAGCAACATAATACTTTTGATATTATTTTTGCAGACCCACCATATGATATACCTCATTCAGATATAGAGAAGCTAATAAATTTAGTTTTTGAAAGAAATTGGCTGAAAAAGGATGGAGAACTAATTGTTGAACATACCAAAATGTACAAATTCGATGATCACGTTAATTTTCAATCGTCACGGGTTTATGGAAGTAGTGTTTTTAGTTTTTTTATAAAAGCAGGTCATAAGCCGGATTCTGTCTAGTCTTATCATTTATCTAGGCTTTTGATTACTCAAAAGCTCAAACCGCTTACCCTTTTACATCAAACGAGCCGTTCTCAAACGTAAATTTACTTAGCGTTGCACCGCATAGAGTTTACCTGATTTCACTACAGCATTACCTGTACATCCTTTCTGTTGCACTAGTCCTATTCGTATTGCGAATGACGGGTGTTACCCGCTATGCTGCTCTTTGGTGTCCGGACTTTCCTCTCTTCGCTTTTTAGGCGAACAGCGATAAGAGACCTGCTATTGCTAAAATAATTATTTGTAAATAAATAAGGCTGTTTTTTTATATAATATTATCTATACCTAAGCTTTATTTCTAATAAAGTTCATTTAACTATAAATCTAATATTTTAGTTCAATTTTGAACTAAATTAATTAAATGATTTTTCTTACTTTCGAAGAATATGAAGCCCTTTATAGTATCTGCTCTAAAATATCGTCCACAAGAATTTAAAGATGTTGTTGGTCAGTCTGCTATTACAGAAACGCTACAAAATGCTATTCAAAAAAGTCAGCTTTCTCAAGCTTTACTATTTTGTGGTCCTAGAGGAGTAGGAAAAACTACCTGTGCACGAATACTTGCTAAACAAATTAACAGTCACACTAAAGAGATTGATCAATCACAAGATTTTTCTTTTAACATTTTCGAATTAGATGCGGCGTCAAATAATAGTGTAGAAGATATTCGGAATTTGAACGATCAAGTTCGAATTCCACCACAAGTGGGAACTCATAAAGTTTATATAATAGATGAAGTACATATGCTTTCAGTACAAGCATTTAATGCTTTTCTAAAAACTTTAGAGGAACCTCCAAAGCATGTTATTTTTATTTTAGCAACTACAGAAAAGCATAAGATAATCCCAACTATATTGTCTCGCTGTCAAATTTTTGAATTTAAGCGGATTACTGTTTTAGACATACAAAATAGCCTTATAGAAATAGCGAAAAAACAAAATATTACTTTTGAAGAAGAAGCACTTCATTTGATTGCCGAAAAAGCCGATGGTGCCATGCGAGATGCACTATCTATTTTTGATCGTATGAGTAGTTTTTGTAACCAAAACCTAACTACAACTGCAGTTGCCGAAAACTTAAACATCTTAGATAAATCTACCTATTTAAAATTTACAGATTATTTAATTTCACATGACATCCCTAATTGCCTAATTGAATTTGATACTATTCAACAAAAAGGTATTGAAGGCTATCAATTTATTTCGGGTTTAGCGACACATTTCAGGAATTTATTAATATGCAAAAACCCAAAAACAATTCCGCTCCTCGAAATAAGCGAGAGTATACATCAAAGCTATAAAAACCAAGCAGAAAAAATGGCTCTAGCCTATTTGATTGATGCTATTGACCTAGCTAATACTTGCGAATTAAATTATAAAGCAAGTAATAATAAGCGATTACATGTAGAGCTTTGTATAATGCAAATTGCTTCACTCCACTTTGCTGGAGAAAAAAAAAAGGGTGAACTAATCCCTACACATAATTTTTCGCCTTCCAAATCAAATGAAACTGTAGCAATAACGGAACAAACTGCTGCTATAACAACGCCCCAAAATGCGTTACCTACGGAGCAAATAGAAAAAGATATTCCAAAGGAGAAGCCTATAGTATACGAAAAACCAACAGTAGAAATAGGATCTGTTCATTCAAATCAAATTTCGAGCTTATCACTTTCTAGTATTCAAAAGAGGAAAAACTGGAATAAAAAACAAGAAGCTATTAATAAAGTAGCAGAAGATCTTCCTAGTAAAACTTTTACTTTAGAAAAACTAATTCATTTTTGGGATAAATATCAAAAACAAAAATTTGATAATGGTAGTCATAATATAGCCTCATTATTAAAAATTAGTACTCCTATTTTATATAATGAAAAAACAATACATTTTAACGTCCCTTCTAGGTTAAACAAAATAGAGTTAGAAAAAGATTTTATAGAATTTATCCCCTACCTAAGAAAAAGTTTAGAAAATCATGACTTTGTTATTGAAGTGATAGTTGACGAACAAATCGAAAAGAAATTTATTTATACTCCTGAAGAAAAGTATAATCATATGAGAGAAATAAATCCAGCGATTGATTTACTTCGAGAAAAATTCGATTTATCTATCTAGAATACTAAGAACTGTACTTCTTATATAAAACTCTAATCATGCCGTCAGCGAGTCCTATTTCAGGAACATATACTTCGAAGGTTCCACTCCATTTTAATGCTTTGAGGTATATTTCTAACGCTGGTAATATTACATCTGCACGATCTAAATTCAAATTATATTTAATAATACGGCTTTCATAACTCAACGCTTTTAAATCTTGATAGAAGTTGTTTATTTTAATAAACGTTAAAGGTTTTCCCTCCTTAGTATTCGATATTTTAAACATCTTATTAATATTGCCCCCAGAACCTAATAAAGCCAAATTTTCTATTCCTGCAGTATGTTCTCGTATCCAATTTTCAATTTCAAGCCATACTTGTTTACTTACAATTTGGTTAATCATTCGTACCGTTCCCGTTTTAAAAGATTTTGAAACCGTTTTCTTTCCTCCTTGTAGTATACTAAACTCTGTACTTCCCCCTCCTACATCAACATATAAATAATTATTTTCATTACTAAAAGTATCTAAAACAGTAGTTTCAGAAATAATATCAGCTTCTCTTTTTCCATCAATAACTTCAATATTAATACCTGCTTCTTTTTTAACTAAAGAAACTATTTCCTCTACATTATTTGACTCTCTAAAAGCTGATGTCGCACATACCATATAATCTTTTACCTCATAAACTTCCATAATTAATTTAAACGCCTTCATTGCCTTAACAATACGCTTACAATTGCTTTCTGAAATTTCACCTACAGTAAAAGAATCCTGACCTAATCTAATTGGTACACGCACCATCTCGCTTTTCATAAAAACAGCGTGTTTCCCTTCTCTTTTAATCACATTAGATATTAAAAGACGAATTGCATTTGAGCCTATATCAATAGCCCCAAGTTTTACTACTTTCATTCTTCTAAACGCTCTTTAAAGTAATTATATATTTCCCATTGCGAACGAAATAGGTGTCTCTTTGTTTGAACAAAAGAGTTTTTAACTTTACCATTAATAATTCTAGCTTTTACATTATCCTTCCAACTAATTTTAAATGTATCTAAAATTTGCTTTTGCAAACTCTCATCATATATTGGGCAAGCTACTTCTACCCTATTCTCAATATTTCTTGTCATAAAATCGGCAGAAGAGATATATATTTTTGGGAACCCACTATTTTCAAAAATATACACACGTGGGTGTTCCAAATATTTATCTACTACACTTTTAACTTTAATATTATCACTTACTCCTTCAACACCAGGTACTAAACAACAAATACCACGTACTAGCATTTGAATCTTTACTCCTGCTTGGCTTGCTTCATATAACTTAGCAATAACCTCATTATTACTTATATTATTAAGTTTCAATTTAATTTTAGCCTTCTTACCTTGCTTTGCATTATCAATTTCATCGTCAATAAGCTTGTATATAGTGTTTTTAGTGTAATGAGGGGAAACGATAAGGTGTTTATATTTTTTTATCTTATAATTGACTTCAAAAAAATCAAATACTTTTGAAACATCTTTTAATATTTTTTGATGTGTTGTGAACAAAGTATAATCAGTATAAACTTTAGCAGTACTTTCATTAAAGTTTCCTGTGCTAATAAAACCATAACGCTTTAGCTTATTATCCTCTTCACGTTCAACCAAACATATTTTTGTATGAACTTTTAAACCAGGAACTCCAAAAATTAAATGTACACCTGCTTCTTCTAACCGCTCTGCAAAAATAACATTGTTACTTTCATCAAAACGTGCCTGAAGCTCAATTTGAACTGTTACATCTTTACCATTTTTAGCTGCATTAATTAATGAGCTTATTACTTGTGAATCTGAAGATAGTCGGTAAAGTGTTATTTTAATTGTTCTCACTTTGGGGTCTAATGCTGCTTCGCGTAAAAACTTAATTACATACGCGAAATTTTGATAAGGCGTATATAATAGAAAGTCTTTCTTTGAAATTACTTCCATAATATTAGCATCTAATCGTAAGCCTTTTATAGGTAAAGGACGTACTAACGGATACATTAAATCTTTTCTACCCAAACTAGGAAATTTCATGTAATCGCGTCGATTATGATAGCGCCCACTAGGGATTAAACTGTCTGTTGATAAAACTCCTAATTTTTTCATGACAAAATCTAAAGTTCTCTTCGAAATAGTTTTATCATAAACTAACCGAACTGGATCTCCTATTAGTCTATCTTTAACGCTATTCATTATTTTTTGTATATAACTTTTCCCTACATCCTCTTCTAAATCAAGTTCTGCTGCATCTCTAGTAACTTTAACCATATGAGCCTCTATAGACTTATATTTAAACATACTAAAAATAAGATGGAAATTATATCGTATCAAGTCATCAAGAAACATTACATATTGTTTATCCCCTTCTTTTGGGAGCACAACAAAACGTTCTAATTGTGCATCTAACTCTATCAAAGCATATAAGGGCTTGTCCTCTCCTTGCTCTTTTCTTATAATAGTAACAACTAAAAAAGCCTTATTACCGCTCAGGTCTTGTATATCATCTTGCAATATTATAGTCATTAATGCAGGAGCCACTTTTTGTATAAAATAATTATTTAAAAAGTCTTCTTGCTCTGGGCTTACTTGCTTTTCGTTTAAGAAAATGATATTCTCTTTGGCTAACTGTTTCTCAATATCATTAAAAACAGCTTGGCTTTTACGTTGCAATTCTATAACTACTTTTGTCATCTTCTCTAATAGTTCGCTTGCCGTAACCCCTCCAAAAGCTTTCTTTCCTGTTAAAGGAGATTGAGTAATGCGTTTGACCGTAGCAAAGCGAACTTGAAAAAATTCATCAAGGTTATTGGAGAAAATACCTAAAAACCGTAATCTTTCTATTAAGGGTACTGTTCTATCTGCAGCCTCTTGTAATACACGTGCATTAAAATCTAGCCAGCTTATATCTCTGTTAACGTGTAAATTTCTTTGTTTCTTTTCCATAGCTTTTATAGAATTCTAAATTAAGGTGCCAAACGTACTCCGTTCCAAGTACCATCGTTTTGAAAAATATATTCTATTCTATCATGAAGTCGGTTTGACCTCCCTTGCCAAAACTCAATTGAAAATGGTTTAACTAAGTACCCTCCCCAATGTTTAGGTCTTTTAACCGATTCTTTTTTATATTCCTGTTCTAATTCTATAAAACGATTTTCTAAAAAATGCCTATTATCAATGGGTTTACTTTGAGGAGAAAGTATCGCTGCAATTTGACTGCCTTTTGGGCGCGAATAAAAATAATTGTCCGAATCTTCTTCAGAAATTTTTTGAGCTTCGCCTTTAATCAATACTTGTCGTTCCATTGCTGTCCAAAAAAATGTTAGTCCAACTTTATTATGATTCTCTATTGCTTTTCCCTTTTGGCTCGTATAGTTAGTATAAAAAACAAATCCTGCTTCACTAAATTCTTTCAACAAAACGATTCTAGCTTTCGGGAAACCATCTAACCCAAGTGTAGCAAGGCTCATTGTATTAGCCTCTTCTATCTCTGGGTGAGCAATTGCTTCATCGAACCAATCTCGAAATAGTTCCAAAGGACACATCGTTTTTTTGTCATCATCAAGCGTTCCTTTTTCATAAGATTTTCGAAAACTACTAACATCTTTTTTCATAACTGCAAGTTACAATAACTCAAAATGAAAATGAAATATTAAATTTCAAAACACTTACCATCTTCTGCTAAATGTACATTAGAATAAAATTCTTTGGCTTCATCTAAAAAAGCATCTAAATCTTTGTAGCGGGATGAGTAATGCCCTAAAATCAATCTATCCACATTAGCCATAGCAGCAATTTTAGCAGCTTGCCCAGCTGTACTATGCTTTGTTTTTTCTGCTAAATGACTATAATTTTTCAAAAAAGTAGACTCGTGATATAACACTGTAACGCCTTCTATTATTGGAACTATATCTTCTTTATAAGCGGTATCGCTACAAAATGCGTAGGATTTAACAGGGTCTGGTTCTAAAGTCAAATCTATATTAGGTATTACCTCTCCTTTTGGATTAATATAATCCTTTCCTTCTTTTAAGTTTTGCATATCACAAGATTCAACACCATGCAATTTAGCTGCACTTGTGTTAATTTTCCTTAAACCTGTTTTCTCTTCAAAAAGATATCCATTAGTATATACCCTGTGGTCTAACGGAATAGTTGAAACTTTTAGCTTTTCGTTTTCAAAAATCAAAGTAGATTCTAAACTTTCTAACTCGTGGAAACAAAGCGGATAATCTGTCCAAGATTTTGCAAGTTTAAGCTGTAGTGTTATTATTTCTTTAATCCCTTTAGGTCCATAAATATGAAGTTCTGCTTCTCTCCCC
The DNA here is from genome assembly GCA_965277835.1 of Candidatus Arcticimaribacter sp. Taxonomy (GTDB): domain Bacteria; phylum Bacteroidota; class Bacteroidia; order Flavobacteriales; family Flavobacteriaceae; genus Arcticimaribacter. Next base: position 374,793 of record OZ255841.1, on the reverse strand, counting down.
AATAAACGAAATGTGCTTATTAGCCCTATTAATCCATAAAAATGATCTCCATGTAAATGAGATATAAAAATATGCTGTATCCTAGAAAATTTAATGCCAAGTTTTCGTAGTTGCATCTGAGTTCCTTCGCCACAGTCAATTAAAATTAAATGCCCCTTAATTTCTAATAATTGAGCTGTTGTATAATTGTTATTACGAGGCGTTGCTGCATGACAACCTAAGATAGTTAAATTCATTGATTAAAATTCTAAATCCCGTTGAATCTGTTCAAACCCTATAAAATCATGTGCTTCTTGAATTGTAGGCACAACATCCCAAAGCGAAGGTATTTCATTATATTGCTCAGGTAAAGCAACTATAACAAGGCTATAATTGTCTTCTGATAAATTAGAATATATTGTGTTTAGAGCATCTTTATAGTCATCTAAAAAAAACTCTTTTGGAGTATTAAGAATAATATTATGTCCTTGTGCTTTAGTTTTATATTTAGCACAGGTTGTTTTTGTGTCTTTTAAACTCTCAACACTAATTTCAAGTATAACTATATCTTCTTCATTAGTTGGCATCATAGGATGGTAACATTATTTTTGAAGCTAAAAGGTAAATAACTGCCATTCGAATGGCTACTCCATTCTCAACTTGATCTAAAATTATAGCGTTTTCAGAGTCAGCAACTTCAGAACTTATTTCTACACCACGATTAATTGGTCCTGGGTGCAGTATTACTATTTCTCTATCTATACTCTTTAAAAGAGGATTAGTTAAACCATATAATTGTGTGTATTCTCTTATAGAGGGAAAATAATTCTGGTCCATACGTTCGTTTTGAACACGTAACATATTAGCTACATCGCACCATTTCAACGCTTTTTCAAAGTCTAACTCTACCTCTACCCCCAAAGATTCTATATGCTTAGGGATTAAGCTTTTTGGTCCGCATAATTTAACCTCTGCGCCTAACATTTTAAGAGCAAAGATATTTGATAAAGCCACCCTCGAATGTAAAATATCTCCTACTATTATTACTCTTTTTCCTTCAACTTCACCAAATTTTTCTCGAATAGAAAATGTATCTAAAAGAGCTTGTGTTGGGTGTTCGTGGGTTCCGTCTCCTGCATTAATAATGCAAGAATCTACGTGCTTTGAAAGAAAAGACGCTGCACCAGAACTAGGGTGACGCATAACCAACATATCAACCTTCATTGCCAAAATATTATTTACCGTATCGATTAAGGTTTCTCCTTTTTTAAGAGATGATTGAGATGCAGAAAAGTTTATAATATCAGCACTCAACCGTTTTTCGGCTAATTCAAACGAAATCTTAGTTCTAGTACTATTCTCAAAAAAAAGATTAGCTATCGTAATATCTCTAAGTGTTGGTACTTTTTTAATTTTTCGATTAATCACTTCTTTAAAGTGGCTTGCTGTTTCAAAAATTAAATGAAGGTCATCTTCCTTTAGATATTTAATTCCCAGCAAATGATTCACACTTAATTGACTCATAAGGTTTCTTTAATCAAATAAACGGCATCTTCCTCTGCTGCCTCTTTCCAGTTAACTTTTACTTTATCGTTTTGTAATGAATCTATTTGCCTACCTACATAATCAGGTTGTATAGGCAAATGCCTTTTAAATCGTCTATCGATAAATGTTAATAATTGTATTTTACTAGGTCGCCCATATGACTCAATAGCTGTTAAAGCCGCGCGTATGCTCCTTCCAGTATATAAAACATCGTCTATCAATACAATAGCTTTATCTTCAACCTGAACGTTCATTTGGGTAGTCTTGGCTTCATGAGGTCTACTACTTCTTCTAAAATCATCTCTAAAAAAAGTAGTATCTAGCTTACCGCTAACTATTGCATCTATATTATATTTTGTTTGCAACAAATCAATTAATCGATTAAGGACAAAAAAACCTCTGGGTTGCAATCCAATAAGAACTGTTTCAGAAAAATCAAGATGATCTTCTATCAACTGACACGCAAGGCGATGCAATAGGATGTCCATCTGATGCGCATTAAGAAGTAGCTTCTGAGACATATTTCGCTTTGTGCTACAAAAATATATATTTTATCTAGTCAATCTTTAATTTAATCCTATAAAAAACCCCTTAATTAGAAAGGGGTTAAAATTTAAGTTGGAAAAAAATTATTTCCCTTCCATTTTTTGTTTCAAATCTGCCAAAGCATCTAAATCACCTAATGTTGATTTTTCAGGTTCATTCGAAGCCTTATCCATAGATTTGGATTTAAAGTTTCTACGCTCTTCTTCTTTAAAGATAGCCATATGAGACGCAACAACACGTTTAGATTCTTTACCAAACTCAATAACCTTAAATTCAGCTTCTTCACCAAGTCCAACTTTACTTCCATCTTCTTTTTCGAGATGACGCGAAGGAACAAAAGCAATAACATCATCGTTAAATTTAATGGTTGCTCCCTTATCTACAATTTCTGTTAATTTAACTTTATGTATTGTGTCTACTGCAAATTCTTTTTCATAAACATCCCAAGGGTTATCCTTTGTTTGCTTATGACCTAAACTTAATTTACGTCTTTCAACATCTAACTCTAGTACAACAACGTCTATTGTTTCTCCTACTGTCAAAATTTCTGACGGATGCTTAACTTTCTTAGTCCATGACAAATCTGAGATATAAGCCAATCCATCTATCCCTTCTTCTAATTCAATGAAAACACCAAAATTGGTAAAGTTTCTTACAATACCCGAATGTTTAGACCCAACAGGATATTTGCTTGTTATATCTGTCCATGGGTCTGGCGTTAATTGTTTAATACCAAGAGACATTTTACGTGTTTCGCGGTCAAGGGTTAAAATTTGAGCTTCAACCTCATCTCCAACGTTAACAAAATCTTGAGCTGAACGTAAATGAGTTGACCATGACATTTCCGAAACATGGATAAGTCCTTCCACTCCATCTTCTATTTCTACAAAAGCACCATAATCAGCAATAACAACAACTTTACCTTTAACTTTTTCTCCTTCTTTAATAGTGTCTCCCAACTGATCCCATGGGTGAGCACTCAATTGCTTTAATCCTAATTGTATTCTAGATTTGTTATCGTCAAAATCGAGAATTACTACATTAAGTTTTTGATCTAATTCTAAAACTTCATTTGGATGATTAATTCGACTCCAAGAAAGGTCAGTAATATGGATTAATCCATCTACACCTCCAAGGTCAATAAATACACCATATGATATAATGTTCTTAACTGTTCCTTCAAGAACTTGACCTTTTTCAAGCTGCCCAATAATTTCTTTCTTCTGCTCTTCTATATCTGCCTCAATCAATGCCTTATGCGATACCACAACGTTTTTAAATTCTTGGTTGATTTTAACTACCTTGAATTCCATTGTTTTATTTACATACTGATCATAATCTCTAATTGGTTTTACATCAATTTGAGAACCTGGTAAAAACGCCTCTATTCCAAAAACATCAACAATCATTCCTCCCTTGGTTCTACATTTCACAAAACCATTTACAACCTCTCCAGTTGCATTTGCCTTGTTCACTCTATCCCAAGCTTTTATTACTCTTGCTTTACGGTGCGAAAGTACTAATTGTCCTGTACGGTCTTCTCGGTTTGCAACAATTACTTCTACCTTATCTCCAACTTTAAGGTTGGGGTTATATCGAAATTCATTTAATGAAATAACGCCTTCAGATTTTGCGTTGATGTCAATTATTGCCTCGCGGTCGGTTATAAAAATTACTTCCCCATCAATTATATCTTCATCGGATGTATCTACAAAATTTTCTTTAACTAACGTTTCAAATTCTAATAATTGGTCTGCCTCTATTACATCAATTCCTTCTTCGTAATTATGCCAATCAAAATTTGCTAAAAAATCTTCTTCAGAATTTGTAGTAGGTTGATTGTTGTCTTCTTGTTGTGACGTATCTTGTTCTTCTACGTTTTCTGGTGTAATTTGAGCTTCTTGCGGGATTGCTTGCTCATCTGCATCTTGCGATGTGGTTTGTTCTTCAGCCATGCTGATAAAATTTGTATTCTGTTGTTTTATAGAACTTTAAATGAAAAATAACAGAAGTTGTTCTTATTTATCTTTATGTCTCTTGTTCTAATTAATCATAAGAGTTTGCAAATGTAAGGATAATCTATTGATAGACAAACTTCAATAAACTTTTATTGCTATATAAACTCTATGATATTGAATTTATAATTAAAACCTCTTTAAGAATAATTAAGTTCATGTCCACAACCGAAAATTACATGAAGAAATTCTCCTAAGTCTTCTTGTTCAAGAGTAAATGATACATCAAGGTTTTCTTCTTTGCTTTCGCCAACATAAGTTATATCGACAAATGTTTCACGTATAATATTTTTGCACTTATGTATTTCAGATTTTGATAATCGGTCAAACTTTTTCAGCACTCTCGACTTATCAATCGCTCTAATTTGGTCAATTGCAATCATTCCTTTTTTATCGTTATGCGATACCTCAACTCTTGTCGGGTATTTTTTCTTGGGTTATCAATTGGTTTTAAATTATTACTTACACTTTCTACGATTTCTAAAATCCTTTTTTGCCTTGTGTCTTTTCTTTTAGCAGAAACAAGCCTGTACAATAAAGTTTTTCTGGCAGACTTACTCAAACTATCAAAGTGTTCTATTGCCCCTTTGTGGTTTTCAAATTCTTTTTTTAAATCTTCTGGAATAATAAGTGCTTCAACCTCATCCAAAATTGTCCAAGAACCATTTTCTTTTGCAATTTCAATACTTTTATACCCTTGCTCTTCCATAAGCCCTTGCTTAATTAGGGTTTTTACTTTGTCCTTATTTACCTTAGACCAATTACTCTTTGCTTTTCGTTTGGTAAAATACTGTTTATACTTTTCACTGTCTATAGCTCTTTTGGTGCTGTCAATCCAACCAAAACAAAGTGCTTCATCAACCGACTCGCTCCAACTTAGATTATAATTCGGTGATTTTTTCTTATAAAAAATAAGCCAAATCGCTTCTTTCTTCTTGTGGTTTAGTTCAAGCCATTTTCTCCAATCTTGTTTACTATTAGGACAATAGTCTTCAACGTCTTTCATGCTCAATCTTGGTTTTTGGTTAATTCAAATATAGAAAAAAGATGTTTTTATCTATCCTAACTCCCCTCAACAACAGCAAGCATTTGCTCAAGAACTTCTTCTATACTAAAATTAGTAGTATCAATTTCTATGGCATCCTGCGCTTTCTTTAAAGGAGAAATTAGGCGCGTAGTGTCTTGATGGTCTCTATCTACCACGTTTTTTAAAATCTCTTCAAAAACTACTTTTTCACCTTTTAGGGATAATTCATCAAAACGTCTTTGCGCCCTAACTTTGGGGTCGGCAATTAAAAAAAACTTGACTTGTGCATCAGGAAAAACAGTAGTGCCTATGTCTCTTCCATCCATTACCACATTATCAGAATTAGATAATTCTCGTTGTTGATTTACCAAATGTTCACGCACAGAACCTAAGCTAGCAACGTAGCTTACAAAGTTAGAAACTTCCATCGTTCGTATCTCATCGCCATAAGCTACACCATCAAATAACATTTTCTTTTCATCAATCCCGCTCCCCCATGTAAATTTTGTTTTAAAAAGCACCGTCTCAAATTTAGATTCATCAACTTTTCCTTGAACCAAATATCCATTATTCAAAGCAAAAAAAGTGATTACTCTATACATATATCCTGTATCAATATAAGTAAACCCGAGCGTTTCTGCTAAACGCTTAGAAAGTGTACTCTTACCTGTTGAAGCAAAGCCATCAACTGCTATAACGGTGGTTGTTTTCATAAAATAAAGATACGGAAGGTTGCTAAGCTATTCATTTAAAAGAAATTAACTTTTCGAATTGAATTAAATCATTTAAACGTTTGTACTTAAAATCAAATGACGTTTTATCCCCTTTAATTGAAGAAACGCTAATTGTTTCTGCTTTAACATCTTTAGGTACGGCATCCTCGCTATAAACTTCAGTTAAAGCTTTTCGTTCAAACAAAAATTCATCTCTATGAAACTTCATTATAGCCGATTGATCTACAGGTATTGATTTTTCCTCAATTTCTTTATTTAGTTTCGCATATCGTCTTTCTTGCCACGACTGTGGGTACAACGTTGATGAGGACCATAAATGTACCTCTGAAAGGGAAAGTTCTTTTGTATATAGTTTATACTCATCCCAACGTACTTCTATTAAAGTACCCCTATCAAAAACAATTAAAGTAAATGCTTCTATTTCTTGGAAATTGAATTTTTTAAGAAAATCTAAATAGTGTTTATACTCAAAAAACTGACATGCCATAACACCCCTACTCAGGCGATATGATTTTTTAGGTTTATGTGGTTTAAATGCACCGTTGAGAAGGCATATAAATTGATTAGTATTTGAAAAAACAAGCCAGCTCCCTTTAGATTTCGAGTCTTGTGGGAAAAATAATTGTTTATCTTTCAACTCTAGTTTATGTAGAGAAGTAGCTGCACGCTCAGGGTTTTCATCTCTATTTGACGTTAAAATAAAAACCTCGTCTGCAACAGGAACAAAACTAACAGTGCACATACTTATACTAACAGTTTTTTAGCATTTTTAACCACATCGTTGGTAATAGCCAATGCTAAAACTTCGTTCATGTTTTTTACAAAATGAAACGTTAGCCCTTTGAGATACGTCGGATTAATTTCGCCAATATCTTTTCTATTGCTTTCACATAGAATTATCTCCTTTATTTTAGAGCGCTTTGCAGCCAACACTTTTTCTTTAATCCCTCCTACTGGAAGCACTTTACCTCTTAATGTAATTTCTCCTGTCATCGAAATATTCTTTTTCACTCGTTTTTGTGTTAACAACGAAACTAAAGACGTTAAAATAGTAATTCCTGCACTCGGACCATCTTTAGGTGTCGCTCCTTCTGGAACATGAATATGAATATCGTACTTGTCAAATTTAAAGCTTTGAAGACCAAGTAATTCTGCATTAGCCTTTATATATTCCATAGCAATCGTAAACGATTCTTTCATGACTTTGCCAAGATTTCCCGTAATATTTAAGATGCCTTTCCCAGAAGATAACGCTGACTCGATAAACAAAATATCCCCTCCAACTGGTGTCCATGCTAAACCAATAACTACACCTGCCACGTCATTATTCTCATATAAATCACGTGACACTTTTTCTATACCTAATATTTCTTTTAAATCTGTTACTGTAGGTTTTTCTATATACGCTTCGTCCATTGCAACAGACTTGGCAGCATAGCGACTAACTTTAGCTATTTGTTTATCTAGCCCACGTACACCAGACTCTCGTGTATATTTTTCAATAATAGATTCTAAAACAGATTTACTAAGTTTAACTGAGTTTTTATCTAATCCGTGTTCTTCGAGCTGTTTAGGTAATAAATATTTATTACCTATAACAACTTTTTCCTCCATTGTATAACCACTAATATTAATTATTTCCATCCTATCACGCAATGCCGAATGAATTCCTTCTAGGCTATTAGCTGTAGCAATGAACATAACTTTTGAAAGGTCGTAACCTAATTCTAAAAAATTATCATAAAACTCACTGTTTTGCTCTGGGTCCAATACTTCTAACAAAGCAGAAGAAGGGTCTCCCTGCAAACCATTACTCAGCTTATCGATTTCATCTAGTACAAAAACTGGATTTGATGTTCCCGCTTTTTTAATACTCTGTAAAATTCTGCCAGGTAATGCTCCTATATATGTTTTACGATGCCCTCGTATTTCTGCTTCGTCTCGCATTCCACCTAAAGAAACACGAACATAAGACCGCCCTATAGCTCTTGCTACTGATCTTCCTAAAGAAGTTTTCCCTACTCCTGGTGGTCCATAAAGACATAGTATAGGTGATTTCATGTCATTCCGAAGTTTTAGAACCGCTAAATATTCAATAATTCGTTTTTTAACTTCTTGTAATCCAAAATGATCTTTATCTAATATTTTTTTTGCTCGTTTTAAATCAAAATTATCTTTAGAAAAATGATCCCATGGTAAATCTAAAAATAAGTCTAAATAGTTACGTTGAACCGAATATTCAGCAACTTGGGGGTTCATTCGCTGTATTTTTAATAGTTCTTTATTAAAATGAGCTTGAACATCTTTAGACCACTTTTTCGATTCTGCCCGTACCCTTAACTCTTCTATCTCTTCTTCGGAAGAAGCTCCTCCTAGTTCTTCTTGGATAGTTTTCATTTGCTGCTGCAAATAATATTCGCGCTGCTGTTGGTTCAAATCATCGCGAACACGAGATTGAATATCATTTTTCAATTCTAACTTTTGATATTCGACATTCATAAACTTTAAACACAATAATGCGCGTTCCTTAATGCTTTTTAAAGAAAGAATTTGTTGCTTTTCTTCTACCGATAAGTTCATGTTTGATGACACGAAATTGATTAGAAAAGAATAACTCTGAATATTTTTAATCGCAAAAGAAGCCTCTGAAGGTAGATTTGGGTTTTCTTGAATAATTTTTAAAGCTAACTCCTTAATAGATTCTCCCAAAGCTCCAAACTCAGAATCGTTTCTATCATCTTGGATATCAATTAATGGCTTAATTGTTACTTTCAAATAAGGGTCTTTTGAAACCAATTGATCAATAAGAAAACGTTTTTTACCTTGAATAATAATAGTTGTATTACCATCGGGCATTTTCAAAACGCGCAGAATCTTTGCCACAGTACCTAAGGGATATACATCTTCTATTTCTGGATTTTCTACATTTTGATCTTTCTGGGCTACAACGCCTATAATACCTAACCCTTTTTTAGCATCGTTAATTAATTGAATAGATTTATCGCGACCTACTGTAATTGGAATAACAACCCCAGGGAAAAGCACAGTATTACGTAGAGGTAATAAGGAAACTTCTTTTGGTAAATCCTCTTTTTCTAAAGCCTCTTCATCTTCTGGAGTTAATAGAGGAATTAATTCTGATTCTGATTCTATATCTTGAAGTGACAGATTGTCTAACCCTAAGAAAAATGTTTTAGTCATATTTGTTTAATTATAAGTCATTTTGTCATTCAAAGCGAAATTATAGCCTGTTAATAATACGCTATTTTAAAATCTTGCTTTGCTACTTATATAATTTCAAGAGTTATGCCACTTTTATATAAATTTTAAAAACTAGTGTAACAAAAGAAAGAAAAAACTATCTTAACTAATAGAAAATCAAAGTAGAATTGAAAAATAAAAGCATAGACGAGCTATTAAATTTGTGTAAGAAAAACAATACACAGGCACAAATAGAAATTTATGATAGATATCATAAAGCTATGTTTATAAGTGCGCTTAAAATAGTTCATAATAAGATGGATGCAGAAGATATTATGCAAGACAGCTTTTTAACCGCTTTTAATAAATTGGAACAGTATCGTGGAGATAATAATTTTGGAGGATGGCTCAAAAAAATAGTAATCCGAAAAAGCATTGAGAACTACAAAAATAAAATGAAAGAGATAAAATTAAAGCAAGACGTAAAAATTGACCTCTTTGTAGAAAACTCAGAGAACTCGGACTATGAATCGGAAAACCATAGAGATTTAATCCTTGCTTTGAACACCTTAAACCCAAGGTATCGCAACGCCTTAAGTCTTATGTATTTAGAAGGGTATGACTATGATGAACTAATGGAAATACTAGACCTAAATTATGGTAGTTGTAGAACATTAATTTCGAGAGCTAAGGAGCAACTAAAACAGAAAATGAACAAACCTACAGTCAGAATATTAAGAACACAGTAAGAATATAATGAATACAAAAAGAAACAAATCCGTAGAAGAACAATTAACACAATTGGCTCATTTTTGGGAAAAACAACAACCTCGAAAAAATCATAGGTTGCGTTTTGAAAATAAATTGAAAGCACAACAAAACAAGAGACCAGTTCGTACTATACGCCCAATATACTGGGCTGCCGCAACTCTGGCTTTATTAGTGTCGAGTGTTGTTAGCCTACAGTTTTTCAACTCAAAGCCAGTTAATTCAGATTTTGATAAAGCTATTGTTTATTACACTCAATATATTGACAAACAAATGGCAGAAATTGAGCATTCAGATAATATTCAATACGTAGAAATTATTGACGACACCAAAGAACAACTGACACAACTTGACAAAGAATATAAAAGACTAATGAACGAGTTTAATTCTAAAGCCGTTCACCCCGCACTAATTCAAGCCATGGTTGAAAACCTGCAGCATCAAGCTATGGTATTACGTGAACTAGAAACAAAAATTAATTCTCTTAAAAACACAGATTATGAAAAAGAAATACTTTAACTACTTTAAAATAATTTTTGCCTTTGGGCTAATTGCCTTGGGTGGTATTGACTACGCCTATGCACAAACTCATCGGCGTACTATTGAAAAAGCATTTGAAATCAACTCTGACGGAATCGTTCATGTTGAAAATAAATATGGAAACTTAAATGTAACTACATGGGACAAAGACCGAGTAGAATTTGTCATCGAAATTAAAGTTACTGGAAAAAGTGAGGAAAAAGCAGAAAACATATTAGAAGACATCACTGTAGATTTCGAAAATTCGCTTACAAAAGTGAGTGCCATAACAAAATTAGAATCGTTTAATAATTCATGGTGGCCTTTCAATCAAAAGCACTACGATTTTGACATCAACTATCAAGTTAAAATGCCTGTTACTGCTCAAGCAAATTTTAAAAATCAATACGGGCATATTTACTTAGACGAACTCCAAGGTAAAGCCAGAATAAAATGTGACTATGGCGAACTTAACGTTGGGCGGTTATTCAATGAGAGTAATTATATTGATATCGCATATTGTACAAATTCTAGTATAGAATTTATTAAAAATGGAACACTAAAAATAGATTACTCGGGTATAGATGTTAAAGAAAGTGAATCTATTGACCTTGACGCAGGATATAGTAGAGTTAGTATTAAGGAAGTTGGTAAACTAAGTTTTAGCAGTGATTATGGAAAATTAACCTTAGGTACTGTTGGTTCAATTGAAGGAAATGGAGATTACGTAGGTATTTCAATAGAAGCTATTGAAAAAGCTGGAAATATTGACCTAGACTATGGTGGGCTTAGAGTTGATCAAGTAAGGGCTACTGTAGAAAGAATTGAGGTTCAATCTGATTATGCTGCCGTAAAACTTGGCATTGCTTCTGACTGGAGTTTTGATTTTGAAGTTGAAACCGAGTATGCTGGATTCAAATCAGAACTTGAACTCGACTATTTAAAGAAAATTAAAGAAAATAATGACGGCTACTACAAAGGAAGCTACGGTAATTCTACCGAAAAAGGCAGACTCTATATCAAATCGGACTATGGAGGTGTAAAATTAACCCAAAACTAAAATAAATTAAAATGAAAAAAATTATCTTAACATCGTTAGCATTAATTGCAATAACATTAAATGCTACAGCACAAAATTGGGGCTCTAAAAAAGCTCGTGGAAATGGAGAAATAGTAACTAAAGAAAGGGCGGTCTCTGACTTTAGCAAACTTAAAGTAAGTGGAAGTTTTGATGTTGTTATTACTTCTGACCGTACTAATAATATATCTATTAATACAGACGAAAATCTTATGGAATATATTGTTACAGAAGTAAAAGAAGGAGCATTGATTATCAAAACAAAAAAGTATTATAATTTAAGACCATCTAATCATAGAAACATAAAAGTAGAGGTACCAATGAAAGCTTTGGAATTAGCTGCTCTTAGTGGATCTGGGAGTATCAAGTCCGACGAAACTATTAAAACAGAAAGTATAGATACTAAAATGTCAGGGTCTGGAAAAGTTAACCTAAAAATTGATGCCGATGGTGACGTAAGCGCTAGCGTTGCTGGGTCTGGAAAAATAGAATTAGATGTTGACGCAGATGGAACTCGTGCCTCATTATCTGGTTCGGGTCGTGTTACTCTTAGTGGTTCTAGCAAAAGCTTTAAAGTAAGTTTAGCTGGTTCTGGGTCAATTAAGGCTAGAGAATTAGCCGCAGAAACTAGCGACATTTCATTGAGTGGTTCTGGACGAATAGAAGTTCAGGTCTCCGAAGCTCTTAAAGCTCGAGTAGCAGGATCGGGAAGCGTAGGTTATATGGCACATTCATCTACTAAAGTAGACAGTAAAGTAAGCGGATCTGGTTCTGTACGTGAACTAAAATATTAATTATTAATATTTTTTAGGAACTCGCAAAAGCATAAGCGCACCGACAACAAAAAACACACAGAAAAATAAAATGGAGGTGCGCATGCTTCCTGTTATTTGATCTAATACACCAAATAAAAGCATCCCGATAATGATAGCAATCTTTTCGGTTACATCATAAAAACTAAAGTATGATGTTGTGTCCTCGGTTTTGGGTAAAAATTTAGAATAGGTCGAACGCGATAAAGATTGTACCCCTCCCATTACCAAGCCCACACAACTAGCTATAATATAGAACTCCATTGGCGAAGTGATAAAAAAAGTACACACACATAAAATAGCCCAAATTATATTAATTCCTATAAGGGTTCTTATGTTCCCAAAACGTTCTGAACATCGAGCCGTAAGTATAGCACCAATAATGGCTACAAGTTGAATTAATAATATACTTGATATCAACCCTATTGTCTTATTAGAGTCTGAACCCCACTGAATTTCTTCTTCCCCAAAATAAGCTGCTGCTAACATTATTGTCTGTAAAGAAGTGCTATACACAAAAAAGGCTTTCAAATAACTTTTCAAAAGCAAGTTTTCTTTTAATTGACCCCATATTATTTGCAGCTCTTTAAACCCATTCCAAACAATATTAGTTGTTGTCTTTTCTTTTGTACCTACCCCTTTGGGTAAATAATAAAAAGGGTACAAACTAAAAAGCGCCCACCATATTCCTACAGATACAAACGAATATTTCATTGCCTGCATACTCGCTTCTCTTTCTGTTCCATATATACTATACCATTCGGGTTTCATTATCATTGATAAATTAAACAATAACAACAATACACTACCTACATACCCCATAGAATACCCACGAGCACTTGCCCTATCTTGTTGTTCGGCATAAGCTATGTCGGGCAAATAAGAATTATAAAAGACTATACTTGCCCATATACCTACCATTGCCAAAAAATAAAATAATAACCCTAAATATATCGTTTCGAGGTTAAACCAGTATAAGCCTATACACGATAAGGAGCCCATGAAAACAAAAAATTTCATGAACGTTTTTTTGTTACCAATATAATCTGCAATTCCTGATAATATAGGGGATATAATAGATACAACAATGAATGCTAGTGCAGTAACAAAACTTATCATTGCTGTATTCTTAACAGAATACCCAAAAAAATCAATCTTATTGTCGTGTACAAAAAGTAACCCAAAATAAAGTGGAAAAATAGTAGATGAGATGACAAGAGCATAAACCGAGTTTGCCCAATCATAAAAAGCCCATGCATTAATCAGTTTTTTACTCCCCTTAGCAAGGGCAACTTTAGGTTGAAACATAGTTTTTATCTTATTTAATAAATATAAAGTATATATTCAGTTTCAACAAAAGTTAAGGCTATTTAAAAGAATAGTTAAAAATAATAATTACAGAAAAAAGATTCTTATCTTCGTGAAAGCCTTACATAAGCTAGAATTTTAAGACATGAAACAAATTGTAATATTTACCTTACTTCTACCTTTTTTTGTGAGTTGTCAAACGACTACAAAGAAAGCATCTAAAGAACAAAAAGCATATACTGTTCAAAAAACAGAAGCTGAATGGAAAGCAGAGCTTTCTCCCTTGGCTTTTCGGGTACTTCGCAAAGCAGGAACCGAAAGACCTTTCACAGGAGAATACAATTCTTTTTATAAAGACGGTACTTATTTATGTAAAGGGTGTAATACGCCTATCTATTATTCTGAACACAAATTTGATTCTGGAACTGGTTGGCCTTCTTTTGACCGTGGAATTGAGGAAAACATCGAATATGATGTGGACTACAAATTAGGTTATGCAAGAACAGAAGTAAGGTGTAGTACTTGTGGTGGTCATTTAGGTCATATATTTAATGATGGACCAAGAAAAACAACAGGTAAACGCCATTGCCTTAATTCTATAGCATTAGAATTTATACCTGCTGATGATGACAAATAATAAAAAATATCCTGTTGAAAAAACAGATGAAAAATGGCGAGAGTTATTAACTGACGAAGAGTATCGTATTTTACGAAAGCAAGGTACAGAGCCCTCACATAGTGGTCAATATAATAACCATTTTGAAAACGGAACTTATAACTGTAAAGGGTGTAGCCAACCATTATATAAAAGCGACTCTAAATTTGAAAGCGGTTGTGGATGGCCTAGCTATAGCGACAGTATCGAAGGGGCTCTTGAATATCGAAAAGACACATCGTTTGGAATGGTTCGAGTAGAAATTATATGTTCACAGTGTGGAGGGCATCAAGGTCATGTTTTTAATGATGGGCCTACTGAGTCTGGTAAACGATACTGTGTTAACTCTGCTAGTATAGATTTTACCCCTCAAAAGGATTAATCAAAACACTTTTACTTCCTTTTCTTTTTTTGTATTTTGCACCGCATAAATAAAGAACTTATGACAACATATGATATCATCATTTTGGGTAGCGGTCCAGGTGGATACGTAACTGCTATTCGTGCTGCCCAACTAGGGCTTAAAACTGCTATAATTGAAAAAGAAAGCCTTGGGGGCGTTTGTCTTAACTGGGGGTGTATTCCTACTAAGGCGCTATTAAAATCTGCTCAGGTTTTCGATTACCTAAAACACGCCTCGGACTACGGTCTTAAAGTTACTGATTATAGTCAAGATTTTAACGCAGTTATTAATCGTAGTCGCAATGTGGCAGGCGGAATGAGCAAAGGGGTTCAATTTCTAATGAAGAAGAATAAAATTGATGTAATTAATGGTTTTGGGAAAGTACAATCAAATAAAAAAGTAAGTGTTACCCTAGACAATGAAACTACTATTTATAGTGCCAAAAATGTTATCATAGCAACAGGAGCACGGTCAAGAGAATTACCAAACCTGCCTCAAGACGGTACTAAGGTAATTGGATACCGCGAGGCAATGTCATTACCCAAACAACCGAAAAAACTTATTGTAGTAGGCTCTGGAGCTATTGGTATTGAATTTGCCTACTTTTATAATACTATAGGTACCGAAGTTACTATTGTAGAATATTTAGATCGTATTGTTCCTGTTGAAGATGAAGAAGTGTCTAAACAACTAGAACGTTCTTTCAAAAAAGCAGGAATCAATATTATGACTAAGGCAGAGGTAACTAAAGTTGATACTTCAGGAAAAGGAGTAACAGCTACTGTCAAAACTGCTAAGGGAGAAGAAACCCTAAAAGCAGATGTCGTATTATCCGCAGTTGGAATAAAAACTAATATTGAGGATATTGGGCTTCAAGATGTTGGCATTGCAGTAGATAAAGACAAGATATTAGTTAACGATTTTTATCAAACAAATATTCCTGGATATTATGCAATAGGAGATGTAACTCCAGGGCAGGCTTTGGCACATGTTGCCTCGGCTGAAGGTATTCTATGTGTCGAAAAAATTGCAGGACATAATGTAGAGCCTATAGATTATGGAAACATCCCTGGGTGTACCTACTGTTCTCCAGAAATTGCTTCTGTAGGTTTAACCGAAACACAAGCAAAAGAACAAGGATATGATATTAAAGTAGGGAAATTTCCTTTCTCTGCCTCTGGAAAAGCACAAGCAGGAGGAAGCTCCGAAGGTTTTGTGAAAGTCATTTTTGATGCTAAGTATGGTGAATGGTTAGGTTGTCACATGATAGGTGCTGGAGTAACAGATATGATTGCAGAAGCAGTTTTAGGACGTAAATTAGAGACCACAGGTCACGAAGTACTAAAAACTATTCACCCACACCCAACAATGTCAGAAGCCGTAATGGAAGCTGTTGCAGATGCTTACGGTGAAGTAATTCATTTATAATAATATACTATTCAAATAAATCTTAGAGTAATGGAAAAATTAAATTCAATTGGTCTTGAAAAATCCGAGTCAAAAGGGTTAACAATTAAACTCAATGAACTATTAGCAAATTATTCTATATTTTACCAAAATGTAAGGGGTTTTCATTGGAATATAAAAGGGCATAATTTTTTTGAGTTACATGCAAAATTTGAAGAGCTTTATAATGACCTACTTCTAAAAATAGATGAAATTGCAGAACGCGTTTTAACTCTTGAGCATACCCCTGAACATAGATACTCGAATTATATAAAAACTTCTAAAATAAATGAAAGCGTAGAAGTAATAGATGGAATCAAAGCAGTTAAAAATATTCTCGATTCTTTTAAAATGCTTATTATCTTACAAAGAGAAGTACTTAAATTATCTGACGAAGCTAACGACGAAGGTACAAATGCGCTAATGAGCGATTATATAAGAGAGCAAGAAAAACTTATATGGATGTATTCTTCTTTTCTAGGTAAATAAAACAAGTTTATTAAGTCTTTAAAAAGTGAAATACTATGAAAGCTTTCAGGTTAATTCTAATGCTTTTTAGTGTGTTTACAATAACTTTATCTTGCAGTAAATCCTCAGGAATAGAGGTAATTACTACTCCATCTAGTAGCACTACACAGTTTGGCATCTTCAAGGTTTTAGACAATAAAACTACAATACAAATGGATGGTATACTCAATAGTTCTTCACTCGACAATTTTAACAAATTAGAAAAAGCCTTCCCTTTCGTTTTTCGTATTAATATAGTAAACTGTGATGGGGCAAATGACGATGACGTGAATTTAGAGTTATCAAAAAAAATTCATAAAAAAGGAATGCAAATTCATTTGTTAGATAATGCTACGATAGCCTTTGGGGGCGTAGATTTTTTTCTTGCTGGAAGAATGCGAACAAGAGGTAATAATACTAAAATTGGTGTGCGTTCTTGGACAAAAGAAAACGTAACTGCTACTGACTTCCCCGTTGGACATGAGAATCATTTACGCTATATAAACTATTATGTAAGTGTTGGGTTTACTCAAAAACAAGCAGAAGACTTTTATTACTTTACCATTAATGCTGCGCCAGCAAACTCAGTTCACTATATGACAGAAGAAGAAATAACACAGTATAATTTAATTACTAGTACTGGTCAGGAGCAATAATTATTTTGCTGCCAAATAACGTTCTGCATCGAGTGCTGCCATGCAACCTGTCCCTGCAGCCGTAATAGCTTGCCTATATATATGGTCAGCCGCATCTCCCGAAACAAAAACGCCATCGATGTTTGTCTTAGAACTACCAGGAACATTAATAATATATCCTGACTTATCTAATTCCAAATAATCGGAAAATACTTTTGTGTTTGGCTCATGACCAATAGCCACAAAGAAACCTGTTGCTGGAATTTCAATATGCTCTTGAGTCTTGTTGTTCTTTGCCCGAACTGCAGTAACCACTTGCCCGTCTCCTAAAACTTCATCTGTCTCTGTATTAAATAAAATTTCAATGTTCTCAGTTTTCTTAACTCTATCTGCCATAATTTTAGAAGCTCTAAATTCATCTCTACGAACTAACATAGTTACTTTAGTACATAACTTAGATAAGTAGTGTGCCTCTTCGCAAGCCGCATCCCCTGCTCCAACAATAACTACCTCTTGATTTTTATAGAAAAACCCATCACAAACTGCACATGCCGATACTCCTCCTCCAAGTTTTAAATATTTTTGCTCAGAATCTAAACCTAAATATTTAGCAGAAGCACCTGTAGCAATTATTATAGTATCTGCATGTATTTCAGTAGTTTCGTTAACCCAAACTTTATGAATATCACTAGAGAAATCTACTTTAGTAATCCAACCATCTCTAACACTAGTGCCAAAGCGTTCAGCTTGTTCTTTCAATTCTATCATCATTTCAGGGCCAGTAACTCCCTTAGGATAACCAGGGAAATTTTCTACTTCATTAGTCGTTGTCAACTGACCTCCTGGCTGAATACCTTGGTATAAAACTGGAAACATATTAGCCCTAGCAGCATATATAGCCGCTGTATAACCCGCCGGACCCGAACCAATAATTAAACATTTAACGTGTTCTATCGTTTCTTTCATTTTTTATATTCTCTAAGTTAAATATTAAACAAACTTACAAAAAGGAATACCTCTTTCTTATTTAAAATTACATATTTTTATAACATAAATTATTACCTCAAATGAACCCTACGTATCAAACCCTTGGAGAATTTATTATTGAAAATCAAACTGAATTTGAATACTCCACTGGTGAGCTTTCAAGATTAATAAATGCAATTCGACTGGCTGCCAAAATGGTAAACCACAAAGTAAATAAAGCTGGGTTAATTGACATTGTAGGAAAAAGTGATAACAAAAATTTTTCAGGAGAAATACAGCAAAAATTAGATGTGTTTGC
This sequence comes from Candidatus Arcticimaribacter sp., assembly GCA_965277835.1. Classification (GTDB taxonomy): domain Bacteria; phylum Bacteroidota; class Bacteroidia; order Flavobacteriales; family Flavobacteriaceae; genus Arcticimaribacter. The sequence goes on along the minus strand of OZ255841.1, from coordinate 356,330 downwards.
CAATGACGTTTTTATTGATTCGCTATCTAAACGAGAAATTATTTGCGGTTTAGCATCAGAAGAAGAAGAAGATTTTATTGCCATAAATAGTAGTGGAAAAAACAATCAAAACAAATATGTAGTATTAATCGACCCGTTAGACGGATCAAGTAATATTGATGTCAATGTCTCTGTAGGTTCTATTTTTTCTATTTATCGCCGAAAAACGCCTCTTGGAACTCCTGTTCAAAAACATGACTTTTTACAAAAAGGGGAAGCCCAAGTCGCTGCTGGGTATATAATATATGGAACGTCTACCATGTTAGTCTATACTACTGGTCATGGAGTCAATGGGTTTACTTTTAATCCTGCAATTGGAACATTTTATTTGTCTCACCCCAACATGAAATTTCCAAAAAAAGGACGTATTTATTCAATTAACGAAGGGAACTATAATTTTTTCTCACCAGGAATAAAAAAATACCTTAAATATTGCCAAGAAATACGAGAAGGTGACTCATATACGTCTCGTTATATTGGTTCACTTGTATCCGACTTTCATAGAAATTTAATTAAAGGAGGAATTTATTTATACCCGAAAAGCAGTCAAGCATCTAATGGAAAGTTACGTCTATTATACGAATGTAACCCCATTGCGTTACTAACAGAACAAGCAGGAGGCTTGGCTACAGATGGGTATAATAACATACTTGAAATAAACCCAACCGAACTGCATCAAAGGGTACCGTTTATTTGTGGTAATGCTCTTATGGTAAAAAAAGTAATGCAGTATATAAAAGATGAAGGCTAAAAGCCTCCAAAAGCTAACTAATGTGCATACCTCTGAGGACCTCCTCTCCTAATTTCTTCGTTCGCATGAGATTCAAATTTTTTAAAATTTTCTCTAAAAGCATTTGATAATTTGAATGCAGTGGCATAATATTTCTCATCATCATTCCATGTAGCCCGAGGGCTTAAAATTTTAGTAGGTACCCCTGGACACGTACGAGGTTGTGCTACACCAAAAACCGAATGAATATGATAATCATCGTATGAATAAGACCCTAAAGAACCATTGAGAGCAGCGTTAATCATTGCGCGTGTATATTTTAGTTTCATTCGGTTTCCTACTCCATATGGTCCGCCAGTCCAACCTGTGTTAACTAACCATACATTAACTTGTGCTTTATTCATTTTTTCAATTAATATCTCTGCATATACCGAAGGGTGTAACGGCATAAAAGGTGCTCCAAAGCAAGCCGAAAAAGAAGGTATAGGTTCGACAACTCCTGCTTCGGTGCCTGCTACTTTTGCTGTATATCCTGAAATAAAATGATACGCTGCCTGACTAGCTGTCAACTTAGATATAGGCGGTAATACACCAAAAGCATCTGCGGTTAAGAAAAAAATATTCTTAGGGTTTGTCGCTATAGAAGGTTTTCGGATATTATCAATAAAATGAATGGGATAGCTAACCCTAGTATTCTGAGTAATGGAGTCATCGGTAAAGTCAACTTGATTATTATTATCAATAATAACATTTTCTAATAAAGCGCCTTTTCTAATAGCTCCAAAAATTTCTGGCTCGTCATTAGCATTCAAATTGATAACCTTAGCATAACAGCCGCCTTCAAAATTAAAAACTGAATCTTTGCTGTTCCAACCATGTTCATCATCTCCAATCAATTTTCTGTTAGAATCTGTAGATAGAGTTGTTTTCCCTGTCCCCGAAAGCCCAAAAAAGATAGCTGTTTCTCCTTCTTCATTAACATTAGCAGAACAGTGCATAGGTAACGTATTTTGAAATACTGGAAGGATAAAGTTTAGCACCGAAAAAATACTTTTCTTAATTTCTCCTGTATAGCCTGTCCCACCTATCAAAACTATTTTTTTAGTGAAATTAACAATAGCAAAATTATGTTGTCGTGTGGCATGTCGTTTGGGGTCTGCCATAAAACCTGGCGCATTAATTACCGCCCATTCAGGGTTAAAGTTCTGCAATTCGTCTTCTGTAGGACGAATAAACATATTTAAGGCAAATAAGTTTGACCAAGGATACTCATTAATAACACGAACACTCATTCTATGAGCTGGATCTGCACAAACATAAGAATCTCGGACATATAAATCTTTACTGTCTAAATAGTTAATTACGTCATCATATAAATTATCAAAATCTATAGGATCGAATGGAATATTTACGGGGCCCCACCAAACTTTATCGCGCGTAATGTCGTCTTTTACAATAAATCGATCTTTTGGAGAACGCCCAGTGAACTCACCCGTATTAACAGATAACGCACCTAAAGAGGTTTCAATTCCCATGCCTTTGGCAAGAGTAAGATTGTGAAGCTCATCGGAAGATAGTTGATACAACAAATTACTAGATTTGATTCCGTAATTTTCTAATGATATCTTAAGATTTTGTTTTGTTTTCATAAAAGCAAGCCTTTTTTTATATAATCAAAAGTATATCAAATAAGAAAAATATTATACTTATTTGAAATTATTTTTTATAATTCCATGCAGTAACTAGAAAGTCTCATAAAATGAAGTTTTACTAACCTTTTTATTTAGATAATTTTAAAATAACTTGTACTACAAATTGTCTTATTGGTTAGTGCATACCTGACCCGAGTAATCAGATTAAACCAAGTAAATAGTGTGAAAATATTTATTAAGAAGAATAAATCATATAAAATCAACCCTTTTCAATTTTATTTTTTCTTGATTTATAGATAACATTTATCGAAAGGCTAACTATAATTAAAGCCACGCCCATTAAACTCCAAAAAGAATACTCTTCTTGTAAATATAAAGTCCCCACTGAAAGTGTAAAAATCACTTCAACATATTTAAAAGGAGCTATCATATAAGCAGGTCCAGATTGAAAGGCTTTTGTCATAAAAAGCTGACCAAAGTAACCAAAAACCCCAAGAGAAAATAACAACAACCAATCCGTTTGGTTCATAGGAAGTTTCCAATAAAATAAGGTGCCTATTCCTCCAACCAAACCAGCAATTAACATAAAATAGTGGACTACAATAACGGGATGATCATGATGCCCAATCTTATTAATTAAAATATAAACAATAGCACTAAAAAATGCAGCCCCAATAATAAGAAGTAACCCAAAAGTCGAAACAGTAGTGTCAAAACCTTTAATTAATAATACTCCAACAAAAGCAAGTAAAAAGAAAAACCATTGTAAAGGAAGTATCTTTTCTTTTAAAAAAATAACTGCTAAAACAGCAGCAAACAGAGGGGCAATATAACGAAGCGTAACTGCAGAACCAACAGAGATATAGTGAATGGCTAAAAAAAACATTGCCATTGAGGTTACGCCAGCAATACCTCTGAATATAAGTAATTTCATTTTATTGCCTATAAAAGAAATCTTGTTTGCTTTCAAAAAAATAGTAGTAAAAACCAAAGAGCCTATACATCTAAAAAACACTAATTGAAACGTAGGATAATAATTCAGTCGTTTGATAATTATATTCATAATTGCAAAAGACAAAGTACTTATTAGCATAAATCGAATAGCACTCGACAAGTTTTTCAAACGAAAGTATTTGTAGCAAAGATGCTCAAAATATTTCAGAATACGATATTCTTAACTAATTTAAGGTTTATAAATAAATTAAAATAAAACCATTTAAAAAGCTAAGGAAAATAGAATAATATCAAAAGATTTCTTTGTATTTTTGTTAAAACTCTTGATTAATTTATTTTGAGTAACCATACTTTACTTAGTCGGTTTTTAACAATCCGAAAACATACCAATAATATTTGTTTCGAATTAAATAATGAAGACTACTCTGTGCAACCAGAAATTTTCGTTTCTCCGCCCAAATGGCATTTGGCACATAGTAGCTGGTTTTTTGAACAATTTGTTCTTATAAAATTTTCTCCTAATTACTCAGTGTTTGACGAGAATTTCACTTTGTTATTCAACAGTTATTACAACAATTTAGGGAAACGTATTTTACGACCAAATCGTGGATTGATGACTCGTCCTAGCGTGCAAAAGGTATATGAATACCGAGACTTTATCAATAAAAAAATAGAGGAGTTACTATCTTCAAATCTAAGTAAAGAAGTAGTAGATACTATTGAAATTGGTTTGCAACACGAACAACAACATCAAGAGTTATTGTTTTACGATATCAAATATATTTTAGGAAACCAAGCTACATTCCCAACTTTAAAAAAGCAATTTGATTTTTCGCAAGAAAATACTTCTTTTGACTTTATAGAAATAGAAGAGAATGTTTATAATATAGGCTACCAAGGAAATGGTTTTTGTTTTGATAATGAACAGGGGAAACATAAGGTTTACGTACACAAATTTGAAATTGCAAATCGACTGGTAACCAATAAAGAATATCTAGAGTTCATTGATGACAATGGCTATCAAAATTTTAATTTTTGGCACGCAGAAGGCTGGGATTTTATCCAGCAAAACAATATAAAAGCACCGTTATATTGGCATAATATAAACGGGGAATGGTATCATTATAACTTATATGCATTTGAAAAAGTAAACCCAAATGAATTAGTAAAACACATCAGCTTTTATGAAGCTAGCGCTTTTGCTTCTTGGAAAAAAATGCGTTTACCCACAGAGTTCGAATGGGAAGTTGCTGCCAATAAAATGCATTGGGGGACGCTATGGGAATGGACAAATAGTGCCTACTTACCCTATCCAAATTTTAAAAAAATAGATGGTGCTTTGGGCGAATACAACGGGAAATTTATGGTTAACCAAATGGTGCTTCGTGGCGGAGCTTTAACAACATCAAAGGGTCATAGTAGAATAACATACCGAAATTTTTTTCACCCAAACATGCGATGGTTATATTCGGGAATTCGATTAGTAAAAAATGAATAAAACATTTTCGCAAGAAGTATTAAATGGCTTAACTGCAAAAAATAAACATTTATCATCAAAATACTTTTATGATGATAATGGCAGCAAAATTTTTCAAGAAATTATGCATATGCCAGAGTATTATATTACAGATTGTGAACTTGAAATACTTTCCCTTCAAGCACATCAAATTATTGATACCGTCAATTTCAAAAAGCCATTTAACATCATCGAGTTAGGAGCAGGAGATGGGTTTAAAACTTTTAAACTTTTAGAGTATTCGATAGCCCAAAACTTAGATTTTAATTATATCCCTATTGATATTTCACAAAAGGCAATTGATACACTTTCTCAAAAACTATTAGAGCGACTTCCTAAGCTTTCTATCCAAGCCAAAGTAGGAGATTATTTTAAAATTTTAAATGAACTGAAACAAGAAGAAAGCCCTAGTTTATTATTATTCTTAGGAAGTAATATTGGGAACTATTCAAAAATAGAAACTCAGAAACTATTAGTTCTTTTGAATAAAAATATGAAATATGGAGATAAGCTTTTAATTGGGGCGGATCTGAAAAAGAATCCTATAATTATACAAAAAGCTTACTTTGATGAAAGCGGAATCACCAAAAAATTTAACCTCAATTTACTCCTACGAATTAACAGAGAAATGAGAGCCGACTTTGAAATTGATAGTTTTGATTTTTATAGCAATTACAACCCAGATACAGGAGAGGTGAAGAGCTATATTGTAAGTTTGCGAAACCAAAAAGTTAACCTAAAGAATGTAAATAAAACAATACACTTTTATAATGGAGAACTTATATGGACAGAGCTTTCTAAAAAATACTTATTGAAAGAAATTGAAAATTTAGCAGTATCAAACAAATTTACAATCATCCATAATTTTCTTGATAGCAAACAATATTTTGTAGATAGCTTATGGGAGAAGAAAAGTAATCTGTAAAAGTATAACTGTCTTTACAGAAGTCTTTTTAAAAAATGTATTTTTGAGATAAACTAAATCTATAATCTTATTGAATTAACTAATCTTATAGAAAATTTAAGTAACCCTAGCTTTTATTTAGCCATTTTTGCTGCACTTTTACTTGGGATAGCAAAATCGGGGGTTAAAGGAATAGCCATACTTATTGTAACCCTTTTTGCAATTGTATTTGGTACACGAGCATCTACGGGCATCATTATGCCTCTACTCATCTGTGGGGATCTTTTTGCAATTATCTATTATAATCGTTATGCCCGCTGGGATTACATTCTCAAAATGATACCGTGGATGGTTGTTGGTGTTTTAGCAGGTGTTTTCTATGGGTATAATATTGATGAATCTAGTTTTAAACTAGGAATGGCAATAATTATCTTATTCTCTACAGTATTGATGTATTATTGGGAACAAAAAAAGAGTAAAAAGATTCCAACACATTGGAGTTTTGTTGGATCATTAGGAATGGCAGCCGGATTTACTACCATGATTGGCAATCTTGCAGGGACTATTTCTAATATTTATTTTTTGGCACAACGTCTCCCTAAAAATCAATTTATTGGAACCGCTGCATGGTTATTTTTTATTATAAATATTTTTAAAATGCCTTTCCATATATTAGTATGGAACACCATACAATTAGAGTCTTTAAAAACAAGCCTAACATTATTGCCTTTTGTAGGGGTTGGACTATATATAGGTATAAAGTTGATAAACCTAATTCATGAAAATACGTACAGAAAACTAATTTTGATTTTTACTGCAATTGGAGCTTTAGTAATTCTTTTACGCCAAGCTTAAGATAATAGATTTTTAATTTCATCTACAACCTCAGGATTTAACAGAGTTGATATGTCTCCTAATTGATCTGTTTGGTTAGCCGCAAGTTTACGCAAAATTCGCCTCATAATTTTTCCGCTTCTAGTTTTTGGTAGCCCATTTACAATTAAAATACGGTCGGGCTTAGCAATAGGTCCAATCGTAGAAGATACCAGTTTATTTATTTCTTTATATAGCTCTTCCGTGTTTTTAGGCTTTTGATAAAGCGTTATATACGCCATAAGTGCATTCCCTTTAATGTCATGCGGATAACCCACAACTGCACTTTCTACTACTTCGGAATGTTCGTTTATAACATTTTCAATGGGTGCAGTTCCCAAGTTATGCCCAGAAACAATAACCACATCATCTATCCTCCCAGTAATTCTATAATTACCTTCCGCATCTCTCAATGCACCATCTCCAGGAAAGTATTGCCCAGGGAAAGCAGAAAAATAAACTTCTTTATATCTTTTATGGTCTCCCCAAATAGTACGTGCAATAGAGGGCCACGGATGGCTAATAGTCAATATACCTTCAGCTTCAATATCTTCTAAAGTTTTCCCTTTGTCGTTTACTAACTCAACGTGAATACCTGGAAGGGGCTTAGTCGCATAAGTAGGTTTTTGCTCTGTAACACCTGCAAGGTTTGAAATAAGAATACCCCCTGTTTCGGTTTGCCACCATGTATCAACTATTGGTGTTTTTTCATTTCCTACGTTTTTATGATACCAATTCCAAGCCTCTTCATTAATTGGTTCGCCTACCGACCCGAGTACTTTAAGTGTACTTAAATCTTGATTTGTTACTAAAGATTTTGGGTGTTTTTCTAGTGTTCTAATAGCTGTTGGAGCCGTATAAAACTGATTGACTTTATGCTTCTCGCAAATTTGCCAAAATCGATTATATTGTGGATATGAAGGTATCCCTTCAAAATGAAGTGAAGTTGCTCCTACTGCCAAAGGTCCATATACCATATAACTATGCCCAGTTATCCAACCAATGTCAGCAGTACACCAATAAATATCATTAGCTTCATACTGAAATACATTCATAAAACTATATGCAGTATATACCATATAACCAGCACAGGTATGAACCATCCCTTTTGGCTTTCCTGTAGAGCCCGAAGTATATAAAATAAACAACACATCTTCTGCATCCATAGCTTCAGCTGGACAAACAGAAGAAAGCCCGTCTATAAAATCGTGCCACCAAATATCTCTATAATTATTCCAAGAAACTGATTCGAAAGTACGTTGCAAAACAATAGATTTTTTAACCGATTTACATGACTTCAGGGCTTCGTCGGCTATGTCTTTCAAAGGAATTATTTTATCGCCTCTAAAAGCACCATCGGAAGTAATCAAAATACTACATTCAGAGTCTTGAATACGAGCAGCAAGTGCTGTCGCCGAAAACCCTGCAAAAACAACAGAGTGTATTGCTCCTATTCTTGCACAAGCAAGAACAGCTATAGTAAGCTCGGGTACCATTGGGAGGTAAATACAAACACGGTCTCCTTTTTCAACTCCTATATTTTTTAGTCCATTTGCAAATACACAAACCGCATCTAATAATTCTTTATAAGTCAAGCTAACGCACATATCCGAAGGCTCATTAGGCTCCCATATTAAAGCAACTTTATCTGGAGTTGTTGCTACATGCCTATCTAAACAATTTTCGGTGATATTTAGCTTGCCATCTACAAACCATTTTGTTTTTGGAACACTCCAATCATAATCAAGAACCTTACTCCATGGCGATTTCCACTCAAACGTTTTGGCTATTTCTTCCCAAAAACCTTCTGGATTAGAAATTGCTTCTTGTTGAGCTTTTTTAAATCCATCTTTGGTTTTAATTTTAAATTTTTCAAGACTCATAAAACTATAAGTTTAAGATATACAATATAAAAATATAAAATAGTATATCCCTAAAATTTATATATAAATAACATATTTTTACATATATACTAAAACACTGTATAATGATTTTTCCAACTGGAAATAAGCTAAATAGCATATTATTTATACGATGTCCCCAGTGTCATAAAGGAAAATTCTTGGAGCGTTCTCCTTATAACTTTTCAAAGTTTACAAAGGTAAAATCGCATTGCGATTGTTGTGGGCTAAAATATCGCCTAGAACCCAGTTTTTATTTTGGCTCAATGTATATTGCTTATGCTATAGCAGTAATAGTTATGTCGCTAGTTGCCTTAATTATATATATGTTTACTTCTGAATTTTCTATCCTTTCGGCGTTTATTATTATTTGTGTCGTTATGGCTATACTTACCCCTTATATTAATGCATTATCTAAAATTATATGGGCAAATATGTTTTTTTCTTATAAAAACACGTCTGAATTAGGTAAATAATAAGCGTTCTATTTTATATCATATATTAATATATTAATTTGCTGAAAAATTAATCTAATTTATTATGATGACACCTTTTGTTGCAGAATTTATAGGCACTTCAATTTTATTACTTTTGGGTGCCGGCGTAGTCGCCAATGTTAGTCTAAAAAACACAATAGCCGAAGGGCAAACATCTTGGGTACTAATAACTTCTGCTTGGGGATTCGCTGTTTTTGTTGGAGCATATGCAGTTGGTCAATTCAGTGGTGCACACCTAAACCCAGCAGTAACACTAGGATTAGCAATAATAGGAAAATTTTCATGGTCGCTTGTTCCTATTTATTTTATAGCTCAGTTATTAGGCGCAATGTTTGGTAGTTGGGTCGCTTATATACTATATATAGACCATTATAAAGCTACTACAGACGAAAATGTAGTTCGAAGTACGTTTTGTACAGGTCCAGCAATTCGAAATTACAAGAATAATTTTTTTAGCGAGTTTTTAGGTACTTTCATGCTTATTTTCGGAATATTCTTTATCGTATCTCCCAATATTGAAGTAGAAGGAATGGATATGCAAAACTTTGGTATAGGTTCTTTAGAGTCTTTACCAGTAGCTATTCTAGTTTGGGTAATTGGAATGAGTTTAGGAGGAACTACAGGCTACGCAATTAACCCAACTCGTGATTTAGGGCCTCGGTTGGTTTATCAACTACTACCTAGAAAAAACAAAAATGCAGACTGGTCATATGCCTTCATCCCGTTTTTAGCTCCTCTTTGTGGAGCTATAGTTGCTGGGTTACTTTATAATATATTGATGCGTTAACAAGTTCTACTTAGCTACATTTACGGCTCTTGTTTCTCTAATAACAGTAACTTTAACTTGACCTGGGTAAGTCATGTCTGTTTGTATTTTCTGAGAAATTTGAAAAGATAATTCCGCAGCATTATTATCCGAAACTTTTTCGCTTTCTACTATTACGCGTAGTTCTCTACCTGCCTGAATAGCATAAGCCTTACTAACACCGTTAAAATCTAAAGCAATTGCTTCTAAGTCTTTTAAACGTTGAATATAACTATCAAGAACTTGACGCCTAGCCCCTGGGCGTGCTCCCGAAATAGCATCGCATACTTGCACAATTGGTGAAAGTAATGTAGTCATTTCGATTTCATCATGGTGTGCTCCAATAGCATTACATACCTCTGGTTTTTCTCCAAACTTCTCAGCCCACTGCATTCCTAAAATTGCATGCGGAAGTTCTGATTCTTCCTCAGGAACTTTTCCTATATCGTGGAGTAATCCTGCTCGCTTAGCTAATTTTGGATCAAGTTTAAGTTCCGAAGCCATAATTCCACATAGTTTTGCAACCTCCCTTGAATGTTGTAATAAATTTTGTCCGTAAGAAGAACGATATTTCATCCGCCCTACAATTTTAATTAACTCAGGGTTCAAACCATGAATACCTAAATCAATTACAGTGCGTTTACCTACTTCTATAATTTCGCCTTCAATCTGCTTTATAGTTTTTGTAACTACCTCTTCAATACGAGCAGGATGAATTCTTCCATCAGTAACTAAACGGTGTAATGATAGCCTGGCAATTTCTCGCCTTACTGGGTCAAAACAAGATAAAATAATTGCCTCTGGTGTATCGTCTACAATAATTTCTACGCCTGTAGCACCTTCGAGAGCTCTAATGTTTCTACCCTCTCTTCCTATGATACGTCCCTTAACATCATCTGACTCTAAATTAAATACTGAAACACAGTTTTCTATAGCTTCTTCTGTACCGACACGCTGAATAGTATTTATAATTACTTTCTTCGCCTCTTGTTCTGCCGAAAGTTTAGATTCTTCTATTGACTGTTGAATAAACGACATTGCCTCTGTCTTGGCTTTATCTTCTAAAGAGTTTATTAATTCTTTTTTAGCATCCTCGGCAGTTAAACCAGAAATTTCTTCAAGTTTAATTTGATAATTCTTTTCAGCTTTATCTAGCACTTGATTTTTACGGTCTATTCGCTGAATACGCTGATCTAAGTCGGAAGATTTTTGTGCAAGATTCTGGTTTAAATCTCTATTTCGTTGTAGCTCTTTGTTGAGTGTCGTTTCTTTGTCACGAATACGGCTTTCTACTTCAATAGTTTTCTTTTCGCGCTGTAAAATTACTTTTTCATGTTCTGATTTAAGTTCAATAAAACGCTCCTTTGCCTGAAGCATTTTTTCTTTCTTTATTCGGTCAGACTCTTGATGTGCCTTTTTGATAATCTTTCGCGATTGTTGTTCGCTTTTCTTAATTATTGTAGATGATCTTCTTCTTTGAATAATTTGCATGATGATAATGCCAAAAAAAACGCCTCCAACAGCTGCAGATATAGTATATATAGTAATTGTCATAATTAAATTTTATTTATAAAAAAACCTGTACCAATTTAGAAACCTGAATAAACTCCATAAAAAAAGGTTTGCGGCTAACCCATTGGTCAAGGATCTGTTCAAGACAGCTTGCTCTTACAATAAGGACTCACCTCTTATAAAAATAAGATCGTTGAGTTTATCAAATGCATAAATTAATACAGGCAGAATAGTGTATTATTATTTTAAAGAACGTATTAAAAGGCAGTCATATGGTTTTCAATCATTTCATTTAAATGATTAATTTTTTCATTTTCTATGACTACGCTTTTCAACTCAGTATTACTTTTCTTTTCCAGCTGGGTTGCATATTGCAAAGCACACATAGCCAAAAGATCTCTTTTGTCTCTAACTGCATAACTTTCCTCCAACTGTTTCATCATTGCTTCAATTTTTTTTGCAGACTTTCTCAAGAGTTCTTCTTGTGACGCTTCTACCGATAACGGGTAAGTACGGTCTGCAATAGTAAGTTTTATTTTTAGCAATTCATTCATAAAAATTTACTCTGCATTTTGAAGATGAAAAATACAATTATCAACTTGTCGTATCAGAGTGTTTATTTTATTTTTAGTTTTCGTATTACTTGTGTTACTGCCGAGTAGTGTGTTTGCTATTTCCAAAGAAGTATTAGCTTCTTTGAGTAGTTTATTCTCTTCAGAAATTTTCTTTTGCAGTATATAACTATCTTCCAATTGTTTTGAAAGCGACTGCAAAGCATAGTAATTCTCTTCTAATTTATTTAAAAGCAATACTATATTTCGTTCGAGAAGCTCAACATTTTTATTGCTTTCGCTCATAATAAATGACACACAACTCCTAACTCTAACAAAGTTATGAATTTCTAATTTATTCTTAATTATATATAAAAAGTAATTTCCTTTTTTAACAGTTCTTTTTTATGCCTTTGATGTGTTTGTAGAATTATTTTGAATATACTTTGTTAAGGAAATTAATAGTTAAGCTATTAAATTGATTTGGTCTCTCAACATTAACCACATGCCCACAGCCTGAAATTACTTGTAATTGTGAAAATTTATATTGTTTATTGATAAATCTTTTTACAGATGGTAAAAACATATAGTCTTCCGACCCCATAATATATAATGCAGGAATATTAATTTCGGTTCGTCTAAATAGTTTTAGTACCGAAATTACTTCTCTTGTAATTTTAAACCATCTTATAAATTCTTTTTGCTGCAGTTTTTTAGCCTCTCGAATAAACACATTACGCGGCTCTTTATGATTTTTATTTGGCATAATAATAAATGCATAAAGTTTATAAATCCACATATACGGAACAATAGATTTTACCGTATCAGCTATACTTAATAGAATTCTAGAGCGTATATTAAATTTCAAAATAGCGCCTCCCATTGTCATACTCAGTACTAATGAAGGTTGTTTTTCTGCAATTTGGCGAATTAAAATAGTGCCAAGAGATATTCCAATAAAATGTGATTTATCTATGTTTTCGTGATTTAAAACATCTATTATATCTTGTGTAATTGAATCAAATGTATATTGGGGTAATGCTATTTCACTTTTAGAAGAACCATGCCCTCTCAAATCAATCAACATTAAATTAAATAACTTAGAAAAGCTACGGATTTGTTTAAACCAAACGGAGGAACTACCTCCTGCACCATGAACAAATGTAACCCAAGGAATGTCTTCTCCTAACTTATATATAGTATAATTTAGCATTAAAGATACCCTTTCCGTTCTAAGATACTATGCATCTGTAGTTGAAGTTGCTGTGCAGAGTTCATTGCAGACTCGGCAAAATCATGTCCAGTCGAAGCATATATAATACCGCGAGAAGAGTTAACCAATAATCCTATAGTATCATTTAATCCATTTTCGGCAACTTCTTCTAAACTTCCGCCTTGAGCACCTACTCCAGGTATTAACAAAAATGAATTAGGCACTTGCTTTCGAATCGTTTTTAAAGCCTCAGCTTTTGTTGCGCCAACGACATACATTAACCGCTCAGAATTCTGCCATTGCGTACTGGTTTCAATTACTTTTTCATATAAAAATTGCTTTCCTATTCTTTGCGTTTGAAAATCACTAGAACCACTATTAGACGTTAACGCTAAAACAATTGCATATTTTTTATCGAAGCACAAAAAAGGTTCTACAGAGTCTTTACCCATATAAGGAGCCACTGTGATTGAATCGAAGTTATACGTTTCAAAATACGCTTTTGCATATCGTGTAGCGGTATTCCCTATATCTCCTCTTTTGGCATCTGCAATTGTAAAAATATTGGGGTAATTGGTGTTCAAATAATCCATTACTCTTTTTAAAGAAGCCATCCCTTCTGCTCCATAAGTTTCGAAAAAAGCAATATTTGGTTTATATGCTACCGTATATGGAGCCGTAGCTTCTATAATAGCCTTAGAAAATTCAAATAATGGGTCTTGCGTTGATTTAATATGACTTGGGATTTTGTCTAAATCAATATCAAGTCCAACACATAAGAAAGACTTTTTAGTAATTATTTGCTCTTTTAATTCTTCTAAATCCATCCTATCAAAATACTTCGCCTGCTTCTTTCAGTTTCTCTGTATTCTGATATAGATGCAGTTCATCTATTAGTTTTTGAATATTACCATTCATAATATTTTGAAGGTCGTATAACGTTAAATTTATACGGTGATCGGTAACCCTACCCTGTGGATAATTATATGTTCTTATTTTGGCAGAACGATCCCCAGAAGATACCAGAGAATTTCTTTTTTGCGAATCTTCATCAAGTTTTTTAGATAATTCTAATTCATACAAACGCGACCGCAAAACTTTTAATGCCTTGTCTTTATTTTTATGTTGTGATTTTTGATCTTGACACTGTGCTACAATACCTGTAGGTTCGTGCGTTAGCCTAACAGCAGAATAGGTAGTGTTTACCGATTGACCTCCAGGTCCCGAAGAACAAAAATAGTCCACACGAACATCGTTCATATCTATTTGAATATCAAATTCTTCTGCCTCTGGCAGAACCATTACAGTAGCGGCAGACGTATGCACACGCCCTTGCGTTTCAGTTTGTGGAACACGCTGTACACGATGCACTCCTGACTCGAATTTCATTACCCCATACACATCTTCTCCAGACACTTCAAAAATAATTTCTTTAAAACCTCCTGCTGTGCCTTCACTAGTATCCATTAAACTTACGTTCCAATTATTGTCGCTACAAAATTTAGCATACATACGATATAAATCTCCAGCAAAAATACTAGCCTCATCTCCCCCAGTACCAGCTCTAATTTCGATTACCACATTCTTTGCGTCTTCTGGGTCTTTTGGAATAAGTAAAAATTTTATTTCTTCTTCTAAAGCAGGAAGTTTCCCTTTTGCTTCGTCTAATTGCATTTTAGCCATTTCTACCATTTCAACATCTTTTGTGTCGGCTATAATTTCATTAGCTTCTTCAATATTAGAAATCAAAGTATTATACTCATCAGCCTTTTGGGTGAGTATCCTCAAATCTTTATATTCCTTATTCAATTGAATATAACGTTTTTGATCCGATATAATATCTGGCTGAATAATTAAATCTGAAATTTCATCAAATCGTTGTTGAATAATTTGTAGCTTCTCAATCATGCCACAAAATTACTAAATTTTAACTAGAATTAAATTCTGATTAATCTAAAACAAAGCTAAAACCAGTAGAGATGCTAAAAGCTGTAAGCCCATCGCTTCTCTTATAGTTTTGGTAACGTAAACTAATGTTTTTTAAGGCTAGTTTCCAAAGGTTAAAGTTAGACAGAATATCAGTATAGCTTAAAGATAAGCCTAATTGATGGCTAGAAAAAGCGGATAAATCGTAATCGGACGTATAAAAACTATTAGTAGAAAGGTGTTGGTCGTAAGCTGCAAAATAATTTGCCGCAGTTTGGTTATAAAAACGATATGACGGAGTAACCTTCCATTTTAAATTAAATTTAACAGGTAATTCTAGCTGAAACGTATTTGAGTTAATACCCCAGTCGTCTTTATAATACCTATAATATGAGCGAACAACCACATACTCATTTACATAATAATTTAATCGCATGCCAAAAGGATATTTTAAACGTGTACTGGGTAAACGTTCAATATCATCTGCCAAGTGAAAAACATCTGTATTAGATGAATTTTCATAATTTGAAATACTAGCAGAGTTTCCTATATAAAAATTTGGTTTATCCGAGAAGTAAACACGTTGTAAAGGATTTGCTAACCAACCCTCTTGTTTTACAATATCAATAAAAGCAGAAAATTGTAGTCGGCTACTTATAATTTGCGAGAAATTAAACGAAAATGAATATGAATTTCTACTAACATTATCAATAGGAGAAAAGTTTGAAGGTAAATAACCAACTACACTACTACCGTTTTCGTTTAAAATAGCAACCCCTGAAAAATAACTCCTAGTATTTGATAAAAAACCACTCCCATATAACTCATATTCGTGGATTTCTGTTGGTAATATTGGCTTCCACTGGTCTAGGTACACTTGAGAGTTTACTGTGATTTCTGTGTTTTTCTCATTCCACAATTGTGTAAATCCTCCTCCAAAACCAAAAGATTGATAATCGTATTCGGATGAAGCGCCTAAGTTAACAGACCAATAGCGATTCCTATCTTCCCGAGCGTGTGCATAGGATATATTTATTGTTTTGAGCGCATCTTGTCTAGAAGCTCCTGTTGAAGCAACCCAAGGCGACCCCATAGGTGCATTGCCTCCGTTGCCATTACCATTTCCCCTGTCATCATCATCTCCCCCTCTTGAGGCTCCTGTATTAAACGGATTTCCATTACTAGAACTAGCCGAGGTGTAATTAGATATTCCAAGATCTGCGGTTAAAATATCATTATCATTCAAAGGTATCCGAATTACAACAGTGGGAGCTATATTCTGTAACGATTCATTGCCTACCCCACCCGTAACCGAAGCGTGTTTCCCTTCTTGACCATAATAACCTAATAATAAATCTACTTCAGTATCTTCTAATACTTTCTTTTTATAAGTCGAAATACTATCCGTTTGGGCAAATACATTAACGAAATTACCTAATACAAAGAGGGTGAAAAATAATTTAGTTACACCCACAGCCGCCCCCTGTTTTACCTCCATTTGCCCCTGCTGCAGCTTCTCTATAAATTTGATATGTTATTTCAAAACGCTCAGAAAAAGGAGACTTCAATTTCATATCTGGGTCATTTAAAAACACTTTATTATGTGCCTTAACTGCCACGCAGCCTGTGTGTAACACACAAATTAAAAAAATAAAAAATAAAGACCTAATTGTTTTCAATTGCAATATTTTTAGATTTATGAACTTTGCCTAAGTCATCAATTAATATAGCTTCAACATCTGGTAATTGATTAATTAAAAATAATCCAGAATCAACTCCCATAACAAAAATTGCTGTTGCCAATGCATCGGCTAACTCAGCTTTACTTGCAAATATAGTAGAACTAATAATATCTTTACTTGGAATTCCTGTTCGAGGGTCAATTATATGGCTAAATCTCTGACCATCTATTGTTATATGTTTTTCGTAGTTTCCCGAAGTAACAACGGCATTATGCTTCAATAAAAACCAAGAAAACACTTTTTCTTTGTTCAACGGATTAATTATACCTATACTCCAAGGTGTACCATCGGGCTGAGTACCCCATGTATTCATGTCGCCAGAGGCATTAATTATCCCTGCTTTTACACCTGCTTCAATTAACATATCTTTTGCTCGGTCTGCTGCATATCCTTTCCCTATTGCTCCAAAGCCAATTTTCATACCTTTAGTTGGTAAAAAAACGGTCTGCTTTTCTTCATTTAATATAATCTTTGAAAAACCAATTTTAGAAATTGAAGATTTAATTATTTCAGGATTTGGCATAGAAGTAACACTACCATCAAATTTCCAAATATTATCTACGGCTGCATAGGTTATATCAAAAGCTCCAGAAGTAATTTTTGATACCTGTAATGAGCGTTGAATTAAACCCCATAATTCTTTAGAAACTTTTACAGGCTTTATACCTGCATTCTTGTTAATCAATGAGGTTTCAGAGTTAGAGTCCCAAGACGAAATTAAATTCTCTACTCTAGTAATTTCTCGTCTTGCCATTTCTATAAATTTTAAGGCAGCATCTTCATTATCAGAAACCACTGTTATATCAAAATCCGATCCCATTAAAGTATAAGATTCCTTATATAATTGGGTGGTTTGAGAATAAAGTTGAATTCCGCCAAATAGTCCAAAATAAAAGATAAGGACTCTAAACAACATCTTATAGTTTTTCAATTCGGTTGATATACTCTTGAGGGCTAATTTTTTCGTAGCCTAGTTGTCCAACAACTGTCCCTTTTGAATTAAAGACTACAACAAGTGGAAAATATCCATTTGGATTATAGTTCGATGCTAATAAATCATTTCTTTGTTGATCTCCCTCAGGGAGTTTATTCTTTTTCCTTTTAGGGAAGTCTGCTCTAAAAAGGACAAAGTTTTTGTCAGCATAGGCTATAAAAGTTGGGTCGTTCCATATCTCTTTCTCTAACTTTATACACGGAATACACCAATCGGAACCTGAGAAAACTAAAATTAGTTTAGTATCCGTTTGCTTAGATAATTCTTTTGCGTCTTCCCATTCTGTTTGCCAATTTTGGCTCCATAAAAAATTGACTGATATTAAAAATATAAAGACAATAAAATTATAGCTTTTAGGCATAGTAAATGTTTCAATTCGATACTGTCATTGTTGCAGTTGAGGTCGATCTTTCATAAGTAAATCCACCATCCTTCTTATCGTCCCATGATGTAATTTTTAGAGATATATAAACATCATCAGTAATTAAACGAGCTACCATATCTTTCCCTACCGCGTTCTTTGGTTTACCACCTGTTGCAACTCTAAATGATTGAAACCTTAAACTTGCTATTTCGCTAATAGTCCCCAATGCCCATTCTGTACCTACAGGGCTATTATCTTTATCATAAGCAGTTTCAGAAACGATATTATATATTTGACCTCCTGTATTTCCTCTTGTAAATATTACATTTTTAGTAATCATATCTTGTTGCATCGCGTTTGTTGGGTCGCCACCTGCATCTTTAGTAAAAGTAAGTGTCGGTCCAGTCCATACAACATACTCTTTCTCTACAACATCAACTATATTAATTGTTGCAACTACAGGCTCAGTTAAAGTACCTGCACTTACTAATATATCAGCTGTTATAGTTTGTACTTTCTCAAAATCAAATAACGAGGCATCTGCTACGGTTATCTCACCTGTAGTAGCGTTAATAGCTAAAGCACCTGCAACTGTTTGTGAGGTTATACTATATTGAATTGTATTATTGCTTGTAGCCTGAACTGTACCCAAAGAAGCTCCTGAAGATGGATTTTCATTAACCGATGCTGTGAGGCTTGAAACCGATAATGTATCTACTACAGGAGGAGTAGTTGTTATTTCTTCGCTTTTATTTCCGCAACCACTAAAAATAAAGGCAAGTAAAAAAAAGGGCAGCCACAACAATTTTAATTGATTCTTTGTTTTCATAGTAAGCTATTTTAGTGTTAAATGTATTTATTTATATTGAAATAACCCATAAGAACTTTTAATAGTTAATTCCTTTGTTTTTGAAGCCTCTACTTTCCCTATAATTTGAGCAGGCACATTAAATGACTCTGAAATAGCAATAATTTCAGATGCAACTTCTGGAGTAACATATAATTCCATGCGATGCCCCATATTAAAAACTTCGTACATTTCTTTCCACGAAGTACCCGATTCTTCTTGTATCATTTTAAACAAGGGGGGAACGTCAAACATATTATCTTTTATTACATGAAGATTATCTATAAAATGTAAAATTTTAGTTTGAGCCCCTCCGCTACAATGTACCATGCCATGCACATGATTTTGGCTAATAGATTTTTTAATTTTTTGGATAATTGGCGCATACGTTCTTGTGGGTGAAAGAACTAACTTACCCGCGTTTAAAGACGCTTTTTCAATGGTATCTGTTAACTTTTTAGAACCCGAATACACTAAAGAGCTAGGGACACTAGAGTCAAAAGTCTCGGGATATTTTTCTTTTATTTCAGAATTAAAAACATCGTGCCTAGCAGAAGTCAATCCATTACTTCCCATACCTCCATTATACTCTTTTTCATACGTTGCTTGCCCAAAAGAAGCTAACCCAACAATTACATCCCCAGCCTTTATATTTGAATTATCAATTACTTCTGAGCGTTTCATCCTAGCAACCACAGTAGAGTCAACTATAATTGTCTGAACTAAGTCGCCCACATCAGCAGTTTCGCCTCCTGTACTATGAATTGATATACCGTATTGTTTCAACTCTTCTATCAACTCTTCTGTACCATTTATAATTGCGGCAAGAACTTCACCAGGAATTCGATTCTTATTTCTACCTATTGTTGATGATAGCAAAATGTTTTCTGAAGCCCCTACACATAATAAATCATCTATATTCATTATCAAAGCATCTTGGGCTATGCCTTTCCACACAGATAAATCTCCTGTTTCTTTCCAATAAGCATACGCCAAAGAAGATTTTGTCCCCGCACCATCGGCGTGCATTACTATGCAGTGGTCTTCGCTTCCTGTGAGATAATCGGGCACAATTTTGCAAAAAGCTTTTGGAAAAAGACCTCTATCAATATTTTTAATAGCCGCATGAACATCTTCTTTTTGAGCAGAAACACCTCTTAGACGATAGCGATTATTGAGAGATTCACTCATATTCAATTTTAGTTTTCACAAAAATACACCTAAATTTATATTCTTAATTATAAACAATTTATAGTTTCAGTTTTATAGCTGAAATATATTAACGCAAAAATAAAAGCTCTCTATATTTTGCCAGTGGCCATAGTGAGTTATCAACTAATAATTCGAGCTTATCACAGTTATAGCGTATTGACTTAAAAAAAGGTTTAACCTTTATATTATACGCATTTGCTTTTTCAAAACTATTCTCAATTGAATTAGCTTTTTTTCTTTCATCAACCATATCATTTAAACTAATATAAACTTGTGTTATATGCTCAGAAATCCTTTCAATTAAATCTAATTGTTCCTTTGCGTGCAACTCAAATTTATCCCCATAAATTTCTTTTAATCCTTTTACATTATTGATTAAAATGTTTTGATATTTAATTACCGCAGGTATAATATGGTTTTGTACTAAATCCCCTAATGTTCGTCCTTCTATTTGAAGTGAAAGTGTAAATTGCTGTAAATCAACTTCAAAACGTGCTTCCAATTCACGTTGGCTAAAGACATTTAATTTTTTAAATAAGTTAATACTTTGAGAATCTATATACGCTTTGAGAGACTCAGGGGTAGACGTTAAAAAAGTTAGCCCTCTTTTTTTAGCTTGTTTTATCCATACATCGCTATACCCATCCCCTTCAAAAAGTATAGTACGTATGTATTTAATAGAATCCCTTAATTCATTAAAAATGGCATCGTCTTTCTTCATCTTAGGGTTTTCAAGATGCACATCAACTCGTTTTTTAAATTCTATTAATTGTTCAGCAACAATCGAGTTGAGAACAGTCATTGGTTTAGCGCAATTAGTCTTAGAACCTACCGCCCTAAATTCAAATTTATTTCCTGTAAAAGCAAAAGGGGACGTTCTATTTCGGTCTGTATTATCTAAAAGTATTTCTGGAATTTTCCCTATTACATTAAGTTTTAAATCCGTTTTTTCTTGGGGCGAAAGTTTTCCTTCTGAGACTTGCTCTAAGTTATTAAGTACTTCGGTTAGCTGCTCTCCAATAAAAACTGAAATAATAGACGGGGGTGCTTCGTCTGCTCCTAATCGTAGTTCATTACTAGCCGAAACAATACTTGCTCTTAATAATGATTCGTGTTTTAGAACAGCCGCAATAGTATTTATAAAGAATGTTAGAAACTGTAAATTATTCATTGGTGTTTTACCTGGACTTAAAAGATTAACTCCATTATTGGTTATCAAAGACCAATTATTATGTTTCCCGGAGCCATTAATTCCTAAAAAAGGTTTTTCATGTAAGAGCACCTCAAAGTTATGCTTCTCTGCAATTTTATTCATAATATCTAAGATCAACGCATTATGATCTACAGATAAATTAACTTCTTCAAAAATTGGAGCGAGTTCAAATTGAGCAGGAGCAACTTCATTATGCCGTGTTTTGACAGGAATACCTAAAATTAAGCTCTGATATTCTAAGTCTTGCATAAATGCTAAAACTCGAGATGGGATTGAGCCAAAGTAATGGTCATTTAATTGTTGCCCTTTTGGAGACTCGTGTCCTATTAACGTCCGTCCAGTAAAAATAATATCGGGTCGCGATGCTACTAAGGTTTTGTCAATTAAAAAATATTCTTGTTCCCACCCTAAAGTTGCATAGACCTTAAGCGTATTTTTATCAAAATATTTTGCTATTTCAGTAGCCGCTTTATCCAAAGATAATGTAGACCTAAGTAGTGGTGTCTTATAGTCTAACGCCTCTCCAGTATAAGACACAAAAATAGTAGGTATGCAAAGTGTTTTCCCATAAATAAAAGCAGGAGATGTCGGGTCCCAAGCCGTATAACCGCGTGCTTCAAATGTGTTTCGAATTCCACCACTAGGAAAACTTGATGCATCGGGGTCTTGTTGAACCAATTGGCTTCCGTCAAAACGTTCTAAAGGTGTTCCGCTTTTTGATAAATCAAAAAATGATTCGTGCTTTTCGGCTGTAGCTCCAGTTAAAGGTTGAAACCAATGTGTGTAATGAGTAGCACCTATTGATAACGCCCAAGATTGCATTGCTGCTGCAATTTGATCTGCTAATCCCCTTGATATTTTTGTACCCTTAAATATAGTCTTAGAAATCTCGTTATATGCGTCTTGATTAAGATAACGTTGAAGCACGCCGTCATTAAACACATTTTGCCCAAAAAGAGAACTTGAAGTCTCTTTTGACAAGTGCGCGTTAACCTGTGTTCTTGTTAATTTATTCAGAGCATCGAATCGTAATGACCTCATAATTCTTATGTATTATAATAACAAAGTTAACCTTTTTTTAAACTTTTAGGCTAAATTAATCTTTACCGTTAAAAAGTATAATACCCTTAAAAAAACATAGTGTTAATAAAATTTAATAACTACTATAGCATTTATACCCTAAAAAAGTAGAGGTTAATAATATTAAAACTTAAATTTGCCTGTCTTTTTACTAAAACCAAAAAATAAAAAATATGAATAAATCGAAATTAGAGTATATTTGGTTAGACGGCTATAAACCAACTTCCAATTTACGTAGTAAAACTAAAATTATTGATAGTTTCAATGGAACCCTTGAAGAATGCCCTGTATGGTCGTTCGATGGTTCATCTACGCAACAAGCAACTGGAGACTCTTCCGATTGCTTATTAAAACCTGTAGCTATTTATCCAGATCCTGTTCGTAGAAATGGCTATTTGGTTATGACTGAGGTGCTTAATTCTGATGGAACGCCTCATGAGTCGAATGCACGTGCTACTATTGACGATAATGATAATGACTTTTGGTTTGGTTTTGAACAGGAATATTTTATTATGGATACCGAAACTCAACTGCCTCTTGGTTTTCCTATGGGTGGATATCCTGGTCCACAAGGACTTTATTACTGTTCAGTAGGAGGAAGAAATACACACGGAAGAGATTTTGTAGAAGAACACGCAAATCTTTGCTTAGATGCTGGATTAACTTTTGAAGGAATTAACCAAGAAGTTGCTAGTGGTCAATGGGAATTTCAATTATTTGCAAAAGGTGCAAAAAAAGCTGGAGACGAAATTTGGATTGCTCGATATTTACTTGACCGCCTTACAGAACAATATGGTTTTTATATCGAATATCACCCTAAGCCAGTCAAAGGAGATTGGAATGGTTCTGGAATGCACGCAAACTTCTCGAATAGTCTTTTAAGAACATGCGGAGATCGTAAAGTTTATGAAACTATTTGCGAAGCATTTCGCCCTGTTACAAAAGAACACATTGCTGTATATGGGCAATATAATGACCAACGATTAACTGGTTTACATGAAACTGCATCAATTAATGATTTTAGTTATGGTATTTCAGACCGCGGTGCGTCTATACGAATCCCTATAATTACCGTAGAAAACAATTGGAAAGGATGGTTAGAAGATAGAAGACCTGCATCTAATGGTGATCCATACAAAATTGCAGCACGGATTGTAAAAACAGTGAAATCGGCTAAAGTTTAGTTGATTTAGATTAACTCTTATTTGTTTTAAAAAGACACTTTTATTGTATATCAATAAAAGTGTCTTTTTTATTCTACTAATGAGTAGATAAAATATGCATAAAGTCCTAACAAAAGAATACCACTAAGACGATTGATACTATGGCTACGAGACAGTTTAGCTAATACAAGTATTAATGCAGAAATAGCGAACATCCAGATTAAATCTGTAAAAAACAAATCCATTTCGCTAATTGTTATACATTGAATCATAGCAGTAAAACCCAATACCGATAGAATATTAAATACATTAGATCCTATAAGGTTTCCTAAAGAAATAGCTTTCTCCTTTTTTACAACAGCAACAATTGAAGCAGACAATTCTGGAATACTTGTCCCGATTGAAATAATAGATATACTAATAATCCGCTTACTTACTCCCATTATCGAAGCTAATGAAACTGCCCCTTTGATAAGTGTTTCTGAACCTAGCCATAAAAAAAAGCCTCCAAGTAAAAAGTACTTCAATGTCTGTAAGTTAGTCAAAGGCTCAAATTCTCCTGATACGTCTTCAACCGCTTCCTCTTTTATTTTTTTAGTCCTTAGTAAATAGATGATAAAACCAATCATCAATGAAAATAAAATAGCACCATCAAAAGTTGATAGCGTATGATCAAATACAATCATTGCAATTAGTAAGACCGTTGAAAACATCATCATTGGCCAGTCTGTTCTAAAGAAACTCCGAGGAACTGCTATTGGTGCTATAATCACGGTAACTCCTAAAACTAAACTTAAATTAGCAATATTAGACCCTACCGCATTACCCAAAGCTATTTCGGGATGATCTAATAAAGCCGCACGCACACTAACAATAAGCTCCGGAGCAGAAGTAGCAAAAGAAACAACCGTCATTCCTATGACTGCTTTTGGTATAGATAAGTTTAGTGAAAGTGCAACGGAAGACTTCAATAGCCAATCTCCTCCTTTTATCAGAAGCAATAACCCAATAATAACTGCAATAAAATCCATAAAATTTAAGCGAAGATAAACATCTTAAGCAAAGGTAATTTAAATTTATAAGAGTAAATTATATAAATAATAAAAGGGTTATAATAATTTGAGTATTAATCATTGTTTTGGTTCCAAATTTCCCAAGATTTTTCTGCTTGTTGTTCTAACATAAGAAGCCCATTTTGTGTAGTTGCCCTTCTTTTTTCTCCTTCTTTAAGAAATAATGTTTGTGCAGGATTATAAATTAAATCAAATAAAAAATGTTCTGACGACACAAATTCATAAGGTATTTTTGGAGCTTTGTCAATGTTAGGATGCACTCCAATAGGGCTTGTATTTATAATTAATTGATGTGTCCGCATAAGCTCTTTATCAATTTGATTATATTCTATTTGTCCTACGGATGGTTTCCTTGAAACTAAAAGTGGCTTAATTTTCATTTGTTCAAGAACAAATTGAATGGCTTTTGAAGCCCCCCCCGTCCCTAAAATCAGAGCGTTTGATGCTTCCTTTTTTTTCCATTTTTTTAATAACGCTGTCTTAAACCCAAATGCATCAGTATTGTGCCCTTGTGTAGTGCCGTCTTTTAAAAAGCAAACAGTATTTACAGCACCGATGGTTTTGGCTTCCTCCGAAAAACTATCTAAATAAGGAATAATACTTTCTTTATATGGAATAGTAACATTTAAACCTTTAAGGTTAGGTGTTTTTAAGACATCTACAATGCTTTCAATAGTATCAATATCAAAATTTATGTAAGAGGTAGAGTGTATGTTTTCTGCTTGGAATTTTTTCGAAAAATAAGATCGTGAAAAAGAATATTCGATGTTTTTACCAACTAAACCAAACTGGTTATTTACCTTTATTTCTTTTGCCATTTATTTCTAATAAAGTTACAATTACAAACCCCAAAAATATAAAAAGAGTAACGTAGATGGTTTCCATTTCCGAAAATTTTGGTAAAAACAATTCATAATGATCTAATACCTCTGAATTAGTATTTGGTTTATAAATTTCTTTTTTCCATGGCCAAGCAGCACCTAACGATCCTAATATAAAACCTATTAAAATTGCTTTTATTCTTTCGGGGTATTCTTGTAAAAACCAACGCAAAATTTTTGATAATACTAATAAACCAGTAGTTGACCCAAGAGTAAAGAAAAGTATTACTGTCAAAAGATGCATTCTATTGGGGTCATTAATAAACTCGAAATCCCAAGAAACCAAATCAATTATTGTAAAATAAAGTGCATTAACCGAATCTATTAGGAGTAGGGTGTAATTCCCTAGTATTAAAATTAAAAATGAACCAGAAAGCCCTGGTAAAATCATTCCAGAAATACTAATCATACCACACAAAAAGACAAATGGTAAAAAACTATTCTCTTGCCCTGGATGCAAAAAAGCAATTGTAAGCCCCAGTGAAGCACCAATAAAAGAAAGGATATATTCTTTGATTGAAAATTTCTGAGCTTGTAGCCAAATAAAAAATACAGAAGCTAAAATCATTCCAAAGAACAAACCCCAAACTTGTTTAGGGTAGTTTGTAATAAATATATCCAATATTAATGAAGCACTAAAAAAACTTAAGACAACACCAGTGAATAAGAACACCAGAAAATTACCGTTTACATAAGTATAAAATTGTTTGACATCTTTTTTTAAAAGAAGCTTAAGTGCTTTTTTATCAAACCTTGAAAAAGAGAAAATAAGTTCTTCATAAAACCCAGCAGACAAAGCAACAATACCCCCTGATACGCCAGGAATTTTATTTGCAACTCCCATTGCAATTCCTTTACAAATTAATAAAATACGTTCTGCAGTTTTTCCTCTATTTGACATTGTTTTTTTGGCTAGATTTTTTTTCAAGGAAATATAAAGAAAGAAAACCAAAAACCATTAGCAATAAAGCTATAGAAAGTTGAGGTTCACCATCAAAACCCCATGGAGTAGTGTATGTTGTTTGAGTCGCTATTTTTTTATCCTCCGAAATATATTCCCAAGCAATAACTTTTTGCCAAGGCCATATTTTTGGTAATGCTCCAATCATAAAACCGACTAAAACCATTAATGTAGGTTGCTTATGCACTTTAAAAAGCCACTTTAATATTTTGGAAAAAGATTTTAGTCCAATAATTATACCTAATCCAATAACTAAAAGACGTGAATAAATTAATATAAAGTTTTCCCACTCAAAATTAATCAACGCAAGAATACTATTTTTCGATGTGTGTATTACAGTTTCGTAGGCTCCAAGTAAAATATATATCAACGAACCCGAAATACCAGGTAAAATCATTGCTATAATAGCAATCATTGAACATAGAAAAAGGTAAGCTAAACTAATTTCTCCGCCAGAAGATGTAAGTAGAGTTATTCTATAGGCAATAATAAATCCGAGTATTAAAAATACAATTGAACGAAGGTTATTAGGTTTATTCTGTTTTAATAAAATTAGAATACTACAAGATATTATTCCAAAGAATAGAGACCAAAGTGGAATAGAATGATTGAGCATTAAGTAATGTACAAGGTTTGAGAAAAGAACAATACTTGTTCCGATACCCAAAATTATAGGAAGTAAAAACGCACCATTGATTTTTTTCCAGAAAGAAGAGAACCCTTCTGTTCTTATAATTTTAAAGTTCTTAAAATTGAATTCATCTATAGAATAGATAAGTTCTTCATAAATCCCTGAAATTAATGCTATTGTACCTCCAGATATACCAGGGATTATATCGGCAATGCCCATTGCCATTCCTTTTAAGAAAAGAATAGTTTTGTTGATAGTATTCTTTTTCACGACAACATACTTATTTTACTCATTTTGGTCTATGCACGCTTTTTGGTGACTGTAGTATGTCATATCGTTTTTTAAAAGCAATATTATCTTTATCAACCTGTAATGCTTCTTTTGTGTAAAAAATGGCTTTATCAATGTTTTTCTTATTAATATAAAAATCGATAAATGATAACCAACTTTTCTCACTTGACGGATCTTCTTGAATAGATTTTTTAAAATATTGAATGGCAAGAACATCATTATGTAGTGCTTCATGGCATTTCGCAATTCTTAAATATGAATACGCACTAGGGTCGTCTATTTGAATTGCAATATGATAATTTTCGATAGCTTCATTAAATCTTCCTTCTTTTTCAAGAACCTTTCCTTTTTCAATATAAGCTCCCGTAAACTGGTCTTTGCTTATAATGGCAAAGTCAAATGCATTAAGAGCATCGATATTGCGATCTAAGTTCAGGTATTGTTTACCTATTTCATACCAAGCAATTTCATCGTAAGGATTCTTTTCTAAAATCCTATTTAAAGCTTCAATCGCATTCTCGTATTCTTCAAGAGCTTCGAAACAATATAATAAATTACATAATATTTGGTAATCGTCATATTCTTCTTCTAAGTAAAGTTTAAAGTAGTCTATGGCATTTCGATAGTCTTCAATTATCATATATTCCATTCCTATTAAAGACCATAACTCTAATTGGTCGTCAGAATTTTCTAAAGCTTCTATAAGTAATTTAATGGCTAATAGATGTTCTTTATTCTTGGAATATATCGTAGCTTTTTGAATAAAAATTTCTTGATTATGTGGGTCTACTTCTTCTATTGATTCTAAGGAAGACCAAGCCTCGGTATAATTTTTATCGAAAATTAATAGTTCAGATTTTAGCAATAACAAATCTATATGCTCGGGGTGTTGCTTTAAAGCTAAATGAAGTGCCTTCTTTGCCAAATTAGTATTACCCGAGTCAATATAATATTGAATTATATTCTCAAAATCTTCAGCATCAAAGAAGTAAACCTTATCGGTTTTAAGCATTTGCTCGAATCTTGTTATTGCTGATTCCGAATTATTTGAAAAAGCATTTTGCATGCTAGAGTAGATAATTATAAGTTTATTAAAGTTAGGCAAAAGTAGTTTTTTTTAGGCTGCCCTTTCATATTGTTTTTAACAAAGTAATTAACACGGAATTACTCTATTTTATTTAAAACATTTAAGATAATAGCACAACCTTTTTTAATTTCTTCTAGTGAAATATTGAGAGGAGGAGAAATTCTAACAGCGCTCTTTTCCCAAAGCAACCAAAATAGAATTAAACCTGATTCCATGCTTTTTAGAATAACTTTGGAAGCTGTTTCTTCATCTTCAAAAATGAGGGCTAACATTAGACCCATACCATTTATTTGTTTTATTTTGGGATGTTGCAACAAGCTTCTAAAAAGGTGTTCTTTCTCATCAATAGATTCTATAAGTTTTTCTTTTTTAATAGCCCTTAACGTAGCTAATGCCGCTGTTGCAACGACTGGATTACCTCCAAAAGTTGTTATATGACCAAGCTTTGGGTTTTCAGACAATGTATTCATAAAGCTTTTTGAACTCGTAAAAGCTCCAATAGGAAGCCCCCCTCCCATTCCTTTGCCTGTTACTAAAATATCTGGTGTGACATTAAAATTCTGAAACCCAAATAGTTTACCAGTTCTCCCAAACCCAGGTTGTATTTCATCTAAAATGAGTAGTGCTCCTACTTCTTCACAACGTTTTTTAACTTTATTCAAGTATCCCTCTTTTGGAACAATAAAACCAGCTCCTCCTTGTATGGTTTCTAAAACTACAGCAGCAGTTTTAGTAGTTATCATTTGAATATCTTCAGGTTTATTGAAACGTATAAACCGTATTCCTGGTAACAGTGGTCGATAGGCTTTCTTTTGATGTTCGTTCCCTAAAAGGCTAAATGCTCCGTGAGTACTACCGTGATATGCGTTGTGCGCAGCTATTAATTCGTTACGCCCTGTAACTCTTTTTGCTAATTTTATAGCGCCTTCAATTGCCTCTGCACCAGAATTGACTAAGTAAGTAACCTCAAGATTATCCGGAAGTTCCATAGCTAATTCTTTTGAAAATCTTACTGCTGGTTCTTGAACAAATTCGCCATATACCATTACATGCATATAACATTCAATTTGCGTTTTTATCGCCTCGACTACTTGAGGGTGGCAATGTCCTAAACTACAAGCAGAAACACCAGCTATAAAGTCTAAATATTTTTTCCCTAAACTATCATAAATATAACTCCCTTGTGCGCGTTTAACTACAATACCTAAAGGGTGCGTAGTTGTTTTTGCTTGATACTTAAGAAAATCATCATGCAGGTTTTCCATTTCTTTATAATGATATAGCTACTTTAGAAATAGGTCTTCAAATTTCTTTGGACGTTCGTCTTCGCGCCAAAGAAAGCCTTTCAATTTTCTTAAATTAGGCTCTAGTTTCTTTTCTGGGAAAACATCTCCATTTGGACTTATACGAAATGAAATATTACTAATCTCGTTGTTGTCAAACATAATATCTAGTGCGCTACAAATAGTTTTGTTAATACCAAGAAGCTCTTGTTCATCAGAATACAAATAATAAATAACCTCAGTGTTTTTAATTATGTCTAGGTTTTTTAACCCACCATTTTCAAAATACCCGTAGAGCTCGCTACCCGTAATTTGATTAAAACCAGTACCGCTTATCGAATCTTTTTCAATAATAAACGCGTTCCCAAAAATTTGTAGAGAATCTAATTCTTTTTCTCCCTTTTTAGTAAGGAGGTAGATTGTTTCTCCTGTCATTTGAACATTGTCAAACCAAAGAATAGGGTTCATTTTATTCTTATCGTCGTTGCTCAGTACTTGGTTTTGTTTTTTAGATAAAGGGCGTTTGTGTAATTCTATTTTGCCAATCTGTTCATTAATAAACAAGGAGTCTGCTTTTCCTCTTATATCTGATTTCAAAATCTTTACATTATAATAACCTCTAATAGCTCTATTATCTGTTGGGCCCGTACCTAAAAGTGTATCTGCTTTTATATATAAAGAATCGTTTTCTAAAATATTTATGGCGTATGCCTTTTGGGTTATAATGGCAGAGTCATTTGCCTTAAAAATTTCGGCATAATTCCCTTTTATAATCGTATTGTTTATGGTATCCGTTATAGTAACATCGTCGGTAGCAGAAGCATATTCTCTGTTATTCTCAAAATAAAGGCTATCTCCTTCTATTATTCTTTCGTTATAATTTATAAGCGTGTTTTCTTGAAAATTACCGCGTTGCAAATCCATATTATAAAATCCGCTCTCGCAATATATATCATAATCTTCTCCAATAATTTTGGTAGGACCATAGAAAAAGGCTTCGTTAGTTTCTGTAAAATAGTCTAACTGAGTAGATGTAACGTTATACTCGGGGTTTGTTATACGGACATTAGAAATAAATCTATACTTCTTTTCGTTCATAAAATATTTCCCTTGGTTACTTTTTAAAACACTGCTACTATCAATAATAGTACCTGGAGTATTATAATATACAACACTTTCATTTCTATCTAAATATAGGGTATCTGTTTCTAAAGTCATATCGGGTCTTTTCAAAAACACATTACCCCATGCTTTGGCACTACCATTTGCACCGTCATATTCTAAATAATCGCTTTTCATATTTAGAGAATCTCCCTGAGTAAAAGATATATCGCCGTATGCTATAAAAAAATTATCTTTTGAATAAAAGAACGACTTGTCGGAGATAATTAAAGCCCCTTTATGATAAAGGTGAACACGTAGAGTATCCTTTTTTAGTAAAATATTTGCGCCTGGGTAATTTGCTTCGTCTTTTTCAAAAGAACCCGCTTGTCTTATTTCAATAGTTTTCTCTTCTTGTGCTGTTAGGTAATTTATTGAGCAAAAGATAGAAGTAAATAAAACAAGAGTTTTTAAACGATTCAAGGTGTTATTTTTTTAGCGAAAAATCGTTTGTTTACGATCTGGACCAACAGAAACAATCTTAATAGGTGTTTCTAATTCTTCCTCGAGATATTCGATATACTGATTAAATTCTTTTGGAAACTGACTTTTATCAGTCATCGTTGTTAAATCTTTTTCCCAACCTGGAAGCTCTATATATTTAGGCGTAACATATTTCGAATCAATATTAAATGGTAGATAGTCGATTAGTCCTTCTGGCGTTTGGTAACCAGTACATACTTTAATTGAGTCAAAACCAGAAAGTACATCTCCTTTCATCATCATTAGTTGTGTAATACCATTTATACGAATAGCGTATTTAAGAGCAACTAAATCTATCCAACCACATCTACGTGGACGTCCAGTAGTAGCTCCAAACTCATTACCAACACGCCCCATAGTCTCTCCAACTTCATCAAAAAGTTCAGTAGGAAAAGGACCACTACCAACACGAGTAGTATATGCTTTGAAAATACCAAACACATCGTTTACGTTATTAGGTGCAATACCTAAACCAGTACAAGCTCCTGCAGCCGTGGTGGTCGAAGAAGTAACAAAAGGGTAAGTCCCAAAATCTATATCAAGCAAAGAACCTTGAGCACCTTCTGCTAAAATTCTCTTATTATTTTTAAGTGCATTATGTAAAAAGTTTTCGCTATCAACAAAAGGAAGTTCTTTAAGTTTTTCGATGGCACTAAAAAAAGCAGTCTCAAGAGAAGAAAGGTCAAAATCAATTTTTTCAGAATAAAAGCCTAGCATTTTTAAATGCTTTTCTTTTAAAGCCTCATAGCGTTCTATCCAATCTGGTAATAAAATATCTCCTACACGAATTCCATTTCTTCCAGTTTTATCCATATAAGTTGGTCCAATTCCTTTTAGAGTAGAACCAATTTTTGTTTTCCCTTTCGATGCCTCTGAGGCAGCGTCTAATAAGCGGTGTGTAGGTAAAATTAAGTGCGCTTTTTTAGATATATAAAGTCGATTTTTAAAATCAATTTTGAAAGGCGCCAATTTTTCAATCTCTACCTGAAAAATAACAGGGTCAATAACAACACCGTTGCCTATTAAGTTAATTTTCTCAGAGTGAAATATACCCGATGGAATTGTATGAAGAACATGTGACGTATCATCAAACTTTAGTGTATGTCCTGCATTTGGACCTCCTTGAAACCGAGCAATAATATCGTAGTTCTTTGTTAATATATCAACAACTTTCCCTTTTCCTTCGTCTCCCCATTGGAGACCTAATAATAAATCTATAGCCATTATGTAATTATCTTACTTTTTAAGAATTTTTTTTGGTGCCGTAAAAGTATAAAGAATGATGAGAAATATTCACATCAAAAATTTCTTCAATAGTTTCTTTGATACCTTGTATTCTTGGGTCACAAAATTCTTTTACTTCTCCAGTGTCTGTTAAGATAATATGATCGTGTTGTTTGTCAAAGAAAGATTTTTCGTATTGTGCCTGATTATTGCCAAATTGATGTTTTCGTACAAGCCCAGATTCTAATAATAATTCAATAGTATTATATAGTGTAGCTCGGCTTACTCGATAGTTTTTGTTTTTCATCATAATATAAAGAGACTCTATATCAAAGTGATTTTTATAGTCATATATTTCATGAAGTATAGCAAAACGTTCCGGAGTTTTCCGGTGTTTATTCTGGTCTAAAAAATTGGTAAAAACATTTTTAACAACTTCTTGAGGATCTTGAACTTCTATCATATAATTTAAAATTAATATGTAAAGATATTGTTTCTTGGGCTATTCTCGAGTAACTTTTTCAATCCCATTAATTTTTAACAAATTGTTGCTTAGTTTATTTAGTGTAGAGATGTTTTTTACGCGAACACTTATGCTTCCATTGAAGAGGTCTTCTTCTTCTTTTTCAAAACTAAGTTTAAAAATATCTACATGCATATTATTTGAGATTACACGTGTTATTTGATTGACTAATCCTAGTTGGTCAATCCCATGTAGCTTAAGTACTGCGCTAAATTCTTGTTCAGATGAATCTACCCACCAAGCAGGCATAATTCTATATGCATAATTCGATTGCATTGAAATAGCATTTGGACAATCGTGCCGATGAACCTTAAGACCTTCTTTTGTAGTTACAAAGCCAAAAACTTTGTCCCCTGCAATTGGAGCACAACATTTCGATAAAGAATAGGGCAATTCTTCTTTATCTTTTCCAAAAATTAATTTGTCATAGTTTGCAATAAAATCATCGTTATTGTTAACTTCTTTCGGCGGATTAGGCTTAATACGTCTTTTTATAAAACCGAAGAATTTGTTATTATAATTTGCTGCAAACTCTTTAAGTCGTTTATTATCAAAAGTGCCAATACCAACGCGGTAAAACAAATCTAAACTGGTATTTACTTTAAAATATATCTTTAGTCGTTGAATCGTTTTTTCATTAAGAGTAATACGTAATTGTTTTAATTTCCGCCTTAAAAGTTCTTTACCATCTTCGGCTATACGTTTCTTCTCTTCATTCAGTGAGACTTTAATTTGACTACGCGCTCTTGAAGTAATTACATGATTTAACCAGTTGGCTGTAGGCTTTGAGTTTTCTGATGTTATAATTTCAACATTCTCTCCACTATTAAGTCTTTTACTAAGAGGCACTAATTTTCCGTTTACTCTTGCTCCTCTTGCTTTAGCCCCTACTTCACTATGAATACTATATGCAAAATCGAGTACAGAAGATCTGGTAGGTAACGATTTTAATTCTCCTTGCGGTGTAAATACAAAAATCTCATCGGAATATAAATTAAGCTTAAAATCTTCGACAAAATCTACAGCATTAGTTTCTTTGTTTTCTAGTACTTCTTGAATGTGATTTAACCAAGATTCTATGCCGCTTTCTTTTTGGTCTCCTCCTTGCTTATAACGATGGTGGGCAGCGTACCCTTTCTCGGCAATTTCATGCATACGCTCCGAACGGATTTGAACTTCTACCCATTTCCTATTGGGTCCCATTACAGTAATATGAAGTGACTCATACCCATTTGATTTGGGAGAAGATATCCAATCTCTTAATCGTGTTGGGTTTGGCGTAAAATGGTCTGTAACAATAGAATATATTTTCCAAGCAAAGAATTTTTCTTTCTTAGGAGATGATTTATAGACAATTCTAATAGCAAATTTATCAAATACACTCTCGTACGGAATGTTTTGTTTTTGCATTTTCTGATGAATAGAATAGATAGATTTACTACGCCCTTGTATAAAATATTTGAGACGCTCTTGCTCTAGGGTTTTCTCAATAAGTTTAGAGAAGTCCTTAATATATTTCTTTTGTTCATCTCTACTATCTGCAATTTTATTTTTAATAGCCTCGAAACGGAGTGGTTCAGTATATTTTAAACTTAGATCTTCGAGTTCAGTTTTAATGTTGAACATTCCAATTCGGTGGGCAATAGGCGCATATATATATAAGGTCTCCGAAGCAATTTTAACCTGTTTATGTTCAGGCATAGCTTCCATAGTTTGCATATTATGTAATCTATCTGCAATTTTTATTATAATTACCCGAATATCATCATTAAGAGTTAATAGCATTTTCCTAAAATTCTCAGCCTGCATAGAAATATTAGCATCTTTTTTAAGGCGCGAGATTTTAGTAAGACCGTGAACAATTTTTGCTATAGTATTACCAAAGATTTGTTCAATATCGTTTAGCGTATAACTTGTATCTTCTACAGTGTCATGAAGTAGAGCAGCCGAAATAGAAACAGCGTCTAGTCCTATTTCTGATGCCACAATTTTTGCAACGTTAATAGGATGAAACACATAAGCCTCCCCAGATTTTCTGCGTTGCTCTTTGTGTGCATCAACAGCAGTATCGAACGCTAAACGAATTAGTTTTTTATCCTCATCACTGAGTTGGCGATAACTAATTCGTAGCAGCTCTTTATATTGCTTTGCAATTTCTTTATTTTCTAACTGTTCGTCAATAACCTGCATAAGAGAAAAATAAGGAATCTATTTAATCTTTCAAAAAAAAATTATGGATTTCTTTGACGTATTGCTTCAAAAAGTATAATCCCAGCTGCTACAGACATATTTAGTGAATCATTAACCCCTTGCATAGGAATTATTATATGGTTTTTACTTTGATTACACCAGTTTTCGGATAAGCCCTTATCTTCAGATCCAATTGCTATTGCAGTTGCAGAGGAGTAATTTTCTTTTGAATAGTTGGTGGCTCTCGAAGAGATTATTGCACTATATAGGTCTATACTTTTATTTTTTAAAAATAAAAACAGGTCGTCATTATTGCATATAGCAATAGGCACAGAAAATAAACAACCCACACTAGACCGAATAACATTAGGGTTATATAAATCTGTTTTAGGGTCAACTATAATTAAAGCATCGGCATTTGCTGCATCGACAGTGCGGATTAAAGCTCCTATATTCCCTGGTTTTTCGGGAGTTTCTGCAATGAGAATTAATGGGTTTTCTTTTAACTGAAGTTGCTCTAAAGTGTGCGTTTTCTTTTGTGCAACTCCGATTATTTTAGTTGTGCCCGAACGGTAGCATAAAGACCTAAATAAAGGAGCGGCTACTTCATATAAATAAGACGTTTGAGTTTTAATTTGACTTAATAAATCGGAAACTTCAGAGGAGAAGTCATGCTCTAAAACAAACACTTGGTCTATCGTATAGTTAGCTTCTAATGCATAACGTAACTCCTTTGCGCCTTCAATAACAAATTGATTGTCCTCTGCTCTTTTTTTAGCTTTCTCTTGTAGTTTTTTTAGGTTTTTAATTTGCGGGTTTTGAATGCTAGATATATGTTTCATTGTAAAAAATATCCTTTAAGTTTCATAAAAGAGAAGCATATTATAAGCAAACATAGTCAAATACATTGAAGAATTATATTTTATATTATTGTGTATATTTGATTACTGGAATACACTAAGGCTGGAACTTTGAAAAACAGTATTAATATTCTCTAAAACTCATTATTAGGTTAAGAAAAATAAAATGGCTAATAAATATTTAAGGTTCATATCAGATAAACATCTATTATTTTGCATTGACAACCTGTACAACTCATATTTAAAAGCTAAGGCTAATGTGAGTAAAGCAAAATTTTACAAGAATAAAATTGATACTATTAAACTTACTTTTGATGCTAAGTTCAATGGTTTAGATGAAAAAACTTTAATTAAGACTGAAATTAACAGACAAATTGATAAGTCTATTAATAATTCAATAGGCACTTTTCACGAAGAGATATTAGGAGGCATTGATGGTTTTGAAGTTGGAAGTTTAAGTGGGTTTGACATTAAAGCAACAGATAACACTTTGTTTGCTGACATTAAAAACAAACATAACACTATGAACAGCAGTTCTGCTGAAAGTTTATTTCAAAAATTAGCAAAGTATGCAGACACTTACAAACAATCAAAATGCTATTGGGTGCAAATTTTAGCTAAAAATAGTTTTAATGAAAAATGGTTTGGAGAAATTAATGGAAAAGAATATAGCCATAGTAGGGTCTTTAAAATTTCAGGTGATCAATTCTATAAATTACTTACAGGAAATGACAACGCTCTTTTTGAATTATATCAAGTTTTACCGCAAGCAATTTCAGACTATTTAGTTAACCAGAAAAGTAAAAGTTCTCAAACTAATTCAGCATTTGAAGAAATCTCAATAAGTTCAAAGAAGTCTAAAAGAAGTGTTTTAGATGAAATTACTTTTGAAAACTACAGTTATTATTTAGGCTTTGACAAACTTAAATAATAAGCGTTTAAAAATTTTACAAGTGAATAACCTATTTCTTGACCTAAATTGCAAGGAACTGCATTTCCAATTTGTTTGTATTGCTGAGAAATAGAACCCATAAATTTCCAGTCATCTGGGAAAGTCTGTATCCTTGCATATTCACGAACTGTAAACGGACGTGTCTCTTCTGGGTGGCATCTTTCTGTTTGTTTTTGAGCAGGGCTACAAGTAAGAGTTAAGCTTGGCTCATCCCAACCAATTCTACGAGCAATTCCCGTCTTTCCTCCTCCTAAATAAAAACTTTTGCCCATATACTCTTTTTGAATCTCTAAAGGTAAATTCCTCCAATACCCTTTTTGAGGTATTAAATCTAATATGGCTTTTTTATGTTCGGGGTATTTAGAACCATTCGACTTAGGAACATCAGAATCATATAATTCACTTTTTTTAAGAGCATCAATTAAATTATAAATTTTATTATGAGCCTTCGGGTATTCATATTTTAAATCAATATCCTTTCGAATACCTACTATAATTAGACGCTCTCTTTTTTGAGGCACTTTATAGTTAATTGCTTTTAGAACTTGTATAGGAACAACATTATAACCAATTTCGTTTAAGACTGAAATCATTCCTTTAATCGTTTTCCCTTTTTCGTGCGATAGTAGTCCTTTTACATTTTCTCCAACACAAATAAGAGGGTTAACTTCTTTAACTACTCTCGCAAACTCATAAAAAAGAGTTCCTCTCGTATCTTGAAGCCCTAATTTTTTGCCAGCATAACTAAATGCTTGACAAGGAAAACCACCAGTAACAATGTCTATTTTATTATTATATTTTATAAAATCAAACGACCTAATATCTCCTTCTAAAATATTCCAATTTGGTCTGTTCTGCCTTAATGTTTGACATGCCCATTTGTCTATTTCGTTTAGAGCGACGCATTTAATTTTAGCTTTTTCCAAGCCAATTGCTAAGCCTCCTGCTCCTGCAAATAACTCCAATGCTTTAAATTTTTTAATTGGAATAATAGAATTATCAACCGTATCTTCATAGTCAATTGATAACTGGTCTAACAAAGTATTAACCTGTTCTTTTTTATAAATTCTGTACTGACTTATAGGTTCTCTAACAGCCATAAATTTACCCTCCCTATCCCAACGTCTCAATGTTTCTTTACTTTTTCCTAAAATTTCAGAAACCTCATTTAGCGAATAATACTCTTTAGTAACCATATACTATAACCTTATACATTGGTTACAAATTTATAATAAAAAATGTAATAAAAAAACATATAGAAAGCGTCTTTTAAACTTCATGAAAAAGAAGCATATTGTTTACAAAATTTATTTTCTCCAAGACCATAATTCTAATCATAAAAACTGAGTATTAAACCTAAAAACTAAATTGTTTAGCTTTGTTACTATAATTTAAAACATACTTAGCGATGTATCAGTTAGCGCAAATTAACGTAGCTCGAATGGTTGGCGTAAACATTGAAGACCCAATTATGAAAGAGTTTGTGGATAACCTAGACAAGGTTAATCAACTCGCAGAGAATAGCAAAGGGTTTGTATGGAGGTTAAAAGACGATAATTCTGATAGTGCTACTAGTTTTAACCCTTTCAATGACGAGCAGGTTATTGTTAATGTCTCTGTGTGGGACGATATTGAAACCTTAGAACATTTTACATATAAAACGTTTCATACAGATTTCTTGAGGCGTAGAAAAGAGTGGTTCAAGCGATATGGAAACGTTCATTTTGCTTTGTGGTGGATTAAGGAAAATGAATTCCCAAGCCTCGAAAAATCAATTGAACGGCTAAACTACATACAACACAATGACCCTTCGGAACAGGCTTTTAACTTTAGAATAAAATTTCCAAAACCAAATAAGTCAAACAATACAGAATAGTAGGCGGTTCTTATTCCGTACTATACTTTTTCATATAGCGTTTCCATAGCTCTGTCTGATGCGTTTCTAAAGACAGGCTTCTACCCTGAATAAATGCATGGGTTAATTGATTGGTTCGCATATCTAGGGCATCTCCAATAGAAATAAATAACGTAGCATCTTTCCCCACTGCCAAGCTACCTAAACGGTCTTCTATCCCAAGAATTTTTGCAGCGTTTAATGTAATCATTTCAACAGCTTTTTCTTTAGGTACACCGTATGCAGCAAAACTTCCTGCATAGAAAGGAAGGTTTCTAGTATTCATCCGTTCCATTCTTCCGCTAACATCAATGGTTACTAAAATCCCTGCATCCATAAGTATCTTAGCCATTTTAAAAGGTAGTTTTATATCCTGATCTGCCTGAGAGGGAAGCCTATGTGGGCGTGCCAAAATAACAGGGATATTATACTTCTTTAGAAGTGACGTAACAAGGTGTGCCTCATTTCCTCCAACCAACACTATTTTATTAAACTTATGTTTCTTCAAAAATTCAATTCCATCTACAATTTCGCGTTGTCCGTTGGTATGAAGATATACGGTCTGTTCTCCTTTCAAAGCACTATTCATAGCTGCGAAAGGAAGGTTCTCAGTTTTAGACTTTGTTTGGTTATAAGCCGAAGATTCGGTTATAAAATCATTGAGCATTCTTATCTTTTCTTCGTAACTCTTTTTATCATATTTTAAATCTGAGATTTTAGTACGCCATGAAATTTTATATGCTCTAGGCCACTTAATATGCAAACCCTCATCGGTAGCTAAAGCTGCGTCTTCCCAGTTCCAAGCATCGAGTTGCATTATAGACGAACTCCCCGAAATAACGCCTCTAGTAGGCACTACTTGCGCGGTTAAAATACCGTTAGGGCGAAGACTTTCTACAACTTTAGATTCTGCATTATAAGCGATAATAGTCCGAATATGTGGAAGATACTCCCCTATTTCATTCAAATCATTTGTAGGGCGAATAGCGTCAATTTCAACCATACCTACTGTGCTATTTGCAGCAATAAAACCAGGGTAAACATGTTGCCCTTCGGCATTAATTGTTTTCTCATATTGGTTTTGAATTGAATTGGACGTTGTAACCTCAACAAGTTTTCCGTCTTTTATACCAATAGCACTATCTTCAATAATAGTTCCATTGCCTATATGTGCAGTAGCTCCAAGAATTAATATGGAAGATTGTTGTTTATCTGCAGGCGTTTGTTGTGCTACACCTAGTGTAGTGCCAAACAAAATTAGTATAACAAAATATATGTAATTTCTCATAGTAGTATAATTTAATCAAGAGTTTCGCAATGAAATTCTACAGTTTTTTTTCGTTCTGGTTTTTTAGTGGGCGCTCCACCTTTTTTAGCTAATAGCATACTTTGAATTAGCATATTTTTTTCTTTAGCAATGTGTTTAACTTGCTCCGTAGCGCGGTTAAGGTCATAGTAAACAACGCCATCAATTATAGTTTTTTCGGCTATGGCATATATCGACATAGGGTGGTCACTCCAAAGCACAAGGTCGGCAGATTTGCCTACTTTAACACTTCCTACCTCATCGTCTATATGCAAAAGTTTTGCTGGGTTAAGTGTTACAAATTTCCAAGCATCTTCTTCGGACACACCTCCATATTTAACTGCTTTTGCAGCTTCTTGATTTAGTCTTCTTGACATCTCAGAGTCATCCGAATTAAAAGCGACAGTAACGCCTTGACTATGCATAATAGCACCATTATAAGGTATTGCATCGTTTACTTCAAATTTATAAGCCCACCAATCAGAAAAGGTTGAGCCACCAACTCCATGTTCTTTCATTTTGTCAGCTACTTTATAGCCTTCAAGAATATGGGTAAACGTATTAATTCGAACTCCAAATTTTTCTGCTACTTTTAATAACATATTAATTTCACTTTGCACATAGGAGTGGCAAGAGATGAAACGTTCTCCATTTAAAATTTCAACTATAGTTTCCATTTCAATATCATATCGTGGAGGTGTTGCTTTTAACTTTTCTTTTCTTGGAAGTGTATTATATGTGTGCCATTCTGCTTTATACTCTTTTGCACGCTGAAAATAATCTGTAAACACTTGCTCAACCCCCATTCGAGTTTGTGGGAAACGATTAAAACTTTGCCAGTTAGATTGTTTTACGTTTTCTCCTAATGCAAACTTTATAAACGGATCTGCATTTCGATATAACAAACCATCTATACCAAGACCCCATTTGGGTTTAATAATTGCAGACCTTCCTCCAATAGGATTTGCAGAACCATGCAAAATTTGTAGCGTTGTTACACCGCCCGAAAGGTTTCTATATAAATTAATATCATCCGGATTGATAACATCTTCAATAGTAACTTCTGCTGAAGAATTTTGACCCGCCTCATTTATACTTGATGCACCAATATGCGAGTGTTCATCAATTACTCCGCTAGTTAAGTGTTTGCCTGTGCCATCAATTACTTTTGCCCCAGGTGCTGTTTCTATGTTGCCTACAGCTTTTATTTTCCCGTCGGCAATCCATACACTTGCATTTTCAAGAATGCCTTCGGATTCGTTAGTCCAAACCGTTACATTAGTAAATAAAATGTTTTCTACAGTTGGCAAGGTTTTAAACCCAAAACCATTATTTGGATAGGTTATTGGAATTATTTCTTGTAGAGTGTTTTCATCTTTCTTCTTTTCCTTTTCTTCGGCTGCTCCTGTTCTTTCAGCAGTCCAACTAATTGAACTTCCGTCAAAACTTGTGCCATCACCTTCAAAGGCTTCCGAGTTATTAATTTTTGATTTTAATAACGCAACCTTTGTTTTATCCTTATTTGAAATTTTTAGGGTTAACCAATTATTAGCATACTTAGAGCTTGCGCTAAGGGTTGTAGAATCTTTTTTTACTTTCGCCGCTACCTTTGAGTCACTTTTTGAAAGCGTAAGTTTATAACTCTCATCGTTCCAAGTTAGCGTGTATTCTCCGTCTATATTTGTTTCTACCTGCGGCTTAATAATATATTGTTGCCCTTGAACCCAATTCTCTAAAATCTTAGTTTTTTTCTCAAATAAAGGACCATCTGTAATTAATAAATTTGCAAATGCATCTTTTTTTAACGCTCCAATTTTATCTTGCTGATTAATTAATTGAGCTGGTGTGGTAGTTAACGCCGCTAATGCCTTTGCAGTAGAAAGACCGTGTTGAACAGCTTTACGTATATTAACTAAAAAATCTGTTGTCTTTTTTAAATCACTAGCAGTAAACGCAAATCGTATATTAGCATCTGCAACAACTTTAGGGTTAGAAGGTGCTTGGTTCCAGTACCGTAAATCGTTTATAGGAATCATTTGAGCCAAGAAAGGGTCTTCAACATCAAAAGCTTTTGGAAAGTTAACAGGAATTAAAAATGTAGGGTTTAATTGTCCAAGCGCATTAATATGTTCATATTCTTTTCCACTTGCTTTTATAATATATTTTTTATTAAACTCTTTTCCAATTTTTAAAGCACGTGCGACATCTAATTTGTTAGTAGTTTCGAAAATTGTTGGAAGCGATTTATTTTTAATTATAGCTTCTAAAGCGAGGTCTTTGTTTTTTGCTTTTCCCTTAGAGTACCAATCTGCATCGTGATATACTTGTCGAATGAGTGCCATAGCTCCCATTATCGATCCTGGGTAATATTGCTGAGAGGTATTACTTTTTTTGAACGACAGATGTTGAGCAGTTTTTTCGTTGATTATACGGTAGTTATTATTCTGTTTATCATTTAAAGCTACCAAAACACTAGTCCCCCTGTGAATACCTTCTTTTCGGTGTGTGTTAATTACTCCAAAGCCTGCGGCTCTTAATTCTGTTGCTTTTTTAGTGTCATAATTAAAATCAGAAATACTAGTATAATCAGGAATAATATGGTCGTTCCAATAGTATCCTTTACGATTATGTCCATATTGAACACTTCTTCCGTTAGATTTACTCTTTAAAGATTTAACCCCAAAATTGGAATGTAATTCAACAAAAGAAGGATAAATATGCTTTCCTCCTAAATTAATGACGACAGCGTTTTTAGGTATTGTAAGCGAAGTACCGACAGCGACTATAGTGCCATTTTTAATTAAAAGCATTCCGTTTTCTATTTTTTGATAGGGATTGGAATGTATTGTGGCATTAGTGAACACTACATGCTTTGACTGTACTGTTTTCACTCCTTTATTTGTTGGGAAATAATCTTGAGCATTAACCCAAAAAGCAAATAACATTGCTAATAATAAATAGTTTAGTTTCATATAAAAATATTTAAGGCATCAATATACATTTTTTAATATAAATTCTTATTCTTTTTCAAGAGTATCAAAGTAAGTGGCTAAAAAAGAGACTACTTAACTATAGGTTTTTACTTTATATTTTTGCCCATTGGCTTTGAGACAAGTGCCGTAAGAGGTATTAAAATAAGGGGCAAAAAGATTTTATAAATAGACTTGCATCATCATCATCAAAGTTTGGTTTTGTTAGCACCAGTTTTTACTTTTTTTCTTCACGCAAAATTTTCTCCATTTTGCGACCTCTTGCCAATTCATCAATCAGCTTTTCCATACGTCTGCAGTCTCTATACAATTCAAATTTATCCTCTATTTCTTCAATTCGATAACCACAAACGACTCCTTTAATCAAGTGTGCATTTGGATTTATTTTAGCTTTTTGAAAAAATGTTCTAAACGTTACTTTTTCATCAATAAGTGCTTGTAAAGCATCTTTATCAAAACCAGTAAACCATTTAATTACTTGGTTGAGTTCTTCTTTTGTTCTACCATTTTTCTCTAATCTATTAAGGTAAAGTGGATAAATGGATGCAAATATCATA
Organism: Candidatus Arcticimaribacter sp.; assembly: GCA_965277835.1. Taxonomy (GTDB): domain Bacteria; phylum Bacteroidota; class Bacteroidia; order Flavobacteriales; family Flavobacteriaceae; genus Arcticimaribacter. The sequence continues at coordinate 312,295 of OZ255841.1, read as the reverse complement.
TTAGCAAGCTTTTCATTTTTTTCGACTGTAACATTCATTTTTACTTGATTTTGAATTGATTGGTGCTAACGTTTTGTGTTCAGTATCATTGTTTGATGGTTTTTCAAATAATGTTTCAGAATATGCTTTTGATATATCCAATTTTTTAGATAATGGATAAATTAAACTTCCTTTTATATAAATTTAATTTCATATAAAACTATTTAAGACATCAATATACATTTTTTAATATAAATTCTTATTCTTTTCAATAGTATCGAAATAAGTAACCAAAAAAGCAACTACTTGACTATAGGTTTTCACTCCAGATTTTTGCCCATTGGCTTTGAGATAAGTATCGTAAGAGGCATTAAAATAAGGCTCAAAAGGATTTTTATAAGACTCCCAAAAATCACTACTTTCTCTAAAGTTTTTGAAAATCCCAGGGTTAAGCTCTTTAATTATTTTTCTTGCTAGTTCGGGGTCTCTTTTAAACAAGTCATTATAGCAATGTTTTAGTGCAAAGAGTGCTGTAGCATATTGTATATAAAGGTTTTTGCTTTTAAACGTATTAGTAAACCCAATAAAACTTGCTTCATTTTCTGCTGCATACCCTAGCTGATGTGCCATTTCATGGGCGATGGTCAATGGCAAGTCAACTTTTGGGAGTAACGCGTTAACTTGGGCTTCAAGTGTAAACGGATTGAGGTAGCCTGCGTAACCCATATAACTTAATTGCAAACTAAACATTGAACTTTTAGCTTTAGGAATACGAGTGCTATTCTCCCATAAATCCGAATAATTATTATACACTATTTCGATAATTTCGTTTTTCGTGTAAGGCATTTCTATGGCTAAAGTATCCGATGAACTAAGGTTGTTATGAAGATTATTAGCCGAAACAATAAAATATTGTGTTACGCTTTCTAGTTCATCATTCGAATATTCTTTCTTTACATCTAGCTTTGTTTTTAAGGGCGTACGGTAATAATTTAATCCCCAATTTAATTGAAAAACAAGATGTAATACACTAATAAAAATACCTATATGTATTAAGTCTTTCCATTTTGGTAGCCGCACTTCTCTAATAAACCGAACTAAGCAATAGATTAAATAAATTACTAGTCCGCTATAAAATAAATCGCCAATTGAAAAAGGAATTAGGTTTAAAATGCTTTGCTGCAAATTAAAGATAAAAGGATATAACTTTTGAGAATAATAGAGCTCAATTTTCTCAGGGTATAACTTAAGAATTTGTACTAAAATGACTTGAGGAACTATACTACAAGCTAAGACTATTTTAATTAAATTGTATTTCATATTACTAAAATAAAAAACCCATCTGAAGATGGGTTTTTAAAAGAAATCTTTTTATCTAAAAAGTATTATAAACTCAAAACGTTTTAATTGCGTTTTTAAATACCAATGCTTCTTATTTAATTACTTCTACTATTTCGATTTCAAAAATCAAATTAGAGCGAGGAGGGATTCCCTGTCTATCCTGCTCTCCATAAGCTAAATCATAAGGCACAAAAAGTGTTGCTTTATCGCCTTCACTCAAAAGACGTAAACCTTCTTTAAACCCTGCTATGAGTTGAGCTTCTGGGCTACAATCTGCAATTAAAGGCTGGTACGCTTGCGCGTTTTTACGCTGTTCGTTAACAACTCCTAGTTCTTCAGCAATTTCAAGGCTACTTGTTTCAAGTAGTGTTGCATCCTCAAAATAAACAGCATAGTGTACACTAGCCTTGTTTGTGGTTGTTACTTTAGTACCATTCCCTTTTTTAGTAATAATATATGTTAATCCAGAAGATGTTGTAGTAGCTTTACTTTTTTGCTCTTCGAACTTATCTTGAGATTTTAATTTTATTAATTGCTGACGTTCTTCTCTTTCAGCTTTTTCAGTTTCTAATTTTTGAAAATAATCTTTAAATGTTTTTGATGCATCGAATTTTTTTGCTTTTGATCCCTTACGGATAATTGTAACCATTTTAATGGTATCATTCTGTGCAATGCTATCAACTACATTTTGACCTATAACTACATTTCCAAATACAGTGTGCAATCCGTCTAGCCAAGGTGTTTCTTTGTGCGTGATAAAGAATTGGCTACCGTTTGTTCCAGGGCCTCCATTTGCCATAGAAAGAATACCAGGGCCATTATGTTTTAAATCATCATGAATTTCATTATCAAATGTATAACCAGGACCTCCAGTACCTGTTGCAGTTGGGTCACCACCTTGAATCATAAAGTCAGTAATAACTCTGTGGAACGTTAATCCATCGTAGTACCTTTTATTTTTAAAGTCATCGCTTACCATTTCATTTTCGCCTTCGGCTAGAGACACAAAATTTGCTACAGTTATTGGTGTTTTTTCGTATTCAAGTGAAACAACGACTGATCCTTTACTAGTTTCAATATCGGCATATAATCCAGCTTTAAGGTCGGGGTATTGATCGGCACATCCTATAATTAATAATGTGAACAAAGAGAGTATTACGTTTCTTTTCATGATTTAATTTTAAAATTTATTTTGCAAATATGCATATTTTTATATATTCTATGGTTCTATAGAATGAGAAATTAACTTTATCGTCATTCTAAGAGGTTGGTTTATTCCTATTTTTTCATCATCTCCCTGATAACCATAGCAAAGATACGAAGGGAATAAAAATGTTGCAATTTCATCTGTACTTAAAAATTTCACTGCCTCGCGTAATGCAGGAAGAAGCTCTTCTTTATCAACCAGATAGCTAACAGTATCGAGTTCTGTGTCGTTATAAAGTAATGTACCATCAAGAGCTTTTATTTCATACGTAAAACGAACTAAGTCGCCCCTCTTAGGTAATATTCTGTTTTCAGTTGTTTTTATATATGCATACCAAAAACCAGTACTCGAAGCATTATACTTTAAAACTGAGTCGTTTTCAATTATCTTTTTAAATTCTAACTCTTGTTTTTTAATGACACTCTTATTGCGTTCTATTGACCCTTTTAAGAATGATGCTTTAGAAGAATTTAAAGGTTTTCTAGCCTGTGGATTAGAGCAACAAATTGTTATTATAATAGTTAAGAAAAAGAATATTCCTTTTTTCATACATTAACTAAGCTGGGTTGAGTATTGAAGTACAGTTTGATGCACTTTTGCAATAGTTTTTTCAAGGCTTTCGTGCGAAACCCCACCTGCAGCATTATGGTGCCCACCTCCATTAAAATGCTCTTTAGCAAATTGGTTTACATTAAATTCTCCTTTTGAACGAAAAGACATTTTTATAATTCCTTCTTGTGTATTTTCAATTAAGATAATAGCTAATACAATTCCTTCTAAGCTAAGTCCATAATTGACAAAACCTTCGGTGTCTCCTTTTTTAAAATCACATTGATTTAGTTCTTTTTGACTTAGTGCTATATACACAGCGTTGAGAGGCTCTATTTTAACAAGGTTAGCAAGTGCTTTACCTAATAATTGTAAACGCCCAATACTGTAAGTATCGTATATATTTTGATGAATTTTGGCATGATCTATTTTATGGGTTAATAGAAAAGCTGTAATTCTATGGGTTCTCGAAGTTGTTGAAGGGAAACGAAAAGAACCGCTATCTGTCATTATCCCTGTATATAGGCTAGTAGCAATTGCAGTATTCATTTTCGAAACATCAATAGCTTCTATAACATTATAAACCATTTCGCAAGTAGAACCAATATTAGGATCAGAGTAAGTTAAGTCAGAAAAGTCACTAGGTTCTTGGTGATGGTCTATCATTACTTTTATACCCTTGCACGTTTTTAAAAACACATCCATAGGTTTAATTCTATCAAGGTTATTAAAATCAAGCGTAAAAATTATATCAGCTTCAGACAATAGTTTTTGACATTGGGGTTCTGCATGGTCATATTTAATAATATCGCTTTGTCCAGGAAGCCAGTTTAAAAAATTAGGGTAATCGTTGGGTGAAATAATAGTGCAAAAATGCCCCATAGAGCTTAAGAAATGTCCCCATCCTAAACAACTCCCTAAAGCATCACCATCTGGGTTTTTATGGGGTATAATTACAATTTTTTTAGGATAGGAAAGGTGCTCTTTTAATGCTGTTATAAAGTAATTATCCATAGATAGCTAAGATACCAATCCTTTTTAAAAACGCCACTGTTAATAGATATTTTAAAAATTTCTTTTTTAGGGAGGCTTTTATATCCTAATATTAATAGATTTGCACGTTTTTAAAAAATAATTTATGTCAACAAATCGTACGTTTACAATGATTAAACCTGATGCAGTAGAGCAAGGTTTTACAGGTTCTATCTTACAAAAAATCACTGTTGCAGGGTTTAAAATTTCGGCACTCAAAAAAACGCAATTAACTGTTGCAGACGCCAAAGCGTTTTATAGTATTCATAGCGAACGTCCGTTTTTTGAAGATCTTGTTAGTTTTATAACACGAGGACCTATTGTTGCCGCTGTTTTAGAAAAAGATAATGCCGTAAATGATTTTCGCGTTCTTATTGGAGCAACTAACCCGCTTGAAGCAGCAGAAGGCACTATTCGTAGTTTATATGCTAAATCAATGACAGAGAATGCTATTCATGGATCTGATAGCGATGAAAATGCAGCAATAGAAAGTGCATTTCACTTTTCTGAAAGAGAGATTTTTTAGCGAAGTACTAGTTTAGTAATAATATTTGAGCCAAGCGATTCGTTCAAATGTTTCAATATTTTATCTTTTCCATACATAAGTTCTTCTCTTAATGGAGCAGAACTTAAATTAACAAATAAGGTAGAGTTTCTAAATTGTATGTCTTTAGTATAGTTTAAAATATTAGTGCCTACTGTCTTTTTCCAAGCTTCTTCAACCCGAACTTTTGTAATCCCATTTTTAATTTTCTTTTGACCAATAAATTCTTTTAATACTTCGGGAAGGGCTTGTGGTTCAAAAGTTTTCTTTTTATACATACCTAAAATGGTTGTTTCTTCAATATAATTATATTCAAATATAAATGTATTTATCTGTTATAGACAGTAAAGGTTTTGCATTTTTTATTACCTATTCGAGATTAAAAACATTATACGATAGCTGCGTTTTTTTAATAGCGCCGAGAGTACGAGACTCATGGGTGTCTGAAATAAAGATTTGACCAAAATGGTTGTTTTCTATCAGTTGCATAATTAATGTAACTCTATTTTGGTCCAGTTTATCAAAAATGTCATCTAAAAGTAAAATAGGAGACACACCCTCTTTTTTCTTAATAAAATCGAATTGAGCGAGTTTTAGTGCAATTAAAAATGATTTTTGTTGCCCTTGGCTACCAAACTTTTTTATAAGCTCCCCATCAATGGAAAAAAACAAATCGTCTTTATGAACACCAACAGTACTAAACTGAGACACTCTATCTTTAGGTAAGTATTCTTGTAATAGATTTTCAAACGAATTTTCTTCTAATGAGCTTTTATATGTTAGGGTAGCTTTTTCGTTTAACTTGCTAATGTTTTGATAGTGTTCTTCGAAAATAGGAATAAACGTATCTAAAAAAGCTTTTCGCTTTTGATAAATAGGCACACCCAATTGAGTCATTTTTTGATTATAAATATCCAATGTCTGTGAATCGAACACTTGATTCGCTGCAAAATATTTTAAAAGCGCATTGCGTTGGCTTATAACTTTGGCATAATCTAAAATTAAATCTAAATATATACTATCGGTTTGTCCAATAATACCATCAATAAATTTTCGGCGTACATTACTCCCTTCCAAAATTAAATCTTGATCCGATGGCGATATAATAACCAAAGGGATTAAACCAATATGATCTTTAATTTTTTCGTAGATTTTCCCGTTTCTTTTAACTGTTTTCTTTTGACCTCTTTTAAGGCTACATACAATTTTTTCGGTTTGCCCTTTTTTTTCGAACACGCCATTAAGAAGGAAAAAATCTGTTTTAAACTGAATGTTTTGAACAGCATTAGGATTAAAATAACCTTTGGCAAAGCAAAGATGATAAATGGCATCGAGTATGTTAGATTTACCCACACCATTGTTACCAATGAAGCAATTAATTTGAGAATCAAATTCAAAATTCTCTGAAGAAATATTCTTGTATTGAGTTAGAGCAAGGTTTTTAAGTATCATCAAAGCAAATATAATAACTTCATTTGCGTAATACTTTTATAAATTCTCTTAAATTATAAATAATGAGTTTTTTGAATTAGAATAAAAGGCTTATTTTTGGGGCTTAAAAAAGTGAAATGGCTATATATAAAAAGCGTGGTGCAAAAAAAACAAAGAATACTGGGGTTGACGGACAACAAATAGAAAGTACAACTGCGGAAGTTTTCGAGTCGTTAGATACGTCTGCCTCTAAAGCAGAACTATTTATTTCTAAATATCAAAATATAATTTTGATTGCTATAGGGGTTATAACTGTTGGTGTTTTAGGGTCTATAGGCTATCAATCATTTGTTGCTGAGCCAACCTCAAAAGAAGCTATCGGCGAATTAAATCAATCGCAGTACTATTTTAACTTAGCTATTAATAGTCAAGAAAAATATTCAGATTCTTTATATATGCTTTCTATTCGTGGAGGTGAAGGTAAATATGGGTTCGATGATATTATTGAAAATTATGGAGGAACATCGGCTGCTGATTTAGCGTCTTTTAGTGCGGGTATGGCTTATTTTAATATGAAGCAATACGATAAAACAATTGAATATCTAGAAGGATTTGATTCAGATGATATTCTTCTTAGTGCTTTATCTAAAGGAGTTATAGGAGATAGTTATATTCAGTTAAAGCAAGATGATAAAGCATTAAGCTATTATAATCAAGCTATTAAAGCTAGTGAAAACAGCTATACTAAGCCAAAGTATTTATTTAAAGCAGGGTTGTTAAGTAGTGCTTTAGGGCAAGATGATAACGCCTTAGGTTATTTTAAAAAAATAAAAAATGAATTCCCCGATTTTGAAGAAATAACACAAGTTAACATTCAAATAAGCCGTTTAGAGAATATAAAATAATGGCTACAGCTAATACTAATTTATCTGATTATAATACAGATAAGGTTCCTTCGGGTGCAGGGATGTCGATTGCTATAGTTGTATCTGAATGGAATAAACAAATTACAGAGGCTTTATATAAAGGTGCTTATGAAACCCTAGTAAAGCACAACGTTTCTGAAAACAGGATTGTTAGAATTGATGTGCCTGGAAGCTTTGAGCTTATCTACGGAGCTAAAGAAGCCCAATCTAGGGGAGTTAATGTTGTTATTGTAATTGGAAGTGTAATTCAAGGAGAGACTAAACATTTCGATTTTATATGTGAAGGTGTTACTCATGGAATTAAAGATTTGAATATAAAATCAAAAATTCCTGTCATTTTTTGCGTGCTCACCGATGCAAATTTGCAACAAGCAATTGATAGGTCTGGAGGAAAACATGGAAACAAAGGCGTTGAAGCTGCAATTGCAGCACTAAAAATGGCTCACCTTTCTAAGCAGTAGTTTATAAAATTGGGAATTTTATAAAATCAATGTACTTTTAACTTTTGAGATAACTATTATATGTTTAAAGTAAACCTTTTTAAACTTAATCGTAATAAGCGGTATAATTATACTCCTAGGTACTATAAAGGGAAACAGATAGAAAACCCTTATGAGTTCGATTCTAAATTTAGAAAATACGCAGATACTTATAATGCAAATGATTTAGGTAAAAAATGGCAAGACGATAGACTGGCAAATCGAAATCGTTCTAACCGATATGTATCCCCTTTATTGCTATTTATTATTGCTGTTTTGTGCTTAATTTTTTTGTATATTATAGATTTCGATTTATCCATTTTCTCTATTTAATTTTATGGCAGATATAATCGCCTTATTGCCTGACTATGTAGCAAACCAAATTGCTGCAGGAGAAGTTGTACAACGCCCCGCATCTGTTGTTAAGGAGCTAATGGAGAACGCCATTGATGCAGGTGCCGACCATATTCAGTTAATAATTAAAGAAGCAGGCAGAAAATTAATTCAAGTAATTGATAATGGAAAAGGGATGAGTATGACTGATGCACGTATGGCTTTTGAGCGTCATGCTACATCTAAAATTAAAGATGCTTCGGATATTTATGCTTTAAACACTAAAGGTTTTAGAGGAGAAGCACTAGCTTCAATTGCAGCAGTAGCTCAAGTAGAAATGCTTACTAGAGACCTTGAGAGTGAAGTTGCTACACAGATTAAAATCGCAGCAAGCGATGTGCAAGAACAAGAACCAGCAGTAGCACCTCAAGGGACTTCTATAGCAGTTAAAAACTTATTTTTTAATGTACCTGCACGCAGAAATTTTTTAAAATCCAATACAGTCGAACTTAGGCATATTATTGATGAGTTTCATCGAATAGCATTAGCACACCCTCAAGTTGCTTTTATGTTTTCGCAAGGAACAAACGAACTATTCGATTTGCCAGCCGCCAATTTAAAAAAACGGATTTGCCATATTTTTGGTTCTAAAATGAATGAGAAATTAGTGCCTATCGAAGAGTCAACTTCTGTGTCATCGGTTACTGGTTTTGTTTTGAAACCAAGTGTTGCAAAAAAAACAAGAGGGCAACAATTTTTCTTTGTTAACAATAGGTTCATCAAAAGCCCTTTTATGCACCATGCAATTATGAAGGCTTACGAAGGTTTATTGAGTGAAGGCTTAGTTCCTGGGTACTTTATTTTTTTTAACCTCGACCCTAAGACAGTAGACATTAATATTCATCCGACTAAAACAGAAGTAAAGTTTGAAGATGGACAAAGTTTATATGCAATTCTACGTTCTTGTGTAAAACACAGTTTGGGTTTATTTAATGTGTCTCCAACACTAGACTTCGATAAGTCTCCAAATTTAGACACACCCTATCAGCAATTAAAACAAGATGTAAAAACGCCAAAATTGGAAGTAGATGCCAATTTTAACCCGTTTGAAGTCTCACAAGTATCGCGCTTTTCTAAACCTAAAGATGCTAATTGGGAGAATTTATATGTAGAAGTTGAATCGCAACCTATAACAAATCCATTAGATTTAGAACGCACAAACTCTACCAATTACGATGAAGTAAAACTTTTTCAATTGATGAACAAGTATATTGTAAGTTCAATAGGTTCAGCCCTTTTACTTATCGATCAGCAGAGGGCTCATGAGAGAGTTTTATATGAACAATTCTTAAAAACTATAACGCAAAAAAAAGCAGCAAGCCAACAATTATTATTCCCATATACGTTCGAATTAACGACAAAACAACTTGTGTTTTTAAGCAAATTCGAAGATATATTGATTGAAGCGGGTTTTGTTTTCGAAAATGGAATAAAAGCTAAACTAAGTATTATAGGAATTCCAATATTAAGTTCTGAAAAAGAGATACCCAGTTTTTTTGATAATTTGTTTTATTCTCTGGAGAATGATTTGCCAGTAGATAGCTTTAGTCAGTCCGACTTGCTTTCGAAGTCTTTGGCAAAAACACTAGCCATTAAAAGAGGTACAGCTATGAAACCAGAAGAACAACAATCGCTTTTAGATGACTTATTTGCGTGTAAAGAAACACAATTATCTCCCTATAATCGTCAGATTTTTATTACATTGGATAAGGAAGAGCTTGAAAAAAAATTTAGTTGATGAGTAGAATAACCGAGACCGTAAAACATTTATTGATTATCAACGGAATTTTTTTCCTAGCGGCTAATATTTTTGGCGATCAACTCTATAATTTATTTGCATTACATTACTTTAAAAACCCACTTTTTCAATTTTGGCAGCCTCTCACACATATGTTTATGCATGGGAGTTTTAATCATATATTATTTAATATGTTTGGGTTATTTATGTTTGGCTCTCCGTTAGAAATGCTATGGGGAAAGAAAAAATTTATTTTCTTTTACCTCTCGGCAGGCTTTGGGGCAGCAGCATTACAACTTTTAATATATCATTACCAATTTTCTTCGGTGTATGCAGAGTTATTAGGGTTAGGTTATAACCAAGATGCGATTTATACGTTACTCACCGAAGGGAGATATAATTCTGGGATATTACAATCAATCAGCGAAGCCTCTATCACTTCTTTTTACCAATCGTTTAATGCTTCTATGGTAGGAGCTTCTGGGGCACTCTATGGCGTTCTTGTAGCTTTTGCAATGTTGTTCCCAAATGCAGAATTATTTTTACTTTTTATACCTGTTCCAATAAAAGCAAAGTATTTAATTCCGGTTATTATTTTAGGAGATTTATTCTTTGGATTTACCTCTTTCTCTATTGGACCAATTGCTCATTTTGCGCATTTAGGAGGTGCTATTGCGGGTTTTGCTATGATGCAATACTGGAAGCGAAATCAGTTTAAAAATAACCGATGGGATATATGAGCACTATAAATAATTTAAAATATAAGTTCAATACGCTATCTATTTTAGAGAAATTAATAGCAATAAATATTGCACTTTTTATTATCCCGTTTTTTTTACAATCAATATTTTTTCTGTTTAAGATTCAAGAAAATTCGTTTATATCTTGGTTTCATTTACTCCCAGATTTTAAGTATATATTATATCGCCCATGGAGCTTAATTACATATAGTTTTTTTCATGGAAGTTTTAGTCACATTTTGTGGAATATGGTTTTATTATATACGTTCGCAAAAATATATTTAAACTTATTCTCAGAAAGACAGTTCCTAAAGAACTATGTTTTAGGTGTATTAGCTGGCGGCATTGTTTTTTTGCTAGCATATTATTTATTTCCTGTTTTTAAAGGCTCTTACCCTCCGTTAATAGGATCTTCGGCTGGTGTAATGGCTATTCTAATTTTTATTTGCACCTATGTGCCCGACCAAGAAATACGGCTACTTTTCTTTAACTTAAAAATTAAATATATAGGACTGGGTTTAATAATAATTGATGTTTTGCAAATACCCTATGGAAATGCAGGCGGCAGATTAGCACATCTTGGCGGAGCTTTAATTGGGTTTCTATATGCACATCAATTACTTAAAGGAAATGATATTAGTGTGTTCTTAGATCGCTTTTGGAATTTTATGTCTAATGTTTTTAGCACCAACTCAAAAATAAAAACGGTTCATCGTTCTAAAAAGACGCCGAAAAAAGAAACTGAAAACGTTAACCAAGACAGAATTAATGAAATCTTAGATAAGATAAGTGCATCGGGCTATGATAGCCTAACACAAGATGAAAAAGATTTTCTATTTAAAGCAGGTAAGGATAGCTAAAATATATCTTGAATATGAAATCATCTTTTTTTGAGAAAGCTCTTGTTTTATTAAATGCTCTTTTACTCTTTTTTCAATTAATGTTGATGGGAACTATCCCTTCGCTTTTCAACTTCCCCATACTCAATTTATTTATACCCTTACTCATAGTAATCAATATCATATTTTTTATTTCTTGGTTACTTCGGATAAAATGGCCTTTTTTAATGTTTATTATAGCTTTTCTCATAGGTTATAGCGAATGGGGTCTTTTATATCAGTTCCCCAGAAACACAAAACAAATTAGCTCGGACACTTTTAAAGTAATGAGTTATAATGTTCGTTTATTTAATCGTTACGATTGGATTTCTGATATTGATGCGCCTAAAGAAATTGAAAACTTTATAAATAAAGAAAAACCCGATATTATTTGTTTTCAAGAATATTCTAAAATTGACGCTCCACTACTCGATGCTTATCCTTATAGTTATATTCAACCAATTGTACCTAATAACAAGTCTGGTGTAGCAATTTTATCGAAATTTCCTATTATAAACAGTGGCTATATTGATTTTGAAAAATCAACTAATAGCGGCATTTTTTCAGATATAGAATACAAAGGAAAAACAATAAGGGTATATAATTTACATTTAGAGTCTTTGCATATAGATTTAAAAGATACATTGATATCTAACGCAAACTCCGAAGGTTTACAGCTTAAGTTTAATCAGGTGTTTAATAAGCAATTGCAACAAGTTGATCAGTTCAAAAAAGTTGACCTCAAAAATAAGAACCCTACAATAATCTGTACAGATTTAAACAATTCTCAATTTTCTTCTATTTATAAAAACCTTAAACAAGGTAGAAATGATACTTTTTCAGAAGCAGGAACTGGACTGGGAACAACGTTTCATTTCTTGTTTTTCCCTTTGCGTATTGATTTTATATTTGTCGATCCAACTTTTAAAGTGGATTCTTTTTCTTCGCATAAGATTGATTTATCAGACCATCGCCCTATTACGACTACTCTCGAATGGAAGTAACATTAACTCTTAAAAGGTAATCGATACTTTCGGGGCCTAAATTGAAGATAAGGTCTAGAACGCTTAAGTTCGGTATAAAACCTAGTTTTGAGTTGAATACCTGCGGATAATTAGGTAAGCCTATTGAACACTCTTTTTTGGCAGAAATAAGATCGTTTGCCCTTCGATTATACTCAGGAGTTTCAGAACTAATATTTATACTTTTTTCAATATCTAACCAGTCGAATAACATTTTTAACAACGCTATATTAAACTCAACTAAGAGCTTAGTTTTGTTAAAAAAAATAGCCTTTAGTTCATCTTCATAAAATTCAAAAAAAGGAGAAGAACGATACGCAGTTACAAAAGACTTCCAATGGTTTTGCTGCCAAGGTTCTTCGAAACTAATCTCAGCTTTTTGGTCTTGTAAACGTTCTTTGGTTTTATTTTTCTTAATAGGTATAACAAGACTTAGAGTACCGTTTGCTCCATAAATAGATGTTCTATTGCGATATGTTTGTTTTTGGTAATAGCCTTTTACTTGTAGCTCAACGGATTTACTTTGAACAATCATAGCCATTGTAGCTATGTTAGGCAAATAGGAACTGTATAAAAGTAGTGGCACACTTATGCTTTTTTCTTTACTCTTCGTCTAATGAACACAAACAATTGCCAACCCACTATTACTGTCAAAACGATAGGGAAAAATGAATAGGGTTCTCCTTCTCCTTGTACTGTAGTTACTAATCTGTTCCACCGCACCTTCCAATTTTTTATTCCATCGTTAATACCTTCGATACTAAACCAAATTAGCACTGGTTTTCCAACAATATGATTCTCGGGAACATAACCCCAATAACGACTATCTTCGGAAGCGTGCCTATTATCGCCCATCATCCAATAGTAATTTTGTTTAAACGTATACGAAGATGCCTCTTCCCCATTGATACGTAATATGCCTCCATCTTTTGTCAATGTGTTTCCTTCATACTCGCGAATTATTTTTTTGTACAAAGGCAGGTTTTCATCATTTAAACTAACAGTCATACCTGCTTTAGGAATCAATATAGGTCCAAAATTATCTTCGTTCCAATCGTATGGAATTGTATTTGGGAATAGACTTGTATTAGCGGTTTTATTTTTATCTACTTTTCTAACAATGCTGTCTGCTATGCCTTTTTCTGTAATCTTTTTTGCCTCAGCAAGAGTTAGGGTTAGTATCTTTCTCTTATCTAAAATTTCTGTAGCTCCAAGCCTTAATTCTCTAAATTTTTTCGAGGTAATGCCTTTAGAAGGTGTAATTAAATCATGGCTATTATCCTTATTAGGATATACGGTTAAAGTATATGGTCTAATTTCATTATAACGCTCTTGAGTTAAAGATCGTACTCTATATCGTCGTGTGAAATTTTTAATTCCTTCGTCATGAAGTTTTTTTGACGAAACGCCTTGTGCATTATAAACATAGTGTGTGTACTGTGGTTTTGCACGATAAGGAAGTACATTTTTAATACCATTGATATGTACAAATCCATTAGTAATTTGAAGCGTATCGCCTGGCATACCTACGCATCTTTTAACATAATTAGATTTTTTATCAATAGGTTTTCGTACGCCTTTTTCTCTCACAAAGAACCTCCGAACTGTATCCGCAGGCCAATTAAACACAACAATGTCATTCCGCTTAACTTTTTGAAACCCTGGAAGTCTAAAATAAGGAAGTTGAGGTTTTTTTAGATATGAGCGTATGCCTAAAATAGGGATGGTATCATGTACCATAGGTAATGCAACTGCAGATGTTGGCGTTCTTGCCCCATAGTGGAACTTGCTAACAAATAAAAAGTCTCCGACTAAGAGTGTTTTTTCTAGCGACCCCGTTGGAATTATATAGGGTTGAATAAAATAATTGTGAACAATAGTTGCAGCAATAACAGCAAATAAAACCGCACTAATCCACTCTCCGAACCATGTTTTTGCTTTTAAGCTGCGCTCATTAATATATGTCGTTTTAGGGTCAAAATTTACTGTAGTGATATAAAGTCCAAGAGTAAGAATTCCTAATAATAAATCTTTTGTGGTACTCCGTCCAAAACTTCTTAAGGTTTCTACCCAAATAATAAAAAACATTAATAGGTTTATTACAGGTATAAAAAGTAAAATGACCCACCATTTAGGTCGTTTTATTATCTGCATCAAAACAATGGCATTATAAATAGGAACTAGCGCTTCCCATTTTTTTCTTCCCGCTTTTTGATAGAGCTTATAAGTTCCAATAAAATGAATTAGCTGAACTCCTAAAAAGAATAGTAACCATTGTGATGTTGTCATATTATAAATAAATATTTGAAGCTAATTATTAATTTAGTCGTTATTCATGCTCTTTTGTTACAATCTCACCCTAGATTTAAAACATCATCCATTGAATAAATGCCTTGCTTGTTATGAATCCATTCCGCAGCGATAACAGCTCCAAGAGCAAATCCTTTACGTGAATGTGCTTCATGTTCTATTTTGATGCTATCGATTGCAGAACTGTAATTAACACTATGTGTGCCTGCAACATCTTTCTCTCGCTCTACATCAATATATAGCTTATCTTTTTCATTCTTATCTAATGACCAATTGTCATAATAATCTGTTTCATTAAAAATACCATTGGCTAAAGAAATAGCAGTCCCACTAGGTGCATCTAGTTTATTTATATGATGAATTTCTTTCATTTTAGGCTTATACGCTTTGTGGGGTTTCATTAACCTAGCCAAGGTCTCGTTTAGTTTAAAAAATAAATTTACACCAATACTAAAATTCGAGGCATATAAAAAAGCACTATTCTTTGCAATGCAATATTGTTTTATTTCTTCTAAATTCTCAAGCCAACCAGTTGTCCCACAAACGACAGGAATGTGCAAATCTAAAGCAGATTTAATATTATCTACAGCTGTGCTTGGGATACTAAAGTTAACTGCTACATCTGCTAAATCAAGGCTTCCTTGAGTAGCGTCTTTATCTATTTTGGCAACTATAGAATGACCACGTTCCATAGCAGCTTCTTCAGTTGCTTTTCCCATTTTCCCATATCCTAAAAGAGCTATTTTCATGGAATTATAATTTTACGTTTATTGTTAATCCAATATTGCCCTGTTGGTTTACAAAGTCTGGTTCTATATGTGGGCGAAAACTTAAATTATCGCTAGTGTTAAACTGCAATAAATGTGCTCCAATACTAGCATCAAGAATATTTAAAAAGTAAAACCCTACAAAAAAAAGAGCTGCTAAATCTCTATTTCTTTTATGAAACTCCATCCCCTCCATTAATTGGTCGAGCCTAGGAATTCGATTAGCAAATTCGTCATCCGTATAACCTGCTATTCTTCTTTTATATGCTGTTCGGTAACGCTGTATTTCATTATCGTTAAAAACATAAAGATACCCAGATGACCCAAGAGCTGTATAGATTATAGGAACTTTCCAGTATTTTCGAGAGTATATTTGACCTAAACCTGGAACAACAGCCGAATAAAACGCAGACTTCGAAGCTGTTAAAGGGTCTTTTATTAGACGTTGCTTTCTGGTAAGAGTATCTACTTCTCTTTTTTGCGAATAGGTTAAACTAAGAGAAAAAATAAATATAAAAGCTAGTAGAAATCTATTTTTCACGATTAATTAACTTTTTCATACGATCAAAATCTTGTTGTGACTCGAAAGAGATACGAATAGATCCTTTTCCATTTTTATAAGCAACACTAACTTTTGAACCAAAATAATCTTCAAATTGCTTAGCACCTTCTTTAATAAAAGCAGGAGGTTGCGGAAGTTCCTTTTGCACATTCCCTTTTTTGAACTCTTTTACAAGTGCTTCTACTTTTCGTACGCTTAAATCTTGTTTTATTATACGCTCGTATAAGTTTAGTTGTTCCGTCTTACTTTCTATGGGTAACAAAGCCCTACCATGCCCCATAGATAGAAAACCATCTCGTATTCCTGTTTGAATAATAGGGTCGAGTTTAAGCAATCGAAGGTAATTTGCAATGGTCGAACGTTTTTTTCCTACGCGTTCACTCAACGCTTCTTGTGTAAGACCAATTTCATCAATCAATCGCTGATAGGATAATGCTATCTCCATTGGGTCTAAGTCTTGACGCTGAATATTTTCGACCAATGCCATTTCTAACGATTCTTGGTCATTAGCCAATCGAATAAATGCAGGTATTGTGTTAAGCCCTATAAGTTTAGCTGCTCTAAAACGTCTTTCACCAGAAACAAGTTGATATTGGTTGAAATCCATTTTTCGAACCGTTATAGGCTGAATAACACCTAACTCTTTTATTGAAGACGCTAATTCTCTTAACGATTCTTCGTTGAATTGTGTTCTTGGTTGAAAAGGATTTACTTGAATATAATCTAAATCTAGTTCAATTATATTTCCAACAACTTGATCTGCATTCTTATCATTTGCTGATTGAATATTGTTCTCAGGATCTTTGAGTAAAGCTGATAATCCACGTCCTAATACTTGTTTCTTATTTGATTTAGCCATCTCCTAACTATTTTTTTTGAGTATTTCTTGTGCTAGACTTAAATAATTTTGAGCCCCTTTACTAGATGCGTCATATTGAATAATGTTCTTTCCAAAACTTGGGGCTTCACTTAATTTAATATTTCGCTGAACAATTGACTTGAAAACCATTTTTCCAAAATGCTTCCGAACTTCTTCTACAACTTGGTTCGACAAACGTAAACGAGAATCGTACATAGTTAAAGCTAATCCTTCAATATCTAAATCTTTATTATGAATTTTTTGAACACTTTTTATGGTATTCAATAATTTTCCTAGACCTTCCAAAGCAAAATACTCACATTGTATAGGAATAAGAACAGAATCCGCAGCAGAAAGTACATTAAGCGTAATTAACCCCAATGAAGGAGCACAATCTATGAAGATATAGTCGTATAAATCTTTTATTGGTTCTAATGCCTTACGTAGCATATATTCTCGTTCATATTTGTCAACTAACTCAATTTCAATAGCAACTAAATTAATATGAGACGGAATAATATCTAAGTTTGGAGAATCAGTTTTAATAATTACATCTTTAACATTGGCTTTGTGCTCAAACAATTCATACGTCCCTTCTTTCTCTAAATTCACATCAATTCCTAATCCAGAAGTTGCATTTGCCTGAGGGTCAGCGTCAATTATAAGTACTTTCTTTTCAAGAACACCAAGAGCTGCTGCAAGATTAACTGAAGTAGTTGTTTTCCCTACCCCTCCTTTTTGGTTTGCTACAGCAATAATTTTTCCCATGTTCTTTATTTAGCTTATAAAAATACAATTATTTATGTGCAGTGGAAGTTTATTTTTTGAGTGAAGACTATTTTATAGAATCATTATCTATGGTTTCAATCAAAAATAATGTTTCGTTTTCTTTTTTATGATTATAATGCTCCCTAGCAAAACGCTCTAAGCTATCTATATTTTCAAGTTGATTAATTACTTTTTGATCCTCATTAATAGCTTCTTTCAATTTGCTTTTTTGCTGTTCTAATTTTTTAATTTCTGAGTTTAATTCGCGCTGAACTAACCAAGAATTAGAGTCTAAAAAAAGCATCCAAATGATAAATGAAATAACAATGATAATATAAGAAACCTTGTATTTATACTTCTTATTTAAGAATTGAGTAAATTTACTAAAACTCGCTTTCATTAATTTAGGGTTTCGCTAACTTCATTTATCGTTACTTGTTTATCCGCTTTGTTTCCCCAACTGTTAAGGATATAATTCATAACATCTGCTATCTCTTCATCGTCTAGCCCTTGACTAGTCATTACTCCGTTATAAATTTCACCGTTAACAGTAATCTCGCCTTCTAGTCCATATTTTATAGCTCTTATACTTTGCTCTACATTTTTCAAATAATCTGAATTTGCTAGTGGAGGAAATGCTTTGTCAACGCCTTTGCCATTATCTAAGTGGCATTGTACACAAAAATCTTGGTATATTTCTGTACCATCAGCAATACTCTCTTCTAAGGTTTTTCCTTGATACATATAACTCATAAAACTAAAAAGGCTTAGAAAATAAAGACCTATTAAATATTTCATATATGTTATTTAAGAGACGTTTTTGGAATAATTTTCAAAACTCCTTTTCCTTCTACACCAATATAAATAAAACCGTCGGGACCTTGTTTAACGCTACGAACTCTACCAATGTTTTCTAACACTTTATGACGCTCTACAACCTTATTCTTTTTAAGAACTAACCGTTCTAAATATTGAAATTTTAAAGCTCCTACTAATAAATTTCCTTTCCATTCAGGATATAAATCACTGGTAGAAAACGCCATCCCCGAGGGTGCTATGGAGGGTACCCAATAATATAGTGGTTGTTCTAATCCTGGGAGAGATGTCTTAGCTGTTATAGTTGTGCCACTATAGTTTACCCCATACGTTATTTTTGGCCAGCCATAGTTTTTCCCAGCAGCAATTATATTGATTTCATCGCCTCCTTTCGGTCCATGTTCATGTGTCCAAATTTTGCCAGTTTCAGGATGTGTTACCATGCCTTGTGGATTTCTATGCCCATAGGAATAAATAGCTTTCTTTGCACTTTTGTCATTATAAAACGGATTGTTCGTAGGAATGCTCCCATCTTGATTTAGTCGATAAATTTTACCTGCATCGCGTGTTATGTCTTGAGGGTTTACATCACGATTTCCGCGGTCTCCAATCGAAAAATATATAAATCCTTTATTGTCAAACGCAATTCTAGAACCAAAATGCTGCCCCTTTTTGGTGTTTCCTTCTCCTTTGTAAAGTTGCTTAAGGTTGCCCAAAGAATTATCTTGTAGCTGAGCAGAATATAACGCAGTATGACCACCTACCCCTTCACCATCACTAGAAGCTGCAGTGAAAAAAATATTTTTTGAGGTTTTAAAATCTGGTGCAATAGCAACATCTAAAAGCCCCCCTTGTCCTCGAACATAAATTTCTGGTAACCCACTAATTTCAGTTTTAACCCCTTTTGATACACGGTAAAGAATTCCTGATTTTTCTGTAACTAAAAACTCGTCTTCTGAAATAAACGATATTCCCCATGGAATATTAATACCATCTACTACGGTTTCGTAAGTATATTTTAAGTTTTCTTCACTCTGAATTTCTGGGCCATTATTTTGTGCACAACTTGTAACGAAAGTTAAGGCAAAAAACACATTGAGGGGGAATAGTATTTTCATCACAAAATTTTGATATAAAAATACTAATAAAAGTAAGTGTAGGCAAATGAAAAAAGTATCAATAATTAATATTAATGACCTCTGTAATTTTTTAGATTATTTAAATACCACTCATACGTTTTCTAATACCAGTATGGAATTCAATGTTTTTATTCCACCCCATTTGATTTAGTTGTGAAAAAGTCGGGATGACAGGATTTGAACCTGCGACCCCACGCCCCCCAGGCGTGTGCGCTACCGAGCTGCGCTACATCCCGAAATTTATCTTTTCTATATATGTGTTTGATTATAAAAATGCTAGATAGAGTTATTTGAGTGGCATTTTTATTTCTGTAATTAAATCTTCGGGTTTTGTGTTTTGTGGATCGTTAACATACACTTCAAAAGGAGGGTATCCTTTTTTAGGTTTTATTTCTTTAGCCTGTTGCATAGACATTATACCTGACCATGCATTACCCAAATGGTGGTACGCTCCAGTATGTTTTATAGTATATACTTTGGTGTTAGATAATTTCCCTGATACCATTCCAGGCGGTAAGTTTTTAGGTTGCTCTTTTACACCAAATCCAGAAGTATATGTAGTTTGCCCCTTTGCAAGATTCCATTTGTGATATTGCGAAAACATAAAGCCATTAGCAAGCTCTGGTTTATCTTCAAAGAATTTAAAAATAGTCTCAAAGTCTTTAGCCATTACATTAGGTAAATCCTTTGTAGAGGTACTTCGTTTTATTCCTACATAATTAATTTCATTAAAATCAGATTCCCCTTCAAATCCTAATTTAGAATTTGCTTTCCCTTCTTCTACAACTTCTTTAAGCATATTAAGTCCCCTATCGTAATCCATACTCAGCATTCCAATCATCATTTTTTTCATCCAAAACAAGAAAAAAGGCAAGCTACTATCCATGTGCCATTCTACATTAGTTTTGTTGTCTTTTTCGGTAAGCACAAATTTTGTTTTGGCTTTTGATTTCCAAGGTTTCAAAAAAGTAAGGTCGCAGGCTACCATACTATTTTCCTCTTTTTCAGTTATTCTCAAATTACCTTCTCCTATTCTTTTACCTTGCCATTCATGAAAATTACCTTCTTCAGTTGTTTTCACATTAGCATCGGGCTCTACTATTAGCCAAGGTGACCATGCTTTCCATTTTTCTAAATTCTCAATCACTTCAAAGACCTTTTTTGCTGGCGCATTTATTTCTTTTGATCTAATTACGTTTAGTTTCATAATTAATGATTTTTTGTGAACTCGAAAGATAAAAATTATTTTCAATTATTTTATAATCTTCAATAAGATTAGTTGAAAAGTAGGCTGTTGAATATAGTGTTTTAAACAACAATTACAAAAGGAGCTAAAAAGCTCCTTTTGTAATTGAGTAGAAATTGATTGAGATGATGGTAGGGTTCTAATTTACAACCTCTTACTAAAAACTTACACCATTAAAATAAGTTTATAAATGTAGTGCTTATCTGCTTTTTTAAAACTGTTTTAAAGCAATGTTGGTTATTCGTTTTTTATTTGAATCCCCTCTTCATTAATACTCAACTCAAAACTATTGTCCTCATCCGATACATTAAGTTTCAGTTCGTCATTATCTAAGTTAAAGCTGCCTTCCAAAGGTTTGCAATCTTGGCATTTAAGTAAACCGTTTTCCATTTTCCATAAATGCCCAGCAATTTTTCTTCGATAATAATCTTGGTCATTGTTTATATTAATATTCATATAAGAGCTTAAATCATCGCTTATTAAAATATATTGCCCTTCGCTTGCAGCAATTGACAGTTTTACTCTTTGCTCCTGCCCTTTTTGTTCTATAGGGTAAACCCATTGACCATCCATTAAAAGAATTCCATCATAGTAATCATAAGAATATTCAATTCCTATTGCGTTTTCTTTTGCTTCTCTTTGGCTATACCCTTTGGCTTTTCGTTCAAGTTGAAGTTTTGTGTCTTCGTCTTTACTTGGAATAATTTTTAGTCGAATATGATCTTCTAATACCATTAATTCATTCTTTTCATTATAAACTAATTCAATAGAATTGTAAACTGACACTTTACTTTCAAATTGTAAGTCATTAAGTCTAATACGTAGAGTATCTTGTGGTTGAATGTCAATAATTTCGGTTTTTACTGTTTTAGATGTAAATGCGTGGCTTCTAAATTCTCGAGCAATAAAAAACGCAATGACCAACAATGTAGCTACCCAAATTATGCCTAGCGTATATTTCGCCGAATTACTCATTAGTTTTCTCCTCTCGGTTAATAGTCTAAGCCCTAAAAAAAACATGAACGTAAATGGAATACCGACGCTTAATAATAAAAGTAACGATATTAACCATAACGAAAGGTGTGAGTTAAGTGTTAAGAATAATATTTCGTGAGGTAGATCAATCGAATTGACAAACCCAAAAATAGCTACACTAAATAAAAGTCCAATTAATACAGAGCTTGACGTAAGCAATAGCATAACACCAATTAGCTTGCCGATGACTTTAAAAACTCCTTGAACCACTTTTTCTACGAGTGTTGAAAACTTCATAGAGTTTTTTTTTAAGGAATTTCCCATTTTAGAGTAATCAACGTTTTTGACTCTTTTAGAGATGTTTCCCATCTCGTCTCTTATTTTTTTTTCAATATTCGAAATGTTGACATGTACGCCTTTCATTTTAAGTTTTTCGGCAGTAGTTTTTGCCTCGGGTATTATAGCCCATAAGACAACATATATAAGTACAACAATTCCGAAAGAAGAAAGTGCCAGAAGAACTAAAATTAACCGAATCCATACACGTTCTATACCAAAGTAATATCCTAATCCACTTGCAACACCTCCAATAATTCTATCATCAGAGTCGCGGTATAATTCTTTGTGAATACTTGTTTTAGTATCGTCTTCACTAGGTTCTCCATCTCCAATATCTTCTGGGCTTCCTAGAGTTTCAATAACGTCTTTTACGTTTTGTTCAGAAATAACATAACCTTCTCTTATCGCATATTCTGAAAATAATTCGGCAATTCGCACTTCAATATCCTCAATGATTTCTTGTTTCCCTTCCGTATTGGCAAAAGTTCTTTCAAGTTTTTCGAGATATGCTTTAAGTATGTCATAGGCATTACTGTCTATATGAAAAAGTATTTGAGCTAAATGTATATTTATAGTAGTATTCATAATTATGATTTTTTAATTAATGTAGTTACAGCTTTGTTTAATTCACTCCAAGAAATATGAAGTTCATCGAGAAACTTATTACCATTATTAGTTATTGAGTAATATTTTCTTGGAGGACCAGAAGTAGATTCTTCCCACCGATACTCGAGAAACCCCCCGTTTTTAAGTCGCGTTAATAAGGGATAGAGTGTTCCTTCTACCACCAATATTTTAGACTTTTTTAAAGATTCGATAATTTCAAAAGAGTATTTGTCCTTTACACTTAAAATCTTAAGGATGCAAAGCTCTAAAACTCCTTTGCGCATTTGCGCTTTTGCATTTTCAATATTCATAGCCTTTATAAATTGAGATTAGATAATTTTTTAACGATAGCATACTATACATAGTTAATTACAATGCAAACATATGTACATTAGACAGTATTGTGTAATACATAATACTGTTTTAACATTTTTTTAACATTTAATATTATCTTTAAATACGCTAAGTATTTTGCAAATATTGTGTATTCATAGGCACTCAAAGGCATCGAACAGAAATGTATCTAAAACAGAAATGTCAAAGACGTTTATTGCATAAGTTCAAAATAACTTGTTGTTTATTGATCAGATAATTTAGAATATAAATCAAATACATTTATATATAAAAAAGGCTGATATTAAAAAATATCAGCCTTGAAGAAATATAATTATTGTTTTTTGATATTTACTGTTCTAAAAATGTTTTCAGACTCATTATAAAATGCAGCCCCTTTTCCAATTTGTTGAGGATTATAATTCACCATCTTTATTAATTCAACATACTGCATTAAACCTAACTTAGATAAATCTAATTCTTTAGGGTTTATACTCCAAAATATTTTGTTATTCTGATCATCATGTTCCATTAAACTCGTAACACCAGTAAGAAGAGGATAGAAAAATCCATAAGGATATCTATATTCAGCCAAGTCGTTTGTGGTATAAAACGGAACGCTACTTTTTTTACTATGTTCAACAGCAGAGATTCGTCCGAACTTTCCAGGGGCAGTATTGTGATAAAGATTAGGAAAATCTATATATATTTTATCAAAAAGATAAAGTATTTCTTTAGTTAGATCTAACGCACCTTTTACGATTTCATTTTTTATTTTATATCTTCCATTAACTTCCTCAGAAATGTCCTTGTGTGATATAACTTCATTAAAAAAATCAATACATTTACTTTTCTGGGAATAGATATTTATTTTGTTTAGCGATTTTAGGTTATTTGCTGGCAGCAATTTTTTTTCTTTCAAAAAAATTAGGGGCAAACAAGCTAAACTGATAACATCTTCTGATTTTATTTTTCCTTTTTCACCAGTTTTCCAAATAATATCAAAATCTTTTAATACCTCTTTGAGGTAATCATAACAACCAACCTGATTCCCTTTTGCTGTTTCTTTTAATTGGATATTATTATTACGTGCAGAGCATATTTCAGATATATTATCATAAAATTCATTAATAGCACCTTCTTCTCTAGATGGAGTTATGATTTCTACGGGAATTGAAAATTTAAACGCTTCGACTTTTTCTTTATATAATTTTTCAATTTTATCAAAATTCTTTTCCCAAAAACTCTTACATTCTTCCCAATTTTTTAGACTCTCACCAAATAATTTATCTATAATATAAAGAGCTATAGCAAAAGTATTATGTCCTCCATCCATTATCCCTTCATGATCTATATTATCAAATGAGATTTCCACTCTATTTCTCTGAAGAATTTTGCAATTTTCTGTAGCTATTAAAATACCTTTAGATTTAAACCAAAAAAGTTCTGGGCTAGTTTCAAGAGTTTCGTGAATACTTTTAGTAATTTTATTTTTAGTTGCAACCCTAGGGTTTACTTTATTATCTGCATATTTAAGTAGCCTTATAAAGCTATCTACAGAAATACTAGAAATAATTTTTTGAATCTTAACCTCTTGATTAGAAGTTTGAATGTCGTTAGAATGATCTAACTTTAAAATTAGTTTATTCATATTATATTTATTTTAATTTTTGGAATGAATTATATATAAAATAAATATTATGAAAAAAAGCAATTAAGCTCATTCCTTATATACAAAATAACTTTTCAGTCATAATACCTCGCACCTATCCAGGTACTTATGCTAACTTTCCCAGCTAACACCATCATCCGATGGATTTGGATACAAATATACTATTATTTTTTCATTAAACTACTTGATCTAACTAGGATTTGTATCTTTATAGTTATATATGTATATAACATAACAATTTATGAACATGAAACATGAAGTAGCATATTTTGCAGGAGGATGTTTTTGGTGTACAGAGGCTGTATTCCAAAGGTTAAATGGAATTGAAGAAATTTACCCAGGGTATATGGGTGGTAGCATTAAAAACCCAGCCTATCGCGAAGTTTGTACTGGACGCACAGGGCATGCTGAGGGAATAAAAGTGATTTTTGACCCAAATGTAATTTCATTCCAAACGCTTTTGTCTGTGTTTTTTTCTACCCACGACCCTACCACATTAAACCGCCAAGGGAATGATGTAGGTACGCAATATCGTTCTGCAATTTTCTATACCTCCACAGAGCAAAAAAGAATTGCAACCGCGTTTATTAAAGAACTTGGGGAGACTACTTTTGAAAACCCTATTGTAACAGAATTGAATCCTGAAGCACCTTTTTATAATGCAGAAAATGAGCATCAAAACTATTATAACGACCATAAAGAGCAATCTTATTGTTCTTACGTTATAAACCCTAAAATTCAAAAACTAAAGAAGCAGTACAGCCATCTTTTGCGAAATAGTTAGTCGCTTACTTTGAAGATTTTTCTGAAAAAAAGCGTTTGAAACCCATACGAGATAATATTTTCTTTTCGAACTCCCAAAAGAATTTGAATTGAAAAAAGAGGGTACCAAAAATTATTAGCAATACTTGATATATAGGAAATATTATGAGAATACGTAATATCCAATACCATAATGAGCCTAAGAAAATATCTTCAAAAATGTTAGGGTAAAAACCTAAAAATTCAAGAATAGGTTTTGTTACTTTTACAGAAGTTGAGCCCGTAATTCCGAATACAATAAAAATAATAGTAAACTGGCTATTCGAAGTGATGCCCCATTTATTCTTTAAGTGGTTAAAATAATTCATTAACCGAGTATTTCGGAAATCTGTTCTGCTAACTCTTCCCCAATACGATCTTGAGCTTCTCCGGTTGCTGCACCAATATGAGGTGTTAAAGAAACTTTTGGATGCATAAGAACACGTACATCTGGTTTTGGTTCATTTTCAAAAGTATCTAAACCTGCAAAAGAAAGTTTATTGTTGTCGAGAGCTTCTAGTAGAGCAACCTCATCGATAACCCCTCCGCGTGCTGCATTGATGATAGCAGCTCCTGTCTTCATTTGACTAAATTCTTTTGCTCCTATTACATACTCTTTTTGGCTAGGTACATGAAGGCTTATAAAATCTGCCTCTGCTAATAGCGACTCTTGCGATTGTGTTTTAATTTCAACATCGATAGACTGCCCATTAAACAGAGCTAGTTTTATGGTTGCCGTTTCCACAAATTTATCGGAGTAAATAACACGCATACCTACGCCTAATGCTATTTTGGCAACTTCTTGTCCTATACGTCCAAAACCAATAATACCAATTGTTTTACCTCGTAATTCATTCCCTTTTGCATATGCTTTTTTAAGCCCCTTAAAATTAGTTTCTCCTTCTAAAGGCATATTGCGGTTTGCATCATATAAAAAACGAACCCCGCCATATAAATGTGCAAAAACCAATTCTGCCACCGAGCTAGAAGAAGCCGCAGGTGTGTTTATTACCTTTAGTCCTTTTTCGCGCGCATATTCCACATCAATATTATCCATTCCAACGCCACCTCTTCCAATAATTTTTAGAGAAGGACACTTATCAATTAAATCTTTTCGGGCGGTTGTTGCACTACGAACTAAAAGTACTGCAATATTATTTTCATTGATATATGAAATCAATTGTTCTTGGGCTACATTAGTAGTAATAACTTCATATCCATTTTTGGATAATAAATTTACTCCACTCTGAGAAATTCCGTCGTTAGCTAATACTTTCATTAATATAAATTAAAGAGTTTGTTCAAATTTTTGCATTACACTTACCAATAATTCTACGCTTTCTATAGGTAATGCGTTGTACATAGATGCACGATATCCACCCACAGAGCGATGCCCTTTCAGTCCACTAATTCCAGCTTCTTGGCATAATGCATCGAACGTTTCAACCTGCACGCTTTCAACAGGATTAAAGGTAGCGTTCATAAAGCTACGATCTTCTTTTGCAACAAAACCTACAAAAGCAGAGTTGCGGTCAATCTCATCGTATATCAATTTAGCTTTAGCCTTGTTGTGTTTCTCAATGCTAGATAAACCTTGTTCTTTTATCCACTCTAAAGTAAGCATCGATGTGTATATTGGAAACACAGGAGGTGTGTTGAACATACTATTATTAGCTATGTGCATTTTATAATCTAGTATAGAAGGGATTACACGCTCAAGAGTATCTAAAACTGCTTCCTTAATAATTACTAAAGTAGCACCCGATGGCCCCATGTTTTTTTGAGCTCCAGCATATATAATATCAAATTTTGAATAGTCAATTTGCTTAGAAAAAATATCTGAACTCATGTCTGCAACTATCGGCACAGGACTATCTGGAATTTGATGAAACTGTGTACCCACAACAGTATTGTTGGTTGCTATATGCAGGTAATCTAAGTCGGTTGAAATATTATACCCTTTGGGGATATAATTAAAATTGGTGTCTTTAGATGAAGCCACTTCAACAACTTCTCCAAAATATTTTGCTTCTTTTATGGCTTTATTTGTCCAAGTCCCTGTGTTGATATACCCTGCTTTGCTTTTCAAAAGGTTTTGGGCAACCATTAAAAACTGCATGCTGGCTCCACCTTGTAAAAAAAGTGCTTTGTAACCTTTTTCTTTAAGCCCAGTAAGCTCTAATGCTAAGTCTCTAGCACGCTCCATTATGGCTATAAATTCTTTGCTTCTATGAGATATTTCAATAAGCGAAAGCCCCATATTGTCAAGTTCTATAACTGCTTCGGAGGCTTTTTTCATTACTGAAGCTGGCAGAACCGATGGTCCTGCACTAAAGTTATGTTTTTTCATAAATTTTATTAAGCTGCAAATATCTACATTACACAAGAAAAATGCTTAATAAAAACATATTTTTTAAGATAATTCTTAACAATTATATGTTAATGACTACGAAAACAATCTTTTTTCGATGAATAACTATATTTTATAAAGTAAAAATAGGCTTATCGTAAGTATTCTTAAATTAATGTGCTTTTATGACAAATCTCCCAAAAACGCTAAAGTATCTTTTCCATCGGCATAGTCCCAGAGTTTTGGTTTTTGGGCTTCGCCAAATTTAAAATGCCCTTCGTTTTCTCGGTTCGATACTATGCACTGAATGTGTTCTTTGTCCTCTTCCAATTGATTTTTTAGAGCGTTATAATCCGTATAAAACTCATAATGCAACGAGGCAGTTGGGGCACTATAAGAAGCATCTTCTTTGAGCATAAAAAAACCGTTGTCAAGAAAATCGAACTGGCTCATCAAATACACTGCTTTGTTATAGTCATAGTTGTTTGCGTATTTAGTGTAATCCATTAGACCACTATGTCCATATAAAGCTCCAAAAATTAGATTTAAATCATAACCCTTTGGCACAAACACTTTAGAAACACTTCTGCACCCAAGTCCAAAGTATTGTGTTATATCGTTACTTAGTGCTATCAACTCTTCTTTACTTTCGGTACCATCTAAAATAGCTACGCTGTTTCTGTTACTACGTATTACACTAGGTGCTTTCGAAAAATAATACTCAAAATAACGTTTTGCATTATTACTCCCTGTAGCAATAATGGCATCGAAAGAACCCAATTGTTCAGTCGTAAATTCGATACACGCTTTAAACTGCGGTTCAAATTCTTGAAGCTTTTCAATTAAAAAAGGTATCAATAACAAATCAGAAGAAGAACACTTTACTAGCGCCTTGTGTCCGCTAATTAACACACTTACTACATCATGAAAACCAACTAAAGGTATATTGCCTGCTAAAATTAGCCCTACCGTTTTTTGGCTTTTGGGTTTAAGCATATAAGGTTGTGTCCACTGGGTTAAGTCAGTTTGATTTAAAGATTTTCCCCATTCTGAGAAAGCATATAATACATTGGTCTCAATAAACCAGCCATTTTTTTGCTCCGCAAGAGCAATGGTTTGAAAAAGAGAATTGTACTCTAGGTTTTTAGGGTTTATATTTCTTAAATAGTCGCCTAACTTATCAAATGCAAATATTCGTTGCTCTAGTGTCATCATTAATTTGTAGAATAACCTATAAGGTCTTACTTTTGCAGCAAATTTAATTAAAGAATCGTTACTATGGCAATTATTATTACCGATGAGTGTATTAATTGTGGGGCTTGTGAACCAGAGTGCCCAAATACGGCTATTTATGAAGGAGCAGACGACTGGAGATATAAAGATGGCACCTCGCTAGAAGGAGCGGTTGTATTGCCCGATGGAAAGCAGGTAGATGCCGATGAATTTCAAGAACCCGTGTCAGATGAATATTATTATATTGTGCCAAGTAAGTGTACCGAATGTAAAGGGTTTCATGACGAGCCGCAATGTGCTGCAGTATGCCCAGTAGATTGCTGCATACCCGATGAAGATAATGTAGAAACAGAAGACGTGCTATTGGGTAAGCAACGCTTTATGCATAAAGAGTAATCTCCCATTTAATTTTATATGAAAGCAGGAATTATAGGACTTCCCAATGTAGGGAAATCAACTTTATTTAATTGTTTGTCTAACGCAAAGGCACAAAGCGCTAATTTTCCGTTTTGTACTATAGAGCCTAATATTGGGGTGGTTAATGTACCTGACCCTCGTTTAGATAAACTAGCCGAGTTGGTTAATCCACAAAAAGTAATTCCGGCTACTGTCGAAATTTTTGATATTGCTGGTCTCGTAAAAGGCGCGAGTAAAGGGGAAGGATTAGGCAATCAATTTTTGGCTAATATTAGAGAAACCGATGCTGTTGTTCATGTTTTGCGATGCTTTGAAGATGACAATGTTGTGCATGTAGAAGGCTCTGTAAACCCTGTACGTGATAAGGAAATTATTGATATTGAATTGCAACTCAAGGATCTCGAAACAGTTGAAAAAAACTTAGATAAAATAGGTCGCGCCGCTCGTACAGGAGATAAAGACGCTCAAAAAGCACAAGTAACTCTACTTAGAATTAAAGAAGGATTAGAACAATCTAAAAATGTGCGTTCTTTCGATTTTACCGAAACAGAACGAGAGGACGTTGTCAATAGTTTACAGCTACTAACAGACAAGCCCGTATTGTATGTTTGTAATGTTTCTGAAAGCGATGCCGCATCGGGTAATCATTATGTAGAGCAAGTACGTGGTTTAGTAGCCGACGAACAAGCCGATGTTTTAGTTTTGGCTATTAGCATTGAGGCAGACATCAACGAGCTAGAAACCTATGACGAACGCCAGTTATTTCTAAATGACATAGGGCTAGAAGAGGCAGGGGCTGCTAAGTTGATTCGCAAAACCTATCAGCTACTAAAACAACAAACCTATTTTACGGCAGGCGAAAAAGAAGTTAGAGCTTGGACTATCAATGTAGGATCTACTGCACCACAGGCAGCAGGCGTAATCCACACCGATTTTGAGAAAGGATTTATTCGAGCTGAAGTAATATCGTATGACGACTTTATCAACTATAAAACAGAAGCTAAAGTAAAAGAGGCTGGGCGTATGCGAATAGAAGGAAAAGAATATATCGTTGCAGATGGTGATGTAATGCATTTTAGATTTAATGTGTAATATACACTAAGTCAATTCCCTAAAACTTGCTTAAACAATCTTGTAAGACCTAAGATATTTATATATTTGGTCTTATGAAACGCCGAGACTTCATAGGACACACAACATTACTTAGCACAGCTATTGCATTAGGCTTACCTCAATTATCTTTTTCTAGTTTACAAAAATATAAACTGGGATTACAGCTTTTTACAGTACGCGATGTAATGGAAAAAAATCCTATTACCACATTAAAAGCATTGAAAAAAATGGGGTATCAAGATTTTGAAGCCTATGGCTATAATGCAAAAAAAGAAACTTTATATGGTTTTAAAACATTAGAGTTTAAACAAATATTAGATGACTTAGGGCTAACCGTAACAAGTGGGCATTATGGCTTTTCGGATTATTTCGATGCTTCGGAGTCTAAACTAAATCGTTTTGTCGATAGCTGTATCCAATGCGCTAAAAACTTAAATTCGGCATATATAACTTGGCCGTGGATAGATCCATCCTACAGAAATGCTGAGAGCTTTAGGCGTTTAGCAGATATGCTCAATAAAATTGCGGAACGAGTAACTAACCAAGGCTTAGGGTTTGCGTATCACAATCATGGGTATGAGTTTGAGCCATGGGATGGCACCACAACAGGGCACGATATTCTTATGGAGCGTACAGACCCAAATTTAGTGAAATTGCAAATGGATATGTATTGGGCAGTACATTCAGGAAAAACTCCAAAAGAACTTGTAGCAGCACAACCAGGACGCTATGTAATGTGGCATATTAAAGATATGGATATTAAGACTAGAGATTATACCGAATTAGGTAATGGCTCTATCGATTACACAAAAATATTGCCCAGCCCAGGTGTTTCGGGCTTAGACTATTTTTATATTGAACAAGGCGGAAACTTTGCGCATTCTTCTATGCAAAGCGTTGAGGATAGCGCTACATATTTTAAAAAACATTTGAGCGCTCTTTTGTAAGTAAAGCAAGGAAATGTTTATAATATAAAGCTAATTGTTAGTACGCTTTGAAACTCGCTTTTGTATAAACCACGTCCCATTAGTTTTTATATACGTATCGAAATACTCGATGTTATAATTTAAAGTATCGTTAGCGTTCGACAGGCGTACATTAGACGTGCCATACCCTTCGGCTTTATTACCCTTAACTGTAACCTCATGAGTATCATTTTCGTAATGTACTGATTCAAATTGATTTAAAAAACTAGTAACCCCTTCTTCAATTTCAAAACGTCCACTATAACTCGAACTTAGCTTATCTTCTCTATACGTTTCTACAACCGCATTGGGCGTGAATTTAAGCACCTGTTCTTTTATGTTTTTCTCATTTGAAAAAGAAGCAAGTTCATCAAAAAGTGTTCTCAGTAAAGATTTATCATATTCTTCTTCGCTTAGTTCGCGTACCCATTTTGTAGGGATAGGAGGGTAAATAGCAAGATAAGTAACGCTACTAATTTTAGTTGATGAATGCCAATGCTCTATATTAGGAGGGCAGTTAATAACAATCCCTGGTTTCAAAACTTGTATAGGTTTATTTTCCTCTTGATAATGCCCTAATCCTGAAATTACGATTAATTGTTGCCCCTTGGAATGACTATGCCAATTGAGTTTTGCCTTAGGTTCAAAAGTAGCCATAACCACATTATGAGCAAACAAAGAATCTGCCCTACTTAAAAAATTTAGCCACGCTTTTCCTTCATGATTTATATTATTAGGAGCCAAATTACCTAAAGGTATTTCTTGTGATTTTGCCTCAAAGCAAACCCCTACAACTATAAACATTATAATAGCTGATTTTTTTATTATATACTTCATCATATCCTATATAAGATTAATTATTTTAAAACCTTTCTTCTACTCACAGTAGTTTTAGTAGTAGGTTATTTCTCGTTCTGTTATCTCTGATGGTTCATCCTTTTTATCCAATTTAATACGCTCTACCCAATTGCCTTCTTGGTCGTACTTATACTTATATGTAAATACCTCTTTTAAAATATTTTCATCACCATACTCACTTGTTTCAATTACATCTCCCTTAGCATTATATTTATGTGCCTCCTTAGATTCTAA
This sequence comes from Candidatus Arcticimaribacter sp., assembly GCA_965277835.1. Taxonomy (GTDB): domain Bacteria; phylum Bacteroidota; class Bacteroidia; order Flavobacteriales; family Flavobacteriaceae; genus Arcticimaribacter. Next base: position 279,673 of record OZ255841.1, on the reverse strand, counting down.
ATTACCTTTTGAATCAAATCTAACATATTCAATTTTATTTCCCTTAGCATCATATTTATATTTAGATTTAGATTCTAAATCGCCTTCTCGACCTTGTTCATTGTCTAAATAATAGACGCTCTCTTCAACTTTATTCCCATTTATGTCATATTTAAATTTGAATTTAAAGTCAATTGGAGAAGGATAATCCCTTTCAATTAGGTTTCCCTTAGCATCATATTTAGACATGAAATTTCCCTCTAAATCATACTCAGTCGCCTCCATTTTATTTTCGTTGGACTCATTCTTATAAACACGTGCTTTCTTTAGCTCTCCATCTAAATTCTCATAAGTATTTCTTTCAATTATATCTCCCTTAGCATCGTATTTAAAAGTAAAATTATATTTTAAGTTACCCTCCGAATCATAAAAATTCTGATCAATTATATTTCCATATTTATCACGTTTAAACGTATATTCATATACTGCCTTTCCATTGTGGTCATATACAATTCTTTTTAACTCATTCCCTTTTTTGCTAAACTCTTTATAACTCCTTTCAAATAACTTTTCATCCTTTTTTACGACTTCGCCAAACTTTTCACCCGCATAAAAATTACGGTGTGTAAATGATTTTACATTTCCTTTTAAATTGAGTTTTTCTAAATCATTTTTTCTATTTTGTTTTGTTGCACAACCAATAAAAAGTAATAAAAAAAGTAGGCTTAAATTTTTCATGCTATTAGGTTTAAATTTTACCAAATATAAGAATGTTATAACATCAATAATATTTTTTACAATGATTGTTAATTCCCTTTTTGAATAGGCATCTATATACTAATTATAAAAAAATATACTTTTTTATGATTAGCAGTTTATAGAATTTTAACTTTAAATTGCAGTGCTTAAAAAAGTATTACCATAATCTGCTTTTACGCTCAATGAAAAAAAAAGTAAGTATAGAAAATAGAAAAGCTCGGTTCGAATACGAGTTGATAGACCAATATACTGCTGGCATTGTATTGACAGGAACAGAAATTAAATCTCTACGGTATAGTAAAGCATCGATAGCCGAGAGTTTTTGCGAGTTCAATGAAAGAGGTGAATTGTTTGCTATTAATATGTATATCGAAGAATATCTTTATGGAACGTATTATAACCACAAACCACGTTCGTCCAGAAAATTATTGCTTAATAAAAAGGAGTTAAAAAGATTAGAGAAAGAAGTAAAAAACGTTGGCTTAACAATAATTCCGCTTAGGTTATTTATTAATGACAGAGGATATGCCAAAATGATAATTGCTTTAGGTCGAGGTAAAAAACTATACGATAAACGAAACACAATAAAAGACCGCGACAATAAAAGGGACTTAGACCGTGTAAAGAAGAAGTATCAAAAATAAACAGGCTTCAATTTAATTTTTATGCTTTAACATAGGCACAAAACGAAAGCTACCAAAGGTTTCTTTATCGAACTCACTTTCAGATTTTCTAGTAAAACGCGTCATCACTTGTTCCTCAATTCCAATAGGAATTATAAGTCGCCCACCTACATTTAACTGTTTTAATAACGCCTTAGGTGTAACAGGAGCACCTGCCGTAACCACAATACCGTCGAAGGGGGCGCAATCTGGCATTCCCAAATACCCATCTCCAAAAATTGCTTTCTTAGGATGCAAATTAATTTTGGTAAACAAACGTTTGGTTTTTTTAAACAATTCTTGCTGACGTTCAATAGTATATATCTTTAAACCTAATGCCAACAAAACAGCAGTTTGGTACCCAGAACCTGTACCTATTTCAAGTACTTTATCCCCAGCTTGTACCTCGAGGAGTTGAGACTGAAAAGCAACCGTATAAGGGTGCGATATTGTCTGTTCTGCAGCAATAGGAAAAGCCTTATTCTCATAAGCGTGTGTTTCCAAACCAGAATCCATAAACCAATGTCTAGGCACTTTAAGCATTGCGTTTAACACACGTTGCTCCTTAATTCCCTTCGCTGCTAGTTTATCTATAAGGAGTTTTCGTTGTCCCTGATGCTTAACTGTATCTAAAAGCGTATTCATGCCGCCAAAAATAATATTATTATTAGCTATATTAGTAACTTAAAGGTATTTTAAATCTAAAAATGTACCTTTGAGGTACTTAGTTGGCATTACAATTTAAATGAATGAAAAAGTTAAAAATTGGAGTCCTAGGAGCGGGACACTTAGGAAAAATACACCTTCAGTTAATACAAGAGTCTGAATATTACGATTTAGTAGGGTTCTATGACCCTGATAAAAAAATATCTGAAAAACTTTCCGCTGATAAAGGGTATATTGCTTTTGGCTCGCGCGAGGAACTAATCGCAGCAGTCGATGTTGTTGACATTGTTACCCCTACACTCTACCACCATGAAATAGCACTACAATGCCTCGACTCAGGAAAGCATATTTTTATCGAAAAACCTATTGCACAAACAGTAGCCCAAGCTGAAGAAATTGTAGAAAAAGCAAAAACTAAAGGGCTTTGGGGGCAGGTAGGTCATGTTGAACGTTTCAACCCCGCGTTTAAAAGTATAAAACAGCATATTGATAATCCTATGTTTATCGAAGTGCATCGACTGGCAGAGTTTAACCCTAGAGGAACTGACGTTCCTGTAATCTTAGACTTGATGATTCACGATATTGACATTATTTTAAGCATAGTCAATTCGAAAGTTAAACACGTAAGTGGTACAGGAGTAGCTATTATTAGCGAAACTCCAGACATTGCCAATGCCCGAATTGAATTTGAAAATGGTTGTGTGTCTAATTTAACTGCAAGTAGAATTTCTTTGAAGAATATGCGTAAGACACGATTTTTTCAAAAAGATGCGTATATCTCCGTTGACTTTTTGTCCAAAGAAGTCGAAATAGTTAAAATGAAAGATGCCCCGAAACAACCTCAAGAATTCGATTTAATTTTGCAAAATGCCGAAGGCGTAAAAAAGCAAATTTATTTTGAGCCTCCTGCTATAGAAAACACAAATGCTATACTCGAAGAACTAAATACTTTTGCCGAAGCGATTAACAACAAAACAGAGCCTATTGTATCTTTGTCTCATGCCACGAAAGCACTACGTGTAGCGCACCAAATTATAAACTGCTTTTAAGAATGAAAAATGTTACTGTAATCGGAAGCGGAACCATGGGCAATGGCATTGCTCACTGCTTTGCACAACATAATTTTGATGTACAACTAGTTGATATTTCTAAAGACCAACTAGAACAGGCGTTAGCCACAATTGATAAAAACTTAGAGCGACAACGCGCAAAGAACATTATTAATTCCGAGGAAAAAACTGAAATTCTAAACCGTATTAATATTACCACAGAGTTAAACGAAGCACTAAGCACTACCGATTTAGTTGTCGAAGCTGTTTCGGAGGACATAACCGTAAAAGAAAAACTTTTTAGGCAAATAGATAAATTCGCCCCTGAGCATTGCATTTTAGCTTCGAATACATCTTCGATTTCTATTACAAAACTTGCTTCATTTACCAAGCGTCCCGAAAAAGTTATTGGAATGCATTTTATGAACCCTGTCCCAGTGATGAAACTCATTGAAGTGATTCGAGGGTATAAAACCGATGCCCATATTTTAAATGAAATTATGGACATTTCGAAAGCATTAAATAAAACACCATTAGTTGCCCAAGACTACCCTGGTTTTGTTGCTAATAGAATTTTGATGCCTATGCTAAACGAAGCTATCGAAACCTTATTTTGTGGAATAGGCGGTGTCACAGAAATTGATCAGATGATGAAACTTGGAATGGGACACCCTATGGGGCCTTTGCAACTTGCCGATTTTGTTGGGCTCGATGTTTGCCTCTCCGTTTTACAAGTCTTGCACAACAATATTGGAAACCCAAAATACGCCCCTTGCCCCCTACTTGTTAATATGGTAGCATCTGGAAATTTGGGTGTCAAATCTGGAGTAGGTTTTTATGATTACCGTATGGATTTTAAAAACCCTGCTGTAGCGTCTCAATTCTTATAGAATGAATATCCAAAAACAACTCGAAGAACTTTTATCTACGCTACCAAAACACATAAGCCTTGTTGCCGTATCTAAAACAAAACCTGTTTCGGACCTAATGCAAGCCTATGAGGCAGGGCAACGAATTTTTGGGGAAAATAAAATTCAAGAAATGACCGACAAATGGGAGGCACTACCCAAAGATATTCAATGGCATATGATTGGGCATGTACAAACAAACAAAGTTAAATACATGGCGCCCTATGTGGCTTTAATTCATGGTGTGGATAGATATAAGTTGCTAAAAGAAATAGATAAACAAGCTGCTAAAAACAAGCGCATCATTAATTGCTTGCTTCAAATACATATTGCAAAAGAGGACACTAAATTTGGGTTTAGCAAAGACGAACTACAACAACTTATTGGAGATCTTAGCTCTAATCCTTTTCCTAACATAAAAATTAAAGGGGTAATGGGTATGGCTACATTTACCAAAGATAAAGAGCAAATTAAAAGCGAGTTTCAAAATCTTAAGCAATGTTTCGATTTACTTAAAACGCATAATCCAGAAGCCACAGAACTTTCGATGGGTATGAGTGGAGACTATGAACTGGCAATAGAACACGGAAGTACTATGGTGCGCATTGGGAGTAAAATTTTTGGAGAGCGAAATTAAAAAGGTATATGTACGCTATATTAGATATTGAAACCACCGGAGGTAAGTATAACGAAGAAGGGATTACAGAAATTGCTATTTACCGCTATAATGGGCAAAAAATCACAAATCAATTATCTAGCTTAGTAAACCCCATGCGGGACATTCAGCCTTTTGTACAACGGTTGACAGGTATTAATAATAAAATGCTCGTAAACGCACCAAAGTTTTATGAACTCGCTAAACGTATTGTAGAAATTACCGAAAATTGCATTATAGTCGCGCACAATGCTAGTTTTGATTATCGCATTTTGCAAACAGAGTTTAATCGTTTGGGATATTCTTTCGAAAGAAAATCTTTGTGTACTGTGGACCTTTCTAAAAAACTTTTACCCGATGCTAAGTCGCACAAACTAGGAAAATTAGTCCGTTCTCTAGGCATTCCAATATCAGAACGCCACCGCGCCCACGGTGATGCTTTGGCAACTCTGGAGCTTTTTAAACTTCTTTTAGAAAAAGATAGTAGCAAAGAAATTATAAGTACTTATGTAAAAGTGCTAAACGAAAAAAAGAGTTCCTCTAGGTTTTTAAATATTATTGATAAACTACCTTCCGAAACAGGGATATATTATTTCTATAATAAAAACGGAGAAATTATTTATATCGGTAAAAGCAAGAACATAAAAAAAAGGGTATCGAACCACCTTACAAAAGACAGCCCAAAAGCGGTTAAAATTCAAAATATGTTAGCTCGGGTTTCTTTTGAACTTAGCGGAAATGAATGTTTAGCTTTACTAAAAGAACAGCATGAGATTAAAAAAAATCAACCGCTACTTAACCGCGCTCTAAAACAAAAATACTATCACGTGGGTATTCGTGTCGATACTACATCGCCCTACCATAAACTAATAATCGAAGATATTAAACAAGAACATACGTACCTTCAGGTGTTTAAAAATAGAAGTGATGCAACTAAAAAATTAGAACTTTGGATTGAAGAATTTACCCTATGTGAAAATTTAACATCGCTAAAAAAAACAAAAAACGCCTGCTTTGCCTATGGGCTTAAAAAATGTAATGGTGCCTGTTTAGAAAACGAAGCCCCACAAGAGTATAATACGCGGCTTCTAGGCATTGAGGAACGTTTGCAGTATCCGCATAAACATATGCTAATAGTTGATAAAGGAAAAAGCGTGGACGAAAAAAGTTTTATTCTAATAGAAGATAATACCTTTAAAGGGTATGGATATTTTAAACTAAATCACCAGATAAAAACCTTAGAGGCTGTTAAAAAACGTGTGATTTCTATTGATAATAACCGTGATACTCAGGCGATTGTTCAAAACTTTATGCAACAAAAACGATATAAAAAAATAATTAATTTAGATAATCCTTAAATTTAAACTTTCTTTCTTTAGCTAAAATGCCAAAAGCAACCACTCCCTACTGGAAACACCGCCTTCATGAAATTGTGTACGAGGCAGATACACCTGCTGGCAGACGTTTTGACCTAGGCGTTCTAACGCTTATTATCATTAGTGTTATCTTAGTAATGCTAGAGAGTGTCTCCTATATCGACGCGCTATTCGATAGACAGTTTTACTGGATTGAATGGGTCGTTACCGTATTATTTTCGATAGAATATATTATTCGCATAATTGCAATAAAAAAACCTTTACGCTATATTTTTAGTTACTATGGCATTATTGATTTATTGTCAACTATTCCCCTATATATTTCGTTATTTTTTGTGGGCACCGAATCTCTAATAGCATTAAGAGCCTTACGCCTACTTCGTGTATTTAGAATTTTAAAACTAACGCGGTTTATTGGAGCGTCCAATTTACTTATGAATGCCCTTAAAGCAAGTCGTGTAAAAATTTCTGTATTCTTGTTTACAGTCATTATACTCTGCATTATTTTTGGAACGGTTATGTATTTAATTGAAGGAAGTGCAAGCGGTTTTACGTCTATTCCTAGGAGTATATATTGGGCTATCGTAACAATGACTACCGTGGGCTATGGCAACATTGCACCCGAAACAGCTTTAGGGCAATTAGTCGCTTCGATAATTATGATTATGGGATATGGCATTATCGCAGTACCTACTGGCATTGTCTCTGCCGAAATGACCCACCAAAAAAATACGGCTATAGACACCAACACACAAGCCTGTCCTAATTGTAACGAAGTAAAACACAAAGACGGCGCGCTATTTTGCCATAGTTGTGGATTTCAACTGAACGATGAATACTAAGCGTTTACTCTATGTAGCAGGGCCCACAGCAAGTGGAAAAACAACACTAGCAATTGGTTTAGCACAACACTACCAAACCGAAATTATTTCGTGCGACTCCCGACAGTTTTACAAAGAAATGAAAATAGGTACTGCAGTGCCAAGTTCTGAGGAGTTGTCAACTGTGCCGCATCATTTTATACAGCAAAAAAGTATTCACAACCCATATAATATAGGGACGTTTCAAAAAGAAGCGTTGAGTTGCCTAGAAACCCTTTTCAAAACACACAACACCGTAGTTATGGTTGGGGGATCTGGCTTATATGCCGATGCCGTTATGCAGGGTTTAGACACCTTCCCCAAAGTTGATCCAAAAATTAGAACCCAACTAAACACGCAACTTGCAGAAGAAGGGATTACGCCATTGCAACAACACCTAAAAGCCCAAGACCCTGTGTACTATGCCCGTGTGGATATAAAAAATCCACGGCGACTAATTCGCGCGCTCGAAATATGTTTGTCTAGTGGCAAACCCTACTCCTCTTTTTTGGGAAACAAGCAAGCTCCAAACTTTTTTAATTCTAAGATTTTATCTATTCAATGGGATAGAACGCAACTCTACAATCGAATTAACAAACGTGTTGACCAAATGGTGCACCAAGGTTTAGAAAACGAAGCCCGAAGCCTTTACCCACACAAAGACAACGTTGCCCTGCAAACCGTAGGTTATAGCGAATGGTTTTCGTGTTTCGATGGCACATTCGACAGCAAAACTGCCATTGAAGAAATTAAAAAAAACTCGCGCCGCTACGCAAAAAGGCAAATTACGTGGTTCCAAAAATATAGCAATGCCCTGCACCTAAAAGGGGGAAGCACAACCGAACAGGTGCTAAAATTATTATAAAATTGTTACCGTAGATAACTGTTGCTGTGGCAATGATTGAGCTCTTAATCAGTGCTTTAGCGAACAGTCTGTTAGTGGTTTGGGGATATCAGAATGTCAAAGAACGTAATGCACAAATTTAAGCACAAGAACTAACGTTCCCCTCCCCAAGCACCCAGAAAAAACCGCAACTACTGTTTTTTGTTTTTCTAAACGTGGTTTAGTTAGTAGGGGTATATTTCATTTTCATTTGTATTTACATTTTCATTCTCATTAACATTTACATTATCATTAACATTTACATTAGGTTATGCTTTGGTTTCGGTTTGGTTTCGGTTTGGTTTCCGTTTGGTTTCGGTTTGGTTATAGTTTGGTTTAGCTTTGGTTACGGTTTGGTTATAGTTTGGTTTATTTTACTTTGTAGTACGTACCTCCGCAGAGCATAAAAAAACCAAAAACTCCGACCTAAAAAATGAAGTAAAAAACTGAATGTTTTTAAAGGTTATATTTAAGTGTTTTTATTTAGTTTTTTGTTTTCTTCTTCATAATCAAGATAGCGATTAAATACCTCTAAAGTATTATCCACATAGCGCCTAGCTGCTCCCGTAGAACTAGTTCTGAAAGTCTTAATGCGCTCTTCTAATATTGTATTAACCTCCTCTTCTGTCTTCTCTTCTCCATCAAAGAAAACTTTATGAAACCAACTAATATTTGTATGGGCAATCCTTCCACTTTTAAGCGGTGTTTTTATTTCGAGTAATAAGCTCTTAAAAAAATATTGCTTTAAATCAATCCTCTTATCTTCTTCTATATATTTGTCTATACTATGATGTGCTACTATACCCATGTAATTTACGTCTTGTTCAAGTAAATAGACATCTATTATGGGCTGCCCAAAATAAATTTGATTTTCCTTATCAACGGTAATTTCTCCATACGCTATTGCCCCTTTTAAGGGTATTTTATTACTGATTGTAGCACCAAAAAGAGTAGTTATTGCTGCAATAAAAAAGTCAAAACTATTCCCAGACGCATCCTCTGAGAAAACAAATATCGAATCAGAAAAAATGGTAATATAAACTTGTTTATCTTCTAATGTATACTTATGGTTTTCTATAATTAATTTAAGCCTTGAAATTTTTTCTAACTGTTCATATACTTTTTCATGAGACTCTCGCATTACACGGTTTTTAAAGCCTAGTATATCGAAATATGCGACAAACCTGTTGGCGGTTACCTCCCAGTCGTCTTTATCCTTTTTACTTTCAGTTGGTTTTCGCTCTGCCATATATAAGTGTTAAATATAAATATACCACTTTTTAATGTAAAATAGAGTACCTTTGCCCGCAATGACAACATTCCACGACCTTGGTCTTAACGAAGTCTTATTAGAGGCTATAGAAGACATGGGATTTGAACACCCATCCGAAGTTCAAGAAAAAACAATTCCTATTTTACTTAGCAAAGACACCGATATTGTGTCCTTGGCACAAACAGGTACCGGAAAAACTGCAGCCTTTGGGTTTCCTATACTTCAAAAAATAGATATTAAAAGCAGAACCACGCAGGCGTTAATCTTATCGCCCACGCGCGAGCTTTGTTTACAAATTACGCAAGAGCTAAAAAACTACGCCAAATTTATAAAAGGGATTAACGTTGTAGCTATCTATGGCGGTGCAAGTATTACCGACCAAGCAAAGAACGTTAAAAAAGGGGCGCAAATTATTGTAGCCACCCCAGGGCGTATGCAAGATATGATTCGCAGAAAACTAGTTAATGTCTCTAAAATTGAATATTGCGTATTAGACGAGGCAGACGAAATGCTAAACATGGGTTTCTATGAAGACATAACCGAAATTCTTTCGCACACACCAAACGATAAAAACACATGGCTTTTTTCGGCAACAATGCCAAAAGAAGTTTCGATGATTGCCAAAAAATTTATGCACAGCCCCGAAGAAATAACCATCGGGTCGAAAAACGCAGGAAGCAAAAACGTAACCCACGAGTATTATAAGGTAAGCGGACGCGACCGCTACCCTGCTCTAAAAAGGTTAGTTGACGTGCATCCAGATATTTTTTCGGTTATCTTTTGTAGAACCAAAAGAGACACACAGCGGGTCGCCGAAAAACTAATTGAAGATGGGTATAATGCCGCAGCACTACACGGCGATTTAAGTCAGAACCAGCGCGATTTGGTTATGAAGTCGTTTCGGAACAAGCAAATTCAAATGTTAATTGCTACCGATGTCGCCGCACGAGGTATTGACGTTAGCAACATTACCCATGTTATTAACTACCAACTGCCAGACGAAGCAGAAATATATACGCACCGCAGTGGACGTACAGGACGTGCCGGAAGCCACGGGGTGTCTATGATTATTGTAACACAAAGTGAAGCCCGAAAAATACGTTCCATCGAAAAAATAATTCAAGCAAAAATTGAATTAAAGACAATCCCTACTGGAATTGAGATTTGCGAAACGCAATTATATTCGTTGGCTCAAAAGATTAAAAACACTCAGGTAAACGATGAAATTTCAAATTACCTACCTAAAGTCGAAGCAGAGCTAAACGACTTGTCTAAAGAAGAATTAATTCAACGTTTAGTTTCGGTAGAGTTTGCACGTTTTCATAACTATTACTCAAAAAGTAAAGACCTCAACACTAGTTTTGAAAACAACGCTTCGGAAAACGAAAATTATAATAAAAAAGATAGTACACGCTATTTTATAAATGTAGGTGAGCGCGACAATTATAATTGGATGGTTCTAAAGGACTTTTTAAAAGCAACCTTAGAAATTGAAAATGACGATATTTTTCATGTCGATGTTATGGAGAGTTTTTCGTTTTTCAATACACCAAATACCTTACGCGAAAAAGTACTCGCCAAGTTTACCGATTTTCAATTAGACGGACGTTTTATTAATGTAGAGGTTTCCGAGAAAAAGCCTAGAGGCGGTGGTGGTAATAGAAAGAACGATCAGCGAAGAGGTCCTAAAAAATTTGATAGGCACAATAAAAATTCATCGAAAAAATCGTTTTCAGGTTCTAAGCCTTACCAATCGAAAGGAAAAAAGCCCAAAGGATTTGGCAGGAAGCCTAAAGCATAATATTCTCATAAATTTAAACGCCTTGCTCTAGAACATACTTTTTCTTTATACTTTTGTTTTATGAATTTTAGGTTATTTAAAGTACTATTTTCTTTTTCGCTTCTTTTCATTTGCAAGTCCTATGCTCAAGAAAACGAAAGGCAACTACTTAAAGGCATTGTTGAAAACGATGTAACCGAATTAGTTATAGAGAATGCGCATATACTTAATTTGAATACTATTGTTGGAGCGATAACAGACAACAAAGGTAGTTTTGAAATTGAAGCCCAAGTTGACGATACATTATATTTTTCTTATATCGGATTTAAGCCCCTAAAAATTGTCGTTACACAAGACATGTTAAAGTTTGAAAAACCAAAGTTTAAACTTACCACCTTGGCGTATGCACTCGAAGAAGTAATTTTACGCCCTTATCGGCTTACTGGTTATTTAGATATTGATGTTAAAAACATTCCTTTGAATCCGGCTGGGAGATACAGTATACAAGGTTTGCCCTCAGCAGGGTATGAGGCAGGGAACCGAAACCGTTCTTCGATTTCCAAAGCGGTGCAGTCTCTTTTTAACCCCGCTGATTTTTTATATAATTTATTTGGTAAAAAGCCGAAACAGATGCGTAAGCTCAAACAAATGCGCGCAGATGACCAAATAAAAGATTTGTTAGCTAGTAAATTTGATAGAGTTGTGCTTGTCGAATTACTTGGGATTGATAGAATAGACATAGAAGAAATCCTTAGAAACTGCAACTACTCTGACGCTTTTATAAAAGATGCTAACGACCTTCAAATTTTAGAGGCAATAAGCAGTTGTTATGAAGAGTTCAAAATCTTACAATCGTAAATCAATGCCTACTTCTCCTCTGAAGAAAGCACTCCTCTCCTACTACGCATCTATCGAAGACCGACAAAAAGGCGTAAAACTTATTATAGACAAACCCGAACTCCTCGAAGAATTAATTTCTCTTGCGTTTTCAAAAGAACAAAACCGCGAACATATTATCGCATCATGGGTTTTCGAAATGCTAATAACTAAAACGCAGTATATTACTCTAAACCCTTATTTTTCGGATTTCTTATTGGCATATCCCCACCAAAAACACGAAAGTAAAAGACGCCCTTTTGCAAAACTGCTCTACCAATATTGTGATGTTAAAAAAAACAGGGAGCAACTAAGCAAAACGCAAATTGACACTATAGTTACACTATGTTTTGACACACTATTAGAAGCAAAAAAAGTAGCCCCAAAAGCATACGTCATCAAAACATTAGCCTATTTTAAAAATCATGAAAGTTGGATTTTACCCGAACTAAAATCATATATAGAAAAAGAAATTCCTAACAGTACTGCTGCTTTTAAATCTGTAGTAAAACAATTACTCATTTTTTAACTTTTACTTTGCTGCAAGTACTTTATCTTTGTACCCTTATAATTTAACTCTATGAAAGTTAACACACTAAATGCTATTTCCCCTATTGACGGTAGATACAGAGAAAAAACTAGAACTCTTGCTCCGTTTTTTTCGGAAGAAGCGTTAATTAAATACCGTGTTCAAGTAGAAATTGAATACTTTATCGCGCTTTGCGAACTGCCCTTGCCAGAATTAAAATCCTTTAAGCCAAGTCTTTACGACGAGTTACGTTCTATATATCGGCATTTTACTTCTGACACTGCTATTGAAGTTAAAGAGATTGAAAGTGAGACTAACCATGATGTAAAGGCAGTTGAATATTTTATTAAAAAAGAATTTGACAAGCTCGAATTACAAAATTATAAAGAGTTTATCCATTTTGGGTTAACCTCTCAAGACATTAACAACACGGCAATACCTCTTTCTATAAAAGAAGCTCTCGAAAAAGTTTATTTGCCAGAGTTAGACGCTTTACTCGAGACACTCAACGAGCTTGCAGTAAAATATAAAGACGTACCTCTTTTAGCAAAAACACATGGGCAAGCAGCTTCCCCTACTCGACTAGGAAAAGAAATTGAAGTTTTTATCAATCGCTTAGAGCATCAAAAAAGCAGCTTACTCGCTATACCACATGCCGCTAAATTTGGAGGTGCAACAGGTAATTTCAATGCGCATAAGGTAGCATATCCAAATATAGATTGGAAAAACTTTGGGGCGCATTTTGTTGAACAATGCTTAGGGTTGCATCATTCATTTCCTACGACACAGATAGAACACTACGATTATTTTGCTGCGCTTTGCGATAATTTGAAAAGAATTAATACAATTATCATTGATTTAGACAGAGACTTTTGGAGTTATATTTCGATGGATTATTTTAAACAAAAAATTCTTGCTTCAGAAGTAGGTTCTTCTGCTATGCCACACAAAGTAAACCCAATTGATTTCGAAAACTCAGAAGGCAACTTAGGCGTTGCAAATGCCTTGTATGCATATTTTTCTAGCAAACTTCCTATCTCTAGGTTACAACGCGACTTAACAGATAGTACTGTGCTTAGAAATATTGGAACCCCTTTTGGGCATTCTATAATTGGTTTTAAATCTGCCGTAAAAGGATTGAATAAATTAGTGCTAAACCAAGATAAAACCGACCACGATTTGAATACTAACTGGGCTGTAATTTCCGAGGCTATTCAAACAATATTAAGACGAGAGAGATATCCTAACCCTTATGAGGCTCTAAAAGGATTAACGCGAACTGATAGTAAAATTGATAAAGACGTTTTACATGCTTTTATCGATGAATTAAATATTGATACTAAAATAAAAGCGGAATTAAAGTCCATAACCCCTTTTAATTATACTGGTATTTAATTCAGTTTCTTTAAAAATTCGCCTCCAGGGATTTCTACAATTTCTGCTAATGTTGCTACTTGGTTCAAATTAATTTTGCCTTCAACAGATAGTAGTACATAATCTACTCCCGAAAGGGTTAAACCTTTTTTACTAACTAACTCTTGCACTCCTTTAATGTACATTACTAGCCTATTAATTATAGCGTCTTCATTACCATAAATAACACAAATCTGAATGTCAGCACCTTGCTCCGAAAAATTCATTATAGTTTCTAGTGCTGTCTCCTCAAGCTGATTTTCAAGCCAAGATTCCATGTCCTGTGCAACCGATACATGTTTTGATGTTAATGCTTTAAAATGATCTAGTTCTTGCACCATTTTCACAAAGTCCTTTGCCTTCGGGTCGTTAACGTCGAAACTCAATTTGCCTAACATTTCGAACATTTTAGGGCTTATATTTATATAAGACACCGAGCGGTCTTTCTTATACTTCTCAAAAACATCTCCATCAATATCTTGACTAAAAAGCGTAGAACTACTTAGCACAACTATTAATATCAAAAAATATGATTTCATTTTAAATTGGTCTTTTATTATTGCAAGTATAGTAATATTACTCTTGATTTATCTTATCCTTCATCTAAAAAAACATGACTTCTTTAAAAACCGTTGTTGAATTGGCTTAATTTTTGAAGTATATTATAATACATTTTAACACTTATTAAATTCAATAAAGTTTTATATTTGACGTATAAAACTTGCATAAAATATTAAAGAACATGAAAAAATCATTTTACTATATACTAGCTATAGGCTTTGTTATGTTTTTAACAAGCTGTTCTTCCGATAATGATGATACTATCACAAGCGTACCTGGTACACCAGTAGCGACAACTCCACCATCGGGAACAAATACAAGCACAACAGGTACGGGTACAAGCACAACTGCAACTGCAACTAATGAGATAAATGATTTTATTTGGAAAGGATTAAATTTATATTATTATTGGCAAGAGCAAGTGCCAAATTTGGCAGATTCTAAAAAAACTAATGCTGCTGATTACCTCTCTTTTTTAAGTAATGAATCGAATCCTACATCTTTTTTCAATAGTCTAAAGTTTCCTGTTGACCGTTTTAGTTGGATTCAAAATGATTATAAAGCTTTAGAAAATCAATTAGCTGGAATTTCGTCAGATAACGGAATGCGGTATATTGTGACTCGACAATGCGACGGGTGTAATAATTTAGTTCTTTCAGTTACTCACGTAGTTAAAGGTTCTGATGCAGAAAAAAAAGGGATTAAACGTGGGGATTTTGTTAACCGTATTAACAATATAAACCTCAATACAAATAATTATATAGCGCTATTAACAAGTCAAGATTTAAGTTATAATGTGGGGCGTGCAAGTTTCGATTCATCTAGTAAGACATTTACTAATACTGGGACTACAATTACCCTAAATAAAATAAAAGATTTTCAAGAAGACCCAATTCACAGAAACTTAGTTTTAAATCACGGCGGTAAAAAAGTAGGATATTTAATGTATAATAGTTTTAATTCTAGTTTTGATGAACAATTAATTAAAGTATTCTCAGAGTTTTCTACTCAGGGAGTTACAGAATTAGTGCTAGACCTGCGTTACAACCCAGGGGGGTCCGTGCAAACCTGTACCTATTTAGCTAGCCTTATTACAGGACAATTTACTGGTCAAGTATTTGCTAAACAAATATGGAATTCTAAGCTAACAGCTTTTTTCGAGGGTTTAAATAATAATTCAAATACTGCTGATGATCGTGAGCTAAATAACTACTTTGTTAATAAAACAGTTGCTGGGACTACCCTCACATCGTTAAAACTTGGTACGGTATATATATTAGCTACAAACAAAAGTGCTTCTGCAAGTGAGTTACTAATAAATGGGCTATCTTCATATATAAATGTAGTTGTTATTGGTTCTAGAACTGTTGGTAAAAACGTAGGGTCGGTTACACTCTATGATTATATAGATAATAAAAATCCGGCTACAAAAAATCCAAACCATACCTATGCAATGCAACCCATAGTACTAAAAATAGCTAATAGTAAAGATTTTGCGGATTATGCAGATGGTTTAATTCCAACTTTAGAACAACAAGAGGTCGCAAGTAACTATGGCGTGTTAGGGTCTCCTACAGAGCCTCTGTTGGCAACTGCTCTAAGTAAAATTTCAGGAACTGCAAGACGATTTTCTGCTCCTAAACCAGATGGGCTTGTTCAGCTTCCACCAACAGAAGAATCATTTGGAATGTATATCGAAGGTGATTTTTCTACCGAAATGTTTTCTGAAATATTATTTAAAAATTAAAAATTACACCTAACCGAAAATTTCGCCCTTGGGTGCTATAGTTTTCAATTTCTATATAATCAGTATCAAAGATATTTGCTACTGTAAAAAATACAGGTAGCTTTTTTTTCAAAAATTGATGGCTTATTTTAAAGTCAACCAAAGTATAAGAGTTTAGATTAACCCCGCTCAAAGCTGTTCTGCTACCTAAATGTTGAATGGATGTATGCAAATCTATTGCATCAATAAAACTATAATCAAAAATTAAACTAGCAGAATGCTTCGGTAAATTAATTAAATCACCACCTTTAGTTTGATTATACGTATAATTCATTCTTAAATCTAAGGCGTTAAACAGTTTGTTTTGGTATTGAAATTCAATCCCTTGGTAATCTATTTTATTAGGTGAATTTCCATAGCGAAACGTAGTGAAATCGTAAATCAACGTTGGGTTTTCCAATCGATTAAAAAACACTAAAGACCCTCTTACATTATCTTTGGTCCACTCAACACCAAATTCTAAGGTGCTGTTTTCTTCGGGTTCTAGGTCTAAGTTACCCGAATATTCATCGTACACTTGATATAAACTTGGGCTAATAAAAGCCGTGCTATAAGACGACATAAATTTTATTTTATTACCCTTACCCAACGCAAGTGAATAGCTTGGGTTTACACTATATGTCAAATGGTTCCCATAGATATTATTTATATTTAATCGTCCTCCGACATTTAAATTAAAACCTTGCGAAGACAAATACACAAAGTTGGCGTATATGTCGTTTTGAGTGTTCATAGGAACGCCCACATAAGAAGATTGTTGATGTAAATAACCTATTATACTATATATACGATCTCTAATTTTATACTTGTTATATACATCGAGCGTTAAATTGGCGGCTTGCGTGCTTCGTGGAAAACTATCTTTAAAATTTCTTTTTGTTTTTTGATACCCAAAAACAGTATATAAACTTCCCTTAGCATAATCGTAGTTAGTCGTAAAAGAGAATCTATTTAAGTTTGTCGTTAATCTAAAATCTGCGTCTTCTACAGGGAATGCATTATCATAATCAGAAACAATATTATCTGAATTTAATTCTACACTCCAATTTAGTTTCTCTCCCTTTCTCCCAAACTGAAACCCTAAGTTTGAACGCTCAAAAGGGTCTAATTCTGTACCGTTTCGTACCGAACTTAAACCATCTATTTGCTGAATATTCAAATTAACTTTATAGTTAAACTTATCTTTAGAGCCTATAAATGTGGCGAAGCTAGAAAAATAGGTCAAATCTTCTAAGGTTTTATTTGCTGCCTTTTGAGTTCCTGTGGTTATGCCTAAACGCCCCCCTACTTCTTTAGACGATTTTTTGGTGGTTATATTAATAACCCCTGCGGATGCAGAACTACCATATAGAGTACTTGTTGCTCCTTTAAGAATTTCTATTGATATGATATCAGCTAAGTTCAAAAAATTCAAATCAAAGTCATTATCAATCCTAGAAGGGTCCGAAACGCGTACACCGTCTATCAAAATCAAAACTTGACGATTACGCCCCCCGCGTATAGAAAAATTTAAGTTTTGCCCTGCTGCCGAACGACCTCCAATAATATTAATACCTCCATACGTTTGTAATAATTCGACTAAACCTCGTCCTTGATATTTTTGTAATTCTTCTTCAGTAATTTTAATAATTACCTTACCAGATTGCGAGCGTTTTAGCTCGAACTTAGAATCTGAAACAACGACCTCCTCTAAATTGGTTTGTGTAACTGTTTGGCTTTGTTCTTGGGCAATTATAACAGAAATTTGAAACAATGAGAATCCCAAAAAAAGTAAATGTAACTTCATATAACTAAAATTAAGGGATAACAACAAAAATGCCTTAAAACCTTTATCCCGAAGATTCTAAACATTTTTAAAATGGCAGGTATCCTGACTTGCTTTACTTAATAGCCTTCCCGTTTTGTTAAACAGTGGCGAAGCATTAATAAACCCTCCTTAGAGGTAAAAGCTTACAGTTGCGGGAACAGTTTTGGAGTTTAACCAAATTCCCTTTTAATCTCAAAATTATTTTGAGAACCAAATTAGGTGCAAAAATACATTAAATAGTGTCATTAAAATTAAACTTGGTTAATAATCTTAGACAAAAAAATTAGGTTAATTTTACATGCTGTGAAAAATATATACTGCCTTATACTATTCTTTTACCTAACAGGGAGTTACGGTTCAACAAAAAACCTACCTTGCAATTTAAAACCCACTACGCAAGAATTACCTCAGTATGCAAAAGGTTTTATTATCGAAAAAAAGGGAGGCTATACTATTTTAACCTTAAAAAATAGCAGTCCAAATTCTGAAAAAATATACCGTTATATTTTATTGCCAAAAGGGCACAAAGTACCTAGCGATAAAGAGCATATGACAATAGTAAGAACTCCAGTACACCGAATTATAGCTACCTCAACCACGCATATTGCTTTTTTAGAAGAATTAAATGCCCTAAAAAATTTAGTAGGGTTTCCGCAGACTAAATATATTTCTTCGATACATGCAAAAAAACGCGTTCAACAGCAAAAAATAATAGACGTAGGGATAAATAGTCAATTAAACATTGAACGCATTATTGAACTTCAACCCGAACTGATACTAAGTTTTAGTGTTGAAAATGAAGGGGCGTCCGAACGTTTTAACGCCCTTGGAATACCCACCATTTTTATTGGAGAATGGAATGAACAAAGCCCACTTGGTCGAGCCGAATGGATTAAAGTATTTGGTGCTTTGTTAGGCAAAGAGAAAGAAGCAAACACGTTTTTTGAAACCATAGAAAAAGACTATATAAACGCAAAAAAGTTAGCTTCGGAAATAAAACAAAAACCTACTGTTATTGCTGGTGCAGTGTATCAAAATGCTTGGTATCTCCCTGGTGGTAAAAGTTATTTAGCAGAATTTTTTCGAGATGCTAATGCAACCTATATATGGGCCGACAACAACCAAACAGGTAGCCAAGCACTAAGCATTGAAGTTGTTCTTAATAAGGGGCAAAATGCCAACTATTGGTTTGCTCCCGCACAACATACGTCTTACACGGTGCTAATGAAAGAGCATTCTCTTTACCCTAAATTTAGAGCTTTTAAAGACAAACGTATTTTTACGTACGCCAAGACAGTAGAAAACTCTAACGGGGTTTCTTTTTTTGAATCTGGTACTTGCCACCCTGAATTAATTTTAAAAGATTTAATACATTATCTCCACCCTGAGATAAATAGCACACATACTCCTACTTATTTTTTTCCATTAAATGATTGAACTTCGATCATATAAAACCTTTTTTACACTCCTTATAGGCATACTCTTCTTGTGCATTATGTTTAACCTAAGTCTAGGTTCTGTAGATATTCCGCTTTGGGAGTCTATAAAAATTATTTTTGGTTACCCAACCACAAAACCAACTTTCGAATATATTCTCCTTGATTATCGCATTCCAAAAGCAATGACAGCAATACTTGCAGGAGGAGGGCTAGCAGTGTGTGGGTTATTAATGCAAACGTATTTCAGAAACCCATTAGCAGGGCCTTATGTCCTTGGCATTAGTTCTGGAGCTAGTTTGGGTGTAGCCATTTTAATTATGGGTAGCATGTGGTTTAGCAATTGGTTAGTTCTTGAAGAATTTGGTTTACGGTGGGCTATAATAATAGCTGCAATTTTAGGTAGCTTTTTGGTTTTTGGTATCATTCTTTTGGCAGCTACCCGACTAAAAAACAGTACGTCTCTATTAATTTTAGGGTTAATGTTTGGAAGTCTTACATCTGCTATTGTTAATCTTCTTATGTTTTTTGGAAGTAAAGAATCTTTGCAAAGGTATATTTTTTGGTCGTTCGGAAACTTAGGAAACGTAAGCGCATTAGAACTGAAAATACTAAGTATAATACTATTTGTTGGACTTGCTATTGCTGTTTTTTTAATAAAGAATTTAAACAGTTTATTACTTGGTGAAACATACGCCCAGTCGCTTGGGGTTTCATTAAAAAGGAATAAGTATTTACTAATTATATCTAGCAGTTTACTTGCTGGTGGTACAACAGCTTTTATAGGGCCTATAGGCTTTATTGGGTTAGCAGCACCGCATTTAATACGGCTAGTGATTTCGTCAACCCGAGACCATAAAGTAATTTTACCTGCCGTGTTCTTAGGGGGTGCAATTCTTCTTTTAATTTGCGATTCTATTGCGCAATTACCTGGGAATGAAATTGTTTTGCCTATAAACGGGGTTACATCACTAATTGGAGCTCCCCTAATTATTTTTCTCCTTCTTCGTAAATAATATGCTCGAACTAAATCAACTATATACGGGATATAAAAATAAACAGGTTTCTAAAAACCTTAATTTATCCATTGAAGCAGGACATTTAGTGGGAATTCTTGGAAGCAATGGTATAGGAAAAAGTACTTTACTAAAAACTATATCTGGGTTTGACCCCCCTCTAAGTGGTGATGTCCTTTTCTACGGACAGTCCATTCATCAGATGAACCAACAACAAAAAGCTAAAAATCTTAGTGTTGTACTTACTGAAAGAAAAATATCAGGGGATTTAATTGGGAAAGAAATAATTGCATTAGGGAGGCAACCATATACCAACTGGATTGGTCATCAAACTGATAGAGACAAGGACATTATTACAACAATTATTAATCAATTAAACCTTGAAGGGCTTGTAAAAAAAACGTTGAAAACTATGAGTGATGGGGAAGTTCAAAGAATTTTACTTGCGCGCGCGCTCGCCCAAGACACCCCCTTAATATTATTAGATGAACCTAGCTCTCATTTAGATTTACACAACAAAGCAATTCTATTTAAGCAAATGAAACACATTGTAAAAAAGGGTACTAAAAGTATTCTATTTACAAGCCACGATTTGAATACCGCAATACAAGTCTGCGATCAATTAATTCTCCTTTTAGAAAATAATACATGGGTATATGGCACGCCAAACGAATTAATTAAAAAGGGTGTATTCAACAAAGTTTTTCCCGAAAAAATAGTACACTTTAACTCTACTGAAAAGCAGTTTAAAATTTTTATTAAATAAAAATTTATTTGGTTAAATACATTTTACGCCGAGCATAAAGGTCATAAAACTCATCGTCTTTTAGACTGTCTATAAATAAAATGCTCTCGCCTGTACTTTTCATTTCGGGCCCTAACTGCTTGTTTACATTTGGGAACTTGTTAAATGAAAAAACAGGTTGCTTTATTGCATATCCATCTAATTGCGGTGTAAAGTTAAAATCTTTAACTTTTTTATGCCCCAACATTACTTTAGTAGCATAATTTACATAAGGCTCTTTGTATGCCTTTGCTATAAAAGGAACTGTACGCGAAGCCCTAGGGTTAGCCTCAATAATAAATACTTTATCGCCTTTAATTGCAAATTGAATATTTATTAAACCAACAGTACCCAATGCTTTAGCAATTTTAACGGTATGATCTTTTATTTGCTGAAGAACAAACTCTCCGAGGTTAAACACAGGTAATGTTGCGTTAGAGTCTCCCGAGTGAATTCCACAAGGTTCTATATGCTCCATTATACCAATAATATATATATCATCTCCATCGCATATTGCATCTGCTTCTGCTTCGATAGCCCCGTCTAAGTAATGGTCTAATAGTAGTTTATTATTAGGGATTTTACCTAATAAATCTACAACATGTGCCTCTAGTTCTTCTTTATTAATAACTATTTTCATTCCCTGTCCTCCCAAAACATAAGAAGGACGAACAAGTATTGGGAAATTTAGTTTGTCGGCTAAAGCCAAAGCCTCATCTGCATTTTGTGCAACCCCAAAATCGGGGTATGGTATATTATTATGCTTTAAAAGCGTAGAAAAACTACCTCTGTCCTCAGCTAAATCAAGTGATTTATAACTGGTCCCTATAATTTTAATACCGTACCGATCTAATTTTTCTGCTAATTTAAGTGCCGTTTGCCCTCCCAATTGCACAATTACACCTTCTGGTTTTTCGTGCTGAATTATGTCGTAAATATGCTCCCAAAAGACTGGCTCAAAATATAATTTATCGGCAATGTCAAAATCTGTAGATACTGTCTCTGGGTTGCAATTAATCATAATAGTTTCGTAGCCACATTCCGAGGCTGCCAATACGCCATGCACACAACAATAGTCAAACTCAATTCCTTGCCCTATACGATTAGGTCCAGAACCTAGTACAACTATTTTCTTTCGGTCAGTCACAATACTTTCATTATCACTAAAAGAATCTTGCCCGTCTATTTGCATTTGCGCTTCGAAAGTAGAGTAATAATATGCTGTTTTAGCCTCGAACTCAGCAGCACAAGTATCTACTTGTTTATACACACGGCGGATGCCTTTTGCGTGCCTTAGCTTATAAACCTCGCTTTCTAAGCATTTAAGCATATGCGCAATTTGTCTGTCTGCAAATCCTTTTTGTTTTGCTTCAAGAAGTAATGACTTGTCTAAGGTATCAATAGAATAAGTTGATATTTCTTTTTCTAAGGCATGTAATTCTTCATATTGTTTAAGGAACCATAAATCAATTTTTGTGATTTCATGAATTCTACTTAAAGGTATTCCCATTTGAATAGCATCATAAATCACAAATACACGATCCCAACTAGCGTGCGTAAGTTTCGATATAATTTGGTCGTAATTGGTATATCCTTTACCATCGGCACCAAGTCCGTTTCTTTTAATTTCTAATGACTGTGTTGCTTTGTGCAAAGCCTCTTGAAATGACCGCCCAATACCCATAACCTCTCCTACAGATTTCATTTGCAAACCAAGAGTACGGTCTGAGCCTTCAAACTTATCAAAGTTCCAACGCGGAATTTTTACAATAACATAATCCACAGTGGGCTCAAAAAGTGCCGAAGTCGATTGCGTAATCTGATTATCTAACTCATCCAATGAATATCCTATAGCTAGTTTCGATGCGATTTTTGCAATAGGATAACCCGATGCCTTAGAAGCCAAAGCGGATGATCGGGAAACTCGTGGGTTAATTTCAATAGCAATAATATCTTCTTTCTCATCTGGGCTAACTGCAAATTGAACATTACATCCGCCAGCAAAATCACCAATACTACGCATCATTTTAATTGCCATATCGCGCATACGTTGGTAAGCAGTGTCCGATAAGGTCATCGCTGGAGCTACAGTAATCGAATCACCTGTATGGATACCCATAGGATCCATATTTTCAATAGTACATATAATAACGACATTGTCATTTTTGTCGCGTAAAAGCTCTAACTCATACTCTTTCCACCCTAATAAAGCTTTATCAATCAACACCTCGTGTATAGGTGAAGCCTCTAATCCTCGAGTAAGTAACGCATCGAAATCTTCCGCTTTATGAACAAAAGAAGCACCTGTCCCTCCTAGTGTAAACGAAGGTCGAATAACAAGCGGAAAACCAAACTCTTGCGCTATTTCTTTGCCTTTCAAAAAAGAAGTTGCTGTTTTAGCAGGAGCGACCGGAATATCAATTCGGTTCATAAGTTGTTTAAATTGTTCGCGATCTTCTGTAATATTAATCGCAGCAATATCAACACCTATAATTTTCACATTAAAATCTTCCCAAATTCCTTTCTCATCAGCTTCTATACATAAGTTCAATGCGGTTTGTCCGCCCATAGTTGGGAGAACTGCATCAATATCATCATGTGCTTTCAAAATCTCAATAAGCGATTTTGTCGTTAAAGGTTTAAGATATACATGATCAGCCATTGTAGGGTCTGTCATGATTGTCGCAGGATTAGAGTTAATCAAAACTGTAGTTATCCCGTCTTCTCTCAAAGATCGTAAAGCCTGAGTTCCAGAATAATCGAACTCACAAGCTTGTCCTATAATTATTGGTCCTGAGCCAATAATTAATATAGTTTTGATGTCTTGTTGTTTAGGCATTCATTATAAATTTTAAATTTATTATATAAAAAAGGTGTTACTTTAAAAAAGTAACACCTTAAAATTCAATAAATTGATTCATTATTTTTTATGTCTTGGCTCAGAAGATACAGATACTTTTTTACGTCCCTTAGCTCTACGGCTCGCTAAAACTTTACGTCCACTAACAGATGCCATACGCTCACGAAATCCGTGTTTGTTTCTTCTCTTTCTTTTCGAGGGTTGAAATGTTCTTTTCATAAGATAAATATGTTTGAATGAAGACTTTTAGCCTTGTTTTCAAAGTGTGTGCAAATATACAATATCTTTTATTTTAGGCAAGATTTTTTTTTAAAACAAATAAGCCAAAACAACTTCTATACACATAGATAATTTAAGATAAACTATTACTTGTTTTATTTATGATGAAATGGTTTTGTTAACTTTGCAAAAAATCTATAATCATGTTTCCAAAAATCATAAAGCTCATTCTCGCAATTTTAACCGTTGCATATAGTACATATCAGTTTATAGAAGGCGAAACAGGAAATGGTATCTTTTTACTTCTATTAGCCGGAATGTTTATTTTTCTTTACTTTAAAAATGAAATCATCTTACTTGCTTTTCTTAAATTGAGAAAACAAGATTTTGAAGGCACTAAAAAATGGTTAGACAGAATTTCGAACCCTAAGCAAAGCTTAGTAAAAAAGCAACAAGGGTATTATAATTATTTACACGGCATTATTTTATCTCAAACAAATTTAACTCAAGCAGAAAAACACTTCAAAAAAGCGCTTGAGTTGGGGCTGTCAATGAATACGGATTTAGCTATGGCAAATCTTAGCCTAGCCGGAATTTATATGCAGAAAAGAAGAAAAAGAGACGCTACTACTTTGCTGACTAAAGCAAAGAAACTAGACAAACACAATATGCTTACTCAACAAATAAAGGTAATGCAACAGCAAATGAAAAAAATTTAAGGACTAGTAGCACCCTCTTCCACTGGTAGCGCAATATGATATAATTTTCGAGAAGCGTTATTTAAGTGGTTCTCTATTAACCAAGGGTTATGAATTTTTAATTGCTTGTAATTAATTCCCATTTGTTTTGCAAAACTTGCAATATTAGTAATTGCAGTGTCAACCTTTACGTGTCTTACAGCAACAGGCTTGTATAAATCTTTATCTTCAAAAACAAAACCATATTCGGCAGGATTAGACAATATTTGTTTCATTGCTAAAATTCTAAAAACATATCGTCTCGTTTCTCTATTAAGTAATAAGTCATAGTAGTTATCAACTTGTTGCTTTTCTAATACTCTTTTAATACCAGAAACGCCTCTATTATAAGCGGCAGCGGCAAGAGTCCAAGAGCCTAGCCTAGCTTTAGCTTTTTTCAAATAAGCGCAAGCAGCACGAGTAGAAAGTTCTATATGATAGCGTTCATCTACATTAGAATTAATTTCTAATCTCATTTCTCTTCCTGTAGTTTTCAATATCTGCCAAACACCTTTAGCACCAGCAGGAGATCTTACATTTTCTAGCCCACTTTCAATAACCGCTAAATATTTAAAGTCATCAGGAACTCCTTCTTCTTTCAATATAGGCTCTATAATCGGAAAATACTTATTACTCCTTTTAATCATCAACATCATGTTAGACTGCCAATATGTATTAACTAACAGTTCCTTGTCCATTCGCTCTCTAAGATCCGCTTCATCAAGTTTAACAGCCTCTCCTGCAAAAGTATATTCAGGAAGAATTTTCAATGCATACACTTTATATGGCTGTGTGTTATCATATTGATTAAAAGCACTTTGACCTTGCTTCAAAAAAGTACTACTTGTTAAAAAAACGAAGCCTAAACCAACTATGATAAGTGTTATGTTTTTAAATAATTGTGTCTTGTTTTTCATTGTCGTTTCTGTTTTTATACTAATTCTAAAGTAATAATTTTGGGAGTTCTGTGTTAAACCACTGATACTGGGTTAAAATTATAGCATGTGTACCTTTCGGTAAAATGTAAAGATAAGGAGTCTTTATAATATTCGCAATTGGAAACACAGTATCGTTTTCTCCATGTATGTGAATAATTTTAGGGTCAAATACCTCTTGCTTCCAATTTACCAAAGAATTAATTGCCCATTTCAAATAATTTGGATCTCTCACGGATAAATATTTTTTATATAAATCTACTTTTCGTTTAATTGAGTCTCCAAAAACAAAAAAAGACAAACTCTCTAAATTCTTAATCCACTGTGTTGGGAGTAAGTAATGCGCCTTAGTTTTCTTTGATAATTTAAGTGTACGAGAAAACTCTTTATTAGACTTAACCGCCGAAACCAAAACTACGCTTTGGCATTTTATATGTTTTGCCATTTCTTGGACTAGAATCCCACCAAACGAAACCCCTAAAAGAATTGGGTTATTATGCTTCACTAATTTACACATACGTTTAGCATAACCGCCTAAAGGTTCGTTATCTAAAGGGGAAATCCAATATAAAAGGGTTACTTCAAAAAAATCAGATACATTGATATACTCAAAAATTTTAGGGCTAGCTGCCATTCCTGGCATAAGGTAAAGAGCAGGTCTATTTTTATTCTTAGTATCGCTTTTTTTCATTTTTCTTAATAAAATTTTATAACTTTGCCCTTCAAACTAACTAAATACATTTTTCATTTAACATTTCTTTAAGTAGGTTTTACACTTACTTAGTAAAAAAGTATTCATTTTAACTAAAACTATGAGTCAACTCACCCTCGAAAATAATGAATTTTTACGTCAATTTGAAGTTACAATTGATGATTCAATTGCACGAATTGAATATGCCGAACAAGAACGTAAAATCTTTTTAACTAAATTAGTTGTCCCCAAAAGCTTAGATAACGTATCCTTTAAAGATGAGTTTATCAAAGCTGTTCTTGATTCAGTTGCAGAAAAAAACCTGAAGATAGTACCTACTAGCCCTGAGATAGCAAGTTTTCTAAGAGTAAACAAAAAATACAAAGAGCTTTTACCTGTAGGAATTAAACTATAGTCCCTCTTACATACCCTTCTTCATCAATTCTATTAAGTTTAACTTGGCATAGTTTATTAACTAAACTAGGGTCCCATGGGGTTCTTACTTTTACATAATTATCAGTAAAACCAGTGATATACCCTTTTTTGTTTTCCCCTTCGAAAAGAACAGTTCGGTTAAGCCCTAACTGAGATTCATAAAAAAAATGTCGCTTTTTAACAGACAACCCTCGAAGCATTTTACTACGCTTTTTTCTTATGTGTGTCGGAACGACATCGCCCATTTCTTTTGCTACCGTATTTGGTCGCTCCGAATAGCTAAATACATGGAGGTATGAAATATCTAAATTGGCAAGAAATTTATACGTCTTTAAAAACTCTTCGTCTGTTTCCCCTGGAAAACCAACGATTACATCTACCCCTATACAAGCATGGGGCATAGCTTGTTTTATGGTAGAAACCCTATCGGTATAGAGTTGCGATAAATAGCGTCTTCGCATACGCTTCAAAATTACATCGCTACCACTTTGCAAAGGAATATGAAAATGTGGTACAAACGATTTGCTTTTCCCTACAAAATTGATAATCTCATCTTTCAATAAGTTGGGTTCAATTGATGAGATTCGAATACGGTCAATGTTCTCTATTTTATCTAGTGCTTTTATCAAATCTAAAAAAGTATGATCATGGCTTTTTATTCCAAATTCTCCTTTCCCGAAATCGCCAATATTAACCCCTGTCAAAACAATTTCTTTGATGTTTTTACTTGCTATTTCCTTTGCATTTCTTACTACATTATCTAAGGTATCGCTCCTAGAAACACCTCGCGCTAAAGGAATTGTGCAGTATGTACATTTATAGTCACACCCGTCTTGTACTTTCAAAAAAGCTCTTGTTCTATCTCCACCTGTCGAAAAGCTACTATCGTATTGAGTAACCGTGTCTATTTCACAAGAATGAACTTCTCCTTCTTCTTTTTTAGTAAGGTCATCTAAATACTGGGTTAATTTAAATTTCTCGGAAGCTCCTAACACCAAATCTACGCCATCAATTTTGGCAAGGGCTTCGGGTTGTAATTGGGCATAGCACCCTATAGCCACAACGAAAGCTTCTGAGTTTTGACGCATTGCCTTTGCTACCAACGATTTAAATCGTTTATCTGCATTCTCGGTAACAGAACACGTGTTAATCACATATATATCTGCGGGTAATTCAAAAGAAACATTCTCATAGTGTTCTTCTGAAAAATTATCCGCTATCGAAACTGTTTCAGAAAAATTGAGTTTACAACCAAGCGTATAAAAAGCTACTCGCGTTTTTTTTAAATCAACAACAGTGTCGGCAACTAATGAGTCCAATTTCTTTATGAAAAATTAATGTTATTAATCGTTTCGCCAAACTGACGATTTTTCAAAAACAGTTTTAAGAATATCTTTATCCATTTCTGATAACTCTATACCCCTACGCTCCATCATAGCCTTACTAGCATCTATAGCTTTTGAGAGCATATATGTCTCAAAGCCTTCTGCTCCACCATAACTAAAACTAGGGATAAATCTCTTTGGAAACCCTGCACCAAAAATATTAGAACTAACTCCAACTACAGTAGCTGTATTAAACATAGAATGAATTGCACACCTGCTATAATCTCCAAATAAAAGCCCACAAAACTGCAAATCGGTTTCGACAAAGTTTTCTGCTGCATAGTTCCATAGCTGAACCATAGCATAATTATTTTTCATGTTCGAAGCATCAGTAGCTGCTCCTATATTACACCACTCACCTATTACTGCGTTTCCTAAAAACCCTTCGTGCGACTTATTTGAATTTCCTAAAAACAGAACATTATTTAATTCACCTCCTACTTTAGAGTTAGGTCCTACCGTAGTACCTCCATAAATTTTGGTTCCCATTTTAACTATTACATCACTACAAAGTGCTATAGCCCCTCTAAGTAATGAACCTTCTAAAATTGTAACATTCGCACCAATATAAATTGGTCCATCAGTAGCATTTAATATTGCACAAGAAACTTGTGCCCCAGGTTCAACAAAAATATGCTCTGGGCAAATTAATCGGTTTGAATTGTCTAATTCTTGTGACGTACGCCCTTTCGTAATTCTATCAAAATCCATCCTCAACACAGCCTCATTCTTAGAAAACAAATCAGGGCAAGTTTCTATTTGAATTAATTCTCCTTCAACATCAATACTTATAAAACCATCTGAACTTTTTGGAACAACAGAAGAGGTTGTACAATAAACTACTGGCTTTCCTTTATAAACTAGCGTTTCATTATCGTTTAAATTATTTATCTGAGCGACTACCGATTCTGTTGGCACATAAGACGCATTAACAAAGTAATTGAGCTTTTGAATGTAGATTGGAAACTTTTTAGACAAATAATCTTGGGTGGCTATAGAACAATTAACCCCTGTTAAGGCATCCCATTTTTTGTGCAGCGTGTCAATTCCAATCCTCAACTCAGCTACAGGGCGCACATACGTGAAAGGAAGTAAATTGGCGCGTTCTGGACCATCAAAAAGTATAATGTTCAATTTTTTTGACATAATTAATATAAACTAATCATCATCGAAACTCAAATTAATTCTTAAAGGTATATTTTTTACAAGCAAGTTTATTTAACGCTAAGATATAAAAAAAGCTGCCTAAGAATATTGACAGCTTTATTATAAGGTTTAATTCGAAAAAATTATTTCTTAAACTTCGAATATTTGTTTTTGAATTTATCAATTCTTCCTGCAGTGTCAACCAATTTCGTTTTACCTGTGTAGTAAGGATGAGATGTTCTCGAAATTTCAAGTTTAACTAAAGGATATTCTGTTCCTTCAACTTCTATAGTTTCTTTTGCATTAACAGTTGACTTTGTCAAAAAAATATCATCATTTGACATATCCTTAAAAGCTACTAACCTATAATTCTCTGGGTGTATACCTGGCTTCATAAAAATTATTTTAATATCGTGTGCAAATGTAATTGTTTTTTCTAAATTTAGCCAACTTAAAAAACTAAATAATTTAAAACAACGTAATTATGGAAAATCAAGATTTACCAATCAAAAAATATGCACAACAATATGGCGTTATACTAGCAGGAATTTCTGTGGCATTTGGGCTTATGTTATTTTTCTTAGATATGCATTGGAAAAGAGAAACCAGTATAAATATTGTAAACCTTGTTATTTCATTAAGTGTTATTGGGTTTGCACAATACACCTATCGAAAAGATAACGGTGGTTTTATGAGTTTAGGGCAAGGCATAAAAATAGGGCTTGGAACTACCGCAATTAGCGCAATAATTGGTGTTGTATATTTTCTTTTACTGTCTAACGTATTAGACCCTGAGATGATGAGCAAAACGCTTCAGGCGGGAATGGATCAATTTTTAGAAAAGAACCCCACAGCAACACCAGAAATGATTGCTCAGGTAGAATCTATGCAAGAAAAGTTTTCTGGACCTATGATTAGTAGTGCATTTATAATCATTATCAGCCTCTTTTTTGGGCTTATTATCTCGCTAGTTACTGGATTATTCCTAAAACGTAATCGCCCAGAATAAGCTATAATTTTGTAGCTTTGCAATAGTAAAAGCTATGGATTTATCGATTATTATACCGCTTCTAAACGAAGCAGAATCTCTTCCTGAATTGCATCAGTGGATTTTAGATGAGCTAACTTCGACCAAAATAGAATTCGAAATTATTTTTATTGACGATGGAAGCACAGATAGTTCTTGGAAAGAAATTCTAAAATTGCATCAGTCACATAGGAACACCTATGGCATACGGTTTTCTAATAATTTTGGTAAATCTCAAGCACTGCATGCAGGCTTTGCTCAGTCATCGGGCAATGTGGTTATTACACTAGATGCCGATTTGCAAGACGCTCCTAGCGAAATTATCAATCTATATAATAGAATACTAAATGAGGATTTAGATTTAATATCGGGTTGGAAAAAAAAGCGATATGATTCCTTGTTCTTAAAAAACATACCTTCAAAACTATTTAACTGGGTAGCCCGCCGAACTTCTGGTATAAAACTACACGATTTTAATTGTGGTATAAAAGCCTATAAAAAAGATGTTATAAAAACCATAGCCGTTTTTGGAGAAATGCACCGTTTTATTCCTGTACTAGCTGCCCACGCTGGTTTCACTAAAATTGAAGAACAGATTGTACAGCATCAGGCACGAAAATATGGTACTACAAAGTTTGGGTGGAATAGATTTGTTAATGGTTTTCTTGACCTTGTTACACTGAGTTTCCTTAATAAATTTGGAAAACGCCCTATGCACTTTTTTGGTTTTTGGGGAATTATAATGTTTATAATTGGTTTTTGTAGCGCTCTTTTTTTAGGAGCCGATAAGTTATATTTCAACACAGACGGTCGCTTAATTACACAACGACCCGAATTTTATATTGCATTAACCACAATGATTTTGGGAACACAATTCTTTGTCGCTGGCTTTTTGGGAGAACTTTGGATAAACCAAAAAAAGAATACACAGCACTACACCATTCGTGAAACTTTAAAAAAATAATGAATATCCTCGAAAAAGCTAAACTTTGGCAAGGTTACCCATTTGATACAGATACGCAAACTAAGGTGTCTGAGCTAATGAAAAACCCTATTGAGCTTGAAGATTCGTTTTATAAAAACCTAGAATTTGGAACAGGTGGCATGCGAGGCATTATGGGTGTGGGTACTAATCGTATTAACAAATATACCTTAGGAAAAAATACACAAGGACTGTCTCAGTATCTACAAAAAACGTTTCCAAACACACCTATAAAAGTTGTAATAGCCTATGATTGTCGCCATAATAGTAAATCTTTAGCGCAAACCGTTGCCAATGTATTTTCTGCTAACAATATTGAGGTATATATTTTCTCTGATTTGCGACCTACCCCTGAATTATCGTTTGCCGTACGATATTTAAATGCACATTGTGGCGTGATGTTAACAGCCTCGCATAATCCGCCAGAGTATAACGGATATAAGGTATATTGGCAAGATGGAGGTCAAATTGTGCCACCTCACGATTATAATATTATCACTCAAATTGAACGGGTAGATTTTAATACAATCAACTTTAAATCTAATCCAGAGAAAATTAATTTAATTGATTCTGAAATAGATAATGCCTTCTGTGAAAATTCTATAAAAGTTAGCACCTTAGCCAATACGTATAAAAATAATTTTTCAGTTGTTTTCACTTCTCTTCACGGTACGGCAGCCACCATAATGCCCAAAGTCTTTGAAGCAGCTGGTTATATTAACTTTCATAGTGTAAAAGAACAGGAAACACCCAATGGAGATTTCCCTACAGTTGTTTCGCCAAATCCCGAAGATCCCGAAAGCCTTGAAATGGGAATTGAGAAAGCAAAAGAACTCAACGCCGACTTTGTTATTGGTACCGACCCAGATGCAGACCGCTTTGGGTTAGCCATTCGAAACTTAGATGGAGCTTTCGAGTTGTTAAACGGTAACCAGGCTATGGTTGTACTTACTCGATATCTTTTAGAACAAAAAAAAGCAGAACTTTCGAGTTCACATTTTATTGGTTCCACAATTGTTTCTACACCAATGATGCAAGAATTAGCAGAGCATTATGGCGTGGAATATAAAGTAGGTTTAACAGGGTTTAAGTGGATTGCAAAAATGATTGAAGATTATCCGCATCAAACTTTTATTAGCGGAGGTGAAGAAAGTTTTGGTTATATGGTTGGCGATAAAGTACGCGACAAAGACGCCATAGCATCTGCCCTACTTGCTACAGAAATTGCTGCTTTTCAAAAAAGTAAAGGAAGTTCGCTTTATGAATATCTTATTGATAGTTATGTGCAATTTGGGCTTTATCACGAAGAACTAATTTCGATAGTTAAGAAAGGAAAAAAAGGAGTTGAAGAAATTAATACCATAATGCACAGCCTTAGGGTAAACCCGCCTAAAACATTTGAAGGAGTGAATGTGTTTAAAATTGATGATTTTCAAAAACAAAAAACATTTTTTGCTAATGGCACTGAAACGCCTTTGTCTTTTCCAAAATCTAATGTATTACGTTTTACTTTAGACGATAAAAGTCAAATTGCTATTCGCCCTAGTGGTACCGAACCCAAAATAAAGCTTTATTTTAGCGTAAATACAAAACTTGAAAAACATTCTCAATATATTGAAACCAAGAAAAAATTGGCAGACTATTGCCAAAAACTAATTAATTGTTTTGACCTTTAATGACCTATTTCTTTAAAATACTATCGTTTGCATCCCCATATAAGCGTTTTGCTTTTCTCAACATTTTTTTTAATATACTCTACGCAATTTTTAGTGCACTATCGTTTGTTGCATTAATTCCTATGCTAAAAGTACTTTTTGGAGAGCCTACAAAAATAACTTCAGAGCCTATATATAAAGGGGTTTCGAGTTTACAAAGTTACATTGTTGATTCTATAAACTATAAGATTGGTTTAACAGTAAAAGAAGACCCTTTAGCTGCACTGGTACTTGCAATAAGTTTAATTCTTGTTTTATTCTTTCTTAAAAACTTTTTCAATTATTTGGCAATGTACTTCATTACTTTTCTAAGAAACGGAGTATTAAAAGATCTTCGTAATACGCTATTTAGTAAAATAGTGTCTCAACCTATTTCATATTTTACCGAGAAAAAGAAAGGAGACACTCTTGCCAGAATTACATCGGATGTTTTAGAAATTCAACATTCTTTTTTGTCTATTATAGAGTTAATAGTTAGAGAGCCTTTAACTATAATTTTTACACTTATTGTATTATTTAATCTCAATGTAAAACTCTCAATATTTGTGTTGGTGTTTATACCTATATCTGGCATTATTATTTCAGTAATAGGTAAGTCACTTAAAAAACACTCTAAAGATGTTCAAAATGAACAAGGAGAATTTTTGTCTATTGTCGAAGAATCTCTAGGAGGATTAAATATTATTAAAGCCTTTAATGCAGAAAAATATTTTACTGAAAAATTCTTAAAATCGACAGCTAGATTTTTTCGTTTTTCCAATAAGCTACTAAATCGTCAAAACCTTGCGTCTCCAGTTAGTGAGTTTATGGGAATTGGCGTAATTGGGATGCTATTGTGGTTTGGAGGACGAATGGTTTTAATAGAAGAAACACTGAGCCCATCTACTTTTTTGGCGTTTATGTCTCTCGCTTATAATATTTTAACTCCAGCTAAGGCTATTAGCAAGGCATCTTACACTATCAAAAAAGGAAATGCTGCGGCAGAACGTGTGCTAGAAATTTTAGAAGCAGAAAACGAACTTATAGACGACCCAAAAGCAAAGCCGATTGAGACGTTTAACGATAAAATATCTTTCGATTCCATTTCTTTTCAGTACGACAGTAATCTTGTTTTAGATCAATTTTCGTTAACCCTCGAAAAAGGTAAAACCATAGCCCTAGTAGGTCAATCTGGAAGCGGAAAAACTACAGTAGCTAATTTGCTAAATCGTTTTTATGATGTACAAAAAGGAAGTGTTCTATTAGACGGTACTGATATTAAAAAAATAAAAACAACGTCATTACGAAAACTCATAGGTGTAGTAACTCAAGATTCTATTTTGTTTAACGATACCATTATAAATAATTTACTTTTAGGAGACCCTTTAGCTTCGGAAGAAATGGTTATCGAAGCTGCAAAAATTGCAAATGCTCATGAGTTTATAATAAACCTCCCAAAGGGATATCATAGCAATATTGGAAATCAAGGAAACAAACTTTCTGGGGGACAAAAACAACGTCTATCAATTGCCCGTGCAGTACTTAAAAATCCGCCTATAATGGTTCTAGACGAGGCTACTTCTGCCTTAGATACAGAGTCCGAAAAATTAGTCCAAGAAGCTTTAGAAAACCTGATGAGTAACCGAACTTCCTTAGTTATTGCGCATCGCTTATCGACTATTCAAAAAGCCGATCAAATTATAGTAATGCAAAACGGTAAAATTATTGAAACTGGAACGCATACAGAATTAATTAATAATAATAGTTCTTATAAGAAGCTGGTCGAAATGCAATCTTTATAAAGCCGTTAAACTATTTGTTTACTTGAACACATATGAAATTATATCGAAATACGGCACAAGGTATTATAGAAACCTTATTCAATGTTTTAATCCATAGGAAAAGAGCCACTCGTGTTCTAGAAAAAATTATTAAAGCAAATCCGAAATGGGGTGCTCGAGACAGAAAAATAGTACATCAAGCTACGTATGAAATCCTTAGAGAGAAACGTTACTATGCTTTTTTAGCCCATACACCTGAAGATGAAAATTCAACCGAAAGCCTATGGCTTCTTTTAGGAGTTTGGCTAACCATTAACAAAATAGAACTCCCCGATTGGGAAGAATTTTCTTCATTCGATAGAAAAACTATTATATCTAAGTTAAAGGAAAAACCAAGCATAGATATTTTAAAATCAGTCCCTGACTGGCTAGTAGAACGCTTAAAAAAAGAGCTTCCCGAAAAATGGGATATTGAGTTAGATACCTTAAATGTAGAAGCAAAATTAATTCTTAGAGCTAATCGAATTTTAATTTCTCCGAAAAAACTGAAAGAAAAATTATTAGCAGACTACCAAATAAATGCAGATTTTATAGAAGGGTATCAAGATGCTTTAGTATTAGAACAAAGGCACAACTTAAGAACAAATAAGTTGTACTTAAAAGGGTATTTCGAAATTCAAGATGCAAACTCACAAAGAGTAGCTTCTTTTTCAGATGTAAAACAAGGAATGAACGTTATTGATGGTTGTGCTGGTGCTGGTGGTAAAAGTTTACACTTGGCAGCACTTATGCGAAATAAAGGTAAAATTATTTCTATCGATGTTGAAAAAAACAAACTAAAAGAATTATCCAAAAGGGCAAAAAGAAATAAAGTAAAAATAATTGAGCATGCGCTCCCCGAAAACTATACGCACAACGCTTCTCTTACTAATTGGGCAGACCTTGTGTTAATTGATGCACCTTGTAGCGGTATAGGAACTCTAAAACGTAATCCAGAATTAAAATGGCAGCTTACAGAAGAGCATCTGTCTAAAACTATCCGTTTACAACAAACAATACTTATTGAACAATGTAAATGGTTGAAAACTGGAGGTAAACTAGTTTATGCTACTTGCTCAATATTACCGTCTGAAAACCAAGAACAAATTATGTGGTTTTTAAAACAACCCGAAGGTCTTAACTTTGAACTAGAGGAAGAACAAACTCTTTATGCACACCAAACACAATTTGACGGTTTTTATATGGCACGGCTCATCAAAAAAAAGTGTGAATAACTCTTTTTAAAATAAAATAGTTTTTATCCTTTCTTAAAAATTTATAACTTCCGTATATAAATCTATTATTATGAAAAAAGTGATTTTAATAGCCCATGGTAGTTATAGCACATTTCCTGCAATTTCAAAAGTAAAAACTATAACAAAATCAGGCAAAGGTTTGTCATTTAAAGAAGCTGGTGAATATATAAAAAGTACTAAGACATATCCTGAATATACTTCATCAGGTTTTGGGTACAATTTTTCAGGTATAGGCTTAGCTGAATTTCGTAAAATAATTGATAAACCAGATGCTAAATCTCCTCCTGGAACAGGAATTGTGTTTTCAGGGTTTCGAAGAGGAGGTGATATTAATGGCACACCAATTCATATATTAAAACATCCTGCAATCCTTTCTCGTGCAGCATTAAATACATATATATATGATAATAAGATTGATTCTTTAATATTATTAAGTTGTAGGAAATCTGGAGAAGAAATTATTTTACTTACTCATGCAGGAGAGTATACAAGAGACTATTCTCTCCCAGAAATAAAAAGTGTACAAGGACCAAATGATTCTAAAATATTAACACCATGGTTAATTCGTGCGAATCTACAAGAAAATCCCAATAATACCTCAAAAACATATCCTGGTGTTTTTACTAATAATTTTATTGGGTTAACTGATGATGAACATTTAGAAATTTTTGGTATTCCTCCACTTCCTGACACAGGCATTATAGATACTGGGCGTAGGCAAGGGCTTGGTCTATATGG
Source organism: Candidatus Arcticimaribacter sp. (assembly GCA_965277835.1). Classification (GTDB taxonomy): domain Bacteria; phylum Bacteroidota; class Bacteroidia; order Flavobacteriales; family Flavobacteriaceae; genus Arcticimaribacter. Next base: position 242,690 of record OZ255841.1, on the reverse strand, counting down.
TGCTACTAGAAACCCTGGTAAAAAAATTTATGTGTATAGAGACCCTAAAAAAAGATTAACTAAAAACGACATAAAGCTTTTTATGGCACAAAATAATATTTCCTCAATATTATTATTAGTTTGTGGATATACATATACTAGTTCCACTACATCATCTTTTGTATCTACTGACAAACCAGTTATAAGTAAAATAATTCTACTTGCTAATGCTTATACTCTTCCAGAAGCTCCTTCAATACCAAGAGTAAAATCTTTAACGGCTCCTAACAAATATTTAAGTAGCAAACAAGCTAATGAGTACGTAAAAAGTACTGGTTCGTGGGCCGAATATCCTTCGAATGGTATTGTTTTTCTTTCGGGTATAGATAGAAAAGAATTTCAAGACACCTTTAAAACAACAAAAGACCTTCCTCCTGGAAATGGAATTTTATTCTCAGGGTTTCGAAAAGGAGGTGATATTAATGGTACACCTATATATATAATTAAAGGTTCTCCTAAAGAGGTTAGTCATATGTTTTTATCTAAATATATGCAGGCAAATAATATCCTATCCGCAACATTAATTATTTATCGATTTGTTTTTCCACAAGACCCAATTGAGGCCATTATACTCACTAAACCTTTTGTTAAATCTAGACGTAAAGTTGATTCAGATAAGCAATCTTATTCCTCACAAATAAAAGTTCCAACAGCAAATGGTATTGTATCTTTTAACGAAGCTGAAACGTTGTTGCTTCAAGAAATAGCTAGAAAAGTTGGAGTTCTATCGCCTAAAGAAAATGAATATAATATTCCTCCCAATTATTTTAATAATTTCATGCCTTTAACTCTACCTGAACTTTATTCTATAATGCCAAATTCTAAAAATATTGACTTTTCTTATACTGGTGAAGTAGTTGGTGGGTTTAAAAAAGTAAATATTAGAACTGGTCATGATTCTGAGGACACCCCTGTTTATGTATTAGAACATGATTATACTTTTATGTCAAACCCAGAATACTTTGATATGTCATTGGATAGTGTAGCAAGCCTTTTTTTAAGTAGCCATTATAAATATAAAAAAATACTTTTGCTTAGCTGTTTAAGTCCAATAAATAATAATGAAATTATTTTAATTGTTAATAGCTCTTCAAAGCAATTACTTTCACACTCAGATTCTAGGTACTATATTCATCACACTCCTGAGTTAATGATTACATCACCATACCATAAACGTAAAGGTCTAAATATAACAGAAGCTCATGAATATATAACAAAAACTAACTCATTAAATGGATATCCTATCCCTGACCCTGATAAAGAAGATTATATACCCTCTTTTCAGCCAATAAAACACGAACAATATTCACATTTGTTTCCAGTTATTACTCAAAACATAGAGAAATTCCTTACCTATGATAGTATAGTAGAAAATGCTATAGAATTCTCAGGCTATAACGCAGCTGGAAACCCTAATGGTCTTCCGGTTTATGTATTAACAGGTGGCGACCCTAACAGCGATATTTCAATAGAGAAAATATGTTTGTTTATAAGTGAACATAAAATTACTCGCCTTTTGCTAGTGCCAATAATTGTCTAAAACAAAAAAATAATTACGCGTATACACAATTTAAAGAAAAATTTGAAAATTTTAATAATTAAGTACTTTATCAAAAACTATAATTTAAAAACTTCTATTTAACAAGTCAGTATATATAATTAAAAATACTTTAGCAAAACCTTTTATGCGCATCAAACACAATTTGATGGTTTTTATATGGCTCGGCTCATCAAAAAAAAGTGTGAATAACTCTTTTTAAAACTAAACAAAAAGGCTAGATAAAATAGTCTTTATCCTTGCGTAAAAAATGTAATTTTGTAGTATAGATATATACCATATATGATTATCTTTTTTGGCTTACCTCACAAAGAAGTTTTTGCTGTAGAAACAACCAAAGCTCTTTCACTACAAGATGAAAAAAAAATACAGTGGCTATTTAAAAATATGCCGCGTATTGAACCTCAAGAACTCACCGGAAGCTTTTATGGGCCACGCCCAACAATGGTTAGCCCGTGGAGTACAAATGCCGTAGAAATTACTCAAAACATGGGGATTAAAGGCATTGTTCGGATTGAAAAATTCTTGCCTAAATCAAAGGTTGATGTAGTTGATTATATGCTTGTTCAAGAATTTGACCAATTAAACGAGGATATATTCAAAACTACTTTAACGCCACAAAAAGTAGTTCTAATTGATAACATCGCTCAATACAATCAAACCGAAGGTTTAGCTCTAAGTTCAGAAGAAATAACTTACTTAGAACAGCTTTCCAAAGAACTAAAAAGACCTTTAACAGACTCCGAAGTATTTGGTTTTTCTCAGGTAAATTCAGAACACTGCAGGCACAAAATATTTAATGGAACTTTTATTATCAATCAAGAAGAAAAAAAGCACAGTCTTTTTAAAATGATTAAAGAAACCTCAAAGCAAAATCCAAATAAAATTGTTTCTGCTTACAAAGATAATGTTGCATTTATAGAAGGTCCAAAAATAGAGCAATTTGCCCCAGAGAAAAGCGATATCCCAAGTTCTTATGTAGCCAAAACAATTGAGAGTGTTCTTTCTCTAAAAGCCGAAACCCATAATTTTCCAACAACTGTAGAGCCATTTAATGGTGCCGCAACAGGCTCTGGTGGAGAAATTAGAGATCGCCTTGCTGGTGGTAAAGGGTCGTTACCTTTGGCAGGAACTGCAGTTTATATGACGCCTTACGCGCGCGTTTCGAAAGATAAGGTTTGGGAAAAAGGATTTCCAAAACGAGATTGGCTATATCAAACTCCTTTAGAAATTTTAATAAAAGCTTCTAATGGGGCATCTGACTTTGGAAACAAATTTGGGCAACCTTTAATCGCTGGTTCACTTCTTACTTTTGAGCATAAAGAAGCGAATGAACAACTAGGTTTTGATAAAGTTATTATGCAAGCTGGAGGAATTGGATTTGGAGAAAAAAGTCAAGCTCAAAAAAGTATTCCAAGAAAAGGGGATCGTATCATTATACTAGGAGGAGATAATTATAGAATAGGAATGGGAGGCGCAGCAGTGTCTTCTGCAAATACTGGGGCTTTTGGAAATACAATTGAACTTAATGCAATTCAACGTTCTAACCCCGAAATGCAAAAAAGAGTGGCTAATGCCATTCGTTCTCTTACAGAAAATGCGCATAACCCCATTATATCAATTCATGACCATGGTGCTGGTGGGCATCTAAACTGTCTCTCGGAACTTGTTGAAGACACAGGAGGAACAATTGATATTGACTGTCTCCCGATAGGCGACCCAACCCTATCGGTCAAAGAAATAATTGGAAATGAATCCCAAGAACGCATGGGGCTAATTCTTTCTGAAGAAGATGCACAAATTTTAAAGAAAATTGCAAAAAGAGAACGCGCCCCTTTCTATGATGTAGGTGTCGTAACAGATGATAAACATCTTACGTTTCATTCCAAAAAAAGAAATGAAACTCCAATTGATATTCCTTTAACTGCGCTTTTTGGAAATTCGCCTAAAACCATAATGAAAGACGAATCCATAAAAGTCGTTTTCAAAGAAATTGAGTATACCCAAAATAAAATTCAGGATTATATAAGCGATGTTCTTCAAATTGAAGCCGTTGCCTGCAAGGATTGGTTAACAAATAAAGTCGATCGCTGTGTAACTGGTCGTGTTGCTCAACAACAATGTGTTGGCGAATTACAACTACCTCTTAGTAATTGTGGGGTTATGGCTTTAGATTATACTGGGACTAATGGAATTGCCACCTCTATAGGGCATGCGCCTTTAGCTGGGCTTATTGACCCAAGTGCAGGGAGTATAAACGCCATAGCTGAATCGCTAACCAATATTGTTTGGGCGCCTTTGTCAGAGGGACTTCAATCAATATCGCTTTCGGCTAATTGGATGTGGCCTTGTAATACCCCTGGCGAAGATGCGCGTTTATATGAAGCCGTTGAAGCCTGCTCGAAGTTTGCTATTGATTTAGGAATTAATATCCCCACAGGAAAAGATTCTCTATCAATGAAGCAAAAATATAAAGACCAAGAAGTGAAAGCTCCAGGAACGGTAATTATTTCGGCTGCTGGGCAATGCGTAGATGTTAAAAATATTATTAAACCCGTTGCAAAGATAGATGGAGGGAAACTATTTTATTTAGACTTATCGCAAGACGAGTTTCATCTTGGGGGCTCTTCTTTTGCACAAACACAGAATGCAATTGGCACAAAAGTTCCTACTGTCAAAAGTGCTTCTACTTTTGCAAAAACATTTAATCTTATTCAAAATTTAATTGTAGAAGGAAAAATAAGCGCAGGTCATGACATCGGTTCTGGTGGTTTAATCACATCGCTTTTAGAACTTTGTTTTCCTAGTAAAAATATAGGTTTAGACTTAGATTTAAGCACTCTCAATGAAAGTGATAGTATTCGTGTGTTATTCTCAGAGAAAGTTAGTGTAGTGCTTCAATCAAATATTGATCTTGCTGCGTATTTTAAAAACTTTGAAATCGAATGTAAATTAATAGGCACTGTTTGTAACTCTGATACTATCAATTTAACTAATTTCAACACTAATATAAAACTCTCGGTACAACAACTGAGAAGAACATGGTTCAAAACCTCTTCTGATTTAGATTATAACCAAACCAAAAAGTCTTGCGCTGAATCTCGTTTTAAAAATATAGATACACAAGCTTTACATTTTAATTTCCCGAAAAACTTCTCTGGAAAACTTGCAAACACGCCAAGCTCAAAAATAAAGGCTGCTGTTATTCGCGAAAAAGGGAGTAACTCAGAAAGAGAAATGGCTTATGCCATGTATCTTGCTGGTTTTGATGTTAGAGATGTACATATGACTGACCTTATCGAAGGGCGAGAAACTTTAGAAGACTTAAACTTTATAGTTGCTGTAGGCGGGTTTTCAAACTCAGATGTTTTAGGTTCTGCCAAGGGATGGGCAGGGGCTTTTAAATATAATGAGAAAGCTAAAAAAGCACTTGATAATTTCTTTGCACGACCCGATACAATTTCTTTAGGAGTATGCAATGGTTGCCAACTATTTATAGAATTAGAATTAATAAACCCTAACCATACTCAAAAACCTAAAATGCTACATAACGAATCTGGTAAATTCGAGTGTGTGTTTTCTTCGGTAACTATTCAAAAAAGCAATTCTATATTACTCGATGGGCTTGAAAACAGTACGCTAGGGATATGGTCTGCACACGGCGAAGGCAAGTTTGAACTTCCGCAAGCCGAAAACACCTACCAAATCCCTGCTAAATACACATATAATGAGTACCCTGCTAACCCGAATGGCTCGGATTATAATGCGGCAATGCTGTGTACCGATGACGGAAGACACTTAGTAATGATGCCACATCTTGAGCGTTCGACATTCCCTTGGAACTGGGCACATTACCCCGATAATCGAACAGACAACGTTTCGCCATGGATGACTGTATTTGTTAATGCCTATAATTGGTTAGCTTCTAAAAGTTGAAACTTCTATGGTTTTTAATAAAAATATGGCTATTTTTTCCCTGTCAAACGTAGTATTTGAAAATCTAGACAGAAAGCACTAAAACACAAAAAAACTTTTTGATTAAACTTTAATAATATTAAATAAACTCAATTAAATGGACGACAAAGTATTTGAACAATTAAGACAAAAAGCTGAATCAGCCGATGCTATCGGTGGAACGTTAAAGTTTAAAATTGGAGATTTAATTATTTATGTGGATGGAACTGGAAACAATAATATTATTTCTCAAAAAGATGATGAAGCCGATTGTACTATTTCAGCTACAGCCGAAACTCTAATGAATATCAAAAATGGGAGCCTTAACCCAATGACAGCCGTAATGACTGGAAAAATAAAAATAGGTGGAGATATGGGATTAGCTATGAAAGTACAATCTCTAATAGGGTAAGTATTCTAATTTTTATTAATACTTCCGTCTAAGTTATAGAGTGGAGAGGTTTCTATTACTTCATCTTCTCTGTAAGTTACTCTTTGTCTAAGTTGCCCATTTGCATAAAACTTTTCCCAAACCCCAGTACGATTACCCTGAGCGTCAAACTTTAGAGATTCATTTAATTTCCCGTTTGGGAAATAAAAGTAAACATCGCCTTCTAAAGTTCCATTAGAAAAAGTGTATTTTTCTTTAAGCGTACCATTATCCCAATATACCATACGTTTCCCATGATAATTCCCATTAATATAATTAACAGTTTCTTTTAACTGACCATTATCATAATATTGCTCTTCTAACCCGTTTAATTCTCCTTTATTATATGTGGCAGAACGTTTAAGAGTCCCTTTCTTATTGTACTCTTTATAGATACCATCGATATAACCATTCAACACGTTGAAATCTAAAATTAACTGATTTTCATCCTCTGTATATTGAACTACGCGCCCTGTGTAAGGTGATTCTTCATCAAAATAAACAGAAAGCCCGTTTACTTGTTTAACTATTAAATCTTCCAGTTCTTCCCCACTATTAATAGAACAGCTCAATACCATTAAACACAAAATAGTAAGTACTCTATAATCCCTTAATACATTTCTCATGGAAGTAAATCTTAAAAACAATACATAAAATTATATGTGCTATATGTCAAACTATGGTGTTATACTGTTTAGACATCGCAGATTAAAATAGACTCTTTCAAAGAATCTAAAGGATTGTCATTCTTAGGGATAAATTCTTGTGCTACTACGCCCTTATATCCTGTTGCAACAATAGCCTTCATAATTGCTGGGTAAAACAATTCTTGAGTTTCGTCAATCTCATTTCGCCCAGGAACTCCAGCAGTATGGTAATGTCCAAAGTATTGATGATTATCTGTTATTGTTCTAATTATATCGCCTTCTGAAATTTGCATATGATAAATATCATATAATAATTTGAAGTTTGGAGAATCTAAACGTTTACAAAGCTCTATACCCCATGGCGTATTGTCGCACATATAGTCAGGGTGGTTAATTTTAGAGTTAAACAATTCCATTTGAATTACGACTCCAAGTTTTTCTGCTAAAGGGAGTATTTTTTGAAGCCCTTCAACACAATTTCGAAGCCCTACTTCGTCATCCATTCCTCTTTTATTTCCGCTAAAACAAATCAAATTAGTAAAGCCTGCATCTGCGACTAACTTAATGTGTTTTATATAATTATCAACTAATACCGAGTGGTATTGTGTGTCATTAAAACCTTCTGTTAAACTAATTTCAGCACCATTGCACATTGTAGATGTTAGGTCATATTTTTTAAGTGTATCCCACCCTTCTGGGCCTATAAGGTCAATACCAATAAGTCCAAATTCTTTTGCAACTTGGCACAATTCTTCTAAACTCAAATCAGGGTAACACCACTGACATACAGAATGATTAATATTGCCTTTTAGCTGTTTAGAAACTTTATTTGCTTCTAATTTCAAAAACCCTGTAGAACCTAAAAAAGCTGCTGAAGAACCTACAACTAAGGTTTTCATTAAATCGCGTCTTTGCATTTATCTTTAAAATTTAATTAGATGTTCTTTGCTCTATTCTTGAAATTATACTAATTACGTAAAATTTAGTTTATACCTCCCATCCTTTACGATATGGTCTGGTTACAAACTGGTTGGCGTCTTCCAAATTAGTTATTCTCATATTATTGCCGTCCCAAAGTAATTTTTTACGCCCATAATAATCCATATTTCTTCCGTTTTCTTTTCTTAACAAATAACTTCTAATGGCAATATTACCCATTAAAACAGTTTCTGTTAAAGGTCCCGAATAATCGAAAGATGACGTCAGCTCTTTATGTTTATCACTATTAAAACCTGCTTTTATTGCGTCTATCCATTTATATTGGTGACCATGCTCTGGAGGCCCAGATTTTGGTTGTTCAAAGGTGAGTGTTTCCTCTCCCTTTCTATATAGTTTTGGTCGATTACCATAAACTCCTGTAGTAATAATTCCACGCTCTCCAATCATCATTACTCCATTATTATTCCCAGGTTCTCCCAAATCCTCATTAACTGGTATTAAATCAGGGTGCGTTGGTCTAATTCCTCCATCTGTCCAAGTCATAAGCAAAGGCGTATCGTTCTTAGAGGTAGCATCGAAGTTTATTGAAACAGAAGATGATGGTGGACAACCTTCTGGGAGATGTTCTGGCACCCACATTTTAGTATATACGCTTCCTACACTACACTCAACTGCAGTAGGATATTGAAGTCCTAAAGCTCTAAAAGGTATGTCTATTAAATGGCATCCCATGTCGCCAAGTGCGCCAGTGCCATACTCCCACCAACCTCGCCAGTTAAACGGATGTAGCGCAGAAGTATATGGTGTATCAGAAGCTGGCCCTAACCAAAGATCCCACTCTACTCCATCTGGTTTATTCTGTGGATCTGGGTTTGGCTTAGGTATGCCTTGAGGCCAAACAGGTCTATTAGTCCAAACCTTAGCTTCGGATACTTTACCTATTAAACCAGCATCAATCCATTCTTGTACCTTAACTTGCGCCGGATTCGATGCGCCTTGATTACCCATTTGGCTTACTATTTTGTTTGCCCGAGCTTTTTCTGTCAACAACCTAGCTTCTCTTATGTTATGTGTTAAAGGTTTTTGAACATATACATGAATACCTCTATCCATAGCTTCCATTGCAATAATTGCATGCGTGTGGTCTGGTGTCGATATCGTAATCGCGTCCAAATCTTTTTCAGCATCTAAAAGCCTTCTAAAATCAGTATAAAAATTTGCTTTCGGAAAATCTTTTATGGTATCAACAACACCATGACCTCCTTTGGGGTCTATATCACAAAGAGCAATAACACGCTCTCTCCCATTTACGGAAGCATTAATAATATCGCCTCTTCCTTTTCCTCCAACCCCAATCCCTGCGAGGTTAAGCTGATCGCTTGGAGCGATAAAACCTTGTCCACCAAGCACATGTCTCGGAATTATTACAATTGAAGACGCTATTAAACTTTTCTTTAAAAAATCTCTCCTTGAATTATTCTTATTAGTTTTTGGTTTCATAATAAATGTATTTAAACTCAAAAGTTACAAAAAATATATTGAAGTGCTAATATTAATGCTTTCAGCTAATTCTTCTTTCAATATTACCGATATTATTCATAATTCTTGCGATACACAATAAAAATAATATCGAATTATAATTTTTACTTAACTTTATTGAATAAATAAAAACAAATGAAAACAAAATCAACCTTAATCTTATCTATCTTTTTAACCGTCATATTTATGTCTTGCGATCAAAATCAAAAGAAAAAGAAAAACCATGCAGAAGTTGCTATTGAAATGAAAAGCGTTAACGATACACTTATGCGTGCTACAATTACTACGACTACGAAAAAAAATGGTAAAGATGTAGAAGATGTACAAATAATAGAAGGAGCCCCAGGCAAGGTCAAAGCCGAAATTGAAGCACATAAAAACAAAGTACTTCATAATAAATCTCACAAATCACATCAGAAAATAAAGAAAAAATTAAAGTTATCTCTAAGCTCTAAAAGTGGTAGTTCTGCAAGCGGCATGGTAACACTCACAGAAGAAGATAACCAGGTAACACTAGAAGCTCATATCCATGGGCTAGATGAAGGTACACATGCTATTCATATTCATGAAAAAGCTGATTGTAGTTCTGAAGATGGAAAATCAAGTGGCGGACACTGGAATCCTACTTTTCAACCACATGGTGCTTGGGGTGACGAAGCAGGGTACCATAAAGGAGATATTGGAAATTTCACTGCAGATAGCCAAGGACATGGAACTATTAGTTTTAGTACAAACCAATGGTGTTTAGGCTGCGGAGATATGAACAAAGACCTAATGGGAAAAGCTATTATTGTTCATCAAGGCGCCGATGATTTTACGTCCCAACCTTCGGGTGCAGCAGGTGCTCGAGTTAGTTGTGGAGGAATAATTAGCGAGTAAATACTATTTTTTTTAATCAATTAGGGTGTATGTAAATGCAATTAAGTGAGCATGATTTTTTGGAGCTTTTAGAAAAACATCAAAATATAGTTCACAAAATTTGCCGTATTTATGCCTATGATAGTGATAGTCAAAAAGATCTTTTTCAAGAAATTAGCGTACAGCTCTGGAAATCATATCCGGCGTTTAAAGGCAAATCTAAATTCACAACTTGGATGTATCGAGTGGGTTTAAATACGGCTATAACCCTCTATAGAAAAAGCAAAAAAAACGTCCCCATAGAAGAATATTCCAAAATTTATGAATTAAAAGAAAACGAAGAATACGATTCTACAAAAGACAATCAGGTTGCTTGGCTCTATTCAAAAATTGAACTGTTTTCGCAAATTGAAAAAGCATTAATTTTACTCTATTTAGAAGATAAAAAATATTTAGAAATAGCCGAAACTTTAGGAATTAACGAAGTTAACGCACGGGTTAAGATTAGTCGTATAAAGAAAAAATTAAAATCATTGCTGGAGGAAGAAAGTCATGGATAAACTAAGTACATTAAAAAAACAGTGGAATAGTCAAAAATTCGAACAACCTCTTTCGAAAGAAGAACTCTACAAGCTAACTCAAAAAAAATCTATTTCATCTATAAAGTGGATTTTCATATTTAGTTGCTTTGAGTTTTTTGCATATTTACTTTTACCCCTTATAATACCAGACTACTTCGATAGTTTCGAGTATTATAAATCTATACATTTATTTTGGCTTTCGATACTTGTGAGCTGTCTTGGCTATTTTATACTACTATACTTTATGATAAAGTTTTATAAGAATTATAAGAATATAAAAACTTCAGATTCTATTTCAAGTCTCATAAACACAATTATTTCCGCTCGAAAATCCGTCAATAAGTATGTCATTTATAACCTTGGTATTTTCGCCATTTTTTTCATAATTGTACTTATAAACGCATTTCAATATGATGAAAATTTTATCAATATATTAAAACAACGAAATGTAGAGCATTATTCCGTTCTCAAAATGGTAATTGTAATTTCGGGGGTAACTATATTAGTTTTTACTATACTAATTGGCTTTTACTATTTAATCTATGGGAGATACTTTTTTAGATTAAAAAACAACATTAAAGAGTTACAAAAAATAGACGATTAAACTACCATTCTCTTTTTTTGTTTAACTGCTCTTGCAATTCGATTTCTTTTGGGGATAATACTTTAAGGAATGAAGAATGTTGCTCTATAGCATATTCAACTTTGTCTAATATCGATTCTATAGACTCATTCTCATAATCAATCTGCAAAGGCTCTTTAATAACCATAGATTGCAAAATATCTCTCTTTTTAACCATAAGCCCTTTTTTATCAAAAGACCTTCTAAATCCGTCAATTACAATTGGTACTACAATAGGTTTATATCGTTTAATTACGTGCCCTGTACCTTTTCGCATAGGCTTAAAAGGTTTTGTTGTCCCTTGCGGAAAGGTAATAACCCAACCATCGTCTAGTGCTTTTGCTATATTAGAAATATCGCTAAACTTTACCTGTCTTTTAATATCTTTCCCTCCTTCGCGCCAAGTCCTTTCAATAGAAACTGACCCTACATATGCTAATATGCGTGGAAGAATTCCAGCTTTCATAGTCTCTTTTGCAGCTACATAATAAATATTCAATTTTGGGTTCCATAGATAGCCTATATTTTTAATAGAATCTATACGTCCGCTTAAGCTAGCATTGAACACATGGAACATAGCAGCTACATCTGCAAAATAAGTTTGATGATTAGACACAAAAAGTACATTCTGTTCGGGCAAGTTTTTAATAATCTCGGAGCCTTCAATTTTTAACTTATTAAATCCTCTATACCTTCTATGGGTCATCACACCAAGGCAGCGTATTAACATCTTTTTAAAAAAAAGGATATGCCCAAAAGGATTTCGCTTTAATATTCCCATATATTTAAAAATCACGTAAATATAATATTATTCTTCTAGTGTCATCAAAATCAATTCTTTCATTTCGGAAAGAATAATAGCGGTTGCTCCCCAAACCCGAGCATCTCCAAAACAGTACATAGGAACATATACATTTTTTGCATACGAAGTCGTTACCATGCCTTTTGTTTCATTTTCACCATTTAATAAGTCCGATAGTTTTATTTCAATAATTTTTTCTACTTCTTTTACTTCCTTCACAAACGTTTGAGGCTGTCGAACAATACCTACATAGGGGTATACTAAAAAATTACTAGGCGGAATATAGATATCCGTAAGTTCTGCAATATTTTCAATATTATCTACGACTACTCCAATTTCTTCATTGGCTTCGCGTAAAGCCGTTTGCCATAAAGAGTTGTCGCCAAAATCTATTTTCCCTCCAGGGAAACTAATCTGCCCAGAATGAGTGCCTTGATAAACTGTACGTTCAGTTAACACAAATCGGGTTTGATTTAATTCATCTGGATAAAACAATAGTAAAACTGCTGCCCTTTGTACAGCTTCTTTGTCCAAAGGCCTTTTTTGTAATTCCTTTGCCCTAAAGTTTGGAATCATTTTTTTGTGTGCATCCACCCCTGGAAGTGGAAAATCATTTATTTTTGAAATGGATAATTCAAAATCTTTAAAAAACATACGTTTAAATGAAGAAAGTTAGCTTTATAATTATAATCATCTTTTTACTCTTGGGTTGCAATGAACCTCCTAAAAGAAATAAAAAAGTTACAAAAAAAGCTATACCAGAACAAAAAGTTGTAAAAAAGAAAATACTACTAGAAGAGCCAAGCTTTTTTTTAGACGAAAAAAAAGCAATTCCATTTTTATTTGAATATCAAAAACAGAACACAGAAAACAAAGTTCGAATTACTACTCAGTTCGGAGATATTGATATTGAATTATATAACGACACTCCCTATCATAGAGCAAATTTTATTTACCTCACAAAACTAGGGTATTTCAACAATACGTTTTTTCATAGAGTTGTCCCTAACTTTGTTATTCAAGGAGGGAATTCTGATCATCCAGATACTTGGCTAAAAAGACGAAAAATTGGCAGATATCTTCTTCCAAACGATAATAATAAAGGGCATCGCCATAATCGAGGAGTGATTTCTATCCCTAGTAGCGAAAGAGACAATCCTCATAAACTCGCTTCGCCTTATGAGTTTTTTATTGTACAACAAAAAGGAGGCGCTTACCATTTAGATAAAGATTTCACCCCTTTTGGAAAAGTTATAAAAGGTATGGATGTAGTTGACAAAATATGTGCGCAACCAATTGACAAAAGAGAAAACCCTGTCCACAACATCAAAATGACTGTTAGTGTTTTAAAGTGATATAATTTTTTTTTATTACTTTTAAAAAATTATAATTTAAAACAATGACTCTTACACAACTTAAATACATGATATCGGTAGCTGAAGCAGGTAATTTTACTATAGCTGCAGAAAATTCTTTTGTAACACAACCTACCTTAAGTATGCAAATACAAAAGTTAGAAGAAGAATTAGGGGTTCAAATTTTTAACCGAGGGAAAAAACCTATTGCCTTAACTAAAGTGGGATCAGAAATTCTTATACAAGCAAGGAAAATAATTTCGGAATCGAAAAGGATGGAAGACGTTGTTGCTCAAGAGAAGGGTTACATTGGAGGAGAGTTTAATTTAGGGATTATTCCAACGGTAATGCCTACCCTATTACCTATGTTTCTTAGCTCTTTTTTGAATGCCTATCCAAAAGTTAATTTAAACATTGAAGAGCTAACTACAGAAAATATTATAAGCAAACTAACCGAAGGAAAACTAGATGCAGGAATTGCCGCTACCCCGCTTAAATATGAATCCATAATAGAAAGACCATTATATTATGAGCCGTTTGTCGCTTATATTCCGCCTAGTCACAGGCTATCAAATAGTAGTAACATTAATATTGAAGATGTTGAAAATGAAAATATTCTACTTCTTGAAGATGGGCATTGTTTCAAAAACCAACTGTTGTCAATGTGCTCTCCTATAAAAAGTGGAAAAAACAAACAATTTAGCTTAAAAACAGGAAGTTTTGAAAGCATTGTAAACCTTGCAAACGAAGGACTAGGAATGACGCTTATACCCTATTTGAATGCTATAAACCTATCTAAAAAAAATGCACTAAACATTCGTTATTTTTCTAAACCTCCGCCTGCAAGAGAAATAAGTATTATTTATCCGAAGAGCCAACTTAAACTACAAATAATTGAAGTGCTAAAAGACAATATAAGTAAAATTATACGTGGAGCAATCACCTTTGACGATGTGCAAATTCTAACTCCATAAATTAATATTGTATATTCACATTCTAAAAAGATTAAAAAAATAAAACAATGAAACTATTAAATAAACTTTTTATCGTACTATTTTTTGTTGGTATGCAAGGCATATATGCTCAGCCAAAAACAAAAATTAAGAAAGAAATTATGAGCTCTGTTGATGCTCATAAAGAAGAAATGATTGAAGTTAGTAACGCAATTTGGGAAGCTGCGGAAACTTCATTACAAGAATTTAAGTCTTCGGAGTATTTAATAAACTATGCAGAAAAGAATGGGTTTAAAGTAGAAAAAGGAGTAGCCGGAATTGCCACGGCTTTTACTGCAACTTATGGAACAGGGAAACCAATCATAGGTATTTTAGGAGAATTTGATGCCAATGCCGGAATTTCTCAAAAAAAGCAACCTACTCGGGAGGCTCGTGTACCTGGCGGAGCTGGTCATGGTTGTGGGCATAATTTATTTGGAACAGCTAGTCTTGGAGCAGCAATAGCCATTAAAGAGCAAATAGAAAAGGGTACTATTAAAGGTACTATTGTTTTTTATGGAACACCCGCAGAGGAAACTATTTTTGCTAAAGTTTGGATGGCACGAGAAGGACTTTTTGACAAATTAGATGTTTGTATGGACTGGCACCCTGGTGATAAAATTGAGTCTGGTACTCAAAGTAGTAAAGCTCTTGTAGATTTTCGGGTTAAGTTTTATGGTAGTTCCTCACATGCTTCTTCTGACCCTTGGAACGGAAAAAGTGCCGTAGATGCAATGGAGTTATATACTACAGGGTTAAATTATTACAGAGAGCATATTAAACCAACAGCTCGAATTCATTACGATATTGAGAAAGCAGGGGATGTGGTTAATGTTGTTCCAGATTATGCACAAATATGGACGCGATTAAGAGAAAATGACCGTGACAATGTAGATGTTTTATATGAACGTGCTAAAAAAATTGCAGAAGGAGCAGCTCTTATGGCTGGTGTTAGACATGAAATTCAATTAATATCTGGTATTTATGAAATTCAGGTAAATAGAACAGGTGCCGAAGTAATGCAAAAGAATTTAGAATCTTTAGGACGTATTTCATATACCGAAGATGAAGTTACATATGCTAATACTATTTTAAAAGAAACTGAGAAACCACTTAAAGGCATTGACGGCTCAGTTCATGCATTACGTCCTACTATGCCTGCTCAAGGCGGTTCTACGGATGTTGGAGATGTAAGTCAATTGGTTCCAACTATTCGAATGAGTGCTACAGTAGCCTCAAAAGGCGGGCCTTGGCATTCTTGGGCAGTAGTTGCTTGTACAGGAATGTCCATAGGACATAAAGGTATGTTATATGCATCTAAAGCATTAGGAATGACTATGATTGACTTATACACAGATGCAAAACTAGTTGAACGCATAAAAGAAGATTTTAAAGAAAACAAGACAAATCCGTCTTATGACCCTAGAATACCAGCGGGCCCACCAAATTTAGATTAAATGCCTTATGAATAGAGTTTTATTATTACTAATACTAGGCTGTTTACCTTTTGTCTGCATAGGGCAAGATATACTTCCGTTAAAAGAACGTGCAGCGGTTATTAACCAAATTCAAAAAGACCGAATAGAAAACCTACTTCCAAAACTAATGGAACAATCGGATATTGATATGTGGGTTATCATAACACGAGAATATAATGAAGACCCTGTTATTAAAACGTTATTACCTCCAACTTGGTTAAATGCACGAAGGCGTACAATTTTAGTTTTTTCTAAAGATGAAAATTCTAACAAAGTTACCGCAGTGGCAATTACACGTTATCCTTTTGGAAAATTAATTCCATCTATTTGGGATAAAGAAAAACAGCCAAACCAATGGCAGGCTTTAGCAGATTATATCTCTTCTAAAAACCCTAAAAAAATAGGAATCAATACATCCGAAGCATTTGCTTTGGCAGACGGGTTAGTAAGAACAGATTATGATAACCTTATAAAAGTTTTACCTACCAACTTAAAAACCCGTGTGGTTTCTGCAGAAAAACTTGCAGTTGCATGGATAGAATCTCGTACTGAGTTAGAAATGGAGCTTTTTGAAGATTTGGTAGCAATTACACACCAAATTATTGCAGAGGCTTTTTCTAATAAGGTAATTCGCCCAGGCGAGACCAGTACAGATGATGTGGTTTGGTGGATGAGAGAAAAAGTTCTTAAACTTGGGCTAAACACTTGGTTTCATCCAACGGTTGATGTTCAGCGTTCAGAAAAAAGTGATTTATATGCTTTCGATAATCAATCGAAGTTTGACATTATACAGCCTGGTGATTTGGTGCATTGCGATTTTGGAATTACTTATTTAACACTAAACACGGATTGTCAAGAATTGGCATACGTTTTAAAGCCAGGGGAAATAGAGCCTCCATTATTTTTAAAAGAAGCCCTTAAACAAGGGAATCGTGTACAGGATATTTTTACACAAAAATTTAAAGAAAGCATAACTGGTAATAAAATTTTGAAAGAAGCTTTAGCACAGGGAAAAAAAGAAGGTTTACGCCCACAAATTTATACTCATCCACTAGGTACATTTGGGCATTCGGCTGGCACAACTTTAGGCATGTGGGACTCGCAACAAGGTGTTCCAATTAATGGAGATTATCCTTTGCATAAAAATACAGCCTACGCCATTGAACTCAATACTACTGTTTTTATTCCCGAATGGGATAAAGATATTCGAATTATGCTCGAAGAAGCCGGCTTTTATGGAGAAAATGGATTTCGCTATATCAATAAAAGACAAGAAGAATTGCTTTTAATTCGAAACTAATATTTCTATCTTAGCTGCGTTATAATATATAATCATTACAATGAATCCAATAGAATACCTTTCAACTCAAATCGATAATAAAGATAATACATCTAGTTCTTACTGGGACCATCAACATAAAGACTTTAAATATGAAAACGGAGTGCTTAAGGATGCTAAAGGATTTGGAATGCACCAAAAACCATATAATAAAGTATTAAAAATGATACATACCTTTTTTCAAAAAAAGTATGTGAATTATGCGATGGATCAAAAGAATTTAAATTCTATCCTTTTTGAGGCTCAAACAATAGTAGATTTACAAGGTAGAGGTTTAGACCTTGATGTACTTCGACAATGTTTAACAATTGAATTCTTAAGTCATAAAGGCGTTTTTAAAAATTTAGATAAGATTGTAATTATAGGTGATGGTTGGGGGCTCTTAGCTTCATTGTGTTTGAAATTAGGATTAGCAAAAACTGTAGTTAGTGTTAATTTAACAAAAACTTTATTAGCGAATATGATATATATAGAGAAAGTTTTTGGAGTAGGTTGGCTTAATGAAAATTCAATGGTAATAAAAGATAAAGAAGATATAAAGAAAATTAAAGACCAACGACATCTAATTCTTGAAGCTAAAAATTATGAACTCTTAAAATATATACAAAAAAGCTTAGTAATAAATATTGCTTCAATTCAAGAAATGGATTTAGAAGTTATACATAATTATATGTCGTATCTCTATTACCAAAAAGAACCGTTTTATTTTTATCTATGTAATCGAATTGAAAAGTATTTGCCAGACGGCTCATTAATAAAGTTTGAAGAATATGGTTTGAACGAAAAAGACGACCTTATCGTAAATGAATTATGCAAATGGCATCAAGATTTTTATACATTGAGACCTCCTTCTTTTCGTAAATATGATGGGGAACACATACATCAACTAAGGTATTGTAATAAGTGATTTTTATTCAAATTCTTTATTAGAGCATGGATGTTATTCTAAATTAAAAATTATATTTATACCACCTCCAAATCAAGATGTAACCTTTACTTAACAACCTTGATATATAAATAATTTCACAAAAAACAAAAACAGTAAAATGAAACTAAGAAAATTACTATTATATCTTTCATTTACTTTTTTAATCTCATGCGCGGCAGATGACTCAAAAATAGAGTTTACTTTTTTACAATTAAATGATGTTTATGAAGTAGCTCCAATTCAGGGAGGTAAGTTTGGTGGAATGGCAAGAGTAGAGACGCTACGTCAAAAGTTGCTAAAAGAAGACCCAAATACTTTATTGTTTTTAGCAGGCGATTTTTTAAACCCATCTTTATTGGGAGCTATAGAAGTTGATGGAGAAAAGGTTTTTGGAAAACATACGGTGGAAGTAATGAATGCTATGAATTTTGACCTAGTCGCTTTTGGAAATCATGAGTTTGATTTACCTTTAAAAGCCCTACAAAAACGATTAAATGAAAGTAACTTCCCTTGGATATCTGCCAATGTTTTAAAAAAAGATGGAGAAAAAAGATCGCATTTTAGTAAAATAAAAAACGGAAAAGAAATCCCGTTAGGCGAAACTTTTATTAAAGAAATTATAGATGCAGACGGGACAAAAATTAAAATCGGTTTTATAAGCGTTTGCGTTCCATCAAACCCAAAAGACTTTGTAGAGTATGGAGATATATTCGAGAAAGCAAAATCTTCTTATAATGATATAAAAGATAAAGTAGATATTGTTTTTGGGTTGACACATGTTAAAGTTGCTGATGATAAAAAAATAGCAAAACTAATCCCTAATTTACCTTTGATTATGGGAGGACACGAACATACAAATATGTTGATTAAAACTGATAATGGTATTATTGCAAAAGCCGACGCCAACGCCAAAACTGTTTATATCCATAAAATTTTGTACGATAAAAAGACAAAAAAGACAATAGTTAAATCTGAATTAAAGGAAATTAATTCATCTATAAAAGGAGATGAAAAGATTGAGGCTATCGTAGATAAATGGCAAGCTGTATTAAACACTAAAATTAAAGAAGTTATTCCAAATCCCGAAGAGGTAATTTATACTACAAAAATTCCGTTAGATGGTATAGACTCCCCAAATAGGAAGCAGCAAACCAATTTAGGAGAAGTAATCACAAAATCTATGGCTTTTGCTTTTGACAACAAGGTTGATTGTGCATTCGTTAATGGAGGTGCTATTAGAATTGATGACAAATTAGAGGGTAATATAAATGCTATTGATATTTTTAGAATACTGCCTTTCGGGGGCTCTGTGCTTAAAGTAGAAATAAAAGGAAGTTTGTTGAAACAAGTTTTAGATTATGGTAAAAAAAAAGCAGGAACAGGAGCTTATTTACATCGTCATAATGCTTATTTTGAAAACGAAACTTGGTATATAAAAGGAGAAAAAATAAATCTTAATAAAACTTATACCGTAGCTTCTTCAAATTTTTTATTAAAAGGACTTGATATTCCGTTTTTGTCTGATAAAAACAATGATGTTATTTCTATTTATAGACCAAAAGAAACAGAACTAGCCTATGATATTAGAAAAGCTATAATCGAGTATCTAAAAAACGAAACAAAAAAGAATAGCGTTTCTCAATAAATTTTTAGGGTTTTATTCAAATTCTTTATCATAGTAACTAGTCGCATCTTGGATTAGTTCTTTCATTACTTTTTTTTCGTAAACTACGCGTTCTTCACTCCAAGATAAATACTCTTTAAAATCTTCGATAATTATATCCATATAAGTGAATACACTTTCAATATCAAAATAAAGTCGGGCAGTACGGCGCACAAAAAAATCGGCTATGCTGTTAGTCATTTCAAAATTAACACAATACCAAAGCTCCGCTCTAATTAATCTTTTTTCAGGAGACTTGTCTTTAAATGACGTGCTTTTCTTTATAATAATATCTGCATTTTTACCAAACGTAGAGCAGAGATACGAACTAAAGTAAGTGTCTTCAATTCCAAATAAACTCAATTGTTTTGTTAGCTCTTTTTGATATGAAATAACCTCGAGGTTAGAATTTATCAATGGTGTTACTAAAGCAATATTTCTAGTTGAAGATTCTTTTAATTTAGCTTTACGTTCCGAAGGTATTGCATTTATTATAGTTCTAATAACGCGTTTAGCCATTCTACGGTACCCCGTGAGTTTGCCCCCAGCTATAGAAATTAATCCGCTGTTTGAAATAAATATTTCATCCTTGCGAGATAACTCCGAAGGATCTTTGCCTTTTTCATGGATTAATGGACGAAGTCCTGTCCAATTAGATTCGATATCTTTTAAAGTTAAATCAACTCCTTTAAAAGAATGATTAATTGCTTTTAATAAATATTCTGCATCTTTTTTAGTAACAACTACACGATTTAAGTTACCAAAATAATTGGTGTCTGTAGTGCCAACATAAGTACAACGCCCCCTTGGAATTGCAAAAATCATCCTGTCATCATCTTTAACATCAAAGTATATAGATTGTTTTACAGGTAACTTTTTATACGGAAATACAATATGAACTCCTTTGGTTAAATGCAAAAACTTATTGCTTATAGAATTATCTTTTTTTCGAATTGTATCTACCCATGGTCCTGTTGCAGAAACATAACTTTGACCTTCAATTTTTATTTTTTCTTGAGAATTAATATCAATACAGTTCAAGTTTTTAATCTTAGCGTTTTCGGTATAATCAAAAGATTCCATTTCGCAATAATTGATTATAGTTGCACCCATTTCATTTGCTTTTTTCAATATCTCTAGAGTCAATCTTCCATCATCTGTCCGATATTCTGCATAATAACCGCTACCTAAAATATTCGCTTCATTTAATAAAGGCTCTTTATCTAAAGTTTGTTTCTTGTTAAGCATTTTCCGTTTGTCACCTCCTGTAACATTAGCCAGAAAGTCATATATTTTGAGACCGATAGAGGTCATAAATTTACCGTACCCCCCTCCTTTACTTAGAGGTAGTAGCATCTTTTCTGGAACAACTAAATGCGGTGCTAAACTGTGTACAATCCTTCGCTCTGTCCCAGACTCTTTCACCAATCCAAATTCTAACTGTTTAAGATAACGTAATCCGCCATGAATAAGTTTTGTTGATTTATTACTAGTACCAGAAGCAAAGTCATTTTTTTCAATTAAACATACATTCATACCCTTCGAAGACGCATCTAAGGCAATTCCTGCTCCTGTTACGCCCCCACCTATAATAACAACATCAAATTTTGTGTTTGCTATTTTATTAAGCTGTTCAGGTCGATTTAATATTGAAAATTGCATAGGGTTCTAAAAAATATATAGTATTGATCTTCTCACTCAATCTACTATTAACTAAGAGCTTGATGACTAAAGGTAATTAAAACTCCTAGATAATTATTAAATTTAAGGCAAATAAATTATTGTATATATGTAGTATCTTTTTATATTTATTAACATTTTACTTAAAAAGACATGAAACTAAAATATACACTGCCTCTTTTACTTTGTCTACTGATAGTTATTTATTTTAAATTTTATAACAATAATGACTCAAATAATAGACCTTCTTTTGATGTTGAAATTGGGTCAAGCACTATACCATATATACAAATTAATACAGCAGAAACTATTCAAAATGAGCCCAAAACTAGGGCTACTATGGAAGTTTTTATAGAGCAATCACATGTGTTTTCTTCTACCATTGGCATTGAATATAGGGGTTCAAGCTCATTTAGAGCTTCTGATAAAAAGTCGTATGGTATAAAATTTTGGGATGAGAATAAGAATAGTTATTCAGCAGAAATTTTAGGGCTTCCAAAAGAAGAAGATTGGATTCTTATGGGGCACGTTTTTAGAGCTTCAAATGAAACTATTTTTGACCCAAGTTTAATGCACCATTATATAGGGTATGAATTATATCGCTCTATGGATAACTATGCTAGTAGAGGTCGGTTTGTTGAATTAGAAATTGACTATGAGTACCAAGGGTTATACATTTTCATGGAAAAACTTAAGCGAGATAAAAATAGAATTAATATAAACAACCTTAGTTCTAATGAAAATGAAGGTGAAGACTTAACAGGAGGTTATATTATTAAAGTTGATAAAATTTCAGGGGGAGACGTAGCACCAAACCAACCTTTATCGTACTATGAAAGTAATTGGGATGATGATACGCGCTATTCTGAAGAAATTAGTTTTAGGTCTCGATATGATATTAATGGGAGCGTTATAGATTTTGATCCTTTTTTACCTGCAAGTGACTCTAATAGGCATTTAGAAACTTATTTTGTTTATGAATATCCTAAAGCTGAAAATATAACAGATGAGCAAAAAAAGTATATTCAAGAGTATGTAAATAATTTTGAAACGGCTCTTTTAAAAGATGATTTTACAACTGATAAAAGGACTTATACCGATTTTATTGATTTAGATAGTTTTGTAGATTTCTTTATTATTAATGAACTGGCAGGTAATGTTGATGCGTATAGGTTGAGTACTTATATGCATAAGAATAAATCTGGGCTTCTTAAAATGGGTCCTACTTGGGATTTAAACATAGGTTATGGTCGTCAAGATCAGGTACCAAAAGACGATTGGATAGTAAATTATAATCAGTATAAACCAAAAGAGCCTTGGCTAGTCCCTTTTTGGTGGTCTCGCTTGTTAGAAGACCCTCTATTTAAAAAAGCATTGAAAAATAGATGGACAGCTTTACGCTCAAATAAATTAAGTGATATAAATGTAATTGGTTTAGTTGATAAAACATCAACCCATTTGATATCTAATGGAGTTGTTGAACGAAATTATAAGAAGTGGACAGGTATTGAAGTTGATTATAATAAAGCTATTAGTGAGCTTAAAACATATCTTGAGGAGCGTTTAAATTGGATGGATACTACAATAGAGACATATTAAAGAGATACAATATGTTTAATACTTTTTTTTAAAAAATACTCTTTTCATAAAACTATATCTTATTATTGCAAGGCTAATCTACATTGTAAATAGTAATGACCGCCTTTAAAGTATTAAGACCTATTTTATTATTAATAATGTTACTGACAGTAACATTTTGTAGTAATGATAATACAACTTTACCCCCTTCTACAACCGCAACCCCTTCAACCACTTCCTCTTCTTCAGTTGGTTTACCTTTCGACGTTTCTATCGGGTCGAGTGTTTTACCATATATACAAGTAAGTACCACAGAGGTCATTCAAAACGAGCCAAAAGTTGCAGCAGTTATGAATATATTTATAGAAGGCTCTCATGTGTTTTCTTCTACTATTGGTATTGAGTATAGGGGATCGACATCATATAGACTTTCTGATAAAAAATCATTTGGAATAGAACTGTGGGATGAAAATAAAATGGATTATTCCGCAGAAGTTTTAGGCTTTCCAGAAGAAGAAGATTGGATTTTGAATGGGCATATTTTTAAAGCTTCAAATAATACTATTTTCGACCCTAGCTTGATGTTTCATTATTTAGGATACCAACTATTTAGAGATATGGGGAATTATGCTAGTAGAAGTCAATTTGTTGAATTAGAAATTGATAATAAATATCAAGGGGTATATGTTTTTATGGAAAAACTTAAGCGAGATAAAAACAGAATTGATATAAATAAACTAAATACTACTGAAAATGAAGGTGAGGATTTAACAGGAGGATATATTCTTAAAATTGATAAAACAGCAGGAGGTGATTTGAATTTGAACCAACCTCTATCCTATTTTAATAATAATTGGGATGATGATGCGCGTTATTCTGAAAGAATTAGTTTTCGATCGAAATATGACACCAATAGAAAACTTATAGATTTTGAAGCCTTTGGACCTCCATATCACCCTAATCAATATTTAGAAACTTATTTTGTTTATGAATACCCCAAAGCAGATAATATAACTGTACAGCAAAAAGAATATATACAAAAGTATATAAATGACTTTGAGACTGCTCTTTTAAATGATGATTTTGCAAGCGACAAAAGAACCTATACTGATTTTATTGATGTAGACAGTTTTGTAGATTTCTTTATTATTAACGAAGTTGTATTCAATGGAGATGGTTATAGATTAAGCACTTATATGCATAAAGAAAAATCGGGGCTTCTTAAAATGGGGCCTGTCTGGGATTTAAATATTGGTTATTACCGCGAAAACCGAGTGCCAAAAACAGAGTGGATGATAAACTTTAATAAATATCAACCCAAAGATCCTTGGCTAGTTCCTTTTTGGTGGGTACGTTTATTAGAAGATCCACAGTTTAAAGCAAAATTAAAAACACGATGGACAGAGTTACGTGCAAATGCACTTAGCAATACAAATATATTAGGATTAGTCGATAAAACATCGAACCATTTGATGTCCAATAGAGCTATTGAACGAAATTACACAAAGTGGAGCGGTATTTCTGTGAATTATACTACTGAAGTTAATACTCTTAAGCAGTACTTTGAAGATAGACTAAACTGGATGGATACTACAATAGGTTCGTTTTAAGAGATAGTGTAATTATCTTTATTAAAGTACTACTTTATAGACCTTTATGACAAAGAATTAATCCTTTTTCTCTTATTAAATAATAAGATAAAAATATTTTTTATTTGACTTCCTATACTTTTTCTCAGTAAGCGGTAGGCTTGAGTTAAATGCCCTTCAACTGTTTTTATAGAAAGGTCTAAGTGATCTGCTATTTCAAGGTTTGTTAGACCTTCTTTTTTACTTAGCAAAAAGGTTTGTTTACACTTAGTAGGCAAAAGGTCTATGTTTTTAGCAACAATATTAATTTTTTGCTTTAATACGTCTGCATTTTTATCATCAATAGCCTCATTAATCCCTTCCATATACACTTGCTCGAGCAACGAAAGAGCTTTATTCTTATGATATTGATTGATAAACTTGTTATAAATCATTTTGTAAATGTATCGTTTCAAAGAATAGTTTACGTTAAGTTTCTCCCTATTCTCCCAAATATCTAAAAACACTTCTTGTAATAAGTCTTGAGCCATAGCACGGTCATTAGTTAAACCCAAAGCATAATTAAATAAAAGATTATGATATGTTTTAACTAAGTATACATAAGCATTTTCATTTCCCTCCTTTAGGTGCTTAATTAAAGTAACAGGGTCTTCAAATTTGAATGACATCAATTAAATTTTCTGTAAATGTGATAAAAAACAACTAGCAATCAAAAAAAATCTATTGAAAAGCAAGGGTTTTTAAAATCTGCTTTGTTTATTAATATAAGTAAGCAACTTATGAGTAATGACTAAAGGAATAAAAAAAATAATTGTGAAATATCTAACTAATTCTGCCACGGCTGAAGATTTAGATATACTTACAAAGTGGGTAGAAACCCCTGAGAATAAAAGGGTGTTTAAAGAGTATGTGCAAACTCATTTTATAATTAACCATATTGTAAATAAACCTAGTGCAGAAGATACTCTAAAAAAACTTTTACGCGCTATACAAAAAGACAAAGCTCCTGCTCCCAAAATTATAAGACTTCCTATATTTAGGTACACTGCGGTAGCTTCTATAATATTAATAGTTTTTTCTACTATATTTTTCAATAAAAAAGAGGCCACAAAACTTGTAGAGCCAACCATTGTAAACACCCCAATTGAGCCTGGAACAAACAAAGCTATACTTACTTTAGAAAATGGCACGAATGTAGCTTTAGAAAAAGACACTCCTTTTCAAACCGAAAGGATTAGTAGTAACGGCGAAGAAATAGTTTATGCTAAAACAAATAATAAAGAAGCTTCAAAAGTTTCATATAACTATTTAACTATTCCAAGAGGAGGTTTATTTAATATAACATTATCCGATGGCACAAAAGTTTGGCTCAATTCGGAGACTAAACTAAAATACCCTGTAGCTTTTATTGATGGTAAGACACGTAATGTTGAGCTAATATATGGAGAAGCATATTTTGACGTTTCGCCTAGTTCAAACCACAAGGGGGCAGGTTTTCAAGTATATCAAAATGAGCAAATAGTTAATGTTATAGGTACTAAATTTAACATTAAAGCATATAAAAATGATTCTGACATTTATACAACATTAGTAGAAGGTAAAGTATCTATTAACACGTCTGTATCAAATAAAGTATTAGTCCCAAATCAACAATCTAAGTTTAATAGAATTAACAAGACTATAAAAACAATTACGGTAAATGCGACGAATGAAATTGGTTGGATACAAGGCGATTTAATTTTTAAACGTAAATCCCTAAAAAGCATAATGTCAATTTTGTCTCGCTGGTATGATGTCGATATAGTATTTGAAAATAAAGAAGCTGGCGAAATCACATTCACTGGAGAGCTTAACAAATATCAAACTCTTGAAGAAATTTTGTCATTGATAAAAAACACCTCAACTATAACTGCCTATGAAATAAAAGATAAAACTATAATAATAAAATAAGGAAGACAGGGAATTTAATCTCTAACCACAAAATAACACTGCCTTCCTTAAAATGTGATTAATTAATTAAATGTATAACCAATTAAACTATACAAACTTATGGAAATTAGATTAACTAACTTCTGTTTTTCAAGCGAAAAACAGTTTGCAAAAATTATTATGAGAATTTTAATTTTTTTCTGTTGCTTCACCGCATTTGGACTATCACCATCAGATGTACTCTCACAGGGTACAGAAATAACGGCATATGAAAGTAAATATGTTACTGTCGATGAAGTCTTTGAAATGATTAGTGCGCAAACAGATTACAAATTTATATACCAAGACGGCTTATTTGAAAAGCTACCAAAAGTTAAATTAGAAAAAGGCGTAGTCAAAGCAAATGTACTGCTAGAGAAAAGCCTGTCCAACGACAATTTTGATTTTAAGCTAACTGATGATAATGTCATTATAATCAAGGAAAAAGATAATGTAAAAACGATAACAGAACAGCAAAAGACAATAAGCGGTGTTATCACCGATGAGTTTGGGGAGCCACTCTCTGGAGCCAGTATTTTTGTTGAAGGAACAACAATTGGAACAACAGCCAATTTTGAAGGTGGTTTTTTTCTCGCCGTTCCTAACGATACTCAAACTCTTATTATTTCATATTTGGGTTACGAAACTAAAGAAATATTAATAGGAAACGAGACATCTTTTAATGTTTCTTTGTCTGAGGATGCTAGCCAATTGGATGGAGTTGTATTAAAAGGATATGCAAAATCTAACCAAAACGCAATAAATTTAAAAAGAAGTAGTATTAGAACATTAGACGTAATTACGGCTAATGATGTCGGAAAACTTCCAGACTTTAATGCAGGAGAGGCATTAAGACGTGTGCCAGGAGTTACAATTATCCAAGATCAAGCCGAAGCTCGTTTTGTTAGTTTAAGAGGATTAAATGCCAATTATAACTCAACAACTGTTGATGGTTTTAGAATGGCATCGCCAGATCGAAATGGACGTAGAATTTTTATGGACATTCTACCTTCTAGTTTAGCTTCAAGAATAGAAGTTTCTAAAACAGTGACTTCTGATATGGATGGACACGCTATTGGCGGTCAAATTAATTTTAAAAGTAGAAGTGCTTATGATTATTCGAATAGATTATTTAGTGCCTCTGTAGCTTTAGGACAATATTCTAACAACAAAGGATATCGAGGAAGTACTCCTTCAGGAACTGCTGAAATTGCTTGGGCTGATAAATTTGGGAAAAATGACGAATATGGTTTAGTGATAGACGCTAGTTATTATAAAAGAAACTCATATATACCTCAACTAGAAACGGGAAGTCAATGGTACTGGTTTGATAATAATGGCACTAGAGTAGAGCCTTACGGAGGGAATGGAATCGCTACACCTCGTGAAAGAAGATGGTATTTATATCACAACAACCGATCAAGATATGGTTTTAACGGAAAGTTTGAATACAAGCCATCTAGCAAACTAAACTTCAGTTTAGGGTCATTCTTCTATGAAGGAACTGATACCGAAGCTAGAATGGAGAATACTTCTACGGCAGGAGGGGCAACAGGCTCTTTGACTGGACAAACTCAAACCACAGGATCATTCGTTAGTGGAGTTGGAACAACTGTACAACTAGGGCAGTTTAAATTTAAAAGAAATGTGTTTGGGGTAAATACTAATTTAAATTTTGAAACTAGTGAAAATTCTGATTTAAAAATTAAATCTGGATATTCAAAATCTACTCTTGATAACCCCGAAAATTGGGATCGATTTGGAAGAAGCGACTTAACTTTTAATTATAATTCTAGTGGTAAATACACCACTTTTACCCCTATCAATACTGTTGAATATCAAAATTTATCTAAATACACTTTAGTTCGTCATCGATTAGATGATAGGCAATTAAATGAAGGCGTTTTTGAAATTCAAGGAGATTGGGGAATCAATAATAAATCTGATAGTAAAGGCTGGGGATTTGAAACTGGACTCAAATACAGAAATATAGATAGAACATTTAATGAGGATAGAACAAACTGGACTGGTAGTGCATACACACTTGCCGATGTTGCAAATACAGATGATTATAGTTCAGTTTTACAAGGAGGGGCGACAAATCAATTTTTATTAATTGATCAAACGAAAGCAGATTCACAATTTACTTCAAACCTATCTTCTTTAACAAAAAGTGTCGATCAAAATCAAAGTAATAGATTAGATTATGATGCCAAAGAAAATGTATTCTCTTTTTATGGTCAAGGGCTTTATAAAACAGATAAAGTTTCTTTAATTTTTGGATTGAGATACGAGGCAACTAGTTTTAACTCATCTGGATTTAGAAATGACGGTACAAGCTTTAAGGCAACTAACAATAGTTCTTCATATAATAATCTTTTGCCTGCTATTAACTTTTCGTACAATACTTCTGCACAAACAAAATTACGTTTAGCATATAGTAAAACCATAGGTAGAGCTCCTTTTTCTGCAATTGCCGCCCGAGGAGAAAGTATTAATGATGTCGCTTCTCCAATTACAATATCTAGAGGAAATGCTGATTTAAAACCTCGATCTTCTGATAATTTTGATATACTGTTTGATTGGTATTTAAAGAAAGGTGGATTATTTTCAGTTGGAGTTTTTCATAAGAATATTAAAGATGAAATATTTAGGTTTACAAATAATGAAGTTATTACATTAAACGGTACACCAACTCCAGCACTTGTTACCCAATTTAGAAATAGTGCAGAAAACACTTCTGTTACAGGATTTGAAATGAATTTTGTAAAACACTTTACTTCTTTAGCAGGTTTCTGGGGAGGTTTTGGTGTGTCAGCAAATGCTACTTTTATAAGCTCGAAATTTAAAGTTACATTATCTGATGGTACAGTTATTGATTTTAATAGGTTAGCAGAACAGCCAAAAAACACTTATAATGCAACATTATTTTACGAAAAATATGGTATAAAAGTTAGGTTTGCTTATAACCATATTGGTGAAATGTGGAACTCTAGGTTTTCAAATTTCTCAAGCCTTGAGAACGTTTATAGAAATAGATTTCAACAAGCTAGAGATGTTTTTGACTTACAACTAAGTTATGATATTAATTCGCACGTATCACTCTCTGCAAATATTTGGAACCTAACTAGTGAAGGTATCCAAGAAAATATTGGAAGAAATCAAGAAATTCAGCAAATGAATTCCAGCTTTGGAAGTGCTTGGTTTTTAGGGCTAGCTTATAAATTGTAATTAGCTCATAATACAAATATTCAACATAACTGGAGATAAGGGAAATACTCCCTTGTCTCCATTAAATCAAGAAAAAGTGTTTAAAAAATTTATTGTCATTTCGTGCGCCTTTCTATTATTACAATCCTGTAAAAAGAATGTGAAACACACAACGGATTCTAATGTGCCAATGAAGACATCTAAAATTCAAAACCTAATAGACAACTTCAAAGATTCGAAAAGTAAAAAAGTAATCGTTGTAGCACATAGAGGAGATTGGCGCAATGCCCCAGAAAATTCATTGCAAGCCATTCGAAACTGTATTGATATGGGGGTAGATATGGTAGAGATCGATGTGAGGCTTACCAAAGACAATGAACTAGTGGTTATCCATGATAGAACTTTAGACAGAACCACCAATGGTAAAGGATTTGTAAAAGACTGGACACTAGATTCGTTAAAACAACTTCGATTAAAAGATGGTTTGGGTGTAACAACGCAACATACAATTCCAACTTTAGAAGAAGCTTTGCAAGTTGCAAAAGGCAAAATATTAGTGAATATTGATAAAAGCTACAATTTCTTTGACAAATGCTACCAAATAGCATTAAAAACAGGAACACAAAATCAAATTATTGTCAAAGGAGCTGTCAAAAAAACAGAGGTAGAAATGGAATTTGGCGAATATTTAAACAAAACATTATTCATGCCTATAATACGACTTCACGAACCAGAATCTAAAGTAACTCTTGATGAATATGTGTTATATAACCGACCTATTGCTATCGAATTTACGGCTAAATACGATACACTTCAAGGAATTAAACGGTTTCATAAATTACGAGAACAAGGAACTAGTGTATGGGTAAATTCACTTTGGCCACAACATAACGGAGGACACGACGATGAAAAAGCAGTCATTGACCCTTCGGTCTATGATTGGTTTATTGAAAACCATATTAATATAATTCAAACAGACAGACCAGAGCTGCTGTTAGGGTATTTACGTTCTAAAGGATTGCATGATTAAGTTTTGATTTTTCTTTCATGCGAGTTTAGTTTAGTTAGTTTGAAAGCGCAGTATTTACGCTGCGCTTTTTTTTAGTAACACTATTTAAAAATATAAAATGATACATTATTTTAAAAAATCATCCTCGTCAGATGTAAAAGGCACAGCGTCAGAACAACAAACGTCATATAAAAAACTAAAGTGGCAAGTGTTCATTTCTGCTACATTAGGGTATGGTTTGTACTATGTATGTCGATTAAGCCTAAATGTGGTTAAAAAACCAATAGTAGATAGCGGTGTTTTAACAGAATCAGAATTAGGATTAATTGGCTCATCATTATTCTTTACTTATGCCATAGGAAAGCTCGCCAATGGCTTTTTGGCAGACCACAGCAATATAAAACGTTTTATGGCTATTGGACTATTAGTCTCCGCAATAGCTAATTTAATTATGGGTTTTACAAGTACATTTATATTTTTTGCTATTTGTTGGGGAATCAATGGTTGGGTACAATCTATGGGAGCACCTTCTTGCGTAGTGTCTTTGTCGCGTTGGTACAAAGACAAAGAACGTGGAAGTTTTTATGGGTTTTGGAGTACTAGCCACAATATTGGCGAAGCATTGACATATGTACTAACCGCAGCAGTAGCTTCATATTTTGGGTGGCAATGGGGTTTTAGAACCGCAGCGTTAGTGGGCTTATTAGGCGCATTAATTATATCTATTTTCTTTCATGATACGCCAGAAAGTAGAGGCTTGCCTCCAGTCAATAAAGATTTAGCAAAGAAAAACACATCAACTTGGAACGAACAAAAGGGAGCTCTAAAAAACCCTTATGTGTGGATTTTAGCTTTTGCAAGTGCCTTTATGTACATATCAAGATATGCTGTAAATAGCTGGGGGCCTTATTATTTTGAAGCGGCAAAAGACTATTCCCTAACCCAAGCCAATTCTTTGGTTGCTATAAGTGCTATTTGTGGTATCGTAGGTACTGCATCTTCTGGGTTTATTTCTGATAAGTTTTTTAAAGGAAAAAGAAGTGCACCCACTTTCATATTCGGTTTAATGAATATAGCTTCTTTAGCACTTTTCTTATTTGGACCAAAAAATATGTGGGGCTTAGATGTTTTAAGTATGGTAATATTTGGGTTGGCCATAGGGGGCTTAATCTGTTATTTGGGCGGCTTAATGGCTGTCGATATTACCTCTAAAAAAGCCTCTGGGGCAGCACTGGGTATTGTAGGAGTCATGAGCTATGCAGCGGCGGGTATTCAAGACATTGCAAGTGGTTATCTTATAGAAAATAACAAAACAATAATAAATGGCGAGACCTTATATAATTTCGATACTATAAGTATATTTTGGATTGGAGCTGCTATACTATCTACTTTATTAGCACTACTTACTTGGAGAAAATATTAAAATGAAAAATAAGATATTAGTAACAGGGGGTTGTGGCTATATAGGTTCGCATACCGTTATTGCCTTAATAGAAAATGATTTTGAAGTTTTAATAATTGATGATTTGTCTAATTCAAACAAAGATGTTATCAATAGAATTGAAACAATAACTAGTGTAAGACCTAAGCTTTTGAAAATTGATTTAAAAGACGGTTCTTCATGTGATAATATCTTTCGTTATAATGAAAATATAGATGCAGTAATTCATTTTGCTGCATATAAAGCTGTTTCAGAGTCAATTAAAAAGCCTTTAAAATATTATCAAAATAATCTACATGGATTAATCAATACATTAATGGCTATGGAGAAATATGGCATTAACAATTTTATATTTTCATCCTCAGCAACCGTATATGGTAACCCTAAAAATTTGCCTGTAACAGAAAGTAGTAAAACACAACGTCCATTTTCTACATATGGAAACACAAAAAAAATAGCTGAAGAAATAATTGAAGATACTATTAAAGCAAACACAAGTTTATCAGCTATTTCATTACGATATTTTAATCCAATTGGCGCCCATGAATTAGGCTTAATAGGAGAATTACCCAATGACATTCCCAATAATTTAATGCCCTATATAACCCAAACAGCTGCCGGCATTAGGGATAAGCTAATGGTATTCGGAAATGATTACCCTACTAAAGATGGCACACCAGTACGCGATTATATTCATGTTGTAGATCTAGCAGAGGCTCATGTCATATCTTTAAAAAGACTTCTTAATAAAAAACAAGAAACCTCTTTTGAGGTTTTTAATTTAGGAACAGGAAAAGGGTATTCTGTAATGGAGATAATCGCTGCATTTGAATCTGTATTAAACTCCTCCTTAAATTATCAGGTTACTAGCCGTCGAGCAGGTGATGTGCCTCAGCTGTATGCAGACATAAATTTAGCGAAAAGTAAATTAGGTTGGAGTGCAAAAAGAGATTTAAAGAATATGATTGATTCTGCTTGGAATTGGGAGCAAAATCTACGCAAAGAACAAAATCAATCAAAAAATTAAAAGTAATATTCAATTTAGGCATGAATACAGATTTACAAGACTACTCTCATAAGCGTTTAAATATTCTAACTGGAGACTGGGTGTTGGTCTCACCACATAGAGCAAAACGTCCATGGCAAGGTCAAAATGAAACCTTAACAATTAAGAAAAGACCATCTCATGATAAAGATTGTTATTTATGTGCTGGAAACGTTAGAGCAAATGGAGAAGTAAATCCAAAATATGAAAATGTTTATGTATTTGAAAATGATTTTGCAGCCCTACAAAAAGACTCCAAAACATTTTCTTTAAATAAAGGTTTATTAAAAGCTCATAGCGAACAAGGTATTTGCAAAGTAATTTGTTTTGATTCCGACCATTCAAAAAGTTTAGCTGAGATGGAAATAGACGATATTACCAAAGTAATAAAAGCTTGGAAAAGAGAATTTAAATCTTTGAAAAATGAAGAGTCTATCAATTATATTCAAATATTTGAAAACAAAGGAGCGGTTATGGGCTGCAGTAACCCACATCCTCATGGGCAAATTTGGAGTCAATCATCTTTACCAAATGAAGTAGTCAAAAAAGACAAAATGCAATTCATTCATTTTAAAAAAACCAATAAAACGTTATTAAACGACTATTTACAGCAAGAATTAGTAGCACAAGAGCGAATAATTTTTGAAAATAAATCTTTTATCGTACTTGTCCCTTTTTGGGCAATTTGGCCTTTTGAAACTATGATTATCCCTAAAAGAGTACAAAAAGATATTCTTGGTTTAACTGCAGAAGAAGAAAATTTATTTGCAGAAGCTATCTCTATAATTACCAAAGCCTATGATAATATTTTCGATTGTTCTTTCCCATATTCAAGTGGAATCCATCAAGCACCAACAAATAAAAACATCAATAAACATTGGCACTGGCACATGAGTTTTTATCCACCTTTATTGAGAAGTGCAACAGTTAAAAAATTTATGGTAGGTTACGAAATGTTTGGGTCACCACAACGCGATATTACTCCTGAGGTAGCGTCAAAACTAATAAGAAAAATATTAAATGAAAAATAAGGTTGTGCCTATATAGGCTCGTATTAAGAGATAGTGCAACTATTCTTCCTTTACATCAGTATCATTTTGTATTTTTTTCGATAGTATTCTAATCTGTTTTAACTTAGCTTTCCAATTTTCAATTTTATTAGTAAGTAATTTAATTTTTGTGCTTACTTCTTTAACTAAAGGGTTTTCAATAGAACTTGAGTTAAAAAAGGCTAGGTTATTTTCGAGTTGCATTAACTCCGTTTTAGACTCATCAATTTTTTTACTGAGAACATGATGTTCTTTATTTAATTGTTCAGGGTTATTCTTAAAAAACAAAAGATTTGTTTTAAAAAGAGTTGCTTCTTTTTCTACCCCTTTAAGTTCAGTCTGTTCCCATAATGATAATAAGAAACTAGTAAACTCTTTATACAATTTGTTTTTGGTCCCATTTGATATACTCCCTATTGAGTTCCAGTGAGCATAAGCTGTTTCGATATGTGCAAGTAAATCTTCTGTTTTAGTAGGCGCAACTTGCTTTTTTAATTCCTCAAAATAGCTGTGTTTCGCGTCTATAATTTTTTGCTCTGCTTCGCTATATGTTTTTTCTTTATTCTTAAGTTTATAAAAATAAAGATCTGTACTCTTTTTAAATTCTTCCCAAAGTTTATTAGATAATTTTCGAGAAATTCTCCCAGTTTTTTTCCAGTCTTGTTGAACAGCCTTCATTCGGTTTAAGTGTAAGTGCAAATCGGGGCTTTCTATTATAGACTGAACTTCTGATATAAGCTCTCTCTTCTTTTTAATACTTGCTTTTTCTTCGTTCTTTTGTGCTTTGTAGAATTGATTCTTTTCGTAATTAAAATCCCTAAGAGTTGTCCTAAATTCATTCCAAATAGCTTTATTCTGATGTTTTGGAATTCTACCTATATTATAAAAATCTTCTTTGAGTTTATCAATTTTCTTAAAAGAATTTTGCCAAGCATTATGATTATTAGGGAGATCGGAACAGAGAAGTTTAATGTTTGCTAGAATTTCTTTTTTCTTATCTAAATTCTCTTTAAGTATCGTTTCAATACTTTTATCATACGCACTTTTTTGCTCATGAATTTTAGCGGTAGCAATTTGAAAACGACCCCATAATTCTTCCTGATGCTCCCGAGCAACTGGTCCTAAATCGTTCTTCCACTGACGATGTAACGCATTCAATTCGCGTATAACAAAAATTATATCTGGGTTTCCAACCAGTTCTTCCGCACGTTCAATCAGCTTTAGTTTTTCTTTATAATTGTGTTTAAAATTTTTATCTCGTAAATCCCTATCTAAGTGAAAAAAATCGTAGAACCGTTCTACATGATGCTTATACGTTTGCCAAATATTATTGCTATCAGCTCGAGGTACAGTACCTATATTACGCCAGTTTTCTTGAAGTGCTTTAAACTCTTTATAACTATTAGAACTATTTTCACCAGCGTCTATAAGCGTTTTTATTTGCTCAATAATTTGCAAGCATTTTTCAAGGTTTTCTTTTTGACTTTTCTCTTGAGATTTATAATACGTGCTTTTCTTTGACTTATACTCTTTTAAAATTTGGTTGAACTCTTTTTTATAAATAGGCTCGAAATGAAAATCTATATAATTCCCTTTTTCTTCGAAATGTTCTTTTTTCTTTTCTTCGTATAATGCACTAAACTGATTTTCGAATTTTGAGATAACTTCTTGAATTTCTTTTCTTTTTTTTACCCAATGCTCCGAAGATGTCATTTGTTTAAGTATAGGTGTATACTCTTCGGGTTTCAGTGAATTAAAATCAATTTCGCTTTCTGAGTTTTTATCTTCATCGACAGTAAGAGGTGACGTATTATTATCATTAATCTCCAATTCAGAAGTGTTTTCTATGGGTTTTTCCATATTCGATTCACTAAATCCAGTACGTTCTTCCATTACTATAGTTTTGAATAAAATGCCCATTATATTTTAGAATATCTATTATAGCAAATTACTTTACAAAAGTAAATAAATGACTATAAACAACTAAGCGTTTTCTCTTAGATTATCTAGGACTAGTTTATACAAATTATTATTACAATTATTATATCTAAACTCAGTTTCTTTCAAATGTAATAAAAAAGTTCTTTCTATTTATTCCACTTTGCTTCAAAGAATAATTCATCTACTACTATTTCACCGTTAAATAATAAATTTAAGTACTATTAATTACGTTTCAATAAACCCTTTTTATATTTTGCATTTATACTAAATATTAGTCAATTTCAAATTACTGTCTATAAAACCAAACACTATGCGAACCTGTTCCGTTTTTATTTTATTACTGTTAATAATTTATTCTTGTAAAGAAAGCCCACAAAACAACAACTCAGTCAATGGTGTTTGGGAGTCAATAGGGTCTGGTTGGGTGCTTCATATACAAGATAGTCTAAACTATTCTTTCTACGATATAACTTCAATTTCTTGCATTTCAAATCGGCAAGGAAACCTCAACGAGCTATCTAAAAACCTAAGCCTTAAAAACGATACACTCTCACTCTTAAAAGGAGTTATAACTTATAAATTTGCTAGAGCAGAACAACTGCCGAAAATTTGTACTACAAAAGTTGAAGATGCAAAGCAAAACGATCCCTTATATAA
The DNA here is from genome assembly GCA_965277835.1 of Candidatus Arcticimaribacter sp. Taxonomy (GTDB): domain Bacteria; phylum Bacteroidota; class Bacteroidia; order Flavobacteriales; family Flavobacteriaceae; genus Arcticimaribacter. The sequence goes on along the minus strand of OZ255841.1, from coordinate 205,799 downwards.
TTTCGATGTTTTTGCAGAAACCGTAGAAAAGCATTATGCGTTTATGGAACTAAACAATATAGATTGGAAAACACTGCATAGTCAACAAAGAAGTACGCTAAACAAAAAATCTACCGATGCTGAACTGTACTTAGCCATTGAAACGTTTTTAGAAAAACTAAACGATAATCATGCGTATTTAGAAGCCAATGATGCAGTATATGACGCAGTTGAAAAATTAACCTCCATAGAAGAAATCGAAACAGAAGAAACACTATTAGAATACGGCGATTTTGTAATTGCAAAAATGGTAGCAGAACATCATTTACAAGAAGAAATGACAAAAGATTCATGGCTAATTCAATGGGGGAAATTGAATGATGATGTGGGTTATATTCAAATAAAGTCAATGTGGCTCTATGCAGATTTAGATATCCCAAAAACTTTAATTGACGAAATTGGCTATGTAGATGCCTATGTAGAAACTTTTTATAAAATGTACGAGGGCGATTATATTGAAAAAGAAAAGCAAGGCGTACAAAAAATAATGAATACGCTAATGACCGATTTGTTTAACACAAAATCTATTGTTATTGATGTACGGTTTAACGGAGGCGGGCAAGATGCAGTTAGCTTTGAAATACTAAGTCGATTTATACCTGAAAAATTGCAAATAGCTACACAAAAACTAAAATACAAAAACAGTTATACTGACATTTTACCATTGTACATTGAAGGCGTAAAAAACGCTTATACCAAACCTGTATATGTACTTACCTCTCAGCAAACAGGAAGCGCAGCCGAAGCCTTTGCTATAGCTACAATGCCAATGAAAAACGTAAAAAGAATTGGCTCGCCCACCTCTGGAGCTATGTCAACTGCTTTGGAAAAAACATTGCCAAACGGCTGGACATTTTCTATCTCTAACGAAGTATATATGGATAACCAAGGATACTCTTATGAAAACAAAGGTGTCCCCGTAGATTATAATCTAAATTATCCCAAAGACAGGCAAACTTTTTTTAGAAATGTAGCCAATAACCTCAAAGCAGATAAACAAAATATTTTACAAGCGATTGAAGTTTTGAAAGAACAATAAACTTACTCTTCTCTCACAAAAACTACTCTTCTATTTTTGGCACGTCCTTCTCTTGTGCTATTTGTAGCTATAGGTCTATCTTCTCCATATCCAATAGCCTTAACTCGAGAAACATCCACACCAGAACTCTCTAATGCCGATTTTACCGATTGTGCTCTTTCTTCCGACAGTTTCTGATTATAAGCACGACTACCATCGCTAGACGCATGACCCTCTATAATAATTCTAACAAAAGGATATTTGCTAAGCATCGTAGCTATTTCCAAAACAAGTGTACTACCCATTTCGTTGACAGCCGAACTGCTTGCCTGAAAAAGAACTGATGAGTCTTCATCAGTCATTAAGTCTGCGACTTGCTTCGGATTAGCCGGGCAACCATTCTTGTCAGCATCACCAGGTTCATTTGGGCAATCATCTTTTGAGTCTTCAACACCATCATCATCCGAGTCAGGAAAAGGACATCCTTTATTACTAGCCTTTCCAGCTACATCTGGGCATTCATCTATGTTATTAGCTACGCCATCATTGTCATCATCTGGCCAAGGGCATCCGCCGTTATCCATATCTCCGGCTTCGTCGGGGCAATTGTCTTCTTTGTTAATTACGCTATCGCCATCATTATCCGAATTGTTTTCCAAAACTATTGCGTCAATCGTTTCCTTTTCGCATTCCATAAGTATTTCAAAATACTTTTCGCTTCCTTTTATTTTCACGATTACCTTTTTACATCCTGCTTTTGTAGCCTCTAATCGAAGAGGTAAATTATACGTAGTTGTTAGGTTAAAAGCCCCATTCTTTCTTGTTTTAACACCAGAGTAATACCCTGCTTTTGAAACCCTAAGAGGTTTTACAAAAACTAAAACATCTTCTAGTTCTGTGTTTGTGTCCTTGTCTTTAACTACGCCTTTAAATTCCATCTGTGAAAACAAAAAAACAGGGATAGAAAATAAAATAAATAATGTTGCATTTTTAATTGAGTTCATTTTTATAGTGTTTAATTAATTTGTTAAGTATTTCGGTGGCTGCTAAACTTATTTTAGTTCCAGGGCCATACACACCCCACACGCCAATATTGTTCAAAAATTCATAGTCATTCGGAGGAATAACCCCGCCTACAATTACGCCTATATCCTCTCTTTCGAGACGTTTAAGTTCTTCTATTACTTTGGGTACTGTAGTCTTATGCCCTGCCGCTAAAGAAGAAACCCCCAAAACATGAATATCGTTTTCTATGGCTTGTTTAGCCACTTCAGCAGGAGTCTGAAACAAAGAACCAATATCCACATCAAAACCTAAATCGGCATAACTTGTGGCTACTATTTTAGCACCACGGTCATGACCATCTTGCCCTATTTTTGCAATCATAATTCGAGGGCGTCGACCATTTAATTGAAAAAACTGTTCTGTGAGGCTCTGTGCTTTCTTAAAATCTATATCGTCTTTTATTTCTTTTGAATACACTCCTGTAAATGTTTGGATATTAGCTTTATATCGTCCAAAACTTGTTTCGATAGCTAAGCTAATTTCGCCTAAAGTAGCTCTACTCCGAGCTGCATTTACGGCTAAAGTTAACAAATTTTCTTTAACATCTTTATTCGCGTTTATATTTTTAGCGGCATTGCTCAAGGCTGTTAGTGTTTCTTCTACCCTGTGAGAATTTCGCTTAAGCTTTATTTCCTTTAACTTTTTTAACTGCTGTTGTTGTACTTTCTCTTGGTCAACTTCCAAAATAGATAACAACTCCTCTTCTTCTAATCGGTATTTATTTAACCCTACAATAATATCTTGTCCGCTATCGATACGGGCTTGTTTTTTTGTGGCAGATTCTTCTATTCTCATTTTAGGGATTCCTACTTCTATAGCTTGTGTCATTCCCCCGTAAGATTCAATCTCTTTAATCAATTTCCAAGCCTTATGAGTAAGCTCATGCGTTAACTGTTCTACATAATAGCTACCACCCCATGGGTCAACTGTTCTTTTTATTTGAGTTTCTTCTTGTAAAAACAACTGTGTATTTCTGGCAATACGCGCCGAAAAATCTGTGGGTAATGCAATAGCTTCATCTAGTGCATTGGTATGAAGACTTTGTGTGCCGCCAAAAACAGCAGCCATAGCCTCGATGGTTGTTCTTGCCACATTGTTAAAAGGATCTTGAGCCGTAAGGCTCCACCCACTGGTTTGACAATGCGCTCGTAGTAATAACGATTTTGAGTTTTTGGGGTTAAACTGCTTTACCAATTTTGCCCAAAGTATTCGGGCTGCTCGCATTTTTGCTATTTCCATAAAATGATTCATCCCTATCCCCCAAAAAAAAGAAAGACGAGGGGCAAAATCATCAATAGACAAACCTGCTTTAAGCCCCGTTTTAATGTACTCTAAACCATTTGCCAAAGTATATGCTAATTCAATGTCGGCAGTAGCCCCAGCCTCTTGCATATGATAACCCGAAATACTAATGCTGTTAAACTTTGGCATATATTTAGCCGTATATTTAAAAATCTCCGAAACAATTTTAATTGATGGTTTAGGAGGATATATATAGGTGTTACGCACCATAAACTCCTTTAGAATATCATTTTGAATAGTCCCTGCCAATGCGTCTTTATTTACTCCTTGTTCTTCGGCAGCTACGATATAAAAAGCCATAATAGGTAATACCGCACCGTTCATAGTCATCGACACCGACATTTGGTCTAAGGGTATGCGGTCAAATAAAATTTTCATATCCTCAACAGTATCAATAGCTACACCTGCCTTACCTACATCGCCTTCGACTCTTGGGTGATCGCTATCATATCCTCTGTGCGTTGGTAAATCAAAAGCCACTGAAAGTCCTTTTTGCCCCATCGATAAATTTTTTAGGTAAAATGCATTGCTATCCTCCGCGGAAGAAAACCCAGCATATTGCCTAATCGTCCATGGTTTCCGAACATACATTGTACTATATGGGCCTCGCAAAAAAGGTGGGACTCCTGCCGAAAACCTAAGGTGTTCTTGTGGTTCTTTTGGTGGAACTACCCTTTGAGGTATTTCTATTCCCTCGGCAGACATAAAAGAACCTATACTCTCTTTTGAGTCTTTATCCTTAGATGTTTTTAAAGACAAATCCGAAAAATTTTTTCTTTTATTTTTCATGTAAATCTTCTGTCTTTTCCGAAAGCCTGCAAGGTAAAAGAGGTTTTATTTTTGTGTTTTTAGGTATTGTTTTTAGTTTCTGCTCTTTTAGGTTTTCAACTGCTTTTGGGTCTTTAAACTTATTTATCCCTACGAGTACTAATTCCCCCGATTCAAATAAGTCTTCTTCTTTCTTTGCTGCTACTAAAACCTCTTCTTGTATTTTCCCTTCTAATAACTGTACTAATAGCCCCTTATCTTTTTCTAATTCTTTAAATTGTTCTAACCCCAATGTGCTAAATTCTTCTACAAGCTGTGTTATATAGTAAGACCCTTCGGCAGCATTAGAAATCTTATCAAAAAAACTTTCGTGCTTCAAAATAAGAAGTTGGTTTTGAGCTATACGGTCTCCAAATTCATTAGGTTTATTAAAAACTGTATCATATGGAAGGTTACTAACCAAATCTGCTCCGCCAACAATTGCTGCCATAGCACTAGCCGTTGAACGAATCATGTTCATATTATAATCTTGTACCGTCATATTTCGTTTTGACGGCTCTGTCAATACTTTTAGATTTATTTTAAATTCATAAACCGAAGAAACGCGCTCTATTAAGTTTTTAAATGCTTGAATTTTAGCTATCTCAAAAAAATAATTACTGCCAAGAGATATATTAACTAGCAAATCTATTTCCTTTGTTATCGTTGTATCTATCCAAGACAAATAATCTACCGCATGGCTAACACCAAAAGCCAGTTGCTGAGTTATTGTTGCCCCTGCATTTTGATACACACGCATATCAACATATATTGGAGTATTTATTGTTTTTCTTTCTTGCAAATACTTCCAAAACGAAATGTCTGCTTCTTCATTTATAATCCAGTTCCCCGAAGTAGCTAAACACGTAATGGGATCAAATAAAACAATTCTATTTGACTGTCTTAAAAATTTAGATGGTAAAACTTGAAAACCATCAAACTCTGGGATAAAATAAAATTCAAAATAAATACATATTGAAAAAGCATTAGCTACACTAAACAAATCGTTTAGGTTTATGCGCTTATCTAATAAGCGAATAAACAATACCTCAACATCATTTTTTATGGCATTTTTACATCGTTTCAAAAAATCTTCGATATCTAACTCTACTTCAATTGTAAAAACAGTTTGCCATTTATCGGGGTATAGCCCATTAATTTTAGTGCTTTCTAAGTTCTCATAAATAGGTTTGGTAATAACCCCTTCTAAAGACTTCCAGTATAGCGTATCAAAATCAGCGCCTTTTAAATCCTTGTCAATTTGTGCTCGTATCTCTTCTTGGCTAAACGTCTTGAATTCCGAAAATAGTTTTTGAGTCATCTATCGAATTAGAGTTAAACACATTATTCATTAATTTTTATAGTAGATTGACGTTCCCTATTTACGTTAAGCTGGGTTATATCGGGTCGAGAGTAATGCCCTACAGGATCAAAATTTTGGCGTTCTTCATATATCCTGTTTAGGTGAATTTCTTTACAAAAAATGTCTTCTCTATTTAGTTGAGGCTCTAACAACCATGTTCCATCTGGGTTTGCAATACAAGACCCTCCATTAGCTAGTTGTTCTGGAGCTTCTTGCATAAGTTTATCATAATATGGCGTGTCTTTTGGGAAATCATTTTTGGACATCATAGAGCTAACAGAAATAACATAGGAACGGCTTTCGCGCGCTACAAACCTAGTTATATCTTTGGTGTTGTGGTCGCTCCCTGGCCAAACAGCACAATGCACATTCTCTCCCATTCCGTAGAGTGCTGCTCTTGGTAGAGGCATCCAATTTTCCCAACAGTTTAGCCCCCCAACAGTAAACCCATTTAAGAGATGTACTCTAAGTCCATTACCGTCGCCTGGTGCCCAAGTTAATCGCTCGTCATAAGTCGGTTGTAATTTTCTGTGAACACTACAAATAATACCTTGCTCGTTTATATATACCAAAGAACAATATAAACTATGTCCGCCTCTGTTGGCTGCCCGCTCAATAATACCAAGGTAAATTGCTAATTTATGTTCCTTAGCCAACTTACAAATTGAGTCTAAATCTCCTTCTTCGACACAAACAGAATTTGTAATATAGTGTGCATGTAGTTCCTTGTTTATTTTTAAATCCCATTTTGCACCGTCTGTCAACGCTAACCAAAAAGGGTAGCCAGGTAAAAGCCCTTCTCCAAAAACAACAAGCTGGGCGTTCTTCTGAGACGCCTCTATTATAGCCTCTTTTACTTTTTCTAAGGTTTTTTGTTTATTTAACCACACAGGGGCAATTTGTGCTAAAGCTACAACGAGTGTATTCATCTTCTTTTTAATTTAAGTAAATATAATATTTTAACACAATACCCCTCTCTTTTGAAAACAAATCTATATAGGAAAAAGATTGTTGAGCAATTCCCTTATTTCCTCAGACGCTTCCAAAGGGTTTAGCTCTTGTTTTTGAACATTCTTTTTTATCTGCTCTAGTTCTTTTTTCAGTTTTGGGTGTTGCAAAAAAAAACGTTCTAATTGCTCTTGAGCTAATTCGGCATACCAAGCATTGCTTTGTTCTTCTCTTTTCGTATTAAAATAATTAGAGGCTTTTGTGTGTTTTTCATAGTTCAAAACAAGCTCCCACAATTCGGCAATACCTCTATGTTCTATTGCAGAACACGCCATTGCTTTTGGGTTCCACCCAGAAGTCTTTTGAGGCAGTAATGCAAACATTTTTTCAAAGTTAGCGGCTTCTTTCTTTGCTTGGTTTACCTGTAGCCCGTCAGCTTTGTTTACTACCAATAAATCTGTGTGTTCATAAATACCACGTTTAATTGCTTGCAAATCATCGCCTCCACCTACAATTTGCAGTGTCATAAAAAAATCTACCATAGAATACACAGCAGTTTCTGACTGCCCTACCCCTACAGTTTCTATTAAAATAACATCATAACTTGCGGCTTCGCACAAATAAATTGCTTCTCGAGTGCTTCGGGTAACGCCCCCTAATTTTAACCCAGAAGGCGAAGGGCGAATAAAAGCATTTTCGAATTTGCTTAACTCTTCCATTCGGGTTTTATCTCCCAAAATACTTCCCTTATTCAATTGACTACTTGGGTCAATTGCTAGTACGGCTACTTTTTTATTAAATTTTTCTATTAAATAAGTGCCTAGAGCTTCTATTAAACTGCTTTTCCCTGCCCCTGGTATTCCGCTAATTCCTATACGAATTGATTTGCCCGTATATGGAAGTAACTCTGCTAATAAATTTTGAATTTGTTTTCGGTGCTTTTCTAAAGAACTTTCGCTTAGTGTAATGGCTCTACTCAAAACAGAGCGATTAGCTTCAATAATACCTTCTTTCCAATTCAAATTATCTAAACTATCGTTCTGTGATTTCATCATTTAATACTTTGGCATAGCTCAACCAAAACCCCGTTTGTGCTTTTGGGTTTGAAGAAAACAACCCATTTATTATCGGCACCTTTGGTAGGTTCTTCATTAATCGGCTCAAAACCCTCTTGTTTCAATCGGCTTACCTCTGCCCTAATGTCTTCTACCTCAAACGCAATATGGTGAATACCCTCCCCTCTTTTGTCTATAAAAGCTGTAATGGGGCTGTCGGGTTGAGTTGCTGCCACCAGTTCAATCTTTTGATCTTTGGTTTTAAAAAAAGAGGTTAACACAGACTGGCTCGGAACTTCTTCGGTTTTATAACATTTTGTGTTTAGCAATGCTGCAAACAAAGTGTTTGAGGCTTCTATATCTTTAACTGCAATGCCGATATGGTCTATTTTTTTCATACAAAATGCCTTAAAATATTTCGTTGTGTGTTAGTCTAAACCAAAGATAACTTTTAAAAATTCAATTTATAAATAAAAAATTTGATTAAATTACTTTACCAATTTTAGTTTTTAAATTATGAGATTAGTCATACAAACCCCTACCCCTGATATTGATAAAAGCATTCGTTTTTATAAAACTCTAAATTTTGAGATACAAGAACACAAGTCTGAGGTATTTGCTTTTGACTCTAAAGTTATCATTAGAATTAATCCTGAACGAACAGCTCGAGTTAGTATTCAGTTAATTTCTTCGGACTGGACAGCAGTAAAACAAGCCTCAGAAATTATTCCAATAAATGATAATCACTTGGTTTTAGACCCCAACGGTATTTGGGTTGAATTGATTGAAAAAGATACATTTATACATACATTAAATACAAATCAATCTTCAATTTTAGGGGCTTATAATTCTATTAGTATTGAAACTCTAAATATTGAAAAATCATATACGTTTTGGGAAACCTTAGGTTTCAAAGCATCGCCAATCGACTTTTCTAAAGGGTGGCTTAGTGCCACATCAAAAAACCAAGATAGCGTCAGTTTTTTGAAAGCCTTGCAATGTCCTCACCTATTTTTTAATCCTTCTCTAACCTATTTCAACGGAACGCAGAATATAAATATTATAAACGAAATAAAAACACGAGGCGTAGAAGTTACCGAAGGAATAACCGTGTTTAATACGGAGAATATTGTAGATAATATTATTCTTAGAGACCCTGGGGGGCTCGGTTTTTTTATTTTTAACGATGGGTAAGTACTAATATAAATTAGTATATAAACGCTTATTCTTTATTCTCAATTAAGGTAGGTTTTACATGATATTCTCCTTAAAGAACAATGCTTTTTTAAGTTACTTACTGCAAATAATTCTGTAATTCTTAAGTAAATTTTCTGTGATTTTCAACTGACTATGATTCAAATAAATATAATTCTTTATGTGATTTTTCAATTATCAATCTTGTATATCCATTTATTTGTTGTTATATTTGAGAGGTATACTAATAATATTTATAATTAAACTCTAACCTAAAGGTAAGTATTATGTTAAAAAAAACACTCTCATCATTATTTATTGCACTTATAGTATTTTCGTGCTCTAAAGATTCTCCTACCGAAGAAACTACTACTACTCCCCCAGCACAAGCTACTAAGTTTCAAGTTAATGTTAGCCCTGGAACAGGTGGTACTGTGTCTACCCCTGGTGGTTCATTTGACGCTGATAGTTCAGTTACAATTACGGCAACCCCAAACACGGGTTACGAATTTACAGGATGGACAGGTGGTGCATCGGGAAACACCAATCCTTTAACAATAAAAGTAACTCAGAGTACTAATATTTCAGCAACTTTTGCACTAGTAAAAAATGACCTAAAAGTTATTATTATAGGTAATGGTACGGTTTCTCAGCAAAAAACGAGTTCTGCTAGAGCTACCGAGACTACCGAACAATATACTCCAGGGAGTACGGTTCGCCTTACTGCAGCAGCAGCAAACGGATGGCTATTTTATACTTGGTCGGGTGCATCTACCTCAACAAAAAGTGAAATAGATGTTCTAGTTGATGGTTCGAAAACAGTAACAGCAACTTTTGAAGAAAAAATAATTGATGTTATTAACTCCGCCAATGCTGCAACTAAAGGATTTCTAGGTTTAGGAAAATGGATAATACGAGACGCAAAATGTGATATAAAAAACATAGTATTTAGAACCGACGGAACATTTACACTTACTTCTATGGACTCATCCTTAGTTAATGGGGTTTTCAATGTTCAAGAAAGAGCAGGCACATTATTTAATGTTTTCCTAACTGTGGGTAGCACAAGCTACGCATCTTTAGAAGACGCAACGCTTACTAATAACTATATTAGTTTTACATATAAATCTTCGAAATGTAACGACTCTTCCCTTATTGAAGGAGACAGAGATAAAACGTATGTCGAAAGTCAAGACCCTAACACAAAAGCGCCTGTTGCTGGAGTTTGCAAAGTTTCAATCGCTTCAACTGAAGGGCCACAAACTCAAACCGTAACTCAAACCAATGCTATTCAAACAGTCTCATATTCTTTTAGTGCGGACTGTACCGATACGCTAACTGCTACGGTTACTGGATTACCTCAAGGGGTTACAATGACTTTTACTAACAATAAAGCGGTAATAAATGGTACTCCAACAACAGCTGTTTCTGGTACCCACAACTATGCAATTACCGTAAACAGTAATACCTCATCTGTTACTGTTGCAGGGGTTATTAACATAGTACCTCCATGTTCAATCAAAGGTGTTCTAAGTCTTGGAAAGCAAAACCAAAATGTGTTTGCTGGTGAAAACTTAGAGTCGGTTAGAGTCAATTTTAGTGCATCTTGTAATAGTCCATTAACCGCTGTTGTAACTGGTTTACCTAATGGATCGTTCACAACATTTAGCAATAATAGATTAATAATAATTGGGGGTACAACAGCAGGTAGCAGTGGTACTTATAACTATCTAATTACAGTAAGCAACGGATCTACATCAACTACTTTTTCTGGCTCTATAAAAATAATAGATTGTCCAACTGTAGTAACACTTGCTAGTGGACCGGTAACACAAACCGTAACCCGAACTAATGCAATTAAACCTATTACATATAATGTCATTCCTAGTTGTAGTAGAACAGCAACGGTGGTTGGAAGCTTTTCTCTACCCGATGGAGTTACAGCCACATTAAACAACAACCAACTGGTAATAAGTGGAACTCCTAGACAAGATATGACTCAAAATACATACTCTTATGAAATTCTTATAAATGATGATAAAGATATAGGGAAGACTATTACTATTACTGGTACTATTAATTTAGTTGGAACTTGTATAAGCCAGATTAAAAGCACGTTGCCTAGCGGATCAATAAATTCTGTAACTGTATCTCAATCTAGTTTTATTTCACCAATTATATATGATTTTACCTCAACTTGTAATAATGTAATAACTGCTACTGCTACTGGTTTACCTCCTGGATTTACATTAAGCTATGAGCCCTTTTTAAAGTCCGCTGTAATATCTGGAAATTCATCAGCTACTGGCGTTTATAACTATCAAATTAAAGTGAGCGATAAGGTTACATCAACTACGATTAATGGCTCTATCAAATTAGTAGCTTGCCCTCTTTCGGCAACGCTAAGTAGTGGCCCACAAACACAAACCGTAACCCAAACTGATGCTATTACGCCTATTACATATAATTTTAATTCTGGTTGTAACAAAACTCTAAGAATTATTGAGTCTAGTGGTTTACCTAAGGGAATTACAATAAAAGTTAACAATAATCAAGCAGTAGTTAGTGGTGCTGCCGTATTAGGAACTCCTAATGGTGTTTATCTATATAGCGTATCTGCATTTGATGACGCTGGATCGAAAACTGTTTCGGGTTCTATTAAAATAGTTGGAACTTGTTCATCCCCAATCACAAGCAAGCTAGTTAGTGGACCAAGCTCACAAGTCGTAACTGGAACTATGAATATCGTACCCGTTACCTATTCATTTGAATCGATTTGTGACGATAGTTCTTCATTAACTTATACTGTTAGTGGTTTACCTGTTGGGATTAGAGCTGAACCTACTGCAATTGGTAGACCTCTAGAGATAACATTAGAAGGGTTTATTTTTAGTGCTTCTGCTAGTAATACACATAACTATAAAATTGTCGTAAGCAACACTTCAGGAACTACATCAACCACCGTTTCGGGTAGTTTCCAATTAGTATCAGGTACTAGTACTTCTTGTGTAGCTACAGCAACACTAGCTAGTGGTAGTGGAGCAAAAACGCAAACTGTAGCAGTAAACACTGCTATTAATAATATTACATTTGATATTAACAATTGTAATGCTCCAGCAGCACTTGTTACTGCGGTAGGGTTGCCTCCAGGGGTGAAAATAACTGTTTCTCCTAACAATGACATGGCGGTAATTAGTGGAACTCCTACAAGTTCTGGTACTTATAATTACGATCTTTTAGTAAACTTACCCCAAAACAAAAGTTTCGCTATTAGTGGTAGTATTATAGTAAATTAGTAAAACAACTAAATGTTATAAAAAAGTAATGAAATATAATTTATATGAATAGATAATTGAAAAACCTCCTAGTTAATAGTTTTTGATTAACTACTGTAATAAAAAGTAGAAATAAAAAGCATTTAATAGTACTTTAGCCTGTTGATATGGAAAAAGTAATTGAAGCAAAAAACATAAACAAAAAACTAGGAGGATTAAATATTCTCAAAAACATTAATGTTGAAATTAATTCAGGAGAAATTGTCGCTATTGTAGGGCCTTCGGGAGCTGGAAAAACTACATTGCTTCAAATCTTAGGAACACTCTCTTCTCCAGATACTAAATCAGATGTATCTATAAAAATAAATGACATTAATATTTTAGAGCTTAGCCAAAAACAATTATCAAGTTTTAGAAACAAAGAACTAGGCTTTATATTTCAGTCTCACGAATTACTCCCAGAGTTTAATGCTTTGGAAAATGTAATGATTCCTGCTTTTATAAAAGGAGTTGACAAAAAAGAAGCAAAACAACGCGCCGAAATATTACTTGACCAGCTAGGGTTATCAAATAGAACAACACATAAACCCAATGAACTGTCAGGTGGAGAGCAACAACGTGTTGCGGTTGCACGTGCTATGATGAATAATCCTAAAATTATTTTAGCCGACGAACCCAGCGGTAACCTCGATAGTTCTTCTGCTGAACAATTACACCAAATCTTTTTTAACCTCAGAGACTTATATAACCACACCTTTGTTATTGTTACTCATAGCCAAGAATTAGCAAATAAAGCGGATCGAAAAATTCAGCTTATTGACGGAGAAATTGTTACTTAAAATGAAATTTGAAGTACTAAAAGACTTTTTAGACCTCAAGGTTGAGCAATATCAAACACTAGAATTTATCGAAAAAGACCCTATACGGGTTGCACATCAATATACAATCAAAGAAGACATTGAGATTTCAGGTTTCTTGACCTCTATAATTTCTTGGGGTAACCGAGCAAGTATTATTAAGAATGCACACACAATAATGGAATTAATGGAGCATGCGCCTTTCGATTTTATATGTAATCATAAGTCAACAGACTTAAAAATATTTAATGGTTTTGTGCATCGAACGTTCAACTCCGATGATTTAAAATATTTTATACAAGCACTTCAAAACATATATCTAAATTATGGTGGGCTAGAGAAATTAATCTCAAGCTATAGCGCAACAATGCCTTTGCAAAAAGCATTACATCATTTTAAAAGTTCTTTTTTTGAGTTACCACATTTAGCGCGTACACAAAAACATCTTGCAGATCCACTAAAAGGTTCTGCTGCAAAACGAATAAATATGTATTTACGTTGGATGGTTCGCCCAAATGATAAAGGTGTAGATTTTGGTATATGGAAACATATTCTACCCTCTCAACTTTCTTGTCCTCTTGACGTACATTCTGGCAATACAGCTCGTAAATTAGGGCTTTTAACACGCAAACAAAATGATGCCAAAGCTGTTGAAGAACTCGATAATAACCTCCGTTTATTAGATTCTAAAGATCCTGTGAAATATGATTTTGCTCTTTTTGGGTTAAGTATTTTCGAAAAATTTTAAGCCAAATGAAATTTATGGACAAGATTCCCCTATTGTTTTGTACTTTTGTCCAAATAAGAATTTGTTTTATCAATTAATGAAGATACTTCTTAAAAAAGCGACTTTAATTGACTCCAGTAATACTTTTCATTTTTCCACTAAAGACTTTTTAATTACCAACGGCATCATCACGGCAATTGAAGATGAAATAATTGACGATGAAGCCCAAATTATAAAATATGAAAATCTTCATATATCCAAAGGCTGGTTCGATAGTAGCGTCTCTTTTGGTGAGCCAGGTTATGAAGAAAGAGAAACTCTCGAAAATGGACTTAAAACCGCAGGACTAAGTGGGTTTACCCAAATTGCAGTAACCCCAAACACAAACCCTATTGTAGATAACCCATCGGCTGTTTCATTTCTTAAAGAAGCCGGAAAAAATTCGGCGACTAATATCTACCCTATCGCAGCTTTTACTAAAAATCAAGAAGGGGTTTTTCTTACCGAGTTCTATGATTTAAAACAAAAAGGAGCAATCGCTTTTGGAGACTATAAAGCTCCTATTCAAAATTCGAATCTTCTCAAAATTGCTTTGCAATATGCACAGCGCCTCAACGGATTAGTTATTTCATACCCAGCAGATACTGGTATATTCTTAGAGCATGGTATTCACGAAGGTGATACAAGCACACGTAACGGTTTAGTTGGCTCACCTACACTAAGTGAAACGCTTCAAATACAACGTGATTTATCTATTTTAGAATACACTGGTGGTAAATTACACATCCCTTATATATCATCGGCAGAGGGCTTAGAGTTAATCCGAAAAGCGAAAAAACAAAAACTTAGTGTTAGTTGCAGTGTGCCTTTAGCTAACCTTTTATTTACGGAAAAAGAAATTTTGGGTTTTGATACTAATTATAAACTTGAACCACCTCTGCGGACAAATGCCGACCTAATTGCGCTTAGACAAGGTATTATTGATGGTACTATTGATACGGTAACATCACTACACGAGCCACTCAATATAGAATTAAAACGCTTAGAATTTGAGTATGCTATCTCTGGAACAATAGGTCTTGAAGCTATGTTTGGAGTTTTATCAACCCTTTTCCCAATAGAAAAAGTAATTGCAATTCTAACAAAGGGACAAAAGGTATTTGAAATCCCGTACCCTAAAATTGAAGTAGGGCAAAAAGCAAATTTAACGTTGTTTAATCCTTCTGGGAATTCTACATTTAAAAAAGAAGATATCCATTCTACTTCAAAAAATTGCGCTTTTATTGGTGCTCAAATCCAAGGAACTACTTATGGCGTTATTAATGGCTCAAAAACCGTATTAAAATGATAACTGATACAACACAAGTTTTAGAATTTTTATATCAAGAGCCTACAGAAATAAACGAAAATGCTCCAGTAATATTTCTTTTACACGGGTACGGAAGTTTTGAAGGCGATTTATTTTCTTTTGCCCAACTATTACCAAAAAGTTATCATGTTATAGCACTTAGGGCTCCTTTGATTTTGGCAGAAGGGAGCTATGCTTGGTATTCTATTAACTTTGATACAGATTTAAATAAATGGTACGATGACGATGAAGCTATCCAAGCAAGAGATTTAATTCTATATAACATTAAACATCATTTAACTCGAATCAATTCTTCGCAAAAGCAAGTTGATTTGTTAGGTTTCAGCCAAGGCGCTATTCTAAGCTGGTCTCTGGGCTTAGCTTACCCCGAAATGATACATAAGATTATGGCTCTAAGTGGTTTCTTCAATACTAACTTAATAGCCGATATGCCTCAAAAAGACATTAGCAATTTAGATTGTTTTAGTTCACACGGTGTAATGGATCCTGTTATACCAATTGCCGAAGTTAGAAAAGGAATTGAAATTTTAAAAAACAAAAAAATTGCTCTTGTATATAAAGAATACGATGCCCCGCATGGTATATGCCCAGAAAACTTTAGAGATTTAATAAGTTGGCTTAAGCAAAGATTATAAACATCGTTTACGTAGATGATACTTCTAAAGTATCATAGGCCAAGTGAACATTTTTAGGTAATATTTTTTCGACTTCATCATGAAACCCCAGCAAATGGCTTATATGTGTGAAATAAGTTTTCTTAGGTTTCAAAAGATCTACCATAGCCAATGCTTCTTCTAAGTTTAAGTGAGACGGATGCGGCTCTATTCTAAGCGCATTTAAAACTAAAATATCTAAACCATATAATTTGCTTAGTTCTTCTTTATCTATTGACTTTACATCGGTTAAATACGCAAAATTCCCAAAACGATAACCCATTACTTCTAAATTGTGATGCTTAACCACTACAGGTATTACTTTTATATTTTTAAGCATAAAAGATTCGTTTTTCTTAACCACATTTTTGCGTACCGAAGGAGCTCCAGGGTATTTAGCATCATCGCTCATAATATATAAAAAACGTCTATCCAGAGCATCAAATAATTCTTGAGTTCCAATAAGATTAATTTTTCCTTGCCTAAAATAAAATGGTCGTATATCATCTAACCCTGCGGTATGGTCTGCGTGTTCGTGTGTAAACAAAATACCGTCTAAATGCGGAATAGGGTTTCTTAGCATCTGTTGTCTAAAATCTGGTCCGCAATCAATTACATAATAAAACGTATCCCACGAAATAATAATGGACACACGTAGTCTCTTATCTTTAGGGTTATTACTTAAACACACAGGGTGTTTAGACCCAATAATTGGAATTCCTTGTGAAGTACCTGTCCCTAAAAATGTAATTCTAAACATAATTTCAAAGGTAGATATTATACATTATAACAAACATACTTTGTACATTTGTTAATAAATCTATTAGATATGTCTGTAAATCTTCCTGGAGAAAAAGAAATAGAAAAAAAACCTTCAATTGAGGCTAAAGCATTGCGTATCAACCTCAATGAAAATATTTATGGAACCTTTGCCGAAATTGGTGCTGGGCAAGAAGTTGCACGTCAATTTTTTAGGGTAGGCGGAGCCTCAGGTACTATTGCAAAAACTATAAGCGCGTACGATAAAAATTTTAGTGATAATATCTATGGCGAAGAAAATGATGGCAGATATGTAACAGAAGCCAGGCTCAATAAAATGCTGAAGCATGAGATGAAACTAATTGAAGACCGTATTCCAAGATCGGATCATCCTAATAAGTTATTCTTCACTTATGCAAACACTGTCACAACAATTGATTTTGCAAAAAAATTTAAAGGTCACGGATGGATGGGTATTCGGTTTCAAACCGACCCTAGCCAAGATTTCAGCGAAATTATACTACACGTACGTTTTCATCAATCGGAAGCCCGTTACCAACAAGAATCTATAGGGCTAATGGGTACCAATTTAATTTATGGTGCTTTTTATAAACATGATAAACCAAAAAAATTATTAAAATATTTATATGACCATATTGACAGAAAAGCTGTTGAAATAGATACAATAAATTTCTCGGGCCCTCTATTCGAAGGTGTTGATAATCGTTTAATAAGCCTACAGCTTGTTAAAAACGGTATGACAGAAGCGGTTATGTTCGACCCAGAAGGAAACAATACTCTACCCGCTAGAGAACTTTATAAAAAAAATATATTAGCTCTTCGTGGAAGCTTTAGACCTGTTACCAAAGTTAATATTGATATGTTTGAAAAGTCTAACGAAGTTTTTTTAAGAGAAGCTGAAGTAGATGAAAACGATGCCGTTGTTATTTTTGAAATTACACTCTCAAATCTCACCTCGCAAGGCGAAATAGACGAAAAAGATTTTATGGATCGTGCAAAACTTCTTTGCTCTCTTGGTCATTTTGTTATGATTTCTAACTTTAAAGAATATTATCGCCTAGTTGATTATTTTTCGCAATACACCAAAAAGCAAACCGCCTTAACAATGGGCGTAAACAATTTTGTGGATATTTTTGACGAGCACTATTATCACGATTTAAGCGGTGGTATTCTTGAAGCGTTTGGAAAAATGTTCTATAACAACTTAAAAGTATATCTCTATCCCATGAAAAATGAGAATGGAGATATTATAACAAGTAACAATTTGAAGTTACACCCGAGAATGAAAGATTTTTATAAATTCTTTAAATACAACGGAAAAGTAGTTGATATATTCGACTACGAACCCGAATACCTCGATATTTTTTCGCGCAAAATACTTCAACAAATTAAGAACAATGAAGAAGGCTGGGATAAACAACTTCCAGAAGGTATTTGCGATATGATTATCAAGAATAATATGTTTGGGCATCAATCCAAAAAAGAATAAAAAACTAAACTGTTTTATTTAATATCTGCGACGCGTGTGACTTTGTTATCACCTTATCAATTACACGTTCTACTCTACCCTCTGCATCTATTATAAACGTTTTTCGGTGAATTCCATCAAATTCTCTACCCATAAATTTCTTTAAGCCCCAAACTCCAAAAGCATTAATAACCTCTTTGTTTACATCGGCTAATAGCGGGAATGGGAAGTTATACTTTTTCGAGAAATTTAATTGTTTTTTTTTCGTGTCTGCACTTACCCCCAACAAGCTATATCCTTCATTTTTAAGTTCGCTATAATAATCTCTTAAATCGCACGCTTCTGCTGTACACCCTGGAGTGTTTGCCCTTGGATAGAAAAAAACGACCAAACGTTTACCTTTATAATCTTCGATACTGTGTGTTTTTCCAGTTTCGTCCTCGCAACTGAAATGAGGAACTAAATCCCCTACTTTAAGTGTATTCATATATTTTTCTAAATTACGGAAGATTATTTGATAAAAAAATTGAAGTTAAAATATTTTAATTAACTTATATAAATGACAAAACAAGAAAAAGTTCGTTTTATAATGATGACTTTAGAGGATTTATATCCGGAGATTCCAATACCTCTAAACCACACAGATCCATATACATTGCTTATAGCAGTTCTGTTGTCAGCCCAAAGTACCGATGTTCGTGTTAACAAAATAACACCCTTGCTTTTCAAAAGGGCTTCAACTCCCGAAGATATGGTTAAACTAACCATTGATGAAATTAGAGATATTATTCGACCTGTTGGTTTATCTCCCATGAAGTCTAAAGGGATTCATGGGTTATCTAAAATATTATTAGAAAAGCACGACGGAAAAGTTCCTCAAAACTTTAATGACCTAGAAGAACTCCCTGCCGTGGGGCATAAAACTGCTAGCGTAGTAATGTCGCAAGCATTTGGAATACCTGCATTCCCTGTCGATACTCATATCCATAGGCTTTTATATCGGTGGGGACTTTCTAATGGAAAAAACGTTGTGCAAACTGAAAAAGATGCGAAAAGACTTTTCCCTAAGAATAAATGGAATGACCTACATCTGCAAATAATATGGTATGGTAGAGAATATTCACCTGCAAGAGGGTGGAAGTTAGACCGCGATATAATTACAAAAACCATCGGAAGAAAAAGCTTATTGAAAACCTATAACAAATAGTCTAAGTAGTATTATCTACTTTTTCAATACTAGCCATTTTGGCACATTTAATTCTTTTCGTTTTTGTAAATACTCTTCCTTGTCGTATGGACCATATACTAAATCTATTTTCTTTAAAATAATATAGTATTTCGTTTTACTAATAGGCTCTTTCGTTTTTTGACTAACTAAAACAAAGTTTCTGTTTTTATTTACGCTAACAACTCCATAGATTATTATATCCTTGAAAAAGTATTGTTTTGGAGATTTGTATATAATAGCATCTGCAGAGTATCCTATATTCATTGCTTCTTCTTTAGGTAAATAATAGTAGTTACTCCCAAGGTTTTGCTTGCTTCTTCTCCAAGATAACAGTATAATAATACATACAAGAAGAATGATAAGTACTGGAAACATATAATTTAAAATTATATGCTTTATTGAACCACGCTTAATATAATCGGAAGATTGAACTTGATGGATATAACAATAACCATTATTATACTCTGTCATATTTTTACATTGCCTCATCGTCGATATCGCAATTCCTTTACACCGTACACAAACTGCAAATTGACTATCATCCAAAGGATTAAATATCTTATTTGAAGGAAATGTCCAATTAGATAACGTTACTCTGCTTTCTAGCTTATTCTCAATTGTATCTGAAAGCTGAGGGAAGAAATCGATACTTGTCAATTCCTCTACTTTATCTACACTAACTACATAATCAATTAAAGGGCTCTGCCCCTTTTCGTTTGGTAAAACAAAGGCTATCATCTCATTTTTAAAAGGATCGAATATTACCTTATAAAAATATTTCGGAACATCAATTTCTTTAAAAGAAACCTCTTCAAGTGTATTTGTAAATATACTCCCCGTTACTATATGAATTTCTCCTCTATTAGCCCATACCCTAACACGGTTTTCTAAGGATTTCCATATACCTCTATTAAACGAAGGAGATTGCGGGGATATGTTAGACATATAAAAACTCTCGCTCATTGCAAGACTACTTATTTTCATATCGCCTGCTGGAGCAAGGTGCCCCTTCTCATAATTCGGATTATTATAATCGAATAACTGCCCTGAATTTAAAGCCGTTTTTGGATCTAGTCTAAAGTTGTTGGTACGATTAATATCTCCTTCGAGCATCTCAGGGGTTAAAACATAATATACCCACTCTGCTTGCCCATAGTTTTCTAAATAAGACAATGTATAGTAGCTATGCTTTATTATCTTCCCTTTCGATTTTGGAAAATATTCTTGAGAACTACCTAACTGGCTTACCCAAAATATAATTAAAAGAAAAAATAACTTCTTATTTATACTTAGCATCATGGGTATAAAAATACTTCTATTTATAACCTATGCAAACGAGTAACTTTTAAATTTAAGGCTATTCAATAAAGTAAAATTAATTATAAAGGGATAGGTTCTTTAAAAGTTCTGTGATTAAAAACATAAGATTGGTTAGAGACTTTATATTTACTTATAATGTTTTTTTATAGATTGTAAAATCTAATGAAGTTACTTCCCTATACAAAAGTTGGCAAAAATATTTCCTAAAATTTCATCGCTAGTAACCTCACCTGTAATTTCGCCTAAATGATATAAAGCTTGCCTAAGGTCAATTGATAGTAAGTCTCCGCTTAATTTATTAGAAAGCCCATTTTGCACAGCTACTACTTCTTTTAATGCTAAAGACAGTACCTCATAGTGACGAGAATTGGTAATTATACTTTGGTCTTGACTGCATTAGCATTAAAATGTTACGTAAGTAAATCGGTTAGTTTATTAATATTCATTTTAGCACTAACAAAAACTGTAGGATACCCTTCAATTTCAGTTGGAATAGTTATATCTTTTTTAATATCTTCTTTGTTAAAAACAACAATAAGGTTTTTACTAGGGTACTTTACTTTAAACTGCTTTAAATCTTTATCTAGGTCTTTTCAGATGATTTTTCACCTTGCTAAGTATTGAAATTCGAAGTGTTTCTAGCTTCGTAGAAGAGTTATATTTCTATTTACACACTTAAAATATTCATTTAAACTAATTTTTTAGAATACTGTGAAGTACTGATTTTACTAAAAAAATAGACCCTTTTACTTTCAATTACTAAAAACACGATTCTTTTTTTAGTTAAACGAATAGTTTTTCAATTTTTTTAATATATATTTGTTAACGAATGTTAGTTAGTTATATACTATCAATTATTAGTAATAATATAAATTTATAAAAAATGAAAACAAAATTTCTTCTACTATTATTAATTTTAGGGTCAACTTCTATTTTTGCACAGGTAACTATTAGTGGTAATGTAAACGCAGAAAATGAGCCTCTTTTCGGTGTTAATATAATTGAAAAAGGAACTTCTAAAGGGGTTATTTCAGATGAAAACGGGGCTTTCACTTTAACTTCAAATAATGAATTTCCAATTACAATAGTCATATCTTACTTAGGATTTCAAACACAAGAAATGGTAATTAATAAAGATGAAAACTCTAATGTTATAGTTAACTTAGAGGAAGATACTTTTACATTAAACCCTATAGTAGTTGGTGCTTCTAGATTTAGAGAAAAACTATTAGAAGCTCCTATAAGTATTGAACAAATAGGAATTAAAGAGTTAAACAATTCTCCTTCAGCCGATGTTTATGAAATTCTTAGTAACCTTAAAGGAGTACAAGCAAATACAGGTAGTCTAAGTTTTAATTCAATTAATGCTCGTGGATTTGCTGACCCAAACAACTTACGTTTTATACAACATATAGATGGTATAGATATTACCACTCCTGGTTTTGGTATAATTGGTAATACTGCAGGCGCTTCAGATTTAGATTTAAGAAGCATAGAGTTAATCCCTGGGTCTTCTTCTGCTTTATATGGCCCTGACGCTTTTAACGGAATGGTATTAATGTATACTAAAAATCCTTTTGATTTTACTGGTTTTAGTGCTTCTTGGAAAACAGGAGTTTCCAATCAGTCTGCTGCAAAAACAAATGCATATAATGATCTAAGTATAAGGTATGCACATTTGTTTAGTGATAAACTTGCTTTTAAGTTTGACGGTAATCACAGGTCAGCAACAGATTGGGTTGGTGGAAATTTAGATTATAAAACTGGAGCAGGAGAATTTGATAAACGTAAAACATTATTAGCTACAGATATTAATCAAGCTCATTTTTACAATGCTGTTAATCGATATGGTGATGGAGATTTTGGTGTAGGGATACTCAGATTAGCAGATGGAACATCGGTAACTAGAACAGGGATTTTAGATGGAGATTTGTATGATGGGAAAGTAAGAAACTATCGAGTAAATGCCTCATTACATTACAGACCCAATGAGGATTGGGAAATTACTTACCAATTTAAACATGCACACAATGATTTTTCTTTTAGGATAACAACTTTTTATCCTTTTGAAGATTTTGCTCAAACTCATAATAAAATAGAAGCAAAAACAGATAATTTTACTGCAAGAGTTTATACATCAAAACAAACAGCAAATAGAAGCCATATTGGTTTTTTAACAGCCGATTTTATACAACAAGATTTAAAATCGAATGAACAGTGGCTTAAAGATTATCAATCAATTATTGATTCAGGCGGTTCTGCTAAAAAAGCAAGAACTTTTGCAGATGATTATCTAGATGCTAATGGACATATTTTAAGCTCAAAAAGAAATGCTTTTAATAAGGCAAAAGAAAGTGCAATAGCAAGCCCAGATGTTCTTAATAAAGGATCTAAGTTTTTAGATAATAGTAGTTTTATTCATAGTGATTTACATTATGATTTTTCGGATAAATTTAAAAACTTTGAACTACAAGTAGGAGCAAATTTCAGAAGATACTCAGTAGACTCTGAAGGTACTTTCTTTAACGACAACAGAGCAAAAGGATTTACGGGTAAAATTAATTATTCTCAGTTTGGAGGTTTTGCTCAAGCTTCAACAGGCATATTTAATGATAGATTAAAGTTAACAGGATCATTAAGGTACGATAAAAATGACAACTATAAAGGAAATTTTACACCAAGAATATCAGCTGTATTAAGCTTAGATGAAAATAAGAATCACAATTTTAGAGTATCTTATCAAACAGCTTTTCGTAATCCAGGTTTACAAGAATCTTTTATAAATTTTGAACTATTCCCTGGCTTTACAATTCTAGGGACAAGTCAAGTTAACTTAGATAATTATCAATATACAGGTTCTACAGGCAATGTTATAACAGGTAATATTGTAAGAGAATCTTTAAAAAGGACTGCTATACAACCAGAAGAAAACAAGACATTAGAATTAGGTTATAAAGGGCTTTTACTTAATAAAAAACTACGTGCAGATATTAGTTATTATAAAGCATGGTATCCTAATTTTATTGCTATTAGCTTTCCTCTTCATGGTTTTACGAGTGCAGGACCAGGACCCGATGCAAGAGCTTTTTTATGGTACTACAACTTAGAGCAAACAGTTACTTCTGAAGGATTGTCATTAGGGCTAGATTATGTGTTACCAAGCAATTTTCAACTAGGATTTAATTATACCTATAGTTCATTTGATATTCCTAATTATAATGCAGCATTACAAGGTGGGCAAGATAAAGCAACATTTAAAAGAAGTTTACGTTTTAATACACCTGAAAATCGGATACAGGCATCCTTTACAAATGCTGGGTTTGGAAGAAATAATAATTTAAGTTTTAATATTGCATTTAAGGCTACTTCTGAGTATGAATATGAATCTTCTTTTGGTGCTACAGTAATTCCATCAATAAATACTACAGATGCTAGTTTTGGCATAAAAATTCCAAATTGGAATTCGAAATTAACTTTTGGAGGAAACAATATCTTTAATCAAGAATATACCTATGTCTATGGCGGGCCAGCAATTGGATCAATTTATTATGTTGGGGTTCGTTACGGATTATAATATTTAAAGAGTAGTTAGAGTTTAGTTTAGTTATTTTTAGTTTGATTTTTTTTTATAAAGCACTTCCTCTAAATTGTATAGAATTAGTGCTTTATAAAAAATTATTTTCTTTAAAAAATAACGACTTCTAGCTTTATTATAAATTAACAAAAATGGAAAAAAAATTAAGCGTCAATTTTTTAATAATAACTTTAGCTATATTTAGTATAAGTTGTACTAAAAAAAAAGAGTTAATAACAATGGATGCAATTAAAAATAAAACAATTAAAGAGCAGATAGAATTATTTAAAAAGGATGGTGCTTTTTTAAAGTCTTATATTTCATCTATTTATGATAGTATAAATCTTCAAAAGAATAAGTCTTTAAATTTATTTACATCTAATCCAGAAGAATTTAAAAATGATGTGCTTAAATCAATCGAAAAAATTAAGTTAAACACAGATTTATTTGGTTTACCAATTGTTGTAAAAGATAATATTAATACTAAAAATTTTCCTACTTCAGCTGGCACAGCCGCTTTAGAAAATTTTACTCCTAAAAAAGATGCTTTTATAGTTGAAAAATTAAGAAATGCTGGAGCTATTGTAATTGGAAAAACAAATATGCATGAACTTGCTTTTGGTATTACTTCTAACAACACTCATTTTGGAGCTGTTAAAAACCCCATAAACCCTCTTTATTTTGCTGGAGGGAGTAGTGGCGGAACAGCAGCAGCAATAAAAACAGGTATTGTTGATATTGGTTTAGGTACAGACACAGGGGGGTCTTGTAGAATTCCAGCCGCTCTATGCGGAATTTTTGGTTTTAGACCAACCTCTGGCTTATATAGCTCTGAAGGGGTAGTACCTTTATCAACAACAAGAGACACACCTGGTTTACTAGCAAATTCTATTGAAAATATTATTTTTTTAGATGAAATTATTACTTCTCAAAAAAATACAGAAGAAGTAGATATTAAAACATTAAGAATAGGGATTCCAAAAGCATATTTTTATAATAATCTATCACAAGGAGTTAAAAAAATAAGTGATGAAACTCTAAATAAATTAAGAGAAAATGGCATCCAACTTATTGAGGTAAATATTGATGGCATTCCTGATTTACTTTCAGAAAGCATAAATATTGTTTTACATGAAACTTACATATCCTTAAATGAATATTTAAAAAATTATAGTGAAAACATTACTTATGAGGATGTTGTTCAAAAAATTTCTTCTCCAGATGTAAAAGGTTTATTTGATTCTGGTGCAGTAGCAGAAAATCCAAATATTAATTTGGCAATCGAAGAAAGACAAAAATTACAAGAAGCATATAGAAACTATTTTTCTAGCAATAATTTAGATGTTATTTTATACCCTACCACACCTATAGAGGCTATGCCAATTATTGGAAGTGATGAAACTATTGAGTTAAATGGGAGACAAGAACCAACATTTCCGACCTATATAAGAAACATGAACCCAGGTAGTTATGCAGGTTTACCTGGCATAAGTATTCCTGCAGGAAACACCAATCAAGGGCTTCCAGTAGGTATGCATCTAGAAGGACCTGCTAATAAAGATAAAGCTCTCTTAAAAATAGCATTAGCTATTCATAAGTTAATCCATAATTAGTACTCCAAAACAAAAAGAGGATTTTTTATTAATGAAAAAGGTATCCAATTCATGATGGCATTTATATCTCCTCAAGTTAAATTAGTAAGTGGACGGAAACCGAAAAATCAAAGGTTTGTTAAAGACATTTTGAAAAGTTATTAAACACAAAAAATATAATGTTCAATAAAGAAATAGAAAAATTAGAATTAAATAAGCTTAGAAAATTACAAAGTGAAAGATTAATTAAATTAGTGAACAAAGTATATAAAACAGTTCCTTTTTATAAGAATATTTTTGATAAAAAAGGAATAAAAGTTTCAGACATCAAATCTATAAACGATATCCACAAGCTTCCTTTTACAAAAAAAGCAGATTTAAAAGACAACTACCCATTCGGTTTTTTAACCCTCCCACAAAATAAATTAGCAAGAATCCATTGCTCAAGCGGGACAACAGGTAAGCCAACCGTTGCTGCATATACTAAAAATGATTTAAATGTTTTTTCAGAAGTTGTTGCAAGATCTTTAGCAGCAGCAGGTGCAAAGCCAGGAATGAAACTACACAATGCTTATGGTTATGGGCTCTTTACAGGAGGAATAGGGGTACATTATGGTGGTGAAAAACTTGGCATGTCAGTTATACCTGTTTCAGGAGGTATGACAGAAAGACAAATAAATTTACTTCGAGATTTTAAATCTGAAGTTATATGTTGTACGCCCTCATACGCACAAACAATAGCGTATGAACTAAAGAAAAGAAAAATACCTCTTTCTGAAATAAACTTGAAATATGCAATTTTGGGAGCCGAACCTTGGACAGAAAGTATAAGAACACAAATTGAAAAAGATTTGGGAGTTATAGCAACTAATATTTTTGGGCTAAGCGAAATAATTGGACCAGGGGTATCGCAAGAAGCTTATGATGAAAAAGGCACTGGAAGCTATATTTGGGAAGATCATTTTTTTCCAGAAATTGTAGATAAAGATACTGGAGAGCCTTTGCCTTATGGAGAAGAAGGCGTGTTAGTTTTCACCACTTTAACTAAAGAAGCAATGCCTTTTATCCGTTATTGGACAAACGACATTTGTAGTATTAATTACGATCAATATGGTTCTAGAACACATATTAAAATGAGTGAAATTAAAGGTCGATCAGATGATATGTTAATTATTAGAGGAGTAAATCTATTTCACACTCAAGTTGAAGAACTTATAAATGATTTTGAAGAACTAGCACCAAATTATCAGTTAGTTGTTACAAAAAATAGTTCTATGGACAAAGTTGAAGTCAAAGTAGAACTTATCGAAAACTATAGTAAAAGTTTAAACATCAATAGTTCATTAACAACTGAAATGATTAATGCTAATGTAAAATTAATTGCATTGACCAAAAAACTAGAAAAAAGAATTAAAGATAATATTGGAATAACCATGAATGTGAGTTTACTTAATCACAATGAAATACCTAAAAGTCAAGGAGGTAAATTAAGTAGAATACTAGATTTAAGAAAATCAAAATAAATTATAAAACGGATGAAAAAGCAAGAATTATACTGGAAAACAAATGTCAAATACCTTCTTCTGTTAATACCTATTTGGTTTATTCTGGCCGTTTTACTTCCAATAATATTAGCAGATTGGCTAAATCAGTTTAGGATAGGAGGGTTTCCTCTAGGGTTTTGGTTTGCTATACAAGGATCATTATTAGGGTTTGGCTTACTAATATTTATTTATGTTAGACTAATGAATCGATTAGACGAAAAATATAATAAATAAACACTTAATAATTAGATAATGAGTGCGCAGCATCTTACGTTTTTATTTACAATAATTACATTTTTTATTTATGCAATTATTTCAATTAAAGCAAAAGCAAAATCAACAAAAGACTTTTATGTAGCGGGTAGCGGTGTCCATCCTATAGCAAATGCAATGGCTACAGCAGCCGATTGGATGTCTGCTGCAACATTTATTTCATTGCCTGGTATTTTTTCTTTTATGGGTTATGATGGTGCTGTTTATTTATTAGGAGGGTCTGGAGGCTTTGTTTTACTTGCAATGTTAATAGCTCCTTATTTAAGAAAATTTGGAAAATTTACCTTACCAGACTTTATTGGAGATAGATATTATTCAACTACTACAAGAGCTTTAGCGCTTATATGTGCTCTTTTTATTTCGTTCACATATTTATCAGGTCAAATGCGAGGTATAGGAATTGTTTTTTCTAGGTTTTTAGAAATAAACATTAATACTGGTGTAATATTAGGAGCCTTAATAGTACTAGTTTACGCTGTAATTGGCGGAATGAAAGGAATTACCTATACACAAGTTGCACAATATTGTATTTTAATATTTGCATTTATGGTTCCTATTGTTTTTCTTTCCATACAATTAACTAATAACCCTATTCCTTTTTTAGGGCTTGGTAGTAAAGTAGCTGGTACTGAAACATATTTACTAAATAAGTTAAACGGATTAGATATAGAATTAGGTTTTGGTAAGTTTACTGAAATGAAGAGTTCAGTAATTAATTTATCTGCTATGGCTATAACTATGATGATTGGTACAGCTGGAATGCCACATGTAATTGTTCGCTTTTTTACAGTCCCAAAAGTTAAAGATGCAAGAGTTTCTGTAGGTTATGCACTTATATTTATTATTATTTTATTTATTTCAATACCAGCCGCTGGGACATTTACTAGATTTTTTTTAATAGAAAATTTACAAAACACACCATATATAGACGTTCCTAGTTGGTTTAAAACATGGGAGAATATAGGACTAATTGCTTTTAATGATTTAAACGGTGATGGAATAATTCAATATGCAAAAGATATTAATGTAAATGAATTAAAAATTGATAAAGACATTATGTTTTTAGCAAGCCCAGAAATTGCAAATTTACCCAATTGGGTTATTGCATTAGTTGCTGCTGGTGGCATTGCAGCTGCACTATCTACAGCAGCAGGGTTAATTTTGGTAATTTCAACTGCGATATCAAGAGATTTATATAAAAATATAATTAAGAAAGATAGTGAGGTAAGCGATAAGAAAGAATTATTATTGGCTAGAGTTGCTACAATTTTTGCTATTCTTATTGGTATTTATTTTGGTATAAATCCTCCTGGTTTTGTTATAGAAACAATTGCATTATCTTTTGGTATTGCTGCGTCATCTTTATTTCCAGTAATTTTTATGGGAATATTTAATAAAACTATGAATAAAGAAGGTGCTATTGCAGCTATGATCACAGGATTATTATTTTCAGTATCATATATTGTTTATTTTAAATTTTTAGGGGGTTCACCAAATGATTATTTATTCGGAATTTCACCACAAGGTGTAGGTTTACCAGGAGTAATTTTAAGTTTTACTGTAATGCTTGTTGTTTCTAAATTTTATGAGAAAGCTCCTAAATCGATTCAAGATGAAGTTGATAAAATAAGAGTCCCTTAAGTATTTATATTTGAGGATGACTATTTGCCTAAAGCCTTTTTGTTAGAAAAGCCTTACTTTTGCAATAATGAAAGAAAATAAAAGTAAAAAACAAGTTATAATTGAAGAGTCAGCGGTTCTATTTAATAAAATAGGATACAGCGCCACTTCTATGAAAGATATTGCTAAAAGGGTAGGTATAAAAGCAGCTAGCCTATACAATCATATTGGTTCTAAGCAGGAAATTTTAGAGGTTTTATTATTAACTATTGCTAATAAATTTTATAATGGAATTAAGGATGTAAATAAGTCGTCTTATTCTTCTAATGATAAGCTACGAGAAGTAATAAAAATGCATATTAGGATAGCTACAGAAGATCAAAATATTACTGCATTAATTATTCAAGACTGGAAACACTTAGAAGAACCTCGTTTATCTGAATTTGTTAAAATTAGAAATGATTATATAGAGGTATTTAGAGATGTTATTAAACAAGGTATGGAAAAAGGAGAATTAAGATTTTCTAACCTAGAGATTACATTGAATATAATTTTATCTTCTTTACGATGGATTTATGATTCTGAATTATATGATGGTTCTGGATTTATTGGTATAACCGAGTTAGAAAAAACAATATTAGATATAATCTTTAATGGTATTGATATAAAAGCTTAGTTTTTATTTTATTTATGAAAAGTAGAATAACTTTCTTTTTGAATCTTCCTGTTTTTTGGAATTTTTCTTAACGGTTCAACTTCTTTAAGCGTTCTGTGGCAATCTGCTGGTAACTGATGATATAATTCAGTCCCTTTTGTTTTCCAAGCTATTACTTCGTTGCTTACTTGTTTGATAATTTTAGCTGGATTTCCAGCAACCAAGCTGCGTTTAGGGATAATGGTTTTTGCTTTTATAAATGACATAGCACCTACTATACTCTCTTCCCCAATATCAGCTTCATCCATAATTACAGAATTCATACCTACTAATACATTTTCGCCAATATTAGCTCCATGAATAATAGCGCCATGACCAATATGTGCATTTTCCTTTAATAGAATAGATTTTCCTGGGAATGTATGTACTGTACAGTTTTCTTGAATATTCACCCCATTTTCTAAAATAATTTGACCCCAATCTCCTCGAATAGCAGCGCCAGGACCTATATAACATTTTTCACCTATAATAACATTTCCTGTAACAGCAGCTAGCGGGTGTATAAAACTGCTTTCGTGGACTATGGGAATAAAATTATTAAATGAGTAAACCATAACTAAGTTTTTTATAAAGCATTATTTATATTTCTGAAGTAACTTTTTAGTATAATCCATAAGCACAAGTTTACCGCTAATTTTTGCTCGTTGAATTAATAAGGTATCCCAATGATCTGTATTCGCCCAAAACATTTTTTTTATCTCTGACATTGATTTTGCATTATATTTAGATAAGGTTTCTGCAAACTTTTTTACTTCTCTGTTTAACTCCTCTATGTTTTCATAGACTTGAGTATACAATCCTTTTTGTATTGCCCAACTCGAAGAATAAAAATTATTTGCATCAATAGCAATTTGTGACATAGCACTTAATCCAATCTTTCTTTCTACAGCAGGACCAACAACAAAAGGGCCAATACCTACATTTAACTCACTTAGTTTAATAGAAGCCGATTTTGTTGCCATACAATAATCTGTTGCAGAAGCTAGGCCTACTCCACCTCCTACTGCTTTTCCTTGAACACTACCAATAATAAATTTAGGGCATTTTCTCATTGCATTAATTACGTTAGCAAAACCTGAAAAGAAAATTTTACCAGTCTTACTATCATTAATATTTATAAGTTCATTAAAACTTGCCCCAGCACAAAATGTTTTAATCCCACCGCTCTTTAAAACAATAACTTTTATAGCTTTATTTTTTCCTGCTTCTGTTATAGTTAGAGCTAATTTTTCTAGAATATTTCTAGGTAAAGAGTTATGTGAAGGATGAAAAAACTCAATATACCCAACATCATTTTCTATAGTCTGTTTTACGTAAGGTTGTGTCATAATTATATCACTCCAAATTGTTTAAAGTGGTGGTTTAAGTGTTTTCTTTCCATCAAATACCATTCATACTTATTTAATTCTCCAAAAACTATATTCTTTAATTTAGCCTTCGGATTCTCTCTAAAGTATGCTAAATACTTTTCTCTTTGGTTTTTAAACTCTTCAATAGCGCTCGCTAAATTATTATGTTTTAAGTCTTCTAAACTATCTTTTGGTAATAAAGGGAATTTAGATTCCTCAGGGAAAGGTTTATAATTATATAAACTATTATGGACCTTTTCTAAAATATTTTCAGGAGTACTGATTTCAAAATTTTGAATTTCGCCAGCAGCAATTTTATATGTATAAGTTAAATGTTCTATCATATGTTGAGGAGTCATAATTCCCCATTTTGGCTTAACATTTTCACTTAATTTATTTAAACAATCATTAATTATAGCTTCTGTCATTTCAACAAAAGTTTCTTGTTTTTTTTGCACCATGGTCAATATAGTTGCAATTGCTACTAATTCATCTTCAGAATCAAAAATTTCTACAAACCATTTTACAATTCCACTTGGATGTTCTGCAGAAATCACATCGCGATCAACTTTTTGTTTACAAGTTAATCTTACATAAATCGTATCGTTATGGTAAAGCGGACGAAGGAAACGACATTCTTCTAGCCCATAATTTGCTGATACTGGTCCTTTATTAGGATAGACAAATAACCCTGCTGCTGCTGAAATAATAAAATAACCATGAGCTGTTCTCTTTTCAAAAATACTTCCATCGAGAGATGTGATATCTGTGTGTGCATAAAAATGATCCCAAGTAACATTTGCAAAATTGATAATATCTGCATCGGTGAATGTTCTTTTATGAGTTTTTAATGACATTCCTGGTTGGATATCTTCCCAAAAATATTTAAAGGGATGATGCTCAGTTTCTTTATATTTTGAATTTTGTTGATAAACCCCAGTGATTTCAGTTAATGAAGTTGGAGAACCTTGAATAGCAGTACGCTGCAAGTAATGCTTTATTCCACGCATTCCTCCCATTTCTTCACCACCTCCTGCTCGACCTGGCCCACCATGGACTAAACTCGGTAAAGGTGAACCGTGACCTGTATTCTCTTTTGCGTTTTCGTTGTTTAAAACTAAAATACGCCCGTGATGGCTTGAAGCGTTTATTACATAGTTTTTTGCTATGACATTATCGTTTGTTATAATTGAAGATACTAATGACCCTTTTCCCATTTGAGCTAATTCTATAGCTTCATCTAGACCTTTGTAAGGTATGATTGTACTAACAGGCCCAAAAGCTTCACAATTATGAACTGTATCATTTGCAAAAGGGTAATCTTCTCTTAATAGAATTGGCCCAAAAAACGCACCTTTTTTAGCATCTGCACCTATTACTTTTACATCATCTAAATTTCCATAAACTAGTTGAGCTGTTTTAGAAATTTCTTCAACACTTCTTCGTACCTCGTTTACTTGATTTTTATCTGCTAAAGGTCCCATTCTTACTTCTTTCAACCTAGGATTTCCAATTACTACTTTATCTAATGCTTTCCCTAGAGCTATTTGCGTATCGGTAATCAGGTTTTCCGGAACAATAATCCGACGAATGGCCGTACACTTTTGTCCACATTTAACTGTCATTTCTTTTCGTACTTCTTTGATAAAAATATCAAATTCAGGAGTTCCTGGAACAGCATCTTCACCTAGCACAGAACAGTTTAATGAATCTGACTCCATATTAAAAGGAACAGATTCATTTATAATTTGAGGATGTGATTTTAATAGCTTACCTGTAGAAGCAGACCCTGTAAAAGTAACGGTATCTTGAGATTCTACTGTATCTAAAATTGTTCTTGCTGAACCTGTAATTAATTGTAATGCACCTTCAGGTAATATTTTAGAAGCAATGATAACTCTTACTACTGCCTCAGTTAAAAAAGAAGTATTTGTAGCAGGTTTTACTACAGCAGGAACTCCAGCCATCCAATTTGTTGCACATTTTTCTAACATACCCCAAATAGGAAAGTTAAAAGCATTAATATGAATAGCAACACCTTTTTTAGGAGTCATAATATGATGCGCCATAAAATGTCCTCCTTTTGATAAATCTATAGGCTCACCTTCTACATGATAAGGTTGATTAGGAAATAATTTACGTAATGAAGCGTTGGCAAATAAATTGCCAAAACCTCCTTCAATATCAATCCAGCTATCAGTTTTGGTAGCTCCAGTTCTGTAACTTAGTTCATAGAAAGAATCTTTTCTTTTTGTAAGGTATAATGCTAATTTTTTAAGCATATTCCCACGTTGCTGAAAGGTCATATTTCTTAATGACTCTCCTTTCTTTCTACCATATTTTAAAACTTCTGAAAAATCTAACCCTTCTGTATCAGAAAGGGCAATGACTTCTCCTGTGACAGAATCATACAAAGGAACTCCAACACCTGTACCATTTATCCATTCTCCTCTAACATAGTTTTGTAATTTTTTCATATTTATACTTTTTTTATAATAACAGCGTAACCTTGTCCAACTCCAACACACATTGTTATTAAAGCGTAATTTTTATTTTGCATATGCAATTCTAAAGCAGCAGAGTAAGCTATTCTAGTGCCTGTAACACCTAAAGGATGCCCAATGGCAATTGAACCTCCATTAGGATTTACTCTAGGGTCATCATCTTTTAACCCCCAAGCTCTAATACAAGCTAGGGCTTGCGCTGCAAAAGCTTCATTTAGCTCTATTACATCCATATCATCCATTGTCAAACCTGCTTTAATTAACGCTTTGTTAGAAGCATTGACTGGTCCAATACCCATTATTCTTGGTTCTACGCCTACTACAGCAGAACTAACAATATATGCTAACGGTTTTAAATTATGCTTCTTTACAGCGTCTTCTGACGCAATGATTGTTGCCGCAGCTCCATCATTTAGCCCCGAAGAATTCCCAGCTGTTACACTTCCTGATTCCTTTACAAATGCAGGCCTCAATTTTGATAAAACTTCTTTAGTAGTGTTTGGTTTTACGAATTCATCTTTAGAAAATATAATCGGCTGTTTTTTGCGTTGTGGAATTTCAATTGGAATAATTTCTTTAGTTAATCTTCCGTTTTCTTGCGCCTTAGTAGCTTTCATCTGGGACCAATGTGCAAAAGCGTCTTGATCTTCTCTTGAAATATTATATTTTTCTACAAGATTTTCTGCTGTGTTACCCATTTCATCAGTACCATAAAGCTCTTGCATTTTTTTATTAATAAACCTCCATCCAAAAGTCGAGTCATACATTTTAGAATCACCCCCAAATCCTGTCGATGGTTTTGCGATGACATATGGCCCTCGTGTCATATTTTCAACTCCACCAGAAATAAAAATATCACCATCTCCTGCTTTAATTGCACGATTTGCATGAACTATTGCTGATAATCCGGAGCTACATAATCTGTTTACAGTTTCTCCGGGAAGAGTAAATGGCAGCCCTGCTAATAATAAAGACATTCGCGCAACATTTCTATTGTCTTCGCCTGCTTGATTAGCACACCCCATAATTACATCATCATAAGCATCTTTTGGAATCTTTGGGTTACGTTTTACTATCTCTCTTATCACAATAGCTCCTAAATCATCTGTTCTTACAGCAGATAAAGTTCCTTTATAACTCCCTATAGGAGTTCTTATACCGTCTATTATATATGCTTTTCTCATTATTCTTCCCAATATTGATTTGTTCTAAATACAACACCTTTAAATAAAGCGACTAGCTTATTATTTCGCTTTACTTCAATAATGTTAAACCCCAATCTATTCTTTACTTTTTCTATTGTGCACTCTGCAGTTAAATAGTCTTCATTATTTATTGCTTCGATATGATTAATTGATGTTTCAATAGATACAGCATACTTTCCGTGAGAATTTGAAGTAAATCCAAAAACAGTATCTGCTAAAGAATAACTTATCCCTCCATGTGCTTTCCCCATTCCGTTTAACATTTCTTTTCTAATAGTCATTCCTATTTTACAATACCCAATTCTTGATTCTAAAATTTCTACTCCAAGCCACTGACTATATGCGTCTTGGCTCAACATTTTATGTGGTATTTGTTCTTTTTCCATTAAAAAAAATTTTTTTGTTCTTTTTTCATCTTGCGCATTAAAGGACTACATCTATATCTGTCTTCATGATATTCATTATACAAATCATCTAATTTAGACACGCACCAATCAATTCCTTTTTCATCTGCCCATGCCAATAACCCTTTTGGGTAATTGACACCCTTAGCCATAGCATTATCAATATCTTTTGCTGAAGCTATATTTAAAAATAAGGCGTCAGCTGCTTCATTGATTAACATTACTAATACTCTATCAAATATTTTTTTTGCTAACTTTTCATCTTTTATAGGTGAAGGCGTGTGTGTGTGTTTATAATAATTATAATATCCTTTTTCCGATTTTCGTCCTAAATAACCTGCCTCTACAAATCGTTTCTGAGTAAGCGATGGTTTGTATCTTGAATCGTAATAGAAAGCTTTGAATATTGTTTCTGTTACGGTATAGTTTATGTCGTTCCCAATAAAATCCATTAACTCAAAAGGACCCATTCTAAATTTACCTATCTCTTTTAAACTCCAATCAATAGTATCAAAAGAGGCAATACCTTCTTCGTATATTCTTAAGGACTCTCCATAAAAAGGTCGAGCTACTCTATTGACTATAAAACCAGGGGTGTCTTTTACTATTGCAGCCATTTTACCCCATGAAGAAATAACCTTAATTGACTTATTCAATGTGTCTTTTGAAGTTTGAATAGCTGGAACTATTTCTACTAACTTCATTAAAGGAGCAGGGTTAAAAAAATGGGTTCCTATACATCTGTCTGGTTTCACTAAAGATGAAGCGATAGAAGCAATTGATAGACTTGAAGTGTTTGATGCAATTATACAATCGTCTGAAACATGTTTTTCTAATTCTGAAAATAGTTTTTTTTTAATTTCGAGATTCTCTATAATGGCTTCTATAATTAGATTTGAATCACTTAGAATACTTATATGATGAATAAAAGATATATTACTTTGAATATTATTTTTTTCTTTAAGAGTAATTTTCCCCTTTTCTACTAATCTATTTAAAAAAAAGTTTAAAGATTTTTCGCTTTCAACAATAGCTTTAGGGTTATTATCATAAATTTTAACTTTAAAGCCTGAAGTCGCTGCCACTTGAGCAATTCCTCTGCCCATTGTCCCTGAACCTATAACACCTATTTCCATATTTATTTTCCTTTAAATTTTGGCTGTCTTTTTTCTAGAAAGGCAGAAATCCCTTCTTTATAATCTTCGCTTAAAGAAGCTTTTATTTGAAAATCAGTTTCAAGATTAAGTTGAGCTTCTAAGTCATTTACTAAAGACTTATTAAATGCATCTTTCATCATTCCTAAAGCTAATGTTGGCATGTTTGCCAATTTTAGTGCAATTTTTTTGGTCTCTATTTCAAAACTTTTTTCTGGGAATACTTTATAAATCATACCTATACGTTCTGCCTCTTTTGAAGAAACTTTATCTCCTAACATAGCTAAGGCTAGAGCTTTTTGAAAACCTATTAACTTTGGAAGAAAAAAAGAACCTCCGCTATCAGGAATTAAACCTATTGAACTAAATGCCTGAATAAAGCTTGCTTTTTCACTAGCAATAACAATATCACAGGCTAAAGCAATGTTAGCACCAGCACCAGCAGCAACACCATTAACAGCAGCTATTATAGGTTTCTTTATTTTTCTTAAAAGTTTAATAATTGGATTATAATGCTCTTCCAATGTTTTTTTAAATTCAAAGGGTTCTTTAGAGTCAACAACTTCTTTCAAATCTTGTCCAGCACAAAACCCCTTTCCTTTTCCAGAAATAACAATTGCTCTAATAGTTTTATTTGTTTCACATATTTGTAATATTTTTTGAAACCTTAATGCCACTTCCTTATTAATACTATTAAATACTTCAGGTCTATTCAACACTATAAAAGCTACATTATTTTCAGTATTAAATTCAATTAAACTCATCTAATTAGTTTTTTATTTCTATTACAGAAATTATTTTAAACATTTAAAATAATCAAAAGGTTCTTTACAGTCTTCACATTGAAATTGAGCTTTACATGCAGTCGAACCAAATTGACTTACCAATTTCGTGTTCATTGAATTACAGTTTGTACATTTCACCAAACGTTTGTCTTCTAGTAAAACACTCTTGTCTGCCGCAACTTCTAAAGGGGGGGCAATACCATAATCTCGTAGAGCTTTTCTGCCTTTCTCCGTTATCCAATCTGTTGTCCATGCCGGACTAAGAGTCAATTCTATTTCAGCTACAAACCCTTCTTTTTTTAAAGCTTTTTTGATATCATCCCCAATTACATCCATTGCTGGGCAACCGCTATATGTTGGTGTCATTTGTATATGTACAACTCCTTTGATAATATCAGCAAATCTTATAACTCCCATATCCAAAATAGATAGTACTGGTATTTCTGGATCATAAACTTGACCTAGAATAGAGGTTAGCCTTCTATTAATATATGATTCTTTAGATTTCACTTTACCATTCCATGTTTGGGTATGTTCTTTGCATATATTGTAAATCGCTTAATAAAAATCCTAAATGTTCTGTATGAATACCTTCTTTACCTCCTTTTTGAAACCACTTAGATTCAGGGATTTCTAGCATTGCTTCTTTTAAAATTAATTTTACTTGTTCATAGTAATTGTCTTTTAGTTTTGTAATATCAACGCCTATCCCTTGACTAATCATTTCATCACTTGCTTTTGTTTTATGGAATAATTCATCTGTATATACCCATAAGTCATCTATAGCCTCTTGTATTTTTGCGTTACTTTCATTTGTTCCATCTCCTAATCGTTTTATCCAGTCTGAAGAAAAACGTTCGTGATAACGAACCTCTTTAATACATTTATTAGCAATTGCATTTAGTGTTAAATCGGTGCTTTTTTGTAATTCTTTTAGAAAAAGTAAATGATAAACATCAAATAAAAATTGACGTCCTATTATATAAGCAAAATTTGTATTAGGTTGTTCTACTAACAAAACATTTTTATATTCATGTTCTTTACGAAGCATTGCAATGTCATCTTCAGTTTTTTCGTTTTCGACAATTTTTGCTGCATATTGAAAATAACTCCGTACTTGGCCTAATAAATCTAGAGAAATGTTTGTACACGCAATATCTGTTTCTAAACTAGATCCATGACCACAAAATTCACCAAGTCTTTGACCAAGAATTAAAGAATTGTCAGCAATTTCAAGGATATAACTATATAAGTTTTTTTTCATTACATATGTTTTACTTCATCAGGAAGATTATAAAATGTTGGGTGTCTATAAACTTTATCCTTAGCTGGGTCAAATAATTCACTGTTATTTTCTGGGTTTGAAGCAGTAATGTTTTTAGACTCAATTACCCAAATACTTACACCCTCATTTCTTCTAGTATAAACATCACGTGCATTCTTTAATGCCATTTCTGAATCTGCGGCATGAAGGCTACCAAAGTGCCTGTGTTCTAATCCGTTTTTACTTCTTACAAACACTTCCCAAAGAGGCCAATTTTCATACATATCAAATAGCTTTAGTTATTTTTTTATTTACCTTTTTTTTAGCATAAGCCATTGCCGCATCACGTACCCATTTGCCTTCTTCCCAAGCATTAACTCTATCTTTCATACGCTTTTTATTACACGGACCATGGCCATTTACAACTTGCCAAAACTCATCCCAATTAATTTTTCCAAAATCATATCTCTTACGAAGACTATTCCACTTTAAATCCAAATCAGGAACTGTTAAACCTAGTAATTCGGCCTGTGGAACAGTTTGATCTATAAATTGTTGACGTAATTCGTCATTTGATTTCCTTTTCAATTTCCATTTCATTGATTGTTCTGTGTGTACAGACTCAACATCTGCTGGTCCTAACATCATTAGGCTTGGCCACCACCATCTATTTAAAGCGTCTTGGGCCATTTCTTTTTGCTCTTTTGTTCCTTTTGATAATTTAAGCATAATTTCAAATCCTTGGCGTTGATGAAAACTTTCTTCTTTGCACACGCGAATCATTGCTCTTGCATAAGGGCCGTAAGAAGTGTTACATAATGGTACCTGATTAATTATTGCTGCACCATCTACCAACCAACCAATAGCTCCTATATCTGCCCATGTTAGGGTTGGGTAATTAAAAATACTTGAATATTTAGCTTTTCCTGTATGTAATTGCTCATATAATTCATTTCTTGAAATGCCTAAGGTTTCACATGCACTATATAGATATAATCCATGACCAGCTTCATCTTGAATTTTTGCTAATAAAGCTACTTTTCTTCTTAAGGTTGGTGCTCTAGTTATCCAGTTTCCTTCAGGGAGCATACCTATAATTTCAGAATGAGCATGCTGTGATATTTGTCTTATGTGTGTTTGACGATATTTTTCTGGCATCCAATCTTTTGGTTCAACCTTTTCATCTCTAGAAATACGATTATTAAATACTTCCTCTAATTTTTTGATTTTCTTGTCATCCATATTTTAATAATTTTTTAAATATCGAAATCAATAACAACTTTTTTACTTAAAGGAACAGCTTGACAACTTAATATTAAATTTTGAGAAACTTCCTTTTCATCTAAAGCATAGTTAATTTTCATTTTAACAGAGCCTTCTATAACCCTACATTTACAGGTGCTACAAACTCCACTTTTACAGGCAAAAGATAAATCTAATCCTTTATCTAAAGCACTATCAAGAATATTATCACATTCTTTTCCCATTATGAAATGAGACTCTTTACCTTCATTTAAAATAGTGATATTAGCTCCCTCTTTTTTTTGTTCAATAATTTCAGAAGCCCTCTTGTTGTTGTTTTGGTCTCCTGTAAAAAATAATTCATAATGTATATTCTCTTTTTTTAGCCCGCTTTTTTCAAAATAGTCTTTTATTAAAAAAACCATTTCTTGAGGCCCACAAATGAAACAATTATTAGTATTCTTTACATCGATAAACATATTTGTTAGAATATTTAGCTTTTCTATATCAAAACGACCATTTAAAAAGTGTATATCACGATGCTCTTTTGTTAAAAAATGAAAGACTTGGAACCTCTCAAAAAACCTGTTTTTTAATTGTTCTATTTCTTCTTTTAGAATAATGTGTTTTACTTTACTGTTAAGATAGAATAATTTAAAAGTGCTTTCAGGCTCTAATTTTAAGTGAGTTTTGATAATAGATAGAATAGGTGTTATACCGCTTCCTGCAGCAAAAGCAATGTAATTCTTAGCTTGTTTTGAATCTACTTCTGTATAAAAGTTTCCAGCAGGTTTCATCACTTCAATTTCATCACCTATTTTTAATTGTGTATTGGCATAAGTGGAAAAAATTCCTTGGGGCACTTGTTTTATTACAACTTCCCATTTTTTATCTAATGGACTAGAGCAAAGAGAGTAAGACCTTCTAACATCAACCCCATTAATAGTCTTTTTAAAGGTAAGATATTGACCCTGCATATATTCAAAAAGGCTATGATATTCTTTTGAAATATTTATCTCTAAAAGAATAGAATCCTCAGTTTCCTT
Organism: Candidatus Arcticimaribacter sp.; assembly: GCA_965277835.1. Taxonomy (GTDB): domain Bacteria; phylum Bacteroidota; class Bacteroidia; order Flavobacteriales; family Flavobacteriaceae; genus Arcticimaribacter. Next base: position 165,060 of record OZ255841.1, on the reverse strand, counting down.
TATAATGTTTTTAACTTTTGATTTATAAAAGGTTCGCATTTTTTGTATATTAACTAACGTTTGTTAGTTTTACAAATATACACTTTTTTATATTACAAAAAACTATTTTTGAAATTCATCTAATTAACGTGAGTTCGATATAAAAAAGTTAGTTTTTATAATGAAATTACTTCCCAATACAAAAGTTGGCAAAAATATTTTCTAGAATTTCATCGCTAGTAATTTCGCCTAAATGATATAAGGCTTGCCTAAGATCAATTGACAGTAAGTCTCCGCTTAATTTATTAGAAAGTCTATTTTACACAGACGACACTTCTTTTATTTGGCTTAACAGGTATTGTTCTAGTTCCAAGTTTTGGGCTTGGTTTACCAGTGCCTTCGGTAGTTTTTATTCCACTAAAAATTATCTTGACTAATTGATTCCATTAGCTTATGGATGTTTGAATCCTTATAAATAGTCTCAATCATCTTCGAATAATATTTGACAAATCTTTCATTTTCTAATAGACTGCCAAAAATATCTGGTATTCTTAAAAAGCTAAGGCAATCTTGTTTATACTGTTTAGCTCTTTGGTGAAGTTCTTCTTTTCTTTCATCAATTATTTCAATTTCATTATTATTAATATCCACACCTTTGTCGCTATAGTAAGACCAAACCGCCAAAATAAATGTTCCATATTTTATGCTTCCCTCGGTTACTAAATTTTCTTGTATAGTAGGAATCAAGAATTTGGGTAATTTTGCCGAACTTTCAGAACAGATTCTACTCACACTATCTTTTATATTGGGATTAGCAAATCTTTTTTCTAAACTATTCTTATAATCGGTTAAATTAATTCCTTCAATTTCGCCTAATAAGGGAGAGACTTCTTTGTCCATAAATTGTCTCATGAATGAGGCGAAAACTTTGTCCTCCATACATGCATTGATAGTAGAATGTCCATGAACGGATCCGGGGATTCCCAGAACTGAATGCCCTGCATTTAACAAGCGAATCTTCATCTTTTCATATGGCGTAACATCAGGAACAAACTGGACTCCAAGTTTTTCAAGAAGAGGTCTTTCATTAGAAAAATTATCTTCGATTACCCATTGAATATATGGTTCACATACTATTGGCCAACTGTCTTTTAGATGATATTTATTTTTTAAGAGTTCAATGGATGATTTTGGAGTACTGGGCGTTATCCTATCTACCATAGAGTTTGGAAAGCGAACTTCATTTTCTATCCAACTGAAAAGTGTTGGATCTTGTTTCTGTACAAAAGACAATAGCATTTTACGGGCTACATCTCCATTGTGTTGAATATTGTCACAAGATAAAATTGTAAATGCTATTAAGCCTTTGTCTCGCCTTTTTTTTAAGGCTGCAGTCAAAAAGCCAAAAACCGTTTTGGGTTCTTTTGGATGCTGAATATCATGTTGGATATCTGGATTGTCAAAGTCAAATTCTCCTGTGCTAGGATTAAAATTATAGCCTCCTTCCGTAATGGTTAATGAAACAATTTTGGTGTCCCGATGTGCCATTTTATCAATTGCCCGATTGGGTGTTTCGATAGCGAAAATATAATCGACGATAGACCCAATAATTTCACAAGTTTCTTTTCCATCAGGATGTTGAGTGATGAGTGTATAGAGACAATCTTGTTCCTTTAACACATCGGCAATACCCTTGTCCCCTTGCCGTAAACCGATACCACATATTCCCCAATCTGAATTTTGAGTATCTCTAAGTAATTGATGGATATAGTAAGCTTGATGTGAACGATGAAATCCACCTACACCTATATGGATAATACCCGTTTTGACTGCATTCCTTTCGTATTTTGGACAAGCCAATTGAGATGCAATGGAAGTTATATTTTTCTGGTTTAATTGAATTAAACTCATTTAATCTTATTTGACATTTAATGATTTCCTTCTGTACATTGCCCAGTAAGCTGCAATAAAGTATATGATTGTGCAAGCAAAACCAATTTGATAAAACGTATCTCTATTTGAAATATAGCTTTCTTCATCGGGGCTTATTACTAATGTTTTGATTGCTAAAAACAAAGTAAGTCCAAGAACGGCGTAAGCGATAAACTTTAAGCCTTTTGTGAAAGTTGAAGTATCCTGTTTCGTTTCTGATTCTTCTTCCGCCAATTTTTTGTGATACTTTTCTACCGACATATTATATGCTTGTTCTTTCTTTTCACCTTCAGGGTATTTTTTATTCGCTCCATATCTACCTGCTAAAAAAGTGTAAACTAATATCGTAAAAAACCATGTTGGGATAAATAAGTAATAAAAAGACATGATGTCAAGCATATTCAGTCCAAAACCAAATATTAAACCTAATATCCATGATAAGACTGCTGGTGTACTATTTTGATAGTCTTGGAATTTTGACCAATAACGGGTATAGCCAATTTTAGGGAAAAGCTGGTGTTCTGCAAATACAATAGCTCCAACAGGAACAACTAATAAACCTGCATAAGTTAGCAGCGGTAATATCTGCGAAAAAACAAAAGGAAAACAAGCAACAATTACCATCGCTACTCCTACAATCATAGTAGTTTTTCTCCTAGATTGATTTGAATAAACTGCTTGAGCTGCTAATCCTGCTCTATATAAATTGGTAATAGCGGTTGTCCAACCCGCCACAATGACAATCACAAAACCAGACCACCCCAAGGCATAAAAAGCAACATCGCCTGGGTCAAGTTCTACAATAGATTTTCCTAATATCACAGCTGTACCAGCCCCCATAATTCCAGCAGCAATCCATGCAATATAATGTCCAAAAAGCATTCCTGTACTTGTAGCGAGTCCATAAGATTTCTTCTTGGCAAAACGTAACAAAGCCATATCAATCAAACCAAAATGGGTAATTGTATTTGCTGCCCATCCGAAACCGATGACTTCCATCAACCCGATTCCTGGTTCGCCATTACTATTTAATCCAGTCCAAATAGACTGATTTCCTATATCAACAAAATCTGCCCAACTTCCGGGAAGTGTAACTCCTAAAAGATCTAAAGAAAGTGCTGGCATTAAAACAATTGCTCCAGATGCAAACATGGTGAATAACCAAGGAGCACAAATACCTGAGAAATCTGAAACGGCATTGAAACCATAAATAGCTACAAATACTACAAATATGCCTACCAATAAAACAATTAGTACAAACCACAAATTCGTTGGATACCAATTTAGCTGCGCAGGAATTCCAAAGGCAAACCGAACGGCAGTTGAAGACACAGTAACCATCGCAGCAGAGATAACTGTGAATATAAGAACATTTGCCCAGTTATATAATTTGGACATCGAATTACCTGCAATTTTGTTAAGATAAGTATATAGACTTAGGCGAACCTTAACAGCAATTGGAGTTGTTATCAAAGTCCAGCTTAAAACTGCTAAGATATTTCCAATGAGCAAGCCAAGAATAATGTCCATTGTCTTTGCGCCTAAAGCGACAAAAGTTGCTCCGATAACAAATTCTGTGGCTGCTACATGTTCTGCTGCATACAAGCCAGCGAAATGTGTCCAATGGTGTAATTTATGCTTTGGAACAGGAAGCTGCTCCTTATTCATTTTTTCGAATTGTTGAAAATTGATCATTTCATCCATTTCTTTTCCTTTTAATTACTGACAACGGTACTGCTAAATATAGTTTCTTCATCCTCTATCCGTGAATAAGTATCCCAATCTTAGGTTTTAATGTGTCCCGTTTTAATCCAAGTTTTTAAAGCCAAATCTAACTAAAATTGAATTTTGGAGAAAAACAGAGTGAAAATATAATAAAGTTATTTTCCAATACAAAAGTTGGCGAAAATATTTCCTAGAATTTCATCGCTAGTAACTTCTCCTGTAATTTCGCCTAAATGATATAAGGCTTGCCTAAGATCAATTGATAATAAGTCTCCACTTAATTTATTAGAAAGTCCATTTTGCACAGCTATTACTTCTTTTAATGCTAAAGACAACACCTCATAGTGACGAGAATTGGTAATTATACTTTGGTCTTGCACTGCATTAGCATTAAAATGTTGCGTAAGTAAATCGGTTAGTTTATTAATATTAATATTCATTTTAGCACTAACAAAAACTGTAGGGAACCCTTCAATTTCAGTTGGAATAGTTATGTCTTTTCTAATATCTTCTTTATTAAACACAACAACAAGATTTTTTCTGGGGTACTTTACTTTAAACTGCTTTAAATCTTTAGCTAGGTTTTTGCTGTTATTTTTAAAATCTTCTGGGTCAACCAATTGAAGAACATAGGTTGCAATATCTATCTTATCGTACGTTTTTTGAATACCAATTTGTTCAATAGTGTCTTTTGTATCCCTAATACCTGCGGTATCTATAAATCGGAAACATATACCGTTCAATACAATCTCATCTTCAATACTATCGCGTGTTGTCCCTGCAATATCACTAATAATCGCCTTATCTTCGTTAAGCAAGCAATTGAGCAGTGTAGATTTACCTACATTTGGGGGACCTATAATTGCCGTAGGAACTCCTTTTTTTATCACATTGCCAAGCGCAAAAGAGTCTAGTAAATTTTTAAGGACAGACTGTATTTTGGTAAGTAGATTTTCTAGTTCTTGTCGATTTGCAAAATCAACATCTTCTTCTGCAAAATCAAGTTCAAGCTCAATCAAAGAAGCAAAATTAAGCAATTGTTGGCGCAGCTCTTTAATCTCGTTGCTAAAACCTCCTCTCATTTGTTGCATTGCTAATTGATGACTAGCTTTGTTTTCTGAGGCTATTAAATCGGCGACAGCTTCTGCCTGAGACAAATCCATTTTACCATTCATAAATGCTCTAAGAGTAAATTCTCCCGCTCGTGCTGCCACAGCACCTTTATCAATAAAAAGAGTTATAATCTGCTGTTGAATATAAGGGCTTCCATGACACGATATTTCGACAACATCTTCCCCAGTATAAGAGTTTGGAGATTTAAAAATACTCACTAGCACCTCATCAATAATATTATCGTTTTCAACAATTTCACCTAAATGAACAGTATGGCTTTGCTGATCCTTCATTAATTTTCCAGAACGCGTTTTAAAAATCAAATCGGTTAATTCAATAGCTTTTTCTCCTGAAAGTCTAATAACCGCAATAGCGCCTACACCTGTTGCGGTAGATAGTGCTATTATAGTTTGTCCGTTTATCATTTTGTAAATGTAGCATTTAGAACAAATATCAGAAGTTCGCTTCTAATGTTTATAGTTCTAAAAAGTTCGCCAACGAATCGTAAATATAAACAATATTAAAGTTAACTTAGCCTAAATGCACTACGGGTAAAATATAATAATTTAGCATATGAAAGAACCTGATGCTATAAGAAAGATTATTCATATAGACATGGATGCATTCTATGCTTCGGTAGAGCAACTTGATAACCCAGAGCTGAGAGATAAAGCGGTAGCCGTCGGTGGTGCATCGGAAAGAGGGGTAATAGCAGCCGCGAGTTATGAGGCACGTAAATTTGGGGTTAGAAGTGCTATGAGTGGTGTGGTTGCCCGAAAAATTTGCCCAGATTTAATTTTTGTAAAACCTCGTTTCGATCGGTACAAAGAAATATCAACTCAAATAAGAAATATTTTTTTTGAATATACCGATTTGGTAGAACCTTTGTCACTAGACGAAGCCTATCTTGATGTAACAGAAAATAAAAAAGACTCTACTTCCGCTACTTTATTGGCAGAAGAAATTCGTGAACGAATTTTTAAAGTTACAGGTTTAAAAGCTTCTGCAGGTATTTCAATAAATAAGTTTGTAGCCAAAATTGCAAGTGATTTTAACAAACCCAACGGTCAAAAAACGGTACCACCCGATGAGGTACTCCCCTTTTTAGAGCATCTTGATATTCGTAAATTTTATGGTATCGGTAAAGTTACCGCTAAACGAATGTATTTACTAGGAATTTTTACAGGCAGCGATTTGAAGTCTAAATCTAAAGAATTTTTGATAGATAACTTTGGTAAATCTGGAAGCTATTACTTTAATGCGGTTAGAGGTATTCATAAAAGCAAAGTTATACCAACACGTTTGCCAAAGTCTATAGGAACAGAACGGACTTTCTTTAAAAATTTAACAAGTGAAGTTTTTTTATTAGAAAAAATAAAACACATTGCCGATGACCTTGACAAGCGAATTAAACGCTACCAATACTCGGGGAAAACAATTACATTGAAAATTAAGTATAGTACCTTTAAACAAGAAACTAGGAGTAAAACCCTTCCTTTTTATATTTCCGATAAAAGCATGATAATTGAACATACCGAACAATTACTTTATCAAAAAAAAATTGAAGACTCTGTTAGACTCTTAGGGATTACAATTTCAAACTTAAATACAGGAATAAAGAAAAAATCATCGCCTACAAATAAAAACAAAGAGCGACAACTTAGTCTTCCTTTTTAAACTACAGAAACTCTTAGTGTATTAACCATACCTTTATCAATAATTGGCATTGCAGCTAAATTAATTAACATATCCCCTTTGTCAACATAACCCTCTTCTAATGCTATTCTATTAATTTCTTTAACTGTGTTATCTGTGCTCTCAAAACGGTCATAATAAAAAGCTTTTACTCCCCAAAGTAAGTTAACTTGTGAAAGGACACGTTTGTTTGAAGTAAAAACAAGAATAGCTGCAGAAGGTCTCCATGCAGAAATTTGAAATGCAGTATATCCGCTATTTGTCAATGTACATATTCCTCTTGCGTTTACTTCATTCGCCATATGAGCTGCATGGTAACAAATAGCTTTTGTAATATACCGATTCGTTCTAATAGTTGGTGGAGACTGAGGCACATTGATTAAAGAAGAATCCTCAACACTTTTAAGAATTGAAGACATTGTTTCTATAACTTCTACTGGATATTCTCCAACAGAAGTTTCGCCAGAAAGCATTACTGCATCGGCTCCATCCATAACAGAATTTGCAACATCGTTTACCTCAGCTCTTGTCGGAGTTAAACTGTTTATCATAGTCTCCATCATTTGAGTAGCTACAATAATTGGTATGCGGGCTTGTTTAGCTTTTAGTACAAGTTCTTTTTGAATTAATGGCACTTCAGCTGCTGGAACTTCAACACCTAAGTCACCCCGTGCTACCATAAGACCATCGCAATAAGCAATTATTTTATTAATATTCTTTATTGCTTCTGGCTTTTCAATTTTTGCAATAATTGGAATCTTATAATCAGAGTGTTTCTTAATTAATTCTTGAAGCACGATAAGGTCTTCATTATTTCGTACAAAAGACAGCGCAAGCCAATCTACATTTTGTCCCATCGCAAAAATGGCGTCTTTAATATCTTTTTCAGTTAAAGCAGGAAGCGAAACATTGGTATTAGGTAGATTTACTCCTTTTTTAGATTTAAAATCTCCGCCTTGTATAACTTTAGCGGTTACTACTTCTTTTTTATCACTTGAAATAACTTCAAAAATTAATTTTCCGTCATCCAATAAAATTCGCTCTCCAACATTAACATCAATTGGAAATCGCTTATACGTCATATAAGCCTTTTTAGCAGATCCTTTAAAGGGTGCAGAAGTATTGAATTCTACAATATCTCCTGGGTTAACAATAGCACCTTCTTCAATATCTCCTACTCTAAGTTTAGGACCTTGCAAGTCCGCTAAAATTGATATATGAAGTTTTAGCTCTTGGCTTAGTTCTCGTATAATTTTTATTCGCTCTGCAACATTAGAGTGATCAGCATGAGAAAAGTTTATTCTAAAAACATTAACCCCAGCCATTATCATTTGTTTCATAGTCTCTCTACTCTCCGAAGCAGGACCAAGAGTTGCAATTATTTTTGTTTTTTTATTTAAAGGCATTAATCAAATATTAAGTTTTGGCTTGATTTTATTAAAGTGTCCGGAATAACATAAACCATTTCTACCTCCGGTAAATTTTGTATTCTTTTTATAGATTTTTCACTCATTGAGTTCTTAGGCGTTTTTATAAAATAATCTACGAGCTTAAACTCCGGAAGAAGAAATTGGTCATTATACTTTTTCTTTTCAAATAAAGTTTTTATAGTAAGCTGTAAGTTAAGCTCTTCTTTAGAATTTAACTTATTACTAAGCAAATACCAAACCTCTTCTTTCCACTCATTCTCCCATATAAGCCCTCTAACTGTTGTTTTTAGCTGTGGTACATATAAATTATGATTTCGTTTAAATTGTATATCACAACATTTATTAATATGATAAGCTAACCTAAAATCTTCTACAACTGTATGAATAGCAATTAAAGAAGATGGTTCTTCTACATATTCGTCTAAATCATATTTTAGATAATACATCGAACTAATAAAGGTAATATTTTAGAATGAAATTAATAGAAGCTTCTATTAATTGTGGGTTAAACTAACTATGAAAACGTTATCGTTTTTATCTAAAAACAAAAGCTAAGCACTAAATATAAAGCTTTGTATAATATAACTATTTTAAAAACTAATACGCTCCTTACCTCTTATTTTAATAATATGACATCCGTCTGAGGTAAAAATATAAGGTTCTCGAATAGTCTTTGATTTACCTATTGCAATAAAATCGATTTGTTCTTCTCGATTTCTCAAAAGAGCAGTATAATTATCATTCAAAACAGGATAATTAAGGTTAGATAAACCAAAGGTTTTAATTCTAATCGTATCGTTGTTATATGTGCGTATGCTGTAATAGGTTTGTAAAGTATCCCCTAACACTTCAACAGTATGAGTGATAAATACCTCTGTACAAATTAAGTTGTTATTGTCAGGGCTTGTGTTATCATTGTTTGTGTTTGAGCAACTATAAAATAAGGTTATACTAATCAGAGAAAGATAAAATTTAACTTTCATAAAGAATCATCCTTTAAAATATCTGGTCTTAATTTTTCAGTACGGAGTATAGCTTGCTCTTCTCTCCAATCTTCTATTGCTGGTGTGTTCCCCGAAGTTAAAATAGAAGGAACCTCCCATCCTTTATAATTTGCGGGTCGAGTATATATGGGCGGAGCTAATAAATTATCTTGATAACTATCGCTAAGAGCAGAGCATTCATTCCCTAAAACCCCAGGGATAAGGCGTATAATGCTATCGCAAAAAACAGCGGCAGCAAGTTCGCCTCCAGATATTACAAAGTTACCAATTGATATTTCTCTACTTATAAAATAATCTCTAACACGTTGGTCAACGCCTTTATAATGACCACATAAAATTATCATATTCTCTTTTAGAGAAAATTCATTTGCTATCTGTTGGTTTAGTTGTTCGCCATCGGGAGTCATATAGATAATTTCATCGTACTTACGCTCCGATTTTAGTTTGCTAATACATTTATCAATAGGCTCTATCATCATAACCATCCCAGCACCACCCCCAAAAGGATAATCATCTACCTGTTTATACTTAGACGTAGTATAGTCTCTTGGGTCATGAAAAAACACATGTACCTTTTCTTTCTCAATAGCACGCTTTGTAATAGAAGCCTCGAATGGGCTTTGCAATAATTGAGGGAATAAAGTGATAATATCAATACGCATAGACAAGTTTAAAGTAGCAAAGGTGCATATTTTTTTTATAAAAATATTTTGCAGTACTAATACATAAGATGGGCTTTACTACTAAAGAGCAAAGTCCATTCTTGTTATTTAACGATATGAAAAAAGATTATCTCCTTCGAATTGATATACGTTCTTTTTCCCCTTCAGGGTTTATGTACTCTAAACTTCTAATATCATTTTGTCTAAATTGGTCTAAATCATTAATCGAATAAAGAGAGGTGTCATTTATTTCAAGAAGAATAGAATTGGGTTCTATATTATAAAAATAATCTCCAGAGTCAACTATTTTAAGCCCCTTATTTAACTTTAACTGTTCCTTTTCCTCTTCCGATAAATTCTCAAGAGACATTTGTAAAAACCTAGCTTGCTTGAGCTTACTCAAGGTTATTTCAGATGTTTTAGCAATCCCTTCTCTATAATATTCTACCGAAACTATATCACCAGGGCGTTTACTTCCAATATAACCTGTTAAATCTGAAAAGGTTTTGATTTTTCTATCATCAATCTGCGTAATAATATCACCTTCTTTAAGCCCAGACTTAGAGGCACCCATACCTTCTTGAAGTTCTATAATATATACGCCTTCAAGAATTTCTAAACCTTCAGAAGAAATCAAATCAGGGGTTATTTCTCTTCCAAAAATACCAAGAAGCCCTTTTTGAACGCTTCCATATTCAACTAAGTCAATAAAAATTTTTCTAACTAAATTACTCGGGACAGCGAATGAGTACCCCTCGAAACTACCACTTATTGAAGAAATAGCAGTATTAATACCTATGAGTTCTCCTTTTGTGTTTACTAACGCGCCTCCGCTATTACCCATATTTACTGCAGCATCAGTTTGTATATAAGATTGGTTTTTCCCGTCACGTTCATTCAAATCCCTCGATTTAGCACTTACAATCCCAGCCGTAACAGTAGAATTTAGATTAAAAGGGTTTCCTATAGCCAAGACCCACTCCCCTATTTTTACTTGATCGGAATCTCCAAAACTAAGATAAGGTAAGGGTTCTTCAGCATCTACCTTAAGAACAGCAATGTCCATGGCCGTATCAGTAGCAACAAGTTTAGCCTCGTATCGTTTATTATCATTAGTAGTAACTTCAATAGTTTTGGCATTGTCAATCACATGGTTATTGGTTAAAAGATACCCATCTGGGGTAACAATAACTCCAGAACCTGTACCGACACGAAAACTATCACTCTCACCAAAAAAATAATCTAAATAACTAGACGATGAACCTTTAGATCTGTTTTTAACATGTACAACGGCATCAATACTACTATTTGCTGCATAAACAAAATCTGTTGGAGCTGCACTACTTAATGTGCTAGAAGTATATTTTATAGGTGTAACCTTAGTACTTTTGTTTTGAATAAAGTTTTCCTTTTCTGCTCGGTTATGATATGAAATGAATAACAAAAATGTAATTCCAGAACTAAGCAAAGAAACAATAGTTAATTTGAAAAGTGTTTTCATAGTTTTTGGTTTAAAATTTGATTTAAAATTAAAAACAATTATTTAATGCTATTTGCGGTTAACAGTAATTTAACAGCTATTTCAAAATAAAAATAATATGTAGATTTGTTGCTGAATATGGAATATACTTTTTATAAATATCAAGGCACAGGAAACGATTTTATTATAATTGACGATCGGCTTCAAAAATTCCCTTACACTGACTTTAACTTGATTAACCAACTTTGTGAAAGACGGTTTGGAATAGGTGCAGATGGTCTTATCTTGCTTCAACAATCTGAGAATTACGATTTTAAAATGGTTTATTTTAATGCAGATGGCAAAGAAGGATCTCTATGTGGTAATGGTGCTCGATGCGTAACAGCTTTTGCTAAATTTATTAATTGTATTGAAACAAAAACTACATTTGAAAGCGTTTCTGGGTTACATACTGCTTCGGTAACAGATAATATTGTTTCATTACAAATGCCAAACGTTTTTGATATTCAGGTTTTTAAAACACATTATTTTTTAAATACAGGTTCTCCTCATCATGTAGAAATGGTAGAAGATGCCAAAAATTATGATGTCTTTAATTTGGGAAGATCTATCCGCAAAAGCGAACCGTATAATGACGCAGGTACAAATGTGAATTTTGTGCAACAATTATCTCCATCTAGTTTTATTATTAGAACGTATGAGCGGGGCGTAGAAGATGAAACCCTTTCTTGTGGAACAGGAGCTACAGCTGTAGGTATAGCTATGCATCATGCAAAAAAAACAACACGTAATTCTGTGAAAATTCAAACACAAGGAGGGGAATTAAATGTGCAATTTGTAGCTACGGCTAAAGGCTATGAAAAAATATATCTATCAGGACCAGCAAAACAAGTATATTCGGGTACTATAAAACTATAATTTTGAATTCATTTTATTTGCGCTTTTTAGATATCTCTGACCTTAATTTTTTAGAACAAATTGAGAATGACAAAAGCCTTTGGAAATATTCAAACACTACTAAACGGTATTCAAAATCATTATTAGAACAATATATTAATAATGCAAAACAAGATATTGAAACGGCTGGACAACAACGATTTGTTTTGACAGACACTAGCAAAAACAGGCTTGGTTTAGTTGATTTTTTTGATTATAAATTAACACATGCACGTGCTGCAGTTGGGATTGTAATTGCAAAAGAGTGGAGAAAAAATGGGTTTGCTAAAAAAGGATTACAATTGTTAGAAGAAAAGGCTATTCGAGTTTTAAAATTACACCAACTTTATGCTGGGATTGCAATAGAAAATAAAGCTAGCAGGGCTTTGTTCAAAGCACAAGGGTATAAGGAAATAGGTGTTAAAAAAGATTGGAATTTTTATAACAACAGCTACCATGACGAAGTAATGGTTCAAAAAATTTTAGATGTATAGACGTAGAATACTTATTTTTATTATGCTAATCGGTCTAGTATTAGGAAGTTTTTTTATCTATACTTTTTACCGTGTTTTCTTTAAACCTAACACAGCATTTTCAAACTCAGAGGCGTATATATTTATTAGCAATAACTCTACTTTTAATGATGTCGTTAAAGATTTAGAAGCGATACTTATATCAACAGAAGATTTTATTTTAGCCGCAGAAAAGAAAGGTTATTCTAACCGAATTAAAGGAGGAAAATATATTATAAAAAAAGGGCTAAATAATCATCAAATAATCAATATTCTTAGGAATAGAAGTATTCCGATAAAAGTTACATTTAATAACCAAGAACGACTTGAAAATCTTGCTGGTAGAATTGCTAAACAAATAGCAACAGATAGTTTATCTTTAATTAAAGCGTTCCGAGACGATGATTTTTTAAACGCCAATGGTTTCAGCCAAGATTCGGCAATATCAATGTATTTACCAAATTCATACGAAGTGTTTTGGAATATTTCGGCAGATGAATTTAGAGCCCGAATGTTAAAAGAGTATAACCGGTTTTGGAATACTTCGCGGCTAGAGAAAGCAAAAGCATTAAACCTTAGCCCACAACAAATTATAGTTTTAGCGTCTATTGTTCAAAAAGAAACCTCTATCCCTAATGAACGAAATAGAATAGCAGGGGTATATCTAAATCGACTACGAAGACGGATGAGGTTAGAAGCTGACCCTACTGTAATTTTTGCTATAAAGCATAAGTATCAAAAGTTTGACACACTTATACGGCGTGTTTTGACAAAAGACTTAAAGGTAGAATCACCTTATAATACTTATAAATATAGTGGGCTTCCTCCAGGACCTATTACCATGCCTGATATCCTAACTATAGAAGCTGTTCTTAAACCTGAAGAGCACCAATATTATTACTTTGTTGCGAATCCGAGTCAACCAGGGTATCATGTTTTTGCAAAAAATTATAGACAACACCTCAAAAACAGTAAAGCATATCATCGATGGATTAACAGTAAAAAACTATATCGATAGAGGGTTCCTATGAATAATAAAAATTGTTGGTCGCTTATGAAGTGATATTTTTATATTTTTCCATTGAGCAACACTATATGTTTTGATATACTCTGTAGAAAGCGAAATATCACACGCAACACAAATCATAGTATCATTATTTAACACCTTCAATAAATCATTAAACATTTGGGTGTTTCGATAAGGCGTTTCAATAAAAAGTTGTGACTGATTAAATTCAAAAGATTGTTTCTCTAGTTTTTTAATCATCCTTTGTCTTTCAATATTTTCAATAGGTAGATAACCATTAAACGCAAAATTCTGACCGTTTAAGCCAGAGCCCATTAGTGCTAGTAATATAGAAGAGGGTCCCACTAAAGGTCGGACATTAATATCTTTACTATACGCCATTTTTACTATTTCAGCGCCAGGGTCTGCAATCCCAGGGCATCCAGCATCAGAAATTAAACCCATTGTAATCCCATTTTCAATCGGGTCTAAATACGACGCTATTTCTTCTTGAGACGTAAATTTATTTAATGGATAAAGCTTTAAAGAATCTTGATTTTTCCTAGGGCATATTTTCTTAATAAATCGGCGGGTATTTTTTTCGCTTTCAACTATAAAGTGAGTAATTTCTTCTATTGCTTTCCTTACCGTCAATGGTAATACTTCCATAGGAGGATTATCTCCAATAGGAGAAGGTATTAAATATAAACTCCCTTTTTGAAAAGAGTTGTTTATTGTTCCCATGAATTAATTATATTTTTACACGCAGAGTTAATTTTATTAAATACATTTTCAAAATCAATATCATTACCATAATACGGATCTTCAACTTCTTCATCCCCTAATAATAAAAATATTTTACTTCTGTCTTCATCTGTTCTAGCCAATTTTAAAACATTAGCTAGGTTTTGTTTATCCATAACAAAAATATAATCGAACTTATCAAAGTCAGCTACTATAAACTGTCGGCTTTTTTGCTTTGATATATCAATGTCATTTAATGCTGCTACTTTAATACTTCTAGCATCAGGGGCACTCCCTATATGATAATTGGAAGTTCCGGCTGAGTCTACTGTTATTTGTAAATGGGTCGATAGGTGCTCAAAAACACCTTGTGCAAGTGGTGATCGACAAATGTTTCCAAGGCAAATCATAAGTACATTACCTTTTTTCATTTATCGGGAGAATTGTTTAAACTGTAAGTTTTTGATTTAAATCATCAACATACTTCCTAAATTGCTTATCTGTAAATGTAAGATTATCAACAGTTTTACATGCATGAAGGACAGTCGCATGATCTTTCTTTCCAATGTTACTTCCAATACTAGCCAACGAGGCTTTGGTAAATTTCTTTGCAAAATACATTGCTAGTTGTCTCGCTTGAACAATATGACGCTTCCTAGTTTTAGATTGTAACGTTTCTACCTCCATTTGGAAATACTCTGAAACAATCTTTTTAATATAATCTATAGAAATTTCACGTTTAGTATGTTTAACAAACTTATCGACAACTTCTTTAGCTAGTTCTAGTGTAATTTCAACTTTATTAAACGAAGATTGGGCTATTAGAGAAATAATTGCACCTTCGAGTTCTCTAACATTAGACTTAATGTTTCTTGCTACATACTCTACAACGTTATCATTAATAACAACCCCATCTCTATAAAGTTTATTTTTGAGAATTGAAATACGGGTTTCAAAATCGGGCTGTTGTAATTCAGCTGATAATCCCCATTTGAACCTAGAAAGAAGACGTTGTTCAATATCTTGCATATCAATTGGAGCTTTATCTGATGTTAAAACTACTTGTTTCCCATTTTGGTGCAAATGGTTAAATATGTGAAAGAATACATCTTGTGTTCCTGTTTTTCCAGATAAAAATTGAACATCATCTATGATTAATACATCTATAACCTGATAAAAATGAATAAAATCATTCCTTGTATTCTTTTTAACGGAGTCTATATATTGTTGGGTAAATTTTTCTGCCGATATATACAGAACAGTTTTATCTGAATACTTCTCTTTTATTTGAACACCAATAGCATGTGCTAAATGTGTTTTACCTAAACCAACACTTCCAAAAATCAAAAGTGGATTAAAAGACGTTTTACCTGGCTTATTAGCAACTGCATATCCAGCAGAACGCGCTAATCGATTATAATCTCCTTCTAAAAAATTCTCGAAATTATAATTTGGATTAAGCTGTGATTCTATCTGCAAATTTTTAATCCCAGGAATTACAAAAGGATTCTTCAACTCACTATGCCGTGAGTTTAAAGGAGCTTCTACATTTTGAGCAAAAACTCGAGCTTGTTGGTTACTTGGAATACTCTCTGTAAAAGGCTGTTTACCTCCCAGTGTGTTTTCCATTTTAATAACATAAACTAATCGAACGTCTTGCCCCAGTTCTTGGGTTAATGCAATTTTTAATAATTTAATGTAATGTTCTTCTAACCATTCATAAAAAAACTTACTTGGTACCTGAATACTAAGGGCTTGGTTTTCTAATTTCAAAGGAACTATAGGTTCAAACCAAGTTTTATACGCTTGCGGTTGAATATTATCCTTTATAAAAGACAAACAGTTTTTCCAAGAAGATTCAGCAGTATTTTGCATTAAATTTTAAAATCAGATAACATTAACTATGTTACTTTTTTAATTAAGATATCACTGCAAATATTAACACTTTTTTTTTAAAAAAAAAGCTACTTTGATATTGATTATTAAGTTTTTTTTTTGCAGTTTGTGGAAGGTTGAAAAACAGTGAGATTTGACAAAGAAAACAAAAAAATTTATTTCTAATCCTATTTTGGTAAGATACGGCGAAACAGATCAAATGGGAATAGTACATCATAGTAATTACCTTCGATATTTCGAAGTTGCTCGCCTCGAATGGCTTACTACACTAGGAATTTCGTATGCTTCAATGGAAAAAGAAGGGTTTATTTTACCAGTAATTGACGCAAAACTTATTTATAAAACCCCTGCGCGTTTTGAAGACAGACTGTTTGTTCATTTAGAATTAGATGAAATTCCTCGTTCAAAAATGAAATTCTTATATACGATTAAAAATCAAAAAAATGAAGATGTCTGTTTCGGCGAAACAACATTAGCGTGTTTAAATTCTGAAAAACAAAAACCTATTCGTTTCCCAAAAGACTTTGTCCGTCTTTTTACAGATGTGGAACAAGAATAAGAACCCTATCGTTTTCAACAGAAAATTCTTTCTTTTGTTTTCCTTTAATTTTTGGAGCTTTAATTCCTTCTTTTAGTATAGCAGGAGTATAAAATATTCTGGCTTCTTCCCAAAGGTCTTCATTCAAAAAGTATTCAATTGTTTTAGCCCCACCTTCAATAATTATAGACTGAATATTTTTCTTATACAAAACAGTCAAAACATCATTTAATATATTTTTAAAATCAGAAATATAAACTTGCTTTTCTATAGCAAGCTCCTTTTTAGAAAAAACTAACGTATTGTATTTATCTGAAAGGACAGTCGCTTTTTTAGGGATTCGCCCTTGAGGATCTAAAATAATTCTTAAAAAATCTCGCTTTTCTTTAACTTTTCGTACAGTAAGACTAGGATTATCATCAACTATTGTTTGAACACCCACTAATATGCTTTGCTCTTGCGACCTCCATAAATGTGATAACGTTTGAGACGATGAACTACTAAGCCATACGGTTTTTTTTGCATTTCTATTTTGAGGTAAAGGGGCTAAAAAACCATCGGAGCTCTGCGCCCATTTTAAAATAATATAAGGTCTTTTTTTTAGATGATATGTGAAAAAACGTTTGTTTAATTCTTGAGATTCTTTTTTTAATACCCCCAAAATAACTTCGCATCCATTTGATTGCAATTTTTCTATACCCGAACCATTCACTAATTTAAAAGGGTCTTTACATCCAATGACTACTTTAGGGATATTATATTTTATAATTAAATCGCTACAAGGGGGTGTAGCTCCCTGATGGTTACAAGGTTCTAAATTTACATAAAGTGTACATTGGCTGAGCAAAGATTTATCTTTTAACCCTTGTATTGCAAGCACTTCGGCGTGTGGCTCTCCCTTTTTTTTATGCCAGCCTTCGCTAACAATATTATTTTTATAAACCAATACGCACCCCACTAAAGGATTTGGATACGTTTGTCCAAGACCTTGCAAGGCAAGTTCCAAACAGCGTTTCATAAATTTTATGTGAATAGATTTTTCTTTATCCATTTTATTATAATGAAAATAGTAATATTTTTATAGAGATAAAAGCAGTATAATGAAAAAAGCTATAATAAGAGAGATTTTAAAGAAAGATAATTTAGAAATAGCAAAAATAATGCGTGATGTTCTAATAGAACTTGGTGTTCCAAAAACAGGTACTGCTTATGCCGACCCAGAATTGGATTGTATGTATGAAACTTACCTTAGTAAACGTTCTGCTTTTTTTGTTGTCGAAGAAGATAATATGGTTATTGGAGGAGCTGGTATATCTCCCCTTCGTGGTGGGGAACCAACTACATGCGAGTTACAAAAAATGTATTTTTCTGTTGCTGCACGAGGAAGAGGGCTTGGAGACCAGATGATAGATCATTGCTTAGATTATGCAAAAACACAAGGTTTTGAATTATGCTATTTAGAAACGCTTCCATATATGAAAGCTGCTCAAAAATTATATAGAAAAAAGGGGTTTCAATATATCGACAAACCTATGGGAGCAACTGGGCACACGTCTTGCAATGTTTGGTTGACTAAAAAAATACAATGAACCTCTTAGATATTAGGCTATATTTTAGGCTGCAATTAAAAGACGTTTTTTCAACTCCAGAAGCTGACGATGTATTAAAACGTTTGATATTATTCTATTTTAGATGGGAACCTATTAAAATAGGTTTAGAACCCAATTATCAGCTTTCGGATGAAGAAGAGGGAAAATTATTATTTGCATTAGAAGAGTTAAAAAAACATAAACCCTTACAGTATATTATAGGAACAGTATCTTTTATGGATTTAGAGTTTAATGTAAGCCCTTCGGTATTAATTCCAAGACCAGAAACAGAAGATTTAGTACGATGGATTTTAGAGGATGAAAAAACAATAAAGACGAAACACATATTAGATATTGGCACAGGAAGTGGGTGTATCGCTATTTCGTTAAAAAAAATAAAACCCTATTTACAAGTATCTGCTCTTGATAACTCTAGAGGTGCGTTAGAGGTAGCAAAACAAAATGCTTTGGATAACAAGGTGAAAATTCAATTTAAACAACAAGATATCTTAAATAACCATAGTTGGGATAAAGCTTTAGATATGATTGTTTCGAACCCACCTTATATACCTCCTTCAGAAAAAAAACTAATGAAAAAAAATGTTTTAGATTATGAGCCTAAAGAAGCACTATATGTACCCGAAAACGAGCCTTTACTTTTTTATAAAAAGATAATTTCTTTTGCTCAAAAAAACCTTACTCCAAAAGGGATGTTATATTTTGAAATTAACCCTTTTTTTAAAGAAGAATTATGTACTCTTTTAAAAAATCATACTTTTGAGTCTATAGTCGTTAAAAATGATTTTTTGAATAAACCTAGAATGATAAAAGCTGTAAAAATTTAATTTTATAGATGAATAACATTAAACAAAAAATTGAAGATTTACGTTCAAAATTACACCGCTATAATTTTGAATATTATGTGAATGACATAAGTTTAATTAGTGATTATGAGTTCGATAGTTTAATGAAACAGCTTCAAGAATTAGAAGCAAAATACCCTGAGTTTTATGACTCTAGCTCCCCTACACAACGCGTTGGAGGGCAAATCACAAAAAATTTTGAGACAGTTAAACACGACAATCCCATGTATTCTTTGGATAATACTTATTCTGAAGAAGAAATACAAAGTTGGATTCAACGAGTAATTAAAATATTAGATGGGAGAATCCCTACTTTTACTTGTGAGTTAAAATATGACGGAGCTTCTATAAGTTTAATTTATGAAAATGGGGTTCTTGTTCGTGCAGTTACGCGTGGTGATGGTGTTCAAGGGGATAATGTTACCCAAAATATAAGGACAATTCCAAATGTCCCATTAAAATTACAAGGCAACTATCCCAATTATTTCGAGATTAGAGGCGAAATAGTTATGTCTTTAACGGGTTTTGCAGAATTAAACAAAAGAAGAATAGCCGCAGGTGAAGAACCTTATATGAACCCGCGAAATACAGCTTCAGGGTCATTAAAACTTCAAGACAGTGCAGAAACTGCAAAACGTGAATTAATATGCCTTTCTTATGCCGTTATAAGTGAACAATTAAATACTAAAAAACACTACGACTCTTTAGTTAAGGCGCGATCTTGGGGGTTTACAATTCCAAAAACATTAATAGAAGCTGACACAATAGAAGGTGTTTTAAAATTTATACAAGAATGGGACTCTAAACGCAATGAGCTTCCTTATGAAATAGATGGTATCGTAATTAAAGTAAACGAATTAGAATATCAAGAAACACTTGGGTTTACTTCAAAATCTCCGCGTTGGGCTATTTCTTATAAATATAAAGCAGAACAAGTTTCTACTCGCTTAGAATCTGTGAGTTATCAAGTTGGAAGAACTGGAGCAATTACACCTGTGGCTAACTTAAAACCTGTTTTGCTTTCGGGGACTATGGTTAAAAGAGCCTCTCTTCATAATGCAGATCAGATTGAAAAATTAAACTTAAGGATAGGAGATTTAGTCTATGTAGAAAAAGGCGGGGAAATTATTCCTAAAATTATTGGTGTTGATACTTCAAGTAGAGGATTAGAAACTGATAGTATAAATTATATAGAATATTGCCCTGACTGTAAAACGCAACTAACCCGAATTAAAGGAGAGGCACAGCATTACTGCCCTAATTTTGAAGGGTGTGCCCCACAAATAATAGGTAAAATTCAGCATTATATTGGTAGAACGGCTATGGATATTGAAGGTATTGGTGGCGAAACCGTGGCTCTTTTATTTAATGAAGGATTAATTAAGAACTGTGCAGATTTATACACACTTACCTTTGAGCAATTATTACCATTGGATGGTATGGCGGTAAAATCTGTTGAAAATCTTCTTCAAGGGGTTGAGGCTTCAAAAAAACAACCCTTTGCAAAAGTTTTATTTGGTTTAGGGATTAGATTTGTTGGGGCAACTGTTGCAAAAAAATTAGCAAATCACTTTGGTTCTATGGCAAAATTGAGGGCGGCTTCTGAAGAGGAATTAGTTGAAATTGATGATATTGGAATTCGAATTGCACAAAGTTTAGTCATGTTTTTTCAATCGGATAAAAACTGTGACGTTATAGATAGGCTAACCGAATATGGTATTAATATGGAAAATGAAGCTATTGCTCTATCTTCAAATGTATTAAACAACCAGACTATTGTTATTAGTGGTGTTTTCGAAACCTATTCTCGTGATGAATTAAAAACTATGATTGAAGAAAACGGAGGTAAAGTTTCTAGTTCAATATCTTCAAAAACATCGTTTATATTGGCAGGAAAAGATATGGGACCTAGTAAAAAAACAAAAGCAGAAAAACTAGGGGTTGAAATGGTGTCCGAATCTTTGTTTTTAGAGCGATTGAAACTATAATATTTTAGGGTGTTGAAAACAAAATTCACATTTTACTATTCTGAGAAGATATGGTTTTGGTATTTTTGTAGAATAAATTAAAATTAGGGTTTGATTCAAAAGTTTTGGCAGAAGAGAGTGTTTGAAAAAGAAATATTTAAAAAAGTATCTACAAAACAATTAGATAATGAATTTAAGATAAAAAAAATTGCAGTTATTATTGACCCGCTTTTGGAGGTTGACGCCGACTTTTTTTTTAGCCTTTCCGAATGTTTTAAAATTCTTGAGCCACAAATTAAAATTTTATATTTAAGTGATAACCCTAATCTTAAAGAATACTCTCACATGATATTTAATCCCAAAGAAGTTAGTTATTGGGGTAACTTTAAGGGGAACCTTTTAGAGTTCTGTGAGAGAGAATACGATTTGGTTATAAATTATTTTAATACTTCGGAGCTTATTCATTTATTAATAAGCCTTAGAACTAAAGGGAAATTTAGTGTTGGTTTTTCAGGAACGGATTTAAGAATAAATGACCTTGTTTTTGATTTTAATCCAAAAGACAAAAACACTTTTAAGGAAGAATTGATAAAGTATATGTCTATTTTAAATAAAATTTAAATGAATTTTTTAAAAGGAGCTGGTGTAGCTATGATAACCCCCTTTGATGCCAAAGGAGAAATAGATTTTGATGCTATTCCAAAAATTGTAGAACATATTATTGCAGGAGGAATAAACTACCTAGTAATTATGGGTACTACTGCAGAAACCGCTACACTCTCTTCGGAAGAGAAAAAACAGGTTATTGATATTATAATTGAGGCAAACTCTCAAAGAATACCATTAGTGCTAGGAATTGGTGGTAATAATACTAAAGCCGTTGTTTCTGAGATAAAAAACACAAATTTGAAACCGTTTGAAGTTATATTATCTGTTTCTCCATATTATAACCGCCCTACCCAAGAAGGTATTTATCAGCACTTTAAACAAATTGCTTTGTCATCTGCTAAACCAATTTTGTTGTATAACGTACCTCCTCGAACGGCTACAGCTATTGAAAATGAAACAACAGTACGTTTAGCAAATGATTTTTCTAATATTATTGGTACAAAAGAAGCCCCTGGAGATTTAGAATCAGTTCAAAATCTTTTGAAAATTATTCCTAACGATTTTCATGTAATATCAGGAGACGATGCATTGGCAGTACCTGTTATCCTTTCGGGTGGATCTGGAGTAATTTCAGTAATCGGTGGTGCTTTGCCTAGTCATGTTTCTAAAATGACTTCTTTAGCCCTAAACGCTCAAAAAGATGCTGCGTTAGCTTGCCATGAGGGATTAGCTAGTATAACTAGTTTAATTTTTAAAGAAGGAAACCCTGCCGGAGTAAAAGCCTTGTCTGAACAACTTGGCTTATGTTCAAACTATGTAAGATTGCCATTGGTACCAACAACTCCTAATTTATACCAAAGCATAGGTAATGCGTATAAAAAGTTAGAAAACTTCTAAAGCGTTAAACTTTTGATAATACAGTGTATCACAGTTTTTTTAGATACTATATTTGAAATTAAAATTTATCTATTGATTAATTATATTTTAGTAGTTTTGCATCATGTTTTTGAAAACCGTCAAATTAAAATTATCTCTTCTTTCGTTACTTTTATTTACATACTGTAGTGAGTACCAAAAAGCATTGAATGATCCGGATATTCCGACTAAATACGCGGCTGCTCAAAAATATTATGAAGAAGGAAAATACCAAAAAGCAAATCGACTATTTGCACAGGTTATCCCTTCATATAGAGGTAAGCCTCAAGCGCAAAGAATTAATTTCTTTTATGCAAACACCTATTTTCAGACCAAACAATATAATTTATCTGCGTATCAGTTTGAAAACTTTGTAAAATCGTACCCTAGAAGCGACCGTGTCATTGAGGCTACATTTATGGTTGCAAAGTCTCATTATATGCTTTCTCCCGTATATAGCCTAGACCAAGAAGACACTAATATCGCTATTGATAAACTCCAAATATTTTTAGATAATCACCCTAATAGTGAATATAGCGAAGAGGCTAATACATTAATAGTAGAACTACAAGTTAAGTTAGAGAAAAAGAGTTTTGAAATCTCAAAGCAATACCATACTATTCGCGATTATAAAGCAGCAATAAATGCGTTTAATAATTTCATTAGCGATTTTCCTGGAACACCATTTAAAGAAGAAGCTTTGTTTTATAAGTTTCTTTCTCATTATGAATTGGCTATAAACAGTGTTTTTTCGAAAAAAGAAACGCGTTTAAACGACGCTAAAGAAAGTCACAACACCTTATTACGTTATTTTCCTGAAACTCTTTTTATAAAAGAACTTAACGAAAAAAAGGAAAATATAGAAAAAGAACTAACCCTTATTAATCAACCTATTACTACCTCAAAATAAGTTTAATATGACAAAATATAGAGAATCTAAAGCCCCAATTTCTACAATAACTCATGATAAAAATGAAATTGAAGGCGAAGCGGAAAATATTTACAAAGCGTTATCTATCATTTCAAAACGCTCTGTGCAAATAAATTTAGATATAAAAAAAGAACTTCATGAGAAGCTCGACGAGTTTGCTACACACAATGATAGCCTTGAAGAGATTTTTGAAAATAAAGAGCAAATAGAAGTTTCAAAATTTTATGAAAGCCTTCCTAAGCCACATGCCCTTGCTATAGAAGAATGGCTAAAAAACCAAGTGTACTTTCGTAATACAGAGAATGGGGAACTATAATGTCTTTACTCAGCGGGAAGAAGATTTTAATTGGAATTTCAGCAGGGATTGCAGCATATAAAATTCCAACTCTTGTTCGGGCATTTATAAAATTAAATGCTCAAGTTCGGGTGGTAATGACACCCGCATCAAAAGACTTTGTAACTCCACTGACATTAGCCACTGTTTCGCAAAACCCTGTTTATTCTTCCTTTGTTACCGAAGACGATGACAATCCATTATGGAATAATCATGTAGAAATGGCATTATGGGCAGACTATATACTCATAGCTCCAGCAACTTGTAATACTTTGTCTTCGATGGCGCATGGCGAATGTTCAAACTTACTCTTAGCAGTTTATTTGTCCTCTCGATGTCCGGTTTTTGTTGCTCCTGCTATGGATTTAGATATGTTCGTTCACCCAACAAATCAAAAAAATCTAAATACTCTTTCTAATAACGGAGTAATTGTTCTTCCAACAGAAGAAGGGTTTTTAGCTAGCGGGCTACACGGTAAAGGGCGCATGCAAGAACCCAACGATATTATTTCTTATATAGAAACCCATTTAAGTAAATCTCTTCCTTTGAATGGTAAAAAAGTAGTACTAACGGCAGGCCCAACACACGAAGCTATTGACCCTGTTCGGTTTATAGGAAATAACTCTTCTGGAAAAATGGGTTTTGAACTAGCTAAACAAGCTGCTACTCTTGGAGCAGAAGTCGTTTTAATTACAGGGCCGACTTCACAAAAACTGGAGCATTCTAATGTTAATATTCAACATGTTGTTTCTGCTGAACAAATGTTCGAAGCATCTAAAAAACACTTTTCTTCAGCATCTGTTTTTATTGCTACAGCCGCAGTAGCGGATTTTAAGCCAGATAGAATTGCAACGCAAAAAATAAAAAAAGAGACGGGTTTTAGTGAAATAAAACTTGTTCCAAACCCTGATATTCTTGCTTATTTGGGAACAAAAAAAACAAATCAGTTTTTGGTCGGATTTGCTTTGGAAACTGAAAATGAATTAAAAAACGCTACAAACAAGCTTAAAAAGAAAAACCTAGACGCCATAGTATTAAACTCTTTGAATGACACGAATGCAGGTTTTGGTAGCGATCAAAATAAAATTACTTACCTTCAGCCTAATTCAGAACCCATAAAATTTGAATTAAAGTCGAAAACAGAAGTTGCTAAAGATATATTTAATCAAATTTTAAAAAGAATATGATAAAAAGGTTTTCTGCTTTCTTCTTTCTTCTCTTCTTTCTAAAAGTAATACACGTCAATGCTCAAGAAGTTAATTTTAAAATTAGCGTTAATTCTGATTTAGTAAACCAAACCAATAAACAAATTTTTGAAACCCTAGAACGGAGTATTAACGAATTTGTAAACAGTAGAGAATGGTCTAGTCAGCGGCGAACAAACGAAGAGCGTTTAGATTGTAGTATGGTGCTTAATATTACAGGCTATAATAGCTCTAATTTTGAAGGGACTTTGCAGATTCAAGTTCAACGACTAGTTTATAATACAAACTTCAAAACACCTATTCTTAATCATTTAGACAAAGACATAGTCTTTAGTTATCAAGAGTTTCAGCCTCTATTTTATAATGCTTCGGTTTATGAGTCAAATTTAGTTTCGCTTTTAAGTTTCTATGTATTCATTAGTTTGGGGATGGAAACAGATACGTTTCAAGAAAGAGGTGGAACTCCATATTTTACAACAGCACAGCAAATACTCAATTTAGCTAAACAAAGCCAAATAAAAGGTTGGAATCAAGCTGATGGAAATAGAAATCGGTATTGGTTAGTAGAAACACTTTTATCTAATACATTTAGAGAATATAGAAATTTAACATATGAGTATCATAGAAAAGGGCTAGATATGATGACAGAAAACACCGTAGTAGCTAAGCAAAATATTATGGAATCGTTTCAAAATCTAATTCCTTTATACAATAGAAGACCTAATGCCTTTTTAATTCAAATTTTCTTTGATGCAAAGTCAGATGAAATTGTAGATATTTTCTCAGATGGGCCTAAAGTAGATTTTGACGAAACCAGAAACTTACTTAATAGAGTAGCTCCATTCTTTTCGTCTAAATGGCGAAGTATTAAATACTGATAAATTTAATTGAAATTAGGTCAAATGTAATTTATCTTTGAATTTCATTAATACCTTACTCGTAGTGCTAACAGGATTAGTTATTAAAAATTTTGCTCTTATAGACTACTTAGAAGTTGATTTTTCTGAGGGGATGACAAGTATTACAGGAGAAACTGGAGCAGGGAAATCTATTTTATTAGGAGGTTTAGGTCTTGTTCTTGGTAAAAGAGCTGATCTTTCTACTCTAAAAGATAACACTAAAAAATGCTATGTTGAAGCCACATTCTCTATTCAAGAATATAAATTAAAAAATCTATTCGAGTCGCTCGATTTGGAATATGACCCCATAACATTAATTCGAAGAGAAATTTCACTTTCTGGCAAGTCAAGAGCGTTTATAAATGACAGCCCTGTTAACCTCGATACATTACAACGTTTAGGCGAAAAATTAATAGATATACATTCCCAACACCAAACTCTATCTTTAGTACAATCGAATTATCAATTAGAATTACTCGATTCTTTAGCTAAAAATGAAGAGCCTCTAAATCAATACAAACAAAAACTGAAAGAGTATAAATCTGTTGAAAAGCAATTAGCCGATTTAACAGAACTTCAAAACACTCAAAATCAAGATTTAGATTACTCTACTTTTTTATTAGAAGAACTTTTAGCTGTTGATTTGGCACCAACAATGTTAGTTTCTTTAGAGGGTGAAGAAAAAAAACTTAATCATGCGGAAGATATAAAACAAAATTTAATTCGAGCAAATCAAATAATTAGGGATGAGCAAATAGGAATAGAAGTTCAATTGAACGAGGTTCGGTTAGCTTTACTTAAAACCTCTTCGTTATCCGAGTCTTTTACACCTTTGCTTAACCGATTAGAAAGTTTAAAAATTGAATTAGAAGATATAAATCAAGAAATAGAACAACAGTCGGAACAAATAGAAATAAACCCCGAACGATTAGATATAATTAGAAATACGCTCCAAAAAATCTATGATTTACAGGCAAAACATAATTGCCAAAGTATTGATGAACTAATAATTGTGCGCGATGAATTAACTCAAAAAGTAAATTCAACAGAGAGTTTAAAAGAAAATTTAACGGCTTTAACTCAGCAGAAAAACCAATACCAAGAAGAGTTATTAAATATCGCTTTGGAGCTATCTAAAAAAAGAAAATCCGTAAGTCCTATACTAAAAAAAGAATTAGAGGCTCTTTTGAAAAATCTAGGAATGCCAAACGCACGTTTTAATATTGATGTTTTGCCAAGCGAAGATTTTTTAGCTCATGGAAAAGACCACGTGGTTTTTGAGTTTTCGGCTAACCAAGGATATGATTTTTCTAGCTTACAAAAAGTAGCATCGGGAGGCGAACTTTCGCGAATTATGTTATCGATAAAAGCAACTTTATCTCGGTTTAAAACGCTTCCAACTATTATTTTTGATGAAATTGACACAGGCGTTTCAGGTGAAGTTTCCTATAAAATAGGCGAGGTAATGCAGCAAATGAGTACCTATATGCAGGTTATAACAATATCGCATTTGCCTCAAGTCGCTGCAAAAGGGAAAAATCACTTCAAAGTATTTAAACAAACTAAAAATCAAAGTACATTTACTCAACTTAAAAAATTAAATTCAGAAGAACGTATAACTGAAATTGCACAAATGTTAAGCGGTAAAGAAATCTATGAAACAGCCATTCAGCATGCAAAAGAGTTATTAAATTAACTTATCTTTTTATCTTTGATTATTATTAATAATATAAACTTATACATTTTATGTCTAATCAACTTTTAGCTGGTAAAAAAGGAATTATTTTTGGGGCACTTGACAATCAATCTATTGCATGGAAAGCTGCAGAGAGCGTCCATGAACAAGGAGGGCAAATAGTACTTACTAATGCACCTGTAGCTCTTCGGATGGGTACTATAAATAATCTTTCCGAAAAAGTAGGAGCACCAGTTATCCCTGCAGATGCTACTTCATTACAAGATCTCGAACTATTAGTAGATAAAGCTATGGAACATGTAGGGGGACAACTCGACTTTGTTTTACACTCTATAGGAATGTCTGTAAATGTTCGTAAAGGAAAACACTATACCGATTTAAATCATGATTGGATGACTAAGGGGTGGGATGTTTCTGCTGTTTCTTTTCACAAGTTATTGCAAACACTGTATAAAAAAGATGCTATGAAACCTGGAGGAAGTATTATTGCTTTAAGTTATATTGCTGCTCAGAGAACATTCCCTAATTATAATGACATGGCGGACAACAAAGCCTATTTAGAGTCTATTGCACGTAGTTTTGGCTATTTTATGGGAAAAGATAAAAAAGTACGCGTTAATACAATATCACAATCTCCGACATTGACTACAGCAGGTCAGGGTGTTAAAGGCTTAGATGGTTTTTTAAATTATGCTGAAAAAATGTCTCCACTAGGTAATGCATCGGCAAAAGAATGTGCCGATTATATTGTAATGATGTTTTCTGATTTCACAAAAAAAGTTACACTACAAAATTTATTCCACGATGGAGGCTTTTCTAACACAGGTGTAAGCGAAGATATTATTGATATGCTGCAGAAAGAATAATATAGTTAATGGAAAAACGATTTTCTTTTCTTCATTCTTTACAAGATTTTCATGTGAAAAAAGGGAGATTACGTTTATTCATCATTTTTCTAGCACTTTCGCTTTTCTTTTGGGTTATAAGCAAGTTTTCGGAACAATATACAGAAGTACTTACTTTTGAAGTTAAACTTGACAATCTCCCAAAACCAGTAGTCCCTAATTTAGAGAAACTAGAGATAGAACTCTCTTTAACTGCTTCAGGGTTCCAATTATTACTATATAAATTATTAAATCCTAAAATTGATTTAGATTCTAGTAAAGGCGTTTTTGAAAATAATATCGGAACAATATCGTTACAAACTAATATTCAAGAAATACAAGAACAACTCTTTGGAAAAGTAAACATAGTGGCACTTTTCCCAACAACATTATCCTTCTCATACTCTAGCCTTCAAAGCAAGCGTTTACCTTTAATGTTACAATCCCCTATTAATGTTGAGCCTGGTTTTGGAGTTTCAGAGGCACCTGTATTTATTCCAGATAGTATTGATGTTGCTGGGCCATCAAATATTTTAGACACCCTAGAATTTATTTACTTAAATAACTTGTCTCGGACTAATATCAATAAATCATTTAGCACAAATTTTCCGTTAATTAACCCAGCAGTTGAACAATTAAAATTTTCTGAAACTAATGTACAACTATTAATTTCTATCGATCGGTTCTCTGAGAAAACAATTAAAGTGCCT
This sequence comes from Candidatus Arcticimaribacter sp., assembly GCA_965277835.1. Taxonomy (GTDB): domain Bacteria; phylum Bacteroidota; class Bacteroidia; order Flavobacteriales; family Flavobacteriaceae; genus Arcticimaribacter. The sequence goes on along the minus strand of OZ255841.1, from coordinate 135,806 downwards.
ATTAAAGTAATCAATGTACCCGATTCAATTGCTATTAAATTATTCCCTAGTGAGGTTTCATTAACATTTTCAGCACCTATTTCTAAAATTAAATCAATTGACGCTATAGATTTTTTAATGTACTGTGATTTTAAATCAATAGAAAAAGATAAACCTACGACTATGGAGGTACAATTAAACCAACCTTCAAGTCAATTACAAAATATACGTTGGATGCCAAAAAATGTAGAATATTTAATTCGCAAATAATAATCTATGACAATGATAGTTGGTTTAACTGGAGGGATAGGTAGCGGTAAATCCAAAATTGTAGCTTCTTTTATAGAGCTTGGTGTTCCCTGTTATATTGCTGATGACCGAGCAAAACAGCTTATGACTACAGATTTAACTATTAAAAATAAAATCATAAATACTTTTGGCTCAGAAAGCTATGTCAATGACGTTCTTAATCGTTCTTATATAGCCAATATTGTATTTAAAGATTCTAGCAAATTATCAATACTTAACGCTATTACGCATCCGGCAGTAAAAAAAGATTTCCAGCAATGGCTAATTAGCCAAAATTCTGCTTATGTCATAAAAGAAGCCGCAATAATATTTGAAAGCGGTCAAGCGGCATATTATGACAAAATAATTTTGGTTACAGCGCCAAAGAAAACTCGTTTAGAAAGGGTTAAGGTTCGAGATAATAGCTCTGAAAAAGAAATAGAAGATAGAATGTCGAAGCAATGGACAGATGAAAAGAAAATTCCTTTAGCAGATTATCATATTGAAAATATCCATTGGGAAAATACGCTTAATCAAATTAAGGCTATCCATAAAGAGTTATGTTCTCATAAATGATATTTGAGTAATTAACATTGTTTTAGCATAGTTTTAAGTATTTTATAAAGACCTTTGTATGGTGTAAATACTAATAAGTGAAGAAAGGTCAATTTTTATTTCTTGTAATATTTATGCTCCTTTCTCTTTCAGGAGTTATTTTTATTCAAGGGTATTGGATTAGTACATCTCTGAATAATATTGAAGAAGAGTTTTCGCTAACTACTCGTAGGGCTTTAAGTGCTGTTGCTGAAGAAGTACAAGAGCGAGAATTAAGATATTATTTTGATCGTTTTGAGTCCGTTATTGACTCTGCTAGTTCTCCCGAAACTTCCGAGTTTAGAGACGTTTTCTTATTCTATGATAACGATGCTCCTTCAAATTTATCGGCTCTACATGCCTTTAGTATTTTAGAAGAGCAATATAATATACCTAGTGGTAGTATTGCAGGAAAACCAGACTCGGAATCGAATTTGAAATTAACAGATTATAAAGGCGTTCGTACAACTACAATCTTAAATGAAACTTTTGATCGCGAAAATAGAGTTTCACTTACAGTTAAAAACTTAAAAAGTATTGAGCGAATTAACGCTTTCGATCAAGCACAGTACAAAGCATTTTTCTCAAATATAGCCAACGCCTTTCCTATTCATAAGCGATTAAATTCTTATGAACTTGAAGTCATTATTAAACGCGCACTTATAGAACGAGATATTTTAACGCCCTTCGAGTTTGTGGTATTAAGTGATGGTCTTGCTACAAAAGTTACGTCTAATAACTATGTAGAGAATTTAAATGGACCTCAATATTCGACACCCCTTTTTTTAGAGAGCGAAGGTGTTAACACTTATGATTTGGTTATTTCTTTTCCAGACAAAAACACGTATTTACGTTCTTCTATAGTAGGCATAGCTCTTTTATCTTTTATCCTAACGATATTAATTACTATTGTGTGCTCTTATTCGATATATCAAATTATCCAACAAAAAAAGATATCGGAGATAAAATCAGACTTTATTAATAATATGTCACACGAATTTAAAACGCCTATAGCAACTATAAATTTAGCTATTGATGCGTTGCAGAATGACAGCATTAAAAATGATTCGAAAAAGGTTAATAGATATTTGATGATGCTCCGTGAAGAAAACAAACGAATGCATGACCAAATAGAAAATGTATTGATGATTTCTCAACTCGAACGCGGAGTTACTCCTTTGCGAGTAAAACTCCTAGAGATGGACACCATAATAGACGAAGCAATAAATCATGTTGCTTTAATTGTTAAAAATAAAGAAGGCTCTATTAAAAAAGTTTTTAAAGCTCAACAACAAAAGGTTATGGTAGATAAAAACCATATGACCAATGTGTTTGTTAATCTTTTGGATAATGCAATAAAGTATTCAGAAGATTTCCCGTTAATTGAATTGCGAACCTTTAATGAAAATAAAGAATGGGTTTTTGAAATTCAAGATAGAGGAATAGGTATGGACTCTGAAACCTTAAAGCTAATATTTAAAAAGTTTTATCGTAAACAGGGAGGTAATATTCATAATATTAAAGGACATGGTTTAGGGCTTTCTTATGTGCGTAAAATTGTTCATTTACATAATGGCACAATCCATGTAGATAGTAAAAGGAATGTTGGTACATTATTTCAAATACGGTTACCAATAACATCCTAAATAAAATAATTAATTAAGAACTTAAAAAAATAATAAAATTGGAAAGTAAAAAATTACTACTCGTTGAAGATGACCAAAATTTCGGAAACATTCTTAAAGAATACTTATCAATTAATGGTTATCGTGTTACATTGGCAAAAAATGGAATAGAAGGCTTCGAAAAATTTAAAAAAGATAGTTACGACCTATGTATTTTAGATGTTATGATGCCATATAAAGATGGCTTTACCTTAGCTAAAGAAATTAGAGAAAAAAATGATTCGGTTCCTTTAATGTTCTTAACCGCCAAAACTTTGAAAGAAGATGTGTTAAGAGGATTTAAAATTGGAGCAGATGATTATGTTTCTAAACCTTTCGATTCAGAAGTTCTTCTTGCCAAGATAAAATCAATACTCTCGAGAAGAGTACCTCAGACTTCAATCGAGTCAGAGGAAATTATTTTTAAGATTGGAGAATTTGACTTTAATTCTAGGCTAAGGTTATTGTCTTTTCAAGGAGATGACCCTACTAAACTATCGCCTAAAGAAAATCAGTTACTTCGTTTATTGATATTACACAAAAACGATTTACTCTCTCGTGAAATGGCATTAAATAAAATTTGGCATGACGAAAATTATTTTACGTCTCGAAGTATGGATGTTTATATTGCTAAACTGAGAAAGTATCTTAAAAAAGACGCTAGAGTTGAAATACTAAACATTCATGGAGAAGGTTTCCGTTTAGTTGTTAATGACTTTATGGGTTAATCTTTGTTTTTACTTCTGGGATGAAACTCTTCTAATATTTGACTAAGATGTTGTGTATCTAGGTGCATATATACTTCGGTAGTTGTAATACTTTCGTGTCCCATAAGAGTTTGTATTGTTCTAAGGTCTGCCCCATTTTCTAGCAAATGCGTAGCAAAAGAATGCCGAAACGTATGTGGACTGACTTTTTTATCTAAACCTATGTTTTTAGCTAACCTTTTAACAATAGTAAAAATCATGGCTCTTGTGAGTTTCCTTCCATTTCTGTTAAGAAATAAAGTGTCTCTATCTTCTTTCCTTATATTAACTAAACTCCGTATTTCTGTAATATAATATTGAATATATTTTTTTGCATAAGCACCAAAAGGAACTAAGCGTTGTTTGTTTCCCTTACCAGTAATTAATAATATATTCTCATCCGCATATATGTCCGACACTTTTAAATTAACTAACTCGCTAACCCTAAGCCCACTACCATATAAGGTTTCAATAATAGCTCGATTACGATGCCCTTGAGGATGCCCTAGGTCAATACTATCAAGGATTTGTTCAATTTCGTTTAGCGATAAAACCGAAGGGAGTTTGCGACCAATTCTTGGGCTTTCGATTAGGTCAACAGGGGATTTTTCTCGATAACCCTCGAAAATTAAGAAATTAAAAAAACTCTTTAAACCCGAAATTCGCCGAGCCAATGTCCTTGCTTCAATATATTTCCCTTCTGTATATAAAAAATGTTGAACTTCTTCTTTGCTACAATTTAAAGGGGTGCAATTAGGATTTTTCGAATAAAAATTAGATAATGCTTGCACGTCTAACGCGTAATTATTTATAGAGTTATCCGATAATCCGCGCTCTATTTTTAAATACTGCTCATAATATTTTCTTGCATCTTTCCAATTCATTACTCAAAAATAGGATTTTTAAAGCTCTTTTGTTATAAATTGCACCTATGAAAATAAGTATTGTTAATGGTCCAAATTTGAACCTTTTAGGTCAACGAGAACCAGGTATTTACGGAAACCAAACATTTGAAAAATACTACACCGATTTAGAGCAAAAGTTCCCTCAAATTGATTTTGATTATTTTCAATCAAATATAGAGGGTGAGTTGATTGACCAGTTGCATCGTGTTGGTTTTTCTTCTGATGGTATTATTTTAAACGCAGCAGCTTATACACATACTTCGGTAGGTTTAGGAGATGCTGTCAAAGCCATTGAGGTACCTGTTATTGAAGTGCATATTTCTAATACTTTTGCACGAGAAGATTTTAGGCATCAGTCTTATATTACGCCCCATGCAAAAGGTTTAATACTTGGTTTTGGATTAGATTCCTATAAGCTGGCAGTCTCTAGCTTTCTAAAATAGTTTAAGGGTTATAATAACTTAGGCGGCTTTTTTGATATTCTTATAAACTGTTTGTTTTATATACATTGTCACAAACAATTTTATTTATATAAATCTCCATTCAAATATTTTAATCCCGAATCACAAATCACAGTTACAATTTTTTTCCCTTCACCAATTATTTTTGCTCTTTGCAAAGCAGCCGATACATTTGAACCAGAAGTAATACCTCCAAAAATGCCTTCAATTCTGGCTAAGTTCCTAGCTGTTTCATATGCGTCTTCATCTTTTACAGGAATTATTTCACTTGCTAAATCCAACCGACAAATTTCTGGAATAAACCCAGCTCCCATTCCTTCAAGTCTATGAGTTCCTGAAGTATCTCCGCCTGATAATGCCCTCACATTAAAGGGTTCTATAGCAATACATCTAATTTTAGGTATTTCGTTTTTAAATACTTCTGAATTCCCAGAAAAACATCCTCCTGTACCTACCCCAGCTATAAACTCATCAATATCAGTCCCTAAAACATTCATTATTTCGTGCGCCATTTTATGGTATGCATTACGATTATCAATGTTTTTAAATTGGTTTGTGTAAAATGTATTAGGCTGTTTTGCTATTTCTCTAACCCTTTCAAGGGCTTTATCAATAATTTGAGCTGTTATTTTTCCATTTTTGCTAGGAATCAACTCTAGTTTTGCTCCAAAGGCTCTCATCGTTTGTAATTTTTCCTTAGCAAAAGCGTCAGATGAAACAAAATGAGCGTTATATCCCTTGGCAGAACATACCATAGCTAAAGAACTTCCTGTACTACCTCCAGTATAGTCAACAACAGTTCCCCCTTTTTTCAAATCCCCTCTTTTTTCAGCACCTTCAATCATGGCTAAAGCCATTCTGTCTTTCATACTCCCAGTAGGGTTTGTTCCCTCAATTTTCACATAAACATCTGCACAATTAGGAGTAGTAAGATGTTTTAATTTAATAAGAGGTGTGTTTCCTATTCCTTCCATTTTTATTAAGTTAGGTAATTATATATTTGCTTAACACAAATGAAAATTATTTGTGTGCTTTTTGATTTGAGTTTTTTTCGCATTAGATATCCTTATATATTAAGGATGATGCCAAATTATTTCAATCCCTCTTTCAACCAATTATAATAGGTCTCCGCATTGGTATATTGAATAGGAGCGTTTAAGAGTGTTCCATCAGCTTTCATAAGCACATAGTAGGGTTGCGATGCGGTATTGAAATTTAAACTTTGAAATGCAGCCCATTTTTCTCCAATGGTGTTAATTTTTTGAACCCGTCCATTAGGGAACTGAAAATTAAATTGTTCATCCACTTCAAGGTCCTTTCTATCATCTACATATAGTGAAATTAATACAATTTCGTTTTTTAAAATTTGATATATCCTATCTTGTGACCAAACGTTTTCTTCTACTTTTCGGCAGTTTACACAAGCCCACCCTGTGAAATCTAAGAGTATAGGTTTCTTCAATTCTTTGGCTACCGCTAAGCCTGTTTCAAAATCTTTATAGCATTCCAAACCAAGAGGGCAATCGTTCTCTGTTGAGTAAATACTGTAAAACTCAGGCGGAGGAAAACCGCTTAATAGTTTCAACTTATTTTCTTTTGATACTAACCCAATAAATAAATAAGAGGTTAAAATAAGGCTCAAAATCCCTAGCCCAATTTGAACTTTTGGTAACTTCTTTTTTGGACCATGGTGCGAAAAACGTATAACTCCAAAAAGATATAAGGTCAAAGCTAAGGTTAGTAATACCCATATACCGATAAAAATTTCTCTTTTAAGCAAACCCCAATGCGAAACAAGGTCGGCATTAGACAAAAACTTAAACGCCAAACCTAACTCAAAAAAGCCTAGAATAACTTTTACGGTAGTCATCCATCCTCCCGACTTAGGTAAGGAACTAAGTACACTAGGGAAAAGCGCAAAAAGGACAAAGGGTAATGCAAGTGCAGTGCCAAAACCTGTCATACCTACTGTAAGCTGCATTGCTCCTCCTTCGGAAGTTAGACTACCAACCAAAAGAGAACCCAAAATAGGTCCAGTACAAGAAAATGAAACAATAGCCAATGTAAGTGCCATAAATAAAATACCTAAGCTACCAGTCATTGATGAACGAGAGTCTGTTTTGTTTCCCCAATTACTAGGCAGAGTAAGCTCATAGTACCCAAAAAAAGAAAACGCGAAAAATATGAAAATCGCAAAAAAGAATAGGTTCAAAGGTACATTTGTAGATATTGAGTTTAATATTTCAGGGTTTAAAGAATCTATAAAATGAAAGGGCAAACTAAGAAGAATGTATATTAAAATAATAAAGAACCCATATAAAGACGCATTTGCTATTCCTTTACTTAAGCTAGAACTTTGTTTTAAGAAAAATGAAACCGTTAAAGGAATCATTGGAAATACACAGGGGGTTAGTAGGGCAATTAAACCACCTAAAAATCCTAGTAAAAATAAATTTATATAAAAAGACTTTTCCTCCGATTCAGCTAGTTCTGTCTTTAAAAACGCTTCGTTTTTTAAATCTAATGTTAAGGCCTTAGAACGGATTAGGCTATTCTCATCTACTTTTAAAACAGAACGTTCGGCTTTTTCTTCATCGAGAATTATTGTAAAAGGCTCTGTCCTGAAAATACAAACCTTATCATCACATGCCTGATAGTTAATCTCTCCAGAGATTATAGCTAAAGAAGTATCTAAAATATTTATTCGTTGTGAAAAACTAGCCTGTTTATCGAAAAAGGATAAATCCATTTCAAAAATAGGGTCAAAATCAACCTTGGGTTTGCTTTGTTCAACAGTACCGTTTAGTCCGTATTTTAGAGAATCTATTTCAAAAATAAATTCTGTCGGTATTGGGCCATCTTCGGGTAAATCAACCCCATATAAATGCCAATTTTCAAGAATTTGGGCTTCAAACTTTATTTCAATTTGAGATTCTGAATGGCGGATAAAAGTTGTCTCCCAGCTTATGGGTTCTTCTTGGGCAAATACACAAAAGCCTATCAGTGAGAATAGTATATAAAAATTAAATTTCAACCCGTAATATATTTAAGCTAATTTAACTTTAATATTATTAATATTTCTAATAAACTCAAAGTAATTAAAAATGTTGTACTACACCCAAATCATATTTAATACTACCGTGTAGGCGTGTTCTTTTGCGGTTTTAACTCGTAGTAATTTTAGGAAAAGTTATTTTCTAATCAAGTAATTAGGTAATTCTTTTACATCTTCGCAACAAACCTGTTCCATTATTTGTTGTAATTGAGTTTTTAAAATAGATATTGTATGGTTTCCTCCTTCTTTCCCTAAAGCAGCTACTCCATACATAAAAGAACGTCCCATAAATGTAAATTCAGCTCCGCTTGCTAAAGACCGAGCAATGTCAGGACCCGAGCGTATGCCACTATCCATCATTACGGTTATTTGGTCGCCATATTTTTTTGCTATTCGAGTTAATGGTTTTATAGTAGACTCCCCAGCGTCTAACTGACGCCCTCCATGGTTGGAAACTATAATTCCATCTAAACCTAATTTAATAGCTTTTTCAGCATCAGCTTCATTAGCTACACCCTTCAAAACTAATTTTCCTTTCCACATATCTCTAATTGGAGCTATTTTTTCTTCATCCAACCTGCCTGAAAATGTTTGATCCATAAACTGACCTAACTGATTTAAGTTTAAGTTTTTAGGCATATAAGGTTTTAAGTTTTCGAAATTTGGCTGCCCATATTTTAATGTTTCGATTGCCCACCTAGGTTTTCTTAGTATTTGTAAAATATTATTTAACGACATTTTTGGAGGCATTGCCAGTCCATTTCTTATATCTCTTGGACGGTACCCAAAAGTAGGTACGTCACATAGAATTACTAATACAGGACATTGGGCTGCATCTGCTCTCTTTATAATATCGTTACGCAACTTATTTTCAGCAGGATGATACAATTGAAACCAAGTGTTTCCTTCGGTTATTTCTGAGATACGCTCAATACTACTTGTTGTTACAGTACTTAAAATAAAAGGTATGTTATGCTGAAAGGCTGCCTTGGCTAATATTTCTGGTGAGTTTGGCCACATTAACCCTTGTAAACCAACAGGAGCAATCCCAAAAGGAGCATTATATTCGTGTCCGAATAATTTAGTTTTTAAACTAGAGCCTCTGTATTTACTTAAATAATAGGGTAAAAGTTCCACCTCCCTAATTTCTTTTGTATTCTTTTTTAGGTTAACATCTTCATTACAACCTCCATCTAAATACTCGAAAGCAAACTTTGGAATTCTCTCTTTAGCTTTAGCTCTTAAGTCTTCTATAGAAGGATATTTTGGGTTGTATTTTAGATTCATTGACTATACGTTTTTTAACGTAAATATTTTTTAAAGCAAAGTCGATTCATAGTGATTATGTGTTTTAAATTATCAACAAATGACTCTTTTATAAAGCTATTCTATCTTTTAAAAATTTAGAAACTAAATATCCATAAATAGATATAAGGACAAAACAAATTAGCGGTAATATAAAAGAGAAATTTACTTCAGAAACGCCCGCTAAAGTAGTGTCTGCAACTCCATTACCTCCTATATCAATAATCATCCCTTGTAATTTAGGCATTAATGCACCACCTACAATAGCCATAACAAGACCAGCTGAACCAACTTTTGCCTGTTCTTCGGTTAAACCTCCTAGTGCAATTCCATAAATTGTTGGAAACATCAAAGACATACAAAATGATATACCAACTAAGCTGTACAAACCTACAATTCCTTCAATCCAAATTGTGCCAGTTGTAAATAGGATAGCTAGAAAAGCGAAAAACATTAGCAACTTACCTGCATTTATATAACGTAATAGATAAGTCCCAACGGCTCTACCTATTGTAAAAATTATAAAAGCTATCATTTGATAATATCCTGCTGTCACGCTGTTTACCCCAATATTTTCTGCATATTGATAAATATAAGTCCAACACATAATTTGTACACCTACATATAATATTTGCGAGAATACTCCAAAGACATATTTTTTGTTTTTAGCTAAAATGACAAAAGTGTCTTTAATTCTCGAAACATTATTTTCATCTTTAGATTGAGGCATTTTACTCACCACAAACAATATAAAAACACCTATCAATGTCAAACCTAAAATAACATATGGATCCCTAATTACCATTAGGTCAGAAGTTTTAATTAAAACTTTTGATGCTTCATCCAAAACACTAAAATCACTAATATCATCAGATTGTAATTTTTTCAAAACAAATTGTTGTGCTACAAACAGACCAGCTATTAAACCAATTGGATTAAACGCTTGCGCTAAATTTAATCGTTGCGTCGCTGTTTCTTGCGCTCCCATAGCTAAAGCATATGGGTTTGCAGCTGTTTCTAAAAACGCAAGACCAAATGTTAAAATATATAGCCCTATACAGAAAAACCAAAATTGTTCAGTAATAGCAGCAGGATAAAACAATAAAGCTCCAAAAGCGTATAGCCCTAATCCTATTAAAATACCCGTTTTGTAGGAATACTTTCTCATAAAAATTGCCGCAGGTAGTGCCATACAAAAATAGCCTCCATAAAATGCCATTTGTACCCAAGCTGCTTGAGAATTAGATAGCTCCAAAACTTTTTTGAACGCCTGTACCATAGGATCTGTTACTGCATTTGCAAAACCCCAAAGTGCGAAAAGAGAAGAAACTAATATAAATGGGAATATTACTTCTTTAGATATAACAGGTGTTTTCTCTTTAGTTCTCATTGTTATAAAGCTCTATCTAAATGAGAATATCCGCCATCTACAAAGACTAATTGCCCCGTAGTGTGGCTAGATTTTTTTGATAGTAAAAACGCAACGGTGTTTGCAATCTCTTGAGGAGTAGTCATACGGTTCTCAAGTGGGATTCTTTTTTCTATATCTCTCAATTTTTCTTCTGGGTTTGGAAAAGAGTTTAACCATCTGTCATATAATGGAGTGAAACACTCTGCTATTATAACGGCATTAACTCTAATTCCATAAGGTAATAACTCAACAGCCCATTCTCTAGTTAATGCATTTCGACCACCATTAGCTGCAGCATACCCTGAAGTGCCACCTTGACCCGTTATCGAAGTTTTAGAACCTATATTAACTATAACTCCTTTACTTTTTTTTAGTTCGGGTAAGGCATGATGTGCCATTAAGTAATAGTGCACAAGATTACGTTTTAAAGACTCTATAAAATCTTCATAGCTACCGTTTTCTAAACTTATTCCATCATTTATTCCTGCATTATTTACTAAGCCATCAATTCTTCCAAACTTTTCAATTACTCTTTTTACTGCTTTTTTACAATCATTTGGCTTAGTTAACTCAGCTAATGTATAAAAAGCATCTCCTCCATTGCTTTCAATATTCCTTATAGCTTCCAATATATTTTTCTTATTTCTTCCCACAATCACAGGTATTGCTCCTTCTTTTGCCAATAAATTACATATCCCATTGCCAATACCTTTTGAGCCTCCTGTAACAATAATAACTTTGTCTTTAAGTTCTAAATCCATTTTATATATTTAAGATTATAAAGAATATATTTTTATAGCATTCTCTCCATAAATCTTGTATTTATCTTTCTCAGAAAAAGAAGAAATATAGTTATTTATTATCTGAAACACGTCCTCATATTTTGCTGCCAATAAACAAACGGGCCAATCGGAGCCAAACAAAATTCTATCTGTACCAAAAGAATTGAAAACAACATCTAAATAGGGTATAAATTCATCATATTCCCATTGACTCCAATGTGCTTCGGTAACTAAACCTGAAATTTTACAATACACATTTTTAAATGTCGAAAGATGAATTATATGTTCTTTCCAAGTATCAAGCTCCTTGTTTTTTATATTTGGTTTACCTATATGATTAAGTATAAAAGTTTGGTTTGGAAAATTAGAAACAAACAATATGGTATTCGACAATTGATTAGGGTATACTAAAATATCATATGTCAGATTAAATTTTTCTAATCTCGAAATACCATATTGAAAGTCTCTATTTAATACAAAGTCTTCAGCTTCATTTTGAATAATATGCCGAACGCCTTTAAATTTTTGAAAACTAGAAAAATAAGATAGCCTTTTATCAATATTATTAGCACGTAAATCAACCCAACCGACAACCCCTTTTATAAATTCATTATTTTCAGCTAGAGATAATAAAAACTTAGTTTCTTCTTCTGATTGATCTGCTTGTACTGCTATGCAACCATCAATATTATTTGTTTCAAGGATAGGTTTTAAATCTTGGGGGAAAAAATCACTTTGAAGTATTTTCATAGAGCTATCAATCCAACTATCTTTGATGGGATTATACTTCCAAAAATGTTGGTGACTGTCTACTATCATCTATAAGCTACACAAGTTTGTTTTGAGGTTCCTAAGCCTTCAATTCCTAATTCTAATATATCGCCAGGTTCTAAATATCTTGGTGGATTTAAACCTAAACCTACACCAAATGGAGTTCCCGTAGAAATAATATCGCCTGGTAATAGAGTCATAAATTGACTTATATGACTAATGACTTGCTGCACATTAAAAATAAAGTCTGATGTTGAACTATTTTGCATTGTATTACCATTTAATGTCAACCAAAGATTTAGATTGTTAGGGTTTTTTATCTCATCTCTTGTAGCTATAAAAGGCCCTATTGGAGCAAATGTATCGCAACTTTTCCCTTTTACCCATTGCCCAGAACGTTCTAATTGAAAGGCTCTTTCGCTTACATCATTATGCAATAGATAACCCGCAACATGATCTAAAGCATTATCTTCATCAATATAAGACGCTTTTTTACCAATAACAATAGCTAGTTCTACTTCCCAATCTGTTTTTGTACTTCCTTTAGGGATAATGATATTATCGTTAGGTCCAGTAATTGCCGAAGTTGCTTTAAAAAACAAGACAGGTTCTTTTGGAATATCCATACCACTTTCAGCAGCATGTTGAGCATAGTTTAAACCTACACAAATAATTTTAGAAGGTCGAGCTAAAGGAGGTCCTAATCGAGTTTTTTTGTTAATTTTTGGGCAACTTTTAATGTTTTCTACTAACCAAATTCTTAATTTTTCAATACCATTATTCCCAAAAAAGTTTTCATCATAATCTGACCCAAATGCCGAAACATCTATTAGGTTGTCATCGTCTAATTGAACTCCTGGTTTTTCTTTACCAATTTTACCAAATCGTATTAATTTCATAATTTAAAAATATATTTATCCGTTTAAAGTAACAAATCCTCCGTCTATAGCATAGTTAGATCCCGTAATAAAACTAGCCTCATCAGAACAAAGGTAAAGTGCTAAATCAGCTATTTCATGTGGCTTACCCATGCGCCCTATCGGTTGCGTTTTCGATAATTTATTAAACATTTCTTTTTGCTCATTAGGGTAATTTTTAGCAATAAAATTATCAACAAATGGCGTATGAACTCGCCCAGGGGATATGCTATTACATCTAATCTTATAATCAAGATAATCTTTAGCTATAGAATAGGTCATAGTTAACACAGCACCTTTTGTCATCGAATATGCAAACCTTTCTGAAATCCCTACCGAAGAAGCTATAGAAGTTAAATTTATAATAACCCCTCCTTCTCTATTCTTTTTAAAAAATGGGATACAACTTTTAGTACAATTATAAACGCCTTTAATATTTACTTCGTACAGTTTATCCATATCCTCTTCTGTTGTTTGTTCAATTGTTCCAACATGTGCTATTCCTGCATTATTTACTAAAATATTAATAGATTCTGTTCTTGCAATTTTTTCAATTACATCAAAAACCTCTTTCTGGTTAGATATATCACACTTATGGGGTATAGCTTTTTTTTCAGAACTATTAATTTTATTTGCTACTGTTACTGCTGCATCAAAATTAAAGTCTAAGATATGTACTTTACTTCCTTGCATAGCAAATGCCTTGGAAATAGATTCGCCAATACCACTACCTCCACCTGTTATTATTGCTACTTTATTTTCTAAGCTAAATTTCATGAAAAATTATGGTTTTGTTGTTTTCTTCATTTTAGCTTTCCATATATCTCCATTTGGGAAGCTATACTTTTCAAGCGATTCTTTTTTCATGGTTATGCTATACCCTGGCTGAACAGGAACCATATACGCACCATTTTTAATAACTACTGGCTCATAAAAGTGATCATGAAGATGATCTACATATTCTATTATTCTATTTTCTAAAGTACCACTAATTGAAATATAGTCTATCATTGATAGATGTTGCACATATTCGCATAGACCAACTCCCCCAGCATGTGGACAAACTGGTATATTATATTTCGCTGCCATTAATAGAATAGCCAAAATTTCATTAACACCACCAACTCTACAGCTGTCTATTTGACAAATTTCAATAGCATTTGCTTGCATTAGTTGTTTAAACATAACTCTATTATGGCAATGTTCTCCGGTAGCTACTTTAATTGGAGCAATAGCTTTTGCAATTTTAGCGTGTCCCAATATGTCATCTGGGCTAGTAGGTTCTTCTATCCACCAAGGGTTAAATTTTGTAAGCTGCTCTATATTCTGAATAGCCTCATCAACATCCCATTTTTGGTTAGCATCCATCATAAGTTTTATGTCTGCTCCTATCTCTTCTCTTATTATTGTAGCTCTTCTTATATCATCGTTTAAATCAGCCCCAACTTTCATTTTCATGTATTTAAAGCCACTAGCCTTTGCTTCTTTGCAAAGCCTTCTCATTTTTTTATCCGAATAACCTAACCACCCTGCAGAAGTTGTATATGCAGGATATCCATTCTCTAATAAACCTTGTATTCTTTCTTGTTTTGAACACTCATTTTTCCTCAAGATATCCAAAGCCTCTTCCCTACTTAACGCATCTGTTATGTAAGTAAAATCTATGCATGCTACTAATTCTTCGGGAGTCATATCTACAAGAAGCCTCCATAAAGGTTTCTTCTCAGCTTTGGCATATAAATCCCAAACAGCATTTACTATAGCTCCAGTTGCTAAATGAATAATTCCTTTTTCAGGACCTAACCACCTTAGTTGGCTATCGCTTGTAATCATCTTCCAAAAGTCTCCCATATTCTTGGTAAATGAAGCTAAGTCTTTTCCAATAATTAAATGAGAAAGGGACTTAATAGCCGCAACACATAGCTCATTTCCTCTACCTATGGTAAATGTGAGTCCATGCCCTTCTAAATTAGGATGGTTTGTTTTTAAAATCACATAAGCTGCTGAATAATCAGGGTTTGGATTCATAGCATCAGACCCATCTAATGAATCGCTTGTAGGAAATCGTATGTCTTTTGTCTGTAATTCGGATATTATTATTTTATCTGTCATTATTATTTTATCCCAATGAGTAACTATTGGACAAAACTAACTTCTGACTAAGTATGTATCTACCTTTATTATTACATTTACTGACACTTTTTTTGCTTGTATACTACTATTAAAATTAAGTCTCTTCAAATTTGTCATACTTTTTTAAGTATTCGGAAGGCGCCATTTTTGTAATAGATTTAAACTGCCTATTAAAATTTGATGTAGTGTTAAACCCAGATTCATAGCAAATAGTTGTTATATTAAATTTATTCTCAATAATTAACCTACAAGCGTAACCTATACGTATTTCATTTATATACCTAGTAAAAGTTTTTCTATTTACGCGTTTAAAATATCTACTAAAAGCAGAAGAGTTCATGTGAGCTATTTCTGCTACATCAGAAAGGTTAATTCGGTTTTTAAAGTTATTGAATACATATTCATATATTTTATCTAGGTGTTTATTTTCATTTTTATAAAAAGAATTAATATATCCATCGCTTGCTAATAATTTATATGAATCATGTTTTGCCAATTTATTTAAAATATTCAGAAATAAAATTGTTCTTTCAAAACCACTTGTATTTTGTAATTCTAAAATTGAGGTAACAATATTTTTTGGAAGATTTAAAAATTTAATGCCGTATTTCGATTTATTAATAAAATTGCTTATATGATTCATTTCAGGAGCTTTTAAAAAATCATACCCTAAGAAGTCTTCTTTAAAATGAACAGCTATAGCTTCAGCCAATAAAGCAGAAGAGTCTTCAAAATAAATATGATCATTTAACCACATATGTGGTAAATCTTTACCTATAAGTACAAGGTCTCCTGCGTCAAACTTTTCTATATTATCTCCAATAAACCTAGTCCCTGTACTAGAAACTATATATACAAGCTCTAACTCTGGGTGATAATGCCATATCTTCAAAAAGTAGGAATATTTATTCTTTCTTACAGTAATACTATTATTTTCCTTACTACTTCTATCTAATAAATGTAACTTCATACTATTATAATTTACATATAAATATATACAGAATTAATGGTAGAACAATTTGAGAGCAAAAAAAGTACCACATTTAGATTAAAAAGAGGTAGTTATGCCTCTGTTTCCAAATTATTTTTGGTGCATATAATTCAAGTATTGTTTTGAATTATTATATAGTACTAACTAAATAATAAAATAATTATGATGTATTCAAAATTATTATCTTTTAATTCTATTAGAATATTCCTTCTGGTAGTTTTCCAAATTCTTTCTAGTCAATTTTTATTTGGAATAAATAATATAGGTAATGAAAAAGAAGCTAAAAGTTTAATCCTTTTAGAAAATTTGGCGCAAAATGAAATTACTGGTAAGGTTGTAGATGAAAATGGCGAACCTTTACCAGGTGCTACAATTCAAATTGAAGGTACCACTATAGGTGTGTCATCTGATTTTGATGGTAATTTTAGCATATCAACCCCAGATTCAACAGCTAATTTAGTGATTTCTTATGTAGGTTATAAGGCACAAACAGTTGTTGCAAATAATGGAACAGTAGTTAATGTGCAATTAGAAATTGATGCAACCCAACTGCAAGAAGCGATAGTAGTTGGATACGGTACTTTAAATAAAGCAGATGTAACCAGCGCTATTGCTACAATTAAACCTGAAGATTTTGAAAATATTCCTGTTACAAGTATAGAGCAAGGAATTGCAGGTCAATTAGCTGGTGTAGAAATATCGCAGAACTCTGGTCAACCTGGACAAGCAAATTCAATCAATGTTCGGGGGGTTGGTACTATTACTGCGGGTACCCAACCACTCATCGTGGTCGATGGATTACCTTTTTCTCAAGAGTCTTCTTTAAATTCGATTAGCCCAAATGATATTGCCTCTATAGAGGTTTTAAAAGACGCTGCTGCTGCTTCAATTTATGGTTCGCGAGGAGGAAATGGCGTAATTATTATTACTACTAAAAAAGGAGCTTCTGGTAAACCTCAATTTAGTTTTAATACTTATACAGGATATCAACAAGTAGCTCAACGATTAGATTTAATGAATGCAAGAGAGCATGCTATTTGGGATAGAGACGCACGAAACAACTATTATCTACAATTTAATAATGGTTCTTTTTCTGTTAATGACGATAATGCTACTCGAACCGCTAATGCAACCGCATTAGGTTTTAATACTAGAAAAGCAATTATACCGAGCTATGTACAACCATGGTTAAACGGTGGTAATACTTCAAATTTAACAGACACCGATTGGCAAGATGAAATTTTTAGGAATGCGATAATCCAAAACCATCAGATATCTGTAAAAGGAGGTAATGAAGATTTATCATACTTTATATCAGGAACTTATTTTAATCAAGAAGGTGTAGTTATTGGTTCTGATTTTGAACGTTTTAGCTTTAGAGCAAACCTTGAAGCAAAGCTATCTGAAAAGGTGAAATTTGGAATTAATATAGCTCCTTCTCTTACCCAAGAAAACCTTATACCTACAGGTTTTAACACATCTCCAATTAATGCTGCGGTTATTTCGTTACCTTATTTTCCTGCATATAATGCTGATGGTACTTTAGCTGTTAGTAAACAAGTAGTAGGAGCAACAGAAGGAGATCAAGCTAGAACGGAAAGTCCAGTAGCATTAGCTTTATTAAGAGATGATAAAAGAAATACAGGGTTATTCCAAGGAGGAACTTTTTTAGAATTAGAAATAATAGAAGGATTGAAAGCCAAGACCTATTTTGGTGTTGACTACGCAAGTGCTAGTAGAAATATTTTTGACCCGTCTTCAGTTGGAAGCAGAAATAGACCTGCCCCCGATATTCCAAATGGAGAATTACAGTCTAGGCAGTTAATTAACTGGATTGTAGAAAACACTTTGGTATATGAAAGAACAATAAATGAGAACCACAACTTTAATGCGTTAATAGGTTATACTTTTCAAGAAGAAACAATAGAAACAGCAGAAATCACAGCTGATAATTTTCCAAATGATTTTGTAAAAACGCTCAATGCTGGAGTTATTGATGGAGGTGAGTCTATGAAATCTAAATCAGTCTTGGTTTCATTTTTAGCAAGAGTGCAATATGATTTTGAAGGGAAATATTTATTAACCGCAGCTGTTCGCCGCGACGGCTCATCTAGATTTGGTTCAAATACTAGATTTGGTACTTTCCCTTCTTTTTCTGCAGGGTATAGAATTAGCGATGACTTATTCCCTGAATCGGAAACAGTTAATGATTTAAAAATAAGAGCAAGTTGGGGCTTAACAGGTAATAATCAAGTTGGTGATTTTGGTTCCCAAGCCTTATTAGTTAGTTCTAATTCAATTTTAGATGATGGAATTCAAAATGGGCTAGCTCCAAGTACTTCTCCTAATTCAAATTTAAGTTGGGAAGAAACTAGCACAGTAGATGTTGGTTTTGATATTGGGTTTCTAAATAACAAAATTACAGCATCTTTAGACTATTATGTTTCTACTACTAACAATCTTTTACTACAAGTTCCTGTACCGGCACACTCAGGTTTTACCTCATCATTACAAAATATAGGTAAAGTAGAGAATATAGGAATAGAGTTTTCCGTAAAAGCAAATTATGATTTAGGCCCTATAAAAGCAACAACCTCTTTTAATATTGCATCTAATAAAAATAAGGTTCTTGCATTAGGTCCTGGTCAAAAAGAAATTATATCTGGTAGAAATATAACACGAATTGGCAACGAACTTGGAGCTTCTTATGGTTATAAAACTGCAGGTATTTTTACTTCTCAACAACAAATAGATAGTACGCCAAGTTTATCTTCGGCTCAGGTTGGAGAATATATTTATGTAGATTCTAACGGGGACGGACAAATAACTTCGGCAGACCGTGTAGCACTTGGTTCAATATTTCCAGATTATACTTTTGGAATAAATACTAGGTTTTCCTATAAGAACTTTGATTTAAGTGCTGTTTTACAAGGCGTGCAAGGTGTACATATTCATGACAGAACAATAAGTGTTTTACTATATAACCCAGAAGGATGGAATAATGGTTCTAGAGATTATTTTAATAATTATTATACTCCAGAAAGAGGGGCAAATGCTACTTATGCAAGACCAAATGCAATTCCAAGAGACAACGGGTTTTATAGAGAAACTGATGTTCTACAAGAAGATGGTTCTTTCATAAGATTTAAGACGATTACTTTAGGTTATACACTTCCTAAAGAGTTTGCAAACAGTTTAAGTCTAGATAACTTACGTATCTATATAAGTTCAAAGAATCCGTTCACTTTTACAAAATATAGAGGCTATAATCCAGAACAAAGATCTGGTAATGTACTAAGTCCCACTACAGGATTTGATAACTATCCTCTAGATAAGTCTTTTGTAGTTGGTTTAAATGTAAATTTTTAAAATTAATAAATATGAAAAATTATAAAAACATATTGTGTGCTGTACTTACTGTTACTGTTTTAGCAATAAGTTGTACAGATAGATTAGAAATAGGACCTATTTCAAACGTAGGGTCTGGTAATTTCTATAAAACAAAATCTGATATTGAACAAGCAGTAGTAGCGTCTTACGATGCTCTACAAGACGAAGGGCAATATAAATTTAATTTCATGTTCTTAATGGAAATTAGAGCAGATGACGCTTTTGTTGAAAGCCCTACTAATAGCGGAGGAGCTCAAGGTGATATAGATTTATTTCAAATTACTCCTGGTAACTCTAGGATTGAAGACTCTTGGAATAGTTGCTATAAAGGTATTCAAAGATGTAACATTGTATTAAATAGAATAGGTGACATTGATATGGATGCGACCTTAAAAAATACAAGGTCTGGAGAAGTTAAATTCCTTAGAGCATTAACCTATTTTAATTTAGTAAGACTTTGGGGGAATGTCCCATTGGTAACTTCAGAAACTGGAGATCCGTTTGAATTGTTTAGCATAGGTAGAACACCCGTTAGCGATGTGTATAAGCAAATAATTAAAGATTTAACAGAAGCTGTTAGCCAACTACCATCTACAAATGGAGTAGGTCGAGCAACAAAGGGAGCAGCCCAAACGTTACTCGGCAAAGTATATTTGACACAAAAAAACTGGGACGATGCAGTAACAGTATTAAGTGCTGTGTCTGGCTATAGCTTAAATTCAAAGTTTGAAGATAATTTTGGGAGCGCCAATGAAAATGGTTCTGAGTCTATTTTCGAAGTCCAATTTCAAGCAGGGAACGGTGAAGGAAGTATATTCCCTAATCAAGTAGCTCCTGTTGGTTCTGCCGATGAGTTGCTAAAAGGCATAGGAAGCCAAAGAGGTGAAAATATTCCTTCGAATTCTCTATTTAATTCATTCGAAACAGGTGATCTTAGAAAAGATGCATCTATTGGGATACTTGCAAACGGGACAACAAGATATGCGAAAAAACTAATAGAAGTTCCTGTTGCAGACCAAGATTCTAATTTGAATTTTATTGTTCTAAGATATGCCGATGTTTTATTAATGTTAGCAGAAGCATTAAATGAGCAAAACTACGCTTCTGGCGGTAGAGCATTTGAACTTATAAACCAAATAAGAACTAGAGCTGGTTTATCTTCTTTTACATCGACTGACTTACCAGACCAAGCTAGTTTTAGAAATGCAGTATTAAACGAAAGAAGACATGAATTCGTGTCAGAAAATCATAGATGGTTTGATTTAGTTCGTACTAGCCGAGCAATAAGTACTCTAAATGCTAGTACTTCTAGTTTTAAGGTTAGTAGCCATCAACTAATATATCCAGTTCCTTTGAGTGCTTTAGACGCTATTAATGATACATCTATCTTTCCTCAAAACCCTGGGTATTAATTACAAATTAAAATCTAATTCTCATATTATAACAAAAGCAAAAAATGTGTCATAATAAGCCTAATTAGTGGTAGAGAATAAAGATTTAAAAAATTAGTTTTGATTAATAGTTTTTCTAGTTAGTTTAGTTTAAAAAAGAATGGTTGATCTTTTTGGTCAGCCATTTTTTGATTATAAATTTTAAAATCATGAAGCATAAAATTTATTTAGCAATAATAGCCTTATCCGTTTTACTTGCTTGTACAAGAAAAAATACTAAAAGTATAGTAGCAGCCCCTAAGATGGATAAACTAGAAGTCTGGAATGAAGGCTATTTGGATATTCATCATATTAATACAGGTAATGGAGATAATACCTTTATGATACTCCCAGACGGTACTACATTATTATTTGATGCTGGGATTTTAGATAAAGAAGCCTTTGAAAAAAAATGGCATCCTTTAAAAGCGACAACAACAGTTCCAAGTGATTCTCTTTCAGCAGCAGAATGGATATCATTATATATTAAAAAAATATTACCTCATAATACAATACCAAAAATTGATTATGCTCTTATATCTCATTTTCATGGCGACCATTACGGTAGTTTAGTTGAACTAGGAAATCTTATTCCTATAAAAAAGATTATAGACAGAAATTATCCAAATTATGATTTCCCTTTAGATATTAAAGAACACCAAAAGGATAATTCTCTATTTACAAATTACCTCAACTTTATTGAAACATCAGAGGTTACAGCTGAGTCTTTAATTCCTGGAAGTAACACGCAGTTAAAACTTAAATACGCTCCGATGAATTTCTCTGACTTTGAAATTCGTAATGTTAAATCTAATGCAACAATTTGGACGGGTAAAGAAAATGAAACATTTGACTATTTCTCAGCAACTGATATGACCTCGTATTATAAAGGAGGATATAATGAGAATCCTCTAAGTTTAGCATTGAAAATTTCTTATGGCAAATTCGACTATTTTACAGGTGGAGATAACACAGGACTACAAGGGTATAACCTACCCAAATGGTTTGATGTTGAAACACCAATGGCAAAAGCAGTTGGTAAAATTGAGGTTACGACTTTAAATCATCATAGTAATAGAGATGCAACAAACGATTTTTTTGTAAAAACTCTTAACCCAAAAGTTGTTGTTCAACAATCTTGGTGTTCTGACCACCCTGGGCAAGAGGTATATCAACGGTTGATTTATAAAGATAGTTTAACTGAAGATAGGGTTATTTTAGCCACTAATATGCATCCAGAAACATTAGTAACTTATGGCCCATGGTTCAAAAATAATTATAAAAGCATCCAAGGACATATAGTTATTAGAGTATATGAAGAAGGATATCATTATGAAGTTTTTGTTTTAGATGACACATCAACAGAACTTACCATTAAACAAAGACTAGGCCCTTATCAATCTAATTGAAAAATAGAATGTACTTATAATATCCCGTAGAGAATATTTATACATTAATTAGGACAATATTTAATTCTAATAAAAATAAAATCTATAACCCTTACATAAAAAATGAAGAATAATTCTAAGTTACTTATAATTAGTGTATTACTTGTTAACACTTATCTTGGCTATGCCCAAAAAAATAATAACCCGAAACTAGTTGTAGGTATAGTGGTTGATCAAATGAGGGCAGAATATTTATATCGTTTTCAGGATAATTATACAGAAAATGGGTTTAAACGTTTAATTCGAGAAGGTTTTCATGTAAAGAATATACATTATAACTATGTACCAACATCAACAGGTCCAGGGCACGCATCGATTTATACTGGTACTACGCCTACAAATCATGGAGTAATTGCGAACTATTGGTATAGTAAAAAGCTAAAAAGAAATATTTATTGTGCTGAGGACACTTTAGTTCAAACAATCAATCAAAATATAAAAGAAAAATCTATTTCTAGATCACCAAATAATTTATTAGCCACAACTATTACGGATGAATTAAAATTGTATTCAAATAACCGTTCAAAAGTTATAGGGCTTTCTCTTAAAGATAGAGGAGCTATATTCCCTTCGGGTCATTTAGCCGATTATGCTTTTTGGTATAATTCTGAAGATGGGAATTTCGTAACAAGTTCTTATTATAGTAATAATCTGCCTAATTGGCTCTTAGAGTTTAATAATAAAAAATTATCAGATTCTCTTTTAACCCTTTCGTGGACTCCCCTATTATCAATTTCAAAGTATAAAAACAGCCAAATTGATGAAGCTAAATTTGAAAAAACCTATAAAGGTAAAACTACAAGTATGTTCCCATATAATTTAAAAAATATGAGGGAAGAAAATGGAGATTTTTTGTTACTGCCCGAAACACCATTTGGCAATACTTTATTAACCGAGTTAGCCATCACAACGATTAAAAAAGAAAACTTAGGGAATAGACAAGAAATAGATTTTCTAACAATTAGCTACTCAAGTACAGATTATATTGGTCATCATTTTGGTATTCGATCAAAAGAATTAGAAGACACTTATATACGGTTAGATAGAGAAATTGAAAAACTTTTAGAAGTTTTAGATACAGAATTAGGGAGTGACAATTATGTTTTATTCCTAACAGCAGACCATGGGGCTAGCGATAACCCAGATTTTTTGGTCGAAAATAGATTACCAGGAAAATTTTATTCTCCTGAAAAAATAAAAGAAAATTTAAATAATTTTTTATCTAACGAATTTGGTAAAGCCGACTACGTTGAGCATATAGATAAACTTCAGATTTACTTTAAAGAGAGTAATATCCCAAAAAACAAAATACAAGAAAAGGCTATATTATTTTTAAAAGACATTGAAGGTGTAAGAGAAGTATTTGTTCCTTCTACCCAACAAATGGGCGTTAATAATCATTGGACTGACTTTGTTAGAGAAGGTTATCATTATGGCAATTCAGGAGATATCGTAATGCACTTTAATTCTGGTTGGATGCAAAAAAGAGAATATGGTGCATCGCATGGTACTGCCTATACAAGCGACACACATGTACCATTACTATGGTTTGGTAAAAATATTCCACAAGGTAATAGTGTTAAATTACATTCTATTACTGAAATTGCTCCAACAATATCAATGTTATTGAATATACCTCTTCCTAGTTCGAGTAACAAAAATGTCATTGAAGAACTGTTCGACTGAATTATATAAAAGCCTTATTTTAAAATACACATAGAAAATCATAATTAGTTTTAAGTATAATTAAATATTTAAGCAAAATAATCAATGAAATTAAAGCCTAAAAAAATAATATCACTTGCACCAGGAAGAGTATGTTTATTTGGAGATCATCAAGATTATATCAATTTACCTGTTATAGCATGCGCCATTGATAGAAATATTAAATTAATCGCAGAAGAAAATAATGGTAATTTCTTTCATATCAAAACACCAGATATTAACCAAGAAAGGATTATAAGAATTGCTTCTAAAATTGAAAAAGTTAAAAAAAGTGATCATTTATTATCTGCATTAAAAGTTCTAAAAAGATATGGGTGTGTGCCTAATAGAGGTTTTAATATTACGATTTCGGGTGATTTACCAATAAATGCAGGCACTTCTAGTTCTACAGCAGTTGTAGTTTCATGGGTTAAGTTCTTATTAGAAGCTTTTGGCTCTGAGTATACGGTTACTCCTGAACTAGTTTCTCAAATAGCTCATGAAGCTGAAGTCACAGAACATGGCTTACCTGGAGGTAGAATGGATCAGTATAGTATTGGTTTAGGCAATGTGTTATACTTAGAGACAAACGAAAAAAGTATTAATTATGAAATATTAGATATACCCATTAAAGGGCTTATAGTTGGTGAGTCAGGTATTCCTAAAAAAACTATTGGCGTACTTAAAGAATTAAAAAAAAATGCTTGGTTGTCAATTAATAAAGTTAAAGAAATTTACAAAAACTTTGATATTCGTAAAGCAAGTAAATCAGACTTAAATACACTGCTTAATCAAATACCAGATGAGCTAAAACCATATTTATATGCAGCTATATCAAATCACGATATAACACAAAGAGCCTTTAAGGAATTGAAAAAAGAAGAATTAGATTTTTTAAAAATAGGAAAGCTAATGAGTGAACATCATCAAATTTTAAAAGACATTTTAAAAATAACTGTTCCAAAAATAGATGACATGATAGATAGCGCATTAAACGCAGGGGCTTATGGAGCTAAAATAGTAGGATCTGGGCAAGGAGGTTGCATAGTCGCTTTAGCACCAAATGAAAAAGAACAAGACGTTATAAATGCGATTCTTAAAGCTGGAGGCAAAGATGCTTATAAAGTTAATGTTGACTTAGGTGCGCGGATTATTAATAACTAGAAAATCATCATAAAAATTAATTTAAACAATGCATGAAAATTTAATTATACTAGCTGGGGGGGCTTCTTCACGGATGAAGAAACAAACTTTCTCTAAGCACTTATCCGAAAAAGAAATTATGCAGGCAAATAAAAGAAGTAAAGGTCTTATTGGGGTAGGTGATAATGATAGACCTCTGATGGATTATCTTTTGTATAATGCAAAACGTGCAGGATATAAAAAGATATATATTATTATAAGTGAACAAGGGGAACTTTTTAAAAAATTATATGGTGAAAATGAAAGAGATAATGAGTTTCATGGGCTTAATATTTCATTTGCTATTCAATACATCCCAAAAAACAGAACAAAACCTTTTGGTACTGCTGACGCACTATACCAAGCAACACAACAATATCCAGAATTAAATAATCAATATTATACTGTGTGCAATAGCGATAACTTATACTCTTATGAAGCTCTATATGCCCTAAGAACAAATGATAATGAAAATGCTTTTATTAGTTATTCACGTAATGCTTTGGAATTTCCCCCTGAAAAAATAGCTCGATTTGCCTTAGTCAAATTAAGAGACGATAATTCTCTTTTGGATATTATAGAAAAACCTAATTTAGAAGACGTTGAAAACTATAAAGATGCTTCGGGAGAATTAAGAGTAAGTATGAACGCATTTATGTTTAATGGAGCAATGTTTAATCCTTATCTTAAAAATTGTCCTGTCAATGCTGAAAGAGGAGAAAAAGAATTGCCGACAGCTTTATTAAATATGTTAAAGGGTTATCCAAACGCAGTTTTTGGTATTCCATTTTCAGAGCACGTTCCTGATTTAACAGCAAAAGATGATATAGTAGCAGTAAAAGAATATCTTATAAAAAATTACAAAGAAATAGACTGGAGTTAACAAATTTTGAATTATATATTATCATAATTTTGCTTTTGCTGCAAAAAAAGTATACGTTTATGTTAGTAAATAGGTAGTAAATCAAAGGTTTTTATAGCATATTTGAAGTTTATATATATACTAAATATGACACAAAAGTTGAACAAATATATTGTCTCTGGGGGGGCTGGGTTTATTGGAAGTCATATTGTTGAGCATTTATCAAAAGAAGGACATGAGGTTATAGTTTTAGATAGCCTAAGAACAGGGTTTAAGAAAAATCTCTCAAGGCTAAATGTTCGTTTTGTCGAAGGTGATATTCGTGATGAAAACTTAGTTGAAGAATTAATAGTAGATTGTACGTGTGTTTTTCATTTAGCAGCATTAATTAGCGTACCTGAATCATTATTAAAATTACACGAATGTATTCAAATTAATACTATCGGTACAATTAACATTCTCGAAGCTGCTAGAAAAACTAACGGCTGTAAAATTGTATTATCAAGTTCTGCTGCTAACTATGGTAATAATCCTGCTTTGCCTAAAAATGAAAATATGAGAGCTGAACCATTAACGCCGTATGCAATTACAAAGTTAGATGGTGAATATTATTTAAGAATGTATAATAATGAGTGGAATACCCCTACAGTATCTCTAAGGTATTTTAATGTTTTTGGACCAAAACAAAACCCAAAATCAGCATATGCAGCTGCAATTCCAATTTTTATATCTAATGCACTAAAAAACGAGCCATTAACTATTTTTGGAGACGGTTTACAAACAAGAGATTTTATTTATGTAAAAGATGTTGTTAGAGCTAATATTTTGGCATCTAAAAACGGAGAAAACACTTATAATGTCGCATTAGGGCATAGCACAACTATTTTAGAATTAGCTGAGAAAATAATTGAGCTTACAAACTCAAAATCTAAAATTACTTTTTTAGAAGAAAGAGCAGGTGATATTAAACATTCTTATGCGGATATTTCGAAATTTAAAACACTAGGTTTTGAACCAAAATATTCACTTGAAAAAGGGCTGGTAGAAACAATAGATTTTTATGACAGCAAACTAAACAAAAATTAAATTCATTATTATTTGAGCACTTTCGATTATAGTTTAATATTTATTCTTCTTGCAACTATACTAGGTATAAGTATTTGGGCATCAAAGAAGTCAAGCAAAAGTTCTTCTGAGTTTTTTCTGTCAGGTCGTAATATGCCATGGTGGTTATTAGGTACCTCTATGGTAGCCACTACTTTTTCTACTGACACACCTAATTTAGTAACCGATATAGTAAGAACAAACGGTGTCTCTGGTAATTGGGTTTGGTGGGCGTTCTTAATTACGGGGTTATTGACCGTTTTTATCTATGCTAAATTATGGCGTAAGTCTAATGTTAAAACAGATTTAGAATTTTATGAATTACGCTATGGAGGTAAACCAGCTAAATTTTTAAGACAATTTAGAGCTATTTATTTAGGTGTTATTTTCAATGTGATTACAATGTCTGCTGTTACATTGGCCGCTATTAAAATAGGTGGTATTATGCTAGGCTTAGAGCCGTGGCAAACTGTTATTAGTGCTGGATTAATTACTGTTACTTTTAGCACAATAGGAGGGTTTAAGGGAGTGGTATATACCGATTTTATTTTGTTTTTTGTGGCTATAGGAGGCGCAATAGGAGCTGCTTATTATTTAGTGAATTTACCCGAAGTAGGAGGCATACAGGCAATAATGTCAAATGAGAACGTAATAAATAAATTATCAATACTTCCTGATTTTAATGACACCAATACCCTAATTACGCTTTTTATTATTCCTTTAGCTGTACAGTGGTGGAGTTCGTGGTATCCGGGCTCAGAACCTGGAGGGGGAGGTTATATAGCTCAGCGAATGTTAGCATCGAAAAATGAAAACCATGCTATTGGGGCGACTTTCTTTTTTAATCTTATGCACTATGCATTAAGACCGTGGCCATGGATATTAGTTGCATTGGCATCTTTAATTGTGTTTCCAGATTTAGCAAGTATAAAAGACGCTTTTCCAAATATACCTGACAACAAACTAGGTCATGATTTGGCTTATTCAGCAATGTTAACTAAGCTGCCAAGTGGCTTATTGGGTTTAGTCTTAGCGTCTTTAATTGCTGCCTATATGTCTACTATTTCAACGCAATTAAATTGGGGATCATCTTATATAGTTTATGACTTTTATAAAGAACAAGTAAACCCAAAAGCATCCGAAAAAAAATTAGTGGCAATCGGTAGAATTTCTACAATAGCATTAATGATACTTAGTACGCTCCTAGCGTTACTTTTAAAAAATGCGTTACAACTCTTCGAGTTATTATTGGTATTTGGGGCAGGTACAGGACTGGTTTTTATATTACGATGGTTTTGGTGGCGCATCAATGCATGGACAGAAATCACGGCAATGTTTGCATCGGGTATTATCTCTCTTTTATTAAAGTTAACTCCTTTGGGTTTGTACTTATTTAGCGTAGAAAATGGTGTATTCCCTAACTGGGCAGAGTTCCCATTTGTAGTAACATTGACAACTATTATTTGGTTATTCGCAACCTATGTTACCCAACCTGAAAGTAAAGAAGTGCTATTAAATTTTTATGAGAAAATACAACCTGGAGGTTTAGGTTGGAAGACGGTAATTAAACATGCAGATAAAAAAGCATTTGACACTACAGAGATAAATAGAAAGGAGAACGGCACTTTAGGTATGCGTATTTTGGCTATTCTATTAGGCTGTGTATTTATTTATGGGACTATGTTCGCAACTGGATACTGGATTTACGGATATATCGCTAAAGCTATTACTCTAACTATAATAGCTATTATTTCGGGGTACTTATTAATAAAAACCTGGGGAAAAATAAAATAAGCCATTTTATATATTAATTAAAAATGAAAATAAATTATCAACCAGCCGGGCAGTTTGAAGAAACAAGGTATGAGAAAATTCATAATGTAGCTTTCAAAAACTCGACAGACGGATCAATAGTTGTGGCTCGTGAAATTGCAGAGCTTATTAAAAAAAAGCAAGCAAAGAAAGAAGAATGTGTGTTAGGCTTAGCAACAGGCTCCTCCCCTATTAAGGTATACGAAGAGTTAGTGCGTATGCATAAAGAGGAGGGCTTAAGTTTTAAAAATGTGATTACATTTAATTTAGATGAGTATTATCCAATGGATAAAAATAGTATTCAAAGCTATTTTTACTTTATGCACGAACACTTATTTAATCACATTGATATTTTGCCTGAGAATATTAATATCCCTAATGGTAAGGTACACGCAGAAGACTTACATACATATTGCATAGATTACGAAACAAAAATTAAGAACGTTGGGGGTTTAGATTTTCAATTATTAGGGATAGGTAGAACAGGTCATATAGGTTTTAATGAACCAGGGTCTCATTATAACTCAAGTACACGGATTATTACTTTAGATCATATTACTAGAGTTGATGCAGCACCAGCCTTTTTAGGCATAGAAAACGTGCCTAGAAAAGCTATTACTATGGGTATAGCTACTGTTAAATCTTCTAAAAGAGTTGTATTGTTGGGTTGGGGACAACACAAAGCGTCTATTTTAAAAGAAACTATAGAAGGGCATATTTCTTCAGAAGTACCATCTACCTATTTGCAAGAGCATAGCAACACTACTTTTGTGTTAGACACCGAAGCTTCATCGGAATTAACACGAAATAAAACGCCTTGGTTAGTTAAAACACCTAAATGGACAGAAGAACTAAAAAGCAAAGCAATTATTTGGTTGTGCGAAATCACTAAGAAAACTATTTTAAATTTAACAGATAAGGATTATAATGACTATGGTATGTCGGATCTTCTGGCTAAAGAGGGATCTTCGTATGACATGAATATTAAAATATTTAATAAACTTCAACATACTATTACAGGTTGGCCAGGAGGCAAGCCTAATGCTGACGATACTAATAGACCAGAAAGGGCTAAGCCTTCTAAGAAAAAGGTTATTATTTTTAGTCCACACCCCGATGATGATGTGATTTCTATGGGAGGTACATTCGATAGACTAATAGAACAAGGGCATGATGTACATGTGGTTTATCAAACTTCAGGGAATATTGCAGTATCGGACCAAGAAGCTATAAAATTTGCTGAAATAGCTTATGCTTTAGGAGATAACAATATTCATGAGATATTAAATAGTATTAGAAACAAAAAAGAAAACTCTATAGATACTTCGGCAGTAAGAACGTTAAAAAGTTTAATTAGAAGAGGAGAATCTTATGCTGCAACACGCTATGTAGGTCTAAAAGATAGTAATGTTCATTTTTTAGATTTACCATTCTATGAAACAGGTACAATTAAAAAAAATAAACTTTCGGAAGTAGATATTAGTTTAATGTGCAATATTATAAAAGAAATAAAACCTCATCAGATATATGCAGCAGGTGACTTAGCAGACCCAAATGGCACACACAAAGTATGCTTAGACGCGCTGTTTGAATCTTTAGAAATATTGAAAGGAGAGCCTTATATGAAAAATTGCTGGGTATGGTTGTATAGAGGCGCATGGCATGAATGGGATATTCACGAAATTGAAATGGCAGTACCTATGAGCCCCGACCAAGTACTAAAAAAGAGGCGTGCCATTTTTTATCATCAATCGCAAAAAGACGATGTAATGTTTCAAGGGGAAGACTCTAGAGAGTTTTGGGTAAGAGCCGAAGAAAGGAATAGAGATACAGCAAAAAAATATAATGATTTAGGTTTAACAGCCTATGCCGCTATAGAAACCTTTGTAAGATACTATTACGATAGAGCCCCAAATTCTAATAATTAATTATAGGCTAAAACGATGTGTTTGCTCTGCTCGATGAACAATATTTAAAATCGGTTCGGGAGAAGTAGCAAGTTTAAGACAACCCATATAATAAAAACTCGTTTTAACTCTAAAGATAGAAAAGATTATTTAAAAGGACTAAAGAACGTAACACGGTAACGCCCTGTAACAATCCTTAGGCAGAGTATCTTTTAATTGTTTTTTTATTGGAATTGGAGGGGTTACCAATCTCCTTCGTTATATATCAACCAGTTACCTTTATAATAAAGAAGTATTGATACTGAATCTCCATAATCTACTATAATAGGAGTATTCTTAGTGTCTTTTACATTTATTTTAGTTGGACCTTTCTCTGTTTTATCTTCTAAAGAATAAAAGTCAGATAAACTTTTATCTAAAACTCCATAATGTAAGTGCATTCCAGTTAATTGAAAGCCATCGAATACACTAACTAGTTCAAACGTTCCTTCATACTCTTTAGATGTTGCAAACACCAAATGATAGGTGTAGTTTTTCACTAAACTTGTTAATTCATCTTCATATTCATTAGTACTTACCTTTTTTTTTCTTGCCAAGAAAAGAACATATTGAATATAACGATCTCTATAAACACCTAGATTATCATCCAAAAAAGTTTCTCCTGTATTTAATATCCCCCTAATAATAGGGCTTCCTGAACCATAAAAACTATTTAAATAAGGGTAGTTTTCTCCGTATACTACTTCTAGTTTTTTATCTTTTACAATTTCTAAAATCCATTGAGGAGGGGAAAGTTGCCCATAAGAAAACGACATTCCTACTAATAAAAATATAACTAAAAATTTGATGTTTATTTTTCTCATAATAAATGATTTATCGTCTAAGTAGCTTTAAGTGATGATGTCCATCTCCATAGTCACCAGGAAGAAAGTTAGGGTTATAAAATAAATTATTTTGATTTGCAATTGGCCTTATTAAATTATGATTAAATGTGTTTCCATTTAAATCGCGTATTCTTAAATCTACTGCCCGTGCTCCATTTTCTATAAGGTGGGGGCTAGTAGGCCCTGAGTTTGGAATGACATTATGATTACTAGTTGATATTACTAAACCATCATTACTTAAATACCTATCCCCTCCTGTAATCTTAAACTCAAAGTTGCCTGCTCCATATTCATCTGCCAATCCGGAATATAACGAGCGAATATTATTTCGTAAATTTTGGTTTGATAAAACATATCCATCAGGATTGAAGATTTTTGTACAAAATCGGATACCCAATTCGTACCGTTGAACATTTGAATATGACCCCATTGATGATGCAGAGTTCTATTATACACCATGATATCCCCAGCCATAGGAGAATATGGTTGTAATGTGTTAGGGGTAATTTTTGAAAAACCCTTGTTCTCTAAAAAAGTTCCATAATCTCCAGCTGCTTCAGGTGAATCAACCTTTAAAGCATTTTTTTCAAGCCTAAATCCTGCTTCTAACCCATATCTTACATATTTACCACAGTCTTTCTGTGACTTAAGGTGAGCATTATTATTCATTATGGGAATCAACATAATGGACATACCATTCATTATTATATAAGACTAGTACATTATAACCTAAGTCTGAATATGCAATTATAGGAGAGTAATTATTGATATCTTTAATTTCGACACTATTTTCAAGCCGATACTTATATGTGTATTCTTCACTATCTTTTTGTCCTATTAGCTTTGAAAAACCTTTCCATTCATCCCTCATTTTCCAATGATAAGATTCCATACCTAATAAATACCATTTATATATATTTTTAATTTTATAACTATGATTTTCTTTTACAATAAAAACTAAGTAA
Organism: Candidatus Arcticimaribacter sp.; assembly: GCA_965277835.1. Lineage (GTDB taxonomy): Bacteria > Bacteroidota > Bacteroidia > Flavobacteriales > Flavobacteriaceae > Arcticimaribacter. The sequence continues at coordinate 103,116 of OZ255841.1, read as the reverse complement.
TAATTAAAAGAATTATAATAGTTATATCTTTTAATAAACCCTGCTTTTTTTTCATTATTTACAATATTATCTTTTTTTTCTTCTCTACATAAAAAAAGATAATATGGAATAATTTCATCTCTGTAAATATTTTTTGACACACTTACAGGAATCTTATTATTGGTTTTATAAAAACCTTGAATTATTGGACTTCCAAAATTACCTTCACTTAAAGGGTTTATATATGGAAATCTTTCTCCATAAACAAGTTCTAGACCAGTCTCGTTAATTAATTCAAATATCCAATTAGGAGGACTCTGTTGAGTTTTAGGTTCTTGACAAAGAACTAAACTTACTTTAAGTAAAGTTAATATAGTAAATATTTTTCTCATATTTTAAATTATTAATTTGCCCAAAAATTAATTCGATTAGGAAGTTGTAAATGATGATGTCCATCTCCGTAAAAACTTGGAAAATATGGACTTTGATAAAACAAGTCATTCCCTGTGTTTTCAATTATACTTTGTATGCTTGAATGATCGAAATTAGTGCCGTTATTATATCTAATCCTCAAATCAACAGCTCTAGCCCCCCTTTCAACATTATGCGCAGTAGGATTTCCTGTTGAAATAAGGCTGTCATTAGTAGATGAGTAGTTTGATCCATTTGAATGATACCTACCCCCTCCTGTAACTTCAAACTCAAAATTACTATGCCCTAAATCATTTACTATACCTGTATATAAATTTATAATTCCAGTTCTCAAGGCAGGATTACTTAGCGTAAAATTACCAGGATTTAAATCTCTTCCATTAACCATAACAGAATATTTAGTCAATACCACTTCATCTAGCTCTATCGTTGCAAAACCTGATGTGTTAGGGGTTATACTTTCCTTTAACTCAGTCAACCCACTCAAATCTCCTTGAGATGTTGAAGTATTAAAATGAGTTGGGCTTAGTTCTGTATTAATACCCTCCAAAACACTTTTTACTTTAGGTCTTGGTATTCTACTCCAAAAATCGCCTCCTGCTTTATGGGCTCTTATCCCTGCACCAGTCCCTGCGGTAAGCCCTGCGAGTACCGCGGATGTTACCCCTGCTCGTAATCCGCCCATAAGGGCTTCGCCAAGACCCTGATCTTTTGACAATCCCCCTTCCCCTGTAAAGCCTGCTACAAAACCACTGGCAGCACCTACAACAAGCCCAGAAGTAAACCCTGTAACCGAAAGCGCGGCATTACCAAAGAACCCTGCTGTTGCACCTCCTGTCGATACAAAGCCCAAGCCTTGTGCTGCAAGATTGCTTATACCTGCACCAACTCCAGCTACTATACCGCCTATTATTGCTCCTAATAGAATATCGCCAAAGTCTCCTCCATTGACTGCTGCACTTATACCTCCAAGCAATGCCCCTATAGCAGCTGCAAAAAACACAAACTCCCCACTGGGGTCAGTGTTCATCAGCGGATTATTCCACACATACCCAAAACGGTCGTAACTCATGGTGTTATACGGGTCTTGGATGTTGTTGTCGGGCGAGAGAAAACGATGCGTCTGGGGGTCATACATACGCCCGTTCATGTGTATAAGTGCTACCTCACTAAAATGCTCATGTCCCGTAAACCCTCTTGGTAATATCGACTCCGAAAAGTCTTTTATAATCCCATCTTGTTTAAACTCATCTACCTCACCCCATGCCCCAAACTGCCGTTCTTCTTTTCGATGTACAACTGTTAAAACAGGTTCGTAATCGGGTTGCTCTGCTCGATGAACAATATTTAAAATCGGTTTGGGAGAAGTAGCAAGTTTAAGGCAGCCCATATTGATAAAAACTCTTTTAACTCTAAAGATAGAAAAGATTCTTTAAAAGAACCACAACACGGTAACACCGTGTAGCAGCCCTTTACTACCCCAAAGGAGCGGTTAAAACTATTTTTTGTTTGAAGTAGGAATACTATTACGATTACCAATCTACATCTAAGTTAAAAAACCAGTTATTATTATAATAATATAAAATTATAGTACTTGAATCCGCTTCTATTAAAATTCCGCTTCCTTTTAAATTAAAATTCTTATTGGGTCCTCTTAAGCTATCCTGTTCTATGAAGTTAGAATCTTTGTCTAGTTTATAAAAATGAGATAAATTGACTTCACAATTATTTTTAATAACATTCATTCCTTTAAGACCAATATTTTGTATAATTGATTTCTTTACCCATTTACCTTTCCTTTTTATAGCAAAAAAGTGAAAATAATCATAATTAGCAATAAGATTTATAATTTCATTTGAATAAATTTCATTAGAAATATTTTTTCTACAAAGGAACAACACGCTATTCTGTAATATTTCATCATTGACAAAATCATAAATTATAGGAGAACCATCTGCCCCATATGGATTCACTTTTGGAAATTTATCTTCAGAAACTATTTCTAAGCCTTCTTTTTGAGCAAGGATAATTAGTTCTTCTTCTATTTGTCCATAGGAAAAGAGAAAAGAAAAAATAAAAATTAATAAAAATGATTTTGTCATAATTAATTTTAGTTTTTTGGAATTTGAAGATGATGATGAAGATCTTTAGTATATCTTTTGGGTAATGCACTAGGATCATAGATTAAGCCTGATTTATATGCATGAGGCTAAATATTATTGTGATTAATATCTTCATTTCTTAAAATTAATATTTTTAGTTAAAAGCCATTTTACTACTTTAATAGTCTAAAGGTTGCTCAAATAAAATATCATCTATTATATAAAAAAGAATAGGTATTTCTAACTCTATAATTACAGCCATTTTCCTCACCTCGTCAAGATTAAGGTTCTTCTGATTAGAATATTTATTTATAAAAATGTCTTTTTCACAATTAAAATTTATCTCTTTATTTAAATCATTTTTAGAGCTTTGCATTCTAATAGTTGATGTGGAAAAATCTATCAAACCATATTTCTTTTTATTTAACATACTAATTTTACCTAAACCTTTAACTCTACTAGCAGGAAATTTACAACTATTAACAATAAATCTCACAGTTTCATTTTCCATAAATACTATATAGTTATAGGTTTGTTTAAACCAGAATATAGTATATTGAGTATCATCATTAACTATCTCTATATAAGGAGTGTCAACAGTTCTATAACATTCTTCTTCAGCAAAAGTATATAGTTCTTTTAAAAAACTTGATTGACTATATGATTTCGTAAAAACCATGGCTATCAAAATAATCTTAAACAAATTTCTCATAGGCTTATTTTATGAAAATATGAGTATGTCTATCTATTGGATAAAGATTTCTTCTTGTATAACGTGTTATACCATTAAAAATACCTAAATCATCAAAACCAGATATATTATCTAGTGCTTTATAAAAAGTTTTCTCTGAAACACCATTTATCCTCAAATCTACTGCTTTCGCTCCATTTGACTGAATATGTCTTGAAGTTATTTCTGATTTAGGCACCAATTTATTGTTAGTCGATGAGTACACTTTACCATTCTCTATATACCTATCCCCTCCTGTAATCTTAAACTCAAAGTTGCCTGCTCCATATTTATCTGCCAATCCGGAATATAACGAGCGAATATTATTCCGTAAATTTTGGTTTGATAAAACATATCCATCAGGATTAAGGTTAAACCCATCTACTTTTAAATCTCTTTCCAGATTCCCTAAAGTAAACTCTTTATTACCATATTTCTCATATACTTTTGCTGTAAGATCTTCGGAGGATATGGTTTCAAGTTTAGCATCGGGGGTTACCTCTTTTATTCGTTCAAGCTGTGCATTCTTATCCCCCATATCACTTCCTTGTTCAGCAGCTTCTACTTTAGCTCCAGGGCGTTTGTTTGCCAGCCCAGCAAGTGTGCCTGCTATTGCCCCTGTGATGACCCCACTAAGCAAAGCATCTTCTAAACTTGCCCCACTTATGGCTGCCCCCAGTACACCCGAGACAAAACCACCTGCAAAACCACCTACAAAGCCAGCTACAAAATCAGATGCAGAACTCAGTAGTCCACTTATTCCTGCGGAAGTTATACCTGCCGAAAGCTGCCCTAATAATATACCTGCACCAACTCCAGCTACTACTCCAGGCTGCTCTGCTCGATGAACAATTTTTAAAATCGGTTCGGGAGAAATAGCAAGTTTAAGGCAGCCCATATAATAGAAACTCGTTTTAACTCTAAAGATAGAAAAGATTATTTAAAGGGCTAAAGAACGGAATACGGCAACGCCGTGTAACAACCCTTAGACTCAAAGCGTCTTTATTTTTTAATGAAACAATAGATTTTGTAATAAAGATATTGATAGCATTTCATTAGAATTATCTATATAAAGTTTGTTGATAGTCTAAGAACCTGTAAAAATCATCAAAACCGCCAAAGCTATCGGTAACACCAATAACGGTATCGAAGATTACCAAAAAAACATAGAAACCATAGTACCGATAAAGTAAATAAAAACCACAATATTACCGATAATTTTACTGACTCTGCCCTCTTTTTTAAAACGCTTCTCTATATCCTTATACTTTTTTTTATGTAAAAAAAGATAATAATTAATTCCTACTATGATAAAATATAATATAAAAAAAATTTTATCATAATTTACAGAACCTAATAGAGGTTTTTTAAATATATATGCTATTTTCAATATATTAATTTCTAATAAAATAGATAGATAAAACATTGCACTCTCTGCAACTTCCCAATTCCCTAATTTTTTAGTGAAAGAATAAACCTTGTAAAAGAGGTATTGATAGTATTTCATTAGAATTATCTATATAAAGTTTGTTGATAGTCTAAGAACCTGTAAAAATCATCAAAACCGCCAAAGCTATCGGTAACACCAATAACGGTATCGAATGTTACCAAATAAATATAGATATCACTGTACCAATAACATAGAGAGAAACCACAATATCGCCAATAACCTTACTGGTTTTACTCTCTTTTTTAAAACGCTTTTCTATTTCTTTGTATTTCTTTTTGTGTAAAAAAAGATAGTAGTTTATTGCTAATAGAATACCATATAATGAATAAAATATTATCGTAATCAGAAGAACTTAATAAAGGTCTTTTCGGACTCAGAATATATGATACTTTTAATATATTAAGTACTGGTAAAACAGATAAACCGCACATTACTTTAAAGGCAAGTTCCCAATCACCTAATTTTTTAGTGAAAGAATAGATTTTGTAAAAGAGGTATTGGTAGTATTTCATTAGAATTATCTATATAAAGTTTGTTGATAGTCTAAGAACCTGTAAAAATCATCAAAACCGCCAAAGCTATCGGTAACACCAATAACGGTATCGAATGTTACCAAATAAGCATAGATACTACTGTACCAATAGCATAGAGAGAAACCACAATATCGCCAATAACCTTACTGGTTTTACTCTCTTTTTTAAAACGCTTTTCTATTTCTTTGTATTTCTTTTTGTATAAAAAACAGTAATAATTAATTCCCCATAAAACCAAGCATATTATTATAGCATCGGTTTGATAATAACTATTGGAGTCATAATATGTTAAAGGAAATAGTTTAAAAAAGTACCCTATTCTTATTAGACTAAGTGATTCTAAAACAGATAAAGAATACATTGCACTTTCTGCAACTTCCCAATTCCCTAATTTTTTAGTGAAAGAATAAACCTTGTAAAAGAGGTATTGATAGTATTTCATTAGAATTATCTATATAAAGTTTGTTGATAGTCTAAGAACCTGTAAAAATCATCAAAACCGCCAAAGCTATCGGTAACACCAATACCCAAACCAATAACAGTAGTAATAGGTTCTGGAAAAGCAGTTAACCCTATAGATAATCCTGAGACTCCTAAAGCACCATAATCCCCCCATGACATATCAGAGTTTGCAAAATTCATTGCTCCAGAAGTTATCCCTCCAAATGTAGAAATTCTTCCTAATCCTCTTCCCAAGTTAGTCAAACTATGAGTAGTAATTCTCGCTGGACTACCACCTATCCATCCACTTGGGTAATATTTATAACTAATCCCTCCTCCTTTAAATATGCGGAAGCTACCACCCTTTTGAGAGGCTGCAAATGCTGCTGTACCTACTGCATTATTAGCATGACTAAACCAATTGTTATTAGGGTTATAAGGGTCATCCCCATAAAGTGCCATATGTTCTTCTATGCTAATGCCTCCCCAAATACCTGGTCCTGGTTCTACACTCGGTTTAGTATTTCCACCTCCCAATCCTTTTCTAGCTGCTCTTCTAGCTGCTCTTTTGGCTTTTCTAGCTGCTTTTTTTTCGCTTCTAGTTTTTGCTGGTGTGGCTGACTTATCACTACCTTTCTTAGCAGCTTGTACTTTAGCTCCAGGGCGTTTGTATTCCAGCCCAGCAAGCGTACCTGCTACTATTCCTGTGATGACCCCACTTAGTAAAGTATCTTCTAAACTTGCCCCACTTATAGCTGCCCCCAGTACACCCGAGACAAAACCACCTGCAAAACCACCTACAAAGCCGGCTACAAAATCAGATGCAGAACTCAACAGTCCGCCTACTGCGGAAGTTATACCTGCCGAGAGTTGACCTAAAAATTCAAGAAACTGCTTTTCTTCTTGGGATGGTTTTCTAATTAGATCCATGGATACTACCTAATTCATATAATACGAAATTGTTATTATAGCTACATCCTTATTCTTTTCAAATTGCACATAAAATTCAGGATAATTACTATATGGAATGTCAATTTCATACTTCGAATTAATTATATATCTTTCTTTTAATCTTACCCAATCTGATTTATAAATAGTTGATTTATAGTTTTCATAATATTCTTTATTTAAAAATTGTTTCCCGAAAACAAGCATTTCTTCTTTCCAAAAAAGAATATCTCCTTTAATTCTTTTTGGAAGTATGAACACTTTTTTTGCCTCCATGCCATAATGTAAGCATGCCCATTTTTTAATAAAAACATATTCTCCTGTTTTCATCAAAACCTTAGCTGTTTTAGTGTCATTAGACCATATATAAGATTGTATTTCAGGATTGCCTTTTAAAAAATCATCTGTAATTGAGTTCTCATCAAATACACATTTTTTTTCTTGTGCATTTGTATAAAAAGCAAATATTAATACAAAAAAGGTGTGTAATATATTTTTCATTATTTCTGTTATTTATATTTAAAACTATTGTCGTATTTCTACATGAAATACATTATTTTCTTGTATTACACGAATATTTGAATGCAATATTAAAGCGTTCCTAAAACCTGAAGGATTTGCTAAACGTCTAATAGATATATCCATAGTATTTAAAACATTTGGATTAGCAGCATGGCTTGTAACATTAGGTAGCAAGTTTAAGACAGCCCATATAATAAAAACTCTTTTAATTCTAAAGATAGAAAAGATTATTTAAAAAGGCTAAAGAACGTAACACGACAACGCCGTGTTATAAACTGTTTTGTTTGGAGGAGTTGGCTGTGGAGTTGATTTGTATTAGCTAAGTATCTGACTTTGGGAGGGGTGTCGGTATATCATTTTATAGTTTCAATGTCTCTTTTATAATTTAATATTATATTATTAATTCTACTTTCAAGTAAATCTATTTCATTATGGATCCATTCTAATTCTGCATTAAATTTTAATTTTTTAACCTCATTATTAATTAATTTAAATTTTTCTATTCTTTGAATGAAAAATTTTTTATGTTTCGCATTATTATTTAGTAAAATAGAATCTTTTAGAATATAAAAATTTATAGTATATAACTCTTCGGAATCTATATGTTGCAAAGCAAAATTATAATTTGCGCAAAAAAAATCTTTGCAAATAACGTTCTTTACTCTAGCATAAATTTCATTATTGATAATCTTATATTCGTCGGCTTGTATCACGTCTATAAATTTGAGTTTTCCATTGCCTAATACTTCATAAAACCAAATTTGGTTTAAAGATTCGAAGGGCGAAGTTTCTATAACTAATAATTCTCTATTTTTAATTTTAATTTTATTAAATATAGCATATTCTAAGTATAAAGATGTGTACCCGTCAATTTCTTCAAACTTGAAAACTATATTATCATGCTCATCTATTAAAATAAGTATTTCTCTACCTTTTCTAATTGAATATATCTTATCACTTGGAATCAAAACTCTTTTAAACCTATATTCTTTGTTAGAAATATTAAATTTAGATAATACTATATCTCTTTTTTGCGTTAAACTATCGACTAAAATTTGACTATTAGCAATCATAATGTTTGCCAAAAAAACTATAATGATGATTTTATCTTTCATAATGATTTGTTTTTAATCAAAAAAATATCTTGTTGGATTTATTACAGTTCCCTTTAGAGACATTTTTAAATGTATATGAGAACTCACATCAGCAGGATAGCCTAATAGTTGTAAATTTACTGAAGTTCCTATAATATCTCCTGCTTTAATAAATGAACCATTAATTCCATTAAACTTAGTATAAAGTAATTGAATTTTATCAAGACCTAAATTAGAATTGTTTGGTATAATTACTGTAACAGGAGTATCAATACCATATTTGTTTTTATAAGACCCTCCATATGCTTTTCCGGATATCGGACTTTTAATATTTTGCCCATCAGCACTAATGAAATCAAATCCTTCGTGCCTTCTATTTCCCCGTTTTGCCCCAAAATGACCTGCACCTCCATCATCATTTCTTACTCCTTGCCCAGTCGGGTTTACCAGTTTTCTTTTTAACCTATTCAAATCCGCTCCAGCTTCTGGTTTTGGGGTTTCAAAACGAGTTAAATCTTGATCTGTGTCTACACCATCTAAAACACTAGTTTGTTTTGGTCTTGTTGCACTTTGTGAAGTATCCGTCATATCACTACCTTGTTCAGCAGCTTCTACCTTAGCTCCAGGGCGTTTGTTTGTCAGTCCAGCAAGTGTACCCGCTATTGCTCCTGTGATAACCCCGCTTAGCAAAGCATCTTCTAAACTTGCCCCACTTATGGCTGCCCCCAGTACACCCGAGACAAAACCACCTGCAAAACCACCTACAAAGCCAGCTACAAAATCAGATGCAGAACTCAGTAGTCCACTTATTCCTGCGGTTATATCTGCCGAAAGTTGCCCTAATAATATACCTACTCCTAAACCAAATAATACCTGTCCAATATCTACATTATTAGCAAGAGCAACTGCTGTGTTTATTACAGTAGAAATATAACTTACAATCTTTACTATCAACAATATTGTTTCTATAATCTCCCCACTCGGGTCAGTGTTCATCAGCGGATTATTCCACACATACCCAAAACGGTCATAACTCATGGTGTTATACGGGTCTTGAATGTTGTTGTCGGGCGCAAGAAAACGATGCGTCTGTGGGTCATACATACGCCCGTTCATATGTATAAGCGCTACCTCACTAAAATGCTCATGCCCCGTAAACCCTCTTGGTAATATCGACTCCGAAAAGTCTTTTATAATCCCATCTTGTTTAAACTCATCTACCTCACCCCATGCCCCAAACTGCCGTTCTTCTTTCAGCATTTTGGCACTGTCCGTTATTGCCAATATACTGCCCAAATGGTCGCGGTGCAGGTAGTGTGCCTCTGTGTTTATTATCGCTATTGGGGCACTATATCCATCGCCGCCTATGTAGTTTACCACACGCTGCTCCCCTGTCTTTTGGTTTACCGTTACTTCGGCTGGGAAAATGCTACTGTAGTGTTTTCCATACGTACGTTTTCCTATATCCGCTTCGGCGCTCCCATAAAAAGAGTGTACCCGCATCATCGCATCGTTATACACATAGGTCGCTCGTCCGTGGCTTCTCTCGTATACTTCTACTGCCTTACGATCCATATTATACTCCACCTCTTGTTTGGGGTGCTTGGTATAGTAGTTTACCCCGTGGGCATTCAGCGTAATGCTGTCTAGGGTATAGCTTCTACCTGTATATTGGTAACTCCCCAAGCGTCCGTTTTCTTTTACCCGTCCTCGGTCGTCATATTCTTGCTTAAAAAATTTCTCCCCTTTATGAATAGAAATAAGACGGCTACGCTCGTCATAACTAAAGTTTTCTTGTATATCTTCTCCACGAGTACCACGGATGCGGTGGGTAAGTACACCTTTTTGCTTGTTATAGCCTAGACTAAGGCTTAGGGCAGCGCCATCGTTTATCTTGTCTAAATACCCCCACAGGTCATACTCTCGTTTTTTGTTAATGCCGTTACCTAGCATTATGCTTGTAGCTTGCCCGCGGGCGTTTTCTTCTTGCAGCTCCCAAAGCGTTTCTCCACCCTGTAATATCTTGTTCAGTGTACCGTTGGTTGCATAGGCGTTGTCTATGCTTATGGTTTCGCTCTTGCCACCTATTACTTCCACCACACGCACTTCATTGGACACACGCCCCAGCTTGTCGTATTGTAGTTTTTGTGTAAAACCAGCATAGTTGTTACGTTCTATAATCTCTATTGGACGTTTCCACTTATCGTATGTATAATCATATCTATACATATAGTTATTTATTTTGTCCTCAGTAATTTGATACTCTAGTTGTACATCATAATTATACTTGTAATCGGTTACCAAATTCGTATAGTCTCCCTTTTGGGTTTTCTGCTGTAGTTTGCCTCTATTGTCATAGACATAAGTAGTAATCCCATTGGGGACTATCTCTTGGGTCATCTCTCCAAAAATATTATACTTATAAGAGTAGTTACCCGCACTAGGGTCGCTAAGTGCTATTTTTCTGCCCCAGCCGTCGTATTTCACCTCCACTATATGACCGTCAAAGTCCGATTTTTCTAACTCGCCCGTGGGGTGGTAGGTATAGTTTATGGTTCCGTTGAGATCGGTCATTTGAGTTACCTTGCCGCGTACATCCATTACTGTGCTTACGGTTTGGTAACCGTCATCTACCGATACTTTAGACGTACCTCTAGTATAAGTAGTACTTATAGTTTTACCAGTAGGTGAACTTCTGTAATATTCTCTACCATATCTATCATAGCCTATTCGGGTATTTAATTTATGCTCCAATCCGGTAGGTTTGTTTTTATAACTGTTTGCAAAATAAGGTTCCGACTGAATTGTCATTCTCCCTGCTACATCATAATAGGCATAAGTCCAACTCCATTTATTGTTTAGCGTCAACTTATTATTTAGCATCAATTGCCCTTGATAAATGGTGCGTCCCCAAGGATCTATTACTTGCTTCGACTGGCTGCCATCGGCTCCTGTTGAGCTTTTTACTATGTTATAAGCGTCCCACGCATAGCTTACCAACGAGGTGTTGCCCAAATAGTCCGTAACTGTTTTGGGGCGTTGCCATACATCATAGGCATAGGTGGTGGTGTGCCCAAAAGGAGAGGTATCCGTTTTTAGCATCCCCTCGGGGTAATACGTAAACCTTGTAGTAAGCCCCTCAATATCGGTGCTATACTCTAGGAAACGCCCGTCTGTGCTATACCCATAGCTTTGGGTTCGTGTCTGCACAGCATTTTTTATATTACCCAATATGGTTTTGCTTTTCAGGTTGCCAAAAGCGTCATAGTCCATTGTCTCGGTGAGCCACTCGGTACCGTTGCCCTGTAGTTCCATTTTTTTTACCAAATTGTTGTCATACACTGGGTATTTGGTAGTGGTAGTGTGGCTGTTGCCTTGCCATCTGGTAGTGCTTTTTTCTTCGGTTATACGTCCTATATGATAGGTCTTGTCCGTAGCATTGGGGTTGTTCAAATACGCAAATAATTGTTCAGTTATCTCATCGGCAGCAATTTCTTTTAATCCTTTTTCAATATATACACGCTTGGGGTTATTAAAAGTATCATACTCATACGTTTGCACGGTCTGAAAACCCATAAGCTCATCGGTAGTGGTTACCGAACGCGGTAGATTGGTGAAAATCTTTTTGTCAGACAACGAGGTGTCATACTCGTACTGGGTACGTTGCATATAACTAGTAGGTCGGCTAAGGGAAGTAAATTCACTGGTCCAACTTTCGGTTACCGCCCCACGTCTTTGCGGATCATGTTTCGATACACTCCAAAGCGCAGGCACATTGACTCCAAAGGTATTACTCCGTGCTGTGGTCATAAACCCTAAAAACCCTAATCCTCCCGCATGGCTCACCGCTCCACCATACTTAAATTTTTGAGTCGCCTGTTGTCCCCCAACCATAGCGATAACTTGTTTTACCAAATAAAGACTAGGGGCATTGTTTATGTTGATATAAGGATAAATTTGGCTTTCATCTTTTTCATAAACCGCGCTTATATTAGCACCGCTCATACTCTGGTATTGTATACTTTGAAACATACCTTGGTGCGACACGCTTCGCAATAGCACTTCTTCAGAATGATTGTTTCTAAAACTTCTTTGATAGACCCTGTCTTCCATTATAAACCCATATTGTCGTTGCTGAGATCGATGGTTAAAATCTATAGGGAAAGGAATAGTATTTCCTTGTTTTAGGTGAAGATTATTATCAATAGGAATTGAGAGCTGCTCTACAAACGTAAACCTATTCTCACGCTCATTGGTATTGCTATAGATGTCTAATAAAACTCCATAATCACCGTTTCGATGGTGAATAAGGTCGGTTTTTCCATCCCCATTTACATCTTGTGGGGTATAAAATTTGTTTGCTTCTTCGATATAAGCTAACGGAAAATTTAAAACCTCATTTATAAAACCCTTACCAGTAGACGTAAAAAGAATCCAATATTTACTGTTTTTTGCATGAGGTTGTAAAAAATCTAAATTTCCATCGCCATTATAGTCTCCAAAAAGTATAGGCATTTCTAAGTTCAGACCTCCGATTTTAAAATCAATAAACTCGGAACTAGCAGTACTCAAAGTATAGCGTTTCTCAGACAAAACCTCCCAAGTATTATCTGAATTTAAAGAATAAATAATAATTTTATTCCTTATAAAATGTAGTATATCGGTTTTCCCATCGCCATTGTGGTCAAAAGTATATATCTTATTTTTTGTTTGGTAAAGGCTTATTAAAGAAGGCAAAATAGGTAAAGGCTCAACAAAGTCCTTATCTGCAACATCTCTTTTTAAATTAACAAAATATAGCTTCGGCTCGCGTAGCTCTTCCGTTGACATCAATCCTCTACTGTCACCGCCGCTATGAGGCTCACAATCTACATCATCGCTATACTTTTTCTGATAAATTAATACATCTTGTATGCCGTCTCCATTAAAATCTCCACTTAAAAAGTCTTTAGGTGTAAAAAGATTATAAATTTCTTTACATCCTTCATCCGAAGGCATATAAATATTAACATCGCCTCCATCCCATTTTTTAGTATAACGGCTTACTCTACCACTATCATCTACGGTATGTGTCACAAATTCTATTAAACTTTTTTGTGATGCTATTTGATCTTTTGAAGGCGTTTTTTCATTTAATGTTTCTCTAATAACAGTAATACTATTTTTATTTTCTACATGCATTAGTTCTGTTTGCGATGTACTTGTAACAAAAAATTCACGAGAAATCGTATTCAAAGCTCTTTTATGTTCTCTTTTTACTTCTATAGGAAATCCCAATTCAACCTCTCCATTATCTTTTTGGTTAGCCAAAATAATATTAAAATAAGTACCTGGTTCGTTGGTACTATGTACCATATAATCTATAAATCCGTCGCCGTTATAATCTCCCGTCATTAGTTGCCCTTTTCCTATTCCCAATTTTTCTGAAAAACCACTAACACGCCTTGAAGTAATAAAAGAAGGCACATCGCGCTGAGCAATATAATCGAACTCTATAGGGTTTTTAATTTCTCCGGTTACTTCTTCGGTAATGTTTTCAACTTGACTAAAACCCGAAGAGGTACGTTTATAATTCAAATTATACCTTCTATATAAAGTACCTTGGGTTTTTATCTCTACAGCATCTAATTTTTGAGTACGTAAAAAACCACGCCCACCTATATATTTAGCTTCTATTCCTCCTTTAGCACTATTTCTTCCTTCATAAGAAAATTCAATACTATTAGGATGGTTGCCTTTTTTTTGCGAGCCATAGCCTATTTGATTTATCAGTAAAAGACCGTCTACATCTTTTTTATAGATATAGTCAATACGATTTCCTTGAGGGTCTTCCCAATAGCTTATTGCCCATTCTAGTAAGTTTCTCGAACTTTCATCGATTCCATATACTGCCTTAGAGCCATCGGGGTATAACACTATAAAACTTTTAGGAGCTCTTCCTATCCCTGAGGTTTCCTCTTTACTCGATATTATCTTAATATTCGAATAGTTCTCTGTAGTATATACACTTCCAGCTGCTCCATAAGTCCCCTCAGTAAGAATAAGGCGTTGCCCGTCTAGTGCAAAGCGATCGTGTGCATCAAAATCTACAGGGTCTATAAACCCGTCGTGGTGCAGAGTAGCTCCAATTCTACTAATGGTAGAAAGCCCTGCTAAATTCCAACCCCAGCCAGCGATACCATCACCCCCTTGACTATTGTAACTCAACGCCAAAGAAGGTACTACTTCTTTTACCCCTGGTGGAAGTACAAAAGGCACCAAATAAGTCGCTGCCCCCGTTGAAGATACAGCCAACTCCCCAGCCATACGCCCTACAGCTGTGGGTTTATTAGACTGACCCTGCACAAAAGCAGTGCAAAACAAAAAAACGATAAAATAAAAACTACGCTTCAACATACTATTCTTTTCTTATTTTTCGGGTTACTGCCCGTCCGTCTTTAAATATATACTGTACAAAATATAAGCCATTAGACTCATTACTAATATCTATAGTAGCAGATGTACTGTCTCCATCCCAAGCCATAGTTAAATTCACAGGGCTCTCATAGCCATAAACCCGAATTGAACTTACAAAGTCATCAACATTAACATCCCATTTTGCCGTAACCTTTCCTTTAGTTGGATTTGGAAATACGCTAATATTGTTAATGTCTTGGTCGCTAATATGAGCAAATTCCTTTATAATCTCTTCCTTGGTTTTCAAAGTATCTCTCTCAAAAATCCTTACCACTTGGTAGTAACTATTTACTGTCTGAGGCATTCTTACGGACAAAGGCTCTGGGCAACCTTTAAATTCAGGTAAACCTTTCTTCTTAGGACAAGCATCATCTCCATTATTAGACCACGGAAAGTTTAACTCTACACTTTTATCCAAAGGAAAAGATTCTTCTAGGTCTCCAAAACCATCGCCATCACGGTCTGCATAGATTATCCCAGTTGGGTTTTCTTCTTTTTGCTCTTCAGTAGTAGGTGCTTTTATAATAGGACCTTCATCAGAAGAAGGATTTCCAGCACTGTTACAATCAGTTAAGTCATCTCCTAAAGTGTTTTCAGGGTTTACAAGTTGAGCTAAAGCACCTGGTAAAATAGTAGGGTCATCGTCATTACAATCACCAAAATTCAAACTATATTTTTCAGAAGGTCGTGTACACTGTGTTAAAAAAGTTTCTGTTACCCCAAAACCATCGCCATCCTCATCTAAATACCATTTTGTATATATGTGTATTCTATCGTTTCTATCATTACAGTCAGTTCCATCAACAACATATCCAACTGTTTTATAACTTGCCAATATGCTGCTTTCTGGGTTTCCGTAGCCATCACCATCCCTGTCTTCATAAAACACACTAGGTTTAATGTTTGTAATATCCGTTGTGCCATCATCAAAATCTTCTCTATTGTTCACAAACCCTGGAGGAGCTGTACAACCTTTAATAGACACGCTAGAACCATACCCATCACCATCTCTATCTGCATACCAAAATGTATTCGGATGCACTAAAGGGTTTGTGTCATCGCAATCGCCGCCTAAAACAACATATTTGGGGGGAGCTATACTGTAGTTAACACTATTAGAAGGGGTTCCATACCCATCACCATCTCCGTCATAAAAGAATAATTGAGGTGCAATATTAGTAATATACTCATTGCTGTCGTCTCTGTCTAATAGCTTTAATGTATGGCTGGCAGGCTGCGTGCATTGATCCTTATACTTCTCTAGTATTCCATATCCATCATTATCACTATCTAAAAACCATCGTGTCAATGGATTAATTTTTGTATCTAAATCATTGCAATCATCTTTATTGTACACATGTCCTATAGGTAGATTACTCTGGAACAAAGAAACACTAGGATTACCGTAGCCGTCGCCATCTAAATCTTCATAAAAATTCTGTGGAGGTTTGTTAGTAATCTTGTCTGTACCATCATCAAAGTCTGAAGTGTTCGTCACATGCATTGAAGTCGGTGGAATACATCCTATTACGCTAACTACCTTACTCCCAAATCCGTCGCCATCTAAATCTGGATACCATATGGTTCTTGGATTTATTGTTGCTTCATTATCATTACAATCGGTGCCGTCTTCCACATAACCAGCAGGTTTATTGCTGTAATATAAAGACACGTTAGGGTTACCATAACCATCACTATCTAGGTCTTCGTAAAACACACGAGGTCGAATGTTTGTGATATCCGTTGTGCCATCATTAAAGTCTGAAGTGTTGGTCACATGCCTTGAAGCAGGGGCAACACATTGTGTTACACTAACTGTCTTACTCCCAAATCCATCTCCATCTACATCTGGATACCATTTGGTTCTTGGGTTTATTGTTATTTCATTATCATTACAATCAGTATTGTCTTCCACATAACCAACAGGTTTATTGCTGTAATATAAAAACACACTAGGGTTGCCATAAGTATCATTATCTAAGTCTTGGTAATAGTTCTTAGGTGGAATGTTTGTAATATTAACGGTACCATCATCAAAGTCTGAAGTGTTGGTTACATGGCTGCTTGTAGTAGGTGGAACACAACCCGTTACGCTAACTAGCTTACTCCCAAATCCATCACCATCTACATCTGGATACCATACGGTTCTTGGGTTTATTGTTGTTTCATTATCATTACAATCAGTATTGTCTTCCACATATCCAGCAGGTTTTTCACTGTAATATAAAAACACACTAGGGTTGCCATAAGTATCATTATCTAAGTCTTGGTAATAGTTCTTAGGTGGAATGTTTGTAATATTAACGGTACCATCATCAAAGTCTGAAGTGTTCGTCACATGGCTGCTTGAAGTAGGTGGAACACAACCTGTTACGCTAACTACCATACTCCCAAATCCATCACTATCTACATCTGGGTGCCATACGGTTCTTGGGTTTATTGTTCTTTCATTATCATTACAATCAGTATTGTCTTCCACATATCCAGCAGGTTTCTCGCTGTAATATAAAAATACACTAGGGTTGCCATAAGTATCATTATCTAAGTCTTGGTAATAGTTCTTAGGTGGAATATTTGTAATATTAACGGTACCATCATCAAAGTCTGAAGTGTTGGTCACATGGCGGCTTGAAGTAGGTGGAACACAACCTGTTACGCTAACTACCATGCTCCCAAATCCATCGCCATCTACATCTGGATACCATACGGTTCTTGGGTTTATTGTTATTTCATTATCATTACAATCAGTATTGTCTTCCACATATCCAGCAGGTTTTTCACTGTAATATAAAAATACACTAGGGTTGCCATAAGTATCATTATCTAAGTCTTGATAATAGTTTTTAGGTGGAATATTTGTAATATTAACGGTACCATCATCAAAGTCTGAAGTGTTGGTCACATGCCTTGAAGCAGGCGCAACACATTGTGTTACACTAACTACCATACTCCCAAATCCATCACCATCTACATCGGCATACCAGGTTGTATTTGGGTTTATTGTTATTTCATTATCATTACAATCGGTGTTATCTGGTACATAACCAACAGGTTTATTGCTATAATATAAAAAAACACTAGGGTTGCCATAACCATCATTATCTAAGTCTTGGTAATAGTTCTTAGGTGGAATGTTTGTAATATTAACGGTACCATCATCAAAGTCTGAAGTATTGGTCACATGGCTTGAAGTAGGGGCAATACATTGTGTTACACTAATTGTCTTACTCCCAAATCCATCTCCATCTACATCGGCATACCAGACTGTATCTGGGTTTATTGTTCTTTCATTATCATTACAATCTCCCGATAAAATACTATACATTGGAGGAAGAATACTGTAATATCCTGGATTGAGTGGATCTCCATAGCCATCTTTGTCATTATCATAATAAAAAGTAGTGGTAGCTAAGTTAGTAATATACTTACTCCTATCACTCAAGTCTCCATTATTATCTACATAGCCTGTGGGTGTTACACAAGAAGTAATAAACGCATTAGAGTCTCCTAATCCATCGTTATCGCCATCTAAATACCATTTTTTTTGAGGATTTACTTTTTTATCATTATCATTACAATCTAAATTATTAATCACATATCCAGCAGGTTTTTCACTGTAATATAAAAACACACTAGGATTACCATAACCATCCTTATCTAAATCTTGGTAATAGTTCTTAGGTGGAATATTTGTAATATTAACGGTACCATCATCAAAGTCTGAAGTGTTGGTCACATGCCTTGATGCAGGCGCAACACATTGTGTTACACTAACTGTCTTACTCCCAAATCCATCGCCATCTACATCTGGATACCATACGGTTCTTGGGTTTATTGTTGTTTCATTATCATTACAATCAGTATTGTCTTCCACATAACCAACAGGTTTTTCACTGTAATATAAAAACACACTAGGGTTGCCATAAGTATCATTATCTAAGTCTTGGTAATAGTTCTTAGGTGGAATGTTTGTAATATTAACGGTACCATCATCAAAGTCTGAAGTGTTCGTCACATGTCTTGATACAGGCGCAACACATTGTGTTACACTAACTACCATACTCCCAAATCCATCTCCATCTACATCTGGATACCATACGGTTCTTGGGTTTATTGTTCTTTCATTATCATTACAATCAGTATTGTCTTCCACATATCCAGCAGGTTTTTCACTGTAATATAAAAACACACTAGGGTTGCCATAAGTATCATTATCTAAGTCTTGGTAATAGTTCTTAGGTGAAATGTTTGTAATATTAACGGTACCATCATCAAAGTCTGAAGTGTTGGTCACATGGTTGCTTGAAGTAGGTGGAACACAACCCGTTACGCTAACTGTCTTACTCCCAAATCCATCGCCATCTACATCTGGATACCATACGGTTCTTGGGTTTATTGTTGTTTCATTATCATTACAATCAGTATTGTCTTCCACATATCCAGCAGGTTTTTCACTGTAATATAAAAATACACTAGGGTTGCCATAAGTATCATTATCTAAGTCTTGGTAATAGTTCTTAGGTGGAATATTTGTAATATTAACGGTACCATCATCAAAGTCTGAAGTGTTGGTCACATGCCTTGAAGCAGGCGCAACACATTGTGTTACACTAACTACCATGCTCCCAAATCCATCACCATCTACATCTGGATACCATTTGGTTCTTGGGTTTATTGTTATTTCATTATCATTACAGTCAGTATTATCTTCCACATAACCAACAGGTTTATTGCTGTAATATAAAAACACACTAGGGTTGCCATAAGTATCATTATCTAAGTCTTGGTAATAGTTCTTAGGTGGAATGTTTGTAATATTAACGGTACCATCATCAAAGTCTGAAGTGTTGGTTACATGGCTGCTTGTAGTAGGTGGAACACAACCTGTTACGCTAACTAGCTTACTCCCAAACCCATCACCATCTACATCTGGATACCATACGGTTCTTGGGTTTATTGTTGTTTCATTATCATTACAATCAGTATTGTCTTCCACATAACCAACAGGTTTACTGCTATAATATAAAAACACACTAGGGGTTACCATAAGTATCATTATCTAAGTCTTGGTAATAGTTCTTAGGCGGAATATTTGTAATATTAACAGTACCATCATCAAAGTCGAAAGAATTGGTCACATGATTGCTTGAAGTAGGTGGAACACACCCTGTTACGCTAACTAACTTACTCCCAAATCCATCACCATCTATATCTGGATACCAGACTGTATTTGGGTTTATTGTTATTTCGTTATCATTACAATCGGTGTTATCTTCCACATAACCAACAGGTTTACTGCTATAATATAAAAAAACACTAGGGTTGCCATAAGTATCCCTATCTAAATCTTGGTAATAGTTCTTAGGTGGAATATCTATAATATTAACCGTACTATCATCAAAGTCTAAAGTGTTGGTCACATGGCTGCTTGAACTAGGTGGAACACAACCTGTTACACTAACTAGCTTACTCCCAAATCCATCGCCATCTACATCTGGATACCATACGGTTCTTGGGTTTATTGTTATTTCGTTATCATTACAGTCAGTATTATCTGGTACATAGCCAACAGGCTTATTGCTCTGAAACAAAAACACATTAGGGTTACCAAAAGTATCTTGATCTAAATCTTGGTAAAAATAGAGAGGTCGTGTGGTAATTAAAAGCTCTGAATCGTCATAATCTTTATTATTTAAAACATACGATGTTGTAGAAGAAGGAGGAGAACACCCTATTACCATAGTTACTACAGACGATGAAGGAATATGGAGATTAGGAGTATTACGTAAAGAGTTTGTTGTACTTAATAACGATGGATTATATCCCAACCCGTCACCATCTTGATCTATATACCAAACTGTTTTTGAGTGAATTAATTTATCAGTATCATCACAATCGGTATTGTCTAGTACATAGCTAACTGTTATACTCGGATCAAAATGCTTTGGAGGGTGACTATAATATAAGGAAATTTTAGGATCACCATAATTATCACCATCTATATCTTTATAATAATACATTGGAGGTATGTTGGTGATATACTTTGTGCTATCATCACGATCACCATGCTTTGAAACATAATTACCCACAGCAGGTTTAGTAGGTGTAGCACATTGTCTTAAGGCAGAGCTAGTTATTCCAAACCCATCGCCATCTTTATCTAAATACCACGTTGATGGGCTATATACTCCATATACATTATCACAATCATCTCCTGAAGAGGATACATAACCACTCGATGGTTCGCAAGAATTTTGACTGACTGAACCGCCAGTACCATCTCCATCATCATCTAAATACCAATTTGATGGGTCATATACCCCATGTGTACTATCACAATTATCTCCTGTGGTTAATACATATTTAACCCCAGGTCTTACGCAATTTTGTAGACCGCTTGGCCCACCAGTTCCATCATTATCATCATCATAATACCAATTTGATGGGTTAGATACTCCATGTACACTATCACAATCATCATTACCTGGAGAACTTAGGTATTGCGCTGGCGAGGTAGCTGAAGGTGGACCACAAGAAGATATTGCTTGACTAGAACTACCCGCCTCATTATCACCATCGGCATCTAAATACCAATTTGATGGGTTAGATACCCCGTGTACACTATCGCAATTATCATTGCCTGGAGAGCTTAGGTATTGCGCTGGTGAGGGGGGAACTGGAGGTAGACCACAAAAAGATTCTGCTTGACTAGAACTACCCGCCACACCATCGCCATCGGCATCTAAATACCACGTTGATTGGCTTTTTACTGAAGCATCATTATCATCACAGTCGTTACCTGGAGAACTTACGTATTTCCCTGGCGAAGGAGGAGCTGGGGGTGGATCACAAGAAAATGATGCTGAAATAGAACTACCCGCCTCACCATCACCATCGGCATCTAAATACCAATTTGATGGGTTAGATACCCCAGGTGTACTATCACAATTATCTCCTCCAAATCGTGAATAACTACCCGCAGGTCTTCCACAAAATTGTTGAGCGTTTGGATTCCCAGCACCATCACGATCGCCATCATAATACCATGTACTCATCTGATATACAAGTGGGTTAGTGTCGTCGCAATCATCGTTACTTGTTACCCAACCTCGCCCTTGATAACAGCCATAACCTACATTGCCATGGGTTTCAAATTTATTACCAGAATTCCTTTTTTTACTTAATGCTATATATTCATCGTTTGAGCTATAATTATTAGTACCATGAAAGTCACCATCGTTATCCGCATAATAATAACTATCACCATGACAATTACCGCTATAGTATTGCCCAAAAGTCTCAATAGAACTAAATAAAAATGCTATTACTAGTATAAGAAAAGAATACTTTATTGAGATTTTAGCTTTCATATATTAAAAATAGGGCATTATCCTTTTAATTTTAACAAAATTAGCTATAAAAAATTTAACACATAATTTAACAAAATCAATTTATTTATGTACTTTGAGAAAACAAAAAGCTAACATTACTTCGCAATACAAAAAGCAAAACAACTCTATAAGTCACTGGTATATAGGTGTTTTAATTATCTTTAAAAAAACAAAGGGATAAAATAGGGGCGTTTTTTATGATATTCCTTGTTTTTGTCCCTCTGTATGTGCCTTGTTGAGATGCTAATATCTGTTTACCCTATCAGGGTAAAACTCATTCATTGCATCTTTCAATCTTTTCAAACCCAATCTCTCTCATATCAGTTTTTTTTTAATCCCAAATTTGTGGTCGTTCAATTCCTTTTGATCTTAAATAACTTAACATTTGCCCTGTGTGAACAGATTCGTGATATGCAATTCGATTTAGATAATCTCCAAGTTTTTTGCTTTGCCCAACTTCCTTTCTCTCAATCTTTACATTCTCCAAATCAGATTCTTTTAATTCGTTTATCATACTCAAAAAATCTGTTCGATATTTTTCGCAAAAATCCAATTCATTTTTCAAGTCCGAATATTTTAATTCTTTCCAAGGTGATTGGTAATTTCCTAAATCCCCACGATTTTCTATAATTTTATGGAAAAGGTGTTCGCCTTCTAAAACATGTCTTATCATTTCGATAATTGAGAACGCATTTTCGTCAGGTTTCCAATCCAGGTGTTCATTATGAATTCCGCTCCATAACCTTATACTCCGTCTTCTGATTTCGGAAAAGTTCAATAAAATAACTTCGGTTGATTTCATTTATTATATTTCGTTTTTAGTTCGGTTTTCAGCTTGTTGTCAACTCCTTATATGTGGAATAAACCTCCTATTTATAAATCTTCATTTCCGGATAATAGGAACTTTTGTTCTCGTTTATCATTCAAATTTAATGAATGTTTGTTTGGCTTATTTTACTAAGTTTAGAAATAGCTGAATTAAAAGAAGAAGGTACGCCTATTCTTTAATTAAAAGATTATTTACTATCACAATAATTGGGATGGAGAGAGTTTCAAATTACCACAAAAAAATAACCTCTTGATAATCAAGAGGTTATTTTTACATTGGCTGCGGTCTGGACGGGACTCGAACCCGCGACCTCCTGCGTGACAGGCAGGCATTCTAACCAGCTGAACTACCAAACCATTGAATGAGTGCAAATATACACTTCATTTTTTTATCTCAAATAAAATATAGTAAAAAACTAAGCACTATAAAGAAAATTATAATAAAGTATTCAGTGCATCTGCATAAACTGTTTTAGGAGAAACCCCTACTTTGCGGTCTACAACTTCACCTCCTTTAAAAACCAAAACAGTAGGAATATTACGTACACCATATTTGGCAGCAAATTCTTGATTAGCATCAACATCAAGCTTACCTACAATTGCTTTACCCTCAAAGTCACTACTAACTTCATCAATAATTGGTCCTACCATTCGGCAAGGTCCACACCATGCTGCCCAAAAATCTACCATTACGGGTTTATCTGATTTTAAAACAATTTCTTCAAAATTTGCGTCTGTTATTTCTAAGGCCATAATTTATATTTGTTTCTACAAATGTATCTTTTTATAAATCCAACAGCAACTATATTTATCTGATTTTTTTATACTAAAATCACAAAAACTAATTAATCTAATTTAATTTATAGTGTATATTTTGTTTCTCTAAAATATTGAGTAATTCATTAGTCACATCAACTTTCTTTTTACGACTAGGCAACGTTAATCTAATTTTTTCATCTGCATCAAAAATATCAATATAAAATAGTTTATCGCCTTTATAGGCGTCCAACACACTTTCAAGTTCTTCTATCTTAGCTTCGTTGAGTTCTTTTAAATCGAGCGTCAATGTTATTTTTTTAACATTGGATTTAAGCGTGTCGTGTAGCATCTCAAAACTATTAAACTTTATTAAAGGAGCTCCTGGTTTACCTGTTTCTTTGTTATACCATCCTTCGGAAACACGGGCGCGAATACGTACAAAATTATTTGGCAAAATGAAATGTCTAAACTTTAAATATTCTTCTCCAAAAATTCTAAATTCGTGTTGATCCGAAAAATCTTCCATTGTAAACTTACCCCATCCTTTTCCGTTTTTACTTACTAAATGTTCTACATCGTTAACAATACCTCCGAAACTAATTTCCTTATTAATTAACAAATCTAAATTCTTTAAAACATCAAGCTTTGCTGAAGAGAAGTAACGTATTTCTCTTTTAAAATCGTCTAACGGGTGCGCTGAAATATAAATTCCTACAAGTTCTTTTTCTTTTTTTAATAACTCAAGAGTACCCCAAGGTTCGCAATCGGGAATTACAATCTCTTGTATCTGTACTTGACTATCACTCCCAAATAAACTGGTTTGAGAAGAATTTAAACTTTCTTGGTGTTTAGCTCCATAACGAATAGCTTTTTCTAAAAAAGTAATTCCCTCTCCATCGGGATTAAAGTATTGTGCTCGGTGGCACTTTTCAAACGAGTCTAACCCTCCAGCAAGAGTCAAGTTTTCAAGAGCTTTCTTGTTTGCTGCTCGCAAATCAATACGTTTAGTTAAATCAAACACAGACGTATAACGCTCTTGTTCTCGGTTTTCAATAATTGTTTCAACAGCGCCTTGTCCAACTCCTTTAACTGCACCCATTCCAAACCGAATAGCTTGTCTGTCGTTGACCGTAAATTTATACAAAGACTCATTTACATCAGGTCCAAGAACGTCCAATCCCATACGGCGGCATTCTTCCATAAAAAACGTAACTTGTTTAATGTCGTTCATATTATTAGACAAAACCGCAGCCATATATTCGGCAGGGTAGTTTGCTTTGAGGTAAGCAGTTTGGTACCCAATCCAAGCGTAGCACGTTGAGTGCGATTTATTAAAAGCATAGTGTGCAAAAGCTTCCCAATCCTTCCATATTTTTTCTAATACCTTAGAGTCATAATTATTTATTTTCCCTCTTTCTATAAATTCAGGTTTCAATTTAGCTAAGAGCCTACTATCTTTCTTCCCCATTGCTTTTCTCAATACATCCGCTTCGCCTTTAGTGAAATCTGCCAATTTTTGAGAAAGTAACATCACTTGCTCTTGATAAACCGTTATTCCATAAGTTTCTTGAAGATGTTCTTGCATATCATCTAAGTCATAGACAATCTCTTCTTTACCATTTTTACGAGCTATAAAACTTGGAATATACTCTAAAGGGCCTGGGCGATATAAAGCATTCATGGCTATCAAATCGTCAAACACTGTAGGCTTAAGGTCTTTCAAGTGCTTCTGCATTCCTGCAGATTCATATTGAAATATCCCTACAGTATCTCCGCGTTGAAAAAGTTCATACGTTTTTACATCGTCAAGCGGAAACGCGTCAGGGTCTAAATCAACACTATGTTTACTCTTGACCAACTCTACTGTATCTTTTATTATGGTTAAGGTTTTTAATCCTAAAAAATCCATTTTCAATAAACCTGCTTCTTCTACAACAGAGTTATCAAACTGCGTAACAAATAAATCAGAATCTTTTGCAGTTGCAATAGGCACAAATTTGGTTATATCGTCTGGCGTAATAATTACCCCACAGGCATGAACCCCAGTATTACGCAAAGAACCTTCTAATATCTTTGCTTGCTTAATGGTTTCGCCCGATAATTCTGTCCCTTCTGAAATAGATATAAACTCTTTAACCCTATTAAAATCCTCAGCTCTCAAACTTTTTTTGAGTTCGTCTTCTTTTAGGCTAAATATTTTAGACAACTTAATATTAGGTAGAAGCTTTGAAATCCTATCAGCTTCATTTAAACTCAAGTCCAAAACACGTGCAGTATCTCTAATTGATGACTTTGCAGCCATAGTCCCATACGTTATTATTTGGGCTACTTGATTAGAGCCATATTTATTAATAACATATTCCATTACTTTTCCACGCCCTTCGTCATCGAAATCAATATCAATATCGGGTAAACTAATACGGTCAGGATTTAAAAAACGCTCAAAAAGTAAATTATACTTAATCGGGTCTAAATTCACAATCCACAAACAATAAGCAACTACAGAACCTGCAGCAGAGCCACGTCCTGGGCCTACAGAAACACCCATGTTTCGGGCTGCTGCAATTAAATCTTGTACAATTAAAAAATAGCCTGGGTAACCCGTGTTAGCAATAACATCTAATTCAAAATCAATCCGTTCACTAATTTCTTCTGTTATTGTTTCATATCTTTTCTTAGCCCCTTCATACGTAAGGTGTCGGAGGTATTTGTTTTCCTTTAATTTTTTGTCATTATCTCCTTCTCCTGTAACTTGATATGTATCTGGAATATCAAATTTTGGAAGTAAAACCTCGCGTTGCAAATTAAAAGGCTCAACTTTAGAAATCAGCGCTTCTATATTCAAGATTGCTTCGGGCAAATCTCTAAACAAAAGTTTCATTTCTTTTTGCGACTTAATATAATACTCCTGATTAGGAAACCCATAACGAAAACCGCGCCCTCTACCAATAGGAGTAGCTTGCTTCTCCCCTTCTTTTACACAAAGTAAAATATCATGAGCATTGGCTTCTTCTTCAGTAGCATAGTAAGTGTTGTTGGTAGCTATTAATGGAATATTATACTGTCGTGCTAAAGAAACCAAAACTTCATTGGCTCGTTTTTCATTTTCTTGATTATGCCGCATGACTTCTATATACAAATCATCGCCAAACATGGTATGCCACCATTGAAGTGCTTCTTCTGCCTGACTGTCTCCTATATTAAGAATCTTAGATGGCACTTCCCCATAGAGGTTTCCTGTCAAAACAATTAAATCATTTTTATACGTTTCAACAATTTTTCTATCAATTCTCGGTACATAATAAAATCCTTCAGTATAAGCTATAGATGACATTTTTGCCAAATTGTGATAACCATTCTTGTTTTTAGCTAAAAACACAATTTGATACCCATCGTCTCTATGTGTCTTATCTTTATGGTCTTCGCACACATAAAATTCGCAACCTATAATAGGTTTAATCTTAGCCTCGTCTGCTACATTATTATTATGACTATTAACAGCCTTTATAAAATGAAACGCTCCCATTAAATTAGCATGGTCGGTCAATGCTATTGCAGGCATTTTATCCTCAGCAGCAATAGCAACTAATTGTTCCATTTTTGAAGTCGCCTGAAGTACTGAAAATTGCGAATGGTTATGCAAATGAACAAAAGGCGCTGCCTCCAGTTTACCTAACGAAAAATCTGAAGTCTGTTGTACCGATTCTTCAGCCTGAATTAAACGTTTAGATGCTTTTTTTAAATCCTGATGCTTTAACCCAACTAATGCAACAGGCTCTGTTTGAGTTTCTCGTAAAGCATTGACTTCTTCTATCCTGTCTTTCAAAGCCTCAGGGTGAAGCATATCTCTGCGTAACAACTCTATAAAACAACGTGTAGTCGCTTCTACATCAGCAGTGGCATTATGTGCTGTAGCAAAATCTTCATCAAAAAGATATACATAAAGCTCGGTTAAGGTAGGTAGCTTAAACTTGCCACCTCTTCCCCCAGGTAATTTACATAACCGCGCTGTCTGCTCAGTACAAGTATCTATTACCTTAGCGGTTTCTAAAGGATTGTTCCCTTCTATCCGCAAATACTCCGCACCCATAATGCTTAAATCGAAAGACACATTATGTCCTACTATATAATCGGCTTGTTTTAAAGCAACAGAAAAATATTGTAAAACTTCTTGCAAAGACTCCCCTTTTTCCTCGGCTAATGCAGTTGAAATACCATGTACTTTCTCTGCATCATAAGGTATGGTAAACCCGTCTGGACTAATTATATAATCTTCGTGCGACACTAATTCGCCTCGTTCATTATGAATTTGCCAAGCTATCTGAACACATCTTGGCCAGTTATCTGCATCCGAAAGAGGTGCATTCCAACGTTTTGGAAGACCTGTGGTTTCTGTATCGAAAATTATATACATAGAAACGAAAATAACAATTTCGTCGCTACCTCTTAAAAAGTTTTATAGGGAGTTATTAACCATAAAAAAAGAACGTCTATAAAAGCTGTTTGCTTAGGTGTTTACATTAAAAAAAACAGTTTAGATATAATAATCAAAAACAATACTTTTGTATAGACTAGTCATAGGTACTCTAAAAAAATCTTATTAAATTGCCTTAGCATTTTGAGAGTTTTTAATACGATTACCCTAAATATTTGATTATATACACACAAATTATGCGCAATAAATATTATATTTATAAAATTAATTTTTGAGTTTAAATTGATATAGGCTATATGTTCTTAAAGTTTTCAAGAATAACAATACTATTATTCTTACTTACAGGAGGAATATTAAAGGGGCAGTCTCCAGATAATCCATGGTTAATTTCAGTTGGTGTTAATGGAGTTTCGCTTCAAAATGATTTTCAAGGACCATTAAACGATGGCGTAACTTATACCAGAGGAGCTTTTAAAGAAATAAACATAGGAGGACCTTATGTTACTGTATACCGATCTATCTATAAAAGATTTTCTGCAGGAGCGCAATTTTCTTTAAATGGTATTAAAAAAACAGCAGGAGGAAATGTAAGTTTTCTAAACGCTGGTTTATTAGGTAAATATAATTTTTTGCAAGACGTTAAAGTAGTTCCTTATGCGAAAGCTGGTTGGGGGCTTTCTTCTTTTAGAGTTTTAGATGGAACAATTTCTAATTCGTTAAATCTTAATAGTACTTTTTTAGGAGGAATTGGTTTTGATATTAGGATATCTGGGAATTATAGCTTTTTTATCGAAACATCTTATCAAGTTGCGCCAGGAAGTACTGCTGTAAATTATTTACAACATTCAGTAGGTCTTTCTTTTTCATTTAAGAATGTAGACATTGATAATGACGGTGTTTTAAATAAATTTGATAAATGCCCTACTGTTCCAGGGCTTAAAAAGCTTATGGGATGTCTTGATTCAGATGGCGATGGTGTTACGGATAATGAAGATAAGTGCCCAGAAATATCAGGTACAAAGGAACTAAACGGATGTTCTGATTCCGACGGAGATGGTGTTTTAGATGGCGAGGATGAATGCCCAAATATAGCAGGAAGCCTAATGATTAATGGTTGCCCTGATGAAGATGAAGATGGAGTATCGGATGATGAAGATAAGTGTCCTTCAGAAATAGGAGACCCTGAAAATGATGGATGCCCTTGGCCTGACAGTGACGAAGATGGGGTTCCAGATAAAGATGATAAATGTCCAGATGAAGCAGGAGATGCTAATGGAGAAGGTTGTCCAATTACTGCAGCTGCTAATGAAAAGATTAAACAAAAGTCAAATAAAACCTTAGAGGGGGGGTTAAATGAAACCTTAGAGGAGGAGTTAAATGAAACCTTGAAGGAGGAATTAAATGAAACCTTAGAGGAGTTAAATAAAATAGGAGAAAATATTTTATTCCCAGCAGATAGCTATAAACTATTAGGCAGAAGAACGTTAAGGGCAATAAGACAAGTAAAACGTGAATTAGATAACAATCCCACAGCAAAAATTATAATTGAAGGATATGCTTCTTCAGATGGACAAAAGAATTATAATCTACGTTTATCATTTAAAAGAGCAGAAGCTGTTAAAGCAATGCTAATTAAACTAGGTGTTGATGAAAATCGACTTGAAGCCCAACCATATGGAGAGAAAAATATTTTGTCTAATGAGAACACAATCAAGGGAAGAGCTCAAAATAGAAGAGTAGAATTTAAAGCAAAGAAGTATTAATAACTATAGGTTTTAAATTCTAATAAATTACTAAAAAGAGATTGAAAATTTTCAATCTCTTTTTAGGTTAGCACTATTTTTTAAAGATATTATTTGTTTAGAAATTCAATGGGGAACACATTAAAGTCAATTGCCCAAAGCCTAGGAAGAGCGAAATAAACGGCTAGACTAATCAAAATAATTGAAATAATATTCATTACTATTCCAGCTTTTACCATATCAATAATCCGTAAATAACCAGAACCAAAAACTACCGCATTAGGTGGCGTTGCTACGGGAAGCATAAATGCACAAGAAGCTGCTGTAGCAGCGCTAATCATCAATATAAAAGGATGTACGTCTAATTGAAAAGCAATAGGAGCAAGTACAGGAAGTAACATTGCTGTAGTTGCCAAATTGGAAGTAATTTCGGTTAGGAAATTGACGATAGCTACAATTAAAAAAACGATAAGAAAAAGTTCAAAACCATTTAAAAGTGTCATTTGATTTCCTATCCATAATGCTAAACCTGAAACTTCAAACCCTTTGGCTAATGCCATACCTCCACCAAAAAGTAAAATAATACCCCATGGCATTTTAAGAGCCTCTTTCCACTGAATAAGTTTTCGATTTCCTTTTGAGGCTGGAATTAAAAAAAGTATTACGGCAAAGAAAATTGCTATTATAGTGTCATCGAGTGCAGGTAATAATTGCTGTAATAAAAAAGAACGCATAATCCAGCAGAAAGCAGTTAAGAAAAAGATAAACCCAACGGTTTTCTCTTCAAAACTAATTACTCCCAGTTCATTTTTGAGTTTTATAATTTGTTCTTTTCCACCTGGGAACTCTTTCAAATCCAAATTAAATGCAAACCTAGTGAGGTATATCCAACCAATAGTTAAAAGAGTTATTGATATTGGGAACCCAAATAAGAACCATTGAGAAAACGTAATTTCTTCCCCATAGGTTTCTGAGATTACTCCAGCTAATATTAGATTAGGAGGCGTACCTATAAGGGTAGCAATACCTCCAATAGAAGCACTATAAGCAATTCCAAGCATCAACATTTTTCCAAATTGACTAACCTGTTTCTTTGTAATAGTTGTGTTTTCTTCCAATTGTTTTACAATTGCAACCCCTATTGGAAGCATCATTACGGAAGTAGCTGTATTTGATATCCACATAGATAAAAAAGCGGTAGCAACCATAAACCCTAAAACAACAGTATTAACATTAACCCCTACAAGTGAAATGATATTTAATGCAATTCTTCTATGCAAATTCCATTTTTCTATTGCTATAGCAATCATAAAGCCTCCCATATATAAGAATACATATTTGTGACCATAAGCAGCGGTTGTTAAAGAAAGATCCATTCCGCCACTCAGCGGAAAAAGTATTATTGGAAGTAAAGCCGTAACACTAATAGGTACAACTTCAAAAATCCACCAAATTGCTATCCAAAGAGTAGCTCCAAGAATATTGTATGCAGCTATAGGTAGCTGAGCCGGAGGATTAAAAAGCTGAAAGCCTAAAAATAATAAAGGTCCTGCTAGTACGGGTATTATTCGGAATCTGTGCATGAACTAAATAAATTGTTTTTTTGAATATACTTAATTTTTATTAAAAGAATTAATATAGTTAAATACAATAGAATTTAAATTATTTTTTTCTGTCAAAAGATTTAATTAGCTTTGAGATATAAAAGCTAAACCTTATGACTCCTACTTTTGTTGCCAATGTTGTTATTGTAACTACCATTATTACTGTAATTGGAATATTGAGAGATTTATATAAAAAGTAATATTGAGAAATATCACAAATTAGAATTACAATTTTTTATTGTCAAATTATTTTATCTAATTAAGATATTTACTTTTTGATAGGTTTCTGAAAAATGGGAAAAGAAATTATAGTTATTGGATCTGGTTTTTCTTCTATTTCTGCTGCTTGTTATCTTGCCAAAGCAGGAAACACTGTTAGGGTATTAGAAAAGAATGACACACTTGGAGGGAGAGCACGTCAGCTAAAAAAAGATGGTTTTACTTTTGATATTGGGCCGTCTTGGTATTGGATGCCAGATGTTTTTGAAAAATTCTTTAATGATTTTGACAGAAAAGTAAGCGACTATTATATTCTTGAAAAGCTAAACCCAGCATATCAAGTTTATTTTGATCAGATGGACTCTATTAATATAGATGATACTCTTGAAAAAATTTATACAGTTTTTGAAACCATAGAGGCTGGGAGCTCTATCAAGTTAAAAAAGTTTATTAAAAAAGCAGAAGATAATTATGAAATTGCCATTAAAGGTTTGGTTTACCAACCAGGAATATCCCCTTTAGAGTTAGTAACATTTAATACTATAAAAAAAATAAACTATTTTTTAAGTACAATAAAAAGAGAGGTTACAAAAGAATTTAAGAACCCTCGATTAGCACAAATCCTTCAGTTTCCTGTACTATTTTTAGGTGCAAAACCAGGAAACACTCCTGCGTTTTATAATTTTATGAATTTTGCAGATTTTGGGTTAGGGACATGGCATCCCAATGGAGGAATGTATAGTGTAGTCCTTGGAATGGTAAAAATGGCAAAAGAACTTGGAGTAGAATTTAGTACAAACCAAGCAGTTGAATCTATCTGTGTAGATGAAGGAAAAGTGACAGGTGTTATTGTTAATGGATTAGAGCATAAAGCAGATATTGTAATTAGCGGAGCAGATTACCATCATTCAGAATCTTTATTAAAACCAAAGTATAGGGGGTATAGTGAGAATTACTGGAGTAAAAAAGTGTTTGCCCCATCGTCTTTACTTTTCTATATAGGGTTTGATAAAAAAGTTGAGAATGTTTCGCATCACACTCTGTTTTTTGATGTTGATTTCGATGCTCATGCTAAGAGTATTTATGATACTCCTGAATGGCCAAAAGCACCTTTGTTTTACGCAAGTTTTTCTTCTATAACAGATAGTTCTACGGCTCCAAAAGGGAAAGAATCTTGTGTTTTATTAATACCTATTGCACCAGGCATTGAAGATACAGAGACCATACGAGAAAAATATTTTGACATTGTAATCAAGCGGCTAGAATATTTAACAAAACAATCGTTGCAAGAAGCTATTCTTTTCAAAGAGTCATTCTGTGTAAACGACTTTAAGAGTGAATATAATTCATATAAGGGTAATGCATATGGCATGGCAAATACACTATTGCAAACCGCATTTTTGCGCCCAAAGCTAAAAAGTAAAAAGGTTGAAAATTTATATTTTACTGGTCAACTGACTGTTCCTGGTCCTGGGGTTCCTCCGGCTCTGATTTCGGGGAAGATTGTAGCCAGCTTGGTCGTTTAAACCACCAGTAAAGGATTACAATTTCCGATTC
This sequence comes from Candidatus Arcticimaribacter sp., assembly GCA_965277835.1. GTDB lineage: Bacteria > Bacteroidota > Bacteroidia > Flavobacteriales > Flavobacteriaceae > Arcticimaribacter. Next base: position 69,894 of record OZ255841.1, on the reverse strand, counting down.
TTTTTCGGCAATTTCATTATTTAAAACTTCAATGTTTTCTGTCAATGTTTTTTGATAGCCATTTAATTGCCAGGTAGTTTGTTCCCACTGTACAATTCTTTCGAATAAATTGTATCTAATAAAGCGGTCGTTTTGAATGTATTTTCGATTTTCAACCCAAAAACTTACAATATCTACACTAATTTCATCTAAATCAAAAACCCAATGATAGGCTAGGCGGCGTTTGTAGTCGTCAATATATTTTTTCTCTTCAATACTAGTATTAATTATAATATATCTAAGCTGTGTTCCGTCATAGTTATTATTAACTAAACGGCCTATATCAGGACCAAGAAAGCGAAACGTTCCATCTAACTTTATTGCATCATATACTATCCTAGGCGGATCAAAAGGGTCGTTGTTGGTATAAAAAGTCATAGGAGCATAAGAAAACTTACCTTCATCATCTTCACCGTAATCTATAAATACGCTATCAGAATCGTTATCCCATCGCTTATATTGCCTAATATACATATCGGTTATTTCCTCATTCTGCTTAGTATATTCTATGGTATACTCTCGCATATCTTTTAATTCATCTCGAAGATTGATTAAGTTGTCAATATTAGCTTCGCGATGATCAAATTCTTCCCCTTGTTGTTCAACTGTAAAGGAAACTAAAACCCCAAAAAATACAATTAAAAACTCTACAAACCCTTTTTTAAGTCTGTCATTAAAATCTCTAGAAGAAAAACGATTACCAAGTGTAATCAGCTTCATCCACCAACTAAGCGAGTCCCGTTCTAATTTTTTATGAGCCATATATCAAAATAGAAAAACAAATTTAATAATAAATTTATAATTTATCTATTCTTTAATAGAAGTAAAAGGTTTTGAAGTGTCAAAAATTTCTTGAATTAGTTGAATTAGAGTAGTTTCAAAGTTTAATAATACATCTTTATTAATATCATCTGACTTTGTTTTCTCTTCTCTCAATTTTTCAGAAAATGGAAGTACGTATGGTGTTAAGTTTTTAAAACTTATAATCCCTGCATTTATAATGTTTTCTGTTTCTAAAATTTTATTGTTAACATAAGCATAAAGTAAAACTTGAAAAAGTGGAAGTTTTTTAATATCAATACCTACCTTAAAAACATCCCAGCTTACTATTCTCATATTAGACGCTTCTATTTTTCCAGATTTGTAATCAATAATTCTAAGTATTCCATTATATCTATCTATTCGATCAACTTTTCCTCTTAAAAAAACACGTCCAACATTATTGACTTCTATTGGGCAACAAAACTCTTCTTCTAGCTTAATGATAGTTAATGTATTACCCTCTTTTATTTTCTCTTTTTCAATTCTCAAAAATCTATAAATCGACTCTTCTATTTCTTTGATTATCAATAAAGTTCTTCCAGTAATAGATTTATCCCCGCCAAATATTTTGCGATAATGTTTTAAAAGTATTGCCGAGACATTTTTTTTAAGAACAGAATAATCTTCAACTTTTAAAGGCTTGTTTAAAAATGGAGTATATAATTCCTCCAAACTATCGTGCAATATAGTTCCACTTTCTAATGGCGAGAGTATATTATCAAAAGCATCTTCATTTTTAATGCCAAGAATTTTTTCTTTATAGAACTGCAAAGGATCTCTTAGATATACACTTAGCGAAGAAGGGGACAAACCTTTGACAGATAATTCTTTAAGAGCTTTAATAACATTAGGTGTTTTATCAACTTTTAGTTGACCTGTGTTTTGAACTTTGGTTGGTGCAGATATATTGTATTCTAATATTTGATGCTGGTCGAGACCTAAAAAACGAAGTTGGTGTATAAATCGACTTGGTTCACTAGAATTTAACCCACCATTTTCAGTATTATATAGAATTGTAATATTTGATGCTCGTTGTAGCAAGCGATAAAAATGATACGAGTATATTAAATCGTTATCTAAAAATGTTGGGAGCCCTAAATTTTTTTTAATTGAAAAAGGAAATACACTTTTTGATAATTTATTTGACGGGAGAATTCCTTCATTAACGTTAGTTATAATTATATTGTCAAAATCCAATACACGTGTTTCAAGCATTCCCATTATTTGAACCCCTTCAATAGGATCTCCCTTATAGTTTATAGTCATGTTTTTGATTAACTCTGACCATAAATAATATATTCCTCTTGTATTATTTATAACTTTTAAAGCTACACTTATATTCAATAATTGCTGTGCAGACTCTTGAAATAAGGTAAAGTATGTAGAAAACATAGTGTATGTTTCTTCACCTCTCAGGCTTAATTGTTCTTGAATTTTAATAATAAAATCTGACAGTCTTTTTATAAATTTTTCTGCTGAATCAAAAGGAGAAAAAAGTAAATCCCCGATAGTATTCTTCAGCAAAAAATGAAGGTCCTTTTTTGTTAAGAAAGACTTATTTAACTTATTTAGAATTGTTAACTCTGATACGCTTATGTTTAAACCTATTTTAATCCAGTCAAAACTTAATACTCGAATTACATCGTCATAAAGGAAGCCTTTTGCTGTAGCTCTTTCATGCATTTCAAACCATTGATTAAAAAAAGATGCAACAGGTGTGTTTTTAAGGGAGTAGCCCATAGTTACGTTCCATTGCTTAACTTCGGGAGGTAATCCTGACAAAATAGGGATTAATAAAGATTCATCACCCAAAACTATAGCAGTTTTAGCGTTTAAGCTATTTGATTTTATAAGAGACGCAGCATATTTTGCTTGCCCAAAACTATTAGGCACACCAATGATATTTACTTTTTTTGATTCGGTGAAATGTGTTGAAAATTTAGGCTTCTCTCCTTGTCTAAAATAAGTCCATGTTTTATAATACTTCTGAATGAAGTGTCCCATTGTATGCTGCTTATCTTTGAAGAAATGTTCATCAATATCCCACAGCACATCAGCACGCCTTACTTCTAAAAAGCTTTGAATTATTCTTGATTCGGATGCATTCAAAGCATTAAAACCTATAAAGTAATGAAAAGACGTCGTGTTTTGAAGATAAATCTCTGAAGAATCAACGGCTTCGCGGTATAACATTCCAAGCGTTCCCATTTCTTTTTCTAGTAGCACCTTTTTCAATTGGTCAAAATATAGAAGTAACGAATTCCAGAAATTATGTTGCTTAAAATGAGTGCTCTCTTCTATTGATAAGTCACCTAGTTTATAATAAGAATATAAGTATTTAAAAGCATAGGGCACATCAACTAAATAAGCGTCTAAGTTGTTAAAATCTTTAAGAAGCGATGATGCCCATTGGATAAATTCTTCGAAGGTTTCTAAAGAGTCATTGGGGGTATGCGCTTTATATACAGCATAAAAATCCATTAAAATGGATGTTGGGGGTGCTAATAGAAGTGTAGAAATTTCTTCTATAAATTCTTCTATACTAAATATTTTGGGAGCTAATGTAGGGGTGTCTAATTGTGCTTTTAGGCTCTGTTTAAAAAACACTCCTGCCCGTTTATTAGGTAAAACTATTGTCAATTCATCAATAGGCTTTTTGCTATCAATAATTTTTCGAGCTACTTCTTCTAAAAACGTCATTATCTAATAGGCCTAAGATGAAAGTTATATTTTAAGTTTTGTTAAAATTAATGCGTAAAAAAACCTTGCAAAAACAAGGTTTTTTTAAATACAATTAAAATATAGATTTCTCTAATTCTTATTTATTACAAATTGAACTCTTCGATTACTTTTCCTTCCTGCTGCAGTATTATTATTATCAATAGGTTTATCTTCACCATAACCTGCTGTCGAAATTTTATCAGTATTAACACCTAAGCTTTCTAATGCTTTCTTTACTGAATGTGCACGGTCTTCAGATAGTTTTTGATTATATCCTTTACTACCATCACTAGAAGTATGTCCTTCAATAGTTATTTTTATATTAGAATAGTCATCTAATATCAATTTGATTCTAGCTAATATTTTTTGAGAATTATCTCCTGAAATTTCTGAACTTGATGCTTTGAATAGAATCATAGAGCTTTTGGCATTTAGCTCAGCAATAATTTCATCAGGGAGAACAGGACACCCTTCATTTTCAATACTTCCTGCCTTATCTGGACAAACATCATCTTTATCTGGAACGCCGTCATTATCGCGATCTGCCCATGGGCATCCATCATTTTCAGCAACCCCAACCTCATTTGGGCAAGCATCATCTTTATCATTAATACCATCGCCATCAGAGTCTGGGCAACCGTTCATTTCTATTTCACCTGCTAATTCTGGGCAAGCATCGTCAATATCAGGAATTCCATCGCTATCAGTATCTGGACAGCCTTTAAACTCTGGAGCACCCATAATATTTGGGCATCTATCATTCTTATCAATAATTCCATCGCCATCAGAATCTGGACATCCTGCAAATTCTTCTAAGCCTGGTATTTCAATACAGTCATCATAGGGGTCATATACTCCATCTCCATCAGTGTCAATTCCTCCAAATTTAATTGATACCCCCAAAATATGCTGAAAGTGTCTAATTGTATTACTTTCTAAAAGATGTTTATAGTTTGCTTGATATGTAAGACCAATATAATCGTTAAACCAATATTCTAGCCCAGCTCCAGCATTAAAAGTACTACTCCCTTTTTCTCCAAACCAAGTATATCCTCCACCAAATTCAAGAAAGGGTTCCCAAGTTGATGTTGGTTCAACTAAAGAATAGCGTATTATACCATCAATAGAATGGTATTTCAATTCTCTTATCTTTTTATCGCCAAGTTTAGATATATTATTAAGAGATAAGCGTGCGCCAAGCGAAAATTTGTCACTCAAATAACGGTTAACTCCTATTGTAGATATGGCTGGAAGAACATTCCAGTGGTCTACATTATAGAACTCACTAAGCCATGCTCCTTGGGGTCCATATTCACTCGAAGACGGTATGTTAGCAGGATAAGAATCAATAGCATTTACACCAAATTTAATGACCCAAGGATTATTATTGTCTTGGGCAATTACTTGTATACTTAAAGCTAAGCAACATAGAATTAAAATTTGCTTAATTTTTTTCATAAATAAAACATTATGATTCATATCACTATCTACAAATATAATGTTAAAACTTGAAAATAACAAGGAGTAATATTTTAAAAGTATTACATTCCCCTAATCCTGTTTTTAGAATTAAGTAATATCCCTTTGTTCAATTATATTCAATAGTTTTTCAATTTATTTAATTGCTCTTCAATAACACTATCTTCTATTTTTGTGAAAAGTAATTCTTGTGCTCCAATTATATGGTTTTCTTCTAATAAATCTTGTGTAGTTGCAATAGCATTCCACTCAATTGGATTGTCAATGTTTAATATGGCACTTAACTTTTTGGCACTGCGAGGTAAAAAGGGTTCTGAAACAGTAACAAGAGAAGCGGCAATTTGAAGTGCTATATTTATAATCGTTTCTACACGGCTAGGGTTAACTTTAATCAATTTCCAAGGTTCTTCTGATGCTAAATATTTGTTCCCTAGGCGAGCTAAGTTTATAAGCTCTTGAGTTGCTTCTCTAAAATGATAATGCTCAATAGCTTCGCCAATAATAGTAGGGAAATTTCTCATTGTTTTAAGTGTTTCGGTATCTTCTGCTGTAAGAGTTCCTCTTTTTGGAACACGACCGTTATAATGTTTTTGGGTAAGCACACTTATTCGATTAATAAAATTCCCAAAAATAGCAACCAATTCGTTATTGTTTTTTGCCTGAAAATCTTTCCAAGTAAAATCATTGTCTTTATTTTCTGGGGTATTTGCAGCCAATACATAGCGCAAAACATCTTCTTGACCCGAAAACTCTTCAAGATATTCATGTAACCAAATTGCCCAATTTTTAGAAGTAGATATTTTGTTTCCTTCTAAATTTAAAAATTCATTAGCAGGAACATTTGTAGGTAAGATATAATTGCCGCTAGCTTTTAGAATACAAGGAAAAATAATACAATGAAACACAATATTATCCTTACCAATAAAATGCACTAAGGAAGTGTTTTTATCTTTCCAATAAGGCTCCCAATCTTTGTTATTCTTAGCTGCCCATTCTTTAGTTGACGAAATATATCCAATTGGAGCATCGAACCAAACATAGAGTACTTTTCCGTTTGCTCCTTTCACAGGAACAGGGATACCCCAATCTAAGTCTCGCGTTACGGCTCTAGGCTTTAAGCCATCATCAATCCAAGATTTAATTTGACCATATACATTTGGTTTCCAATCTTTTTTATGCCCTTTGATAACCCACTCCGTCATAAAATCTTGGTATTGGTCTAATGGTAGAAACCAATGCTTAGTTTTTTTTAAAACAGGTTTTGTCCCAGAGAGTGTAGATTTTGGGTTAATAAGTTCTGTTGCATTTAACGAACTTCCACATTGCTCGCATTGATCTCCGTAAGCTTCGGGGTTTTGGCATTTGGGGCAAGTCCCTGTTACAAACCTATCTGCCAAATACTGCTCAGCCTCTGGGTCATAAAGTTGTTCTGTTACGTCTTCAATAAATTTACCTTTTGCATTCATGTCTGAAAAAAACTCAGAAGCTGTTTCATGATGAATTGCAGCAGAGGTACGGGAATAATTATCAAAAGAAATGCCTAGTTGCTCAAAAGAAGTACGAATCATAGAATCGTATTTATCAATAATCTCTTTTGGGCTTACCCCCTCTTTTCTAGCTCTAATGGATATGGCTACCCCATGTTCATCACTTCCACAAATAAAGATAACATCTTTCTTTTGCAAACGTAAATAACGACTATAAATATCAGCCGGTATATATACCCCAGCCAAGTGTCCTATATGCAACGGACCATTAGCATAAGGGAGTGCAGCAGTAACTGTATATCGTTTTGAACTTAGTGCCATATATATTTTTAGCAAAAATAAGGTTTTTACTTTGCTCAAAGTATGCTATAGCTTTACTATTTTAGTTGAAATAAGATTAATTTTATTGTATGAGTAACTCACATAGCTTTGGTAAAATTGCCGAGCAGAAAGCTGCAGAATATCTTGAGAGAAACGAATTTATAATTTTGGAAAGAAATTTTCATTATAGAAAAGCAGAGATAGATATTTTAGCAAAAAAAGATGGTTTGCTTGTTGTCGTTGAGGTTAAAGCGCGTTCTTCGGACTATTTTGGAGCTCCAGAATCTTTTGTAAGCAAAAAGAAAATACAATTATTAGTTATGGCTGTTGATGCTTATCTTCTAAAAAAAGATTGGGATTTAGAAGTGCGTTTTGATATTATAACCTATTTGGTAAAAAATAATTCTTGGAAACAGGAACATATCGAAAATGCTTTTTATCCTTTTTAAAATTAATTATTTTAAATAACAATTTGTTTGTTTTTATTATTTTTGTGACATACATAACAAAACATTATGAAAACAATAGCGTCTGTAGTAGAAAATCACATAAAAACTAAGCCTTTTCTTTCTACAGCTCTTTCTCAAGGGCTTATTAATTTAACTTCTCTGGCAAGACAAATTCAACCTGAAGTTGAGAAAATTCTACGAAAAAAGGCTCGAAGCGGAGCTATTGTTATGGCATTAAAACGAATTTCGGACAATATGGAGTTCCTCTCTACACACAAGATTGTCAAAGTGTTAAAAGAAATAGGAGAAATAACAGTTCGTTCTTCTTTGGTAGATTATAACTTTAAGATTTCTGATAGTTTGTTACGCGCTCAAGCATCTTTTTTGGCTCGGTTAAATGATGATAAACAAGTATTCTACACTTCGTCTCGTGGGGTTTCGGAATCTAATATTATTGTAAGCAGCAATGTGGCTAATCTTGTAGATGATTTTTTTAAAAAAGAACAGCTACTCGGAAAGGCAGAAAACCTTTCTTCTATAACAATTAAATTACCAACAGAAAATGTAGCAATCCCTGGGATATATTATTTTATTTTTCAGCGATTATCATGGGAAGGAGTTAATATTCGTGAGGTAATTTCTACTTCTAATGAGTTTACAATTTTGGTAGATGAAGACTCCGTAAACGTTGCTTTTAAAGTTATAAAAGAACTAAAGCGACTCTAAATTTGGAAGTATTGAAATAGCCTTTTGGATGCTATTAACGTTGTTGAGTGCTAAGCGTAAACGTAAACCTGCTTTAGTCTGTTTCTCTTTAAGGCTAGCTTGTTGCGGGTATTGCTGTACCCATTGCAAAAGTTTATGAAAACGGTCACTTTGATAAAATGGGCTTTCTTGATTAGCTATGAAATAACCAACACACTGATTCTTTTTTAACACAATTCGCTCAATACCCAAATGTGCAGCTTTCCATTTTAAACGAACACTATCTAAAAGCGTTTTAGCTTCTTGAGGTAAAGGTCCAAAACGATCTTCTACCTCGTTTTGAAATTGAATTAGTTCGGTTTCATTTTTTAGTGTTCCTAATCTGCTATATAAATTTAGTCGCTCGCTTACAACGCTAATATAATGGTCAGGGAAAAGAATCTCTAAGTCGGTATCGATTTGAATATCTTTTACATATTCTTTTGAATTCGAGTCCTCGGTAGAATTATACAATGATTTGAATTCATTTTCTTTAAGTTCTTCAATAGCTTCGCTTAATATTTTTTGATATGTTTCGAAACCAATATCATTAATAAACCCACTTTGTTCTCCGCCTAAAAGATTACCAGCACCTCTAATCTCTAAATCTTTCATTGCTATTTGAATACCAGACCCCAAAGCAGCAAATTGCTCTATTGCTTGAATTCTTTTTTGGGCATCGCTAGACATAGCACTATATGGAGGAGTAATGAAATAGCAAAATGCTTTTTTATTACTCCTACCAACACGTCCACGCATTTGATGTAAATCGCTTAGTCCAAAATTTTGAGCATTGTTTATAAAAATAGTATTTGCATTGGGAACGTCTAATCCGTTTTCGATAATTGTGGTTGCTACCAATATGTCGTAGCTCCCTTCCATAAAATTAATTAGATTATCTTCTAATTTTTTCCCATCCATTTGCCCATGACCAATACGTATCCTAGCATCGGGGACTAAACGCTGAAGCATTCCTGCTGTTTCGGTTATATTTTCTACACGATTATTAATAAAATAAACTTGACCTCCCCGTTGGATTTCATACGAAATACTATCTCTAATTAACTCCTCATTGAAACGGACAACCTCACTTTCAATAGGATATCTATTAGGTGGTGGAGTGGTAATTACAGACATATCCCGTGCAGCCATTAAACTAAACTGCAACGTTCTAGGAATAGGAGTTGCAGTAAGGGTTAACACATCGACATTTGTTTTTAGCGAACGTAACTTTTCTTTAACGCTAACACCAAACTTTTGTTCTTCATCTACAATTAGTAATCCTAAGTCTTTGAATTCTATATTTTTTCCTACTAATTGATGTGTGCCGATTATGATATCAATTTTTCCTGTTTTTAAATCTGTAGTAATTTGGTTTTTATCTTTTGTAGAACGAAACCGGTTTAAATAATCTACACGTACGGGAAAATCTTCTAGTCGTTTCGAGAAATTTTTAAAATGTTGGAATGCCAGAATTGTAGTAGGAACCAAAATAGCAACTTGTTTACTATTATCTACTGCCTTAAAAGCTGCACGAATAGCAACTTCTGTTTTTCCAAAACCAACATCTCCGCAGATTAAACGATCCATAGGTTGCTCGCTTTCCATGTCTTTCTTAACATCTATCGTAGCTAAACTTTGATCGGGGGTGTCTTCAAAAACAAAAGAAGCCTCTAGTTCATGTTGCAAATAACTGTCAGGGTCATATGCAAAGCCAATTTTTTGTTTTCGCTTGGCATATAATTCAATAAGATTAAACGCAATTTCTTTTACTCGTGATTTTGTTTTTTTCTTTAAACTCTTCCAAGTACTTGAACCTAGCTTATGAATTTTAGGAGCACTACCATCTTTGCCTTTAAACTTTGAGATTTTGTGGAGCGAATGAATACTTAAATATAAAATATCTCTATCTGCGTAAATTAATTTGATGGCTTCTTGGTTACTCCCCTCTACATCAATTTTTTGAAGTCCTCCAAACTTACCAACGCCATGATCAATATGGGTTACATAATCTCCAACTTTAAGATGAGTTAACTCTTTAAATGTGAGCGCTTCTTTCTTAGCCTTAGTATTTTTTAATTGATACTTATGATATCGTTCAAAAATTTGATGGTCCGTAAAACAAGCAACTTTTGCTTCTGTGTCTTCAAAACCTTCAAACAGTGGGGTAACTACAGTTTTATAGTGGACTAATTCTTCGACTTCTTCAAAAATATCTTTAAAACGATTTGCTTGTTGTTCACTGGCACAGAAAATATAGTTTTGATATCCTTTTTCGTGATTATTGTTGAAATACGTGATAAGGCGGTCAAATTGTCTATTAAAAGCGGGTTGTGGACTCTGTTTCACCGAAACTACGTCTTGCTTTTTTAACACTGTAGATTTGGTTTGACTAACCACACTTAAAGCATTCGAAATTTCCATGAAATCTTCTTTCGAACTGAATAGTACATCGGGAGGCAAGTGCTGTGTTTCACTATCTAAAAGTTGATAGTTTTGATTGGCTTCTTTATAAAAATGCTCTAATCGAGCGGCAATAAAATCAAAGTTTTGAGTAATTAATATCCCTTTAGGGGAAATAACTTCAATTAGATTCTTTCGTTTAGCACGCGTAAAACTCTCTGAAGTGTTAGGTAGTAATTGTATTTTCTCTAGCGTACTTATAGAAAGTTGAGAAGCGATATCAAAACTCCTTAAACTTTCTATTTGGTCACCATAAAACTCAATTCGATAAGGGTGCTGGTTTGCAAAAGAAAACACATCAATAATTCCTCCGCGAACAGAAAACTCACCTGGTTGCGTTACAAAATCAACGCGATCGAATTGATATTCGAATAACATTTCATTTACAAAGTCTAAGGAGAGTTTATTACCTTTTATTACATTTAGTGTGCTCTTTCTTAGCGTTTCTTGCGACATTACTTTTTCGAAAATCGCTTGCGGATAGCTAACTATAACCTTAGGTTTTTTAGAGTTGATTAGCTTAGTTAATACTTCCGAACGGAGTAATACGTTGGCGTTATCGGTTGTTTCTGTTTGATACGGCTTTCGGTAACTCGAAGGAAAAAACAACACGTTTTCAGTGTCTAATAAACGTTCGAAATCATTAAGTTGATATGCCGCTTTTTCGCGGTCTTCACAAACAAATAAAATGGTTTTTCCTACTTTTTCAAAGCATTCGCTAATTAAAAAACTAATGCCAGAACCTACAGCTCCTTTTAAAAATAAGTGTACGTCATCCTGTAAAAGTCGCTCTTGTAGCACTTTTTGATTAGCAATATTCGAAAAAGAGGATATCAAAGAGTCGATATCAAGATATTTTACACAAAGATAAGTGCAATTTCTCTATTTCTATATATTTAAGTTTATATAAATACGTACTACTATGACTATAAAAACAACTTAAAATGTTTATAAAAACAGAGCTATAATAACATTAAAATTCTATTATTTAAAATCTATAACGGGTATAAGTATTGTTTGGTTAGTTAATATTAAAGTGTGTAAAACCTTTAAAAATCCATACTTAAAAGCAAATGTATTACTGCTAAATCCTTATTTTTACTAAAATAATCCTTTAATGATAATGAAAACCGATTTACAAGAAGCTATACCCACTTTAACATCTTCGGGATATCTTAATCTTCCTACTCCTAACAAAGAAGAAATCGTTTCTGAAATTAAACAATTGAAAAAAGAAAAGAATGCAGTCATTCTTGCGCATTACTATCAAGCAAAAGAAATTCAAGAACTTGCTGACTATCTTGGAGATAGCTTATATTTAGCAAAAGCTGCTTCTCAGGTTAAGGCTTCGATGATTGTGTTTGCTGGAGTTCATTTTATGGCAGAAACAGCCAAAATAATTAATCCAAATAAAAAGGTGGTTCTTCCAGACTTGAAAGCAGGTTGTTCTTTGGCAGATTCTTGCCCTCCTACTGACTTTAAAAAATTTAAACAAAAACATCCAAATGCTGTTGTAGTAACTTATATTAATTGTTCTGCCGAAATAAAAGCTTTAAGCGATATTGTTTGTACTTCTAGTAATGCTAAAAAAGTAATTGAGTCTATTCCTAAGGATCGCGAAATTATCTTTGCTCCAGATAAAAATTTAGGTAAATATTTAATTAAAGAAACGGGGCGTAATATGATTCTTTGGGAAGGTTCTTGCATTGTACACGAAGCGTTCTCTTTTGAAAAAATAATTCGTCTTTTTAATACACATCCTAACGCAAAATTCATTGCACACCCTGAAAGCGAAAGCCAAATACTAGATATAGCGCAATATATAGGTAGTACTTCGGGTCTACTTAACTTTGTTAAAAACGATTCTTCTTCAGAATTTATCGTAGCAACCGAAGCAGGAATTTTACACGAAATGCAAAAACAAGCCCCGCACAAAACCTTTATTCCTGCCCCTATTGAAGATGATACTTGTGCATGTAGTGAATGTGCTTTTATGAAACTCAATACTTTAGAAAAGCTATATTTATGCCTAAAATACGAGCTGCCTGAAATACTTTTAGACGATGACCTTATGAATAAAGCAAGAAATCCTATTGAGCGAATGTTAGAATTGGGCTAAATGAATACAGATGTACTTGTCATTGGAACTGGAATTTCTGGTTTATCCTATGCTATAAAACTTTCTAGTATAGTTCCATCGTCTAAAATAACATTAATCTGTAAAGAAGATTTAATGGAAGGAAGCACGCGCTATGCACAAGGAGGTATTGCTGTAGTTTCGAATTTCAAAAAAGACTCTTTCGAAAAACATATAAAAGACACTTATAAAGCTGGAGATTTTCAAGGAAACCTTGATGTAATTGATTTTGTGGTAAAAGAAGGTGTAGAACGCGTAAATGAACTAATTACATGGGGCGCAGAATTTGATGCTGGGAAATCTAAAAATCTACATTTAGCAAAAGAAGGTGGTCATTCTGAAAAAAGAATTATCCACCATAAAGACCAGTCTGGGTTCGAGATTCAACGTGCATTAATACAAAAAGTGAAATCTTTAAAAAACATTCAATATCTCGAAAACCATATTCTAGTTGATCTCATTACCGATCATCACACTACATCAAATTATAAACGGTGCTACGGTGCATATATCATTTCTACTATTGACCAAGAAATATTGAAAATAACATCTAAAATCACTGTCTTATCTACAGGTGGATTAGGTCAAATATATAATTTTACAACTAACCCTAAAGTTTCAACAGGAGATGGAATCGGAGCAGCATATAGAGCAAAGGTTTTAATTAAGAACCTCCCATATATACAATTTCACCCTACAGTATTATACCCAAAAGTTAAAGAGGAAACTTTTTTAATAACCGAAGCTATACGCGGTTTAGGTGGGCTATTAAAAAACCAAAGTGGAGAAAATTTTATTAAAAAATATGACCCCAGAGGAGAACTTGCGCCAAGAGATATTGTCTCTAGAGCCATAGTCCAAGAAATGGCTAAACAAAATGAAAATTATGTGTTATTAGATAATTCTAATATTGACCCAAAAGAATTTATTAGTCGTTTTCCTATGATTTATAAAACCTGTAAATCTATTGGAATTGACCCTCTTTCTGAACCTATTCCAGTAGTTCCTGCAGCACATTATAGCTGTGGTGGTATTCAGGTTGATTCAAATGGAGAGTCAAGCTTAAAAGGCTTATATGCTATTGGTGAATGTAGCCATACTGGGCTTCATGGTGCCAATCGGTTAGCGTCTAACTCTCTTTTAGAATCCATTGTTTTTGCACACAGAGCCGCTTTACATTCATCTAAAGAAATTAATTCTTTTATACTCGAAGATTCTTTTTTTGAAAAAATACCTAACTGGAATGGACAAGCTTTTTCTTCTCAACAAAAATTAAATAAAACCTATGAACTTATCGCAACGTTACAAAGCGTAATGAGTAGTAAAGTAGGGATATTTAAAACCAATGATAGCCTTAAAAAAGCATCGTCCCAATTAAGTCAATTATATGTAGAAACTCTTGACCTCTATCAAAAAAACAAATTAACGCCTCAATTATGTGAACTAAGAAATATGGTAAGCGTTGCATATATTTTAATAAATCAAGCCCTACAAATTTCTAAAAACAAAGGCGTTTTTTACAATAACGATTATGCATCATAAACAATCTTTTAAAGAAAAATACACCAAAGAGTTGGATCGCTTTATAATCAATGCTTTAGATGAAGATATTGGTACAGGCGACCATACAAGCTTATCTTGTCTATCGAATAAACAAATAAGTAAAGCCCAACTTTTAGTTAAAGAATCAGGGGTTATAGCTGGGGTTGAACTTGCAGAATATATTTTTAAAAGCAAAAACTCTGATTTTAATTTTGAAGTAAAAATAGCCGATGGTAACTCTGTTGCACCAGGGGATATTGTATTTAGCATTGAAGGCCCACAAATAGATTTACTCGCCACAGAAAGGCTTGTACTAAACTGCATGCAAAGAATGAGTGGAATTGCAAGTCTAACACATCGTCTTTGTGAAAAAATAAAACATACGCAATGTACTTTACTAGATACACGCAAAACAACACCAAACTTTAGATATCCTGAAAAATGGGCAGTACAAATTGGAGGAGGGCAAAATCATAGAATAGGGTTATTCGATATGATTCTAATAAAAGATAATCATATCGACTTTTGTGGTTCTATTTCAAAAGCTCTAATTAAGACTAAAGAATATTTAGAGCAATACAATCTTAATATTCCTGTAATAATTGAAACTAGAAACGAACAAGAAGTAAAAACATGTTTAGATTTCCCTTGGATTCATAGAATTTTGTTAGACAATATGAAACCTAAAGAGCTAACACAATCATTAAAAATTATTAATGGGAAAATTAAAACAGAAGCTTCTGGGAATATCACAGAGCAAAACATTGTTGCGATAGCCGAAACAGGAGTCGATTATATTTCTCTTGGTGCCATCACACATTCTGCTAAAAACATTGATCTAAGCTTAAAAGCTTTTTAAATAATTCAACTCTTATAACTTCAATTTTGAAGTGTAATTTGACAAATCAAATTCGAACCATTTAAACGTAGTATTCTGATTATCAATCGAAACAGGAATACGCACACGAATATTCTTTCGAGATAAAACAAACTCTTTAATAACCTCGTCTACCATTTGCATCTGAAATACATTATTTCTATTATAAAATGATTTTGATCGTGTTATACCTGCCTCACTTAAAATTTCGATATTTACAGGGCAAACACTTAAGCATCTTGGGAACTTAAACTTATTCTCATCTTTAACTGTTGATTCAAAATATATTCCTAAAATTTCTCCTTTTGCTTCACTGCCTTTATTAATCTTGAAACTTATCTTAACCCTACTTTGAAGTTTTGAACCTTCAGTAGTTATGGCATTATCCGATGATTTACTCACTGTATAATAAGGTACAATATCCTTCCCATCAAGCTTTTTAAGGTCAAACACCCAATCGGATTGACGATACACTCCTTCACTTATTTCCTTAGCTTTAGTAGATGTAGATGATGAACAGGAATAACAAAAGGCTACTCCAATAAATAATAAAATTAACAGCTTTTTTTCCATTTTTAAAAATACAATTTATAAATTTAAAAGTACATAGTTTATTTTCTAATAGAAAGTTTATACTAAATTTACTATAAGAATTAATTTAATTATCAAAAATAATAATATGATTTTCACAGAACAATCAACACTTGAAAAAATATTAAACGGTCTTTTTAACACTTACTTTGAACGTGTCCCAGATGTTAAAAAAATAACTAATGCTATGATTAAAAAAGGTTGGATTTCTTCTCAAGAAGATATTTTGAATGATCATATTGCCTTTAGAACCATGGGAGTTGAACATCTTGGGATCAAATCTTTTGAAAAAATTTTTCTGAAACATGGGTATAAAAAACAAGATTCTTATTTTTTTGAAAGCAAAAAGTTAAACGCTTTTTGGTATTCTCCCTCTTTAGAAAATTTACCTCGTATATTTATTAGTGAATTACGTGTAGCTGACTTGTCTAAACAAGCACAAAATATTATTCATAAATACACTCAAACAATAACAAAAGATCCTGTTGACGAACTTAATCTTAATGACCCCCAAGATGTAACTCGTTTTTTTGAAAAACCCCTTTGGAAGCTACCCTCGTTAGAAGATTATAACAACCTTCTTGCCGAGAGTGAATATGCGGCATGGGTAATCTATAACAGATATTATTTAAACCATTATACCATAAGTGTTCATGAACTACCTAATGGGTATAATCAATTAGAAAAATTTAATGAATTTTTAGTCGAACTAGGTATAAAACTTAACGATGCAGGTGGTGTTATTAAAATAAGTAAAGATGGTCTTTTACTACAAAGTAGTTCGGTAGCAGAAATGTTAACTGCTCAGTTTTCGAGCAATCAAACAAAAAAAATTGCTGGAAGTTATGTTGAATTTGCAGAACGAAAAATACTCCCTGAATTTGAAAACTTAGACTCTAAACAGATTAAAACCAAACATAGAAGAGATGGGTTTGAAACAAGTAATGCAGATAAAATCTTTGAAAGTACTTTTATAAAACAAACAAAGAAGTAAAGTGACCTAGGGAGGATTCGAACCCCCAACCCTCAGAGCCGAAATCTGATATTCTATCCAGTTGAACTACTAGGCCGTTTAAAGACTTTTACTTTAAAAATATTACGAATATACTCAAATTAAGTTTAGTATATTAATTGAAAAATTATGAAGATAGTCGTTCTTTAACTATTGTAGAAATTGTCTTACCGTCTGCTTTCCCTGCAAGTTTTTTATTTGCAATTCCCATAACCTTACCCATTTCTTTCATACTAGTTGCTCCTATTTCAGTTATGATGGTATTAATTACACTACTCACTTCATCGACAGACATTTGTTCAGGTAAAAAACGAGCAATTACTTCGGCTTGAGCTTCCTCTGGCGCAGCAAGATCAGTTCGATTTTGTTCCTTAAAAATTGACGCGCTATCCCGACGTTGTTTCACCAACTTTTGAAGTAGTTTTATTTCTTGTTCTTCAGACAATTCTCCTGAAGCTCCAGCTTCACTTTTTTGAAGTAATACCGCAGATTTAATTGCTCTCAAAGCTTCTAAAGCAAGCGTGTCCTTAGCTTTCATCGCTTCTTTTAATTCGTTTGTTAAAGTATCTAATATAGGCATGTGTTTATATTTTAATCAACATTATCGTGTAAAAAAGAATTATTTGAACCAAATTCAATATCATCGTTGTCCGCACCTAAAGTTGTTTGAGACTTTTGGCTCATATCTTGCGGCTCTTCATCTATATCAAACCCCATTCGTTTATAAGCTGGCTGTTTTTCCATTTCTTCAATCCGATTAAGGTTATTGCTAAAAACGTGATTGAATTTTTTTAAGTTCTCTTTTCTTTTTTCGCTTTCAGAATCAGATCGCTCACTATTTAATTTCTTATATAAAGGTTCTTCTATATTTTCAGGCTTCGCTTTCTTTTCGTCTTTATCTTCTTCAGAAATCTGTTTGAATTCCATTTCAATTTCTTCAATAACAATTTCTTCAAGTTGCGATTTTTCTGTACCCTCTATAGTTTTTTCTGTGTCATCATCATCTAATTGAAATATTTTAAATGTTTCTTTTTCTTCAGCTAAATTACCTTCAAGACTATCTTTCTCAACAATATCTTCTCGCTTTTCGCTAATTGAATCAATAGGGGAACTAATATCTTCTGGCGTAGGAGAATTAAATTCAAAACTGATTTGATTCTCTTGGGTTACATTCAAATATTCTGCATCAATTACTTCAATTTCATTAATATCAGAAGGAATTTCATTAAATATAAATTCTTGTTCTACCGCCTCAGGCTCTTCTTGTTCTTGAAAATCAGAAGGTTGAAAAGTAGTAGGTTCATTTTTCGCGTCTAAAATTTCATATATAACATCTAGGTTTCTAATTTCCTCTTTTGACAACATTTCAGGCTCTTGTTCCTTTATGTTTTTATTGTAAACAGGTGCTTCGCTAGCCTTTTCTTCTATTACCTCGATTTTCTTGTCCGCGTCCTCGTCTTCTTCTAAATAATGTTTAACAACTTGATTTTGTGGTTCAGAAGACATCGGGTTTAATGCATTTGGAGACGTTTCACTATCCATTAAATTATGTACAAAAGGCTGGTCGTCTTCAAGAGTATGAATTACTTTTTGGGCTTCAATATTAACAATTTCATGCTGTTGGTCAGAGTTAAATCCAGTGGCAACTATCGTAACAGAAATACTATTACCTAACTCAAGGTCATCCCCTACACCCATAATGATATTAGTGTTATTTCCTGCCTCAGCTTGAATAAAATCATTTATATCGCCTATTTCATCAATAGTAACTTCATCTTCTCCTGTGCCTGAGACAATTAACAGAAGTACATTTTTACATCCCGTGATTTTATTGTCATTTAACAACGGTGAGTCTAAAGCCTTTGTTATAGCCTCTTGAGCACGATTAACACCTGAAGCACTAGCAGAACCCATTATAGCAGAGCCACTATTAGTAAGTACGGTTCTGGCATCTTTTAAATCTATGTTTTGAGTATAATGTGTGGTAATTACTTCGGCTATGGCTCTAGCTCCTGTAGCTAGTACCTCATCTGCCTTAGCAAAACCAGCTCTAAATCCAAGGTTACCATAAACTTCTCTAAGTTTATTATTATTGATTACAATTAACGAATCTACACTTCCTTTTAACTCCTCTAAGCCTTTTTGAGCTTGACCTAATCGCATTTTCCCTTCGAACTGAAAAGGCATAGTTACAATCCCTACTGTAAGGATTTCTAAATCTCTAGCCATTTTCGCAATTATAGGTGCTGCTCCAGTACCAGTACCTCCACCCATCCCTGCTGTGATGAATACCATTTTGGTTTGAGTTGACAAAAGCCTGTCCAATTCTTCGAAACTTTCCTGAGCAGATTTTCGTCCCACATCGGGGTTTGCCCCTGCTCCTAATCCTTCGGTTAAAGAAGCTCCTAATTGTATTTTTATTGGTACTGGGCTTTTCTCTAAAGCCTGTGCGTCGGTATTACAAACAACAAAGTCAACTCCTACTATTCCTTGTTGAAACATATAATTTATTGCATTGCTACCTCCGCCTCCAACTCCAATAACTTTAATAACATTACTTTTATTCTTTGGTAAATCAAAGTTTATATTTGTCGCTATCTCATCCATAGTGCTATATTTTATATTATGCTTTATCTAAAAACTTTTTGAACTTATCTGCCCATTTTTCAAATACCGTTTTCCTTTTATCTAAGAGGTTTTCACTTTCAAAGTCACTAAGTCTCTCGCTAACTTCCTCGTCTGTTATTTCGGTTTCCTCCTCTACCTCTTCACTTTTTGCAAGTGCTTCTTTAGGTGTGCTATTTTCGAGTGCGTTCATCAAAAGCCCAACAGCCGTTGAAAATATAGGGCTTGTAGTTGCTTCATTAGAGTCTCCCGCTAAATGTTCATTAGGATATCCTACACGGGTATCCATCCCTGTAATATACTCTACAAGTTGTTTTAAATGTTTAAGTTGACTCCCTCCTCCTGTAAGGACAATCCCTGCAATTAATTTTTTCTTTTGCTCTTCATGTCCATAGTTTTTTATTTCCATAAAAACCTGACTAATAATTTCTATAATACGAGCATTAATTATCTTAGAAAGCGTTTTCAAAGAAATTTCTTTTGGTTCTCTCCCTCTTAACCCTGGTATAGAAACAATTTCGGTGTCTTTATTCTCGGTAGGGCAAGCCGAACCAAATTTAATTTTTAAAAGTTCAGCTTGTTTTTGAATAATAGAGCATCCCTCTTTTACATCTTCGGTAATTACATTTCCTCCAAAAGGAATAACAGCAGTGTGCCTAATGATTCCATCTTTAAAAATCGCTAAATCAGTTGTACCTCCTCCTATATCAATCAAAGCTACTCCAGCTTCTTTTTCTTCTTGGCTAAGAACTGCATCGGACGAAGCAATTGGCTCTAATGTTACTTTGTCCATAGAAAGTCCTGCACTTTTTATACATTTTCCAATATTTCGTATAGAAGAAATTTGCCCAACAACTACATGAAAGTTCGCTTCTAGCCTCCCTCCATACATGCCGATAGGCTCTTTTATTTCAGTTTGACCATCGACTTTAAACTCTTGAGGCAAGACATGGATAATCTCTTCTCCGGGTAGCATTACAAGTTTATATACCTGATTAATTAAGGTTTCAATGTCTTGTTCGTTAATTACCTCGTCTGCATTTTCTCGTGTTATATAATCGCTATGTTGAAGGCTTCTTATATGCTGCCCTGCTATGCCTACAATAACCTTATCAATCGAAACACTTGCTTTTGTTTCGGCTTCTTCTACCGCTTGTCGAATAGATTCAATGGTTTGGGTAATGTTATTAACAACGCCTCTTCGAACTCCAAGGCTTTTTGATTTTCCTACCCCAAGAATTTCAATCTTTTCATACTCATTTTTTTGCCCAACCATTACTACTATTTTGGTTGTCCCAATGTCTAAGCCTACGGCTATGTCTTTATTTTCCATAATTAATTTGATGCAATAACTTGTTTGTTATATTTTAAACTTATTCTTTTGAAATGATGCGTTTCTTTTTGCATTTTCAAATATTTACATAATGCTTTTAGCTTTATCACTTTTTCATTATACTTTTCAAAATTTCCCCATTCTACAACAAAATCATAAGAGCGAAGGTTTAACAAATACCCCTCTTTAACTTTCTCAATTTGAATAACTTCATTCTTCATGAAATCATCTGAATTAACCTCTCGCATAAAATGAATTAATTTATCTTTTTGCACCTCTTCTATATTTCCAAAAAACAGAGGTACATGAGCTGTAAAGTGATTTGAAAGAGGGATTTTTACAGCCATATCATCTATATAAAAAGTTTCTTTACCCATTACTCTTAAGAGCGGAATTCGTTCTTCAATATTGATTCTAAGCACTTTAGAAGGCAGTAAAAAAGCTTCTGCACTCTTAATAACTGGATGCCCTTCTAAGTCAGCTTCAATAAAACTCAAATCTAGGATATCTTTCGTCTTATTATTTGATTTTTCTAAGCTTAGTATTAACAATTTATTAACCATCTCAGAATTTAAAAAAGCATGATGCCCTTCTTTAAAACTAACTATCGTTCCTGAGATTTCGCGTCTATTATTTTTTAAAATAGCAAATACAGTAGAGCTTACTAGTAGTAGTAAAATAAATATAAATGTAAAGTATTTATACAATTTCATTTAGTAATAATTTTTGCTTTATACTCTGAACTTCTGCTCCAATATCGCCCGCTCCTAAAAGTGCAATAACACGATTATCAATTTGGATAATCTCACTATGAAGCTCTGATTTTGAAATTAATTTTGTTTTGTTCCCTTTAATTTTATCTTTTAAAACCTTAGAAGTAATACCAAGTAAAGGGCGTTCCCTTGCAGGATAAATATCAAGTAATAATACGCTATCAAAAAGCGATAATACCGAAGCAAAGTCATCCATAAAATCGCGCGTTCGAGAAAATAAATGGGGTTGAAAAACTGCACATTTTTTGTCTTCTGGGAAATTTAACTCCAAAGTGTCAAACACCGCTTTTATTTCTGTCGGATGGTGTGCATAGTCATCTATCAAAACAAGGGGCTTTGTGTTAATCAATACTTGAAGTCTCCGCTCTACACCTGGAAAATTAGCTAAACTCTTAACCAATTCCTCTAAGGGTAATCCTGCTTTAAAAGCCATTGCTATTGCTGCTATTGCATTTGATAAATTATGCATTCCCAGCTGATTGAAAAATATATTTTCATATATACCTACAGGGGTATGCAAATCAAAATAAACACCACAAGAATTAAGTTTAATGTTTGTTGCATAAAAATCTGCTTGCTCCGAAGTGCTATATGTAATTCCTGATAAAGGCAAACCTTTGGAAACTATCAGTGTTTCCTTTACTTGAGATGCAAAAGATATATATGCTTGCTCCAAATTTTGGGCATCCTCATAAATATCCAAATGATCAGAATCCATTGATGTAATGCAAGCAATTGTAGGGTTTAGATGTAAAAAAGAACGATCAAACTCATCTGCCTCAACTAAGGTATAAGTATCCCCTCGTGAAGTCATATTAGTCTTAGAGTCTTGAGATATACCTCCGACAAAAGAAGTAAACATAGCTTTAGATTGCTCAAACAAATGAGTTAATATTGCTGTGGTTGTTGTTTTACCATGAGTCCCAGCAACAGCCAAACAAATGGTATTCTGTGTTAATTGCCCTAATAATTCTGCTCTTTTAAGTATTTTATTCCCTTGTGTTAGAAAAAAACTAAGTTGAGGATGGTCTTTTGGAATTGCAGGCGTATAAATTACGTTTACGTTTTTCGAACGAACATTTTCTTTTAAGGCATCAAGAGATTCATCAAAAACTATAGATATACCTAGATCTTGCAAAGAATTAGTTATCTCAGTAGAAGTTTTATCATAACCTAGAACTTTAGCCCCTTTCATTACCAAATACCGCGCTAACGACGACATGCCGATACCGCCAATGCCTATAAAATAATATGTTTGTCCTTTAAAATTCATTAACCTCTAATCTATTCTTAATATGGTTTACTATTTCTTTAGTCGCTTTGGGTTTTGCAAAAAAGTTTAATTGTTTCCGTACTTCATCAGTGTCAAGAGAAAGAAGTTCTTCGAAAGTTTCTACAAATTTCTTTTCAATTTGACTCTCAGGTAATAATAAAGCACCTCCTACATTGGATAAAGCGGAAGCGTTGTGCATTTGATGATTTTCAGCCACATTAGTAGAAGGTATTAAAATCATAGGCTTGCCTACAATAGATAACTCAGATATTGAGCTTGCCCCTGCGCGTGAGATAAAAACATCTGCCGCAGCATAGAGTAAATCCATTTGTTCTATAAAATCATACACAAAAATATTCTTAGAACTAGAATGCTTTTTATATGTGTCGAAATACATCTTCCCGCATTGCCAAATCACTTGTAAGTTCTTCTCGCTAAAGACTGCTAAGTGATTTTGAATAAGTTCATTTATAATTTTTGCTCCCAAACTCCCTCCTAAAACAACAAGTGTTTTCTTGTTAGAATCTAACCCAAAATGCAAAAGAGCCTCGTCTCTTTTTTTATCTATCGTAATCAAAGATTCTCGAATTGGGTTTCCTGTAAAAATGATTTTCTCCTTTGGAAAAAATTGTTCCATCTTAGGGAATGCTACCGCCACTAAATCAACTTTTTTACCTAATATTTTATTTGTTATTCCAGCAAATGAATTTTGCTCTTGAATTAATGTTTTTATTTTAAAATAGTGTGCTATTAAAAGTATTGTCCCACTCACAAAACCACCAGTACCTATTACAAAGTCTGGACGAAAACGTAGTAGAATTATAACAGATTGGAAAAAACTTATAACTAATTTAAAAGGCAGTAATAGGTTTTTAATTATAGAACCTCGCTGAAAGCCCGATATCCATATTCCTTTTATTGAATAACCTGCTTTTGGTACTTTTTGCATTTCCATTTTACCAATAGCTCCTACAAATAAAAAACGAGCCGAAGGAAATAAAGACTTTAAAGCATCTGCAATAGCAATAGCAGGATAAATATGTCCTCCTGTACCTCCTCCTGATATGATAAATTTATAAGGTCTCACTTAAAACAGCTAAAGGGTTATTATTCTCTTCTTCTTCCTTTTCTTTTTGTTTTGTTGGTTCTGCTGCACTTATACTTAAAATAACTCCAAAAGCTATACAAGTCATTAAAGCAGAAGTTCCTCCGCTACTTATCATAGGTAAAGTTTGCCCAGTTACAGGCAATACCTGTAGTGCTACTCCCATATTAATAAATGCCTGAAAAATAATGGGTATTCCTACCCCAATAACGGCAAGTTTATTAAAAACCGTGTCAGCCCTGTGCATTATTATTACAATTCTAAAAAGGATAAATAAATAGATAATAATCAATCCTATTCCGCCAACAAGTCCAAACTCTTCAACAATAATAGCATAAATAAAATCTGAGCTACTTTGAGGAAGAAAATTTTTCATTACACTTTTACCAACTCCAACTCCTGTAGTACCTCCTGTTGCAATTGCAATTTTTGCACGCTCTACCTGATATACCTCACCATCTCCATAATTTTCTATCCTACCAATCCACGTATCTACACGATTAGGAATTGCATTTGGGAACGCTTTTGCCGATAACACAAACAACACTAAAACTAATAATCCGCCGCCTATTATTAAACCTAAATATTTTGCTGGATACCCACCTACAAAGGCAAGCATAACTACCATTAAAAACATCAAAAGAGCAGTAGAGAAGTTTGAGGGGAGAATTAGCACTAAAATTACAGCTACAGGAAGCCATAGTGGAAGTATAGACTCTCTAAACGTTTGGGGCGAATCAAAGTTTTTTGCTAAATACCTCGCCACATAAACCATTAATATAACCGAAGCTAGAGTAGATGTTTGAAAACCTATACCTATAAAAGGTATGCGAATCCATCGGCTTGCATTTGCCCCTGCTATAACCGTCCCTTGAGTAGCAGTATATACTAATAAAATAATTACTATTGGTATTGCTAAAATCGAAATTGCTTTAAAATAATTAGGCGGAATTTTATGTATTCCTATCATTAACAAAAACCCAAAAACTAAAATAATCATGTGTTTAAATAAATGCCCTAATGGCGTTCCTGTTCCAATTACATATACCAAGTTAGAGCTTGCACTAAACACAGGTAAAAATGAAAATAATGCCAGTAGTGCCAGTAAGCCCCATAGCCCTAAATCACCTTTAATTATTTTATTATTCAATTTCATTATAAATTTCGAACAGCTTGTTTAAATTGATTTCCTCTGTCTTCGTAGTTTTTAAATAAATCAAAACTTGCACACGCTGGAGATAAAAGAACTGTTTCTTTTTTATCTGCAATCTTGTACGCCATTTTTACTGCCTCATCAATAGATTGAGTTTCTTCCACAATGTCAACTACTGGAGAAAAAAACTGTATTAATTTTTCGTTGTCAACACCCAAACAAATAATTGCTTTTACTTTTTCTCTAACTAAAGGTAGTAGAGAGGTGTAATCGTTGCCTTTGTCTGTGCCTCCTGCAATCCATACGGTCTGTGTGGACATACTCTCTAAAGCATAAAATGTAGCGTTTACGTTAGTTGCTTTAGAGTCGTTAATATAATTGACATTTTGAATTTTCAAAAATTGTTCTAATCGATGCGGAACGCCTTTAAAACTCATTAAACTCTCTCTAATAGAGTCTTTGCTTATTTTTAAAAGACTAGCAACAGAAGCGGCAGCCATAGCGTTAAGCAAATTGTGCCTTCCTGTAAGTTGAAATTGTGTGGTTTGTATCATTGTTTTAGAATTATCATCTTGTATTATTATGTTATCGTCAATAGCAAAAGTTCCGTTTGCTTCGGGTTTCTCAAATCCAAAAGGAATTTTACTAGCGTGTGTCTTTGATTTATTTATAGCATCAACCAAGGATGGGTCTTCTGCGTTGAAAATCAAGAATTGATTTTCTGTTTGATTTTCAGTAATCCGCATTTTGGAAGAAACATACCTAGAAAAGTCATTCTCATAGCGATCTAAATGATCTGGAGTAATATTCGTTATTACAGCTACTGTAGGCTGAAACTTATGTATATTATCTAGTTGAAAACTACTGATTTCTAAGACATACAACTCTTTGTCTGTTTCTGCTACTTGCCTCGCAAAACTGTAACCTATATTTCCTGCAACTCCAACATTGAATCCCGCTTCTTTTAACATATGATAGGTTAACATTGTTGTAGTAGTTTTACCATTACTCCCTGTAATACCAATAAGCGTAGACTTTGTGTGTTGGCTGGCAAACTCTATTTCAGAAAGCACTCTAATTTTCGAAGAACGTATTGACTTTAAAATTTCAACTCCTTCGGGGATACCTGGGCTTTTTACAACCAAATCTGCCTCTAAAATTATTTCCGCTGTGTGTTTCTCTTGCTCAAAAGAAACGCCTAGTGTTTGTAATTCTGTTTTTGCTTTATCAGAAATAATTGCAGAGTCTGACACAAAAACATTATACCCTTGCTTTACACCAAGAACCGCAGCACCTATACCACTTTCGCCTGCTCCTAATATGGCTAGTTTCTTTGACATTAGCGTATTTTTAAGGTTACAATGGTTAAGACGCTTAAAAGAATGCCTATAATTAAAAAGCGTACTACAATTTTACTTTCATGAAATCCTTTCTTTTGGTAGTGATGATGGAGAGGAGCCATTAGAAAGACGCGTTTACCTACTCCTGTTTTCTTTCGGGTATATTTGAAATATAGTACTTGAATAACAACCGAAAAATTCTCAATAACAAAAATACCACACAACAAAGGGAGTAGTAATTCTTTTCTAATCATTAGGGCAATTACCGAAATTATCGCCCCTATAGTTAGGCTACCAGTATCTCCCATAAAAACTTGAGCTGGAAATGTATTATACCATAAAAACCCAATTAATGCCCCTAAAAATGCTGCAACAAAAACAGTGATTTCCCCTGCATTAGGAATATACATCACATTCAAATAATCCGAGAAAATAACATTACCTGATATCCAAGCAAATAACCCAAGCGTAAAAACCATAATAGAAGAACTCCCCGCCGCCAGACCATCAATGCCGTCTGTCAAATTTGCGCCATTCGAGAACGCAGTAACAATAAAAATAACGAAAGGAATAAATACTAACCAACCATAAGATGCTGAGTTGGGTATCCAACTAATAAGAGATGTATAATCAAACTCATTATTTTTAAGAAAAGGAATTGTTGTTAAGGTTGACCTACTTTGGTCAGAAAAAGTACTTGTTTTTTCTATAGTGTTTTGGCTCTGGTCTAAACGCACAGTAACTTCTGGATGAAAATATAACGTAAGTCCAACTACTGTCCCTAGTATAATTTGACCTATTACTTTAAAAATTCCCTTAAGCCCTGATTTATCTTTTCTAAACGTTTTAATATAATCATCTAAAAAACCAATGGCACCCATCCATAGTGTAGTAAAAACAAGTAATAGGATATAAATATTATCCCATTGTGCTACTAAAATAACAGGTGTCAAAGTGCTAATAATGATAATAATTCCACCCATAGTAGGTGTCCCTGACTTCTCAGCCTGACCTTCAAGTCCAAGTTCTCTAATTGTTTCTCCAACTTGCTTTCTCTTTAAATATTTAATTAGCCTTTTGCCAAAAAACATAGAGAATAACAAGGCAATTAGAACAGATAATGCTGCACGAAATGATAAGAACTGGAAAAGCCCTGCACCTGGGAATTGATATTGACTTTCTAAGTACTCGAATAAGTAATATAACATACTAAAATAGTTTTGATATTATTTCACTCGCAACTTGATAATCATCGAACTTTGTTTTTACTCCTTTTATATCTTGATACGTTTCATGTCCTTTTCCACTTATCAATAAAATATCATTGCTAGATAAGAGTACACAAGCTGCTTTTATGGCCTCTTTTCGATCAGTGATACGCATTATTTTTTTATAATCTTTTGTGTCTACACCAGCCTCCATTTGCTCAATAATATGATCTGGATTTTCCATCCTAGGATTGTCTGAGGTAAATATTACACGGTCGCTTAAACGTGCTGCGGTATTTCCCATTTTAGGACGTTTACTTTCATCACGGTTACCTCCGCAGCCTACAACTGTTAGCAAAATTTCGTTCTTTGTCCGAATAGAGTTTATTGTTTCCAACACTTTTTTAAGTGCATCTGGAGTGTGCGCATAATCTACTATTACTAAAGAATTATTAGGTGCTTGAAGCGTTTGAAAACGCCCACTTACATTTTTAAGTTTACTAATCTCAGCTAAAACTTCAAGTGAATTTTGTTCAAGTAGCAAGGCAATCGAATAGACAGCTAATATATTCGACGCATTAAAAGTCCCTATTAATTGTGTCCATAATTCGTGAGCATCAATTCTCAAAAGCATTCCTCTTAGTTGGCATTCTAAAACTTGTGCTCTATAATCTGCAAAATTCTCTAATGCATAAGATACTTTTCTTGCTTTAGTATTCTGAAGCATAATAGCTCCGTTTTTATCATCAAAATTTGTAAGAGCAAAAGCTGTTTTTGGAAGAGTATCAAAAAAATACTTTTTGGTGTTGCGATAAGCTGCAAAAGTTTTGTGATAATCTAGATGGTCTTGAGTTAAGTTAGTAAAAACGCCGCCCGTAAAATGAAGTCCGTGCGTTCTACCTTGATGGATTCCATGTGAAGAAACTTCCATAAAACAATACTCTACACCTGAATCTACCATGGCTTTCAAATTAGAATTGATAGTCAAAGAATCTGGAGTAGTGTGTGTCGCTGAAATTACTGTTTTCCCATACTTAATAGCAATGGTAGATAATAACCCAGCTGCATATCCCATTTGGGTAAACAAATTAAAACACAAAGTAGCAATGGTTGTTTTTCCGTTTGTTCCCGTAACACCAATTAACTTAATCTGCTTTGAAGGGCAATCATAATAATTGCTTGCAAGTATTGCCAATGCCTTACGAGAGTCTTGTACACGAATAAAAGTTGTGTCTAAATTATTAAATGGAACTTCTTTCTCTGTTAAAATAACAGTCGCCCCTTGTGCTACTGCTTTGTCTATATAATTGTGTCCATCAAATTGATCCCCAGAAATTGCAACAAAAAGACTTTTGCTCTCAACTTTTCTAGAGTCGCTAGCAATCTTATTAATGCTTTTATCTAACGAACCGTAAGTCTGTTCAATTGATACTCCAAATAAAATATCTTTCAATGATTTCATGAGAGTTCTAATAATATTTCTTGCCGTCTTTTAACTTGAGACCCGCTCTTAATAGACTGGCGAACCACTTTTCCTTTTCCTACAATCTTTACATTTAACCCCATTCTTTCTAAAACAAGTAAAGCATCCATTCCAGGCATTCCCTTAACATTAGGAACTCTATTTGACTGGTTTGTTTCTTTAATTTCTGCCTTATTTAAAGTCAATTCTAAACTTGGTATTTCTATTTCTTTGGGTGTTGTGTTATAGATATTTAAAGCAATTTCTTTAAATACTGGAGCTGCTACAGTTACACCATAATAACCTAGCTTTTTATTTGGTCGATGGATTACAACAATGCAAGAATACTTAGGGTCTTCAACAGGGAAATACCCTACAAAACTTGATATATATTGAGTTTCTTCTTTGGAATAATCAACCTGGCATGTTCCTGTTTTTCCTGCCATTGAGAAATTTTTATCTTTAATCGCATATGCTGTTCCCCATTTTTTGTCCACCACATTGAACATCATTTTCTGCACTTTCTTCAACGTTTCTTGAGAGCAAATAGAAGGTCTAATTATTTCTTTTTTGAAATATTGAGTAGGCGCTTCACCAAAATTGCTAATTCGTTCAATAAACTTGGGTTTAACCATTTCTCCTCCGTTAGCAATAGCATTGTAAAATGTAAGTGTTTGTAAGGGAGTCATTGACACACCATAGCCAAAAGCCATCCAAGGCAAGTCTAACCCATCCCAGTCTTTATCTGTCGGATGTGGAATTTTTGGAATACCTTCTCCTTTTAACTGAAGCCCAAGCGGTTTATCCAAGCCCATATTATAAAGACGGTCTACAATCTTAGAAGGATTATTTTTATATTTATCATAAATCATTTTTACAATTCCCGTATTTGAAGAAACTTCAAAAGCCTTTGCTGCCGTTATAATTCCATAACCTCCTTTTTTAGAATCTCGCACCTTATACTTTTTATAAAATGTAAGCTCCCCTCCTGTAGTATCGACTAAGTCATCTACATCAATAGCTTTGTCTTCTAAAGCAGCTATCATTACCATAAGCTTAAAAGTTGACCCTGGCTCATGCGACTCGCCTATGGCATAGTTAAGTTTCTCATAGTATTTCCCTTCCGATGTTCTCCCCAAATTGGAAATAGCTTTTATATTTCCTGTTTTTGTCTCCATAATAATAACAGAGCCATGATCTGCTTCATATTTGTTTAACTGTGATAATAAAGCGTGGTGGGCAACATCTTGCATGTTTATATTTATCGTGGTAAAAATATCATAACCTTGGGTAGGTTCTTTTTCGTTATTATCGTTAATAGGTTTCCATTGTCCGTTTGCTATTTTCTGCTTTAATCTTCTACCGTTCTCGCCTTTTAAATATTGCCCATAAGCACCCTCTAACCCTACACGCACATAATTATTATTTTTATCTTTTCGTTCGTATCCTATTGTACGTTCAGCAATTTTACCGATTGGATTTTCTCTACTTGCTCGAGACTCAATAATTATCCCGCCCTTAAATGATGATAGATTAAACAGAGGAAAACTTTTTATCTTCTTGTATTCAGAATACGTTAAATTCTTTCCAATCAATAAATACCTGTTCTTTTGATTCCGTGCTTTTTTAAGTTTTTGCAAATAATATGAGCTTGGTTTTTTAAAAAAACGTCCCAATGCAATTGATAAAGAGTCTTTATGAGTGTCAAAAACTTTATCCGATGGCACTTTAGAATCCCAACGAACTTCGTAACGTGGAACAGTTGTTGCTAATAAACTTTCATTATCAGAATAAATATTTCCACGGCTAGATTGAAGGACAAAATTCTTTACTGTTCGTTGTTCGGCTAGCTTACGGTAATGCTCACCTTCCGAAATTTGAATAATAAACAACTTAACAATTAGAACCACCGAAAACAGGAATAGCCCTAGTAAAACAAGGTAAAAACGATTTCTTATTTTTTTAATTTCCAAACTATTATTCTTTAGATTGAACTACTAATTGTATTGGCGGATTCTTTGCTGGGCTTATACCTTTATTTTGAAGCGTTTCAATTATTCTTGACTCCATTTTTAACTCCATTAAATACGCTCGTTTCTCAACAAACTGGCTTTTCATTTCTCTCAATTCATCATTTAACCGCGCTATCTCAAAAATCTTCTTGTCAGCTTGATGCCCATTAGAAATAATAAAAAGTGCTAATCCAGATAGAAACAAAATCATACGCCAGTTCTTAAAAGCATTGTCTTTTATTAAAAAGTTAATATTTAAGAGCGATAATAACCTGTTCATGTTTTCTCTGCTATTCTTAGTTTCGCACTCCTTGCTCTATTATTTAATTTTATTTCATCTTGGCTTGGAGTTACTACTTTTCCAACTTTTTTAAGTGGTGTAGAGCGGTTTCCAAAAAAATCTTGTGGAGCTTCGCCTTCAAAAACACCTTCTCTAATAAATTGTTTTACCAAACGATCTTCTAATGAGTGATATGATATACAAATCAAACGCCCATTTACTTTTAAAACCTCTGCTGCTTGCTCAAGGAATAATTTTATTGCTTCTAATTCTTGATTTACTTCAATTCGTATAGCTTGAAAAATTTGAGCCAAAACTTTATTTAAGAAACGTGCTGGAATTAACGGCTCTAGTAATGCTCTAAGTTCTGCTGTAGTTTCAATTTTTTTACTCTCTCGTTGTTTAACTATTGTAGTTGCTATCTTATGGGCTCCTTTTACCTCTCCATATAACTTTAGAGTTGAAGACAATTTTTCTTGAGAATACGTATTGATTAATTCAAAAGCCGAAAAATCAGCACTTTGATCCATTCGCATATCTAAACGCTCATCAAAGCGTGTTGAAAAACCTCGTTCTTTAGAATTAAATTGATGCGATGAAACTCCAAAATCAGCTAAAATGCCATCTACTTCTTTTACACCATGAAATTTTAAATAACGTTTTAGGTTTTTAAAATTCGTTTGAATGAAACAGAATCTAGAATCTGACAAAACATTCTTCTGTGCATCTTCATCTTGATCAAAAGCAAAAAGGCGTCCTTGTTCTGATATTATATCTAAAATTTTCTTGGAATGTCCTCCTCCTCCAAAAGTTGCATCTACATAAACCCCATCATTTTGAGTTACTAGTTCACGAGTACTCAAATCGAGTAAAACAGGATCATGATATTTATATTCAATCTT
This sequence comes from Candidatus Arcticimaribacter sp., assembly GCA_965277835.1. Classification (GTDB taxonomy): domain Bacteria; phylum Bacteroidota; class Bacteroidia; order Flavobacteriales; family Flavobacteriaceae; genus Arcticimaribacter. Next base: position 37,744 of record OZ255841.1, on the reverse strand, counting down.
CATCTTTATCTCCCATTACGTCTTCGGCTAGCGTAGCAAAATCTACTGTAGCTTCGTTAATTGCTTCTTCATAACGAGACTGATCCCAAATCTCAAGGATATTAATAGCCGATGAGATTACAGTATGTTTCGATATTTCTGCATGGACAAGCAAATTTTTAGGAATTAGCAAACGTCCCGTAGTATCAACATCTACCAAGCGAACTCCTGCAGTAAAACGCCTAATAAAATCATTGTTCTTTTTATTAAACCGATTAAGCTGGTTTATTTTACTCATCATCAATTCCCATTCTTTAATGGGATATAGCTCTAAACAATTATTAAACACTGCCCGTTTTAAAACAAACTGAGACGTAATAGTCTCAGCTAATTGCTTTTTCAACGCAGCAGGCAACATAATGCGTCCTTTGGCATCTGCTTTACATTCATATGTGCCGACAAAGTGTTGCATATTAACTGCTTAGTGTTTCGAATAATCAAATATAAAATATATTTTCCACTTATTCCCACTTATTCCCACTTTGTTAATAAATTTTACAAAAACGCCATATTAAAGCCTTTCGGTTGATATAATCAGTTGCTTATTATCTATCATAATAATATTGACTATATTTGTTGGTTCATGGCTATACGAAGAAGTTTTGGGATGGAAGAAAAAAAAGCGCATAAAGAAAAGTATAAATGTTTTGAAATTGGAGAAGGGCAACCCATCGTTATTCTCCATGGATTAATGGGAGGGTTAAGTAACTTTTCTGGTGTCACTGATTTTTTTCCAAAAAATGGTTATAAAGTCATAATCCCAGAATTGCCTATATACGATCTCCCCCTATTAAAAACCAATGTAAATAACTTCTCTGATTTTTTAAAGACGTTTTTGATTGCAAAAGAAATAACGTCTCCCATTCTTTTGGGAAACTCTTTAGGAGGGCATATTGGTCTTGTATTTACAAAAAAATACCCTGAACTTATAAAAGGTTTAGTTCTTACTGGAAGTTCTGGGCTCTATGAAAACTCTATGGGAGAAGGTTATCCAAAACGAGGTAACTATGAGTATATAGAGAAAAAAGCTCAAGAAGTTTTTTATGATCCAGCTGTAGCGACTAAAGAAATAGTAGATGAAGTTTTTGGTGTTGTTAATGACCGTAATAAACTAGTTCGCACCTTAGCCATTGCAAAAAGTGCCATACGACACAATATGGCGAAAGACCTTCCATTAATGAGTACCCCTACTGGAATTATTTGGGGAAAAAATGATACAGTTACTCCTCCAAGTGTAGCCGAAGAATTTAATAAACTTTTACCCAACTCAGACTTATATTGGATTGACAAATGTGGGCATGCTCCTATGATGGAACACCCCGATGAGTTTAACAGAATTCTTTTCGACTGGTTCAACAAGCGAAACCTTTAACTTTAATGAAAATTACGTCATCCGAATTTATAATTAGTAACACGGATGTTTCTAAGTGTCCTAACGAGTTTATACCCGAATATGCTTTTATTGGGCGTTCTAACGTTGGTAAATCTTCTTTAATAAACACTATTTGCAATCGAAAAAGTTTAGCGAAAACCTCCCGAAAACCTGGTAAGACACAGCTTATAAATCATTTTAAGATAAACAAATTGTGGTATTTGGTTGACCTTCCTGGTTATGGGTATGCAAAAGCGTCTAAATCTTCTAAGAAAGTATTTCAAAAACTAATTACTACTTATTTCGAAAAAAGAAAGCAACTAATCTCTGCATTTGTTTTGATAGATATTCGACATAAACCTCAACCTATTGATTTAGAGTTTATGGAGTGGTTAACAATTACCCAAATTCCTTTCTCTATTATTTTCACAAAAGCCGATAAAGAAAAACCCTTAGTAGTAAAGCGAAACACACAAAACTATTTAAAAGAAATGGTTGAATATGCTTGGGAAGAAACGCCTCCTTATTTTATAACCTCTTCTTTACATAAAACAGGCTGCGAAGATTTATTAATATATATAGAAAAATTAAATCAAGAGTTTCGTGCTAACAACAATGCTACTTTTTACTAATCTCTAATTTTTCTGCAAAATAATCGCAGAAGTCATTCATTGTAGCCGACATTTTTTCATTTTGGGTGGCACGCAAAAAAGTTTGACTCATCATTACTAAAGATTGGTGAAAAAAAACATTCATTTGGTCAATTGGCATCTCTTTAACCCACAAATCCATACGTAAAGCTTCTTGGTTTTTACCATCCCACAATGACATTAACAAAGCTTGTGCCTCTTCTTTTTCGACATTACCATCGAGTGCAGACCACATAATTTTTTCTGGTATTTTATTTTCATCCAATTCCACTTCAATAGCAATATTTTTACTTTCTCGTTTTGACATTATTTTGCAGGTTTATAATTTGATTTATTAAATAATTCTATAGCCGAAATTTCTGATAATTGTTCTAAAGTTATTTCTGGGTTTCGTTCCATAAACGAACGTACAATTTGCCATCCTATCCATTGCCCAACCTTTCCGGGGGTTTCGTTATCAACTTCTAAATAAAATTTAGAAAAAGGAGCTGGGTCAATAAATCGCCGTAACAAAGAAGATTTTGTTTTATATAACAACTCATTCTCAATAAAATATTGCCACATATAACGTTCATTTTCTTGAACCCAATCTATATGTTCTTTTGAATAGCTTATTTTCATATAATCCGATGTCTTAGGTAAAAGAATATCTTTGAGATATAATTTTTTCCCATAATAAACCATTTGTGCTAATAAAGTTCTATCAAGCGGTGTTTTGAAAAAGGCATTACCTAATTCATCGACAATATGAGCCGTCATATATGGAAGCTCCATATCTTTAGAAATATAGTTTGGAATACCTTCATAAATTGGATTCTTTGACCCTAGATAAGTGTCTAAAGATATTATTAACAGAGAATCTGTAAAAATAGTTTTACTTTGATAATCAACATTATTAACAACTGTAACTATATGTGGGTCACCCACTCTAGGAAAATAATATTTGATGTGTTTATACAATTCTCCTAGCTCGGCTTTCATTGGTTCAAGCGTAGGGAAAACCTTTTCAATTTCAGAATGTAAAAGGATTTGAATAGTATCGCGCTGTCGTTTAACCCATATACTATCTGGGTATTGAGTTGGAAATAAATAAGGGTACTGTGCTTTTAATTTTTGATACTCTACTGAATCGGCATTATAAAATTTTAAATCAAAGCGGTCAATCTCAATAGAAACTGGAACTGCACTTATTTCCTTTTCAAGTAAACTCGTGTTATCACAAGATAAAAACACAAGTGAAACCCAAAAGCTCAACCTTAAAATATATTTTTTGAGAAATGAACACATATAAATAATTTTTATGTAAAAATAAGTTCCCTAATTTTACACAAAGTTACATTCAAAAAATTGCTAAAGCATATGAAATCGCCAGAAAAAATAATTGAATATATAGTGCAATGGCTCATCTCTTATGCCGACAAGTCTGCATCAAGTGGTTTTGTCATAGGTATATCCGGAGGTATAGATTCTGCATTAACCTCAACTTTATGCGCTTGTACTGGCAAACCTGTTTTGTGCCTCGAAATGCCTATTCACCAAAAAGAAAATGAGATAGCACGGGCTCAAAAACACATTGCATGGCTAGAGCGTAATTACCCTAATGTTAGGCATCATTCAATATCTTTAACTGAAGTTTTTAATTCCTTTCAAAAAAAATTACCTGCCACAAATTCCTCCGAACGTGTGTTTTTAAGTTTAGCTAATTCACGTGCACGGTTACGAATGACAACGCTTTATTATTTTGCAGCTATTGAAAATTATTTAGTTGCAGGGACTGGTAACAAAGTTGAAGATTTTGGCGTAGGTTTCTACACCAAATATGGAGACGGAGGTGTCGATATTAGCCCTATTGCTGACCTTATGAAATCAGAAGTTTTTTTACTCGCAAAAACTTTAGGGGTTATAGAAGATATTCAAAATGCAGCTCCAACAGACGGTCTTTGGGACGACGACAGAACAGATGAAAATCAAATTGGAGCGACTTATGACGAGCTGGAATGGGCAATGCAAAATGCGGAAAAACCTAACCAAACACTATCTAAAAGACAAAAAGAGGTGTTAGCCATTTATACTGATTTTCACAATAAGAATAAACACAAAATGCTACCTATACCTGTCTGTGAAATACCCAAAACCCTTTAAATTACCCGATTTAGTTTTCTTGAAATAATACTTCTCAAATCATAATAATTCTTTAAATCTTCTAGCACTTCGGCATGGTGTCGTTCTTTATCAACAAATTGATCTTCAAGTTCTTCAATTTTTTTAATTATAAGGTGCCTGCGAAGATTTAGAATGGTATCCGTAAGTGTTGCAACCACTTTCTTTTCTAATGGAGTAGGGTAAATTTTTACCCGCTCCCATTCATGTAATAAATACTTTTCGCTGGTCATCAAAATATCACTTACTAAAGCACTTAATTCACTATCTAATTTTGGAATTATTTTATCTATTGTTAACTTCCCTTCTGCTTGAAATTGCTGAATTAACAAGTCATACAACCCTTTGAAGTTTGGGCTTGCAAATTCCACTTCATCTTGTTGTAAATCCAAAAATATTTTCTCAAAAACTTTGACTTTTATATTTCTTGTATTCTCCAAAACTTCTCCTCCTTCAGCAAAATCTAAAACTACTTCTTCAAAAATTTCTTCTCTATCGCCATATAATATTAAAAGGCTAATAATTTGTTGCTCTAAGACAAATGTATAATCTGTTTCAACGTCTTGCGGCAAATTATTTTTAACTACCTCAAACGTTTTTTTCTTTATAGTAGTTTTTTGTAAATCAACCCTGTCCTTTTTAACTTGCTGTGCTAAAGCACTAAAAAGTGAATCTTCAGAGACATTCATCAACTTTGCACAACTCTGTACATAAATTTCTTGTCGAATTGGATCTGGGATTTTCGAGATACTTTCAATAATATCTTTAACCGTTTGTGCTTTTTTGAATGGGTCATCGACAGCTGTTTCCAATAATAAGGACGCCTTAAATTGGATAAAATCTTTTGCGTTTTCTTCTAAGAAAGACTCTATTTCTGACTGAGAATGACTTCGTGCAAAACTATCAGGATCTTCTCCTTCTGGAAAAGTGCAAACTTTTACATTCATCCCTTGAGCTAATATCATGTCAACTCCTCGTAAGGCTGCCCGCAGACCAGCAGCATCTCCATCAAAAAGAACGACTATATTTTGAGTAAGCGCTTGAATTAATCTAATCTGAGGTTCTGTGAGTGCTGTGCCCGAAGAAGACACTACATTTTCAATCCCCGATTGAGCCATTTGTATCACGTCTGTATAGCCTTCAACTAAATAACAGCAATCTTTCTTTGCTATACTTTTTTTAGCTTGGTATATCCCATAAAGAGCTTTACTCTTATTATATATTTCACTTTCTGGAGAGTTTAAATATTTAGCAGTTTTTTTTATATTACCTAAAATTCGCCCTCCGAAACCAATTACTCTCCCTACTCTATCTTTTATTGGAAATATTACTCGACCTCTAAACCTGTCAATTTGACTATTTTCGTTTACAATAGTAAGCCCTGTTCTCTCGAGAAACTCTAACTGAAATTTCTCTTTTTGAGCAGTTTTAGAAAATATATCTTTCTCTTGAGGTGAATATCCTAAATTAAACTTACGTATAGTTTCATCAGTAAAACCGCGTTCTTCAAAATACGTTAACCCAATTGCTTTACCTTCTTTTGTTTCCCACAATGTTTTTTGAAAATACTCTTTAGCATATTCTACAACCAAAGACATACTTTCGCGTTCTTCTACTTTTTGTTTTTCAGCATCAGTACGCTCTGTTTCTTCAATTTCAATATTATACTTCTTTGCTAAATAACGAATTGCTTCAGGATACGAAAAACGTTCATGTTCCATTAAAAAAGCAATTACATTACCTCCTTTGCCACTACTAAAATCTTTCCAAATTTGTTTTACTGGCGAAACCATAAAACTTGGGGTGCGTTCTTGACTAAACGGGCTGAGACCTTTAAAATTTGTTCCCGATTTTTTTAAACTCACAAAATCTCCTATTACTTCCTCAACACGAGCAGTTTCATATACTTGATCTATGGTGGTTTTTAAAATCAAACTAAAGATTTATTGTGTTTAAACTATTGTTTTCTGGTAATAACATAATTCAACATAAGTTCTAAAGCATCTCTATAGGGATTTTTAGGAAAGGACATTAAAACACCTAATGCCTGTGTTCTAAGTTCTTCCATCCTATTTATAGCATAATCTAATCCTCCAGAATCTTTTACAAGTTGAATAACCTCTTTTACTCTTTTCTTATTTTTATTATGCTTTTTTATCGAATGAATAATCCAACTCCTCTCTTTAGCACTTACCTTATTAAGGGTGTATATTAAAGGAAGTGTCATCTTTTGTTCTCTAATATCAATTCCTGTGGGCTTTCCTATTTTAGCATCGCTATAATCAAAAATATCATCTTTAATTTGAAAAGCCATTCCAATTAATTCGCCAAAAAATCTAAATTTTTCTACAACTTCTTTGTCTTGAGAAACAGACTGTGCTCCCATTGCACAACAAGCTGCTAATAATGTTGCTGTCTTTTGCCGAATAATATTATAATATACCTCTTCTGTAATATCAAGACTTCTCGATTTTTCAATTTGCAATAATTCTCCTTCGCTCATTTCTTTTACAGCAACCGAAATAATCTTTAATAAATCAAAATCTTCATTATCTATACACAATAAAAGTCCTTTCGAGAGTAAATAATCTCCCACCAAAACTGCAATTTTGTTTTTCCACAAAGCATTTATTGAAAAAAAACCTCGCCTTTGATTACTATCGTCAACTACATCATCATGAACCAATGTAGCTGTGTGAATAAGTTCAATTACAGCTGCACCTCTAAACGTTTTCTCGGAAACTTTACCTTCACCTATAAATTTAGCCGTCAAAAAAACAAGCATAGGACGCATTTGTTTTCCCTTTCTATTCACAATAAAATGTGTTATCCTATTGAATAAAGCTACTTTTGAAGACATTGAATTACTGAACTTTTTCTCGAAAAGTTCCATCTCTTCGTAAATCGGTGCTTTTATTTGTTCAGTAACTTTCATATTCTATGAATATATGACTTTATAAGAAAACTAATTTCTTAATTCTTTATTTGCTAATTGTCCACAAGCTGCATCAATATCTTTACCTCGCGAACGTCTAACTGTATTTGTTATTCGGGCAGAAGTTAACAATTCTTGATATAGAGACAATGCCTCGCTTGATGCTTGCTCAAACGTATTTTCTCCGATGGTGTTATACTCAATCAAATTAACCTTAGAAGGAACTTTGCGGCAAAAATTTACTAACGCCCTAGCTTCTTCAATAGTATCATTAATCCCCTTCCAAACTATATATTCAAATGTAATCATTCTTCCTGTTGAGTTATACCAATATTGTAACGAAGAAAGAAGTTCGTCTAACGGAAATTTAATTGAAAAAGGCATAATTCTTTCTCGCGTCTTTTGAACAGCAGAATGCAGTGAAACTGCAAGATTAAATTTTACCTTATCGTCTGCCATTTTACGAATTAATTTCGAAACTCCAGATGTAGATAGGGTTATTCTTTTTGGAGACATACCCAATCCTGTTGGTGAAGTTATTTTATCTATAGCACCTATAACATTATTATAATTCATTAAGGGTTCGCCCATTCCCATGAATACAATATTAGAAAGAGGAATATTAAAATATGCTTTACTTTGTTCGTTAATTGCTAAAACTTGGTCAAAAATCTCATCTGCATTAAGATTTCTCATTCTATCTAATTGAGCAGTTGCACAAAATTTACAATCTAAACTACAGCCTACCTGAGATGACACACAAGCCGTTGTTCTATTCTTAGATGGAATTAATACAGATTCGACAATACGATTATCATATAACCTTATTGCGTTTTTAATGGTTCCATCTTTACTCCGTTGTTGTTTATCTACCGAAATATGGTTTATAATGAAATGAGTATCGAGTAGCAGGCGTACTTCTTTTGATAAATTATTCATTTTATCAAAATCATGGACTCCTTTATTCCATAACCATTGATATACCTGAGTAGCCCGATAAGATTGATGCCCATTGGTTTTAAAAAAGTTTTGAAGAGCTTCTTTAGAAAGTGCTCGAATATCTTTTTTAGCCAGCTCCATGAGCAAAATTTTTAATTTGTCTTTATATTATAAGCATCGCATCTCCATAAGAATAGAAATTATATTCTTCTTTTACAGCAATATCATAAGCTTCTTTTATAAAATCTGCACCTGCAAAAGCCGAAACCATCATAAGTAAAGTTGATTTAGGGGTATGAAAATTGGTTATCATACTATTTGCAATAGAAAAATCATAAGGAGGGAAAATAAATTTATGTGTCCAACCTTTATAAGGCTTTAAAGTGCTCATTGAAGACACTGAACTCTCTAATCCTCTCATAACTGTAGTACCAACAGCACAAATTTTGCGTTTATTAGTAATTCCATTATTTACAGTTTCAACTGTTCTATCATCTATATATAATTCTTCGGAGTCCATTTTATATTTAGATAAATCTTCTACTTCGACTGGGCTAAAAGTTCCTAAGCCTACATGCAACGTGAGTTCAGCAAAATTTAATCCTTTAATCTCAAGTCGTCTCAATAAGTGTTTCGAAAAGTGTAACCCTGCGGTAGGTGCAGCAACAGCGCCTTCTACTTTAGCATAAATAGTTTGATAGCGTTCTTTATCCATTGCTTCAGGTTCTCGCTTTATGTACTTAGGCAACGGTGTTTCTCCTAATTCTTTTAACTTTTTACGAAATTCATCGTACGGTCCATCAAAGAAAAAACGTAATGTACGTCCTCTCGAAGTTGTGTTGTCAATTACTTCTGCGACAAGACTATCATCTTCACCAAAATATAATTTATTTCCTATTCTTATTTTTCTAGCTGGATCAACCAAAACATCCCATAGTCTCTGTTCTACATTTAATTCTCTTAGCAGAAAAACTTCAATGCGTGCGCCTGTTTTTTCTTTATTTCCAAATAACCGTGCCGGAAAAACTTTAGTATTATTCAATATCATCACATCATCTTCCTCAAAATAATCAATAATATCTTTAAATTGCTTATGTTCAATCGTATGCTCTGCCCGATTAAGCACCATCAATCGCGATTCATCTCGGTTCTCTGCAGGATAGTTAGCAAGTCTTTCTTTGGGTAGTTTAAAATCAAAATTAGATAATTTCATAAAATATTTATTATTATACTTTTGCACTTATATAAGCACTAAAAAACGCAAATATAATACCTCAACTGGGGGGTTGTCAAATAAATAAGGTTTATTTTGAAAGTTATTTTATAATTACTTCAAAACCAATTCTTTTTAAGTCTTCCCAAAACTCGGGGTAAGATTTTGTAACCACTTCAGCTTCTGATATTTGACAGCTATTTTTTATTCCAATAGGCGCAAAAGCCATAGCCATTCGATGGTCACTATATGTGGCAATTACTCTATCCTTTTTAAAGTTTTGATTTGCACTTAAGTGTAAACTATTACTAGAAACTTTAAGTGTAGCTCCTATTTTTGTCAATTCATTTTCCAAAGCTACTAATCGATCTGTTTCTTTAATTTTTAGGGTATGTAATCCTTCTAAGTTACACGCAATACCTAAACCATAGCATGTAACAGCTATTGTTTGAGCTATATCTGGTGTTTTTATAAGATTTAAGTTTAATGTCTTAGGTAGCTGAAAATTTTTGATTTTTTCCAAAATCATTTGATTATCCTTAAAATGAGTTTGTACCCCTAATTTTTCATAAATTTCAACTAAGGCGGAGTCTCCTTGCAAACTATTTTTAAAATAACTATTTAGTCGAACTTGCCCTTTATTACTCAACGACACACAACTAAAGTGATATGACGCCGAACTCCAATCTGATTCTACTATTTGGGTTTGCTCATCTACATTATCGTGTGGTGGTATATAAATTTCTTTATTCGAAAACTCAAAAGATATACCTATTCTATTGAGCAATGATAATGTCATTTCTAAATAAGGAAGCGATGTGATTTCTCCTTCTAGAGTTAATTTAAGCCCTTTCTCTAAACGAGGTGCAATCAACAGAAGTGCAGAAATATATTGACTACTAATATTAGCTGGCAATGTTACTTTGCCTCCTTCAAGTTTTTTACCTCTTATTCTAAGTGGCGGAAAACCTTCATTATTCTCATATTCTATGTTTGCTCCTAAAGCCCTAAGCGCATCTACTAAAACGCTTATAGGTCTTTCTTTCATTCGCTTAGACCCTGTCAAAACAACCTCTCTGTTTTCTTGAACAGCAAAATAAGCTGTTAAAAATCGCATAGCCGTTCCCGCATGATGTATATCAATTATACCCGAATCTGTTTTTAATGCATAAGCCATTGCAACCGAGTCGTCTGAGTTTGACTGGTTTGATATTATTATATTAGGATATAATGCTTGTAATAATAATAATCTATTAGTCTCACTTTTAGAACCCGTGATATTAAGATTTCCAATACATTCTTGTGTAGGGTGGCTTATTTTTAAAAGCATTTATTTTAGTTTTGGGTTATTCTGATGCCTGTCATGGTCACGCTTTGATTTTAGATTTAATTTCTTATCAAAAGCGTCTTGAAGGTTCACTCCTGTCTGGTTTGCCAAACATAATACTACAAAAACGACATCTGCTAACTCTTCCCCAAGGTTTTTGTCTTTATCTGACTCCTTTTCACTTTGCTCTCCATATCTCCGAGCAATAATTCGAGCTACTTCACCAACTTCTTCAGTCAGTTGAGCCATATTGGTTAATTCATCAAAATATCTAACCCCGTGTGTTTTAATCCATTTATCTACTGCTTTCTGGGCATCTAGAATTTGCATAACTTTTATTTTTAACAAAAATACGCTAAGTGGTTGATTGAACAAAATATAACATGCCCTATCAAAAAAATTATAATACTATTCTCAAATCCTTTAAAGCGTTAATAATCAAGCATTCTTTATGACTTTCTTCATTATGCGAATTAAAATGTATAGCACGAATTCCCAGTTTTAAAGCGCCTCTTATGTCTGCTTCTAAGCTATCTCCAATCATTAAAGAGTTTTCAGGTTTAGCGTGCGAAGCTTTCAGCGCAGAAAGAAAAATATCTGGGTGGGGTTTTTTTACTCCAGTTTTTTCAGCAGTTATAACTGTTTGAAAAAAATGGGCTATACCTGAATTTTCAAGCTTATTCTGTTGTACATTTTCAAAACCGTTAGTTATAATATGTAACTTATATTTTGAGTATAAATACTTTAAAACGGATAACACATCATCAAAAAGAAATGTATGTTTAGATAACCTTTGAATATATAATTCTGATATTTTTTGAATACGTTTTTTACTAAAAGGTATTTGCATTTTTGTAAATGTCTTCTCTAACCTTGAATATCTTAATTCAATTTCTGAAATCTGATTTTCGCGATATAACTTCCAATAGTGATGATTAATTGGGATATAGTAATTAAAGAAAATATCTAATGGCAGCTCTATTTTCATTTCTTCAAAAATTGATATAAAAGTAGCCGCAGAATTTCGTTCAAAGTCCCAAAGTGTATGATCAAGATCGAAAAATATATGTTGGATATTCTTAATTTTAGTCATAGTTTAATATATAGGAACTGTAGGCTTCTTTCCAAGTTTTATTCTTATTTCGAGGAGAAAAAACCTCGTTAGTAACCGAAAAAGTATGTACTCCTGTTGCCGTTGGTATTTGCTCCCTTAAAGTGTTTAGCTTTTTAAAAGCTATATTAGCTTCTGTACTTCGCAAAACTTCTTCAGTAGCAATAACTGGAAAAAGAAGTAGATTAGTTTCTACTTCAGTTGTAATATCATAAAATCGAAAAGGTACAGCTGTGCTTGCTCTATAGCCAAACTGGTTATGATACCCTAAACTAAAATCCTGAATCTTCTCTAGGTTTAAAACATTTCTATATGTTTGAGAAACATTTGTGATACCTAAATTAAAACGAAGGAACTCTGTGTTTCTATGAATAAGGTGTTCAAAACTAAGTTGTTCTTTTTTAAAGTCATCATTCTTTTCTCTTGCATTTGTTGAAACCAATAGAGACGTTTTATAATAGTCGGCTACTTTTTTGATAAGCGAATGAAACGTTTTATTAAAAATTGAAATTCCCTGATTATAATAGGTGATTTTTGAAAACAAAAAGAAAAAACGAGGCTTGAAATTTTTATTTTTAAATATTGATAATATTTCATCAAAGTTATTCCACGGATCTCTCCAAATACCAAATAAAACCATGTACTGCTCAAGAATATTCCAAAATTTTAATTCTGATAAATAAATTAAAGTTTGAGTTATATTTCGTAAAAAAGATTTATGAATATATTGATATGGGGAAACAACTTCGACTAACGGTATAAAAAGATTTGATTTTGACACGTTTCTTTGAAGGCTTGGGAACTTCTCTAACAATAAGTTATATACTTTTATCGCCCATAAATCTATGAGTGGAAGTTCTATAAAATTGTGTGAAACTGCTATACTCTGGCTACTCATATACCTCCCATATTTATCTTTTATGTGCGGGAGATACTCTTCATATCGACTTAATAAAAAGAACGTACTCCCAAATACATCAAAAGGAATAGAAGACGTTTTAGAACATTCGAAAAAAACAGGTAAATCATCCCATTTAGAAACTATTATTTCTACATTTTGAATACCTTGTTTAAATAAAATTGGATTTGAGTTTACAAAAAATTCGTTCCCCAAAGGAGTATTAGTATAGCTCATTTTAGGACCTTTTTGAGCAATAAAAACTTCTAACTTTGAAGTAAAGTCTACAGGTATCCCCAAAACACTTTTAAAAAAGTGCTTAAATGTATATTGAAGTCTAGGCGTAATTTTATGGGTATATACCAATAACATCCTTATAATATTTTTTCGTCTGCAAAGCTAAAATACCCATTTTCAGAAATAATTAAATGATCTAAAAGTTTTATATCTAAACTAATCCCTGCACTTTTCACTTTCTCGGTAACTTGATAATCTTGTGGGCTAGGTTTAAGCTCCCCTGAAGGATGATTGTGCGCTAAAATTAATCCTGTAGAACCCAATTGAAGTGCTTTTTTAAAAACTAACCTAACATCTACAATCGTCTGCGAAATACCGCCCTTACTCAAACACTTTCGTTCTAAAATCTGATTTTGATTATTCAAATATAAAACCCATAACTGTTCCTCATCTAAATACGTTAGCACTGGTGCGAGTGCTTTAAATGCTACTGCACTACTTGTACACTGCACTTTATTACCCAAAGGCAGTTCTTGAATCCTTTTACCTAATTCTAATGCAGCTTTAATTTTCACAGCCTTTGCAGGCCCAATACCTTTCCATCCCATCAGCTCGTCCATACCAATGCGATGCAATACACTCAAATCATTATTTAAAGAAGCCATTAAACGCTGCATAAGATGAACCGCTGTTTCGTCATTATTTCCACTTCCAATTAAAATTGCTAACAATTCTGCATTTGTTAATTGTTGAGAACCTTTACTCATTAATTTTTCCCTTGGTCGCTCTTCAATAGACCATTCTTTTAATGTAAATTTGGATGGATTTGTTTTCATGCGAGTCTAAATAAAGTTCTTGTTGTATAATGAATTCAAATATTTATAAAAATATACTTTTTTAGCTTATGAATTATCCTCCAAAACACCATCAAGAAAAGCATTTCGAAAATGCTTTAGAGCTTATAAAAAGATTTCCATTAGCTACCATAATTACTTCAAGTAAAAATCATATACTAAGCACACATACGCCTCTTGTATATTCTACAAAAAGTGGCACATTGGGTAAACTTGTTGGTCATATAGACAAATTTAACCCTCAAATTAAACATTTTGAAGATCCTGACCATGACATGGAAGTCATATTTCACGGGCCCGAAGTTTATATTTCCCCGTCTTATTATAGTACAACCCAGCTACCCACTTGGAACTATTTTAAGGTACATTTAAAAGGTAAAATATCTGTTAATAGGGATTCAGAAAGCGTAAAACAAAGTCTTATCTCGATGACTTCATTTTTAGAAGGAGAAAATCCAAAATATATTCTTGAACAAAACAACCCAAGAATGGAGGCCTCATTAAACTATATTGTTGGCTTTCATATTGATATAACGTCTTGGGAAGGAAAATATAAAATATCTCAAGATAAAATCTCTAAAGATAGAGAAGGTGCAAAACAAGCCATTCTCAATGCACAATCGAAAATGAAAGAACATATAGAGTTTTTATATCAACATCACGAAACTAAGCGATAAGCTTGCCTTTAAAACTACTAATAGCTTCTAAAAAATCACTTTCGTCAATACCCATTAATTGACACGCCCATTTTGCTGTTGCTACGTTATCTACACTATGTGTATTCAAAAAATCCAAAGGCAAGTCGCCCTCAACGGTTTTTAAGTAATTAACTCCATTATTCACAAAATGACTAGGTGTTTTATACACTTCCTTTCGGATGGTGTTTTGAGTTTCCTGTGCAATTTTTGACACTATTTCATCAGATGCATTATATATCAAAATACCCCCAGGAACAATGCAGTCTATATATTTTTCTAATTGCTCAATATAATTTTGTTCGGTTAAAAAAGTATTATCAGGCTTCCCTTTAACCCTAGATATTAAAGCTATATGAGGTTTATACCAAAGAAAGTTAGGTTTATTATCTAAAATAGAAGAAGGGTTGTCATCTCCTTCTATCAATATAAAATCATTACTGTCAGTTAAATAAACTTTTGTATTAAAGTCTTTTATTTGAGTATTAATTATATAATCTACGTCTTTATTCCAATAATTTAAAACATGTAAAACTATAGCTATAATTATAGCTCTTTCTTGGGCACTACCTCCAATTACTACTCTTGTTTTTTCTCGGCTTTGTTCAAATAAAAATTCAGCGTATGAATATATCCGAACTCCTACTTCAATCGCTTTTTGAAGTTCTGGATTGTCTCTTCTAACTTCTGGTCCTAAAATAATTCCATCTAAATCTGTGTCAATTTTTTCAGAAGGTAATTTCTTGATTTTCGTGTTCGATTTTAAAAGAACATCAACAATATCGTCGTTACTCGTAACCTGAAACCCTTTTTGGTGAAGTGACAACGCAAAATCATATATAATACGTTCTCCACTACCTATAAAATGATACTTTCTCACCTTTATTTATAAATTTTCAAACGTTTTGCAGGCTTATAATTTGGATTAACCTCTAAAGCCAAAGAACGATACATACTCGCTTCTTCATTATTCCCTATCTCTTGATGTATAACTGCTAAATTAAAATAAACTAACTCTTTGCGGAGATTATCATATACGCTAAATGTTCTTAGGTAATACTCGAGCGCGCAAATAGAAATTGAAGGGTCCAAAGAAAATTCAACCCCTAAACTTCCTATTCGATAACTTAAATTTCTGATTTTATTTTTGAAAAAATCTTCTACCTCTTCTGAATTACATTTTTTTAAAAAATTTAATTGCTCAAAAGCTATCGAATACGATTTCTTGGCTTCAATTATATTATTTTCTGCTTCAAAAATAAACCCTCTTGCTAACATTCCTTCCATTAAACTCAACTCAAGAACAATATCTGCGTATCGTTTTGCTTCTACCATATCTCCTCCTAAAAATTTAGGCAATTTCTCATAAAATTGATAAAGTATATGAAGCGTAGGTAAGTGTGTAGAATCAAGCTCATGCGCTTTTAAGAGGTTCGCTTTCATTTCAGAAACATAAAACAATGCCATGAATCTACTAATTTCAAAAATCCGTATTCCATTCGCTTCCGACAATTTATGATAAAGTTCTGCTGATCCTGGTCTTTTCTCTATTAACGCTTCTAAATATTTAATAACTGTTACATAATCTTTGTATTGCGTTGCTAATTGAATTAACTCTTCTAACTCCTCTTCTGTTTTAAAGGGATTTGCTTCAAGTTGTTCTAATTTATTTTGATAATTCAAATCAGATGAAAAATCATAAGATGCGAAAATATTTTTCTCCTGACTTATGCCAAAGCTGCCGAAAAAGAAGACTATTGATATTAAAAGTAAACGTTGCATTATAACCTTATAACATAAAATTCTAAAGTGATAAAATTTTCCAAAGCTCATCTTTTAGAGCTTGGAGATTATATTCAGATATAGAAGAAATCATCATATGTGGCGTGTCCGGAAAACTCTCTTTCATCTCCTCTGCATAAGCATTGCGCAATTCTTCATCTAACAAATCACATTTCGAAAGAACAACCATATAATGTTTATCAAGCAATTCTGAATTAAACTCTTGAAGTTCTTTACGTAAGGTTTCAAACTCTTTTTTAACATTTTTTGAGTCCGCCGAAATCATATATAATAATACAGAATTACGCTCAATATGTCTTAAAAAATAGTGTCCCAACCCTTTTCCTTGGGCGGCTCCTTCTATAATCCCTGGTATATCTGCCATTACAAAAGACCTAAAATCGCGGTAATGAACAATACCTAAATTAGGTTTAAGCGTGGTAAACTCATAATTAGCTATTTTGGGTTTAGCCGAAGTCAAAGCTGCCAAAAGTGTTGATTTACCTGCATTAGGAAATCCCACTAACCCTACATCTGCTAATAACTTTAATTCTAAAGTTACTAACTTCTCTTCTCCTTTTATTCCTGGTTGAGCATATCTAGGAGTTTGCCTAGTTGCAGATTTAAAATGCCAATTTCCTCGCCCTCCTAAACCTCCTTTTACTATAATTATCTCTTGTCTTTCTTCTGTTATTTCAAAAATAACCCTTCCCTCTTCTGTCTCTTTGACTATCGTACCTAGAGGTACGTCAATATAAATATCTTCTCCTTGTGCACCAGAACTTCTATTCTTGCTCCCATGTTCGCCATGAGCTGCCGCAAAATGCCTTTTGAATTTAAAAGGATAAAGTGTCCACATATTTGGGTTTGCCCTCAATATCACATGACCTCCTCTACCACCATCTCCACCATCGGGGCCTCCTTTAGTAATATACTTTTCTCGTCGCAAATGAGTTGAACCCTGCCCCCCATTTCCAGAAGCTACCGATAACTTAACATAGTCGACAAAATTTCCTTCGGTCATATTATTCTAAAAACGATCAATAATAGAAGTTAGTCGTGTCGTTATTTCGTCAATAGAACCAATTCCATTTACTCTATAAAACTTATTTTGATCTGTATAAAAATCGCACAAAGGAGCCGTTTTTTGGTTATACTCCCCAAATCGATTTCTTATTTTTTCTTCGTCTTGGTCATCTACTCTTCCACTAGTTTCACCTCTTTTCAAAAGTCGTTCTACCAACTCGTCGTCCGTAGCTTCAAGTGCTATTGTTGCTGTTATTGACATCTTTTTTTTGGATAAAAACTCATCTAATGCTTTAGCTTGAGCAGTGGTTCTAGGAAAACCGTCAAAAATAAATCCTTTAGCATCACTATTATTTTCAACTTCAGCCTCTAACATATCTATTGTTACGGCATCGGGTACTAAATCCCCTTTATCCATATAAGATTTTGCTAATTTACCCAACTTTGTAGCATTCTTTATGTTATATCGAAATACGTCTCCTGTTGAAATATGTACTAGCTCATACTTCGTTTTTAAAAATGTGGCTTGTGTCCCCTTACCTGCACCTGGTTTACCAAAAAGAACAATATTTATCATAACTTAAATTTTTATTAAAGAAAGCTAAGATACTTAATTTTAAAAATTGTCCTTTTATTATTTTATTTATTATATAATTACTCTTGGTGTATTTAGACTAATCTAGCTTTAAAACATATAAAATACTATCGCTTTATAAATTTTATCGTTTCTTCATTTTCTCCATTATATATCTTTATGAAATAATTACCCGATGATAAATCACTCATGTCTATAGCTACGCGCCGTTCTAAACTATCCAGTATAACCGAATCTCCTTTGAGTGCATTACCCTGAATATTATAAATAACATAGTCTATCTGGCTCAACTTACCACCTACCAAAATATATGCTAAATCCTCTGCTGGGTTAGGGTATAATACCGAAGGTTTGGCTATATAAATCTCTTCTTTGTAAACACCTTGACAGTCTAAATCTGTCTTTACTTCTACCACATTAAGTCCTTCTTTTAAATTTAGGTTAACACTTGAGCGTGACAGAACACGCTTAGGTTCATTGTTTATAACTACATTATAGTCTTCTGACCCAGAAAGTAATAACGTCAATGATAAATCGCGCTCATTTACAAAGGATGACACGCTCAGTGGCTGGGGTTCACCTATAGTGGTTTTGAAACAACGCTCGTAAGACTCTGCAGGAATACGAACACATACATTATATACACCACTCGAAAGATTAGATATTTTTAAACCAGATGTCTCAGTAAACGTAAAATCTTTATTATACCCATTAGGGCCCGTTACATTGGCCTCATAATTTGAAACAAGTAAAGCTTCTATTTCTATTGCGCCATTATTACTACTTACACAGGTTTCATCTGACTTCAATAGTGTTATATTATTATATACATCTATTTCACAAACATCTCCTATCCCATCGCCATCACTATCTTTTTGGTCTTCATTTGCAATCGTAGGGCAATTATCAAATTCATTAAAAATGCCGTCTAAATCATCGTCTTTAGGGACTTTAGCATCTACGCAAAATTTGATGCTAAATTTTGTTATTTTACCTGTATCTTCAGGGAAAGTATCTACGACTTTGAAACGCCATGCGCCTCGGGAAGATTTTCCTATAAGGTCATTTAAATTTCCCTCTGGACGAAAAGAACCTGTATAAGGTGCTTGCCCTTGAGAAAGCGTTTCTGTCGCCGATTGGTCAAAAACAGTGTTTATAAAACTATTGCTAAAAGGCCCAAGGGGTGGGCTTGACCCCTTACCAGAACCTAAATTAATTTCACTACCATCAGGTGCAACTAAAAACAAGTTTATATCTGTAAGAAATTCATGTTCGATTGAAACTTCTATGTCAATATCAACTATCCTATGATCAAATGATACAGGAATATCAATATACGTTTCTTTTGGTATTGGATTTTGAAAAACTCCTCCCCCATCAGCTATTGATAATGGTAAGTTGTTGGTTATTACTATCGTAGTACAATCAATTATTATTGTTTTAAACGTCTGCGCTGTATAGCTACTCATTCCACAATTACTAAAAGCCCTAACCCTCCAATAATAAGTCGTGTCTTGTTCTAAATCTTGAGCAGGTGTAAACGTATTTGTGCTTAACGTAGATGAAACTACTATCGTTGAAAAATCACTCTGCTTAGAAAGCTCTATCGTATAACCTGTAACACCGCCATCTGCTTGCCAATTAAACACAGGGCGTAAAGGTTGCGTAAGTACAGTTGTTGCGGTTAAACTCGTTGGCGTAGCTACATTAGTTGATAAGCGACGATACTCCAAAAGGCTAGTATCTTTAACCGATCCAGATGTAGCCACTAAGGTCATAGAATATAAGCCTGACGAAGGTAAATTACTAAATGTAATTGTTCCTGGCACACTTGCTCCTGAAGCACTCGTCTGTGGGGTTATCACAGCAGTAACTCCCGAAGGAAGATTGGTTGCACTTAAATTAATCGCGCCTGTAAAACCAGCATAACGCTCCAAATCAAAACTAACAGCCATAGAAGAGGTTGTATCACATTCTATTATCGTCCTGTTATTAAGAACAGTCCCAAACTGACGCTTAACCACCGTAAATGGTTGACTGTTTACTGCAAAATAAATACCCCCATCTGCCTTTATCATCAAGCGGGTACTGGTCGAAGCTAAACTCTCCGAAACTTTATATTCATAACTCCCATCATTAGGCGTGTTTGCTGCTAAAAGCATATTGAAGTTTTGACCTCCATCGGTAGATAAATAAATAGAAACTGTCTTAGTGTTTATAGGCGCCTTATCCGTGTTTGCTACATCCCATGTGATACGTTCTCTAGCACCTGTCTTCCAAACCAAACCTGTGGTGTTTTGCGAGGTAACTTTAAAAGGCCCTGAGTTAGGGTCTACTTGTATTAATTTAATATCGCGTGCTGTTTGTCCTACTCCTGCACCTGTAGCTGAACGATCGCGTACGGTTATTCCCCAAGTAAGCGTTCTGCCTACCGTAGAAACAGTTTCCCAGTCATCGCTATTCTCTTTAGGGTTAGTTGATGTTAATCGTCCTGCTAATACACGAGACATCGTAGGGATTGTACGTTTAGGAGAACGCACAGGCGGAAACGAACGGTTCTGCGGCCCAAATACAAGAGTAGGCCCAAATGATGCATTCGTAACAGATTTAGTAGCAGCATCCGTTTGTTCCCAACAATACGTTAACACATCATTATCGGTATCTGTAGCGGTCGCAGTCAGCTCATAAGCAGTACCCATAGGAATACTTATATCCGCTCCTGCCGATACAGTTGGGGCTTTATTACTAATCACAGTCGTTGCACCACAAGATATAGTAGCTATATAACCCTCTACTTGTCCTATATTAAAATAATGAAAATAAGGACCACTATTAAATTGAATATTATCATCAACAGTTACTCCTGCATATGCCATAATAGTTGACCCACTACCAGGTTCAACACCCCCGTCTATCGAATCAATTTCATAAGAAAATGTATGCGTTGCTCCAAACTGATGACCTATTTCGTGGCAAACATAATCTATATCAAAAAAATCATTTAAAAATCCTGTGCCAAATCTATGTGAGCTAAACGCTTTTCCTTTCTGTCTAGAATCACATACACTAGCAAGACTTGCAAGTCCTCCAGAAGCTGCTGAATGAAATAAATGTCCTATATCATATTTAGAAGAACCATAAGTATCAAATATCTGTTGTGCTTCATTTAACAACGTAACTCCACTATCAGTAAAAGGATCTGTATTTGGATTATCATATATTAAATCTACTCCTGAAACCAATTGAAAGCGAATTGCAAAATCTACCTCATAAACCTGATTAACACGGTTTATTGTACTCACTATTCTTGCAAGGGCATCTTCTTTATTTGTACCATTCGCATCATCATTATCCCCCCAATACTGTGTGTATTCTCCTGAAGCTATTATTGCTAACCGAAATGTTCTTAGAGTTTGATTGGATGCTCTTGACTTTACCTGCCGTGCAGAAATATCTCTATAATTATTTATATCTGTCCCTCCTTCTACCAAACATCGAAGAGATTCGTGGTCTTTATACAAACTCCCCTCACGTTTATAAAACAAATGTTCATTCTTTGCGCCTCCATTCTTTGGTTGAATAAAATGATATCCTCCAGGGTAATACAACATAGCATCTATACCTTGTGGGGAATAACTCCAGCCGACTGTTACTCCTGTTCTTGTCTTACTAACACCTCTATATACACCTATATTGGGATATTTCTTCGCTAATTCTGGAGATAGTAAATTGTCCTCTTCTACTACAAAAACCTCCATCTCTCCTAGTTCATTAGGAAACTCTATTGTTTGATTTACTTTTAAGCCTCTCCCTCTTACATTTACAAAAGTTTTAAACTGCTCTGTGTCTAAAATAATTGTCTTTATGTTCTCTTCAGAAGTAACGCCCCGAGATAGCTTATCTGTACTAAATGTCCATAAATCCTGAGAATAAAGAGAACTCGAAATTAATGCCCCTAATATGAATAGTCTAAACTTTGTTCTTATCAATTTTCTAATTTTAATTTGTGTCAAATCATTTAAAAAAACATCAAAAATACAAAGGCAAAAAGTATGCCGAAACCAATTTTAAAATTGCTCTTTTAAATTTAAAATAATGATTTTTTACATCCGAATAAAATCTTTTACGAGTGTAAAATCATAAAGTTTTAAAAAACTAAGGTGAGCTTGTCTTAAAACTCTCAACAGGCGATGTTGACTCATTTCCTTGTGTATCAACTGTTACTATTTGCCAAAAATATGTCTTTCCATTTTCCACAGAAACATTATAACTTGAAGTTTTATGTTCTTTCTCTAATAAAATCAAAGTAGAAGTACTCGTGCCTAAATAAAGTTGATAATGACTAATATCATTGTCTAAATCGGAACCTACCCATTCTAGGGTTAAAGTCCCTGTACTAGACCCTGTTGGCACTACTATAGTTACCGTTGTGTTATTTGATGGGCTTTTTAATTGTGCTGGAAAAGGAAAATGGCTCTGTTCTTGAACACGTTCTAAATAAAAATTCCAAACCTCGCTCTTTGTCGTTACGGTACTGCTCGCAGCATCCGATAAAACCCACCACGAATAAGGCACACCTCTATCCAATGTTAAGGTCGTCTCTGTCGTACTTACTGCACTCTTCTTCTCTGCATTGGTTACACTGTTTGCCACCACAACCGTATAAGAATCCGTGTTCTGTGATGCTGCCCATTCGAAACGAACAACACCCGTAGTAGATGTGGTTGACACTGGTACGCATGTATTGTTCTTCTCTGGCTTAGATAAAGTCGCAGCGGTAGGAGGAGAAACTACCTTTGGCGCTGTCGTCGTTGAATCCTTAGAGCACGAATACATCAAACATATCGTAATTAATAATACTATCCCTTTTTTCATCGCTTTATGAATTTTATCGTTTCTTCATTTTCTCCGTTATATATCTTTATGAAATAATTACCCGATGATAAATCACTCATGTCTATCGCTACCCGCCGTTCTAAACCATCGAGTATAACCGAATCCCCTTTGAGTGCATTACCCTGAACATTATAAATAACATAGTCTATCTGACTCAACTTACCACCTACCAAAACATACACTAAGTCCTCTGCTGGGTTAGGGTATAATACCGAAGGTTTGGCTATGTAAATCTCTTCTTTGTAAACACCTTGACAGTCTAAATCTGTCTTTACTTCTACCACATTAAGCCCTTCTCTTAAATTTAGGTTTACGCTTGAGCGTGACAGAACACGCTTAGG
This sequence comes from Candidatus Arcticimaribacter sp., assembly GCA_965277835.1. Lineage (GTDB taxonomy): Bacteria > Bacteroidota > Bacteroidia > Flavobacteriales > Flavobacteriaceae > Arcticimaribacter. Next base: position 14,674 of record OZ255841.1, on the reverse strand, counting down.
TTCATTGTTTATAACTACATTATAGTCTTCTGACCCAGAAAGTAATAACGTCAATGATAAATCGCGCTCATTTACAAAGGATGACACGCTCAGTGGCTGGGGTTCACCTATAGTGGTTTTGAAACAACGCTCGTAAGACTCTGCAGGAATACGAACACATACCTCATATACACCACTCGAAAGATTAGATATTTTTAAACCAGATGTCTCAGTAAACGTAAAGTTTTTATTATCTCCATTGGGAACCTTTACACTAACTTCATAATTATCTTTTAAAGCCTGTATTTCTATTATTCCATTATTACGGTTTGCACAAGTCTCATCTGATTTTGATACAATTATATTATTAAACTGATTAGGGTACGCATCACAAATATCCCCTGCACCATCAAAATCGCTATCTTTTTGGTCTTTATTTGCCATCGTAGGGCAATTATCTACATTATTCGAATATCCATCTGAATCATCGTCCGCAATTACTTTAGAACCCAAACAAAACTTAATATTAAATCTTGTTAACCTTGCATTGCTATTATTTGCACGGTTAGTTATTTGTAAAGTCCATTTCCCTTGAGTAGACTTTCCTATAAGGTTATTTAAATCTCCCTCTGGACGAAAAGAACCCGTATAAGGTGCTTGTCCTCCGGAAAGCAATGTTGTCGCCGATTGGTCAAAAACAGTATTTATAAGACTATGTGCGTTAAAATCTTGCCCAGATCCTTTAACAGAACTAAGGTTTATCACAGTGCCATCAGGTGCAACTAATGCAATGCTCATGTCTAATTTTTCAGTAATAATTGAAACTTCTACGCCAATATCTAATATTCTATGATCGAATGATATAGGTAATTGAACTGAAGTACGTGTAAATAGAGACGTACTCCCTGTCATAGAAATCGGTGCATCAATTATTGGTGTATATAAATTTTTAATTCCCTCAAAGGCACAATTAGTCATTACGGTTTTGAAATCTTGAACCGCAGAATAACCACTTGCTTGACAATTACTTAAAGCCATAACTCTCCAATAATAGGTTGTGTCTTGCTCTAAATTTTGAATAGGCGTAAACATGGTTGTATTTATAGTAGACGAAACCACTATCGTTGAAAAATTACTTTGTTTGGAAAGCTCTACCCTATATTGAGTAGCCCTTGGTACTAACTGCCATCTAAATGTAGGTCGCAAAGGTTGAGTTAATACATTTGTCGTTGTTAAGCTAGTCGGCGTAGCAGGAGTGAAAGTTGTTGATTGATTATATGTAAACGCCTGATTCTCTTGAAAAGAACCTGATTTTGAAATTAAATTCATGGTATAGACACCTATAGCTAAAGAAGATAATCCGTTAATTTTTATCGTACTAGATACGGTTGATGTTGTTGTCCCTAATACACTCACCTCAGGGGTTATTGTATAAGTTACCCCAGCAGGTACATTCTGCAAGCTCAGACTAACTGTACCTGAAAAATTATTTAATCGATTTAATGTGAAACTAAGCTCTGCCGATGAAGTCAATCTACAACCTTCTAGCGATTGAGACGTAATAACAGTATTAAACTGTTGTACATTAATTGTTTTGAAACTCTGAACCGTAGAATATCCACTTGACCCACAACTATTCGAAGCACTAACCCTCCAATAATACGTGGTATCTCTTTCTAAGTCTTGGGTAGGTGTAAAGTTTGTAGCACTAAGAGATGAAGAAACTAATATAGGCGAAAAGTTACTTTGCTTAGAGATTTCTATAAAATATTGAGCAGCTCCTGCAACTGTCTGCCAGCTAAATGTAGGTCGCAAAGACTGACTTAATACATTTGTAGCTGTTAAACTCGTTGGAACAGAAGGTATAGAGGTTGATTCTTTTTGATACTGAAGCGACTTACTCACTTGAGTTGAACCCGATTGTGATACTAAATATATCGTATAAGTACGCGCAGGTAGCGGAGCTAAGTTGTTAAACGTTATTTGCCCTGAAACTGTTTGTAATGCTGCGCTTAATGAACTCATCGTAGGGGTTAGTGTATAAGTTACCCCAGCAGGTACATTTGACAAACTCAAACTAACTGTACCCGTAAAACCATTTAATCTATTCAATGTAAAATTATAACTCACCGAAGAAGTAGCACCGCAACCATTTATTGATGGAGGCGTAATAGCAATACTGAATAATTCTACATTAAGCGTTCTAAAATTCTGAGTCGCAGAATAATTACTCATACCACAACTATTAGAAGCTCTAACCCTCCAGTAGTACAGAGTATTCCGATCTAGGTCTTGAGTAGGTGCAAAAGTCGTAGTACTAAGCGTAGAAGAAACAGATATAGTTGAAAAATTATTTTGTGGCGAAAGTTCTATAGTATATGACGTTGCTCCTGAAACCGCTTGCCAACTAAATGCAGGTCGCAAAGGTTGGCTTAATACATTTGTCGCTGTTAAACTTGTTGGTACAGCAGGGATAGAAATTGGTAACTTTCGATATACAAAAGAATCTGTCGCTCGAACGGAACCAGATTGTGATACTAAATCTATCGTATAAGTACCCGTAGCTAAAGGAACTAAATTAGTAAGCGTTATAGTTCCTGGTATTGTCAATGCTCCTCCTGATAAACTCATCGTAGGAGTTATTGTATAAGTTACCCCAGTAGGTGCATTATCCAAACTCAAACTAACTGTACCCGTAAAACCATTTAATCGATTCAATGTAAAGTTATAACTCACCGAAGAAGTAGCACCACAGCCTTCTATCAACAAAGGAGTAACAGTAGTACTAAATAATTCTACATTAAGCGTTCTAAAATTCTGTGTTGCAGAATAATTACTCATACCACAACTATTCGAAGCTCTAACCCTCCAATAGTACAAAGTATTCCGCTCTAGATTTTGGGCAGGTGCAAAAGTCGTAGTACTAAGGGTCGAAGAAACAGATATGGTTGAAAAATTATTTTGTGGCGAAAGTTCTATAGTATATGACGTTGCTCCTGAAACTGCTTGCCAACTAAATGCAGGTCGCAAAGGTTGGCTTAATACATTTGTCGCTGTTAAACTTGTTGGTACAGCAGGGATAGAAATTGGTAACTTTCGATATACAAAAGAATCTGTCGCTCGAACGGAACCAGATTGTGATACTAAATCTATCGTATAAGTACCCGTAGCTAAAGGAACTAAATTAGTAAGCGTTATAGTTCCTGGTATTGTCAATGCTCCTCCTGATAAACTCATCGTAGGAGTTATTGTATAAGTTACCCCAGTAGGTGCATTATCCAAACTCAAACTAACTGTACCCGTAAAACCACTTAATCGATTCAATGTGAAATTATAACTCACCGAAGAAGTAGCACCACAGCCCTCTATCAACAAAGGAGTAACAGTAGTACTAAATAATTCTACATTAAGCGTTCTAAAATTCTGATTTACAGAATAATTACTCATCCCACAACTATTCGAAGCTCTAACCCTCCAATAGTACATTGTATTCCGTTCTAGGTTTTGGGTAGGTGCAAAAGTCGTAGTACTAAGCGTAGAAGAAACAGATATAGTTGAAAAATTATTTTGTGGCGAAAGTTCTATAGTATATGATGTTGCTCCTGAAACCGCTTGCCAACTAAATGCAGGTCGCAAAGGTTGGCTTAATACATTTGTCGCTATTAAACTTGTTGGTACAGCAGGAGCTGGTAACTCTCGATATACAAAAGGCTCTGTCGCTCGAATTGAACCAGCCCGTGATACTAAATCTATCGTATAAGTACCCGTGTTTAAAGAAGCTAAATTAGTAAGCGTTATAGTTCCTGGTATTGTCAATGCTACTGTACCTAATGAACCCATCATAGGGGTTATTGTATAAGATACCCCAGCAGATACATTATCCAAACTCAAACTAACTGTACCCGTAAAACCATTTAATCTATTCAATGTAAAATTATAACTCACCGAAGAGGTAGTGCTACAGCCCTCTATTAATGGAGGAGTAATGCTAATATTAAAGTACAAACTTCTAAGTGTTCTAAAGTTCTGTGTCGCAGAATAATTACCCACCCCACAACTATTCGAAGCTCTAACCCTCCAATAGTACAAAGTATTCCGCTCTAGATTTTGGGCAGGTGCAAAAGTCGTAGTACTAAGCGTAGAAGAAACAGATATAGTTGAAAAATTATTCTGCCTCGAAAGCTCTATAGTATATGACGTTGCTCCTGAAACCGCTTGCCAACTAAATGCAGGTCGTAAAGATTGACTTAATACATTTGTCGCTGTTAAACTTGTTGGTACAGCAGGGATAGAAATCGGTAACTCTCGATATACAAAAGGCTCTGTTGCTCGAACGGAACCAGATTGTGATACTAAATATATCGTATAAGTACCCGTGGCTAATGGGACTAAATTAGTAAGCGTTATAGTTCCTGGTATTGTCAACGCTCCTCCTGATAAACTCATCGTAGGGGTTACTGTATAAATTACCCCAATAGGTACATTCTGCAAGCTCAAACTAACTGTACCCGTAAAACCATTTAATCGATTCAATGTAAAGTTATAACTCACCGAAGAAGTAGCACCACAGCCCTCTATCAACGTAGGAGTAACAGTAGTACTAAATAACTCTACATTAAGCGTTCTAAAATTCTGGGTTGCAGAATAATTACCCACCCCACAACTATTCGAAGCTCTAACCCTAAAATAATACAGAGTATTCCGTTCTAGGTTTTGGGTAGGTGCAAAAGTCGTAGTACTAAGCGTCGAAGAAACAGATATAGTTGAAAAATTATTTTGCCTCGAAAGCTCTATAGTATATGACGTTGCTCCTGAAACCGCTTGCCAACTAAATGCAGGTCGCAAAGGTTGGCTTAATACATTTGTCGCTGTTAAACTTGTTGGTACAGCAGGGATAGAAATCGGTAACTTTCGATATACAAAAGAATCTGTCGCTCGAACTGAACCAGATTGTGATACTAGATCTATCGTATAAGTACCCGTAGCTAAAGGAACTAAATTAGTAAGCGTTATAGTTCCTGGTATTGTCAATACTCCTCCTGATAAACTCATCGTAGGGGTTATTGTATAAGTTACCCCAGTAGGTACATTATCCAAACTCAAACTAACCGTACCTGTAAAACCATTTAATCGATTCAATGTAAAGTTATAACTCACCGAAGAAGTAGCGCCACAGCCTTCTATCAACGTAGGAGTAACAGTAGTACTAAATAATTCTACATTAAGCGTTCTAAAATTCTGAGTCGCAGAATAATTACCCACCCCACAACTATTCGAAGCTCTAACCCTCCAATAGTACAGAGTATTCCGTTCTAGGTTTTGGGTAGGTGCAAAAGTCGTAGTACTAAGGGTTGAAGAAACAGATATGGTTGAAAAATTATTTTGTGGCGAAAGTTCTATAGTATATGATGTTGCTCCTGAAACTGCTTGCCAACTAAATGCAGGTCGCAAAGGCTGACTTAATACATTTGTCGCTGTTAAACTTGTTGGTACAACAGGGATAGAAATTGGTAGCTTTCGATATACAAAAGGATTTGTCGCTCGAACTGAACCAGATTGTGATACTAAATCTATCGTATAAGTACCTGTAGCTAAAGGAACTAAATTAGTAAGTGTTATAGTTCCTGGTATTGTTTGTACTGCTGTACCTAATGAACCCATCGGAGGGGTTATTGTATAAGTTACCCCAGCAGATATATTATCCAAACTCAAACTAACTGTACCCGTAAAACCATTTAATCGATTCAATGCAAAGTTATAACTCACCGAAGAAGTAGCACCACAGCCCTCTATCAAGGTAGGAGTAATGGTAGTGCTAAATAAACCTGCATCTATTATAGTAAAAGGTTGACTATTCACTGCAAAATAAATATTATTATCTGCTCTAATCATCAAACGTGCATTAGTTGAAACTAAACCCGATGGTATTGTATAATCATAACTCCCATCATTAGGGGTGTTGGCTACTACAAGTGTATTGAAGTTTTGACCTCCATCTGTAGACATATAAATAGACACCGTATTAGTATTAATTGGTGAAGTATTTGTATTTGCCACATCCCAAGAAATCCGCTCTTGGGCTCCTGTTCTCCAAACTATACCTGTTGTGTTCTGTGAAGTAACACTAAATGGTCCTGAATTAGAATATACATATATACGCTTAAGAAATGATTGTGCAGTTTGTCCCATACTTGGCATTCCGTTGGAACGATCTCTTACCGTTACTGCCCAACGAAGTGTTCTACTTACGGTAGAAACTGTTTCCCACTCATTACTATTTTCTCTAGGGTTGGTTGATGTCAACCTCCCTGATAATACATGTGCTATAGAAGGAACTGTGCGTTTAGGAGAACTAGTAGGCGGAAATGAACGATTCTGAGGGCCGGTTACAAGGGTAGGCCCAAAGGTTGCTCTTGTAACGACTTCTCCTGAATTCACTTGTTCCCAACAATAAGTCAAAGCATCATTATCCGTATCCGTAGCTGTAGCGGTTAATTCATAAGCAGTACCCATAGGAATACTTATATTAGCTCCTGCTGAAACAGTCGGAATATTATTTGTTGTTGTACTCACAGTCCCGCAAGATCTCATAGATATAAGGTTTTTTACTTGCGATATAGTATGAGAATGAAAATAATAATCCGCTATGTTTTGGACACTAGAACCTGTTCCCCCTCCAGGATAACCCATAATGGTTGACCCACTACCTGGTTCAACATTTGCTAGACCTGCCCCCTCCAAAGCATGAGAAAATGTATGACTTGCTCCAAACTGATGACCTAATTCATGAGCAACAGTTATGTCAAAAATATCATTTGGACTATTCTTTGGTACTGTAGTAAAACGTGCGCTATATGCATTTGCTTTATGTGTAGGAGCGCATAAAGCACCTAACGCAGCAAGCCCAACCCCTACGGCAACCCCTGGAGTAGGTGTAATTACTGTAAACAAATGTCCTACATCATAATTAGCTGTTCCGAAATTAGTGTCAATTGTTTGTTGTGTTTCAGCTAACAGTGCACTTCCACTACCAGTAAAAGGGTCTGTGCTTGAGTTATCATATATTAATCCTTCTCCTGAAACCAATTGAAAACGAACTCCAAAATCTACTTCAAAAACCTGATTAACACGATTTATTGTACTTACTATATTTGCAAGAGCATCTTGTTTATTTGTACCATTAGTAGCATCATTATCTCCCCAAAATTGTGTAAACTCCCCTGTAGTCGCTACTGCCAATCTATAAGTTGTTATAGTTCCTGTGACCATAGATTTATATTGTCTAGCAGCTCCTCTTCCTTTATAATTACTTATATCTTTTTCCCCTTTCACCAAACATTCAAAAGGTCCGTAGTCTTTATACAAACTCGCCTCTCGTTTATAAAACAAATGCTCGTTCTTTGCTCCTTCTTTCTTTGGTTGAATAAAATGATACCCTCCAGGGTAATACAACATAGCATTTATACCATGTGGAGAATAACTCCAACGAACTGTTACTCCCTTTCTCGTCTTACTTATGCCTCTATATACTCCTATATCGGGATGCTTCTTCGCTAATTCTGGAGATAGTAAATCATCTTTTACTACTACAAAAGTCTCCATATTTCCTAGCTCATTCGGAAAATCTATTGTTTGTTCTGATTTTGCACCTCGCGCTCTTACATCTAAAAACGTTTTAAATTGATTTGCATCTAAAACAATTGTCTTTATTTTCTCTTCAGGGGTAACGCCTCGAGATAACAAATTGTTAGTCTTAAAAGTCCATAAATCTTGAGAATGAAGAGAAAAAGATAGTAATACCCCCAACATAAATAATATAGGTTTTCTTTTCATATACTATCTGATTTGAAATAAGTCAATTATTTAAACTTAAAAACAATACTTTTGCAACTATTGTAATATATAACACAAATATAGTCTTTTTAAAGTCAAGTGAGGATTATTCAAAACATTGAAGATTATAAAGAGCAAAAGCCCAGTGTATTAACTATTGGTACTTTTGATGGAGTACACCTAGGTCATCAAAAAATAATTACTGACCTTGTTAATAAAGCTAAATCCAAAGGACACTTAGCTGTGGTGTTAACATTTTTTCCACACCCAAGAATGGTTCTTCAAAAAGATAGTAATATCAAACTAATTGACACGCTAAAAGAAAAAGAGCAGATTTTAAGTTCTTTAGGAGTCGATGTTTTAGTTATTCACCCCTTTTCTAAAGAATTTTCAAGATTAACGTCTTTAGAGTTTACACGCGACATTTTGGTTAATGTATTCAAAGTATCAAAAGTAATAATTGGTTATAACCATAAGTTTGGAAGAAATAGGGAGGCTTCTATAAAAGACTTAAAACAATATGGGGTCATCTATAATTTTGAAGTAGAAGAAATTTCTGCTCAAGAAGTAGCCTCAATAAATATTAGTTCTACTAAAATTCGCGAAGCCCTACTTAATGGAAATATCAAAAATGTTTCGCGCTATTTAAACCGCCCTTTTAAACTTAGTGGCACTGTTATAAAAGGCTCAGAAATTGGAAGAACACTAAATTTCCCTACTGCAAACATTCAAATTAAAGAAGAATATAAACTTATTCCTCCGAACGGAGTGTATCAAATTCAATCAATAATTAAAAATAAACTAACTTTTGGTATGATGAATATTGGTATTCGCCCTACTTTGGGTGGCGCCTCTATATCTATAGAAGTACATTTTTTTGATTTTGATATGGACCTATATAATCAAGAATTAACTATTGAAATTTTAAGTAAAATCCGAGAAGAACAAAAATTTGATTCTTTAGAGAAACTTAAACAGCAACTTATAAGAGATAAAGAAAAGTGTATTGCTCTTTTTAAGTCTGAAAATTAATTCCTTAAAAGACTAAAATAATATCTTTGTAATACTTTATTGATTAAGTCTATGCTACATTTAAAACATCTCAGAGAAAATAAGGACGCTGTTATTAAAGCTCTGGAAAAAAGAAACTTTACCGACATTGGTCTTATAAACCAATTATTAGAGCTTGATGATGACCGAAGAAAAACTCAAACAAGTTTAGACCAACAACTTGCAGAAGCAAATGAACTTGCTAAAAAAGTAGGACAATTATTTAAAAATGGTAAGGGAAAAGAAGCACAAGCTTTAAAAGAGCGTTCCGCCGAGTTAAAGATAAACTCCAAAGAGCTGCAAGAACATTTGCACCAAACAGAACAATCTTTAACTTCTATACGGCTCCAAATTCCTAATGTTCCCTTAGAAGCTGTTTCTAAAGGAGTTTCCGAAAATGATAACATCGAAACAGAACGTGGAGGTACTATCCCTTCACTTTCTTCAGAAGCACTTCCGCATTGGGAACTCGCCAAAAAATATGACCTAATTGATTTTGAACTTGGAAATAAAATTACAGGTGCAGGATTTCCCGTATATAAGGGAAAAGGTGCGCGGCTACAACGTGCATTAATTAATTATTTTTTAGATAAAAATATTACGGCAGGATATAAAGAAATACAAGTACCTCTTTTAGTAAACGAAGCATCTGGATATGGTACAGGGCAACTTCCAGACAAAGAAGGGCAAATGTATCATGTCGGTATAGATGATTTATATTTAATTCCAACTTCCGAAGTACCTCTAACTAATATTTATAGAGGCAGGCTCTTAGAAGAAAAACAGCTCCCTATTTGCTTAACAGCATACACGCCTTGTTTTAGGAGGGAAGCTGGAAGCTATGGCGCAAATGTTCGAGGATTAAATCGTTTGCATCAATTTGATAAAGTTGAGATAGTTCGCCTAGAAACCCAAGAACGTTCTCGTATTGCTTTAGAAGAAATGATAAATCATGTCAAATCTATTCTCATAGAACTTGAAGTTCCCTATAGAATACTTTGTTTATGTGGTGGCGACTTAGGGTTTGCCTCTGCCCTAACGTATGACTTTGAAATTTTTTCAACCGCACAAGACAAATGGCTTGAAATAAGCTCAGTTTCTACCTTCGAAAGTTTTCAGTCAGAACGATTACAGCTGCGCTATAAAAATAAGGAAGGTAAAAAACATTTGGTTCACACTCTAAATGGAAGTTCATTGGCACTCCCCCGTGTGTTAGCAGGGTTATTAGAAAATAATCAAACGCCAAATGGAATAAAAATACCTAAAGCATTAGTCCCCTATACTGGTTTTGAAATAATTTCATAAAAATCTTCAATGTTAATATATAATGTCACTACACATGTTGAACCCTCCATTGAAACTCAATGGATTGATTGGATGAACAATACGCATATGCCAGAAATGATGGCGACTGGGAAGTTTATAAAAATATTGTTACTTAAAGTAGTTACAGAAGATAGTTCTAAAGGGCGAAGTTATGCCGCTCAATATCATTGCAAAAATCGTTCTGCATTCGACGCTTACCTAAAAGAAGATGCTACACTATTGAGAAAAAATGCTGTTAAAAAGTTTGGAGATAAAATTCTTTCATTTAGAACCGAACTAGAGCAAATAGCAGCAATTCAATGAAAGTCGTTCGTGCTAAAAAAAAGTTGGGTCAACACTTTTTAAAAGATCTTAATATTGCATCTAAAATAGCAAACACACTTAATTTTGAAAACTATTCTAAAGTCCTAGAAATTGGACCTGGGATGGGGGTACTAACTCAGTATTTACCTCACACTAACAATAACGTATATCTTATTGAAATTGACCGTGAGTCTGTTAGTTTTCTTAAAAAGAAATACCCCCATTTAGAACATAATATTATTGAAGATGATTTTTTGAAATTTGATATCTCATCTATATTCAACAGCACACCTTTTGCTATTATTGGTAATTTCCCGTACAATATATCTACTCAAATTGTTTTTAAAACCATTGAGCATCGAAATCAAATTCCTTTTTTCGTAGGAATGTTCCAAAAAGAAGTTGGCGAAAGAATTTGTGAGTTACCTGGATCAAAAAAGTATGGTATTCTTTCGGTTTTGGTTCAACTTTTCTACTCGGCTACATATCTATTTACTGTTCCTCCAAATGTATTTAATCCACCCCCCAAAATAGATTCTGGGGTAATTACTCTTAAAAGAAAAGAAGAATATACGCTCAATTGTAATGAAAAATTGCTCTTCAAAATTGTCAAATTAAGCTTTCAACAAAGACGAAAAACCATTCGTAACAGTTTAAAAACATTACTAACATCTGATATTAATACAGAAGATGTTATCTTTGGGCTTCGCCCAGAAAAACTCTCAGGAGACGATTTTATAGCATTAACTCAAAGATTTGAAAATGGCAGCACCTCATTTTGACAATATTACTTTTGAGAAAATTGAGTCGCTTGTAAAAAAACGTGCAGACAAAAAGTTAATTCGCCAATTGGCAAACGTTCATTATGCTGACATTGCCGAAGTTGCTGAAAATTTATCGCTTGAAGATGCTGTTTATCTCATTAAACTTTTAAATAGTGAACAAACAGCAGATGCGCTTGCTGAAATTAATGAAGAACTCAGGGAAAAAATTCTGAAACAATTATCTGCAAAAGAAATTGCTGAAGAATTAGAGGTTTTAGACACAGATGACGCTGCTGACCTCATTGCAGAATTACCAGAAGAACGCCAAGAAAAAGTAATGTCCGAAATTTCGGACACTAAGCACCTTGAAGACATTCGAGAGTTACTTACCTACGATGAAAATACAGCAGGTGCATTAATGGCTAAAGAGCTTGTTAAGGTTGAAGAAGATTTAAGCATCCTTAAATGTGTTAATGCAATGCGGGTACAGGCAGAACAAGTAACTCGAGTTCATTCTATATATGTCGTAACAAATAAAAATAAACTTATTGGCAGGTTGTCATTAAAAAACCTTCTTACTGCAAAATCAAAAGCAACAATTAAAGATATATATACTCCAAAAGTTGATTATGTAAATGTTGATGACAATATTGAAGATGTTGCTAAAATTATGTCTAAATATGACTTAGAAGCCATTCCCGTAGTAAATAACGACATGGAGTTACTCGGGCGAATTACAATTGACGATATTGTTGATGTAATAAAAGAAGAGGCCGATAAAGACTATCAATTAGCAGCGGGTATTTCGAATGATGTTGAAGCTAATGATAGTATATTACAATTAACAAAAGCTAGACTACCTTGGCTTTTCTTAGGATTAATTGGAGGTTTAGGTAGTGTCTTTATATTAAAAGACTTCGAAGAGGTAATGAATCAACCAACCCTACGAAGTTTATTTTTCTATACTCCACTTATTGCAGCAATGGCAGGAAATGTTGGAGTCCAATCTTCAGCAATTATTGTTCAAGGGCTAGCTAACGATGTTATCAGAGGCTCTTTACTTAGTCGTCTTTTAAAAGAAATTGGTTTAAGCTTAATCAATGGGTTTTTCTTATCCGTTGTTTTAATTCTTTTCGGAGTTATTATTAACCAAGACCTTGCTCTAAGTTTCACTGTTGCGGCATCAATGATGGTGGTTATTATTATTGCTGCACTAATTGGAACTTTTGTACCTATAATTCTCGATAAACGAGGTATTGACCCTGCAATCGCCACAGGACCATTTATAACAACCTCTAATGATATTTTTGGGATTTTTCTGTTTTTTTATATTGCACAAACCTTTTTAGATTTTTGAGTTATACATTATGAGAGTGCTACATATTGATAAAAATCATCCTATACTTTTAGAAAAATTAACTCAAGCAGGATTTGAAAATACCCTAGCATATACACAAACCAAAGAAGAAATACTTGAACAAATAGAACAATATGACGGGCTAATTATTCGAAGTAGGTTTTCTATTGACGCTGCTTTTTTAAAAAACGCTAGTAACCTTAAATTCATAGGAAGAGTAGGCGCTGGTCTAGAAAACATAGACCAACCAATGACTAAAACAATGGGGATTAAACTTTTTTCTGCTCCACTAGGCAATAGTAACGCTGTAGGAGAACACGCCCTTGGAATGTTACTTTCATTATTTAACAAACTTAATAGAGCAGACCAAAGTGTTAGAAATAAAAATTGGTTAAGAGAAGAGCATAGAGGTATAGAACTCGAAGGAAAAACCATAGGAATTATTGGATACGGTAATATGGGTAAAAGTTTTGCTAAAAAACTATATGGTTTTGATATTAAAAAAGTTGTTTTCTATGATATACTTCCCTTACAATCTGACAAGTATGCCTCTTCAGTATCTTTAGAAGAACTCCAAAGCACAGCAGACGTTTTAAGCCTACACACACCACAAACTAAACTAACAAAGGGTATGATTAATCATAAATTTATAATGCAAATGAAACGCAATTTTTGGTTAATTAACACCGCCCGAGGTAGTGCTGTTAGTACAAAGGACTTAGTAGATGGGTTAAAGTCTGGAAAAATTTTAGGAGCAGGTCTAGATGTTTTAGAATATGAAAGTAGCTCTTTCGAAAATATATTTGAGTCTCAAAAAGATAATGCTAGTTTTTCTTATTTATTAAACTCAAATAAGGTGCTTCTAAGCCCTCACGTTGCAGGATTGACTATGGAAAGTCATATAAAATTATCGCAAATTATATCAAATAAAATTATTGCTGATTTTGGTAATAAAATAACTTAATTTAAACTTACTCTAAATGAAAAAACTACTAATTATTTGTACAGGAAACTCATGTCGAAGCCAAATAGCTCATGGGTTTATGGAATTTTTTGGGAACACTAAAATTGACGTTTATAGTGCTGGTATCGAAACTCATGGTGTAAACCCCCGTGCGATTAAAACAATGAAAGAAATAGATATTGATATTTCAAAAAACACTTCAAATTTAATTTCGGATTACCAAGATATTTCTTTCGATTTTATACTCACAGTCTGTGACCATGCTGCTGAAAATTGCCCTATTTTCACAGGTAATGTAATTAAAAAATTGCATCATAATTTTACTGACCCATCAAAACTAAAAGGAAACGAAGAAGAAATTGAAACAGCTTTTAGAAATACCCGTAACGAAATTAAAACGTATTGTAAAAATTTTATAGAAACGTATATCAATTAAATAGAACCTAATTTTCAATTACATATTGAATTGTTTCTTGAGCGTATTGTTCTAGTAAAATATTGTCTTTCTGTTTTTCAATTTCATTTAGTGCAGTTGGAGTAAAATGCCGAACCGTATATAAATCAACATCTTCAAATACAGTTACTTTAAATTTAGGTTGTAAAATAGCTATTAGTTCTTCTAATCTATCATATTTGTTGTTTATACAAACAGAAAAGCTGATTGCTGAGTTTTGAATCAAATCTACACGCATTTGATACTTGTGAAGTAAAGCGAAAATTTCGCTAATATTATCTTCAACCATAAACGAAAAATCTAGTGTAGAAAGTCGCAACAATACTTGTTTAGGTTTCAAGATATAGCAAGGGACATAAGGTTCTAATCTTTTCCCTTTAGAAACCATAGTTCCTAACCCTTCTGGGTTTATAAAAGATTTTACATACAACGGAATTTCTTTTCGTTGAAGTGGCTGAAGCGTTTTAGGGTGAATTACCGAAGCCCCATAAAAAGCAAGTTCAATGGCTTCTACATAAGATATTTGATTTAAAAGTTGCGTGTTTTTAAACACTCTAGGGTCTCCATTTAAAACACCCGGAACATCCTTCCAAATAGTAACAGATTCTGCATCGAGTGCGTAAGCAAAAATCGCTGCCGTATAA